>NZ_CATKPG010000027.1:0-100050 GCF_949767875.1 Chryseobacterium sp. IT-36CA2 | reverse complement strand
CCCTTCAGGATAATTTGCTTTTTGAGAAATTTTGTAATCTCTATTGCTTAATACAATGATATTACTATCATTTTTATCAGCAAGTACCTTTTCAGTACAACTAATCAAACTATCTATCTGTTTTATAGTATATTGTTGAGCATTGTACAATGTAAGGTTCATCACAAAAAAAATAATAAAGAGGAATTCTTTTTTCATATTAGATTTTTAATTAAATAATCATCAATCATAACACCAAAATATACAAATCCAGTAAATAGTAAAAAAAATTACATATGTATGTGATAAAATTAATTAATTACAAATAAAAATCATCAATATTTATTTTAAAATAAATATTGATGATTTTTATTTGCTGCTAAAGAATTAGCAACAGCCCATCTAGAAAATGCTCACGATATCTGCAATTAGTATCATAATGATTTTTCTTATCACTCAGTGTTTTAGTCATTTCGTGGCACAAAATGAGAATAATACAATTTTGAAACAAAAAAACTGACTACAACAAATCTACAACACAATATATAACCAATTAAAAATGAAACAATTAATCATTTAAAAACCTTTTTACATATAAATATTTAACAGTTTAGGAAGGCATTTTATTTAGAACTTAACATCTCCCAGGAGTCCATATTTCCCAATTAGAAATAAAAAAAGACCTCATTTCTGAAGTCTTTATTTTTTTTAATCTTGTTTTTAATCATTTGGAACCAGCTTACTATCATACTGATCACTTCCAAGCCCCAATACAGGAATAAAGATAAATCCCAGGAAGAGAATCAGAATCGTGTAAAGAGGAGTTTCTTTGGAAAAACCTTTAGCCAGCCTGTCATACACTACCCAACATGCATAGATATTGACTAATGGAATACAGAAAAGAATGATCCACCATATTGGTTTTTTCACAATTTCCAGCAATACAATTGTATTATAAATAGGAATAAAAGCTGCCCACGCATCCTGTCTTCCTGCTTTCTGGAAGATTTTATACATACAGTATCCGTAGAAGATATAGCAAAGTAATCCGAAGAACATAGTTCCAATCCCTAATCCTGCAGCAGCTGCACCAGATACCGAATCTGCCCCATTGTAAGGGTCTGTTTGTAAAAGAGTTAACATATTATTTGTTTTTTTGGTTTACCCAAATATAAAAAAAGCTTCTAAATAATTAGAAGCTTTTTTATTATATTTTTAAAAAGGTTTATGCATCAATTTTTGCATATTTCGCATTTTTCTCGATAAACTCTCTTCTTGGTGGAACCTCATCTCCCATCAACATTGAGAAGACACTATCAGCTTCAACAGCATTATCGATAGTTACCTGCTTCAGAATTCTGTGTTCTGGGTTAAGTGTTGTTTCCCAAAGCTGCTCAGGATTCATCTCTCCAAGACCTTTATAACGTTGTACCTCTACTCCTTTTCCATCTGGAGCCATTTCCAATGTAAACTCTTCACGTTCTTTTTCGTTATAAGCATATACTTTTTTGTTCCCTTTCTTTAATAGGTATAAAGGAGGTTGAGCAATATAAATATATCCGTTCTCAATAAGCTCCTTCATATATCTGAAGAAGAAAGTAAGGATCAATGTCGAAATGTGAGATCCATCAATATCGGCATCGGTCATGATAACGATCTTGTGGTATCTTAGCTTAGCCATATTCAATGCTTTGCTGTCTTCTTCTGTTCCTACAGAAACTCCAAGAGCTGTATAGATATTTCTGATTTCCTCATTATCATATACTTTATGAAGCATAGATTTCTCTACGTTCAAAATTTTACCTCTTAATGGAAGAATAGCCTGAAAGTGTCTGTCACGTCCCTGCTTAGCAGTACCTCCTGCGGAATCTCCCTCTACAAGGAAAAGTTCAGATTCTGCCGGATCTTTGGAAGAACAGTCAGAAAGCTTTCCAGGAAGACCAGAACCTCCCATTGGGGATTTTCTCTGAACCATTTCACGCGCTTTTTTAGCGGCCTGTCTTGCTTTTGCAGCTAAAACAACTTTTTGAACAATTACTTTAGCTTCATTAGGATTCTCTTCTAAGAAATTAGTAAGCATTTCTCCTACAATCTTATCAACAGCACCAGAAACTTCGGAGTTTCCTAATTTCGTTTTGGTCTGTCCTTCAAACTGAGGTTCCATTACTTTTACAGAAATTACAGCTGTTAATCCTTCACGGAAGTCATCACCTGTAATCTCTACTTTTTCTTTTGCAGGAAGCCCTAGCTCATCTGCATATTTCTTTAAAGTTCTCGTTAAAGCTCTTCTGAAACCCGCAAGGTGAGTACCTCCCTCATGCGTATTGATATTGTTTACGTAAGAGTGAAGATTTTCGTTGAAAGATGTGTTGTAACGCATGGCTACTTCCACAGGAATATCATCTCTTTCACCTTCCATGAAGATCACGTGCTCCATGATAGATTCACGGTTTCCATCAATGTATGCAACAAATTCCTTTAAACCTCCTTCAGAATGAAAAACTTCTGAACGGAAAGATCCGTCTTCTAATTTTTCTCTTTCATCGGTAAGCGTAATGGTAATTCCTTTGTTCAGATAAGAAAGTTCTCTTAAACGGCTTGCTAATGTATCATAGTTATAAACCAGTTCTGTAAAGATGGTATCATCCGGCTGGAAAAACTGCTTAGTTCCTCTTTTCTCACTATGACCAATCTCCTCAACCTGAGTTTGTGCTTTTCCTTTAGAATATATTTGCTGATAAACATTCCCGTCTCTGTAAACAGTAGTCACCATTTCGTTGGAAAGTGCGTTCACACACGATACCCCAACTCCGTGAAGACCTCCTGAAACCTTATAAGAGTCTTTATCAAACTTACCTCCGGCTCCAATTTTTGTCATTACAACTTCAAGGGCTGATTTCTGCTCTTTTTCGTGGAAATCAACCGGGATACCTCTACCATTATCACTTACCTCAATTCCGTTTCCTTCCTTGATGCTCACGAAGATTGTGTCGCAGTATCCTGCCAACGCCTCGTCAATAGAGTTATCTACTACTTCATAAACCAAGTGGTGAAGTCCTCTTGTTCCTACATCACCAATGTACATTGAAGGACGCATACGAACGTGCTCCATTCCTTCCAATGCCTGAATACTACTAGCTGTATATTGTTTTTGACTCATATTAAATATTAAAAATCCTGCTCTATGCAAAGACTTACAAATATCGTGATTTTTTTCGAGGTATGAAAGTTAAAAAGTGTCAAAAAAACATATAGTTTTCTTAGTAAAAACATAAGGAAAAGTAAGCCAATAAAAGAATCAAAATTAAAATGTATTGGTGAAATATCAACTGTTGTAAATCATATTCAACATCAATAATTTATGCGTAAATTTATTTACTGAAAAGTTGATATTATGGATGATTTTATAGCAGCACGCGCTCAGATGGCACTCTCTCTGGGCTTTCATATCATATTCTCCTGTGTGGGTATGGTGATGCCTTTTCTGATGGCTTTTGCCCATTGGAAATACCTAAAGACCAATAATGAAGTATATAAAGGATTAACAAAAGCATGGAGCAAAGGGGTAGCAATCCTTTTTGCTACAGGAGCCGTTTCAGGAACGATGCTTTCTTTTGAGTTGGGTCTTCTATGGCCTGGTTTTATGAAGCATGCAGGACCGATTTTCGGGATGCCATTTTCTTTGGAAGGGACGGCCTTTTTCATCGAAGCTATTGCTATCGGGTTCTTTTTATATGGATGGGAAAGATTCAATAAATGGTTTCACTGGTTCTGTGGTTTCCTTGTTGGGCTCAGCGGGCTGGCTTCCGGAATTCTGGTGGTAGCCGCCAACTCATGGATGAACTCCCCTACCGGTTTTGATTATATCAACGGACAATATCTAAATATAGATCCTATCAAAGCTATGTTTAATGACGCATGGTTTCCGCAGGCTCTTCACATGACGGTTGCCGCATTTTGTGCAACGGGATTTGCTGTAGCCGGGGTACATGCTTTTATGATCATGCGAAAAAGAAATATTGAATTTCACACTAAAGCTTTTAGAATTGCTGTAGGTTTTGCATTGATCGGAGCATTTGGTGCACCGTTAAGTGGTGATGTTGCCGCTAAATCAGTAGCAGAAAGACAACCTATCAAATTAGCGGCTATGGAGGCTCATTTTGAAACTGAAAAAGGGGCTTCATTTGTGATTGGAGGAATTCCTGATGAGGAAAAAGAAGAGGTAAAATATGCGGTGAAAATTCCAAAAGTTTTAAGTTTTCTGGTGAGCAATGATTTCAATGCTGAAGTAAAGGGTCTTAAAGATTTCCCAAGAGACGAATGGCCTCCGATTGCAGTTGTTCATTATGCCTTTCAGATTATGATCTTCTTCGGAGTGGTGATGATTGGTATTGGCGCTATTTATTTATATGCCTTCTTCTTCAAAAAAGAATGGTTAAGTAAGCACTGGTTGTTAAAAACCTTTTTAATAGCAACACCTTTCGGGTATATTGCGCTGGAAGCCGGATGGACGGTAACAGAAGTCGGAAGACAGCCATGGATCATTTATGGCATTATGAGAACAGTAGATGCTGTAACACCTATGCCGGGAATACAGTATTCATTCTACTTCTTTACGGCTATTTTCATCTCATTATCATTGATTCTTGTTTTCCTTTTAAAGAGACAGATTCAGATGGTACCAAAGCTTTACGATCCTACCGATTCTCAGTTTAACGATAAAAACAAACAATCATGATCTACGTTGTAATAGGTTTTCTCTGGCTATCCATATGCCTTTATATTATTCTGGGAGGTGCTGATTTCGGAGCTGGAATTGTGGAACTTTTCACTCATAAAAAAGCCAGAAATAAGACCCAGGAAATCATGTATGAGTCTATTGCTCCCGTTTGGGAAGCCAATCATATGTGGCTGATCATTGCGATTGTAATTCTCTTTGTAGGTTTTCCTGAAATTTATACTACCATGTCTACTTATCTTCATATTCCTTTAGTATTAATGCTTTTGGGAATTATTGCGAGAGGAACAGCATTTACATTCAGACATTATGATGCAGTAAAAGATAACTGGCAGGTTTTATATACTCAGATCTTTTACTATGCAAGTCTTTTGACTCCTTTCTTTTTGGGATTAATTGCTGCTGCAACCGTTTCACATTCTATCAATCCTGATGCTGTTGGTTTTCTGGATTTGTATGTATTCAGCTGGCTGAACTGGTTTGGAGTTTCTGTGGGGTTATTTACCGTTGCACTATGTGCTTATCTTGCTTCAATTTTTTCATTAAGAGAAACCCGTGATAAAGCAGATCTTTTATTAATGATAAGAAAGTCCAAACAGACGATGATCTTCGTTGTCATTACTGGAATATTGGTATTTTTCACAGCTTATATTTCAGATATACCTCTTTTGATGTGGGTATTTTCCAAGCCTTTAGGGATTATGGCAATTGCCTTTGCTACCATTGCATTATTGCTTATTTTAAGAGCTCTGAACCGACAGAAACTTCTTCCTGTACGTGCATTGGCTGGATTTCAGATGATGATGATTCTGGTAGCGGCAACATACCAGCATAATCCGAATATTATTTTGTTAGGAAACGGACAGCACCTTTCATTATTGGAACATATGGCTCCTGAAAAGACTATTGCGGCATTGGGATGGGCGTTGATGCTGGGTTCATTATTTATTCTTCCATTCTTATTTTATCTGATGGCTTCGTTCAGTAAACAAAGAAAATAAATTTTGTAGCGGCTATCCCAATGCTTGTATTATCTAAATTCGTTTTTGAATATTCATTTTTCAACCTAAAGCAGAGATCCCTGGCAATTATTACAATCATTCATTTTTTAGTTTAAAGAAAACTGAAATTGCACGAATTATTAGAATATTATTAATTAATTATAATTAAAGTTAACAGGCGTTAAGTGTTTATGTTAAATATAAAATTTATCATATTTTCGATTTTATATTCTTTTAAAACAAAATATATAATTATATGAAATATTTTACACAGCCACTTTTAACACTTAAAACTAAAAAAAAACCTGCCAACCTATACCTTATTATTACTCTTAGTATTTTTTCAACTACAAGTCTATTTTCTCAAAATAAAAATCCTGCTGAAAAATATTCTAATGCTTATAAAAAATACGAGGCTGAAAAATGCCCTGTTAAAGAAAATGGAATAAAAAATTTCGTTTATTTTTCGAGAGATAGAGAACAGATAAAAGATCATCCTTTTTTAAATATTCCTCAATTTGAAGGTGCACAAATCATGTATTCATGGAGAGATCTCGAACCTGAGAAAGGCAAATATAATTTTTCCATTATTAAAGAAGATTATGAATACCTTCGTTCAAAAGGAAAAAAACTTTTTATTCAGCTTCAGGATGCTACTTTTGATCCCAATTATAATGCAACACCTAAATACCTTTTAACTGATGAATATGATGGTGGTGCTATCGAATTTTTCGAAGAAGGTAAAGCTGTGGGATGGGTTGCTAAGCGTTGGAATCCCAAAGTTCAACAATGTTTCGCTACATTCCTTGAAGCTTTAGGAAAAGAATTTGATGGAAAAATTGAAGGAATTAATCTTCAGGAAACAGCTATAGGAACCGTTAAGAACCTTAATCCTGAACAATATGTAAAGGCCATAAAAGCAAATATGCTTTCCATGAAAAAAGCTTTTCCAAGCTCTACTACCATGCAATATGCTAATTTTATTTCAGGAGAATGGCTTCCATGGGAAGATAAAGGATATCTTCGAAGCATTTATAAATATGGAGAAGAAATTGGCGTTGGACTTGGTGGTCCAGATTTAATGGTCAAAAAAAAGGCTCAATTAAATCACGCATTAACTTTAATGCATGAAGAAAAATACACCGTCCCATTGGGGATTGCTATTCAAGATGGAAACTATCTCGGAGAAACCGGAAACACTAAAATTGTTCAGAAAAATAAAAATATTGTCCCTATGCTTAGTGCATTTGCAAAAGATTTTTTAAAAGTAAATTATATGTTTTGGGTAAATCAGGAACCTTATTTTACACGTGACGTTATTCCTTGTTTTTCATCAAAAGAACAATAAGTTAATGTATATTTTATTAAAAAAGCGAACCTTATAAGGTTCGCTTTTGATATTTATTATCTTTAAAAATTATGCTAATTTCATCAGAAGATTTTCTTCAATCTTCTCTACTTTCACAATATTATTCTTTGTTAAAGTTTTAGAAGCTTTATCCCATTTTTTACCAGATAACTGGCTTCTTTCTTTTACTTCAGCTAAAGACATTGCTTCTTCCTGAGAATTAAGGATTTCAAGGATTACTTTTTCATCCTCTCCCAATTCAATTTGAGGAACCGCTTTTTCTGGTCTCATCTGAGGGAAGAATAATACTTCCTGAATCGATGCATTATTCGTTAAGAACATGATTAATCTGTCCATACCGATTCCTAATCCTGAAGTTGGCGGCATACCGTATTCCAATGCTCTTAAGAAGTCCTGATCGATGAACATGGCCTCGTCGTCTCCTCTTTCAGATAAAGTCATCTGTGCTTCAAAACGCTCTCTCTGATCGATAGGATCATTAAGCTCTGAATAAGCGTTTGCGATTTCTTTACCGCAAACCATTAATTCGAAACGCTCAGTTAAGCCCTCTTTACTTCTGTGTTTCTTTGTCAGTGGAGACATTTCGATCGGATAATCTGTAATGAATGTTGGCTGAATGAAGTTTCCTTCACATTTCTCACCGAAGATCTCATCAATTAATTTTCCTTTCCCCATCGTCTCGTTCACTTCAATACCGATAGATTTAGCGAAGTCGTATAATTCCTTCTCAGTTTTTCCTGTAATATCAAATCCAGTATATTTCAGGATCGCTTCCGTCATGGAAACTCTTGGATAAGGTGCTTTCCAATTGATTGTGTGCTCACCGAAAGTAGATTCTGCATTTCCATTCACCTGAGTGGCGCAGAATTCCAATAATTTCTCAGTGAAATCCATCATCCAGTTGTAATCTTTATACGCAACATAGATTTCCATAGCCGTAAACTCAGGGTTGTGAGTTCTGTCCATTCCCTCATTTCTGAAGTTTTTAGAGAACTCATATACTCCGTCAAAACCACCTACGATCAATCTTTTCAGATATAATTCGTTGGCAATTCTTAAATATAATGGAATATCTAGCGCATTGTGGTGCGTAATAAACGGTTTTGCAGCAGCTCCACCAGGAATTGACTGTAGGATTGGTGTTTCCACCTCAAAATATCCTGCATCATTAAAGAAAGCTCTCATCGCATTGAACAGTTTTGTTCTCTTCACGAAAATTTCTTTAACCTGAGGGTTCACCGTTAAATCTACATAACGCTGTCTGTATCTTAATTCAGGATCTGTAAATCCGTCGTGAACAACACCGTTTTCGTCAGTTTTAGCCTGAGGAAGAGGACGTAAAGCCTTCGTAAGAAGGATAAAGTTTTTTACTAAAACCGTCTTCTCTCCTACCTGTGTCGTAAACAATTCTCCTTCGATACCGATAATATCACCAATATCCAAAAGATGCTTGTATACTTCGTTATATAATTCTTTATCTTCCCCCGGACAGATCTCGTCTCTATTGAAGTAAACCTGGATTTTTCCTTTAGAATCCTGCAATTCTGCGAAAGAAGCCTTCCCCTGAATTCTGCGGGACATCAATCTACCAGCGATCTTTACCTGTTTACTTTCAGAAAAGTCCTGTTTTATAGATTCTGTAGTATCTGTAATGGTATACTCATCCGCAGGGAACGCATTAATCCCCATTTCAGTAAGCTTATTAAGCTTTTCTCTTCTAATGATTTCTTGTTCTGATAATTGCATTTCTTATTTTTCTAAAAGCGTACAAATTTAGGCATTTTTGACATGACCATCAATGGCTTTTTTAAGAAATTTTAAAAAGTGGTTGAGATATGGAGTCTGGATATGTGTTCCGGAATGCGGGGTTTGAGATGCAAGATCTGAATTATTGTGCTAATGACTTTAAACTTTGAACCTTGAATTTTAAACAAACCAAGCTCTCCTGTCCTTTTTAGGAATAAATGTCCAGGCCAGCATTCTGCTGATCTTTTGCCCCTGAGCCATATCAATGGTTTTCACTTCTATAGCTTTTACTTTCTTTAAAAGACGGGTCAGTTTATTGAGATTTTCTTTTTTGGAAACAAGGCACGTGAACCAAAGAACCTGTGATGAAAATAATGCACTTTCATTGATCATTTTTGTTATAAAAGCCAGTTCACCTCCTTCACACCACAGCTCGGACTGTTGACCGCCGAAGTTAAGAAGTGGCTTTGTTTTCTTTAATTTACTGAGATTTTTTGTTTTCCTGATATTTCCTTTCATAGCAGACTCTTCAGAATCATGAAAAGGAGGATTGCACATGGTAAAGGTAAACCTGGCGTCAGGCTTAATGATATTGGTAAAGATATGATCAGCTTCCGGCTGCTTTTTTAACAGAATAGAACACGACAAATCTTCATTCTGATCCAAAATATGCCGAGCATTTTTCAAAGAATCCTGATTGACATCTGTTCCCAGCATCGTCCAGCCATATGCCCTGTGACTGATTAAAGGATATACAAGATTGGCGCCTGTTCCTATATCCAGACCTTTTACAGAATTTCCTGTAGGAATTGTATCAAGCTGTTCGGCTAAAAGATCGGCAATATAATGTACATAATCTGCTCTACCAGGAATCGGTGGACAAAGATTGGTATCGGGAATATCCCAGCCTTTAACATTATAGAAATGTAAGAGTAAGGCTTTGTTGAGCAGTTTGACTGCCTGTGGAATGCTGAAATTAATGGTTACCGTCTGATAAGCATTCACGAAAACATAGTGTTTCAGCTCCGGCACACAAGAAATAAGCTGATCAAAATCATAGGGATTACGATGCAGATTTCTTGTGTGCAGACTGGATTTTTCAGCGGACATATTTTATTTCTTCTGACTTAAAATATATTCCACCATTTTTTTGGCATCTTCCTTAGACACCTGTGGATGGGCGGCCATAGGCACACTTCCCCATACTCCACTTCCGCCTTCTATAATTTTGGAAGCCAGCAATTCTGTATCTTTTTCAGAATACTTTCCTGCAACTTCCTTATAAGAAGGTCCTATCATTCTCTCATTAACAGCGTGGCATCCAGAACAATCCAATGTTTCCATGATTTGATCGCCCGAAAGAGTAGATTTAACAGGCTCTGAAACAGCAGTTGTTTCAGAAGAGGGTGCCACCTCTGCTGTATTTTCTTTTTTAGAACAGGAAATGATCATAAGACCGAGAGTTCCTGCTAAAAGTATTTTTTTCATTATTTCTTCGCTGTAGAATCTGTTTTAGCAGCTTCTGGTGCAGTTGCAGCCGGAGTTGCAGCAGTTTTAGCAGTAGAATCTACAACTGTAGATGTTTCTGGCTCTTCAAGCATTGTGTTGCTGTCTTGTAAAGAGTGATCTACTTTTTTTGAACAGCTTGCTAATAGTAAACCTCCGATAAATGCGATTGCTAATACTTTTTTCATTTTTTTCTAATTTGGAAGCAAAAATATAAAAAATAAAGTTTTAAACTTATGACAAATGTTTTCTTTGAGAAATATTTTTTACTGACTGCATTTTAATCCAATCAGTAAAAAAATAATTCAAACATTAGGGATAATTAAATTAGGTTATTATTTTTGTATACTGAATTATCCAAACCAAAATCAATCTATTCATATGAAACTTATAACTAAAAAAAGTTTGTTAAAAACTGCTTTCTTCACGGCATTCTTTTCCTTGATTCTGTCCTGTAACAGCTCATCAGACGATCCTCATTCAGAATATTCTGATAAAATTGAATCGGTAACCTTATTAAAAACAACCAAATCATGGGATGGAACTTTGTATCCGGCCTATCCTACCACACAGCCGGAAATTTCTGTTCTTAAGATTGCTGTACCTCCTAATAAAGCCCTGGATTGGCATAAACATCCTGTGATTAATGCAGCTTATGTAGAAAAAGGAGAAATTCAGGTGGAAAGGAAAGAAGATGGTAAAACACAATGGATCCGTAAAGGCCAGGTTCTTCCGGAAATGGTGAACATTGGTCACCGAGGGAAAACGGGAGATCAAGGAGTAACTCTGATTGTTTTCTACAGTGGAACTCCTGATATTCCTTTGTCTGAACCAGTAAAATAGTTGTTTTAAACGCCATGTTCGCAAAGTAATTATCATAAAACTTCTTTTTTGTTCGCAAGGGCACTGCGTTTAGCTAATGATAGCCAACTTTGCTGAGTGAAATGCCATTGCGACCGCTTTCAAAGTAATTTAATAACATCTTTGTGATCTCAGCGTTTAAATAAAATAATTATATTTAATCCATGGTTTTAATTTCAAAAATTCTATTTTTCACCAGTCATCATGGTTTTTATACTGTGATTCTGTTGTTTGGGCTGTTTGGGCTTCTCTCCTATCTGACCAAAAAAGCATGGTTTTTAATTCCAATCATTCCACTGGCTATATTGAACGGAGTTGGCGGACAGTTTTTGAATGCATGGTTTTTAAATAAATATGGTGTTGAGAGCACGGCCATTATCACATCTAATGTAGAAACCAACTCTACGCTGAATGATATGTATATCCACGATTATGAAGCTATTGTGAAAAAGCAGGATGGAAAATACACTACTACTTTTTTCTCCACTACCAGTGCAGCCATCTATCCCATCAGTAATTCAATCAGAATACCCGACGACAAAGATATTCCTGTAAAATACATTCCGGGATATGAAAAGAATATAGTGATCCTTTATGATCAATCCAGAGAAGGAAAAATTTTATTACAATATGAAAAGCTAGCTCCCGTCAACTCTGCAAGAATCAAATATGAAGCAGATAAAACGAATAAAGAGTTCATTGAAGAATATATTTCTGCCCTGGAAAGTTATGTAGAATATGATGATGATGAAACTTACAAAGAAAAAATTAAGGAATTAAAACAAGAACTCAAGCAGCTTAAATAAAGGATTCTCATATTAAGTTTATTTATTTTTTGATATTTTTTAGTCTTGGTATTAAAAAAATTTCTACATTTGTCCCATGTTAAAAATGAACAACAATATTTGGTGGTGGCTTTCAAACTCTTCGTCGGGTCTGGAGGTATTGTCATGTTGTTAATCACAACAGAAATAATCAAAAAACAATATATAGGCTTTGACGGATACCGTTAAAGCCTTTTTTTATTCCTTAATCTCACAAAAAACAATAAGATGTTTACAAACACAATTACAATAAAAACCGTTTCGAAAAAAACACTGGGAGATCTTCATACTCCTATGAATATTTACCTTAAGATCAGAGATAAATTCCGGGATACCATTCTTCTGGAAAGCTCGGATTCAAAAAGTATTGATAATAATTTTTCCTTTATCGCGGTAAATGCCATTGCGGGGATAGAAGTGAAAAACCTCAACGAATTTGAAATTAAGCTTCCTGCTTCCGCTCCTGTAAAGCAATTGATTAATGACCAGAAGATTACAGACATATTTGAGGATTTCCGAAATATTTTTAAATGTGAAGAAACCAATGATCCTATAGAGCAAACGGCTCAGAGCCTTTTTGGCTACACAAGTTTTGAAGCGGTTCAGTTTTTTGAAAATATCACCCTTAAACCACAGAGCAAGGAAGTTGAAATTCCTGTGATGAGATACAGATTATATCAATATGTAATTGCTATTAATCATTTCAATGATGAAATGCATATCATTGAAAACTTCATTGATGGGGTAAAATCTGAACTTCATCTTTTGGAAAATCTTATTAAAAATCAGAATACTCCGGTTTATCCTTTCGAGAAAACAAGTGAGGAAACCTCTAATATTACCGATGAAGAGTATCTTGACCTGGTAAAAACAGCCCAGAAACACTGTATGCGAGGAGATGTCTTTCAGCTTGTTCTGAGCAGAAGATTTGAGCAGAAATTCAAAGGAGATGAGTTCAATGTATACCGTGCTTTGAGAAATATCAATCCTTCTCCTTACCTATTCTATTTTGATTACGGAAATTACAAATTGTTCGGATCAAGCCCTGAAAGCCAACTAATTATCAAAAATAACAAAGCGATCATTCACCCGATTGCCGGAACTTCCAAAAGAACAGGAAACTTTGAAGCTGATCTTGAAGCTATTGAAGTTTTAAAAGCTGATCCTAAAGAAAATGCGGAACATACCATGCTGGTTGACCTGGCAAGAAATGATCTTGGAAAGCTTGGAAAAAATGTTACGGTAACTAAACTTAAAGAAATTCAGCTGTTCTCTCACGTTATCCATATGGTAAGTGAAGTAACTGCCGATGTTGAAAATAATATCAATCCTCTTGAAATGGTTTCTGCCACTTTCCCTCAGGGAACGCTGAGCGGTGCACCGAAGCATAAAGCCCTTCTGCTGATCAATCAATACGAAAAAGATTCCCGCGGATATTATGGTGGCTGTATCGGAATTATCGGACTGAACGGAACCTGCAACCAGGCCATTATGATCAGAACATTCTTAAGTAAAAACAACACTTTATTTTATCAGGCTGGTGCCGGTCTTGTAGCAAAATCCGTCCCTGAAAGTGAACTGCAGGAAGTTAACAACAAACTAAATGCTCTGAAAAAAGCCGTAGAAAAAGCAGAAAAAATAGTTGAAAAATAAAATAATCATTCGACAACTATCAACCAGCAACAAAAAAAACACCAGCAACTATCTAACAAAAAAGCAATGAACAACAATAGAAACACCCAACAACCACAGCTTAAAGTTCTCGTTTTCGACAATTATGACAGCTTTACGTATAACCTTGTCCAGATTATTGAAAGAATTCTGGATCAGAAAGTGGATGTAGTAAGAAATGATAAAATTACCCTTGAAGAGATTGGAAAATATGACAAAATTATTCTTTCTCCCGGTCCCGGAATTCCTGAAGAAGCGGGTATTTTATTAGACCTTATTAAAGAATATGCGCCTACAAAAAGTATCCTTGGAGTATGCCTCGGCCAGCAGGCTATCGCTGAAGCTTTTGGGGGAACTCTTATCAACCTTTCTGAAATTTTCCATGGAGTAGCAACTACTACTGAAATTGTAAAAGAAAACACCAAGATTTTCAAAGATTTACATTCAGGACTGGAAGTGGGAAGATACCACAGCTGGGCAGTCAATCCGGAAGGTTTCCCGGAAGAACTGGAAATTACCGCTGTAGATAAAGATGGAATGATCATGGCTTTACAGCACAAAACCTACGATGTACATGGAGTACAGTTTCACCCTGAAAGCATTTTAACGCCGGAAGGAGAAGTAATCATTAAAAACTTTCTGTTGTCATGAAAACCTTAGAAATCCCTTCAACAACCATAAAAACGCCACAAATGAAAGAAATATTACAATACCTGTTCAACCATAATACACTTTCCAAATCAGAAGCTAAGGCTATGATGATTGAGATTGCACAGAATAAGTTCAATGCTGCGGAAGTGACTGCTTTCATGAGCGTTTTCCTGATGCGAAGCATTACACTGAAAGAATTGGAAGGCTTCAGAGAAGCATTATTACAAATGGCTGTTGCTGTAGATATTGATGCCAGTGATGCGATCGATATTGTAGGAACCGGAGGTGATGGAAAAGACACCATTAATATATCAACACTGACAAGCTTTGTAGTCGCCGGAGCCGGACAGAAGGTAACCAAACATGGAAATTACGGAGCCTCTACCACCACAGGTTCATCCAATGTACTGGAAGAACTGGGGTATCAGTTTAAAAGCAATTCAGAACAATTGAATGAAGATCTTGAAAGAGCCAACATCTGCTTTTTGCATGCTCCTCATTTTCACCCTGCACTACAATCGGTTGGATTATTGAGAAAATCTCTGGGATTAAGAACATTCTTTAATCTTTTGGGACCATTAGTGAATCCGGCAAAACCTAAATATTCAATGATTGGAGTTTATAATCTGGAAATTGCAAGAATTTATCAATATCTCCTTCAAAAAGAGGAACGCGAGTTTATGCTGGTACACGGCCTTGACGGATATGATGAAATAAGCCTTACCGATGACAGCAAAATCATTACAAAAAATGGGGAAGAAATTTATTCTGCAGAAGATTTAGGCTTCAATCCCGTAACGTTGGAAGATATTAAAGCAGGAAATTCTATTGAAGAAACAGCAAAAATATTCATGAATATTCTGGAAGGAAACGGTACGGAACAACAGAACTCTGTCATTCTTGCCAACGCATCAGTAGCGCTTTATAACACACAGAAATTTGGGACGTATGAAGATTGTCTTCTGCTGGCTAAAGAAAGTCTGCAAAGCGGAAAAGCATTGAATAGTTTTAATCTTTTAATTCATTAGTCTTATTATTTTTTTAACCATTAAGAAATTTTAAGTAATGAATAATCGTTAAGATTAATCATTCTGATTGTAAGTTAAAGTAAAGCTTATCTTAACATCTTACTACAATCTTAATGTTTCAAAAAGAAAAAAGTTTAAACAGGTTCAAATAAAATTCACAATTGACCGAATTCAAACACAAAAAAAATGACGATACTCGATAAAATTATTGAACGAAAAAAAGAGGAAGTTGCTGCAGCAAAATCACGCATTTCTCTTGATCAATTAAAAGACAAGGATTTTTTTGGAAGAAAAACCTATTCTCTGAAAGAATCCATCAAAAATAAAAACGGAATTATCGCTGAGTTTAAAAGACAATCTCCATCAAAAGGGATTATCAACAATAGTGTGGAGCCTTTAGAGGTAGTTTCTGCTTACGAAAATTTTGGAGCCAGCGGAATTTCTATCCTGACAGACCATGATTTCTTTGGAGGAAATTTAAATGATGTTCTAAGGGTAAGAAATGATATTAACATTCCTATTCTGCGAAAAGATTTCATGATTGATGAATACCAGTTCTATGAGGCCAAAAGCATCGGTGCTGATGTTATTTTACTGATCGCTTCATGTCTTTCTCCTGCGCAGGTGCAAGAATTTACAGAACTCGCTCATGAGCTGAAATTGGAAGTTTTGCTGGAAATTCATACAGAAGATGAGCTGAAACATTTCAATTCAAAAATCGACTTAGTAGGAATCAATAACAGGAACCTTAAAGATTTTAAAGTAGATCTGCAGCATTCCGTTCAGTTGAAAAACCAGCTTCCGAAAGGAGTTTTGTCCGTTGCAGAAAGTGGTATTTACAGTCTTGAAGACTTCAAATTTTTAAAGGAAAAAGGATTTGACGGTTTCCTGATGGGAGAATATTTCATGAAAAATACCAATCCGGCCAAAGCTTTTGAAGAATTTTCTTCTCAAATTTAAAATCAATCATAATGAACCTGCAACCTCAACTCAAAGTCTGCGGTCTTACAAAAACAGATCAGATTCAGGAACTAATTTCTATGAATGTAGATTTTCTTGGTTTCATTTTCTATGAAAAATCACCGAGATATGTTTTGAATCATCTGAGCCTGGAAGATCTTGCCGCCATTGATCATCACGGAAAAGTAGGTGTTTTTGTGAATGAAGAAATAGATAAAATTTTAAATATTGTCCAACAGGCGGATTTAAATTTCGTGCAGCTTCATGGAGATGAAAGTGATGATTTTATCATTGAATTAAGAGAAAAACTGGATCCGGAAGTCGGAATTATCAAAGTAATAAGAGTAGGAAACAATGATGATGATAACAAAGATAAAATAGCACAAACTCTTTCCTCCAACCTGCAATCTGTTACCTATTATCTCTTTGATACTGATAGCAAAGCCTTTGGCGGAACGGGAAAACAATTCGACTGGAATATCCTGAATGGGTTTCAGATTCCCATTCCCTACTTTCTAAGCGGTGGTATTTCTGAAGAAAATATCGGGAATATTAAAACATTGAAGCAACAGCCTTTCGCTTTAGATATCAATTCAAAATTTGAAACAGAACCCGGCAATAAAAATATAAATAGAATAAAAGAGTTTAAAATCTTATACCAGCAAAATAGATAACTGAAAAAGACACACAATGATGAATATACATTTGCTAAAGAAGACATTTTATAAAACATTATTTCCGCCCAAATTCGGGAATGAGAAAATCCAGAATTTGTACCACTTTATTGCTGAGAATGACAGCAATTTAGAACATTGGGAAGTGGGTGGATTATTGTCTAAATTTATTGGCGTTATTAAAGATTTTGAAGAAAGCGACATCCAGTATTTTTTTGAGAGAATCAGCTTATGGAACAGCTATTATCTGGTTATTATTTCGGATAAGTTTTTAGAAACCCATGTAAGATCAGTCGTAAAATATGACCTGGGACTAATTTATGCTAAAATATTTCTGCTGTATGAAGATTCCGATCCTTATTATCTGATTGACAACCTGGAAATTGCCATTACCATGTATAAATCAAAAATAGATAAAGCCACTTTAATTGATTTAACGCATAAAATAGAATTATTACATTATAAAAAATTGATTACCAAGCAACAGCACGATTATAACCTTGCATTTATTAATAGTTTGAACCCATGAAATATCAGATAAAAGAAACGAAAGATTTAACGGAAACCGAGATAGAACATATCCTGGAACTTTGGGATATCTCTGCCTGGAATACAATGAAGGCAGCCTATTTTCATACTTTTTTCAAAAATTCGGAATTTCATTTTCTGATGGATGCTCATGAAAATATACTGGCCATTATGAGGATAAATTTTGATTTTACTTTAAAAATAGCTGACACTGATTACTCCTTCGCAGAAGCTGTAGGCCTTGTGGCTGCTCATAAAAAGAAAGGATATGGTGCAGCGTTGGTCAGGAGTTTCAAAGAAAATGCTCTTCAGAGGAATATGGAAACTATAGGTTTTTGTCATTCGGATCTTCGCCCTTTTTATGAAAAATGTGATATAGAAATTCTCCAAGACAAAGCCAAAATGATCAAAGAAAGCATTGGCTCGCAATGGGTGAATTCTGAAGATGATGATATTTTGATTTTTCATACCTCACAGGAAAGAAAAGAACTGCTTAATCAGCTAAGTTCACAAAACAATGCTTATTTAATTACTAAAGAATAAAAAAATGAATTATAAAAACCCCGATGAAAATGGATATTACGGAGAGTTTGGAGGAGCTTTTATCCCCGAAATGCTTTATCCTAATGTAGAAGAATTGCAAAAAAGCTACCTTGAAATCATAGAATCTGAAGATTTTCAGGCTGAGTATCAGGATTTGCTTAAAAACTATGTCGGAAGGGCTACTCCTTTATATTTTGCTAAAAACTTAAGTCAGAAATACCAGACACAGATCTATTTAAAGCGGGAAGATCTCAACCATACCGGAGCTCACAAGATCAATAATGCTCTGGGACAGGTTCTACTGGCCAAGCGTCTTGGAAAAACAAGAATTATTGCTGAAACGGGAGCGGGACAACACGGTGTTGCGACTGCTACCGCCTGTGCTTTATTAGGTCTGGAATGTATTGTCTACATGGGAGAAATTGATATCCAGAGACAAGCCCCGAATGTAGCAAGAATGAAAATGCTGGGTGCAGAAGTGGTAGCAGCTACTTCAGGTTCAAAGACCCTTAAAGATGCCGTAAATGAAGCATTAAGAGACTGGATCAACAATCCTGTGACTACTCATTATGTGATTGGAAGCGTGGTTGGACCTCATCCTTTTCCTGATTTGGTAGCCAGATTTCAAAGTATTATTTCAAAAGAAATCAAAGAACAGCTTAAAGAGAAAATCGGAAGAGAAAACCCAGATTATGTGATTGCCTGTGTAGGTGGAGGAAGTAATGCAGCAGGGACTTTTTATCATTTTGTGGAGGAAAAAGAAGTGAAAATCATTGCTGCTGAAGCCGGAGGATTAGGAGTAGATTCCGGGAAATCTGCGGCCACTACGTTTTTAGGAACGCTTGGAGTACTTCACGGAAGCAAAAGCCTTGTAATGCAAACAGAAGACGGACAGGTTATAGAGCCCCACTCTATTTCCGCAGGATTGGATTACCCAGGAATAGGTCCTTTTCATGCCCATTTATTTAAAGAAAAAAGAGCAGAATTTTTTAGTATTAATGACGATGAAGCATTAAAATGCGCTTTTAACCTTACCAAACTGGAAGGAATCATTCCGGCACTGGAAAGTTCACATGCGCTGGCAGTTTTAGACAAGAAAAAATTTAATGAAAACGATGTTGTTGTAATTTGTCTGAGCGGCCGTGGAGATAAGGATATGGAAACCTATTTGAAAAATCTGTAAAATGTCGGATGTAAAATGTACAATGTATTTCCACTAACATTCATTACATCATACTTTGTACATTATACTTTAATACAATAAAAAATGAAAAAACTAAATATATACTTCACGGCAGGAATTCCTCAATTGGAAGATACCGCTGACATTATAAAACTGATTCAGGACTCCGGAGCAGATATGATCGAAATCGGAATGCCCTATTCTGATCCTGTGGCAGATGGACCTGTGATCCAAAATGCTCATGAACTGGCTTTAAAAAACGGAATGACCATCGAAAAGCTATTGTCTCAGCTGAAAGCCATTAAAGATGAAATCAGAATTCCGATTATCCTGATGGGGTACATCAATCCTGTGTTAAGTTTCGGATTTGAGAAATTCTGTGCAGCATGTTCTGAATGTGGTGTTTCAGGACTGATCCTTCCAGATCTTCCTCCTATTGAATTTGAGAAAAATTACCAGCATATTTTAAAGCAATATAATTTAAATTTCACCTTTCTCGTAACCCCGGAAACTTCGGATGAAAGAATGATTTATCTGGATTCCTTAAGCTCAGGTTTCCTATATGCTGTAAGCTCTTCTTCTACCACCGGAAATGAAAACGCTGTTTTGAAAAATGAATCCTACCTTTCCAGAATAGCATCCCTTCCTCTTAAAAACCCTGTGATGATTGGATTTGGAATCAAGTCGAAAGAAGATTTTGAAAATGTAACGGAAAAAGCAGATGGCGGTATCATAGGGACAGCTTTTGTGAATATTTTGCTTCAGGATAGAGAGTGGAAGAAAAGTGCTATAGATTTTATCCATTCTATAAAAGGGTAAAATTCACTAAATTTGTATATCAAAAATTGAAATGAATACAAATCAGAATAAAGCAGTAGAATTTGAAGATTTAGGAATCAAAGATTATCAGCCAACCTGGGATTATCAGGAACAACTGATGAAAAACATCATTGATACCAAAATAAAAAACAGGGATCTTCCCGCAGAACAACATATTACTACTCCCAACCATCTTCTTCTCGTAGAACATCCGCACGTTTATACTTTAGGAAAAAGCGGACACGAAGAAAATATGCTTGCAGGTATTGATAAATTGAAAGAAATTGATGCTACTTTCGTCAAAGTAAACCGTGGCGGAGATATTACCTACCATGGCTACGGACAGGTTGTAGGCTACCCTATTCTTGATCTTGAAAACTTTTTCACGGATATTCATTTATATATGAGAAATCTGGAAGAAGTAATCATCAGAACCATTGCCGAATACGGTATTAAAGGAGAACGTTCCCCAGGAGAAACCGGAGTATGGCTGGATGTAGGAAAACCTTACGCCAGGAAAATGTGTGCTATGGGGGTGAAAGCTTCCCGTTGGGTAACTCTTCACGGGTTTGCATTGAATGTGAATACGGATATGCGTTATTTTGAATACATTATTCCATGTGGTATCAAAGATAAGCAGGTTACCTCATTGAAAAGAGAACTTGAAAGAGAACTGACATTCGTAGAAATGGAAGAACTGAAAGCAAAGATCAGAAAACATTTTGCAGATGTATTTCAAGCGGAATTGATTTATAAATAATCAAGATAATTTAAAATATAAAACCCAGTTTCAGCCTTTGAAACTGGGTTTTTAGTTTAAAAACCACTATTTTAAAATTTTCTATTTTCCTTGAATATCTCTATAAAAATAATCATTATTCCACTCTTTTCAATATCATAAAATCAAAAATATAATACAATTATGTATTTTTTTGAAAAAATGTTTGCATATATTTTAATTTTTATTACTTTTAATATCACAAAATAGTGAACTATCACCACTAAAAAGTTCACTGAAAATTAACCACAAAGTATAAAAACTATGAAAAAATTTCTGTTATCCATGATGGTATTCGTGACGATGCTGTCATTCAATGCCTGTTCAGATTCAAACGCCAATCAGGATCCTAATCTCGTAGCCAAAGAGTCAAACGAAGTTGCCATGAAAGATTTCGGCAAGACTGTACCGGTAGGGATAGAAAAAGAGGATGGAAAGTTTAAAGTTTCATTTATGGTTTCAGCGCAGCCGTATCATATTAAGGATACTAAGGAAAATGCGGGATTCATCTCTATGATCAAAGAAGCTGTAGAAAATGAAACTCCGGTTCAGGTTTTCCTGAAGGCCAATTCTAATGAAATTGCAAAGGTAGATAAAGCAACAGCTGATGATATCCGTTATTTCAAATCAGTATTCAACAAAGAAGAGAGAGGCGACAGCAAAAAAGCAGTAAGCGTTATTCCAAATATTGCAACGCTGAACAGCTTATTCACTCAGATCAAAAATCAGGCTTGCGGAACTTCTACAGCATCTTCACCGTGTATTACTTTCAGATATCCTGTAGATGGATGCTATGCAAGAGCTCATAAAATGAGACAAATCCTTTTGAATGCCGGTTATGATTGTGAAAAACAGTTCGTTTATGGTAACCTTAGAGCTTCTACAGGAACATGCTGTGTATCATGGGTATATCACGTGGCAATTTTGGTAAGCTTTAAAAACGCTTCCGGAATTGTTGAAAAAAGAATCATAGACCCATCATTATTCTCCAGCGGACCTGTAACTGATGCTGCATGGAGAGCTGCTTGTACGAATACAGGCTGTGGATCTGCTTCTGTATCTTCTTTTGCCAATACAGCAGGAAATGTATACTACAGAAGTCCATCAGGATCTTTACTGTATGATAACAACTATGTAAATACCAACTGTGTATTGAATATATTCTCATCCCTTTCAGGATGTTCTCCTTCTCCTGCACCTAGCGTAGGAAGCTGTGGATTTTAACTAATTTATATAGAGCTCCTGCACGTATTTTGATATATTGCAGGAGCTTTTTACTTAATACTTTTTTGCTATGAAAGCCTGGTCCTATTTACTATTACTTTTTATTATGATTACATCCTGTTCCGGTAATTCCAGTTCACAGAACTTAACCTGGTATAATAATGCCACTATTTCCAACATCATGGAAGACCCCGATAAACCGGATGAAGTGGTACGTATCGCCATTGGAATAAGTGCTCAGGTTTTTTATCTTTCAAAAAAATCTCCGGATTATAAAAATCTCCTGGAAAAGGCTACTCAAAGCTTTAAAAAGAGTAAGACCTATAATATTGGTATTGAAAATAAAACCAATATCATCAAAGAAATAAAAGAGGTCAAATAATCTGTATTACCTGATCACAGAAATTCCGGCATCTACTTTTATTTCCGCTCCATGGATATATGAAGCTTCATCTGAAGCCAGAAACAGAACTACATTGGCAATTTCTGACGGTTCCCCTTGTCTTTTAAAAGGAATTGTAGGGATAATATCTTCAATAGCACTTTCTATCTGCTCTCCGGTCAGACCAGTATTATTAAAAATATTGGTTTTAATATGTCCGGGGCTTACTCCATTCACTCGAATTCCACGTTCTGTAAGTTCTACGGCAAAAGTTTTGATGAATGACTGCACTGCAGATTTGGCAGCAGAATACACCGAAAAATTGTGCATTGCAATTTCCGTTGCCACTGAAGTATTGAAAATAACAGAACTTCCGCTTTTCATCAATGGTAATAACTGCTGTACTGTAAAAAATGGCCCTTTGACCAGCATATTGAAGAGTTCGTCAAACTGGTTTTCATCTACATATTCTACAGAAGCAAATCTTCCGTAGCCTGCATTGGCAAAGACCAGATCAATATGGTCTGTATATTTTCTGACTTCCTGCTGAAGATTCATCAGGTCTTTTATATTTCCTGCGTTGGATACGATTCCCAATGCCATTTCTCCAAGCTTTTCCAAAGCATTGTTTACGGTTTCTTCACTTCTTCCTGTGATGATAACTTTTCCTCCTTCTTCAATGAATTTCTGAGCAGTAGCTAAGCCCATTCCGTTAGTTCCACCTGTAATTAAAGCGGTTTTGTTATTAAATCTCTGCATTGCTTTTAGTTTAAATTTCTATTGCAAAGATTGGAATACAAGGGCTTTGAAAAAATCCGAATCATGTGGAAATCAACAAAATTGAAGCTATAATTTACCTTTTAAATTTCATCAATAATCGCGATCAATAAAATCTTTCAAAATTAAATTGCGCACAATTAAATCGAGTGTACATTTGTACTGTTAATTTACTTCACTGTTAAAAACAGAAGTAATAAAAACACCAAGTAGTTTAATTTAAAACAAAAGAAAAATGTCATTAATAGAAAATCTAAACTGGAGACATGCTGTAAAAGCTTATGACCCAACCAAAAAAGTATCACAGGAAGATCTTAATACGATTTTAGAATCAGCAAGACTGGCTCCTACTTCATCCGGACTTCAACCGTTCAGAATTATTGTAGTGGAAAACCAGGAATTGAAAGAAAAAATGGTAGCAGGTGCTTTAAACCCTGAAGTAATGAGAGATTCTTCTCACGTTTTGGTCTTTGCAGCTTGGGACAGCTATTCTAATGAAAAAATTGACAAAGTTTACGATTATCACACGGATGTAAGAGATCTTCCAAGAGGTCGTTTCGGAAGCTATACCGATACTATCAAAAAAATGTACGGAGCACAAACTGCTGAAGAACATTTTGCACATACTGCCCGTCAGACTTATATTGCCTTAGGAATTGCCCTTGCACAGGCAGCAGAGCTTAAAATAGACAGTACACCGGCAGAAGGATTCAACAATGCCGTAGTGGATGAAGTACTGGGATTGAAAGAACTAGGATTAAAAAGTGTAACGCTTTTATATCTTGGATACCGTGACGAAGCTAATGACTGGCTTTCTTCTATGAAAAAAGTTAGAATTCCAATGGATGAATTTATCATAAAAAAGTAATACCTTCATCGAATCTTTCGTACTCAAAATTATGGAAAATCCGAAAACACCCAAACTAGAAAACCAGATTTGCTTCCCACTGTATGTAATTGCCAAAGAGATTACAGGGCTTTACCGTCCTTTTCTTGATGAACTGGGCATTACGTATCCGCAGTATCTTGTGATGATGATATTATGGGACGGTGACGGACTTACGGTAACCCATATCGGAGAAAAACTTTATCTGGATAGTGGAACTTTAACACCTCTTCTGAAAAGACTGGAGTCTAAAGGATTTATTAGCAGAAAAAGAAAAAAAGAGGACGAAAGAGTAGTTGAAGTATTTTTAGACGAAGCTGGAAAACAGCTTCAGCAGAAAGCTTGTGAAATTCCTGGAAAAATTCAGGAAAAACTGGGAATACAACCAGAAGAGCTGCTGCACCTTAAAGACACAGTACTAAAAATATTAAACAAAATAGAAAAATAAATGAAAACGTTATATACCACTAAAGTTACTGCTCAAGGAGGCAGAAACGGACATGTAAAAAGTGAAAACGGAGTGTTGGAACTTGACGTAAGAATGCCGAAAGGTTTAGGAGGCGCCAATGACGATTTTGCTAATCCTGAAATGCTTTTTGCAGCCGGATATTCTGCATGTTTCGACAGTGCTCTGAACAGAGTAATCAGTCTTTCTAAAGTAAAAACCGGAGAAACCACAGTAACCGCTCAAATAAGCATAGGTCAGCTTGAGAATGGTGGTTTCGGACTGGCTGCAGAATTAGACGTGAACATCCCTGGAGTTTCTCTTGAGGAAGCACAGGCTCTGACAGAAAAAGCACACCAGATCTGCCCTTATTCTAATGCTACCAGAAATAATATGGAGGTGAAACTTGCAGTAACCAACAACGATTAATCCAATTTTTTTAAGCATAGTTATAACGAAAGGAGCTGTTTCAGTAGAAACAGCTCCTTTTTTTATTTTCTCAGGGATTTCACAGATGACACAGATGATTGAGGATATATTTTATGCATATAATGTAAGAATTTCATTCATCATTCATCATTCATCATTTATAATTTATAACTCATCATTACCTCCTGTCTTTATTTACGTCACTTTTCTGATAAGCATCTACTTTTCTATAAGAATCATTTTTCTCTTTTTCTTTTTTATCGGAGATTAAAATTCCAAAAAGATGGTCGATTTCATGTTGGAAGATCACTGCAGTGAAACCTTCTACAATTTCTGAATATTTCTGACCTTTCAGATCAACATATTCCAGTTGAATAACTTTGCTTCTGTAAAACTGATCTCTGAATTCAGGAATAGACAAATCACCTTCAGGACCCAGATTTTGTAAATCTGAACGCCATACAATCACCGGATTGATGAAGTATTCCAATGGTGTTCCTTCCTTATCAAAACGCTGCACCCAGATGATCTTTCTGTTGATTCCTACCTGTGGAGCTGCAATGCCTACTCCACCATCTGTTGAAAGGAGAGATTCTTTCATTCTTTTTACCAAAACAGTTGTATTCGGGTCAAGAGGGTCTGCTTCTGAAGAAATGCTCAGCAATGTTTTATGCTGATTGGAATTTGTCGTCTGATAGATCGGTAATGCGGTATTTACATCTCCCTGATTGATGATTGAAATTTCATGGGAAGTGAGTTTTTGAGCGTTATACGTTAAGCTCAGAGACAATAACAAAAAGAAGGATAAATTTTTCATATTTATTATATTCATATATCATGTGAAAAGTAATTATATATTTTTAAGTATAGCCATTTAAGGTGTTTACAATTTTTTTCACATTTTACAAATTTTTAAATCTTTTTATTAAATACAAAATAAATTCACACTTTTTTTTAGCTTTGTATAATAAATTAAAATTCCCTCTAACAATTATAAACACAATTATGGCTGATTTAGAAGTTCGCAAACATGCCAAACAGGCTTTAAAAAACATTACAAAAAGAGACAATAAAGGGCTTTGGCATAAAATAAAAGAGTTCTTATTAGAAATATTTATTATTGTTTTTGCAGTTTCCCTTTCCATCTGGCTTCATGGATTAAGTGAAAAAAGTCATCAGGCAGAAGATGTAAAAGAATTTCTGATTGATTTAAAAAGTGATTTGGCAGCTGATAAACAGGAAATACTAAAAAACAAAGAAATGTTATTAAAAAAATATGAAGAAGATTCTCCTACAAAAAATATTGGTAACAAAATTATTAAAAATGAAGATCCAATCTTTCAAAAAACGACAAGTATGAAAGAAATCCAGTCTCAACAATCTCAGATTACCTTAATATCTATCTTTAGAAGTGCTAATTCCGGAAATTACGAAGGATTTAAATCAAGTGGAAATATTGCATACATCCGTAATAAACCTTTAAAAAGTAAAATTTTAAAGTATTATGAACAGGATGTAAAGTCTTTGGAAAACAGTGAAAAAAGATATAATAATCAGTTGGAGAAAACAATGCAAGCTATCATAGCAAACAACTCTAAGGAAGCAAATGCCAGTAATTATTTTTTGACACTTTACCGACAAAATGTTATCGAGCAATATGATAAGCAACTTTTAGAAATTGAAAAAATTTCTAAAGAAATCAATGAGCAAATCAAATAATTTTAATAAAAACGGACTTTGGTCCGTTTTTATTAAAATGTTTTCGTCATATCTCCCGGAATAATCAGATTAAAATCTGTAGGGATATAATCTTTGGATGGTACTTTCAATTCGGGGTCATCTGATTCGAATACGGAGATAACCGCTATTTTCAGATTAGGATTTTTCTGTTTGATGTACCAATAAATCCCGCCGAATTCTTTGCTGTGGTAGTTTCCATTGTAGTGGATGAAAGTTTTTCCTGCCTGATAGCTTTTCAGGATAGATTCAGCCATGGTAGCATCTTTTGTAGCCTGAGCAGAGATGAAATTCATCACTTTAGTTCCTTCTGCATGATCGCCCATCATCTTTTTCATCTCCTGATATCCGGGAGTATCTAAAGTAACCTTGATGGGCAGCTGAGCAATGTATGTTTTTTCTTTCTCGCTTAATTTATTTAAAGACTCAAGACCTTCTTTTGCCGTTTGTGAGGCATATCTTCTTGGAATATTGGTTGCAATGAAATTCAGCTTTTTATCTTTGGCAAAATCTACCAAAGGTTTGTAATCTGTTGCATAATTGTTCCACAAACGGGCAGAATCTTTCAATGTTTTAGCATCGAATTTCCCGTTTAAATATTGATTAAGCTGAGCCTGATTATCTCTTTCAAACATTTCTGCTCCTAAGATAAGCTGACCGTTCTTTTTTGCAAAGAGCGCTTCTGTAATTTTAAGCTGAAGCCAGTGATTGATGGAGCTGTTATGATTTTCACCAAAAAAGACCACATCATAATCTGCCAGTTCTTTTACCAGCTTTTCTGTCTTTATTTCTTTTCCTTTTTTATCATAAAATTGATATGCCTTAAAATCCTGTGCTTTTAATGAACAGAAACCGGCAAGCAGTATCGCTATGAAAATATTTTTCATTTTTATTTATATTTAATCACAAATTACACAAATATTCTGGCACCTACAGATCGCATGAAATAAAAAAGACCGCTTTGAATTTTACAAACAAAACGGTCTCATTCAAAATCATCTAATTATTATTTCTCTAATTCTGCTACAAGGTCCTTCCACTCCTGAAGTTCAGGAATTCCAGGTTTTCTTTTTCCGAAGAACTGAACAATGAAGTCACCTTCACTGTTGAATACTTCGATAGCGGTTACTTCTCCGTCTTCAGTTGGTTTTTTAACGATCCATGCTTCAGCAATTTTCGTTACATCAAGGTGTAGGTTGAAATCTGGATCCATTACGTTGAACCATTGCTGGTGCCAAAGTGTTTTCTTCACATTTCCTGTGTGGATCTGGATAATTCCTCTGTTTCCAACGAAAACCATGATCGGTGTATTTTTCTCAGAAGCGTCTTCAAGGACGTTGACTACTTTCGCATTATCAATTTTCTTAGCAAATCCTTCCGGAGCTAGTCTTAATGCCTGTGTTCTGCTTACTCCATATTTTCTGGTCATCATGAAGAAATCATGAGTATCTTTCAATTCTGTCCATGCTTTTTTGAAGCCTTCCACATCAATGTCTGAATCTGCTTTTTCAGCCTGTTTTGGAGCTACTGCTTCAAATACCAATGCCTGATTCTGATCGTCTGCTTTAAATTTTTCTACAATAGCATCGAAAGCTGCTTCATTGCTATCTTTTGTTAAATAAATTTTGTGAAGTGCCAAACCGTCTTTCCCGAAAAACTGAAGGCTTTTCTTCTCTCCTTCCAATACTGCAAAAGCAAATTTCCAGTGGTTAAGGAAAATTCTAAGGTCAATATCTTCACCCACAAAAAGCTGTGCATGAGGACTGCTGAAATCTCCGTTCAGATACGTTCCTTTTCTTTCATGAACACATTCATCATTACGGGTAAGAGCCATTACTTTTCCTAATTGCTCAGCTTCTGTAAGGATTCCCTGAAAATCCGGGTTCAGTACGGTAACACCTTCTCCGATGCTTGTTGCCAATAATTCTGCTTCACTTACTTCTAGCTGTGCTGCTGCATTTCTTATTCTGATATGTGGATTTTCTGCTTTCAGAGCTTCCCATTTTTCCTTTAAATCATTAACTAATGTGCTCATTACTTTACTTTTTTATGGTTAAAATTGTATAAATTCTTCGTATTGTTTCGTTTCCTGTTTTACTTTTTATTTCTTCTTCTTTTTCAGAAGTTTTCATTCTTTTAAAGTGGCTTTTGGAGATAAGCTCTTCCATTTCACTGTTGCTGTACAAGGTGAAATCATATTCCGTAAACGGCAGTTTCTCCATGAATTCTCTTTGTCCAAATGTAAGGACGAATGTCCCGTCATCTTTTAAAACCCTGTAAATCTCGTTTAGAAATTCTACCGGATTTCCCCAGAAATAGACTGTGTTTACAGTGAATATCTTATCAAAAGATCTATCCTGAAATGGCAGTTTCTTCCCTTCATACAGAACAAAATCTGCTTCGCTTTCAAATTCTTTATTGAGCCTTTTGGCTTCATTGTGCATGGTTTCAGAAATATCAATTCCTGTGTATCTGAGATTCTTGGCAAGACTCATTATACTTTTCAGATGGGCTGCATTTCCGTGTCCTATTTCAAGGATCTGCTGATCATCATCTATTACAAGTGTTTTAATGCTTTCCAACGTCATACTGATATTAGTAGCATTCATCATTTCACCAATCTCGATGCCTTTTTCACCCTGAGGATTGGCAAGATTCTGTGCGAGTATTTTGAGTTCGTCTTTTTCCATGGTTATCCAAAAATGATCATTGGGTTATTGGTAATAGGGTGTTCACAAATGGTACAGGGAAAATTATAGGCATTGCTTATATTTTCTGCCGTAAAAACTTCCTGTGGCGTTCCATAGGCGGAAACCTGTCCTGATTTCATTAATAAAATCTTATCTGCAAACTGTGCAGCAAGGTTCAGATCATGCAAAACAACAATAGCGCTGTTGGCTTTTTTTGTAAATTTTCTGATAATTTCCAACGCTTTATACTGATGTTTTATATCTAAATTATTCAAAGGTTCATCCAGAAAAAGCAGTTTGTGGGCAATTTCATTTTCAAGCTGCGCCATTACTCTTGAAAGGTGTACTCGCTGTTTTTCTCCTCCCGAAAGGGTGTTGTATTCTCTTTCTTTCAGGTGAAAAATATCGGTTTCGTACATCATATTGTTCATGGCTTCCAAATCTTCTTTTCCGGGCTGGGCATCAAAATACGGATACCTTCCCATCATGATCACATCTTTCACCTCAAGCGGAATATCATTGCTGTTATGCTGTGAGAACTTTGCTTTGTGCTTTGAAAGCTCTTTGATATTCCATTCTCTGATGGGTTTATTTTTAAACAGGACCTTGTTATTTCCGGATTTCACTTCATCAGCCAATACGCTCAGAAGACTTGACTTCCCTGCTCCGTTGGGACCTACAATGGCCAGAAATTCACCGTATTCCAGAGAGACATCTACTCCGTCCAGAATCCGGAATTCTTTATGTTTATAATTAATCTGGTGTGCCTTGATCATTACAGTGATTTTTTAAATTTAACCAAAATAGCGATAAAAATAGGTCCTCCCATTAAAGCTGTTAAAATTCCGATCGGCAGTTCTGACGGTTCTACAATACTTCTGCTGAAGGTATCTGCCGTCAATAACAAAATGCTTCCGCACATTGCCGATAATGGCAAAATAAACGTATAATTGGATTTGAATAAAAGTCTTAAAATATAAGGTACAATAAGACCTACAAAACCAATGGTTCCTGAAAATGCTACACAACTTCCTACCATTAAAGCTACGATGATGATAATCTGCTTTTTCAGTCTTTCTACATTTATTCCCAGATGCTGAGCATCTTTTTCACCCAACATCATTGCATTCAATGCTTTTCCTTTGGGGAGTAAAATAATGTAAGCGATGATTGCAACAATGGCTAAAATGATATTCTTCGTCCACGTAGCAGCTGCCAGGCTTCCTAAATTCCAGAAAGTAAGATCTCTGAGCTGCTCATCTTTTGAGATATAGATCAAAAATCCGGTGATTGAAAAACCAATAGCGGTTATGGCAACTCCTGTAAGCAGCATCATGACTACATTAGTTTTTCCTCCGCTTGTTGAAATTCTGTAAACCAGCATCATTGATAAAAAAGAACCGATAAAAGCCGCTATTCCTACCAGAGAAAATTGCACAACCTCAGGAAGATATTCTTTGAAATGCCCTCCTAAAACAATCGCAATAGCTGCCAGCAAAGTTGCTCCTGATGTAAGTCCTATTAAATCTCCCGTTGCCAGTGGATTCTTGAAAAGTCCCTGAAGACTTGTTCCTGAAACCGACAGCATACTTCCTACTAAAATGGCCATGATAATTCTGGCTGCTCTTACGTCCCAAATCACATATTTATCACTGAGTGACAAACCTGAATCTCCTTTTATAAATTGCCACAAGGCCATGAACGGAGATTTTTCTCCAAAATCATAAACTCCTGTATTAAGTGACAGTACTGCTATAATGGTTAGCAGTACTGCACTTATAATAAGATAAAAGTATAGTTTACTTTGTGCTTTCAATTAAAAGTTTGTTTAATCCTACTGCTGCTTCTCCTACTCTCGGTCCAAAACCTGACACTAAACCTCCGTCCATTGCAATAATCTTTTTGTTTTTACCTGCATTGGTTTGAGATACTCCCGGCATTTTTAGCGCTCCATCATTTCCTCCTGCTCCCTGTAGACCAGTTTCAAAGAAGAATAATACATCAGGATTAGCTTTTACTACGGCTTCTGGTGTCAAAGGTTTGAAATCTTCAAAATCAGTAACCGCATTTTCTCCGCCTGCAAGGGTAATCAATGAAGCCATTGGAGTGTTTTTACCACTTACCATCAGCATGTTTCCTCTGGCATAGATGAACAATACTTTTGGCTTTTTAGCAATAGGCTGTACTTGTTTCAGGTCAGCATCTATTTTATCATTTAATTTCTGATAATCTGTATTTCCGATCGCTTTTGCTACTTGTTCGATCAGTTTTTTAGTTCCGTCAACCGTGTATTCCTGTTTGAAAACTTCCGTTTTAATTCCTGAAGATTTGATTTTACCCATTAATTCCGGGTTAATATCTTTATCAGAAGCTAAAATTAATGTTGGAGAAACGGCCATGATCGGCTCAATAGTCATAGATCTCATGTGCCCAAGATCTTTGGTTGTAGTTTTTAAAGAGGCAGGGTAAGTACTTGTAACATCTGTTGCTACGATTTCTTTTTCGTGGCCAAGAGCTGCTACAATTTCAGTAATTCCTCCGTTTAATGTTACTATTTTATTGTTGGTTTTTGGTGCTTCAGAAGTAGCTTCTGTAGTATTTTCTTTTGCTGTTCCTTCTGCTTTTTTGCAAGAATATACTGCTACAAGTACAGAAGCTGCAAGGATGAATTTTTTCATGATATACTATTATTTGATTATTTATAAAGGTTTGTATTCAAATTGAGGTCTTCCACGTTCTCCTGCCGTGTTTGTTATTCTTGTAAATCTTAATTTAAAGTAATATCCTTCGGCATCTTTAATCACATAGAATCGGTCACCATATACTTCAAGTCCATTGGCGCCTACAGGATTTCTCCAGTTTCCTCCAATCACTCTTTGGTCATTATAAATAAATTTGGAAGGATCAATATCTGAAGTTTTGAAGTTATTGTATGCTTCTACTCCTGATCCTGAAGTTACTTTCACTTCATAGGCACCTACTCCACCTACATTGTTTGAAAGCACAAAATCAGCATAGATGTAACTTCCCGCTCCGGCAATCAGATTGGTAAATACGGTGAAGCACAGATCCCATTTCTTTTTTTCCGGCTGTACTGTTACCTCACTATTTTTTTCCAGACTTACAAAATTGTAGTTGTAGGCTGTGTTTTTGGTAATGGTTAATTCTTTATGCTCTGTGGCATTGAGTTCAGCATATTTTATTTTGTAGTTGGCTCCTGATCTTACCACCTGAACTTTCATCCAGCCTCTGCTATCACCTCCTGTAGTTACTGATCCTGTAGGAACATTTCCTGTAAAGATCTTTCTTCCCATATTAACAAGATAAACGCCATTTTGGGAGTCATCAGCTTTAATTTCTTCTATTGCGGTATTGCCTGTAGGGAAATTACCTTTTACATCATCAATATAGGCTTCATTGGCAGGATTGAAGTTCGCTACCTGAACCTGCTCTTTTAATGCAGTAACACTTGCATCTGTAACCAAATCTATATTGGTTGCATTTGGTATCTTACCTGCCGCCATCATGATAGACGAATTCAAAACTACTTTAAATGAATTCCCTGTATAGAATGCAAAATCCCAATCTGTTCTTTTGGTTGCAACTTCTGTATTGGTACCTAAATCAATCCAAACCTGGTTGGGTTGAGTGGCTCCCCCTACATTTGGATTAACAACAGCTCCATCGGATGGTGCTACCATAACAGCATCTTCATTATCATTAATACAAGATTGAGATATAAAAGATGCTCCTATTAAAAGGGAAAATAGTATTTTTTTCATTTTTAATCCTTTAAAAATTATAATTTAATCTGGCAAAATAACTTCTGCCATAGAATAGATTCTGTTGATCTGCAGCAGCATTGTGGCTGTTTCCTGCCTGTATTGTATTTCTGACAGAGGTAACGTCAAAAATATTTTTAACCCCTACACTGATTTCAAAATGATTTTTAAAGAAAGGCTGGCTTACTGTGAAGTTCATCATATTATAATCACCAATTTCTCCAAGCACATATTGTCCCGGATCTTTTGGATCCTGCAGGTTTGTCTTATGGGTATATCGTTTCTGAGCTCCTGTATATTTGTAATAAAGAGCAAATAAGGTTTTCGTATAAGGTAGTGTATAGTTGGCTGCCAGATTGGCTTCAGCATAAAAATTGTAATCATCCGGTGAAGTAATATTTCCGGTATTAAGAACTTGGGAAACTCCCATTACTGAAACACCTGCATTCAAAGAAAGATCCCCTTTTCTTACATTTATCCCTCCTCCGAACAATAGAGACTTATAATTATCAACATTTAAATAAGTAATTTGTAGAGGACTGTTGTTCACAATTACACTTTCAATCCTGTTTTTTACATCTAAAAACATTCCTGAAGCACTGAAATTAAACTTCCAGTCGTTTGAATTAGCCGTTGCATAATCCCAGAATAAAGATGTTGAATATCCCGTTTCAGGTTTCAGATTTTCATTTCCTCTGATATCATGGTTATTATCTACTACAAAAGTGTATAATTCATCGTAGGTAGGAAACCTGTTTGCAGAACCGAATACCAAACGGATGTCAGATTTTGCAGTAGTTTTAAATCTTAATGTCGTTGAATAATTATATTGAGAGTCGAATTTATCACTCAAAGCCAGTCTTACACCAGGACGTAGGGAAAACCAATTGTTTACATTCCATTCTGCAGATAAGAAATTAGCATAATTGAATATGGAACGCTGAATATCCTTTCCGTTATTATTGCTTTCAAATGTGCTGGCACCAGCAAAACCTTTTGTTCTGTCCAACTCATATCCTAACTGAAAATTGATTTTATCACTGTTCAAAAAGTTACTGAACATCCCTCTGGAATAAAGTACATCAGACTTATAGAAAGTCTGACTTTCATCTCTTGACAATTCCTGTCTGCTCGGAACATCGTAAGTATAGTGTTGTGACTTCCTTTCCTGTGTTTGATAAGAGAAATCTCCGTTGTAATTGATTCTTCCTATTTTAGTCTGGATATTAAATTGATGAATCCATCTTTTAGTATCATAATCAATATCTTGTGCTGTATAAGTTCTGTTACCTCCTCCCAGGTAAAGCTCACTTACTAACGGATTGTAATAATTAATTTTTTCGGAAAGGAAATTCATTTTATAGTAAAAACTCGTATTATTTTTACTGTAGCGTATCACGCCGTTGGTTGTGATCTGATCTTTAGGCTGCCAGTCATAACCACGCTGTCCGTCATTGCTTTCACTAAAGTATTTATAACCCTGAAGATTTCCTTTATACCCCTGAAAATCATTATGATTAATATCTGCAGAAACAGACCAGTTGTCATTTATTTTATATCCAACATTCAATGATTGGATGTGTCGGCCATTTCCTTTTTTAAACCAGTCATAATCTTTATTAACTGTTTCTTCCTGCAAAGAAGCCAGAATCGAAACTTTTTTGCTATAGCTTTTTTTGGTAATAATATTAATCACACCAGCTAAGGCATTATTACCATATTCTACACCCATGGAACCTTTTACCACCTCAATACGTTCAATATTATTAACGTTAATCTTGGTAAGATCTACAAGGTTTCCCATCCCTTCATCACTCACAACAGGAATATTGTCAATAAGAATTTTGGTATAAGCCCCACTCAATCCCATAATATTGGCACTGGAATTTCCTGAGCCTCTGTTCGGTTCTATTAAAATATTCAGATTTTGATTTAAAACTTCGGCAACATTGGTAACAGCCATATTCTTGATTTGCTGTGCATCAATCACCTCTACCTTGTATATTGATTTATTGATTGACTGTTGCATATACTGACCAGTTATAACAACTTCATCAATATTATTTTTATTCAGAGAATCTTTTTGTTGTGCATTCATCCAAAAAGTAATGGACAGTGACAAAACGGTAATCACTTTCTTCTTCATAACTATTGAGAAAAATTTTCAGCAAATATAAAACTTTATTTAGACTCATTAAAAATAATTACATATTTTTGTGGAATAATTCTAAATAAAAATAAAGTTATGACACTAAGATTACTTATTGGAGGTTTAATGCTTACAGCGTTTGGTATGAATGCACAGATGAATAGCATTAATGAAAACTTTGATTCTTTTGCGAATGCTGGAGATGGATCTCTACCTCAGAATGGATGGACAACACAGATTTCAGTTACAGATGCCAGCGTAGCACCAAGACTATCAGTGGAAGCTCCCGGAGCTGCAGACAAATACATCCAGGCATACTCTCTGTTCTCACCAAATACAGCCTTTTATTTAGTATCTCCTCAGATAGCTGCTCCAACCGGAGGTCAGACATTATCTATTACAACATTAAGAATTGGAGGAGCTCCGGGTTCTGGAAGTGTTGAAATGGGTCTTGTAGCAAGTCCTACTGACATGTCTACTTTTACTTCATTAGGAAGCCCTGTTCCAATGACCAATGGTACAGCTGTAGTGACTACTGTAAATGTACCTGCTTCAGCATATCAATACATTGCATTTAAATTTTCGGCAACAGCAAACCACCAGGCTTTGAGATTAGACAATGTAGTTCTTACTCCTGCAGGCTCATTAGGCGTTAATGACGCTTCAAAATCAACAGAAAATATCAAGTTTACAACGACTTCAGATAATACAGCATTGCAGTTTATCAGCAAAAAAGATCCTAAGAATATCCAGATTTATTCTGCAGCAGGTCAAAAAGCAGCTGAAGGAAAACTGAACGGGCAAAGATTTGATATCAGCGCACTTCATACTGGAGTGTATTTCATGAATATTGAAACTGCAGAAGGAAAATTGATCCAATCAAAATTCATCAAGAAATAAGGTTTATTAGACTATTATCAACCTTTATAAAGCCGGCGGGATTACTTCCTTCCGGCTTTTTCGTGCTCTTATTTTACCTTTTTAAGTCTACAATTAAAATAAAAACACGATAAAAATCATGTTTTTATTTAGACTGATTAAAAATAATTATATACTTTTGTGGAATCATTCTAAATAAGGATTTAAAAAATAGATTATGAAAACAAAACTATTATTGGCTTCAGTATTGGCAATGTCTGTTCAGCAGACTGTTTTGGCACAAACTGATGCACAGGGATACTCACAGGTAAATATGACAATGGGGAGCGGATACCAAAACAGAGTGTTCGTAAACCTTGCAGATGGTAATATGGTTTCTCAACCTGCCAATAGCTGGGATATTGCTTTTTATAGAAACTCACCTTATACAGCAGGAACAAGAATAAATGATGCAAAAGATATAGAGGTATACACTGCTTCTACAAACCTTGCAGACTGGGATAATATCAATATCAGCAACCTGTCTTCATGGGGAGCACCTCTTTATAACCCGGATCAGACGACTGACTGGAGCCAGGGAGCCTTTGAACAGGGACCTGTAACCTCTACAAACCCAAATATTCCTTCAACAGGATGGGGAGTCTACAACCCTGTAAGTCACCATATTGAAGGAAAAGCTATTTTTGTATTGAAATATGCTTCAGGAACTTATGTTAAGTTTGCGATTGAAGATGCTTTCGCCGGATATACCTTCAAATATTCAAAATGGAATGGTACAGCATGGGGAGCAACAGAAACAAGAACCGTTGCTAATGGAACAGATGATTCTTATTTCAACTATTTCTCATTTGATACAGGAGCAAAAGTTCCTAGCCTGGAGCCATCCAAAACTGCATGGGATTTCGTATTTACAAAATACTATACTTTCTACATGGGGGTGCAAATGTATCCGCTTTCAGGAGCGATTCAAAGTCCGAATGTGAAAGTAGCAATGGTACAGCCTGAAACTCAAGGAACGGCAACTTCTACCATTCCTGCCACTACAAGTTTCTCATCAGCTATTACTACAGTAGGACACTCCTGGAAAGGGATCGGAACTGTTAAAAGTGATGTTGTATACTACGTTAAAAAAGGAAACGATTACTACAGAATGTACTTCACTACAAATGGTGGGGCAAGTACAGGAAATATGTATTTCAAATATAAAAAGATCACAGAAACTCTTGGAATTACTGAGGTAGGTAAAAAAGCTTCTTTCGGTATTTATCCAAACCCGGCTACAGCTGATAAAAAAGTGACTGTTCTTTTTGATGTTAAAGAAAAATCAGGGAACAAAGGAAGTGTAGAAGTGTATGATCTTACCGGCAAAAAAGTATATTCTGAGGAACTTACTAATCAGGCAGGATTCTACAAACAGGACCTTAACCTGTCTACCCTTACTTCAGGAAATTACCTTGTAAAAATTACTTACGGTGGCCACTCGGAAACGAAAAAGCTTATCGTGAAATAAATTTTTTATTTTAATACTTTCTATTTTTTCTAATAAAAGGGCGGTTTCAAACTATTGAAACCGCCTTTTATTCTTTTAAATTTTAATATATCTTAAAACCTTTGTACACCTCTGCAGAGCTTTCCATGATTTTGGAAGCATCTTTACGGAAATCTAAAAGGTGATCCTGACCGTTATGCCTGTTGTGGTGTTCTACACTTTCCCAAAGCTCAATCAGGAAGAAAGTTCCTTTATTATCTTTATCTTCAATAAGGTCATACTGCAGACAGCCTTCTTCTTTTCTTGTTTCTTTCACCAGGTTCTGAAACAGCTCTACGGCATCCATCAGATAATTTTCATTAAACTTAAAAAGTGCAATGATATGTAAATTCATGTTCTAATATTTAGTGATGTAAAAGTAAAATATTTTCAAAACCGAATATCTATTTTATCTCTTTATTTTTCAACACCATGCTTATTTTTTAATTAAAAACTGATTTATAAATAGTTATAGAACTCATTACGATTACCAATGTTCCGATAATCACAAACATTTTCTTTACCGGAAGCTTAGCAGTAAGCATTGCTGAAAAGGGTGCGGTAATAATTCCGCCTATTAAAAGCCCGAGAATAATATTCCAATGCTGGATTCCCAGGGTAAAGAAAAAGGTAACCGCAGCAGTGATGGTAAGGATAAATTTCGCCACTGTAGAACTTCCCACCGCAAATCTTGGAGTAAAAGCATTTTTAATAAGCGTTCCTGTAACCAGAGGTCCCCATCCTCCACCGGCAAAAGAATCTATAAAACCTCCTATCACGCCAAGTCTTGTCAGATTGGTTTTTCTTTTCAGGGCCTTGCTTTGTTTTTCTTTAAAAGCATTAGACAGGATTTGAATTCCGAGGTATAAAGTATAAAAAGCAATTAATGTTTTGGTGATTTTAGCATAATATTCTCCCAGATAGGTCAGAGATACAGCACCGATAACAGCTCCAATTACCGCAGGAATAGCCAGCTTTTTTACCAGGCTTTTGCTTACATTTTTCAATTTGATGTGGCTGAGACTTCCTGCAGCCGTTGTAAAACTTTCCGCAGAATGAATACTGGCACTTACAATATGGGGAGGAATATTCAGGAGCATAAGAGTTGTAGTACAGATGACACCATATCCCATTCCCATTGATCCTGCCACAATTTCAGCAAAAACACCTACCAGAAGCATCCAATAAAAAATGTAATTATCTTTTGCCAAAATATTCAGAAGTTCATCCAGATATCCCAGTTCGTACATTGAAAAAACAGCAATGAAGATAATAGCAGCCGTCACAAAAAGAACATTAAGCCTTATCTGAATTTTTCTTGAAATCACCATATCACAGAATCTTTTTAATCCATATTACTTCATTAACAACTGTTTCTACCATAAAAACAGCTGACTCCTTATCTTTCTCCGAACTGTAGATGGTTTTTTTTCCGTCTAAAATGGATGCAACAGCTAAATTTGCTGTTATTATAGAATCTGTAAACTTTTGTATTTGGTTTGCTTCTTCTTTTGAAATCATAATTTATTCATTTGAAGTATTGCAAATATCTGATAAAAATATTTATCCTACAAAATAAGTAGACTATTAATTCAAAAAAAAGGATCAGGTCAGTCGACCAGATCCATTAAAGTTTTACTTTCCAGAATATTCAGTGAAGCATCCCGAACCTCTATCAGTACATCGTGAAGCCCGCAGTGATCTTCATTGCAGTCATCACATTTTTCATAGAAATTAAGGCTTACACATGGAAGCATGGCAATAGGGCCATTCACAAGACGAATGATCTTGGCCAGTGTCACATTTTCAGGATTTTCTTTGAGAAAATATCCTCCACCCTTTCCTTTTTTACTATCAAGGATTTCCGCTTTTTTCAGTTCAAGCAGGATATTTTCCAAAAACTTTAAAGGAATCTTTTTGTGTTCCGCGATTTCAGAAATAAGAATCGGGCCATCATTTCTTTTTTCTACAAGATATGACAGCGCCTTAAAAGCATATTGAGATTTTTTTGAAAGCATTACAGCAAAAATAAGAAAATTGTTTAATATTTGAAAAAAGACAATTTTCATCAATTGTTTCTTCTGCCTTTACGGTTTTTATCTTATCTGTCTTATCCGTAATTTTACGGTTTTTACTACTACATTTTTGCCTTTCTCCTATTAAATCGCTATGTTTGCGATATGTTCAGTAAACAAGAGGCGCAGCAATTAAAAAAAGAATTTTGGACTGCTTTCGGAAGGTCATTTCCCAGAAAATGGATTCTTTATGATACCAAAATCAAGGATATGTCATTTAAATTTTCTGCCGACAACAAAAAAGCGGAAGTTTCTCTGGATATCGAAATGAAAGACGAAATTTTCCGAAATGCCTACTACGAAAAGATCTGGTCCCTGGAAGATATTTTAAAAGATTTCATTGGAGATTTTCAAAAAGAAGAATATTTCACCCTGGAAAACGGCAAGATTATCAGCAGAATATGGATCGAAAAACATGGAGTTTCTATTTTTAATAAAAATACCTGGCAAGAAATTTTTGAGTTTTTTGTGGACAAAATGGACGGTTTCGAAAGGTTTTATTATGAATATGAGGATTTTATAAAGAAAATATAAAATAATTACGAAATAAATACTGTTTTATGCTTCATATTAATATAAAAAAAGAAAACTTATCTTTGCTCCACCACTTAAACTAATAGATGAAACTAACTAACATGATTAAAAATGAGAAAAGTGTACAAAAACATTTTTGGAGAAATTCTCTCCAAAAGTAAAGCTGTGAAGCTAAACGAATATCATCTGTATTATTATGAGGAAGGTTCCGATTTCTTAAAAGAAATTGAATTCATCAATGAAGATACTGTTTATAACATCAATTATTTTCTAAGTGACGGAGAGGATGAGGCACAGGTGGTAGATTATCTCAAGGAAAAATCAGATTTTTTTGATATTGAAAAAAGGGAAACCAACGACGGTTTTATTATCTCTACCAATAAACTGTATTCCTTATCTGTGGATGATCTGCCTTTAATTTCTAAAACCGTTTTCAAAACTGATGATCCTGAAAACTTTATCTGTTCCCAGGTTATAGACAACGAAACACATGAACCGCAACTTGAAAGAACGATAAAATGCTGGTATACCAACGACGAAGGTGGTGAAAAATACGCAGCAATAGAATGCAGCTATCAGGAAGATGGAAAATTGGAACTGGCTGTAGATAAAACCTCAGATCCTGATCACGAAGAAAACTGGTCTCATTATGATTATGATACTTTTCCAGACCTTCAGGCACAAACATCTACGGATATTAGTTATTACAGAACTGCCGCTCTACTTCCAAAAGAAGCCTATCAGCAATAATTTCTACTAAAAAACACTTATCTCAAAAAATTATTAATCGAAGTTAACTCTATTTTTTATCAGGCAGGAAGTAATTCAATCCTGAACTTAATAAACATCTATGCAGATTAATCTGTTTTTATCAGATTGAATCTTTAGAAAAATAATAATGGCTGTCTCTTTATTGAGGCAGTCTTTTTTTAATACTTATTATGATCTTCAACACCAATTTCTCTGATAAAAAAGGGAATGATGCTTTTTATGGGATCTGGAACGTTCTGGAAAAGTATCAGAATAAGCTGTAAACCCAGCTATTACTTACTTCTTAAAATAACATCAATTATTTATTAAACAGACCATTAGGTATTTTCACACAAGATGGTTTTTGGTTATTTATACTCTAAAATTCTTCTTTTTTTCTTTGTTACTTTGGGTTCCTAAAGTAGAAAAAAACCGACTCATTATAACGTTATAAGGGGTAAAAACTAATCAACAACCAAAAGCAAAAACATGGAAACAATTGAAATCACAAGAACTGAGGTAGGGATTAATGATCCTTTTCAGAGAGTTATTTTCGATCAACCGGAAAGTTTAACCGGAGAATCCACAGAGTCCTACTCTATTGAAGTAGCAGGACAAGGCCAGCTTACAGGACTTTCCTACACAGTACCTGCTCACACAGAAGGGAGAATCAAGGCAAAACTTCAGATCAATGCTATGTCCAGCGAAGATGTAAAAAAACTCAATGATCTTGCTATGGGAATGCTGAATGCCAGCGCCAAAGAAGAGCTCAGGGAGTTTGAAAAAACATCAGCAAGCGCCAATCTATCTGTATGGACCTGGTTTTTTGGTGGTGGAGGTGCTTCAGCATCTTATGAGAAAACAAAGAATCTGATGAAATCAAAAGGGCTTACTGAAGCTCAAATCACCACGTTGATGAACACGTTCCTGGAAATGGCAAAAAAAATGTCAACAGTACAAATTAATTTTTACGTAAACAATTCTGCAAACAGTTATTCTGTTTCGGGGGATCTTTATCTGTATACAGTTTCCGGGACGATCAAAACTGAAAAAGGAACATCACAGTACCGTATGTTATCCGATCAGGCTTCTGCAGGCGGACCTCCTCCTTCGGGTGGTGGAGCACCTTCTTCAGGAGTTATTAAACTGAATTAATTCCGATAAGACAAGGTTCAATATTATTAACAAAACTCCCGGAAGAAAGTCTTCCGGGAGTTTTATATTTTATCCAAATTTCTTTTTTCTTAACCAGAAGAACAACCCTCCGATAAGACCGATAATCACAAGTGGAAGCAATAAATTCAGCCACTGCCATGTCGATTTCTCTTCGGTAATTCTTTGCCTGTCAAGAAGCCTTTCTTCAATATTTCTGTTTCTCAGCTCCATCAGGTTACTGTCATCCAGCAAATAATCTAAAGCGTTTCTAAGGAACTGTTCGTTTCCAAACTGCTCGTTGGTTAAAAGATCTACTCCCAATGGAAGTGGTTTTCCTTTGATCACTTTATTTCTTCCTACATCTCCGTCTGCGATAACGATCATTTTGTTTTCCGGACTTGATGTTTTGAATCCAGGGTAAGATTTTCTTTCAATTCTTGATGCATATGCAGAATTAAATTTCCCTTCCAGAGCAACAGCAAAGATCTTTGGAGTACTTGGTTTTTCCATTTGTCCAAGACTGTCTACGCTTGCAATTTCTTTCAAATCAACATAGTTTGGAACCTGTTTCAACAATGTTCTTTCACTGGATTCGAAAAGAACTTTTGTTTTGATATTCTTTCTTCCACCTAATGTGTCAATGGAAGTTGGGAATTCAAATTTTACGGGATTGATATTTTTTGTGATAGGGTCATTACTTTCAGCAATTCCAAGTGGATAATAAGGCCAAGGTAAGCTCGTATACTGAGGATTTCCGCTCACTTCACCTGTAACCAGTCTTAAAAGGGCAAACTTTTTAACGTCTTTTACCAAAGCAGGATTGATTCTCAACCCATAATTGAAAAAGAAGTCTGTCATATTAATATCTACCGGGAAAGGCATTACTTTTTTGGATCTCGTTAAAGTATCCATTTCAGCATTTACTGCATCAATCATCCAAAGGGTTTTCCCTCCATTCATGATGTACTGGTCAAGAATTACTTTTTCATTATCTGTAAACGCTTTTCTTGGTTTTGCAATCACCAAAGCGCTCATCTGTTTCAACAGTGGAATATCTTCCAACGAAAGCTCAGTCTGATTTTTAGGAATAATAGGTCCGGCATCATAGTTTTCCATGGCCAGCTGTACAAATCCCTGGAATTCGTCTGGATTTAGCTCATCATGATTCACCAGGATTCCGATTTTCTTTCTCTTAGCTGCTGCAATATTCTTGATATTGGAAACAAGATTGTACTCTAATCCTTCAATAGATCTTGTCAGCTGCTGATCAGCATCAATTCCCGCCTGTTGTACTACCAATGGTATAGAAGCTCCGCCATCTCCATATTTGATCACAGCGTATGGGAAAAGAGTGATCTGTGAGATCTTTCCGTCTTTTACATCCGGAAGAATAGACGGCTGCATACCCATTGCCATCAGGGTATCCTGGGACATTTTTGTTTTGATCGGGTCTATGAATTTAAAATCAATCTTCGGATTAATTTTTCTGAATTCTTCCAGCATGAATTTCGTTTCGCTTTGTAACTGCTTGAAACTTGCAGGAAAGTCACCTTCCAGGTATACTTCAACAGTCAGAGGCTTTTTCACGGACTCCAAGACTTTGATGGTGTTATCTGAAAGTGTATATCTTTTTTCTTTTGTTAAGTCTAATCGGATTCCTGAATAGGTCAGGATAATCACTAAAGGAACAATTACAATTAAGAAAATTCCCAGTGGAGATTTAGCATTGAACTTCTTCATGATTCTACTTCTTTTTGTTAATAAAATGATTAGACAATACTAATGAAGCACCGATAACAAGGACGAAATAGGCTACATCTTTAAAATCAATAAGCCCTCTTGTAAAGCCTAAGAAATGTTGATAGAAACCAATATTCTGAAGAATAAAGTCCGCTCCCCCCAATAATTTATAGCTTGCCAGCTGCTCGATTCCAAAATACATAATAAAACACATGAAAACCCCCAGCAAATAGGCCATAATCTGGTTTTGAGATAATGAAGAGGCCAGAATTCCCACTGCTGAAAATGCTGCGATTAGCATGATTAGCCCAAGGTAGCTTCCGAAGGTCATCCCAAGGTCAATATTCCCTGCAGGAACTCCCAGCACATATACTGTATAAAGGTAAATTAATGAAGGAATAAGGCATAAAATACCAACAATCCATACGGAAAGAAATTTTCCGGCAACCAGTTCTGAAACCTTTAATGGTTGTGAAAAAAGCCAGTTTAATGTTCCGGTTTGCTGTTCTTCTGCAAAAGTTTTCATGGAAAGTGCTGGAATGATAAACATCAACAGCCATGGCACCAAAACGAAATAGCTCTGCAATGAGGCCATTCCGATCTCAAAAATATTAGAATCGTTGTCGAAAAAGAACAGGAAAAGGGTTGCTATCAAACTGAAAGCGGCAATAATCACCCATGCACTCCAGTTTCCAAAGTAACTCCAAAGTTCTTTCTTTAAAATTGCAATCATAGTTTTTTTGTAAGATGTAAAAAGGATGAATGTATTAAAGCATACGTCCTACTCCACAATTATTTGTTTTTTTTATTTTTATTAACCAGTTTCACTGTCATCATGATAAGAAATACAAGAACGAAAAATCCTGTAATTAATTGCCACCAGTATTCGATCACCATTGATTTTAAAATGACTGTAAATACCACCAGAAACAAAATGAAAGTTGCAATTTCATTAGCCTGTCTCAGTTTGATATTGGCAATTGGTAGTGTATTTCCACTCAATATTTTTAAATGAAGGACTTTTTTCCAGCACCAGTAATGGTAAATAGCAAGCCCGATAAGGAAAGTAAGTTTCAGGTGAAACCAACCCATCTTCATCAACCCAGGATTTAGAAAAATCATGACCAATCCGCATACCGTCATAATTACCCCCGCCGGAACGGTAATAATATTCCACAGTCTTCTGGCCATAAAAGTATACTGCTCCCTCAGAATTTTCTTTTTTTCTTCCGGAAATTCATCGGTATCCTTATAGTAAACGAAAATCCTCACGAGATAAAAAATCCCCGCAAAGTAGCTTACCATAAAAATAATGTGCAGCGCTTTGATTATTGTATAAAGCATTCAGAAAAAATTAACAGCAAAGATAAGCTTATTATATAATTGTTAAAAATAAATTTCTTTTGATCAGGAAAATATAAGTAAAAATAGATTTCTATAAAAAATAGTTCGGCTCGGGGCAGCAAAGCTGCCCGAGCCGAACATTATATTTTCATTGTTGTAATCAATTCAACGATTAAGAGATCACTCCTAATTCTTTTCCTACTTTTTCAAAAGCGGCAATGGCTTTATCCAAATGTTCTCTCGTATGAGCCGCAGATAGCTGTACTCTGATTCTCGCTTTTCCTTTCGGTACTACAGGATAGAAGAATCCGATTACGTAAATACCTTCATCCATAAGCTTTTCAGCCATTTTCTGAGAAAGCGGTGCATCGTAAAGCATGACCGGAACAATAGCGGCATCTCCTTCAGGAATATCGAAACCTTTCGCTTTCATTTCCGTTCTGAAATATTCTGCATTTTCCATTACTTTATCACGAAGGGATGTATCATCAGAAATCATATCCAATACTTTCAAAGCAGCTCCGACGATTCCAGGCGCCAGAGAGTTAGAGAATAAATAAGGTCTTGAACGCTGTCTCAGCATATCAATGATCTCTTTTTTACCGGAAGTAAATCCTCCTAAAGCTCCTCCTAAAGCTTTTCCTAAAGTAGAAGTGATAATATCTACTCTACCCATTACTTCATTAGCCTCATGAGTTCCACGACCTGTTTTCCCGATGAAACCTGTTGCGTGAGAATCATCTACCATTACCAAAGCATCATATTTATCAGCAAGGTCACAAACTCCTTTTAAGTCTGCAACGATACCATCCATTGAGAATACTCCGTCTGTAACAATAATTTTGAAACGGTGATTCTTTTCAGAAGCTGCAATCAACTGAGCTTCCAGATCAGCCATGTTATTGTTTTTATATCTATATCTAGCTGCCTTACACAAACGAACACCATCAATGATAGATGCGTGGTTCAATTCATCTGAAATAATAGCATCCTCTTCTGTAAACAAAGGTTCGAAAACCCCACCATTCGCATCAAATGCTGCTGCATAAAGAATAGTATCTTCAAGACCTAAGAAATCAGCGATTTTTTTCTCAAGATCCTTGTGAATATCCTGTGTTCCACAGATGAAACGTACAGAAGACATTCCATATCCATGAGATTGAATCATTTCCTGAGAAGCTTTCATTACTTCCGGATGGTTTGATAATCCCAGATAATTATTCGCACAGAAGTTCAAAAGCTTTTTTCCGTTGGCTTCTATTTCTGCACTTTGTTGAGAAGTGATGATTCTTTCTCTTTTGTAAAGTCCGTCATTCTCAATATTCTGAAGTTCATTCTGTAAATGTTGAAGGTATTTTTCAGAGATCATTTTTGGTAATTTTTTAGATGTGCTAATTTACTAAAAAGGCAGTAAAATAAAACCTTTTATCAGTTTAATTCTAAAAAATCAATATTGATTTAAGTTTTAACATCATTAGTCTACAAATTTAGTAGGATAATATTTATATTTGTTTAAAATTTTAATGCATGAGACTAAAGCCGGTACAAAAAACAAAGAAAATCAGTTCAGAAACCTTCATTAACACCCATATGAAACCGAGAATTCCCATTATTCTTGAAAACTTTATGCACCCGGAAAGTCCAGCTTTCAAAAAGTGGAATTATGAATATTTCAAAGAAATTGCAGGTGATCAAATGGTTAATATATATGGCAGTGAACTTGATTCTCTGGACAGAGTCGCAAGTGATCCTATCGCACAAACCACATTTTCAGAGTACCTTGATCTGATACAATCTGCCCCTACAGAACACAGACTTTTCTTATTTAATTTACTAAAAATAAAGCCTGAGCTTAAGAACGATATCATCTACAATGATGTTACGAATGGGAAAATATTAAAATGGCTTCCTTTTATGTTCTTTGGTGGTGAAGGTTCTGTTACCAGAAATCATATTGATATTGACATGTCACATGTTTTCATTACGCAATTTCAGGGAATCAAAAGAGTATGGCTTTTCCCTTGGGAACAGTCTGATTTTATGTACAAACTGCCTTATAATTTTCACAGTCTTACTCAGATAAAAAATCCGAATTACAGAAAATATCCGGCGCTACTCTATTTAAATGGTTATGAAGCAATTATTCATCCCGGTGAAACGCTTTATATTCCTTCCGGATGGTGGCATTATATTCAATATGATGCGGAAGGATACTCTATATCAGTAAGAGCCCTTCCATCGAGTGCTCTTGAAAAATGGCGGGGCTTTAAAAACTTAGTCATTATCCGGCATTTTGATAATCTCATGCGTAGAATATTCAAAGAAAAATGGTTTAGCTATAAAGTAAAAATAGCCCGGGAAAGAGGAACCAGAGCGGCCAAAAAACAAAGAAGCTTTCAAATCTGAAAGCTTCTTTTGTTATATTGTGATTGATTTTGATAAAAGTAATCATTCATACCTTACCTTCTGCCATTTTAATGTTTGATAAATTTAATATTCTTTTCATCAATGGTAATAAAATAAGCTCCAGGAACCAATTCTGAAATTCCGATTGCTTTACCTGGCTGATAAGTTCCTTTTCCTACCAGTTTACCATCTATAGCATGAATGGTATAATCTACAGCTCTATTAATACCTTTAAGGTTAATTTCATTTTTGGCAGGATTTGGATATAAACCAAAACCTTCTTTCTCAGCAGAAGAAACACTTAAAGTATTATCCTGAGTAACGGTAGAGTTTTTCTCAAGAATCTGATATTCATAATTAAACTGAACACTTGCAATCGGGAATGTTACAGACTGTAAAAAGCTCTGATTATTTGAAGTATTGTTAAGAACCAAATAAGCAGTCTGCCCTGAAGTTCCGGTTACTTTAATAGGTAACGGCATTTCAAAGAAACTTACCGTAGAGCTGCTCTGGGTCTGAGAAACTTTAAATAAAGCCTGATTCCCGTTTTGCATCCATTTTATATTATAAGTAGGATATCCTTCCCCATACACCCAGTCATTAAAAAATTCTGTAAAATCTGTACCCGTAGATTGAAGCAGAGAAGCATTAAAATCAGCTGTACGCGCATAGCTGTAGGCCAGATTCGGTCTCGCATGATAATCTTTAAGTGCCTGATAAAAAGCAGCATCTCCTAAAGCCCATTTCAGCATTCTCAGGATATATCCTCCTTTAGCATACGTAAGCCTGCTATCGAAAATCCTGTTGATACTGGAAAGTCCGCTATCAGGTACATAAACACTTCCTCCTACACTTCCGGTAATATAGCCGGACTGACCTTGTAAGTAATTCAAAAATTCAGTATTGGTCATCAGTAGTTTTTCATTGGCAACATGCTCTCCAAAAGTAGCAAAACCTTCATTCAGCCAGATATCATTCCAGGCACCACAAGTCACCTTATCCCCAAACCACTGGTGGGTAAGTTCATGAGCAATAAGCTGTTTGCTCCATCCTCCCATAGAAGACATGGTCTGATGCTCCATACCTCCTCCATACATAAATTCCATATGGCCGTATTTTTCATTACGGAAAGGATAAGAACCAAAATACGTTTCAAAAGTATTCATCACCTGCTTCGTCCAGTCAATATTAGCTATACTGGCAGCATTTGAATTAGTAGATGGATAAATATAGTTCACAAAAGGAAACGGAGGATTTCCCATTGTATCAGTAAGCTTCACAAAGTTAGTGATAGACAAAGCAATCAGATATGCTGCTGTAGGATACATTGTTCTCCAGAAGGTAAGCTTTGTAGATCCTGTAGGAAAAGTTTCAGACATCAGCTTTCCGTTAGCAGCCACGCTGTAATTGGATGGAGTTGTAATTTTAAAATCAAATCTTTCAATTTTATCATTCAAACTCTGTTTTGTCGGAAACCAGTCCTGTGCACCATAAGGTTCATTCAAAGTAGAAAGTACCGGAGTTCCGCTCTGAAGTGCTGTTTTGAAAGCATCATTGCTTGTGGATGGTGCTCCTGCATAATAAATAGTAAGTGAATCTAATGTATTAGCAGGAATGGAAGCTGGGAAATCAATTTTCAATTCTTTTGAAGGAAGCTGTTGAAAGCTAGTAATGTTAGTTCCATGATACTTCACCTGAGAAACCGTTAATGAATTGGAAAGATCAAAATAAATACTTCCCATACTTTGGTTAGGTTTGAAATGCGAAGTTACTGAACCTGAGATATTATATACTGCAGGATCCAGACTGACATCCATTCTTTGATACTGCAAGTCATAATTCAGTGTATTGGGGTTCGTATTCCCAATATTCATTTTCTGAGTAAAGGATTGTTTCTCTTTTTCGATCAATCCTTTCATATCTATGTTTTGCTCATGCTTCTGGCCATAGAACTGCTGGGATAATATAAACCCCAACACCAAAAGGTACAATTTTGTCATGTTTTGAAAAATTTAATCAAATATAAAAAAAACCTTTTAATCAATGATTAAAAGGCTGTTATAATATATAAAATAAAATATTTTTAAAGATCCAGTGCGGGTTCAAGAATTTTTTCCATTCTCTTTTTCACCATATCTACAGATCCGGAATAGTTATTCACCATTAAAGAGAACACCAATGTTTTCCCGGAATTTGTTTTCAGATATCCGGCTAATGTTTTTACTTTATTTAAAGTTCCTGTTTTAGCAAAAACCTGTCCGTTACCTCCTCCGATAAACATTCTTTTTAATGTTCCGGATTGTCCTCCAATGGGAAGAGAAGTCAGATAAGATCTGTAATATTTCTGATCCATCAAAGAAGTAAGAAATTTTGCCTGAGAAATAGGAGTTACATTATTGCTTCTTGAAAGACCACTTCCATCCATATAATTAAGACCATTCATATCAAAACCTGCCTCTCTTAAGTGATTGGTCACCACTACTCTTCCAGATTCTGAAGTCTGGTCACCCATTTTCTGATATCCTACAGTTCTTAATAAAGCTTCTGCTAATGAATTATCACTATGCTGATTAGTATAATAAATAATATCACCTAAGGTTGGAGATTTATAAGCTGAAAGCATTTTTCTGCCTTCCGGAGCTGAATCTGTCATTTTCGGACTTACTTTTCCGGTAACAGGAATTCCGCTTTTCACTAATGTAGTTCTGAATGAGTTGGCAAGAAATGCCGGAGCGTCAGGAACTTTGGTTGTTAAAGCTCCGTTTCCTTCATATTTATCAGCATATACCATCTGATGATTGTAAGGAGAAACGTAGAAAAACTTCTTATCTGTAGAGAAACTTCCTTTTTTAACAATCAGTTTTTCGTTGGCCGGGTTAATATCTCGGGTACTTCCAGCGGGCAGATAGTAATTATTGTTTTCCAACCATACAACATTTTCCGGAAGCACTGAAATATTGCCTTTGAAAAGCGCTGTCTGAATGATAATATCACCATTTACCTTTTTGATTCCCTCTCTTGAAACTCCGCCTACGAAATCTGAAATGATATCTCTATAAGATGAAGCACCAGCTTTATTGGTTCCCAAAGAGGGGTCACCGCTTCCTATCACATAAAGATTTCCATTTAAGACTCCATTTTCATCTATAGTCCCTGAATACTCAAGCTGAGTCATCCAACGGTAGTTTTCACCCAAAAGGTTCAATGCTGTTTCCGTTGTAAGGAGCTTTGTAGTAGAAGCAGGTACTAAAGGAGTGTTTTCATTATACGAAGAGATTACTTTCTTCGTTTTCGGATCGTACACTACGAATCCCCAGCTTGCATTTTTCAGCACAGGATCCGCCATCATTGTGTTTACGTTAATATCTACTAGTTCTTTTGCTGACAAAACAGTTTTCTCCACCATCGTACTAACGGGTGAAGGCAGGTTTAAGCTGCTTTTCTGACTGTCATAATTCTGAGAATAAAGAACGGTAGAAACGGTAGACTGAGCCAGGAAAAGACCAGAAGCCAACACCGCCGCACTTGAAAAATATTTTCTGAAATTTACCATCTATCTTCTTTTAGTTCTATAGTTTTGACTCTATAAAAAATGATAGGTTAAATCATCCGATACAAAAGCCAAACACTTAATCAACGTCCAAAAGTAGAAATTATTGTAATACAACGAGCTACCAGCGTCTTATAAAAGAGTGTAAAGTTTGTTAAAAATTGTTAAAAATCCACAAAAACATCTTTTTTAATGCTTTGATAAGCAGTAATTTCATCAAATTCTTTCAAACTTATCAAAACCATATTTTTGAATTTCTCATAGTTTTTCCCGCGGGGAAGTTTAAGCATAATCTGGAATTGATACAGGTTATTCAGTCTTGCAATCTGGGCTCTCTCAGGGCCTAAAACACAATCTTCCGGAAGGTATTTTCTAAGGATAGAACCCAGAAACTGAGAAGCACGGTCTACTTTATCTTCTCTTCTGTGCTTCATTTCAATCATAATCAGCTTGGTAAATGGCGGATAATGAAATTTTTGGCGTTCTGTAAGGATATATTTATAGATCTTCGCTGGATTATTCATCTTGATCAGCTGAAATACAGAATGCTCTGGATTATAGGTCTGAATCAGGATTCTCCCTTTTCCGGAAACCCTTCCCGCTCTACCTGAAACCTGCGTGATCAGCTGATAAGCTCTTTCTTCCGCTCTGAAATCCTGTACATATAATAAGGAATCTGCTTTAGGAATGGTTACCAATTCGATATGATCAAAATCAAGACCTTTGGAAATCATCTGTGTTCCTACGATAATATCAGTTTCTCCATCCTCAATCTTTTCATACAGCTTTTCGTAGGCAAATTTCTTACGCATAGAATCCACATCCATTCTATCCACCTCATTTTCGGGGAAAAGCTTGGTAACTTCCTCATGAATCTGCTCTACCCCAACTCCTCTTTCGTTTAGTTTTTCGGAATTACATTTCGGGCAGGTTCTTGGTTTTGAAGCTCTTTGTCCGCAATAGTGGCATTTCATTTCATTAGCAGCCTTGTGATACGTCATAACAACATCACAATTGGAACAGTAATTCACATAACCGCAGCTCTCACATTCAATGACATTAGAATAACCACGACGATTGTGCAGAACGATCGCCTGATTTTTTTCATCCACCGTTTTCTTGATTTCTTCAATCAATTTCAAAGAAAAATTTCCGGAAACCTTTTTAGATTCCTGGGCTTCTTTGAAATTGATCAGTTCATATTCCGGCAGATTAACATTCCCGAATCTTTCATTCAGGAAAACATATTTCATTTTATCTTTTCGGGCTCTGTAATAACTTTCAACGGAAGGAGTTGCGGAACCTAAGATTACTCCCGCATTGTAAAATCCACCCAACACCAATGATGCATCTTTGGCATTAAAATAAGGAGAAGCCTCTCTCGGTCTGTATGCAGAATCATGTTCCTCATCTACAACAATAAGTCCCAGATTCTGATAAGGCAAAAATAAAGCATTACGGGTTCCGATCAGAATACGGATATCATTTTGCCTGATTCTTCTCCATACTTCTACCCTCTCAAAATCAGTTAGTTTCTGGTGATAAAAGCCAAGCTGTCTTCCGTATTTCTTTTCTAACCTTTGGGTAATCTGTTTCGTCAGAGAAATTTCTGGAAGTAAAAACAAAACATTTTTTCCTTCTCTGATACACTCATCAATTTTCTCTAAATAAATATGCGTTTTTCCTGATGAAGTAACCCCATGAAGCAGAACATTCTTCCCTTCTTCAAAAGCTTCATCAATTTCAGACTTTGCAATTTTCTGCTGTTCGGAAAGTTCTTCAAGCTCTTCAATTTCTCCTTCATAGCTTTCAATTCTGTCCTTCTGCATGTAATATTCTTCTACAAGACCTTTGTCTGCTAAAGGTTTGAAGTGCGAACTTCCAAAATAGCCATCCTCAAACAGCTCCGATTTTTTTATAGGAACATCAGGATTTTCCGTTTGTTTTTCTAAAATAAGGAGGAAAAGATCTTTCTGTTTTTGAGCTCTGTTCAGTTTTAAAAGTACATCAGTAAGATTCTGATTGGCCAAAACCTCATCATTGATTCTTACATATGCTACTTCTTTCGCTTTATATTTCTCAGCAATTTTTTCATCAATCTCAATATATTGAAGATCAATTAATGAATTGATGGTTTTAATAATATCCTTTTTAGGAATAAAAGCTTCAATATCTGTCAGATTGATCAGCTGCCGTACTTCCAATGCCTGAATCAGGTACATCTCGTTGACATCCAGATTTTCAAAATCAACAACTACACCCGGTTTTAATTTTAAATAGGTTTCGCTCTCCAGTTTTAACGAAGAAGGAAAAGAAAATCGGTAAATTTCACCAAGGCTGCAAAGATAATATTCCGAAAGCCAGTTCCAGAAATTAATCTGTTCCTCAGGCATAATCGGTTTATCATCCAGCATGCTGATGACTTCTTTTGCCACAAAGTTTTCCGGTGCGTTATTATGAAGTTCAAATACAATTCCCGTGTAGATCTTCTTTCCGCCAAACGGTACCAGGACACGCATCCCAGGCTGGATTTCAGACATCATTTCTTCAGGAACTTTATACGTAAAAGATCCTTTCAGGTTTAGGGGTAAAACAATTTGAGCGTATTGCAAGGGAAATATTTAAAGTGTAAAATTAGATTTTTCCTGAGAGAACTGCAACTTTGTGGAGATTGTTTCAAGCTTCTTTAACAGACCTTGAAATCCAATTTAGAAAAAATATTCAATACGAACGGACTAAAGTCCGTTTGATAGAAGTAAAATTTCAATAGGCTTTAGCCAAAACCTAGATTATAACGCGATGTTTGCAAAGCTATGATGAATTGTCTAATTCGTTCGCAAAGGTGTTCCACTCAGCAAAAATATCCCTCCAAAACAACAAAGAATGCCCATATTAATAAACGATAGCTTATCATTAAAAAAGAAGTTCCGTCATCTCATACCAGAATGCGGAGGTAAAAAATCCGACAATAATACTGACTCCGATGATCAGATTGGTCAGTTTTGTATTCAGTCTAAATTGTTCTGCAATGATACTTGAGGTAACGAGTGTAGGCATTGCTGCTTCAAATACCGTAATTTTTGCTACATCTCCTTTTATTCCGAATAACAAAGCCATTCCCAGAACCATTGCAGGTGCCAGAATTAATTTATACAGCATAGACATTGACATCTGGGGTATCAGCTTTTTCCATCCGTTGAATTTCAGCTGTAATCCTACTGAAAATAAAGCTAATGGACTTACTGTTGCTGCCAGCTTATCAAAGAACGGTTCTGCAACGGTAAAATCAATGAACTGCGACAATACTAAAGCAGAAATACATCCAATTAATGGAGGAAACGTAACAAGTCTTTTTAAAATAAATAGTGCACTTACCTTTCCTGATCTGCTTCCTCCTTTCACTGCTGCAATAATTCCGAGCGTGGAAAGAGAGAAAAACATGGTCTGATCACAGATAATCGCAATGCTCAGAAGCCCTTCACCATAAAATGCACTGATTAAAGGAAATCCAATAAATGAAGTATTACTATAGCCACTTGCCAGTTCTAAGGTACTTCTGGAACGCCTTGAATACCCTTTGCTTTTACTGTACAACATCATAAAGAAGAAACAGAACACAGAAATTAAGAACGTAGCCGCAATCGGGAACAGCATTTCTGTTGTCCATTTTACTTTAGGCAGATATTTAAATGAAACTGCCGGAAGAGCAAGATAAAGAATCCAGGTGTTGATACCTTTATGGGCATCGGGGTGGATAGATTTTGTTGCTTTGAATATCATTCCTGCAATGATACACACTGCAATCAGAACAAAATTTACCATAATTATAAAGAAATATGCTGCAAATTTACGGCTGATTTTTGAGTTGGAAGGGTAAAATTTATATTTTTTTCGGTAGAATTTTAATGAAATTTTTCAATTGTAATCAAAACCTATAAGGTTTGGAGAACTTTTATATTTTAATTCTTCATCACCTCCCAAAGACTCATTATTTCAATTTTATCCAAAGGTTTTGAGAGGGTAACCCTTTTTGAAGTTCCCGGTAACAGATCAAAGAAATTATCACTGAAGTGAGTATCTCCAATCAAGTAAACATCTTTTGCCAAGATGTCCGTTGATATTTCAATTTCAGTGGATGAAATTTTTCTGATTGTAATCTCAGGTTTTGAAAGTTTTAAATCTTTAGGTTTATTAAAGAAGAACAGCTTTTCGAATTTCGAATCTTTATCGGAACTGATTTTTAAAATAGCTCCGGACAAATCAATCTGAGCGAGTTCTGATTTGTTGATGCTTCTAATTTTCTTACTTACATCAGCATTGATAATATCTGACTGATTGGCTTTCCAAAGTGTTTTTCCTTTAAAATCAATTAATTCAAACTTTATGTCTGTTTTAAGTTCCTTCAATAAATCACTGATCAGATAAACGTCATAACTTTTATCTGTTTCAGCTACTGATACCAACACAGGTTCAAAGCTTCTTTTTGCCTGATAATGGAAAGCTTTCCAGTTTCCTAGATAATCGATGGACGACCATGATACCACCGGCCAGCAATCGTTAAGCTGCCAATACAGCGTTCCCATATTATAGGGTTTTGCACGGCGGTGAGCTTCGATAGCGATCTGCATTCCTCTTGCCTGTAACAGTTGTGAAACGTAATTGTATTGTATAAAATCGGTCAGAATTTTATAATCACGTTTCAGGTATTGATTAATGATGTCCCAGCCACGGGCATGTTTTTCATGAGCTTTAATGGTTGGATTTTGTAGACTTAAATCCGGAGTTCCGGAAAACATTGATTTTGTAGTTTCAAGAGCAGGTGTTCCCTGAAAACCATATTCAGACATGAAACGCCCTACTTTTTCGTTATAAATTTCAAAAGGTTGCTCACCCCACCAGACTCCCCAATAATGGGAATCACCTTCTGTAAGACTTTCCTTATGACCCCAGCCGATAGACGGGGAACTTGGCCAATATATATTTTTATCTGACTTCAGATTTTCGGCCAAAGCATTAGGAATTACATCATGAAACAACTTCTTATAATCTTTCCAAACCTGCAGTGAGTCGTTTTTTGAATATTTGAACTGTTTCTGATATCCCCAGTTGACAATCGCTTCATCAATCTCATTATTCCCGCACCACAATGCAATTGAAGGGTGATTTTGAAGCCTGCTGACCTGATCTTTTACTTCTTCTTTTACATTGTTTAAGAATGCTTCATCTGCCGGATAAAAACTTCCTGCAAACATAAAATCCTGCCAGACCAGAATTCCGTTCTCATCGCAGGCTTTGTAAAACTCATCGTCTTCATAGATTCCTCCGCCCCAGATACGAATCATATTCATATTGGCGTCTTTGGTATCTTTGATGAGTTTCTGATATTTTTCTTTGGTCATTCTCGGTGAAAAGCTATCTCCCGGAATCCAGTTGGTTCCTTTGATGTACAATGGATGTCCATTGACTTTAAAGTAAAATGATTTTCCTTTTTCGTCTTTTTCCTGAACAAATTCTACCGTTTTTAAGCCTATTCTGATATTTTTACCATCAATCTTTTTTTGATCTTTTGAAAGCTTTATTTCAAAATTATAGAGGTTGGCTTCACCACGTCCGTTAGGCTGCCAAAGTTTCATTCCGCTTGTTTCATAAGGCACCGATATTGTATTGATTCCTTTTTTTAAAGATATCTTTTGGTGGGCTTTATTCAGATCTAAAGTATAATTCCCGGCATTTTGCGCATAAATTTCTACATCAAAATGTAAATCATTCACCCCTTTATCAGATCTGTTCTGAATATCTTTGACGGTAATAATTTTGGCATTATTCCAGAATTCCAGCTGAACATCTTTCCAAATTCCTGCCGTGACCAATCTTGGTCCCCAATCCCATCCAAACTGATATTGTGCTTTTCTTACAAAACTTCTTGGTGATTCCGGCATAGTGAACGGAACTTTTTTGGCTAATTCCTTTCCTGTATTAACTGCAGATTTGAACTTAATCTGAATCGTATTCTTCCCTGTTTTCAGATACTGTTTCACCGGAATTGCCCATTTCCGGAACATATTATCTGTTTTCTTTAACAGTTTTCCATTAAGATAGATTTCTGAAAATGTATCCAATCCGTTAAAGACAAGATCAATATTTTCATTCTTTAATTCTTCGGAAGAAACCGTAAATGCGGTCTGATAATCCCAGTCTTCATTTTCTATCCATTGTACTTTCTTTTCATTTTCATCTTTGTAAGGATCGGGAATCACTTTATTATCGATTAAATCCATATGAACCGTTCCCGGAACTTTCGCAGGAAGCCAGTTTTGGTCTTTTGAATTTCTGAACTGCCAGCTTTCAGAAGACAAACTTCTTTGGGAAAACTGTGCAAAAAGGATATTCTGCGTGAAAAGGAAAGCAAAAAGGATCGTTCTATTCATCAATAATTTTGTTTTGTATCATTACAACACCTGTGATTTTGTCATTCCGAGGAACGAAGGAATCTCTATCTTATTGGTAGATTCCCGCTGCACTTGGAATTATAAACTTAGTACGAATCATTCATCCTATTTATTTTTCAGTGCAACTACTTCATCCGGGTTGGCAAAAGCTCCCCCATCAGTAATGGCAGAAGAGTGAAAATATCCTGCATTGGTAACAGTTCTTATTTCTTCAATATTGGATGAACGAAGCCCGCCTCCAACAAGGATTTCTATTCTTCCATCGGAAAGTTCAACCAGTTTTTTAAGGTTTTCTTTTCCTTCTGATACATTGGGTTTCTGGCCGGAAGTAAGAATAGTTTTGAAGCCACATTCAATTACTTTTTCTAAAGAATCTTCCAGACTTGCAGCACGGTCAAAAGCACGGTGGAAAGTACATGGAAGTGGTGCTGCCAGTTCTACTAAAGCTTTATTTTGCTCCATATTAACCTCATCATTTTTATCCAGAATTCCGAATACAAAACCATCTGCATGTAAGGATTTTAAATGAACCAAATCCCTTTTCATCTGCTCAAATTCTGAATCTGAATAAGTGAAGTCTCCACCTCTGGGACGGATCATCACAAAAATTGGGATGGTAATTTTTTTACGAAGTTTTTTCATTGTCCCAAAGTCCGGAGTGGTTCCGCCTTCACTGAGCCCATCACATAATTCTATTCTGTCTGCTCCGTTTTCAAAAGCGATCACCGCCGATTCGGGATTAAAACAAGCTATTTCTATTTTTGACATTCTATGATCTATTTAATTTTATTTTGGCTCATCCTGCAATACATCTGCAATCAGAAAGGAGCCGTTTTCTTTTATTACTTTTATTACAGAGGGATAATGAGCTTTAAAACCATCATCTCTCAACACCACATTAAAGACGTATTCATTTTTAGAAGAGGATTTTAAATCACAGCTTTCAACTTCAATATTAACCCAATCCTGTGCGGAAATAAGAAATCCTATACCAACTCCTGCTTTACCGGTATCAAATTTAGACTTCCATTTATCCTGAAATTCTTTTTCTGTAAGGCTTCCGTCTACATCCAGATCAACATTCGTGGCGTCCATTTTATAATCAAAATAGTCTTTTGTGGTGATCTTCTGTAAATTCTTTTCTCCATTTCCGATATCGGCTTTAAAATAATCGACAATGCTTTTTTCCAACCACTTTTTTGCATCTTCTGCTTCATTGGATTGATGATTCTGAACTAACTTTTCTTCTATCCGCTGTGGTTCTATGACTGTTTTGGCCTCCTTCTTTTCTTCCTTACATGCAATGATGAGAAATAAGGAAGCGATAATCATTCTTTTCATATTTATTTTATGTTTTGGCTAAAGCCAATTGGTGTCATTGATTTTTTTAAATAGGCTAAAGCCCATTTCTATTGAATTTTTAATTTTTGTTGGAATAACGCAAAGGCATAAAGATTTTCCTGTAACATTTTTTTAGGACGCAAGGATTTTATCTCCGATAAAATTTATCTATAACTCTGGCTATTTATTGCTTTTATTATACAATTATTTTAAAGCAAATTCTGGTTTTTCAAGACGGTTTCCTTTCTGATCGTAAACAGCAAAATTGAATCCGTCCTGAATACAATAAGATCCATATTCTCCCTGCTTGTTGATGGCAATAAAGCCTACCTGAATATCTTTTAGATTTTTGTTTCTTCGCTGAGTGATTTTAACAATCCTTTCTACGGCTTCTTTACAGGCTTCCTGTGGATTTCTGCCTTGTCTCATCAGTTCAACCACAAGATGGGTTCCCACTGTTCTTATTACTTCTTCACCATGACCAGTTGCTGTAGCCGCCCCTACTTCATTATCTACAAACAGACCTGCTCCGATAATTGGGGAATCTCCTACCCTTCCATGCATTTTGAAAGCCATTCCGCTTGTTGTACAGGCACCTGAAAGATTTCCCTGAGCATCCAGAGCGATCATTCCTATGGTATCGTGGTTTTCAATATTAGCAATAGGTTTATACTGGCTGGTTTTTAACCATTCTTTCCATTCTTTTTCCGATTCGGGAGTGAGAAGATTTTCTTTTTTGAATCCCTGTGAAAGGGCAAACTGTAAGGCTCCATCTCCTACCAACATAACGTGAGGAGTCTTTTCCATTACCGCTCTGGCAACGGAAATTGGGTTTTTAACATGTTCAAGACATGCAACGGAACCAATATTATAATTTTCATCCATGATACAGGCATCCAGCGTTACTCTTCCATCTCTGTCCGGACGGCCTCCATACCCTACACTTCTTTCTTTTGGATCCAATTCTACGAGACGTACTCCTTTTTCTACGGCATCCAAAGCTTTCCCTCCTTTTCCAAGGATTGTCCAGGCTTCTTCGTTGGCTATTAATCCGAAATTCCAGGTTGAAAGGACAATCGGTTTGTTGACAGTTTTTACAATAGGTTCAGGTAATTCGGCAGCCATTAAATCCAGTGGGTTTACGGCAAGTGCAAGAGAAGCTGCAGCGGTTTTTTTTATAAAGTTTCGTCTACTTTGCATATCAGGTTTATTAGGCCTACAAATTAGCGATTTTCCTGCTGGTAGGAAAGCAAAAAGACTACAGAAAAATGATCTGTAGTCTTTTATATTTTTAATTAAAAAAATTGATGATTTTATTTTGTTTTAAACAACATCAATTTCCTGTTAATGAGGTAGTTTATCTCTGAAATATCCATATACCCATGTTCCTGCAATAGCACTCAAAAGGGTAACGGATACTGCTAAAGCTCCTGTTCCGATCTGCGCAAACAGCGGTCCGGGGCAGGCTCCTGTAATCGCCCAGCCAAAACCAAATATCAATCCACCGTAGATATGACCTTTATTAAACTTTTTGGGAATCAGTGTAATAGGTTCACCGTGGATTGTTTTTATATTGAATTTTTTGATTAGCCATACTGAAATCATTCCCACCAATACAGCACTTCCTATAATTCCGTACATATGGAAAGACTGCAGGCGGAACATTTCCTGTATTCTGAACCAGCTGATCACTTCTGCTTTCACAAAAATAATCCCGAATATAACTCCCGAAGCGAGGTATTTCAAATTGTAATACCATGGATGAGTAAGGGTACTTTCGTTCACGCAAACAGCATCCTGATGACGTATATCCTGTTCTTTTTCTTTTATCATGATATAAACTTTTCTTTTAAAATTATAGGGAAAGAATGATTGGTAGAATAATATTCGCCATTAAAAAACCTCCAATCATAAAACAGACTGTTGCCACCAAAGAAGGCCACTGTAGATTGGAAAGTCCCATAATCGCGTGTCCGCTGGTGCATCCTCCCGCATATCTCGTTCCGAAACCTACTAAAAATCCACCCGCAACCATTGTGATTAATCCTCTTAGTGTCAACAGACTTTCAAAATTCATCAGTTGTACAGGAACCAGATTGCTGTAATCTGTAATTCCGTAGCCTGCCAGCTCTGCTTTCAGATGGAGGTTCACTGTTATTTCGTTGGGATTCACCAAAAAATAGGAAGCAATCATTCCCCCGAAGAAGATTCCCAGTACAAAAAATAAATTCCAGGCTTCTTTTTTCCAGTCGTACTTGAAAAAATTCACATTGGCAGGGATACAGGCTGCGCAAATATGCCTTAGTGAGGAACTGATTCCAAACGATTTATTTCCCATAATCAATAAAGCAGGAACGGTAAGTCCAATCAACGGGCCTGCAATATACCATGGCCAAGGTTCTTTTATAATCTCCAACATTTTATTTTTTAATCTAATTTGCTCCAATTTCATCCACAAATAACCACGCTTTTGAATCTGCTCCAGGGTTTCCTGCCGGAATAATACCTGCATTTTCAATACTTACTTTCAGGTATTTTGCATTCTGCGTTCCTACATTTATTTTGATTTTCCCATGAGCATTCTGAATTTCAACTGTCCCAATTTCCTTGATCATTTTAAAATTCTTATTATCATCGGAAACAAAAATCTTAGCAGATTTAGCCAGATGAATCCAGCTTCCTTTATTTTCAAGGGTATTGAAATAAACTTCTGAAAAAGCTGTTTTCTGACCAAAATCTATAGTTGCCACAACATCTTTTCCCTGGAAACCAAGCCATGTTTTACCAAGTTGTTTTACATTTCCGATAATTCCATCTACTAAGGTAAAAGCACCTCCAAAAGAATAATTTTCACTTGGCTGCTGTTCAAGACTTATGTTTTTCCCAGTAGTCTTTGAAATGGTAAACTGCTGAGTAGAGACAGCACTTTTCAACTGGCCATCTTCAAAATAAGCTGATTTTATCGTTAAAGAATTTGGAATCTGAACTGCATTCTGATACGTTTTAGAATTGACAGAAGGATTAGTTCCATCAAGAGTATATCGGATTCCATTTGAATTCTGTGATGTAGACAGTTCGTAGGCAATTCCGTTATTGGAAGGAACTACTTTTCCGGTGATGTTATAAATGCTTTTTGCATAGTTCACATTCATTTTATCCAGTACATTGAACTGGTTGATCACCCTGTTTTCAAATTCTTTGTATTTTTTAGAATCTGATGTTCCCCATCCCACTTCAGAAAGCGCCATTAATCTTGGAAAAATCATGTACTGAACCTGTTTAAAATCTAAAATGTATTCTGTCCAAAGGTTGGCCTGCACTCCCATTATGTATTTGGCCTGCTCAGCATTCAATTCAGAAGGAATAGGATTATAAGAATAAACTTTCTCTAAAGGAGTAAAACCACCAAAAGCGTTAGGCTCAGACTGTGGATCTCCCTGATAGTGATCAAAATAACAATATGCACCTGGGGTCATTACGGCAAAGTGCTTTGATTTTGCAGCTTCAATACCGCCGTTCACACCTGTCCAGCTCATTACTGCTGCATTCGGGGCTAATCCGCCTTCTAAAATTTCGTCCCAACCAATAATTTTTCGACCTTTACTGTTGACATATTTTTCAATTCGATGAATAAAGTAGCTCTGTAAGCCATGTTCATCTTTTAAATTATTTTTCTTAATCAATTCCTGGCAGTGTGCGCATTCTTTCCATCTCGTTTTCGGGCACTCGTCACCGCCAATATGAATGTATTTGGATGGAAATAATTGGATCACCTCATCCAGAACGTTTTCCAGAAAGGTAAATGTTTCATCTTTCGGGCAGAAAACATCATCAAAAACGCCCCATTTTGTAGCGGCTTCAAAAGGCCCCTTCGTACATGCCAGTTCAGGATATGCTGACAGTGCGGTCAAAGCATGACCCGGCATTTCTATTTCCGGAACTACTGTGATATGCCTTTCCTGAGCATATTTCACCACATTTTTGATGTCTTCCTTAGTATAAAAATAAGGTCCGTAAGGTTTGCCGTCAAAGGTATTGTCAACATAAGCCCCAATCATGGACTCTTTACGTTTCGAACCAATCTGAGTAAGCTTAGGATATTTTTTTATTTCAATTCTCCATCCCTGATCATCTGTCAAATGCCAATGAAAAGTGTTCAGCTTGTACATCGCCAGATAATCTATGTATTGTTTCACCTCATCCACGGTGAAAAAATGACGACAGACATCAAGATGCATTCCTCTCCATGCAAACTTCGGCTGATCTTCGATCTTCATTACAGGAATTTTCTTAGCATCTTTATACTGTTCAATAATCTGAATTAAAGTTTGAAGAGCCAGAAAGTATCCTTGTTTCGTATAAGATTTTATATGAATTTGTTTTGGAGAAATTTCTATTGAATAATATTCTTTTTTCTGTTCTGCATCTGCTCCCGAAGCAATTATGGAACTCGTTAAATGAATGCCACCACCTTTCGGGGTATATTGGAATTTTAAACGAGAACCAATTCTTTTTTTGAAATATTCTGTCTCTTCTTTCGGTAGGTCACCGCTTAACACGAATGTTTCAGGGATTATAAATTCTCCCTGTGAAAATTCAACTTTTTGAGGGTAAGGGATTAGATTCAATGTATTTTGAGCAAAAATCATGTTTGAAATCAATACAAAAAACACTAAAAAAGTACGTATCATTGGAAGTGGTTAAGGTTTAAGCTAAGATAATTATTTTTCAAAACTCCTGGAACCTTTTTAAAAACAAAATTTAAACATCTTAAGTTGTTTAAATTCTCATGAAATAGATAATTTATAGTTGTTAAACCATGTGCTTAGAAATTGTTCTATAATATCCTGTATATTATGGTTTATTTTTTGATAAAATTAGATGACTTCAAAAAATTAAAAGGTTTAAATTTGTAAAAAAATACAATGAAAAAAAATATTTTTCTTGCAGCAGGATTATTATTCTCAATATCAACACAGGCACAGCTTTTAGATATCATAAAATCTACCGTTAAAAATAAAACAGGGGTAGACCTGAACATTCCCGTAAAAAATAATGGTACTACCACAACTACACCAACTTCCACTACAAGTCAGACCAATAACTCATCTGCCAATCTTGGAAGCCTTACTTCAGGCCAGATTTCTTCAGGATTGAAAGAAGCTTTAAGTATGGGTGTAACTGATGGTGTTAAAAAACTAGCAGTTACAGACGGTTTTTTCAAAAATGAAGCGGTAAAGATTTTAATGCCGGAAAAATTAAGAAAGATTGATACAACTTTACGTTCTATTGGAATGGGAAGTCTTGCTGATCAGGGTGTGAAATTACTTAACAGAGCTGCTGAAGATGCCGTAACAGAAGCTGCCCCTATTTTTGCAAATGCGATTACTTCCATGTCGATCACAGATGCCAAGAATATTCTGTTAGGCAGTAATAATGCTGCAACAAGTTATCTTCAGGGGAAAACCCAGACGCAGCTGTTCAATGCCTTTCAGCCTAAAGTAAAAGCTTCTCTAGGAAAAGTAGGTGCTGATACGCTTTGGAAAAATCTGATTTCAAAATATAATACATTTACAGGACAGGCTGTTACTACAGATCTTAACGAATATGTTACTACAGAAACCATCAATGGTGTATTCAAAATGGTAGCAGATAAAGAGAGCGGGATCAGAAATACGCCTGCCATGAGAACGACAAGTATTCTGCAGAAGGTATTTGGGGCTCAGGATGGGAAATAAATTAGAGGTTAAATTGACTTTATAACCGTTAGATATAAAAAAACTGTTTCATGATGAAGCAGTTTTTTTGTTTTTTAAATTTCTTTTGTCTTGAAACAAAAGAAACAAAAATTCAAGACCTGGATCTCTCCGCTAAAAATAAATCCTGTTCTCTAAAAATTCTAAACTTGCGCGAAATCTTTATTTCTTAATCAGTTCCCAATTTGTCGCGCGCTTCGGACAGGAGAATTTTCTTAACGCTCACAGGAATTATTTTTTTAACGCTGCGATTTCCTATGTCGCGTTATTTCTGACGTCTTATACAAGTTTCGGCCTCACTTTATGAGGCCGAAACTTGTATATTTTTTAAACAGGTTAGAACTGCATTTCAGGAATTTCTCCTTCAATTATCAGGTCTGCTTCTGTTGCTTTAATAATATCTTCTACGGAAACTCCCGGTGCTCTTTCAACCAGTTTGAATCCTGCCGGAGTAACGTCCAGAACAGCTAATTCAGTAACTACTTTTTTTACACAGTTTACCCCTGTTAAAGGAAGTGTACATTTTTTTAGGATTTTACTTTCTCCTGCTTTATTCACGTGCATCATGGCTACGATAATATTTTCAGCAGAAGCAACAAGATCCATTGCTCCTCCCATTCCTTTCACCATTTTTCCGGGAATTTTCCAATTGGCAATATCTCCGTTTTCGGAAACTTCCATGGCTCCAAGGATCGTAAGGTCTACTTTCTGACCACGAATCATCCCGAAACTAAAGGCAGAATCAAAGAATGAACCTCCTTCCAGAATAGTAATAGTCTGTTTTCCGGCATTGATGATATCAGCATCTTCTTCTCCTTCGAAAGGGAAGGGTCCCATCCCCAAAACTCCGTTCTCACTCTGGAATTCTACGGAAATACCTTCCGGAACATAGTTGGCAACCAAAGTAGGAATTCCAATTCCCAGGTTTACATAATAGCGATCTTTCAGTTCTTTTGAAATTCTTTTGGCAATTTGTTCTTTTGTAAGCATAATAAAAACTTAGACTGCAATTTAATTATTTTCACTTGAATACAAAAGGGCTTTGTTGTATTCAATAATTAACACTGTTAGTTAAAATAATATCTGTAATTTTGCTCCATTATTTTAACAGAATGAAAATACTTTTTAAATATCTTAAACCTTATCAGTGGCTGATTCTTATTTCTTTATTTTTGGCTACTATCAATCAGGTTTTTTCTTTATTTGCCCCGGCGATCACAGGAAATATCCTGGATCAGCTGGTTACTCATCCTAATTTTTTTGATAAAGAAAAACTATTACCGAGAAACCTGAATGAATATTTATATGGAAGTTCAGTATATCATGGTGCTTTTTATTTTCTGGGATTGCTTATCGGAACAGCAATGGTGAGCCGGATTGCCAAAGCTTTTCAGGATTATGTGGTAAGCGTGATTACCCAAAAGTTTGGAGCCAAAATATTTACAGACGGCCTAAAGCACTCTATGGCCTTACCTTATCAGGAATTTGAAGACCAGAGAAGTGGCGAAACCCTTTCTATTTTAACAAAAGTAAGAGAAGATACAGTAAAATTCATCACTAATTTCATCAATATTTTCTTCGGGATTCTGGTGAGTATTATTTTCGTTTCGGTATATGCTATTCGTCTACACTGGTCTATTATGCCTGTTTATATCTGTGGAATTTTCTTTATTGCTATTGTTACCAATTTATTGAGCAAGAGAATCAAAGTGATACAGAAAAATATTGTGACTGAAACAACCGCTTTGGCAGGAAGTACTACTGAAAGTCTTAGAAATATTGAGATTGTTAAAAGTTTAGGATTAACCAATCAGGAGGTGATCCGTTTAAATAACAATACTTATAAGATTCTTGGTCTTGAGCTGAGAAAAGTAAAAAGCATCCGTTCTTTGAGTTTTATTCAGGGAACAATGGTCAATTTTCTTCAGCAGATGATTACATTGACTTTATTGTATTTAATTTTTAAAAACATTGTTACTCCAGGTCAGTATCTGTCTCTGATGTTTTACGGTTTCTTTATTTTCGGGCCAATGCAGGAAATTGGAAATATTATTATTTCTTACCGTGAAGCAGAAGCTTCTCTTCAAAACTTTGACCGTTTGATGAAGAAAGAGGTAGAAGAAAAACCTCTTCATCCAAAGAAAATTGGGGCTATTGAGGAACTGGAATTTAAACACGTTTCTTTCAAACATCAGTCTGCTCAGTATAAAGCTTTAAATAATATTTCTTTTGATCTTAAAAATGGTGAAACGATTGCCTTTGTAGGGCCGAGTGGTTCCGGAAAAAGTACTTTGGTAAAACTATTGGTAGGATTGTACAGACCTCAGGAAGGAAATATTTTTTATAACGGAATTAATGGAAAAGAATTTGATTTTGATGAACTGAGAAATCAGATTGGTTTTGTAACGCAGGATACTCAGTTATTTGCCGGAACTATTAAAGAAAACCTTCTTTTCGTTAATCCTTCCGCTACTGAAGAGGAACTGGCAGTCGCTTTACAGAAATCAAGCTGTACGGCATTGCTGGAGAGAGCGGAAAAAGGAATAGAAACCGTTATTGGAGAAGGTGGTCTGAAGCTGAGTGGTGGTGAAAAGCAAAGAATTGCCATTGCAAGAGCTCTTTTAAGAAAACCTCATCTGTTGATTTTTGACGAGGCAACTTCTGCACTGGATAGTATCACTGAAGAAGAAATTACTACGACTATCAAAGATATTTCGAAGGAAAGAGAACAGATTACCGTTCTTATTGCACACCGTTTAAGTACGATTATGCATGCGGACAAAATTTATGTTCTTGAACGCGGGCAGGTGGTAGAAACAGGTTCCCATGCCAATCTTATTGACGAAAAAGGACTTTACTACGCCATGTGGAGACAACAAATCGGAGAAAGAAAAACACTTACTCCTCAATGATAAAAAAAGCGCTGAATATATGTTCAGCGCTTTTTTATTTTATGGCTTGAGCCTATTCTTTAGTTCTTACTGTTCTCTGCTCAATTCTTTTTTCAAATTTTTCTCCCTGGAAAATTCTCTGAATCATGATTCCCGGAATGTGAATCTCGTTCGGATCTAATTGTCCCGGTTCTACCAGCTCTTCTACTTCAGCAATGGTAATTTTTGCTGCACCCGCCATCGGATGGTTGAAATTTCTTGCAGATCCTTTGAAAATAAGGTTTCCTGCATGATCACCTTTCCATGCTTTTACGATAGAATAATCTGCATCGTAAGCATGCTCCAGAATATGAGGTTTTCCTTTGAAGTCTTTCACTTCCTTCCCTTCTGCTACTTCAGTTCCATAGCCTGCAGGAGTATAAAAAGCGGGAATTCCTGCCTGAGCGGCTCTGCACTTTTCTGCTAAAGTTCCTTGTGGAGTAAGCTCTACATCCAATTCACCTGAAAGCATTTGTCTTTCAAATTCAGCATTTTCTCCTACATAAGAAGAGATCATCTTCTTAATCTGTCTTTTGTGAAGTAATAATCCTAACCCGAAATCATCTACTCCTGCATTGTTTGAAATACAAGTCAGATCTTTCACATCGCTTTCTACCAAAGCATTAATTGAGTTTTCCGGGATTCCGCAAAGTCCGAATCCGCCAAGCATCAGGGTCATTCCATCTTTAATTCCTTCGATGGCCTCCTTTGCATTTTTTACTCTTTTATCTATCATGAAATATTAGATTTTTCTGTTGGCTAAATTTAATAAATTTTCCGGTATATCCTATGAACGGAAACAGTACTGAATTTCATACTTTTTTAAAATAGCATTTAAAAACATCATAATCAGAATATTACATTCAAAACCGAACAAGTCTGTTCATTTTTGTTTTATTTCTCGTCAAATTGATTTATATTTGAACCCTCAAAGCTGAAAAATGCAGTATATTTTATTGTTTTTTATTGTAATTCAAACACAATTTTAATGTAAAAATTATTCTTTAGTAAATTATCACTACCTCTTTTCGCATAATTTAATCTTCTACAGATACACCATCACCATAATTATATACAAAATCAAACCTTAAATAAAAACATGAAAAAATTATTTACCTCAGCATTACTTGCCCTGGTATTGAGCATCAATGTATATGCTCAGAAAAAAACGTATTTCGATGAAAACTGGGAAAAAACCACTCAGGATAAAATGGAATATTACCGTGAAATGACGCCTAAAGGAAAATTGACCCTTATTAAAGATTTCTACAAAGATGGAAAACTCCAAATGGAAGGTTTTGCTTCTGACACTACTCCAAACAACGAAGTGTTCGACGGAAAGGTAACCTGGTATACTCCGGAAGGAAAAATAATGACTGTAACCACATTTTCTAAGGGCAAACAGCTGGGAATCTCCCAATCTTATGATGAAAAAGGAAGACTTACGGAAGATGTAAATTATAAATCCGATGGTACTTTCGATGGAAAGACATTCCTTTATAAAGATGTAGAAAGTGAATATTTTTACAACACCATTACCACCTATGAAAATTCAATACCTGCAAAGACCATCGTTTATGATGAAGATATAAAACGAGTTAGATACGAAAACTATGCTACAAAAGACGGCGGTACTGAAACCAAATATTATGACGAAAAAGGAAAGCTTATTGGTACTGCTCCTTCAGGCTCCGGAGAAACTTTAATGGTAGATTATTATCCAAATCCAATGAGAGTTTCTAAAATTGAAAAATATAAAAGCGACGGCAGCGTGAAGGAAGGTGTTATCTATGGCAAAAACGGGAAACTGCTGCAAGAGCAAAAAAACAGTAAAAAAGATGGCTATAAAACCACTTACGATGAATCCGGAAAGAAAATAGGACATCTTGTGTATCAGTTTGACAAAGAAAATGATACCTTCAAGCCTATGGATGGTGAAGATTATCAGTTTAATTATGATTCTACTCAGATTTCGGCTATTGATGTTTATAAAAACGGAAGTATTATAACCAGTAAATCTTTCGATGAAGCCGGAAAATTATCCTCAGAGAAAACATTTAAAGATGGTGAGACACAGGAGATCAAATATTACAGCCCGGAAGGCAGCCTGAAATCTACACTGACCTACAAAGATGAAATGCCATATAATGGCACATCCTACGAAGGGCTTACCGAAACACAATATAAGGAAGGCGTTGTAGTGAATACCAGAATATATAATGAAGAGAATAAGCTGAGATCTGAGAAGAAATTAAATTCTAAGCAAACAGCTTATGACGCCAACATCTATGATAACAAAGGCACTCTTTTATATACTTACAACCAGCCTTTGAATGCAGATGAAGATAATTACTTTTTTACCGCTCAAATTGTACAGTATGTAAAAGGAAAACCTGCCAACAAATCTTCTGTGAAAAAAGGAATCATTCAAGCCGGAAAAATAAAATTAGCCACCTTAAACGGATCTAAAGAACTTGAACGCAGTGGAAAGTGGGTACTTTTAAAACTATATGGTACGGATGGAAAACTTATTCAGGAAACTAAAACATTGGCCGATATCCCTGAAGAGTATGCTTCTACTGAAAATCCGGCAGCGATGAACGAGGATGATCTGTACTATTTTGACTAATCACCACCTATATATTTAAGGCAGTTTCAATTTTGGAACTGCTTTTTATTTGCCCACAGATGACACAGATTTTCACAGATGATTGGATATTTTTGAACCTGGCAGAAAAGAAGAGGCTGCCATTGCTGGCAGCCTCTAAAATTATAATAGTATTTAGCTTGTCTTACTGAATAATCAGTTTTAAAGTAAATAATTTTCTTCCGTGTACTTTTACAAAATAAACACCAGCCGGAAGGTTTTCGTTCACTAGAGAGAAACGCTGGTTATTGATATTTTTCGATACATAAAGCAGTTCTCCTGAGGCTGAAACTAATTCAATTTTTTCAATTGGATAATCACTTTTAATAAAAGTAGGCTGCCCCGGTTTGGTTGGATTTGGATACAACACTACATTTTTCTCTGTGCTTCTAGTTTCTTCTGTTCCCAAAGTAGGAGAAGCTACCTGAAACTGTACTCTGTTCGAAACTTCCGTATAAGAGTCATTGGTAAACATGACCATATAATAATTTCCTGGAGTAGCAGGTACCGCTGTTCCCTGAATTGTTTTTGTTCCCTGAGTCACACCGTCAAAATACGTATAAGAAACAAAGTTGTCATCCGGTGTCTGGACACTTTGAGGGTAGATTCCTAACCAGTCTTTAATAATTCCCGGAGAATCCGTCCATGAAGCCGTAATATTTTCCCCTAAAGTATACACAGGTTTGTTGATCCACAGGTCAGTAACGATGTCTCCCACTTTAAAGAATACCTTCTCCCCGATTCCGTTATATCCGTCTTCCAATAAATACTGTGCATAATAATATCCTTTTGGAAGTCCTGTGAAATTAAGAGTTCCTGAAGCCGCATTTACATAACTCCATTTGATAGAAGCTGTAGTTCCCGGAGTCTGCCCCATTTTATAAATTCCGATCCAGTCTTTCTGCAAGTTGGGACCATCTGTAAAATTGATAACAACAGTTCCTCCTACCGGATATGTATCTGCTGTAGCCTGAAGCTGCACTTTCGGTCCTACATAGAAATTTTTTCTTGCCGTAATTTCCGTATAACCGCCATTCGCAAAGAATCCTGCAAAATACTGACCTTTAGTAGCCAAACCATTCGGGAAAGTAGCTGTTCCGGCAGTCTGTCCGTTCGTATAAACAAACCCTTGGGAAGTAGTAGATGCCGGAGTTTGTCCTTTCTTATAGATTCCTACCCAATCCTGCTGATTTCCGGGACCTCCTGTATAAGTAGCGGTGATCGCTTCATTTTGAGCATATTCTGTTTTATTTAATGTAAATGTAGGATTTGAAACCACACTTCCAGTAATTTCGAACTGCTTCACATCACTCCAGTCGCTCCACTCAAGGTTTCTGTCTCTGTAACGTGTTTTCACATAATAGATACCATTTGGAATAGAGTTCGAAGCCAGCGTTACTTTTGTAATATCTACTCCATCATTCAGGTTTTTTGTTTTATCCGGAGTTCCATTTCCGTCTTTTCCGAACCAGTTTTCAAAATCTCTGTAGAATTCTTTTTCAATAACAGAAAAATTTGAGGTTTTACTGATTAAGAACTGTGTTGTATTTAAAAGTTCTGCGTTTGAGGATGAAAATGCACTTCCATTCAATGTCAATGGCAAAGTAATAGTACCAGTGAAATTGTTTGTAATAGAAGGTTTAGCCGGTTTAGGCTGGTTTTTATATCTGTGGAAAGAATCTACAAGCACATTGTTTTTCTTGTTATACACTCCTCCGATAGAATAACATTCGATATCTACTTTTCCTGTTGGAATATCTACTTCTACGATCTGATATGTCCAGTCTGTCAATGTTTTCTGAACATCATCAAAATCCTGCTCATTAGACATTCCCCAGTACTGATCCCATGCTGTCCCTCCTGAAATAATCTGATAGTTCGGCGTATTTTTAAGCTGACCTCTGTGGTACAAATGGTGGTGAGCTCCTACATGCATTAAATATTTATCTGAAGTTACCAGAAGTGGTACTGCATTTTCTCTTACCCATGTAGAAATATCTCCTACATACTGCTCAGCCTGGTAAGGTCTGTGGCTTAAAGAAATAATCCAGTCTACGGTAGCATCATTGTTGGCAGCTGTTAAGACTTGCTGAAGCCATGTCTGCTGTGCAGATCCCGTATGTTCTGAACTTAGACTCACAAATAATACATTACCAGCCTGCTGAGCATAATAATTTTCATTTCCTGAGCTTATTCCTTTATAACTGATTTCATCAATATAAAAGTGAGCATAGTAAGAATTCATTCCCATTGTTCCATAGGTCTCATGGTTTCCTACCGTTGTCTGGATAGGCAAATAAGGCGATAATTTGATATTCTTTTTGAAGTGAACATTTTCATAGTGATCCAGAGTTCCAACGTCTACCTGATCACCCACCATAAAAGTAAGTGCAATATTATCGGAAGGATCTGATGTAGCCCCGAACTTTTCTTTTAGTTTTTTATAGGCATTCAAAGTAAGCGTATCATATCTTGGTTCTGCTTTGATCTGGTTGTCTCCCATAATAAGGAAACGGATCTTTCCATTGGCCGTTACAGGTTGTCCCGGTAAAGGAAGTGTTCTAAAATTATAAACAGCAGACTCACTTGTTCCTGTTTTGATCTTATAATAGTATTTGGTATTCGGCTGCAGGTTGTTAACCTTTGCCGTGTGATAATAGTAGTTGTTGTTGTATCCTGTATCTGAGAAGATATTGGTGGTTCCCGTTACCGTTACATTCAGGTTTGTTGGAGAATCTCCATAGATCACCGTTGTTTCATTATTGGAAGCTGTTTTCCAATTGACGATCATAGAATTGGGAGTCGGGTTTTGTAAATAAGGATACAAAGCCTGCCCGAAAGCCATCTGGACCGCGAAACAAAAAAAGAAGAAATAATGTTTCATAATCGTTTTCGTTTTAAAATAACATATAGAATTTCGAATTGTAAATCAATCAATTAAAAAATCATTGCTTTGATTTTTTATTTCGGGCAAAAGTAGAATTCCCATATAAACTCAGTCTGATGGTACTTTGAAGAAACCGTTAATTTTTCAGCAAAATCGGAACGAAAAAATTATAGTTTTTAGCACATTAATTATTTGGTGTATTCAAAAACTATTTTGTACATTTGCAACCTGTTATTCAACCTCTGACGAAGAACGTGTAAGTTGCTTAGCTTTAACATTTTATTTTATTAATAATGGATTTATTAAAGTACGTACAAGACAAGTACATTGCGAAAAAAGAATTCCCTGAATTCAAAGCAGGTGATACAATTACTGTGTATTACGAAATTAAAGAAGGACAAAAGACTAGAACTCAGTTCTTCAAAGGAACAGTTATCCAACTAAGAGGTACTGGATCTACAAAAACTTTCACAATCAGAAAAATGAGTGGTGATGTAGGTGTAGAAAGAGTATTCCCTATTAACTTACCTGCACTTCAGAAGATCGAGGTTGACAGAAGAGGTAGAGTTAGAAGAGCTAGAATTTACTACTTCAGAGACCTTAGAGGTAAAAAAGCAAGAATCAAAGACGCTGCTTACAAGAAGAAATAATTCAGACAACAATAAATACAAAAAGAGGCTGTTTACATGTAAACAGTCTCTTTTTTTGTTAAAACATTTTTTATCTTATTTCTTATATGGAGTTCCATTTCCGGTTTCCAGAAAGTGTTTCAAACTTCCGATGAACTGATTCCAGCCACCAGAACAAATAGTATAGCATTCCACCGCCGGATTCAACCCTACATGGGTAAGCTGCAGCAAACTGCTGTTTTCCTTTTGTTCCATTTCCCAGATGATACTCGTCCCAATCCATTCTGTCTGATTTTTTAATTCAGGAATGGCAATCAAAGAATCTTCAACAAACCAGATCATTCTCAAATTGGGTATTGATTCTTTTATTCGTATTGTCTTGTGAATATTGTCTCCAAATCTTACTGTAAATACATCTCCTACCTGCGCTGATGCACCAGTAAACAGCTCAGACCACCAAAGAGGAATCTGATGAGCAAGTGCTTCATAGGTCTTCTCTGCCGCTGCCTTGAGCTCAATTGTAATAGTATAATTGTCCATATCTTTTATTTTTTAATAAGCTATTCTGTTGACTTATACAATTTTAAGCAAATTACTGTTTAACTGACTTTGCATAGGACAAGAAATATTCACTAGTTTTTAAACCATTAATAATTTTTAAACAGGTAAGATAAGTCAAGAAAAATCAAAGATTTTTGGAACAAGAGCCATTTTGATTTTTTCATTATCAGCCCGTAACCCCTGTCAAGGTTTAAAACCTTGACAGGGGTAATTGCGCATACTTAATAGCTACTCGTTTTTCATCACATATTGCAAAGGTGTGGAACCTGTATGTTTTTTGAAAAACTCAATAAAAGCACTATCTGAAGAGAAGTCCAGGATATGTGATACCTCTCCTATTGAGTTGCCTTCCACCAACAGTTCAATTGAGCGCTGTAATCTCCATTGCTGTCTCCAATCCTGATAAGATAATCCAGTTTCTTTTTTAAAAATACGACTGATCGTTTTCTCTACCGCTCCTGTTTTTTCCGCAAGAACTTTTAGCATGGGAGGTATAGAATTACGCTGAGTCCAGTCTTCTATAATTTTGTTAAAACGCCAGTCCTTCGGCATTTTAAGTTCCAGTTTTTCTGCCGGCGCTCTTTGCATTTCATCCCAGAACACCTTTAAAAGATGGGTTTGATCATTTTTAAGAGCAGACCAATCCCAAAAACAAATCCTCTCAATAATCTCCTTTAACAAAGGGTTTACATGTAAAACTTTAAGACCGGTATTGATATATTTTCCAGCATAACTTTCATCAAAATAGATAGATCTGTAAGCTACAATATTCCGGAAATTCACACGATGAACTTCATTCGCAGGAATCCAAAGCATTCTGAGCGGAGGCAGCACCAATTGCCTGTCGGAAGTAGTAACCGTCATACAGCCTGATGGTGCATACAACAATTGAGATTTCGTTTTATGAAGATGAAAACCGGAATCATGCAATACCATATCTGAGGCTATTCCAACTACTATTTCCGGAATAGAATCGGCATCAAATTCTTGATTCTGTTTTAATACAGCCATGTCCTATTTTTGATGTTTTTTGTTTTTATATCATTATAAATATAAATTGATTTTTTGGAAACTTTGCAGAAAAAAATGAAAAAGACAAATCCTGTATGGCTGCTGACGTTGCTGGTAATGCTTCCGCAGTTTATAGAAACCATCTACAGCCCTGTTTTACCCATGGTTCAGGAAAAGTTCGGGGTGAAAGAAGAATCTGTAACTTTGACGATCAGTTTATATTTTATAGCATTTGCCCTGGGAGTGGCATTTTGGGGCGTTCAATGTGACAGAATTGGGAGAAAAAGATCATTGGAATACGGGCTTATTACCTATGGAATCGGAGCTTTAACAGCTGTTTTTGCACCCAATTTTATCATTTTTCTTGCAGCCAGGATTATTTCAGCATTTGGAATTTCTGTAGGTTCTATTGTGACACAAACCATTTTAAGGGACAGCTATGACAAAGACAATCTCAGTAAAGTGTTTTCCTGGATCGGAATTGGTTTATCTATAAGTCCTGTTGTGGGAATGATTACCGGTTCAGTATTGGCTTCCTCCGTTGGACATCAGGGAATATTTATCACATTATGCATGCTGGCCTTACTATTTTTTATTCTTTCGAGACAAAAAATTACTGAAACCCATCATTCAAGAAGGGAAATTAACATAAGTGCTTTGGCAAACCTGTTCAAACGAATGATTCAGGATCAGGAAATTATCAAATGCTGTTTATTAATCATGAGTTTTAATGTATTGTTGTTTTCATACTATTCACTGGCCCCGTTTATCTTTAAAGAATACCATTATTCCTCTTATGCATTCGGATACAGCAGTCTTATATTGGCAGGAGGAACATTTGCAGGCGCGAAACTTAACAGATTTTTGTTATTGAGAAACATACAACCTAAATATTTAGTTAAAGCAAGCATATTGACAGCATTCATTGCCTCTATTTTTGTGTGGATACTGATTGGTACGGGAATCTATTTTTTAATTCCTTACTTTTTTATTGTGATGGCATTCAGTACCGCAATCCCTAATATTTTAAGTACAGTACTTATTAATTATAAAAATGAAACAGGAAGTGCCGGAGCTTTACTGGGACTGATTTATTATATACTGATAGGTTCAGGATTAATAAGTATTGGGTTTATACAAAATCTGGGAGTTTCTTGCGTATTGTTTTCTGGAATTGGAATTGGTACTTTATTCCTGTTTGAGGACAAAAAGAATTAATTTTGAAACATTAAGTTTAATGAAGGTGATAAGAATTGTTAAGTTTCTTCAAAAATGAAAAATTAAGCAGAATCCCTTGCAAAAACTTAATGCTTCAAATATTTTATGAGTAAAGATCGATTTATTGTATAAAATTATACAATGCTTCAATGAATTTTGAATAGACTTCAATATGGGGAAGATGTCCTACATTTTCAATCTCAACAAGTTTTGAACCGGCAATTTCCCGCTGGGTTTTCTTTCCTAATTCCTGATACTGCCCCATTTTCGGCTGAAGTTCTTTAGGAGCTCTATCCTTTCCTATTGCCGTTCTGTCTCTTGTACCAATGATTAATAATGTGGGAACTTTGATATTTTTAAATTCATAACAAACGGGTTGATTGTAGATCATATCTGTGGTAAGTGCTGCATCCCAGGCTACCTGAGGATAATCTTTATGAAGTGTCCACCCAGCAATTAAGTCAAGCCAGGGTTGGTATTCTTCTTTCCACTTGTTGTCGTAATAAAATTTCAGCTGATAATTTTTATAAGTTTCAGCTGTATTTTTTAGTTCAGATTGGTATGCCTGATCAATAGTCTGATATGCTGCAAAAGTCTTATAATCTTCCAGCCCGATTGGGTTTTCGAGAATCAGCTTCTGGACTTTTTCAGGATACAGTAATGTAAATCTGGTCGCTACCATTCCTCCCATTGAATGTCCCAAAACGATTACTTTATCAATATTTAGTTCATCAAGAACCGCTTTTGTATTTTCTGCCAACTGTGAAAAAGAAAACTGATAATTATGAGGTTTTGAAGATTTTCCAAATCCTATCTGATCGGGAATCACCACTCTGAAACCTTTAGCAGAAAGATCTTTCGTCGTTCTTTCCCAATAAGCACCATTAAAGTTTTTCCCATGAAGAAGCATAATTGTTTTTCCATTGGATTTTTGTGGCTGTACATCCATATAAGCCATTTTCAGATCTTCCCCTTGAGATTTGAAATTGAGAAAATGAACTTCATAAGGGTATTGATAATCAGACAGCATTGCATCCAGAGGTTTTACCTGTGAAAACATAAAACCAGAGACCGTGATTGTAAAAGCGGCCATTATATTTCTGAAATGTTTCATGAAACTTTTATTTTAAAGATTAAAATTAAAAAAACCGCTCCAAAAGGAACGGTTTCAATTGTTATTTTTAGTTAAATATTTTTAAGATAATTCTGCTATTGACACTTCTTTTTCTTTCTTTGAGGGTAAATTCATCAAAACAATAGCAAAAAGGATCAGGGCAATTCCTACCCATTGGATGAGAAATACTTTCTCTCCCAGTAAAACAAAAGCCATTGTTACAGAAACCGGAAGTTCCAGTGAAGAAACGATACTTCCCAGTCCTAATCCAGCATTTGGAAATCCAACATTGAATAAAATCGGAGGGATAATGGTTCCAAACAGTGCAAGCACAGACCCATATGTCAGGAATATTGAATAGTTAAATGAGTGAATGTGTTCTGTATTATCTGTGAAATTTAAGTATAATGATTTTAAACCATCAAAATACATTGGTCCTATCTGAGCAAAGAATAAAAAGGCAAAAACTACTACTGAACCACCTGCCAGCATAATAATACTCTTTCTGAAAACCGGAAGATGGGTAGCCAGCGTATTAGACGTAAACATTGTCAAAGTATATGAAGCAGCAGCCATCAAGCCCCAGAATACTCCATGCCAGTCCAGTTCTATTTCCATATTAATAAGATTCGTTGCCAGAACTGTTCCCAGCAATACGATCACCACAGAAACTACTTTTCTTGCATTGGGCAGTTTTTTTGTAATAATACTTTCCACCACCACACTAAACCACACCGACTGCATCAGCAATACAATAGCAATGGAAACATTAATATATTGTACCGCAATATAATAGAATAAACTTGTTCCTCCCAGGGAAGTTCCTGCAAGAAGCAGCATTCTTACTTCTTTAGAATTTGGCCGCGATAATTTCTGTTTTGAGGTTAGGGTTTGAATAAGGTTAAGGATCAAAAGTCCAGTCAAACCTAAAACGAATTGAGAGGTAGTCACTTCCGAAGTTGTAAAACCATCATGGTAAGCCATTTTCACAAAAGTGGCCAACATACCATATATACTAGCTCCAATCCCTACAAATAAAACACCTTTTAGTATATTTTTCTTCTTCATAATTTTTTTAACAGCCTGCAAAGGTACGATATATAAATTAAACCATTCTGAAGTGTTAGGTTAATAGATAAATAAAATCGCCACAAGCAAGCTTGTGGCGATTTTGAAATTGATTATAGGTAAATTATTTTTTAACCATTACTTTTGAAGAAGCTTCAAAACCAAGTCCTTTGATTTTAACCATATAAGTTCCGTTAACCAAATTGCTTGTAGAGATTGCTTTCTTAGCATCCGGTGAAACTTTATCTTCAGAAGAAACCAGTTTTCCAGACATATCAAAAAGTTCTACACTCACTTTTCCTAGAGTATTGCTTGGGAATTTGATATAAAACTCATCTTTAGCCGGGTTTGGATAGATAGAAACATCTTTGTTTTTATCACTGTTTACTTCAGTAGTAGCCAATAATGCACATTCTTCCGGCACATTGAAGTCCTGAACCTGATCATTAATGTTATTCTTAACTCCAGCCGAAGCACTCACTCCTAGACCTCTTCTTGCAAAAACTCCCCAAATCATACATTTATCTTGTCCCTGAGTGGTAGCTAACTCTGCTGCCAATATTGCATTTCTTCCATCAATAAAACTAGGATTACATCCCTGAAGTTTCAGAGCATCTGTTACCAGTTGTAATACTTTTGTGCTTCCGTTAGGTGTTGAAGATAATACATCAGAAGAGTATCCATATTTTTCAACATATTTCCAGTGAAGATCCCATAGCATGGTAGCCCATACAAAACCAATGGAGTGTACATCCGGAACTATTGCCGTTCCATTGTTGTATTCCATTCCGTTGGTATTTCCGTAAGTATATCCGTTAACTGAAAGGTTTGTTGAATATTTTGCAGGTCTGATACCAGCTCCTGTTATAGCCTGGCCTAATGCATAAGTACCTGTACCTCTTGCTACAGTAGCATTATCTCCAGCTTTGTTCGTAAGCATTAAGGCAAAGAAATCTGACCACCCTTCTCCCATTTGCTCTTTACTTACCCCTGAATTCAGACAGTTATATCCTGTACCGGTCATTCTGTTGGATATTCCGTGGCCATATTCATGAGTTACGATTCCATTATCAAAGCTTCCATCAGGAGTCATATTTCCTTTTAAGGTAACATTTACAGTTGTACTTGCTGCCATCTGAGTTTTGATATATTCTCCTTCTGCATTGGTAATAAGTACTGAAGGAATTGTAATTGTTGGATCATTACCCGCCATATTTCCTATAGTAGCTCCATTCACTGCGTTGTTATAAACAATCGCCGCTTTTGCTCCTGCATCCTGAAGGTTTTTTACTTTAACAGCAAAGGCGCATGTTCCTCTTTCAACCAAACCAATTTTTTCTGTCAACGAACCTGCAGGCAAAGCAGTACATCCATCTAAGACTGAAGACAATGCTACATCTCCTGTTATTCCGTTCATAGGTAACGGGTTACCAAACTGAGCCGTTCCGGCTCCCGGTGTACGGGAAACCGCAGCACTTGGTGCATTATAATAAAATACTCTTCCAACCGGAGACCAAAGGTACATCTGCATTTTTCCATTATAACCTTCCGGTGGTGAAGAGAAATTGGCATTATTTAATCCGCTTCCATCCTGAGCTTCTGCATATACAGAATCATCATCTGTCCCTACAGCTCCATTTCCAAAATTATTCTGCTGAAAGTTTCTTCCGGTTTCTGTAAACCCGAACTGATAGAACACATCATGAATTTTGTTATTCAGATAAAATAAATTGGTAATAGCAGCATTCCTGTTGTTTAATGGAGTTTCATTAATATCAAAAGGGAAATTAAAGTTTCTTGCAGCACCTCCATCAGCTGGGGCTCCTGTAAGGTAATCAGGCGCCGTTAAAGCCGTTCCCGCAGCATCCTCATAAGCAAAAACATTATTTCCTCTTGTAATAGTATAATGATTGGTTCCGTCAGAATGCCATCCTTCAGGAGAAGCATTCAGAAGCCATGGGTTGGTAATAATTGATCTTGAACCAAAAGTAGGCGCTTCAATAGGCAATGGAAATACATTATAAGATGCATTATCCGGCAAAAGGAAAGGAATATTTTTTTGTATGATACTGTTCTGAGGTCCTGATAATGTATTCTCAAAATGATCAGCATGGCTATAATCCACATGTGAACTATAAGCATCATGATGGAAATTACAAGATACCGTCAGGTTATTTTTCATCAGGATATTCCCATTGTTCGCATCTACTAAAATATTCCAGTAATTCGGAGATTTTGGCTCCATTAAGATATACTCATATGCCAGACGAAGATTTCCATTCTCATCCTTCGTATATACCAGTCTTTGATTGGCAGAGGTAGATTTTTTCTGAGTTTTTTCAAGATATTCCAGAATCGTAAAATTGGCAATATCAGGATTTTTAAGATCTTCAGCAATCTTTTGAAGTGCTGTACCTTTATTAATAACAGCTGTACCTGATGTAGATGCAGTATAATCTTTTACAAAATTATCTGTGTAGTAAACAATTTTATTGTCCTTAATCAATGTTGTTCCTACAGAGCTGTATATTGGCAAGCCATTATAGGTCTGTAAAAATTTCACAACATTACCATTCAATGATTTTGAAGGATCTACATTATCAATAATGATATTGTTAAGATCAGACTTCTTATATTCTCTTATTTTATTTTGAGAAATATAATCTTTAATCAGTTTTTCATTGTCTTGTCCAAACAATACTGTAGGAAATGCAGAAAATACTGCAAACAAAAGAGGTAGAGCTTTATTTTTCATATCCATTATTAAAGTCGCTAATCTACAAATAATTCACAAATTATTATTATTTTTTTTAATCAAAATTTAAAAATAATTCAATACAAATAAAATAGGAAAATTAAATTGATTTTGCATGTTTCTCAATAAGGAGAACGCCATATTAGATTTACCTCTAACACATTATATTTATGGTACTTTTAGATTTTTTTTGATGTAATTATTTCATTAAATAAAATCATCAATCAATGAATATTCCTGACCTTCTTTTTACTGTTTTTTGAAAATCTTCATTTCCTGACAACTAAAAAAAGTATGTCTTTTTTCCTTTACCGTTAATTATATAGGCATAAAAAAGCCGCTCAAATGAGCGGCTCCTTATGTATGAATGGTTCAAAGATTATTTACCTTCTTCCATTTTTCTTTTCAACTCTGCTAATGCATCGATGTCTCCAAGAGTAGATCTTTCTTCGTTGTTAGAAGAAGAAGTTACGTTTCTAGAAGAAGATTCTTTAACGTTTTTCTTTTCTTCGTCTCTGAAGATACCTGTGTGAGATACTACTACTCTCTTGAATTCTTTGTTGAATTCGATTACTTTGAATTGAGCATCTTCACCTTTTTTGATTTTAGATCCATCTTCTTTCTCTAATAATCTTGAAGGGCAGAATGCTTCTACTTCAGCATCTTCGAATTGAACAGAAGCTCCTTTATCGTGAACTTCTACAGCTTTACCAGCGTGGATAGTTCCTTCAGCATATTTAGTTTCGAATTTATCCCATGGGTTTTCAGTCAATTGCTTGTGACCTAGAGATAATCTTCTAGCTTGGATATCTAATTCAAGAACTACAACATTTAGCTTATCACCTACTGCGCAGAACTCAGATGGGTGCTTGATTTTCTTAGTCCAAGAAAGATCAGAGATGTAGATTAATCCGTCGATACCTTCTTCTAACTCTACGAATACACCAAAGTTAGTGAAGTTTCTTACAGTTCCTACATGCTGAGATCCTACTGGATACTTAGCTTCGATGTTTTCCCATGGATCTTTAGACAATTGCTTGATACCAAGAGAAATTTTTCTTTCTTCTCTATCTAAAGTTAATACTTCAGCTTCTACTTCATCACCTACTTTTACGAAATCTCCAGCAGATCTTAAGTGAGTAGACCAAGACATTTCAGAAACGTGGATTAATCCTTCTACACCTGGAGCGATTTCTACGAATGCACCATAGTCAGCAAGAACTACTACTTTTCCTTTTACTTTGTCTCCTACTTTCATGTCAGCAGAAAGAGCATCCCAAGGATGAGCTTCTAATTGCTTCATACCTAATTGGATTCTTGTTTTCTCATCATCGAAATCAAGGATTACAACTTTTACAGTTTGTCCGTCCTCTAGGATTTCAGATGGGTGGTTCACTCTAGACCAAGAAAGGTCTGTAATGTGGATCAATCCATCAACACCTCCTAAGTCAATGAATACACCGTAAGAAGTAATATTCTTAACAGTACCTTCAAGAACCTGACCTTTTTCAAGCTGAGCGATGATTTCTTTTTTCTGACCTTCGATATCTGCTTCGATCAATGCTTTGTGAGATACAACTACGTTTTTGAACTCAGGGTTTATTTTCACAACTTTGAACTCCATAGTTTTTCCTACGAACTGATCGTAATCTTTAATTGGCTTAACGTCAATTTGAGAACCAGGTAAGAATGCTTCGATTCCGTGAACGTCAACGATCATACCACCTTTAGTTCTAGATTTAACAAAACCGTTAACGATTTCTCCAGTTTCGTGAAGTTCGTTTACTTTATCCCAAGCTTTAAGCGTTCTAGCTTTTCTGTGAGATAATTGTAATTGTCCAGTTTTGTCTTCTCTCTTGTCAACCATTACTTCTACCTCATCACCTACTTTTAGGCCTTGGTTATAACGGAATTCGTTTAGAGAGATAACACCTTCAGATTTGAAGTTGATGTCTACGATAGCTTCTTTGTCAGTTAATCTTACAACTTTACCAACTAAAACGTCGTTATCGTCTAGGTTGTTTAAAGATCCGTTGTAGATTTCTTCTAAATCGCTTTTTTCTTTTCTCGCATCTGCATCAAGACCTGATTCGAATGAATCCCAATCAAATTGTTCTGGTGCTACGTTTTGGTTTAATAAAACCTCTGCTGAATTTGTCTCTTTTGACATTTTCTAATAAAAATTTGTATTCCTTCTTTTTTAACGGTTTGAATAAATGCGGATTAAAAAATACGGAAGTAATTAATTGTAAGTAATTTACTCTTCAAACCTTTTCGCCACAAAAGTGGGTGCAAAGATATGAATTTTATTTAAGATAAGCAATAGATTTCCATATACTAATATTTAACTTATATATTTAAAAATCAACATCTTGATTAAAAAATGCTTCATAAACTGCGTTCGTATACCTCTATAATAAGTAGAAGACAATATGAGATTCTTCATTTCGCTACGCTTCATTCAGAATGACAGTAACACAGAATCAAAGAAGAACAATACTTTCCTATCCCTCTCAAACTCTCCTACTCTAAAACCCTCCCACTCTCAAGCCCTCAAACTCCCCCATCTAACACCATCTAAATTCACTACCTTTGCACCATGGAATTAGAATCAATCTATCAAAAGCTGCAGATTCAGGATATGAATCAGATGCAGAAATCTGCTTATAAAGCATCTGAAAACAATACAGACATTGTTTTACTCTCTCCTACAGGATCAGGAAAGACTCTTGCCTTTTTATTTCCGGTGCTGAGAAATCTGAAAAAAAATGTTCAGGGAGTTCAGGCTTTGATATTGGTTCCTGCCAGAGAGCTGGCCTTACAGATTGAACAGGTTTTTAAAGCCATGGGAACAGATTTTAAAGTATCTGTATGCTATGGCGGACATGATAAAAAAATCGAGGTTAATAATTTAATTGAAGCTCCGGCTGTACTCATCGGAACTCCGGGAAGAGTTGTTTATCATTTACGAAATAACAATTTTGATCCAAAAACAATTAAAACTTTAGTTCTTGATGAATTCGATAAAGCTCTGGAACTAGGTTTTCAGGATGATATGGAATTTATTTCCAATTCTTTAAAAGGACTTTCTCAAAGAATTTTAACTTCTGCAACAGCAATGGATGAAATTCCGGCTTTTACAGGTTTAAAAGATGAAAAAGTGATCAGCTTCCTTAAAGAAAATGACATAAAACCAGATCTTCAGTTGAGAAAAGTAATGACCATTCCTGAGGAAAAACTGGATACTCTTTTCAATCTGGTTTGTAAAATAGGAAACAAAAGAACCTTAATTTTCTGTAACCACCGTGAAGCTGTAGACCGTATTTCTGAACTTCTTAACCAAATGGGAATCGACAGAGAAACCTTCCACGGCGGTATGGAACAGGACGAAAGAGAACGTGCCCTGCTTAAGTTCAGAAATGATTCTGCAAGAATTCTTATTACAACCGACTTAGCTGCCCGTGGACTTGATATTCCTGAAGTGGAATCTATCGTTCATTATCAACTTCCTCCAAAAGAAGACGCTTTCATCCACAGAAACGGACGTACAGCAAGAATGAATGCCAAAGGTTTTGTATACCTGATTATGACTGAGGAAGAAAATTTCCCGTTCATTAAGAATAACACACCTGAAGAAAGTGTTGCCGGGTTTACTAAAGTTCCGCAAAAAACATCTTTCCAGACCATTTATATCAGTGCAGGAAAAAAAGATAAAGTAAATAAAGTAGATATTGTAGGATATCTTTTAAAGAAAGGAGAACTACAAAAAGAGGATGTAGGAATTATTGAAGTAAAAGATACCACCTCTTATGTTGCCGTTTCCAGAAATAAAGTAAATGCTCTTTTAAGAAAACTTCAGAATGAGAAACTGAAAGGAAAAAAGGTAAAAATGGAAATTGCTTATTAAACAAAGCCATTACTAAAAATTAAAAATAGCGGCCGGTATATACCGGCCACTATCTTAATTACAATAATATTAAAAATTATTTAATAATCAATTTCTGGGTATAAGCACCTTTTGATGAATTGATATTGATCAGATAAATTCCTTTAGGAATATTTAAATTAAATTCTTTTGTGAAATCTCCATTACTCTGATAAGAATCAGAAGTGATCAGTCTGCCTGAAGAATCAAACACGGTCACTTTCATTTCTCCTTTTAAATTTCTTGATTTAATAAAGAAATTACCATTGCTTGGATTAGGATACACTTTAATATCATCTGCCAATGGAGAGGAAGAAACGTCCTTAACCCCTAAAGTTTCTGTTTCTCTTGTACAAACTTCAAAAGACCATGCCGTAACAGTTCCTGTACTTCCAAGATTATTGTCTGTTGCGAAAAGTTTCCATTCTCCCTGAGCTTTATGTCCTTTAAATATAGCTAGAGATTCATTTGACTTCGTTTCTCCCGAAAGAGGTGATGCACATGCCACAGCATTCCCCCCCTCACTGAATGAAGCTGTAATTCCTGACTGCCCGGAGCACTGCCTGTTCCAGAAAAGAGCTGAAGATCCTACCGGACTTTCGATTCCCATCGCCAGCTGGCTGATGTTCGGATGGATAACGGACGGAGTTACTTTAATTTTAGTAATGGTTCCTGTATTATTTACCATTAAAGGGATATTTATTCTAGGTGCCGATATACCTAAACCACCAGGACCATCTGTAATGGCTACAGCAGCTCCGTTGTAAGTATATGTATTACATGTTTCACCCTTCACTGTATAGTCTATAACAAAACTGGGGCTTACCGCATAATAAACATTCCCTACTGATTCTACTAAAATATAAGCATTGGCAGTAGTAGATCCCGCTGGTATTGTAATCTGCTCACTGCCATCATTAGCCGTATTGGCGGCTATTGTTGTAAAGGTTAACCCTCCGTCTTTTGATAGTTTAATGTTAACATTAGCCGTGTTAATAGGTGCCTGATTTGTATTGGCAACATTCCAGGTCACATTAATGGTTCCTCCGGAGGTTAATGACTGGCCGAATGTTGGAGCTGTCACTTGAAATGGGCCCGATGCAGCATTTACCGTTATTATTGTTTCATCCTTAGATACCTGCGGCTGTATCGGATTGTTATTTCTTACCGTAGCAGCAAAATTAAGGTTTCTCGCTACACTCGATACCGTTTCCCAACGGGTTGATAAAACACCAGCCAGAACTTTATTAAAATCAGGAAAATATCTTACCGGAGAACTTATCGGAGTAAAAGATCTAAAAGTAGGTCCTGTTGGTTTTGTAGGATAAGCTGCCGAAATATCTCCCGCTCCTATCTGAGCTGCAGCAGCCTGATCTGCCTGCTCCCATGTATAAGTATAAGAAGCGGTATTGGCATCTGTAGTGGTAGCTTTTAAAACAAATGGTGTAGATTTCGGAATCGTATAATCAGCACCGGCACTAATATTTGGAGCTGGGTTGGTAAAAGGAGCATTGACCCCACAAGCAATACTGTTTAGCTTATTTCTAATCTGTGTAACACTGTTGGTATGAAAATAATCATTGGAATTAAACTGAACATCTGAAGCAGTTGTTATCCCCGTGTAAGCCATGATTGTACTCCCGCTTCCCGGTTCTACTTTCTGGTCTGCCTGTACGGATCTGTATGTATAAGAGTGCCCGGCACCCAGCTGATGTCCCATTTCATGGGCAATATAGTCTATATCAAACTTATCTCCTTCCGGAAAATTATGGGCAGTCCATCCCTGTCCTTTTGAATCGTTATTACAGATAACCCCTAATCCGGCAGATCCGTTTCCTCCTTTTTTGTCTATGAGATGCCCCATATCATAATTTTCGGAAGCTATTCTTGCTGATATCTGAGCATGGGCCTCATTGGGGCCTCCGTTCGTATAAGGATCTGTCGCCGGATCTAAAAACATAATCGCTTCATTCCCTGCTATCAGGTTAAAGTGAAAGGACAGGTCTTTTTCAAAAACACCGTTCAGCCTAGTGAGTGATGCATTCATGGCGGCAAGAACCACTGCCATTTTTTGAGCATCTGTAGCTCCGGCCGGAGTACCCGCTACCGTTAAATGATACTGGGCATATTCCCCGGTACAGGACAATGCAAGTCTGAAAATATTAAAACCTGCTAATTTCTTATTGACACTTTCGCTTTTTTTTTCAGCAGCACTTTTTTCTACAACCTCTGTAACAGAGCATTCAAACGGCTCCTTATCCTGGCCTCTTTTTGCATTGGAATCAAAAACTGCATAAACTGTTCTATCTTCGGAATAAGCTTCAATGAATTCGGAAAGACCAGACCGTGTGATCATAGAAGAAAATCCTACCGGAGAAAGACTAAACCTTAGGTAAACGGAAGGATCCTTGACACCCGTTCCTACATAGGATTTGATGTCCGGATATTTTTTCTGAAGGGCGGGATCCATATTGGAAGATTCCCATACCTGAAATTTCTCGATCTTTCCACCAGCTGTAGGAAGGGAAATGACCACTCCTTTTGATTTCGAAAAACGCTCGGGAACATCTTTCAACGCAATTCGAAGTTGATTGGCGTCTAAGGAATATAAACCCGCATATTCCAGTTTCTCCTGAGATTTTTTGACTTTTTGGGACCTCAGCTCTGTTCTTGTCCATTGTGATGATCCTAAAAACGGAATCATTGACAATGCAATAATTAAGTAAAATTTCATATATATAATTTTGATGGTGATTAGAATAAAATTTCAATCTAAGATGCTTTCTGTCGATTTAAATACCTCGCTGATTTAAAATTTCAGAAAGCTCTTAAATATTTTACAAAAAAAGCAAAAAATATAACACAAAACACACAATATCAATAATATATATTTATATTTATTAATTTTTTCACAATTAACATAAATAATTCACATTAAATAGAAATGAATTAGTTATTATAAATTAATTTATTAAAAACAAAGAATAATATTCCGATCATTTAAAACCAAATGTATTTTCTTTCTATTAACTTTTCAAAAAATTGATTATTTTATTACTGGGAAAAATTGCAATACAAAAAGGCTGTCTCCTATATTTGTATTGTCAAACATAGGAGACAGCCTCACTATTTTATCATCATGTCTGATCCTGAATCTTTCTTGAAAGGCTTCGTAATTTATCTTGTTCCTCTCACTTTGGTAGGGAAAATATAGACGGATTTGGAAGCGGTAATGAAAAGCACATTATTATTTTGCCCACCAAAAGCAACATTGGATGTCCACTTTTCCGGGATAGAAATATGGTAAATTTTCTTTCCCAAACGGTTAAAAACATGCACTCCATCTCCTGTTAAATAAAGGTTTCCATGCTTATCCAACTCCATTCCGTCTGAGCCCATTTCGCAGAATAACTTTTTCTCAGAGAGCTTTCCATCCCCCAATATATCATATACATAGGTTTTTCCGGCATCGATATCAGAAATATATAATTTCTTTAATTTTTCACTTCCTACAATTCCATTAGGTTGTGTGAACGTATCCAACTTTATGACTTTTCCGGTTTTGTCTCTGTAATAAAGGCTTTTGTGCTGAATTTTCTGTTTAAAGCCAACCCAGTAATCTCTTTCATACAGAGGATCAGTAAAGTACATTCCTCCCGCTTCATCATTCCATACATCGTTTGGCCCATTCAGTCTTTTACCTTCAAAACCTTTAAGCAAAACTTCTACTTTTCTATCTTTTGAGATTTTCCAGATCTCTCCCTGGTCATCAGAACAGGTAATTAAATATCCGTCTTTATCGAAGTGTGTTCCGTTGGCCCGTCCTGTCTTATCTAAAAACTCTATCACCTTATTGCTTTTCCAGTCCCAATAATAAATCTTATCGTTAGGCTGATCGGTAAAGTAAACATTCCCCTCTTGATCAGCAGATGGGCCTTCTGTGAAGCTGAACTTGTCGGAAACCATTTCCGGTTGTACTCCTTCATAAAACATTTTACTATAATTTACTGATTGACAGTTTATCAATGCGAAAACCAAACCAATCATACTTATTTTAAAGATATTCTTCATACTTCATTTTTAAAGCCGCAATTTACAATATGACTCACAGGTATCAAAATATTTTCTCATTTTGATACAATAAAAATCATCAATACAAAATGTCCCAATTGTACTATTTTGGAAGTAGATCATATTAGTACTAAAAGGATATAATCCGGAGCTTTGCAGTACAGGATCAACATACTTTTTTCATGAAAAAAAATCTTAAAATGAGAATGAATCCTGATGAAAATTGTACCAAAATACTTTTATAGCATACAACAATGAGCGCAGAGTCCAACAATATCAAGTCTTTGGAAATTGAAAATGAAGATTTCAGAAATTCAGTGGGAACGATGGATGAAACTGGAAAAAGGAAATGGATTTTCCCTAGAAAACCCAAAGGAAAATATACCAATTACAGAAATTACACCAGCTATCTTCTCCTTGCTTTATTTTTCGGATTGCCATTTGTAACAATCAATAATAATCCTTTTCTCCTCATTAATGTCATCGATGGGAAGTTCTTTATCGTTGGACAACCATTTTATCTGCAGGACTTTTTCATCCTCGCTTTAGGAGCCGTAACATCTGTTATTTTTGTGATGCTGTTTACCGTAGTTTTCGGAAGGATATTCTGTGGCTGGCTATGTCCCCAAACTCTTTTCATGGAAATGATTTTCCGAAAAATAGAATACTGGATTGAAGGTGACAGAAATAAACAAATGAAACTCGACAGACAGGAATGGGATGCAGAGAAAATCCGAAAAAGACTGACGAAATGGTCTGTTTTCCTTTTAATTTCACTGACTATTTCCCACTTCATGTTTATGTATATCGTAGGCTATAAAGAGGTTTTCCGTATTATGGCTGAAGGACCGGAAGGAAACTCGCTGAAGTTTACCGGTATGATATTTTTCACCATGACCTTTTATTTTGTTTTTGCATGGCTTCGTGAGCAGGTTTGTACACTGGTCTGCCCATACGGAAGACTTCAGGGTGTATTGATTGACAAACAGACGATCAATGTATATTACGATTTTAAAAGAGGAGAAGGCCGAGCAAAATGGAGAAACAACGAAGACAGAAAAGCTGCCGGAAAAGGAGATTGCATCGACTGTAACCAATGTGTAGTAGTATGCCCTACAGGAATTGATATCAGAAACGGACAGCAGTTGGAATGTGTAAACTGTACTGCATGTATTGACGCCTGTGATGAAGTGATGGAAAAAGTCGGTTTACCTAAAGGACTGGTACGTTATGCTACGGAAGCAGAGATTGAAAATCAGGACAAATTCCGGTTTACTCCAAGAATGAAAGCAACAACCGCTATCCTGGCATTGCTCATAGGGTTCCTTGGATTCTTAATGTACGATCGTGGTTCTATGGAAGCAAAATTCATCAAACCGGCAGGTTCTACCTTTTTCGTTAAAGACGGCAAAATCACCAATACTTTTATTTATACTCTTCTGAATAAATCGAATGAGAAGAAAAACCTTACCATCAAAGTGATCGCTCCTACCAATGCTGAAATCACGTATTTCGGTTCTGAAAAAATCATTCTGAAAGGAGATCAGATCCTGAAGGGAAACATCAATATTTCTTTCCCTGAAGAGGAGATTAAATTCTCAAAACAAAATATGGTTATTGGAGTTTTTGATGAAAAAGGAACACTGGTAGACTCATTTGAAACCACTTTTGAAGGACCGTTTAAATTAGCACTTTAGGTAGCAGATGGTAGGTGGCAGGTAATAGATTGTAAGGATTAGGAAAAGTAGTTGAGATTTCCTTAATTCCCATCCTCCGGAGGGGTGGCGAAAATTCAAAGAATTTTTGACGGGGTGGTTTACAACAATCTCTCATCCAAACCTTAAACCTTAAACTCATTAAGCCTTATATTTCCTCATAAACTGAGTAGGAGTCATTCCGGAGCTTTTCCGGAATACTCTTACAAAGTAGGAATACTCTTCATATCCTAAACGGAAAGCAATTTCCACAAGGCTTTCATCAAGGTACATCAACATTCTTTTGGCTTCCAGTACTACTCTTTCAGTAATGACATCAGTAGCGGTTTTCTGAACAACCGTCTGTACAATTCTGTTTAAATGTTTGGATGAAATTCCCATTAAAGAAGAATAATAGGTAATTGATTTCTGTTCTGCAAAATGCTGTTCAATCAGATTTTCAAAATCCTGATAATGTTTAAAATAAGAAAGTCCGGCAGCAGAATCCATGGTATCAAAGTCTCTTGAAAATAATCGGGTAGCATTGATGAAAATCTGAGACATTAATGATAAAATCAGTCCTTCTTTCATGATATTTTTAGCCTGATGCTCTTCTCCCAACTTCTGAAATAAAGTTATATTTTTCTTCAGTTCCAAATCATCCAGCTGAAGCTTTCGTGGAAAAGATACAGATCCGAAGAAGGGAAAATTTCTCAGCTTCTGATTCACATAATGCATTTCATAAAATTCCTGGGAACAAAAGAAAATATACCCTTCAATATCTTCGGAAAGTTCCCAACTGTGAATCTGCCCCGGTGACAAAAAGAAAAAGCTTCCTTCAGAAACATCATATTTCTGAAAATCAATTTCGTGAACTCCTGTTCCTTTGGTAAAAAGAACTGCGGCATAGAAATCATGTCTGTGAGGTTTTTCAATATGACGGTGTCCCACTACCAAATGATTTTTCATGGTATTAAAATAGAAATCTGAAGTATTTTTACCTGCCTGGAAAAGATTGATATGAAGAACTGAGATCGGATTCATCACTTATATTTATATAGATCGTAAGGATTCACAAATTTAAACAAAAAAAGGACCGGTATAGACCGATCCTCTTTATCTGTTACAACGAATTGTTGTTATTTAATGACAAGTTTGCTGTTGTAAACTCCTTTTGAAGAATTGATGCTGATCACATATACTCCTTTAGGAACATTTACATTAAACTCTTTGGTATTATTGCCTTCACTCTTATATGCTGAAGAATAAACCAGTCTTCCACTAGCATCAAACATATTTACTTTTACATCTCCTTTTATATTTTGAGATTTAATAAAGAAATTACCATCACTTGGATTAGGATAAATTTTAATATCATCTGCCAATGGAGAATTCGTTTCTTTAATTCCTAGTGACTGTGTCTGACGGGTACATACCTGAAGTGTCCATCCATTGATGGTTCCGGTATCTCCTGTATAATTATCTGAAGCAAACAATTTCCATTGTCCCTGTGCAGGATGTCCTACGAAAATACCCAATGATTCATTAGATTTAGCTTCCCCTTGAATAGGTGTAGCACAAACAACCGCATTTCCTGTATCACTGAATGTAGCTGTTATATTATCCTGAGAACCACACTGTCTGTGCCAGATAAGAGCAGATGTTCCCAAAGGCCCCTCTATTCCCAGTGAAACATCACTTACATAAGTATGAGTAACAGAAGGTGTTACTTTAATTTTTGTAATGATTCCAGGGTTGTTAACGGTCATTGGCGCTGAAACCATAGGCGAAGCAATCGCAGCATCTCCTCCAGGGCCATCCGTAATAGGAACAGCAGGACCTCCGTAAGTATAGGTAGTACAGTTTTCTCCTTCTACACTATAATCAATCACGAAGCTAGGGCTTACCGCATAATAGATATTTCCTACCGCTTCTACCATAATATAAGCATTCGTAGCAGTAGATCCTGCCGGAATTGCAACCTGCTCACTTCCGTCGTTAGGAGTATTGGCTGCAATAGTGGTAAACGTCTGTCCTCCGTCTGTAGACAATTTAATATTTACATTCGCTGTACTTACAGGCGCTTGTGTGGTATTTGCTACATCCCATGTTACATTAACTGTTGATCCAGAACTTGCAGATTGTCCAAATGCAGGAGCAGTTACTTTAAATGGTCCTGAAGCATTATTTACAGTGATCATCATAGCATCCTTGCTGGTTTGAGGAGCAGTAATACTATTATTTCTTACAGTCAGTGCGAAATTAAGGTTTCTTCCTACTCCTGAAACAGTTTCCCATTTAGTAGTAAGAACCCCGGCCAATACTTTATTGAAATCTGGGAAATACCTTACCGGAGTGGTTACCGGACTTATAGATCTGAATGTAGGGCCAGTAGGTTTGTTCAGATAAGGAATAGAATTATTTCCTGTTTGAGCCGAGCCTGAATCCATCTGTTCCCATGTATAGGTATAAGGTGCTGTATTAGCATCTGTAGAAGTTCCTTTAAGGACAAATGCGGTAGATTTTGGAATTACATAATCTGCACCAGCATTGATAGATGGTGCCGGGTCAGCAAAAGGAGTATTCGCACCACAAGCAACACTGTTTATGTTTGTTTTAATTTCCTGTACACTAAATCCATGAAAATAATCATTGGAATTAAACTGTACATCATAGTTACTTGTAATTCCGGTATAAGCCATAATGGTTGAACCACTACCCGGCTCCACTAATGACGCCAGGTTACCAGATGCTGTACTGTAACTGAATGTGTGATTTGCTCCTAGCTGATGCCCCATTTCGTGAGCCACATAGTCGATATCAAAATTATCTCCTTCCGGATAATTGCTGGCTGTCCATCCCATAGCTTTAGTGGCATCATCGCAAATATCACCTGGTGCATATCCGTTTCCGTCTTCACGATCAAAAATATGTCCCATATCATAGTTAGCAGCACCAATAAGGTTGGTAATGGCAGTTTGTCCGGCCTGATTCTGTTCTCCGGATGCAGTATAAGGATAACCAGGTGTAGCAGAATTAACATAGATTACGGCATCATTATTGGCTACCAGATTGAAATGAAGAGATAGATCTTTTTCAAAGACCCCATTCAGACGGGTCAGCGTTGTATTCATTGCTGCCAGTACAACAGCTTTCTTTTGCGCGTCTGTTGCTCCCGAAGGTGTTCCCGCTGCCGTAAGATGATACTGTGCATATTCATTTGTACACGTTAAGGCAAGTCTGAAGACATTAAATCCTGCTGTTTTTTTATTGGCAGCATTGTTTTTTTTTTCGGAATTTTTGATTTCAGATGTATTGGGTGTAGCACACTCAAAAGGTTCTTTATCCTGTCCTCTTCTCGCATTGGAATCAAAAACAGCGTATACAGATCTGTCTTCAGTGTAGGGTTCGATAAACTCAGAGATTCCTGATCTTGTTGTCATGGATGAAAAACCTACTGGTGAAAGACTGAATCTTACATATGCAGAAGGATCTTCCAAACCTGTTCCTACATACGATCTGATATCCGGAAATTTCGCCTGCAATTCAGGAGCCATATTGGAATATTCCCATACCTGAAATTTTTCAAGCTTTCCATTGGCAGAAGGAAGGGAAATAACCACTCCTTTTTCATTTGAAAAACGCACGGGAGCATTTTTCAATGATTCTTTAAGCTGGTCAGTATTTAACGCATACAGCCCGGAAAATTCTAATTTTTCCTGTGATTTTTTAACTTTCTGAGACCTGACCTCAGTTCTTGTCCACTGTGAAAACCCTAAAAAAGGGATCATTAGTGAGAAAATAAAGAAATAATGTTTCATATCATAATGTTTTGGATTGATTTTGACTAAGATATTAAAAAATCAGATTTATTTTTACTTTTTTCTCCCTTATTCATGAATAAAATACATTCCTCCTTTGAAATGAAAGTCATACAGCACTTTTTACAATATATTTGGTTACAACTTTAAAAAATTTTTATCTTTGAGGTTTAGGAGTTGTAAAATGAAAATAAATTTACCTGATAAACTGTATTATTCTATAGGAGAAGTAGCCAAAGCATTCAATGTAAATACTTCATTAATACGCTACTGGGAACAGGAATTCCCTATTATCAAACCTAAAAAGAACAGAAAAGGTAACCGATATTTCACTCCTGAAGATATCAAAAACCTTCAAATGATCTACCATCTGGTAAAGGAAAAAGGATACACGCTGGACGGAGCCCGCATCGCTTTGACTACCAACAGTAAAATTTCCGAAACCATTACCCTCATCGACCGCCTGGAATTTGTAAAAGCTGAACTGATCAAGTTAAAAGAATCTCTGGGAGAAAGAGATGATGAATAGTTTCTTTGAAAATATAAAAACCTCCGCTGCAATGAATTGCAGCGGAGGTTTTATTTAAAGTCTATCAGAAAAGCGACTATCAGACACTTGATGAAGTGGGTGGAGACAGTTTATAAAATAGTTCCCTGCACTTTAATAAGTATAACAGGGATATTTTACCGGATATTTTTTAACCTTTACTTTACAGAATGTATTATCTTTGAATCTTCACAAATTGATTAAGAATGGACCACAAAATACATCAGGGAAGAAATGTAAAACGTTTTAGAGAAATGCTGGGAATAAAGCAGGAAGCATTGGCTCTTGATTTAGGCGAAGACTGGAACCAAAAGAAGATTTCTTTGCTTGAACAAAAAGAAACCATTGAGAACCAACTGCTCGAAAAAATATCCGAAGTACTGAAAGTTCCCGTAGAAGCTTTTCAAAATTTTGATGAGGAACAAGCTGTGAACCTGATTTCTTGCACTTTTTCAGATAATGCAATGTTTAATAATAGAGTTGAAGTCCAAAATATCAATCCTATTGATAAAATCGTCCAGCTTCACGAAGAAAAAATTGCATTGTATGAACGTATGCTGAAAGAAAAGGATGAAATGATGAGCAGACTGGAAAAGTTGCTTGATAAATAAAACAAAGCCACTGCTTAAGCAGTGGCTTTGTTTTATTTATGGATACAAGCGAGACGCTCACTTGCGTGAAGTGAATGTTAGCACTATTCTATCAATTAAGTAAAAAAAGCCAACTTTAGAGTTGGCTTTTTTTACTTAACTCTCTACATCTACATGGTGGTGGAGCACCTTTAAAATTAGTGCTGTCAAAATGTAAATAACTTTTTCTATTATTTCTTTCAATTAATATTGTTAAACTGCCTTTTTTTTTAGAAACATAATCTCCTAACTCAATTTTGTCTTTCCATTGATCAAGCATAGGTAAACAAATTTTACCAAAATTCATATAAGCATTCATATGATTTAAGGAATCAGCAACTTCTCCTAAGTATTTTTGCTTTTGTATTTCAATAGGAGAAAATTCAGAGACAAAAGAATCTGTTTCTGATTTAAAAAGATCAGATAATCCTTTTTCATAATTAAAATAAATAAATAAATAAAATTAACAATGAAGATAAAATGAATATTAATATAATATGTTTCATCTTACTACTTTTAAATTTTTATTGTACATATCATAAATTACTTTAGTATCATCTTTTTTATAAATAGTAAAGTAAGTAACGTCTTTATTCTTTACTATGGAATCTCCTATTTTAATTAAAGAAATTATTTTCAAATCTTCCAAATAAATTTTATTACCATCTGATGATTTGACAATATTGAAATGAGTCATAAGATCATATGAGTTTGAAATCACTCGTCCATTACAGTACTGATTAAAGTATTTATATTTAGATAAGTCAGGATCACATATTTTTTTTATAATTATCCCAGAAAACATTATTCCGAAAAATAATAAAATAATTTTGTTAATATTTTTTTTTAAAAATCCCATACAGATGTTTTTGATCGTTTATAAAAAACTCCTGTTCCAATTCCTTTTAATCCTGCACTTATTTCAGTAACTCCTCTTTTCCCTGCTCCTACATTTAAAGGATTTATCATTTCCAGAGGTGTAGATTTGGGGTCAAAAGTTCCCCCATATGTAACCCCAACAGGTGATATAAAAGATTTTGCTTCACCAGAATAATCTTCTAATAAAAATGGTCCGGAATGACTTGAGGAGATTCGTCCTATTCCGACACCTCCCTCAAAGCCTAAACCAAAATTTATATTTCTATTAAAAAACAGTCCCCAATTATTTCCTGAATCTTTAACTAATCCAAAATCGACTCCAAATCCACCTCCTAAAACTCCATTTATACTAAAGGATATGCTAGTACCCTTACTTTCTGTACCTATAATAGTCGTTCCGTCTTTTGTTTCAAATGTTTCTTTACTACTTTTTTGAGAGCCATCAGCATTTGTTATTGTTCCATCATCGTGGAAAGTATATTGAGAAATTGTTTCTCCATTCTCTGTTGTCGTAATCGAGCTACCTTCCGAAAGATGTTGTGTATTTTCTCCATATTTAGCCGTAGCCTGTTCCTGGCTTTTTATTTCCGAATCAAAAAATATTTGATTTCCACGCTGCAACCAATCTTTATTCTCCCTACCATCCGGATCAATAAACTTAATTGGATTATTAAATGCATAATTATAAGGACTATATCTTCTCATCTTCTCCGCCAGCGGATCTACAACACCCCATCTTCCCAGATCCGGCATATAAAAACGTGCTCCGTAATCATACATACCAGTCTCCTGCAGCTCTTTTCCATTGTACTTATAGTTATAGCTAGGATTTCCTACGGAAGGATTAGAGATTCCATGTTTCAATCCAAATGGATAATAATTACTTTCTTCAATGATCTCTGTGCCCGCTCCATTTTTAGCATAGCTTATCCTGATATTTCCTAAATGATCTGTATAATTGTACACATACTTCCCAGTCTCAACATTAAAATATCCTTCTGCTGTTGGGAAGAATTTCAATACAGAATTTTCATATTGAAAACCATCCAGGTAGTCTGTAGTTTTTGTATCAAAAACCTTTCTTACCCTCACTTCGTCTGCTCTGTAAGTATAATCTGTTACTTTGGTGTTTTGGGTGACTTTTTCAGGTAAATTTAGATAATTATATTGGATGGAGGAATATAATTATTTGAATAAGTTTATAACAAAAAACCACTATTTGCAGTGGCTTTTTGTTTTGTTTTTGGACACGAGCGAGACGCTCGCGCCAGCGGGGGGCTACAGATGTTCTTTTGGAAAAGAATATTGTTTCTAAAATTTTGGATATCCAAAAACTAAAAGAGAACGACAGACAATACGTCTTCGCTCTCCTTGATGCTTTTCTCAAACAAACTAAATTGCAAAGCATTATGTAATATAAAAGCCACTCGGAAGAGTGGCTTTATTGTTTATAGGCTCATATTATCATTTTTCTTTCCCCATTTTTGATATAATTGAAAATCATTCATTTGCTTTAACCTGTAGCTTGGTGCATGAGAAACTTCTTTTTGAGATTTAACATTAACAACTGAAAATCCCTTTTCAAAAACCTCACTTTTTTTGCTAAAGTTCCTTCCAATTATTGACATACAAGGCAATCCCAGAGAATCATTCGGAGGAATAGAAATAGGTGTTAATGCTTCAAAGTTTATCTTAAACGTATCCTTTTCGTATATATGTCTGTAGTTTGCTTGAACATCTTTAAGAGAGACTTTAAGAGTATCATTTGTAGGGTTTCCAAATAGTAGAAAAGTCTCAACGTTTTTAATATTTATACTATCTTTTGTATAATCACATATCAAATTTTGGAAAGAAGAAACAGCATTATCATTCTTGGAGATAGATTTTTTACAGGACATAAATAAAGCAACTAGCAATAATATGTAAGTATTGAGCTTATTTTTGTTTATATTTCTCATAATAGAATTTATCATTGCTATAATTTTTTTTCATTAGTTGTTGAAATTGAGGTGTAGTCTTGTTAAAAATAGGGGATGCCATTTGATGCTCATAAACTTTGACGTGTTCTTTTGCTAAATCTAATTTAGATATATTAACATTATCAGGATTTACTGTTAAATGACTTACTGTTCCTCCCTCATGGCTCAATGCAGATATCATATTGTACTTATTGTTATATAATTCATCTGCTTTTCCATTACCAACCATTAGTGACACTGTCTTAGATCCTTTATTTGCTTGCATTAAAGCATCTGGATTATATTCTCCTCCATTAAAACTAGAAACTTTACCTACCATTTTACCAGCATCAAAATGATAATCTGCAATTCCAACAGATGTACTATTACCTTTAAGGTTATCTAAATCTATGCCTGCGTCACTAGCGTAATGATTTGCAATATTTGCTAAAATAAATGCATTATCCTTATTAAATTTATAATCTTTTAATTCTGTTGATAACCACGGAGCTGTATTCAAGCTTCCATTGATAGGATTTTGAAAATCTATAACTATGTTATTGGTCTTCTTATTATCAGTATATAAAAATTTACCAAACTGATTAAAGTGATCATCAACAGGTTCTCTTCCGTCTGGATCCACAAATTTCACCGGATTATTAAAGCAAAATGCGTACGGCGACCAGCTCGGCATCTTCTCCGCTAATGGATCCACAACACCCCATCTTCCTAGATCAGGCATATACATCCTCGCCCCATAATCATACATACCAGTCTCCTGTAGCTCCTTCCCATTGTACTTATAGTTATAGCTAGGATTTCCTACGGAAGGATTAGAG
>NZ_CATKPG010000026.1:0-124652 GCF_949767875.1 Chryseobacterium sp. IT-36CA2 | reverse complement strand
ATGTAATTGAAATAATGTTTTATCACATACTATATTATCAGCTGATAATATTTATTCAAATACCAGGGATTTTTTATATTTTAATTTGAAAATTGTGTAACTTAGTCATATCAAAAATGATTACGAATCTAAAAAAATATAATATGAAAAAACATTTATTCCCTCTATTTTTACTGCTATTGGGTATTAATGCACAAGCACAACAGGATTTCTTTGCCATTACGGGAAAAGATACCCAGAGTATTATTTTCAATGATTTCCGCACAATTGATGCTGTTAATGGAACTTCTGGAGAGAAAATTTTTACAGCTGATTCTTCAACTAAAGTATTCTCACAGGCTAGAAAAGGTGTTGTAGCAGAAGATAAAAATTCTTACAATAACTCTCAGTCAATAACACTGGCAGCCCTTGCTTATGATTCTTCGAATAATAATCTGGTGTACATACCTATGTTTTCTTCCAATATTTATGTGTTAAACCCTCAAACTAAAGATATTACACTGGTAGAAAATAATGTAGCAAGAATTTCTTCCTGTGATATCAATTCTCATATTACAAGAATGGCAACAGGATATAATGGAAATATTTATGCTGTAAATAATGCCGGAACACAATTTTTGGAAATCAGCAAAAAAAGTGGACAGTATGTGGTAAATGATCTAGGAATCATTAAAGATGAATCTTCGAATGGTAAAAATTCATTTACAGCCATGGAAACGGGATTTGGTGGTGATATGATTGCTGATACCGATAATAATTTCTATGTTTTTTCGGCTTCAGGTAATGTTTTCAAAGTCTTGACAAAAGATATGACCGCTAAATTTGTAGGTAAAATTGCAGGGATTCCGGATAACTATTCTGTAAACGGATCTGCTGTAAATGCTCAGGGCAAAGTGGTTATTGCAAGTGCAAAAGGAGGTGCTTTATATGAAGTCGATCTGATATCTTTACAGGCTAAGCAACTTCCTGGGGAACAAGGACTGCATATCTATGACCTGGCAAGTAAATATTTTGTTAATGATAAAGCTTCTACAGCTAATGCTTTGGCAGACTTGGATATTTATCCAACAAAAGTAGATGAGCATTATATTAATGTTCATGTTAATAAAAATGTAAAAGGTAATATTCAACTGAATATTTTTGATATGTCCGGTAAAAATGTGATGACTCAGAATCTTTCTGTAAAGGATAATTCTCTGGATGAAAGAGTATTTCTTAAAGGATTGTTGAGTGGAGCTTATATTGTAAATATTACCAACGAATCTGGAAAAGCAATTTTTAATAAGAAGATTCTTGTAACAAAGTAATTAAGAATTATAATTCAAAATATAGAGACCTTTTCAAACATTTTGAAAAGGTCTTTTAATGATTATTTGATATTCAATAAGTTTTATTTTTCGATATTAAAATGTACTTTTATAAAAAAATATAGATGAAACTATACTTTAATGTAGGATATATTGTAAAGGCCGGAGAAAATTTACAGCTTATAATTAGTGAAGATGGCGCTGCAGTACATATCCATACTATGTTTTATGGTGAAAATGGTTTATGGAAATGTGAAGTGGATAACTTTTCAAAATCTATTTCTTACCAATACAGAGTTGTAGATGAGAAAAAAAATGTATTACGAGAAGAATTTGTTCCGCATCACCTCAGTTTTCCACACAATTACAAGGAGTTTGTCATTTTTGACGAATGGAATAACAAGAATTTTCCTGAAAACTATTTAAATAACAAAATTCTTTACAATAAGCTCCACGATTTTGTTCCTGAAAAAGTAACAATTTTAAAAAAGCATACTCACTTATTCAGAATAGAAGCACCTATTTATAATCCAGACTGGAGAATTGTACTTTTTGGAAATACGGAATCTTTAGGGAGTTGGAATTATGAAAGAGTGATTCATCTGCATCAAACAGATTTTGGAATGTGGGAAGTTTCTGTTGAAATTCCGGAGAATGAATACATTCAATTCAAGTACTGTCTTTTTGACGTCAAACAAAACAGAGTCATTGATGTAGAAACAGGAGAAAACAGATTTACATTAGCGAATCAGTTCCCGGATGTTTTACAGATTGTATCCAATCATTATTTTAAATTTAAAGGATACCAGATGTACCATGATGCTGGGGTAGCTGTTCCGGTATTCTCTTTGAGAAGTGAAGATGGATTCGGAGTAGGAGAATTTACTGATATCAAAAAACTGGCAGACTGGACGAAAGAAACCAACCTTGGTATTATCCAGATTCTTCCGATCAATGATACAACAGCGAATTATTCATGGACAGATTCTTATCCTTATGCAGCCGTATCTGTTTATGCACTACATCCGCAATATATCTCTTTAGAAAAGCTTGATTTTTCTTTACCGAAAGAATTAGTTGATGAATATCTACTTGAAAAAGAGAACTTAAATGCTCTGGATCTGATTGATTACGAAAAAATGATTGCGGGCAAATGGAAGTATCTTACAGCTGTTTTTAATGCTGAAAAGGATAAAATTTATAAAGATAAAAATTTCAAAAAATTTATCAAGGATAATGAATATTGGCTCGTTCCATATTCTGCATTTTGTGTATTAAGGGATAAATATAAGACACCCAATTTCAACGATTGGAAAACTCATAAAAAGTATATTGCAGGAAAGATCTCACAGTTTTTTACAACAAAAAACAAGGATTATGATACCTCAATGCTTCATGCATGGGTACAGTATCAATTACATCTGCAGCTAAAAGATGCAGTAGATTATACGCATAACCTGGGAATTTCGTTGAAGGGAGATCTTCCAATTGGTATCTACAGATATTCTGTGGAAGCATGGACTGAGCCGGAATTATTCGGAATGGATTTCCAAGCCGGAGCACCTCCTGACCAGTTTACAGAATTAGGACAGAACTGGGAATTTCCAACTTATAATTGGGAAGCTATGAAGGCAGACGACTATAGATGGTGGAAAAACAGGTTCAAAGCACTGGAACAATATTTTGATGCCATGAGGATAGATCATATTCTAGGTTTTTTCAGAATATGGAGAATGCCAATTTCTGCCGTACAAGGAATTTTAGGGTACTTTTATCCGGCTGTTCCTATTATAGCGGATGAATTTAAAGCATGGCAGATTCCATTTAATTTTGACAGGTATTGTAAGCCTTTTATCAACAATCAGATCTTATGGGATTACTTTGGTGAAGATGGCGGAAAAGCTCTTGAGTTTATGAATCGTAATGATAATGGAACTTATGCCTTCAAAGAAGAATTTGATACCCAAAGAAAGCTGGTTAATTTCTTTAAGAAAAAATCTTATGGTTCTCTTGAAGAAAAATTGGTTGCCCTGTGTGCCAATGTTTTGTTCTTAACTGAAGAAAGAAACGGGAAAACTGTTTATCATCCAAGATTTAATGTTTACAATACAGAATCATATAAATACCTTCCGGAAGCTGAGCAGAAAAATATTTATGAACTGTATCACGATTATTTTTTCAGAAGACAGGACCATCTATGGTTTGAAAAAGCTATGGAAAAGCTGCCAGTTATCCTGAATGCTACGAAAATGCTGATCTGTGGAGAAGATCTTGGGATGGTTCCTGCATGTGTACCGGTTGTGATGGACGAATTAGCCATTATAGCATTAAAAGTACAGAGAATGCCTTCTGAAAACATTCCGTTTTATAATCCTAAGAATGCAAGCTATATGAATGTAGTAACGGCTTCTTCCCATGACAGCTCTACATTGAGACAATGGTGGAAAGAAGATCCTGTACTTACCCAAAAATATTTCAATCAACAGTTGATACAGTACGGAAAAGCTCCTGCGGACCTTAATCCTCACCTTGCGGAGATCATTATGAAGCAGCATTTATATAACGAATCTATGCTGGCAATTTTTCCTATTCAGGAGTTTCTGGCAACCGATGCTAAACTCACCAATAAGAAAATAGATAATGAAAGAATTAACAATCCGGCAGTCTTCCCTCATTATTGGCGCTATAGAATGCATATCAACCTGGAAGATCTGAAAATGCAAAAATCTTTCAACGAAAAAATTGCTTTCTGGATAAAAGATAGTGGAAGGTTGTAAATTTAACACTTGATTATCAGTAAGTTAAAAATATTTTAAAAGAAGTTTGATCTTAGGATTTAACTTCTTTTTTTTATTTGTATCAAAAAGATAGAATTAAGATATTCTGCTATATATTAACCAATTAACGACTATAGAGATGAAAAAAATATTTTTAGGATTAGCTTTTGGGTTAGGCGTTTTGACGTCAGCTCAACAGTATCCGAATAATGGTTGGGGTGATGACGGTTATTATCAGAATGATGGAGGCAATTACAGCAATGAAGATGATAGAAACAATTTCCCGGATGATTATTATTACAATTATCCTCAGGATTATTATCCAAGTGATTATTATCAAAGCTATTATAACGATTACAGAAACAGTATTATTAATATCGACTGGAATGGGTTTTTCGTACAGAATAGATTAAACAGGTGGCAGGTAGATCAGATTATGAGATTAAATAATCTGTATGCAAGTTTTACATCATGGAATAATTTCTACAGATATAATCCGGATAGATGGTACTATGACAGGTTTTATGCTATGCAAAGAATTTTAGGACCGAGAGTATTTGTTGTTTTCCAAAATAACTATTACAGAGGTTCCAACCCAATTGTATATTTCCAGAATTATAGAAGAACATACTATGTACCGAGATATACTGTAATGCCAAGATATAGAAATATCAATATTAATGTTTACAGGGTAGACAGATCAAGATTCCGTAGAATGGACAACCCTACTTTTGATATTGTCAGAAGAGACAACAGAGGTGGTAACGGTTTCAGAAATACAGGAACTACAGAAAATTCAGGAGGCTTCAGAGGAAATAATGGAGGTTTTAGAAACAGCAATGGAACAAATAGTGGAAGCACTACCAATAATGGAGGATTCCGAGGGAATTCTAGTAATGGTGGAAACACTACCAGTAACGGAGGTTTCAGAGGTAATAATGGAGGAGGATTCCGAGGAAGTTCTGAAAATGTCGTAACCCAAAATACAAATAATAACGGAGGATTCAGAAACAGTAACGGAGGCGGTTTCAGAGGAAACAGCGAAGTGAGAAGAGAAGCTCCCAGAAGAGAAGCTAACGAAGGCTTTAGAAATAGTAATGGAGGTGGTTTCAGACAAAGATCTGAAAGTTCTGGCTCAAGACATGAAAGCCGTGGTAATGGTGGAGGGTTTAGAGGCAGTTTAGCAAGGAATTAATTTTCATATATTATATTTAAGTGGTGTGAAGGGTAGGTTTTTATAATCTGCCCTTTTTTTTGTCTTTTTGTAATTTATTTTTATTAAAATTTAACATTATTTATGAATTTGCTAATTTAACTTGTGTTTTAATTCATAATCAAAAAGATATAACAACAAGAAAATAACAATTAATTAAATTTTAAAAAGATGAAAAAATTAGTTTTAGCAATAGCATTGATCGGAATGGGAAGTTTTGCCATGGCACAACAAACCAATACAGCTACTCCACAAGACAGACAGGCAAGAGCTGTTGAAATGAAACAGAGAATGGAGCAAAAACAACAGGATCGCCTTGCAGAAATGCAAAAAGATCTTAACCTTAATCAGTCTCAGATAGCTCAGATTAAAGCTCTTCAGGATAAAAGAAAAGCAGAAATGAAAGCTCAGTTTGAAAAAAACAAGGGAGACAGACAAGCTAAGATGCAGGAAATGCAGGCCAAAAGAGCACAAATGGATGCAGATATGAAGAAAATCCTAAGTCCTGAACAATATGATAAATGGCAGGCTGACAGACAAGCAAAAGCAGATAAAATGAAAATGGGTATGAAGGAAAGAAGAATGATGAAAAAGCCTATGAATACAGGGACTGCTAATGTAAATTAAGAACCTTCAATTTTAGTTTTTTAATGTGTAAAGGATGGATGTTTTTCCATCCTTTTTGTATTAAATTTCTTTAAAACTTTTGATTTCGGGCTTTTATTCCCTATTTTTGACTATAAATTTAATACTTATGGTTAGCGAAAAAATTGCAAAATTAATTAACGAACAAATTGCCCACGAACAATACGCTGCTCAATATTATCTTTCAATGTCTGCATGGTTTTCCGGAAAAGATCTTGATGGAATTGCCAACTACTTTAGAGTACAAAGCAAAGAAGAATTGATGCACGCAGATAAAATGTTTGATTATCTGAACGATGTAGGAGGGGAAATTATCATCGGAGAAATTCCAAAACCTCCACATGAGTTCGAAAATGCAACAGATATTTTTGAAAAAGCATTGGCACATGAGAAAATCGTAACTAAAAGTATTTTCAATATTGTAAAAAATGCTAACGAAGAAGGAGATTTTGCTACAACATCATTCATGCAGTGGTTTATCAACGAGCAGGTAGAAGAAGAGGCTAGTGCTTCTCAATATGTAACAAAAATCAAAATGGTATGCGATAATCCATCAGCATTATACCTTTTTGACCAGGAACTGTCTCAGAGAGTATTTACTCCTAATACAACAGCATAAGATTGAAACTTTTCAAAATAAAAAACCGCTATCCCTTGGAATAGCGGTTTTTTATTTTGAAGAGAATATTGTGATATTCGATAGAAAAGAGATATAATCCTGAGCGCAGCCGAAACTTTAGATTTATGAAGATTCATTGCTGGATAAAGAATCACCTTTTCCGATTTTTTCTTTGTATGTTAACTGAGATGATAAAAATAAATGCACCAAATACAAAACTTAGAAGTAAAGATTTTAGAATGTTTCCAATAGGCATATATCGGTGTCCATCCTCTGTAACAGGCGGATCCAGGGCATCAACAATATTAAAAGTCACCACAGTGGAGACCGACATGATGATCACACTTATTACAAAGGAAATTAAATATATTCTCATGGTTGGTTGTAATCAAAATAAATGATACATCATATTCTATTCGTACTTAATAAAAATAATAAAATCATTTCTATTTTGAACCATTTTTATATTAACCTTTTAGTAATGTTGTTTTTGAGAAGTTTACAGATATATAATCTGAGTTTTAAGAACATTTTTCCCCAGACGTTCCAAGATATTTTTATATCCTTCTATCTGCGCTTCATCCTTGGTTTTTTGTTCACCCGTTTTGAAATCAACAATCATATACCCTTCATCACCCTTTAAAATACGGTCTGGTCTGAATATATGACTTTCCCCGTTTTCAGAGATCATAATGTCCTTCTCATTGATTACTTCCCATTTTTCATCAAAAAATTCAGCATAAGTTCGAACGATTTCCTGCAAAGTGATCTGGATTTCATTTTTCTCCTCCAGAGTAATTTGTCCTTCCAAAGCATAACCTTCCAACACCTTACTGATATCCTTTTCAGTATTGATTTTCGATAAAAGCTCGTGCACAAAAAGCCCTATTCTGACCTTTTCATTTCGAACCTGATAGTTTTTTGAAGGCGTTGCAATCTTGATAGAAGTACTTTTTTCGTTGACATTCTTCAGATCCTCAATATTCTTGGTTTTAAAAGATGAACTTTTATCTTTCGAATATTTTTTCAGCATTTCAGGATTCACTTCATATACATCAAACTCATCAGATTGTTCCTGATTCTTTGTTTGAAGGAATTCCAGCAGCTCAAGATTATTAGAAGTCTTGTTGGCTTTTTGAAGATAAAAAAACAGCTGTTCAACAGGTCTTGTGGTGGCAACATACTGCAGACATAATCTGTCAATTAGATTTTTATAAGAATTTTTGGTATTGAAAAACAGAATTTCATCATCATACGCTTCGAGGTTTTTGCTAAATTGATTGATGTTGACGGATTTCAAAGCATCATTCTCATTCGTATCAAACCAGTTGGTAAACTCACTATCCCGGTTTTTGTTCATCATAGGAATAAAAACAATGGGGAATTCCAGCCCTTTAGACTTGTGAATGGTCATAATCTGAATAGCATCAATATTTTCCGAAGCCTGAATAGTATACGAAGAAGCTTCCTCATCCCAATATTTCAAAAACTCTTTCGTGCTGGCACCTGCATTCTGGGTAAAGTTGAAAAGCATTTCCAGAAAGTTCAATAAGAAATCTGTTTCTTTGTTTTCGACGGAAAACTCGTTGATATAATATTCAATGAAATTATACAGATTAAATCTCGGGAAATTATCCTGCTTAAGCTGCAATGAATATTTCTCCTGAATAAACTGAAGGATCTCTTCATGGCCTTCAATATCCAGAATTTCTTTCATATCTAAAGTAAAATCAGGCATCTGAATTTTCCCAAGTGTATTCAAATGGTACATCATCATAATCAGACAATGTTTATTCTTGGGATTAAGTTCCCAACGCAGATATTCAATTACCGCTTTTAAAGTATTGGAAAGTTCCAGCGTAAGACCTTTATCAGATATTGTCTTAATGTTGATTTCCTCACCACGATAATTGACCTTTAAAGCACCTAGTTTTTGGGAATAACTGAAAATATCAAAATTTCCACGGCAAAGGATGGTGATGTCAGAAAACTTAAAACCATTGTCTAAACACTCCTGAATATCTTTCCGCATTCTTTCCGAAGTATCCTGGTAAAACTCTTCATTTGTAAGGTTTTCAATCAGATTCACTTTTACACGTCCATCCATTTTGGATTTTGGATTTTGTTCAGCATCCACCCCGAAAATATTTTTGTGTTCTTCCAGCAATCCTTCAGAATGAAAACGGTACAATTCATTATTAAAATGAACAATGTTTCTCGCACTTCTCCAGTTATCTTTTAATACAAGAAGATCTGCTTCCTTTGGTGAGAATTCTTTTTTGTTAATAATATCAAGCATCAGTTTACTTTCTCCACCACGGAATCTGTAGATACTCTGCTTAGGATCTCCCACCAATGTAAAAGAAGTATATTCTGTAGAAACGCTATGATCCCTCAGCGGAACAAAATTCTGCCACTGAAGTTCTGATGTATCCTGAAACTCATCAAAGAAATAATGCTGAAACTGGGCACCTACTTTTTCATAAATGAAAGCAGAAGGTTCATTCTTAAGATTTTCATTAATCAGGATATTAAACTTGGAAAGAAGAACAAGATCATTTTCTTCTTCAATTTTTTGAAGCTCATCCTGAATATCTTTATTTACTTTTAAAGGAAGAAGAGCAGATAATATTTTTTCTTTCTTTTGGGTTTCAATGAACAGAAGAATAAGTTTCATTCTGTTATCAAGAAGCTGATCCAGGATTTCAAAAATCTCAGATTCTTTATGTTTCGACTTTGAAGATGCTCCCTTTCTATAATTATTGATAACAGATTCTTCCTGAGTCGTAGGAAAAGGAAATCCGGCTCTTTTCTGTTGATAAAAATCTATCACTTTAGTAAAGAATCCTCCAATTCCGTTTTTACCCTGGGCAAAATCTTCAATATCAATATTTCTTGATTTGAATAATTCAATAGAACCGGCAGCAAGCTCTGCAGACTGTTTTTTATTCTGTACAATCTCTTTACGGAGTGTATTCTTTATATTTTCATAATTGGCATCATCAAAGCTTTTGTTACTTTTCAGGTGCTCATAATGAATGTCCTTCACAAATTCTTTGGCGGAATCGTAAAGGTTTTTATTAAGATTGATTCTTTCATTATTTTCAAGACTGTAATCTACATAATCCATGAAAGAATTGGAAATATTTTCATTCTCACCAATCTGATCCAGCATTTTATCAACCGCTTCTATCAAAAACGGTTCTGCTTCAATTTCCAGATTGAAATTTTTCGCCAGTCCCAATTCATAGGAAAAGCTTCTTACCAGCCTTGAATTAAAACGGTCAATAGTCCCAATATTTAGTGTAGAATAATTGTGGAGAACATAATCCAATAGTTTTTTTGAACGGTGATGAAGTTCATCAATGGTAATTTTTAAACCCTGTTCTTCAAATGCTTTCTGAATATTTTTCAGATCGGTATTCTCTGCATACTCTTTTGCTGAGAAATTTCCCAGCCATGATAAAATTCTTTCCTTCATCTCGTTTGCAGCCTTATTGGTGAAAGTCAGAGCGAGAATATTCCTGATCGACTGCTGTTGATTAGGATAGCGGAGACAGATCATCAAAAGCCTTTGTACCAGAGCGTAAGTTTTCCCGGATCCGGCAGAAGCATTGATGACTGTGTAAGAATTTTGCATTGTTGAAAGAGAATTGAGACTGCAAGTTAGCTAAAATTTAAAAGAATTTTTAACAATTTAATTATCCGATTTAACAGTTTGGAAGACAAAAAGTGAAAAGAAATATTAAAACACGTTAACTGTGGTTAAACTTATGGTATAAATTAAAAATAATTTTAGCTTTGCTTTATAAAAAATAGCCCGTGAAACTTAAACTATTCTTTTTCTTATCCTTTATTATTTTTATCCATACCCATGCCCAAAACTATATATTTGGTAGAATTACCTCTGAAAATGGCACTGAAATGCAAGATGTAAATGTAATCAACATACGAACTGATGAAATAGTAGTTTCAAACAGGGATGGACACTTCATGATTTCCGGAAAACAGGGAGATGAATTAAGGTTTGTAAAAGCAGGATATGAACGTCTGGCAAGAAAAGTTTCTTTGGAAAATACACAATCTCCGATGAATGTAAGTTTGGTTCGCCAAACTATTCTGATTCCTGAAGTTGAAGTGAAACAAGGGCTTACCGGAAACCTGAAAATAGATTCAAAGCTTTATAACAAGCCTAAAAAAGTAGAAAAGCTGATTAAAGAGATAGATCAATATATTGCTCAGAAATCAGATCCAAGAATATTAGCTGCAAGACCTGGGGAATTTGTACAGCCAAAAGGACAGGGATTTTCGATAGGAAAGGTGAAAAATAAATGGGATGATGTTGATTTGATGAAATATATCAGAGCCAGTCTTGGAGATGAGTATTTTACCAGTCTTAAGATAGAAAAACCTCTGATAGATCATTTTATTTTTTATGTTTTTGCAGGTGGTTTCGAAAGAAAAAAAATCCTGAAATATGGATTCTGCAGTGATGCAGATCTGAACAGGTTTCAGAGTTTTGTCCTGACAAGAATTTCATCTTATCGTGCTCCGCAAACTCAAAGATAGATGGAAATAAAAAATATCAGTAAATGTATTTTTCTTGTACTTTTTTGTATGGCTTCAGAAATTTGGGCTCAGCAAAAAATATCAGGCAGAGTGATCACGGCTAATGATCTGGATGTAACTCCCACACTTGTTGTTAATATTTCAAGCGGTAAAAGTCTCTTAAGTGATATGTCCGGGAAATTTGAGATCGAAGCAAAAGAAAATGATGAGATCAGATTCGTTAAAGAAGGATATTATCGCATTGATAAAAAAATTACGGGAGATGACTTTAATTCTCCGTTGAATATTATTCTGAAAAAAATGGAGATTCAGATTCCTGAGGTAAAAATAAAATATAAACCTACAGGAAATCTTGCAAAAGATAATCAGCATTTGAATGAATCAAGAAAAATTCAGTCATTAAAATCTGATTTAGAGAATTATATGAAAAGTCCTCTTTATCAGCCTTTGCCCAATAATGCCATATCAAAAACTTTTACAGGACATGATTTTAATGCAGGACAGGTAAATGTACTTGGAGTATTGAGTGCTGTAGTTGGTTTGGTAAATAAAGCAACAAAACCTAAAATTACCAAAGCTAATTATAATGAAACTCAGGATTTCCTGAAAAGAGTAAAAGATCAGATCAATCTGGGCTTTCTGAAAAAATATGGGATGGATGAAGAACAGATTGATAGTTTTCTTCTCTATGCAGAAAAAACACGTTCACTGGCGAAAAGATTTAGAAAAGATTTTCAGATAAGTGATGTAGAATATGAGCTTAAAGTAGCATTCGCAGAATATAGTAAAACGAATAAACTGGAAGGAAGTAAAGAATAACTTTTTTTAATTGAATGATTTCACAAAAAATATGGAAACACTATGGTGGAGAAAAATAGTTCTTTTTCTTATGATGCTGTGTAGCACTTTTATTTTCTCCCAGCAGACTGTTACAGGGCGAATAGTAGATGAAACTGGTGGAAACCTAAGTAAAGTAATCGTTATCAATATGTCTACTGACAAAAAAGTATACTCAGATGCAGAAGGAATATTTTCTATTAATGCTAACCCTAATGATGAACTGAGATTTGTAAAAGAAGATTTCAACAGAATATCAAGAAAAGTTCTTACCAATGGTGTTAATTCACCGTTGTTTATTACTCTTTATATGATTCCGAAAGATGTAGGTGAAGTTAAGATAGTGAAAAAACTTACCGGAGATCTGGAGGCAGATTCGAGGATTGTAGCTAAAGTAGATAAGGGAGAGCAGGTAAGAGATGCTGTAGGACTTCCGCAACCGGTAGGAAAGATGAGAGAAAAACCGGCAGAAGTGAAAAGTGTTCTTTTGCCTATACTTTTAGGAAACCTGAATGTTCAGGGCGTGTATGATCTGATAAGCGGTAAAGCGAGAAGACAGAAAAGACAATATAAATATGATGATCTTCAGGAGCATATTCTCTGGGTTCGGGATAGGATCGATGATGATTATTTTGTTAAGGCAGGGATTCCCGCAGATAGGATTTCAGAATTTATTCAGTTTTCATTCTTAGCAAAACCTCAGGTACGAACTTATGTAAAAGCAAAAAACCTTTCGGGTGTCATGCTGAGATTGGAAGAAACAGTTCCTCTTTTTATAGAAAGGTTGAAACAGAATCAAAAATAATTTCTAAGCTTTCAGATTTCTATTTTGAAATGTTAAAAAAATCTTAAAATATTGGAATAAAAATTGATACAATCTTTATTGTAACAACAACTCAATTCACAAATTTTATGAACAAAAACATTTTTGCAGTAGCCATAGCGGCGCTAGGTTTCGTAATCGGCCTCGGCTTTTTAGGAAATGCTATTAAAAACAGAAACAAATCTGAAAATACAATCTCCGTTACAGGGCTTGGAATAAAGCAATTTACTTCGGATTTGATTACCTGGTCCGGAAGTTTTTCCAAAAATAATGCTGATCTGAAATCTGCCTATGATGAATTGGCAACAGACAGAAAAGTGATCAACGATTATTTGCTTTCAAAAGGAATACAACAGAAAGAGATTGTATTTTCTTCCGTAGATATTCAAAAGCAATTCCGAAGTTATAATGATTCAAACGGAAATTATGTACAAGGAGAATTCTCTGGATATAATCTTACCCAAAAAGTTTCTATTGAAAGTAAAGAAGTAGGAAAAATAGAAAACCTTTCCAGAAATATTACAGAAATTATCAATCGTGGAATTGAATTCACTTCTTCTTCACCAGCTTATTTTTACACTAAACTGGCCACTGTAAAACAGGAAATGATTGCCAGTGCAACAAAAGATGCTAAAGAACGTGCTGAAAAAATTGCTGAAAACTCTGGAAGCAAATTGGGGAATCTAAAAAAAGCAACAATGGGTGTTATTCAGATTACTGCCCCCAATTCTAACGAAGATTATTCCTATGGAGGAACTTTTAATACCTCTTCCAAGGAAAAAGAAGCCAGTATCACAATCAAACTGGAATATGAAGTAAATTAATTAAAAATAGAAAAGAAAAACGCCGGAAAACAATTCCGGCGTTTTATATTTTAACGATAAATAATATTGTGAATCTCTTTTTTCGCTTCCTCCACATTTTCGGGAATGTAGTTAGCAAGCAGCCATAAATTCAAGGATTTTTTTCCTTCTCCATAGCTTGGCTGTACATGAGTGGTATCTATCAGACTAAAATTATTTCTCTGATAAAAAGAATAACGTCTTGATGCATCTTCACTCAGCTCTGCAGGTTCAATCTCTAAAATAATATTAGGATAACTTTCTGATAAGTGATTCATAATATGAGATCCGAACTTTTTACTTCTGAATATTTCAAAGACTTCAAAATGTTCTACAAAAACAAAAGAACTCAACTCCCACAGAATGAGATAACCAATAGCTTCAGATTCATGTACTACAGACATGAATTTTACATAAGGATTTGAAAATAAGCCCTCAAACTGTTCTTTATCTCTTTGCTCATCTACAGGAAAAGTAATGGTATAAGAAGCATAGATTTCCTGAACTCTATGATCTTCAGCTGAAGTAATCGGTAAAAATTCCATAATTTATAAATCAAAGACACTAGGTCTTCTGGTGATGAAAATATCTTTAATCCAAAGCGTAAATGCCAATCCCAAGTAGATAAGAAAGAAGAAACCGGCTGTAGCGAAAGTGGAGTAGATGAAGAAAATTCTCAGTTTAGATACAGGAATTCCCAGTTTAGCCCCCATTCTTGTCAGAACACCAAACCATTGTCTTTCCATTTTATGACGGATATTACTCAACATTTTCAGATTGTTATTTAAAAGTTTAAATCCAATACTGCAAGGTAAGGAATTTTTTTGATAAAGGTTTTTGCGTGATGTAGACTTTAAAGTACAATTATCCTTTTAAAAGTTTAAATCCAATGCCACATGCCAGACAGTTTTTAGTTTCACAATTGGTTTTATGATGATAGATCAAACTTTGGCTTTCCAATGCATTGTTAACATCCAGTCCCAGCTTTTTCCAACCTGTAATGATGACGTTTTTCTCAGCAGAAATAGATTTGTACAGCTCAATAATTTCTTCTGCAATTTCTTCGTGATGATATCTGTGATAAGCGTATTTTAAAGGAAGAACTGTATTTAGAATAAGAAGATCAATAAACTCTTTGCTCAATGTTTTAGGGTGTACTTTGGAAATACTTCCAAAATTAAAATGAGAATCCCAATATTCAGAAGCTTTTATAGAACTCAAGATGTTATATAACTGATCTGCATTTTGGGCTTCCATGATTTTTGAAAATAAATTCTGATGTTTATAAAGATCTGCCAATTGAGAAAGCCGGATGGTTGGGAAATTGGGAGGTCTTAACCTTAAAAATTTGGGATGAAAGGTAAGATCTGAAATAGAAAATTTAGCTTTAATAAATTCAAATTCTCTCTTCCATATTTTCATAGATTCATCCTGAGGATCACCAAGCCAGCCTGATATTCCAAATAGTAAAGCTTCAAGCTGAATAGGGTTCTGGCGAATTTTATTAATGACACTGTAATCTACACTTTCAGCAATCTGTCGGAAAATATGAGCATTTACTTTTAATCCGAATGAATAGGCAAAGCTGTGAAATAAAACGGCTTCAAAATTATTTTTATAATGAATTAAACTATGTTCAAACTCTGAAGATTTTTCATCCAGTTTTTTCAGAATATTTTCTTCATGAAAATTGATCGGGATTTTTTCCGTATCAAATAAATTTTCACAGGCGATAAATTCTTCTTCTTCAACAAGTTTTTCATATTTCCGGAAGATATTTTCATCAATATAATCCTTCAGCTCCAAAGTTGGAACATTTTTTCCGGTGAGCTCATGGATTTCTGTATTGTGCAAAAAGACAGCATGCAGGATGATATTCTGATAATTAGGATCCTGGGAATGATTGTGAAAGATCCAGTCTGAAGAGCGGATATGCAGTTCTATATTTCCTGCGAGGAGTAAACCGTTGATTTTTATTTTAGCATCCAAAAAATCAGGGCCGGCATTTTTATTCCATTTTCCAAAATGGATGATCTCAACGGAATTTCCTTCAATATCCTTGAAGTCAAAATGTTTGAAAACCTTATAGTTCCAAAGATATTGAAGTAGTTTTTCCGTCATAAGTGTGACGATAAATATAATAGAAATATTATACTTTCGTCAGCTCCTTATTAAAATTTTCTATGGTTGTTCTATACATTTTCTCATAGATAGGAAGAATGTTTTTCAAATCGAATTTTATAGCTTGATCTTTCGCATTTTGCTTCATTTTGGCTAAAAGTTCATCATTGCTCAACAATTTGATGGTATAGTTGCTCATGGCTTCTACATTTCCGATTTCAGCAAGGTATCCTGTTTCTCCCTGAATGTTTACTTCAGGAATTCCTCCTGCATTGGAACTGATTACCGGAGTATAAGCTGCCATGGCTTCCAAAGCTGCCAAACCGAAACTTTCCTGCTCCGAAGGAAGAAGAAATACATCAGAAAGCTGTAAGATTTTATAAAGATCATTCACCTTTCCTAATAAACGTATTTTTGAAATAAGATCGGGATTTTCTTCCAAAAACTGATTCACTTTTTCCATATCCGGACCTTCACCAATGATGATCAGTTTGGATTTAACTTTTTTCTCCACATTCTTAAAGATCTGAAGAACTTCGTCTACACGTTTTACCGGACGAAGATTGGATACGTGGATCAGGATCTTTTCATCAGGATTGGCAAACTGTGTTCTCTGGCACTCAGAACAGTCATCAAATTCAGAGTTATCAATAAAATTGGTAATCACCTGAATTTCTTTTTTGATGTTGAAAAACTGAAGAGTATCTTTTTTCAGACTTTCAGAAACAGAAGTAATCGCATCAGACTTGTTGATGGAAAACTCCACCGCATGTTTATAACTTGGGTGCTGCCCTACAAGGGTAATATCTGTACCGTGTAATGTAGTGACCAAAGGAATATCATTATTGTCTTCCTGAAGCATCTGCTTTGCGGTAAAAGCCGCATATGCGTAAGGAATGGCATAATGGGCATGAAGAAGATCCAGTTTATAAAGATTCACAACCCTGTAGATCATCGAACTCAATGCAATATCATAAGGCTGATACTGGAAAAGAGGATAGGTCTGAACATTTACCCTGTGGAAGAAAATATTCGGGTTGGTGATGTCTAATCTTGCGGGAAGTGCAGAACTGATGAAATGCACTTCATATCCTTTATTGGCGAGAGACATCCCTAATTCTGTTGCTACAATTCCGCTTCCTCCGTATGTTGGATAGCAAAGTATGCCTATTTTCATTAGATTATTGTTGTTTTGATGTTGTATTATTTGGTGTTGGCTGAGGAAGCTGCATTGAGCTCCATACCCATTCCTGGTTTTAGCTGATCGTTGACCAGTACCGGAAGTTTGCCCCATATTTTTGTTTTTCCATTTAAAGCATCCGCAGCAGCATTCATTGAATCATCATTGTTTTCATAAGAAACAAGTACTGTTGAAACTTTTGAGATATCAACATCTTTTAATGCATAAGCACTTCCGAATACATTCAGAATTACATTTTGATTTTTAGTAAGATCAGAAAGTACTTTCTTTGATTCAGCTGAGATTTTATAAGGTTTATAAGCGGTTGAATTATCCTTGTGGAAACCTACAATTACTGTTGATCCGGTTGGAATAGTATTAATTTCTCCAGCCTTTTTAATGATTATATTATTACCCAATCTGTTCGCGAAAGTCTGATAAGGAGCTTCTTCAAGGGCAACATAATAGATATGTTTTCCTGTAAGAGGCAGTAATTTCTTTTCATCCTTTAGCAAAGTCAATGCATTGGAATAAAGATTTTGGACCAAAGTAGTATGAGAATTATTATTCAGATCAGCATTGATGTTTTCAGGGTTTTTTGGAGTGTACTGAGTTAATCCAAGGAAATACTTAGTCAAAAGAATTTTTTTCACACTTTCCTCTACTCTGGATTGTGGAATCTCCCCTTTATCAATGGCTTTCTGAATTAGTTTTTTCCCCTCAGAAACACCTTGGGAGAAAAGCATAATATCATTTCCTGCTTTGAATGCCATGGCATCCAGTTCACCCGGCTTATATTTATTGGCTACAGCGCCCATATTTAAAGCATCGGTAATGATTAAACCTTTATAGCCTAGTTTATCTTTCAGTAATCCTGTAATGATATTTTTAGAAACAGAAGCCGGAATTCCTTTTCCTGATTCCAAACTTGGAACATATAAGTGGGCAACCATTACACCACCGATTCCTTTATTCATCAATGCTTTAAATGGAGCCAATTCTACTGTATTAAGCCTATCTATCGAGTGAGAAACTACAGGAAGATCAAGGTGTGAGTCTGTGCTGGTGTCTCCATGTCCCGGAAAATGTTTGATTGCTGCTAAAATATTGTTATCCTGAAGACCATTAGAGTAGGATAGGGCAGAGCTAATTACATTATTCACCTCAGAACCAAAACTTCTGTTTCCAATAATAGGGTTATTAGGATTGGTATTCACATCCACAACAGGAGCGAAATCCCAGTTGATCCCCATTCTGTGACAGTCATCAGCAATTTTTGCTGCCATTTGATACACCAGATTTTTATCCTGAATAGCGCCCAATGTCATTGCCCATGGAAATTTGTGTGCTGTAGCAATCCTCTGGTACAATCCCCATTCTGCATCCATCCCAATCATTAAAGGGATTTTAGATTTTTGCTGAAATTCATTCACCAGATTGATTTCTCTTCCTGCATCATCCTGCATCAGAATCAGCCCGCCTATTTTATCCGCTGTAACAATATTTCTTACCTGGCTGATATACTCTTCTCCTTTATTGGTATAAAGTGCAACAATAAAAAGCTGTCCTAGTTTTTCATCCTGAGAAAGGTTTTTATAAGTTTTATCAACCCATTGCTGAGCCTTTTTTAGATCTTCCTTAGAAGCATTTTTTGGCTGATACTGGGCATTCACCTTAGGACTTATCAATGCGACAATAAAGAGTGAAGTATATAATAATTTCTTCATGACTTTTTGAATAAGAACAAAAATACGATTAAAAAAATGAGGAAAACAAAGTTTTTGAGATTTTTGGTATATGATTTGAATACGCAATATAAATAATAACTAAACTTTAATAAGAAATGAAAAAAATACTTCCATTTATACTACTTGCCGGGATAGGCTTTTTAGCATATAGTTGTGATAATAAAGATGATGTTGTAGTAAAAGGTCAGGATAATGATACCTATTCTACAGCATATGATATTATTCCGAAATTCAATAAGAAAGACAGCTTTACATATCATTTTGATGATGCTTTTAAAAGTCCCTTATTGGAATCTGATGTAGTACTTATCTATTTACAGACAGGTCTTACTACTAATGGTTCACCGATATGGAAATTGCTTACCTATACAGAATACCCTAACAACGGTGCTGATAAAGTGGAGTATTCATATGACTTCAGTAAGGTTGATATAGGTATTGACGTAAGATCTACCAATGGAGTTAATTTAGATAATAATCCAGGGTATTATACAAACAAAAAATTCAGAGTAGTGATAGTTCCTGCAAAAACAGGTACATCTAAAAGTGCTGCTGCTGTTGCTGCCGCGGTTGATTATTCAGACTATAACAGCGTAATTAAATATTACAATATTAACGAGTCTAAGATTACAACCAAATACTAAGAAATATCTTTTCAGTTTTTTATAATTAAAAAAGTCCCGGGAGAATATCTTCCGGGGCTTTTGATTTATATCTGAAAGCCTAAAATAATAATGATTCAGGGGGAGAATAGCAGTATTAAAATCAATATAAACCCCGTAATCCTGGAATCTCGATTGAGCTATAAGTTGTCTAAAAATAAAAAAGCTTCAGAATTTCTGAAGCTTTTGTTTTATTTAGTTATCATTGTCATCCAGTAGATGTCCAAAGAAATCTTTTTTTGTTTGCAGATATCCCTTGCTTATTTCGTTGGCAGGAATCTGTAGCGGTACTCTGGAATTAAGGTGAATATTGCTGTCAACAACATATTTTACCTTTTCAGGATTATTGGTCAGAAGGTTGATATCTTTTACATCAAGTAGATTAAGGATTTCAATGGCTACGCCAAAGTTTCTGTCATCTGCAGGAAGTCCCAGTTCAAGATTGGCCTGTACGGTGTCCAAACCTTTTTCCTGTAGGGAATAAGCCTTTAGCTTGTTGATGATCCCGATGTTTCTTCCTTCCTGACGAAGATAGATGATAATACCACCGTTTTCATGGATATATTTCATTGCGGCATCTAATTGCTGGCCGCATTCACATTTTTTTGAATGGAAAACTTCTCCGGTAATACATTCTGAATGGAAACGAACATTCACTGGTTTTGAGAAATCTGTATTTTCTGCAACAATGGCCATATGTGGCATCCAGTCGTTGACGTTTTCGGAGAAAGCTATCATTCGGAAAGTACCGTGTTCTGTTGGAACATTGGCTTCCGCCTGAATTTTAATCATTGATAGTTCAAATTGTTTTTTTAACTTCCTGGCAAAGCGTCTTCAATAACAGAAATATTGGTTTTTAAACGAACCAGATATCTGTTGAGAACTTCATCGTCATCTCTGTCAAGATTCTGCCTTAGCTTTTGAATTTTTTTGTAAGATTTTTCAAAGCTTTTAAGGGCTCTGCTCTTTCCCGTAAAGTTATTGGCATCAATGGCATATAAATAATTCTGAAGGCTGTATTTCAAGCTTGTAACCTCATCATTCAATCCGTTGTTTTTAAACTTGGGAAAAGTAGAGATCATATTTGAAATTTCAGAAGCATTTATATTCTCTTTAATATTGATATTAAAATTCTTCTTTGAGCCTCTATCGGAATCAGAACCTTTGGTATCACTATAAAAATTATTTGACAACGGAGAAAGGTTAAGCTTTTCCGTTGCGCAGGAAGATGTTAATATGATAAGTACTCCAAGAAAAATTAGTCGTTTCATTTCTGTTGCCCTTTTTGATAAAGGATTGGGTTAAGACTTTCATCGTTATACATTTTCATTTGTTTGTATACTTTCATCTTAACATTACCGTTTTCAATATCAGTAAGCAACTGATCTATAGAAGTTGACAGATCCTCTTTCTGAGTAAGCAGAACATCCAGCTTAGCCTGGCAGTTGTTTCTGTGTTCTTCAGAAGCAGATTCTCTATTAGCTTCTAACGACATATGATAAACCTTTAATGCAAGAATTGATAGCCTGTCTACTGCCCAAGCGGGAGTTTCCGTATTTATTTTTGCTTCAGGTTTAGGAGTTATATTTTCAAACTTATTAAGGAACCAGCCATCAATATATTCTACCAGATCAGTTCTTTTCTGATTGGAGGTGTCTATTGTTCTCTTGAGTTGAAGAGCTTCAGCCGGATCAATATTTTCATCTCTAATTATATCTTCCAGATGCCATTGAACGGTATCAATCCAGTTCTTTGCATACAAAATCCGTTCCAAACTGTCTTTTTCGAACGAGTTATTAATTAGAGTGTTAACGTCATCAGACACGTGATAGTCTTCAATAGCCTGATTGAAGACTTTCCATGCAGTCTCAGTAAATTTCATTAATTCTAAGGAATTTTAGTTGCTTGAAGAATTATTATTATCAGAAGATTTTTTTTCAGCACCTGGCTTATCTTCTTCTTTCACCGCATCTTTAAATTCTTTGATTCCAGAACCAACTCCTCTCATTAATTCCGGAATTTTCTTTCCTCCAAAAAGTAATACCAAAAGTATTGCTACGATAAGGATGTGTTGCCAAGATAAGGCAAGTATAGTTAGTGTATTCATCTCTTAAAATTTTTGCAAAGTTACACTTTTTTTAATATGAAATCCAACCTAATGGATCAACTGGTGTACTTCCATTCCATACTTGGAAATCAAGCGTATAAGCGCCGTCAAAATCCTGAGCTATTGTACCTATCGGAGTTCCGGATGAAACCTGCTGTCCTTTGGAAACATTAGCATTGGATAAGTTGGAATAAATAGTAAAGTATCCTCCGTGTTTAATAATAACGGTTTTTGTACCGTCACTGCTGGCTACTACCGAAGATACAGTTCCCGGGTATACCGATTTGGCACGTGTACCTGAAGGTACGGAAATTTTAATACCGGTATTGTCTTCAGATATATTTTTGAAAACCGGGTGTTGCTGTCTTCCGAAACGGTGCGTAATTTGTCCGGCTCTGTCTGCAGGATACCCAAGTCTTCCTCTGTTATCTGCAAAGCTGTTTCCAGTAGCGGTGGAAACTCCGTAGCTAGTCATAGCTTTTGTTTCAGCTGCTTTTTTATCTTCTTCTTTTCTCTTGGCAAGCGCTGCTTCTGCGGCTCTTGCAGCAGCCAGTTTATCCGCAGCATCTTTAGCTCTTGCATTGGCTTCGTCTGCGGCTTTTTTAGCAGCCACTCTTCTGGCTTCATCTCTGGCGTTAGCTTCTGCTTTGGCAGCATCTTCACTACGTTTTCTTTCTTCTTCAGCTCTTCTAGCAGCAAGTTCAGCAGCTTTTTTAGCTTCAGCTTCAGCAAGTCTTCTTTCTCTTTCAAGGGCTTCTGCTCTTGCCTTGGCTTCAGCTTCAATTCTTGCTTTTTCTCTTTCAGCGGCTAATTTTGCTAAACGAATTTTTTCTGCTTCGGCTTTTCTTCTCGCTTCTTCCTCTGCTTTAGCAATTCTGATTTCCTCAGCAATGATGGCTCTGATCTGTCCTTCCAATGCTTTAGACTGAACTTGTTTTTGCTTAAGCTCAGCAGTCAGCTTAGATTCATTTTTCTTAAAGTCGGCTACTAATTGCTCTTTTTGGGATCTTTCAGCATTAATCGTGGCTAGATCCTTCTGTTGGTTTACCAGAAGGTTTGCTTTTGCTTTTACAGAGTTTTGTTTTTGTGCGATAGTTTTCTTGATCAGATTGGCAGCATCGGTAATTTCAGCTGCTTTTTTATCCTGATAATCTGAATATTGTTTCAGATATTGTACTCTACGTATGGCTTCTCCTAAATTCTTGGCAGAAAGAATAAAAGTTACTTTGTTCTGTACTCCTTTATTTTTATAAGCATTCACCAAAACCTCAGCATAGTTTTTTCTCAAAACAGCCAATTCTTTATTCTGACGGTTGATTTCCAGCTGACGTAAATAGATGTCATCTTCAATGAATCTTTTTTCTTTCTGCGTATTGTTATACACCTTCTCTCTTAAAACCAATTTTTGGTTCACATTAGAAAGATAGGCTACGGAAAGCTTAGATTCACTTCTGGTTTTGGCTAAATCGGAATTTATTTGTGCAATTTGTTTTTTAAGTTCGGCATTCTGCTTCTGCAGCTGTTCTTTGGTCTGCTGTCCCTGGTGCAGTCCGAACATCAAAACACCTATTAAAAAGCTAAATTTTTTAATCATTTAATCTCAATTTTCTTATAACTGGATGGTACAGAATAAGGTGTTTCCATCCTCGAAAAGTCAAATTTCGTATTTTCCATTAAAATTTGACTAGATTTTGAGCCTTTTATAATTATTTTAACATTTTTTGGAAGGCGGATTCCTTCGTATTCATTCCAGTCACTGTAAGAAATATCAAGCTCATCTGAAGATAAAATATCTTTTAAATTGACACTCAATAAATCATAATTGGTGTCATATTGGAGAGCAATTTTATATTCTCTGTTTTTTTCATCTGTTACAATTTTCTGATTGATGCTGGATTCCATTTTGAAACCTTGTGCATTCTGGGTCAGATTAAATTGTCTGTCGTTGATTTTTACAAACGTTCTTCCGAGCAAGATTTTTTCCAAAGATTTATAATCAATGAAATTAACATTCAGTAAATTATTCAAATAATCAAAGTCGGAATCTATATATGTTTTATTGATCTTGTCCTGTCCTTTGATCCCTTCAGGAGTGGCAATACCTCTGGCAGCGTTGATGAACAAAGCCCTGAGATTCATCCAAACCTTTGTATCGTTTTCAATATAGATGGTAGCATCCAGGGTAGGTACATAACTTCCTGTTTCTACCCGTACTTTGCTGTCGATTTTAATTTGCTCAAATTTTGGCGGAACCAATACATGCTCGTAAAAGGTGAGCTTATCTTTTACAGGTTCATTCACATCTTTTGGATTTCCATTGTCTTTTGTAGTATTGATGCTGTCGAGTTTATGATCCGTATCATTTTGAGCAGTAGTACGGGTCTTACAGGATGATAAGGCAAGAAGTAATAAAAGAAACGGGATCCAGTTTTTCATGTATTTATCTTTAAATTAAAAAAATACGGTGCAATATTAACGCCAAACCACACAAAATCTTTTGTGTGGCCTGGTGATATCTTGTTTAAGTTAAATAATTTCTATTCTTATTTAGAAAGAAAATCCAAAACAGAGTAGTCTCCTAAGGAAATTTCTCTGGCAACTCCGAAATACTGTGCAGAATTTCCGATCATAGAGTTAGAAAGGTTTCCATGATTGATTTTGGTGTTTTCCTGAATCAGAGAGTTTTCAATATTGGAATTCACAACAGTGGTATTGTTTCCTAATGAAACTCCAGGTCCTACTTTGGAATTGGAAATTTTTACATTTTCACCAATAAAGCACGGCTGAATGATCAGAGAGTTTTCAATCACAGCAGAAGCAGGAAAGTTCTTCATTTCCTCTCTCTCATATTCAAGAATTTTGCTGTTGGTTTCTACTGTAGCATTCTTGTTACCGCAGTCCATCCAGTCATTCACTTTCCCCAGTGTAAACTTAGCTCCTTTTGCTCTAAGATTCTCTAAAGCTGTTGTCAATTGGTATTCGCCACCGTTTTTAATATCATTGTCCATGATATAATTGATTTCTTCCATTAGCTTTTCAGCGCTGTTGAAGTAATAAATCCCAATAATAGCAAGATCTGAAACAAAAGTTTTAGGTTTTTCAACAAAATCTGTGATGAAACCGTAGTTATCTAATTTTACTACTCCGAAAGCAGATGGATCTTCTACACTTTTCACCCAGATGACCCCATCTGAATTTTTGTCTAATTGGAAGTCTGCACGGAAAAGAGTATCTGCAAATGCAATCACAACATCTCCCTGCATAGACTGCTCTGCGCATTTGATAGCATGGGCAGTTCCAAGAGGATCGTTCTGGTAATATATACTTCCTTTTGCTCCCAGTTTTTCAGCAATCTGAATCAGAGATTTTTCAATCTCAGGACCAAAATCTCCGATGATAAAAGCTACTTCTTCAATGTTTTCTCCTGCCACTTTAGCAATATCTTCTACCAATCTCTGTACAATAGGTTTTCCTGCAATAGGAATAAGAGGTTTTGGAACTGTTAATGTATGAGGACGTAATCTGGAACCACGTCCAGCCATAGGAACAATAATTTTCATAAATTATATAAAAGATGTTTTTATTAGTTGTTTTTTATATTTAGGTTAAAGATAATAATTAAAACCTTTGTTAGGTTATGATTATTATCTTTTAAATATTTGTTTAAATTGACGATAGGTTTTGTTTATTATCAAAATAAAGACCAAAGTTTAATTCTTTCTGATTCTCGATAAAATCATATCTTTTTCAGAATAAATCAAAATTCCGGTAAAGGCCAAAAATAGTAAATTACTTGTTATAATGTTATAATCTAGATATTTTACTATAATAAAGCTGAAGACTCCCAGAAGGATCAGGAAAAAAGACATTTTCCTCATTCTGTAAGGAATAGGATAGTATTTCTGTCCCAACAGATAAGAGACAATCATCATGATAATATAAGCTCCGAATGTAGCCCATGCAGAACCAATCATGCTCTTGTAATAGGTTAACGCTAAAAGGTTAAGTCCAATATTGATTCCTGCTCCAAGCCATGAAATGATAGTTCCCACACCCGTTCTGTCTGTTACTTTGTACCAGGTTGAAAAGTTATAATAGATCCCGAAACAAAGATTGGCAATAACAATGATCGGGATAATGTCTATAGCAATCCAATAAGATTTGTTCGGAATAAAGACAGCTTTCAGCCATGAGATATTGGCAATAATTCCTAAAGCTACAGCACAGGCAAAAAAGGCGAAATATTCAGCTACTTTAGCGTAGGTTTTCTTGGCATCGCCTTTATCCATTTGTTTAAAAAAGAAAGGCTCAATACCCATCCTGTAAGCGGTTACAAATAATGTCATCAGTACAGCCAGTTTATAACAACCGCCATAAGCTCCTGCCTGTTCGTCTGAAATATAGTTTCTCTGGATGGATTTATCAAAATTTTCATTCACCATAAAAGCCAGACCTGCAAGCATTAGTGGGAAGGAATATTTGATCATACGTGAAAACAATGATGTTACGAACTGAAATCTTACTTTTAATATGATAGGTAATAATAATAAAACTCCTAGTGCACTTCCTGCCAGATTACTGAAGAACGGGTAATCTACATTCTGATCCAAACCAATACTTCTTGATATGCTTTCCGGAATCCAGAAGAATAGAGCGGCTGTAAAAACGGCCTGAAATATTGCCTGAATAACTCTTACTGCAGAATATTTGATAGGTTTATTATGAAAACGCAGCCACGCAAAAGGAATTACCAATAAATTGTCGAAAAAGGCAATTAAAGCAAACCATCTGATATATTCCGGGTTATCATGATATCCTAAATAATCTGCAATGGGCTGATTGAGCAAATAACATAATGCAAGAAAAACCGTGGACGTTGAAAACAAAAACCAGAATGAAGTATTGAAGGTTCTTTTTTCATTACCATCTTCTGCAGAAAATCTGAAATATGCTGTTTCAAAACCAAAAGAAAGAATAATATTCACAAATGAAATCCACGCATAAAGCTGTGTGAAAATTGCAAAACCTTCATTGGGAATCTTATAGATCAAAAGTGGATTTAGGATAAATAAAATAATTCTGGGTGCTATAGCTCCCGCTCCATAGATGATTGTCTGCCCTAATAGTTTTTTGTACAAAGTCGAAATTTTTTACAAATGTAAAACTTTAAGTATTCGTTTGGTGATTTTGGAGCTAATTAAAACTTAAAATCTTAATTTTGTGTGGAAATAAATTGAAATGAAAGTTCTTATAAAAAACGTAAATATCGTCAACGAAGGAAAAGTTGTTGAAAGCGATATCCTAATAGAAAATGATTTAATATCTAAAATAGCTGCCGATATTTCTGAAGATGCGGATCAGATCATTGACGGATCAGGAAAATACCTTCTTCCGGGAGTGATTGATGATCAGGTGCACTTCCGTGATCCTGGACTTACCCATAAAGGAGATATTGAAAGTGAATCAAAAGCTGCAATTGCTGGGGGAATTACCAGTTTTATTGACCAGCCTAATACCGTTCCCAACGCTGTTACCCAAGAATTATTAGCAGATAAATATGAGATTGCGTCCCAAAAAGCGTATGCCAACTATGGTTTTATGATGGGAGGAACCAATGATAATCTGGAAGAAGTTTTAAAAACAAATCCAAGAAATGTTCCCGGGATCAAATTATTCCTAGGCTCATCTACTGGAAATATGCTGGTAGACAATCCGGAAACGCTGGAAAATATTTTCAGCAATACCAAAATGCTGATTGCTGTTCACTGTGAAGATGAAGCTACCATCAGAGCCAATACTCAAAAATATGTGGATGAATACGGTGATGATATTCCTGTAAAATTCCATCATTTGATCAGAAGTGAAGAAGCATGTTATAAGTCTTCTTCCAAAGCTATTGAGCTTGCAAAAAAAACTGGTGCGAGACTTCACGTTTTCCACCTTTCCACAGCAAAAGAAATGGAACTTTTCAGAAATGACATTCCTTTACAAGATAAAATGATTACTGCTGAGGTATGTGTTCACCACCTTACTTTTACCAACGAAGATTACGAAACGAGAGGAAATCTTATCAAATGGAATCCTGCTGTAAAGACTCAAACGGATAAAGATGCCCTTTGGGAAGCACTGTTGGATGACAGAATAGATGTGATAGCTACAGACCATGCTCCACATACTGCAGAGGAAAAGAACAATGTGTATACAAAATGTCCTTCAGGAGCACCTTTGGTACAGCATTCACTGGTAGTGATGCTTGAAAACTATAAAAACGGTAAAATATCTCTTGAGAAAATTGTTGAAAAGATGTGTCATAATCCGGCAATTCTTTTCAAAGTTGAAAAAAGAGGGTATGTGAGAGAAGGATATAAAGCAGATTTGGTTTTAGTTGATTTAAATGAAAACTGGACGGTTTCCAAAGATAATTTACTGTACAAATGCGGTTGGAGCCCATTAGAAGGAATGAATTTCCACTCTAAAGTTATCCATACTTTTGTTAATGGACATTTGGTGTATGACAATGGTAACATTACGGAAGGGAAATTTGGAGAGAGATTGCTTTTTGAAGCGAGAGATTAATAAGAGATTATTACGATAAATCAAAAAGAGCGGGCTTTAGCCCGCTCTTTTTGATTTAAACCTTCCATTGGATTTAGTCACTTTTTACTTCTTCGCTTTACTTCCCATATAAAAAGTAAGTTTTCCACCATTCATAATCTCAGAATGCTTCAACGTAAAATTCTTAATCTCCTTTCCATTCAAAAGAACTTTCTGAACATATACATTTTTAGGACTTTGATTGATGGCTTCAATTTCAAAAGTTTTTCCATTTTCCAGATTTAAGACAGCGTTATCAATGGCTGGGCTTCCGATAGAATAATCTTCCGAACCTGGTGCTACAGGATAAAACCCTAATGAACTTAAAATATACCATGCACTCATTTGCCCGGCATCATCATTTCCTCCCAGTCCGTCTGGTGTCGCTTTATACTGCATTTCCAGAATACGGCGGATTTGTGCCTGTGCTTTCCAAGGCTGCCCAGCCCAGTTATAAAAATAAACAACATGGTGAGCAGGTTCATTTCCGTGAACATATCCACCAATAATTCCTTCCCGGGTAATATCTTCAGTATCTGCAAAGAATTCATCCGGTAAATGCATCGTGAACAGTTCATCAAGTTTTGAAGCAAATTTCTTCTTTCCGCCCATCAAGTTGATCAATTCATCAGGGTTTTGCGGAACAAAAAAACTGTAGTTCCATGAGTTTCCTTCAATAAAACCTTGCCCGTGGGTGCTTAGCACATCAAAGTCCTTTTTAAAGCTTCCATCTGCCAGACGCGGGCGCATAAACCCGATCGTTTTGTCAAAATTATTTTTCCAGTTTTCAGATCTCTTGATAAACTGATTGTAGATTTCTGTTTTGTTCAGATGTTTTGCCAGTTGAGCAATAGCCCAGTCATCATAGGCATATTCTAATGTATTGGAAACTGAAGTTCCGTTTTTCTCAGCCGGAATGTATCCAAGGTCAATATATTGTCCTATACCTTCATAATTTCTTTTGTTAGCGGTTTCTATACATGCTTTTAAGGCTTCTTCGGGATCACCCGCATAATTTCCTTTAATAATAGCATCAGCAACCACACTTACACTGTGATAACCACTCATACACCAGTTATCATTCGCATAATGTGACCAGATAGGAAGCATTTTCATCGAAAACTGATTATAATGAGCCATCATTGATTTTACCATATCACCATTTCGCTTAGGTTGGATGATATTAAAGAAAGGATGCAGCGTACGATAAGTATCCCATAGAGAAAAGGTAGTATAATTGGTAAATCCATCTGCCTTATGAACATTTTGATCAAGACCTTTGTATTCTCCATTGACATCCATATAAGTGGTTGGATTAATGAAGCTATGATACATTGCTGTATAGAAATTAGTTTTTTCTGTATCAGAACCTTTGATAACAATTTTATTTAATTCTTTATTCCAGTTGTTCTGAGCCTGAGTTTTAGCCTGATCAAAATTTATATTTCCGGCTTCTTTTTCCAGATTTTCCAGAGCATTGGTCTGGCTTACCGGAGAAATAGCCAATTTTACTTCGATTGCTTCATTTTCATTGGTATCAAAATCAAAAAACATTTTCAGGTTCTTACCTGCGATTTCCGGGAAATTCTGATTTTGATCAAACTTTCTCCAAAACCCTTTGTAAACCTGTTTCTCATCATAGTTTTTCTGACCATAAGATTTGAAAGGTTTTGAAAACTTCATCGCAAAATAAACCGTTCTGGTTCTTGCCCAGCCATTGGTCTGACGATAGCCTGTAATGGTATTTCCGTTTTCTACACGAACGTATGTCCAGACATTTTTTCCGTCATAATTGTAAATGCCGGCCATCAAATCCAGAATAATGTGAGCCTGGTCAGACTTTGGGAAAGTATAGCGGTGAATTCCCACTCTTGGCGTTGCAGTAAGCTCTGCGAGAATATTATGATCATCCAGTTTTACCTTATAATATCCAGCTTCTGCCGTTTCATTTTGGTGTGAAAATCTACTTCTGTAACCACTTTCCGGGTTGGAGGCAGTTCCAGGGTTCAACTGAAGTTTTCCTACGGTCGGCATCACCAGAAAATCTCCCAGATCAGAGTGTCCTGTTCCACTGAAATGAGTAGAACTGAAACCAACAATCGTTCTATCTTCATAACGGTAGCCGGCGCAGTATTTATAAACCTCACCATTGTATTTTCCATTAAGTTCATAAGAAATAGAGTCTGTTTCAGGGCTTAGCTGTACCGCACCAAAAGGAACAGTCGCTCCCGGATAGGTATGTCCCATCTTTTCAGTTCCGATCAGAGGGTTGACATATTGTATTAATTTTTCAAATTTTTGAGCCTTAAATTGTGCAGTTACACATAAAAGAAATAGAAAAACAGTAGATCTGTGATTTTTCATTAATAGGAAATTTTCAAAGTTTAAAATTAATTAAAATCATCATTTGCTGTTGTGTTTTGGATTAGTTTGAAAACTATTTATTCTTTTTCAGAAAAGCGGAAACCTATTCCGTGCAGGTTTTCTATTAAAACATTCTGTTCTTCGGCCAATACTTTTCGCAATCGGGAAATAAATACATCAAGACTTCGCCCCATAAAATAGTCATCATCACCCCAAATCGCCTTCAGGATTTCCTGTCGTTTGACCACTAGATTCTTGTGGCGGATAAAAAATAAAAGCAGATCAGATTCTCTTTGAGTAAGAGTTATACTGTTTTCTAAGCCTTGAAGCGTATAATTTTTAGGATCAAAATCATATTTCCCGACTTTATATTTTAGAGGGAAAGTATCTGTTTTCTTAGTGCGTTTCAGAAAAACTTCAATTTTAAGCATCAGCTCTTCAATACTGAAAGGCTTTACCAGATAATCATCAGCTCCTATTTTAAGACCTTTAATCCTGTCTTCTTTTAAAGCCTTTGCAGAGATGAAAATAATCGGAATTTCAGAATTTTTACTACGAATTCGTTGTGCTACTTCAAATCCATTCATGCCGGGCATCATAATATCCAGCAGACAAATATCGAAATCCTGACTGTTAAATGCCTCCAATGCAGATTCACCATCAGAATAACAGCTGATATCATAATAACTTTCCAGACTGTCTTCCACCAGAAAAGCTATTGTTTTGTCATCTTCGGCATATAAAATTTTAGATTTCTCCATACTTATACTTGATTAATTTGAAAACGGAAAGAAGAGCGTTGTGGTAATTCCTTTGTCTTCATTATTCTCTACAGAAATTTTCCAGTGGTGCTGCTGAACTACTTTTTTCACATAAAATAATCCCAACCCAAAACCATTCACCTCTTCACTTCTTTTGGTATGTACCCGATAAAATTTTTCAAAAATATGAGGAATATTTTTAGCGGGAATTCCCATTCCGTTGTCTTTAAACTTTAAATATAAGCCTTTTGAATCTTTATGGGCCGAAATTTTAATCACAGGCTGCGTTTCGCAATACTTGATGGAGTTATCCAAAAGATTGTAAATGATATTGGTAAAGTGAAATTCATCAGCCATCACGGAAGTGCTGTTTTCAATATCAATTTCGATGCTAAGGTCTTTGTTCTTTTGCTGTATGTTATCTGCGATTTCTTGAATAAAAGGAAGCAGCAGAATTTTTTGAGGTTTTAATGACAATCCGGCAGCATCGTTCTTAGCAATATTCAGGATTTTTTCGATATGATTATTGAGCTTGTGACTTTGGTTGATGATAATGGAAGTATACGTCTGCAGTTTAGAATTTTCCTGTACCATTTCCTGTTTATTAAGTGCTTCTGAAGCTAAAAGTATTGAGGATAAAGGAGTTTTAAACTCATGCGTCATATTATTGATGAAATCACGCTGCAGCTCTGAAAATTTCTTCTGCTGAATGATCGTATAAATAGAATACACATACACTAGAAGGATGATGATAAGGGCGAACGTAAGAAGATACCAGAATCTTAACGAACTGATCAGATAAGTTGTTTTATCCGGAAAACGGATGGAAAAGTAATAGATCAGATTTTTATGTTTCGGGAAATTGATTACCTTATTGCTGGGGCTTTCCTGATGTGAGGTCATATATTTTCCGTACACCATTTTATCACTGTGGCAGTTGTATAGTGCGTATACATAATCTGTATTGATCTGGAAGCGGGTAAATTCTGTCTTCAGATAATATTCCAGAACTACAGGATGGAATTCATTGTTGATATTGACTACATAATAGTCATTGGCAATATTCTGTACGGGATTTTCTGTATAAGAGGTCTTTCCTCCGGAAAGTTTTTCTGCAACTTCCATTAAGGCAATATTGACCTTCTGATTAAATTTTTTATCTTCAAGATTATAAGCCTGGCGGGTCCACATCAGCTGTGCTATTAAAATTCCGATAATAGCAACAAACCCCAGGGTTATTATAATATTGAGTCTTTTTATTTTCATTTCCTGAAACAATATTATCCAAAAATATCTATTTATCTTTTATTATTAACAACTCGTTAACAAATGTTTGACAGCGGTTAACAAGTTGTAATCACGGTCTGCTTTACATTTGTCATATCGAAATATAATAATATTAAAATTTATACTCATGAAAAAACTAAAAATTACAGCTCTTTTGGCAGTGTTGGCATTCTCTCCTTTTTATGCTAATGTAATTACTGCAGACGCTCCATCTATTGTTAAAATGGTTGCTGATGCTATTAAATGGAAATCAGAATCTATTGATGTAGGAAATATTCCTCAGGGAAAACCAAAATTAATCAGATTTGAATTCACTAATACAAGTTCAAAACCAATCATTATTCAGAATGTAGCACCTTCATGCGGATGTACTACAGCAGATTACACGAAAACTCCTATCCAGCCCGGGAAAAAAGGATTTGTAGAAGCTAGTTATAATGCAGCAGCAGCTGGTCCTTTCATGAAAACGGTAAATGTTACTACAAGTGACAGCAAAACTCCTAAAACACTTTCATTCAAAGGAGTAGTAGCTTCTTAATCTATTACTTTTTTAAAAGATAAAAACGGCCTGATAAGTAATTGTCAGGCTATTTTATTTAAAAATAATCTATTATTTAAAAAAAACAGATTGAGAATAATTATTTGTAGCATTATTTATCAATCTATTTTAAGGGATTACATTTCAATATTTATTATTTTTAAGAAAAAATAATTTATGAGTCTATATACACAACCTATGCTGCGCGAAGGTGCACTAAAAGATAAAGTAGCAATTGTAACAGGAGGCGGAAGCGGTCTTGGAAAAGCGATGACTAAATACTTTCTTGAACTGGGCGCCAAAGTAGTGATTACTTCCAGAAATCTGGAGAAACTGCAGGCAACAGCTAAGGAACTGGAAGATGAGACAGGAGGTAAAGTACTTTGTGTAGCTTGTGATGTAAGAAACTGGGATGAGGTGGAAGCACTGAAAGAAGCGGCACTGAAAGAATTTGGAAAGATTGATATCTTATTGAATAACGCTGCCGGAAACTTTATTTCTCCAACAGAAAAACTGACTCACTCCGCATTTGATTCTATCCTGGATATCGTTTTAAAAGGAACAAAAAATTGTACCCTTTCGGTAGGAAAGCACTGGATTGATTCTAAAACACCAGGAACTGTCCTGAATATTGTAACAACCTACGCATGGACAGGTTCTGCTTACGTAGTACCATCAGCCTGTGCAAAAGCAGGAGTTCTGGCGATGACAAGATCATTGGCTGTAGAATGGGCTAAATACGGAATTCGTTTCAATGCTATTGCTCCAGGACCTTTCCCTACAAAAGGAGCTTGGGACAGACTTCTTCCGGGAGATCTTCAGGAGAAATTTGATATGAAGAAAAAAGTTCCGTTGAGAAGAGTAGGAGAACATCAGGAGCTTGCGAATCTTGCTGCTTATCTGGTTTCCGATTATTCAGCGTATATGAATGGAGAAGTAGTAACGATTGATGGAGGAGAATGGCTTCAGGGAGCAGGAGAATTTAACATGCTTGAAGCAATTCCTCAAGAAATGTGGGATGCTTTAGAAGCAATGATTAAAGCAAAAAAATCAAATTAAATTAAACTTATATTAAAAAAGCTCCCGGATGTGTAACAAATCCGGGAGTTTTTTTTACCTATACAGTAAATAATATTTTTCAAATGAATTATAAACTTCCAACCCTTGTTTCCACCCTTGCAGTGATCCTGTTTTCAGGATCTGTATACGCGCAGGAAAACCCAAAATATGATTATGTAGAAGCATTTAAGCCGTTTTTCTATCCGCAGACAGGTACAGCAACCCGTTCTGCAAGCGGACAGCCGGGGCATGCTTATTGGCAGAATTCGGCAGATTACCATTTGAATGTCAGCCTGAATGAAGATAGAAAAGAAATTACAGGTACAGCAGAAATTACGTACACAAACAACAGTCCTGATAAATTAGGCTTTCTTTGGCTGCAGCTGGATCAGAATCTTTTTGCGAAAGATTCCAGAGGGAATGGAGTCGTTCCGCTTTCGGGAAGCCGAAATGGAGCTCATGGTGAAGAATTTAATGGCGGATATAAAATTAAATCAGTCAGACTTGACGGAAAAAATGAAGTAAAATACACCATTACCGATACAAGAATGCAGATTGATCTGCCAAAAGAATTAAAAGCGAATGGGGGTGTTGCTAAAATAGAAATTGAATACACATTTATCTCTCCAGAGTATGGCTCAGACAGAATGGGAATTCAGGATACCAAAAACGGTAAGATATTTACTATGGCGCAATGGTATCCAAGAATGTGTGTATATGATGACGTTCTGGGATGGAATACTCTTCCGTACCTTGGGGCTTCGGAGTTTTATTTGGAATATGGAAATATTACAGCCAATATTACCGTTCCGGCTAATCATTATGTAGTGGCATCCGGAGAACTTCTGAATGAAAAGGAAGTATACAGCAAAGAAGAAATCAACAGATGGAATCAGGCAAGAAACAGCGATAAAACAGTAATGATTCGTCCTGAATCTGAAATCGGTAAAAATAAAGCTTCCGGTACAAAAACATGGAAATTTAAAATTACACAAGCCAGAGATTTTGCATGGGCATCTTCTGCCGGGTTTATTTTAGATGCAGCAAAAATTAATCTTCCTAGTGGAAAGAAATCTTTGGCTATTTCGGCTTATCCGGCAGAAAGTGCGGGCGAAAAAGCATGGGGAAGGTCTACAGAATACACCAAAGCTGCTATAGAGCATTATTCAAAAAAATGGTATGAATATACCTATCCGGCAGCCACCAATGTAGCAGGAAATGAAGGCGGAATGGAATATCCGGGAATTGTATTCTGTCATATGGATTCCAAAGGAGAAGATCTGTGGGGCGTTACAGATCACGAGTTTGGACACAATTGGTTCCCAATGATCGTAGGATCTAATGAAAGGCTATTTGCATGGATGGATGAAGGGTTCAATACATTTATCAACGGGCTTTCAACAGAAGCTTTCAATAAAGGTGAATATTATCGTAAACCAAATCTGGCAAGATCTGGAACGTATCTGTTGACCGACAGCCTGGAGCCTGTGATGGTAGGACCGGATAATATGAAAGAAAGAAGTATTGGAGCTCTGGCTTACTATAAGCCGGGAACAGGATTGGATGTTTTAAGGGAAACAATCCTTGGACCTGAAAAATTTGACAAAGCATTCAGAACATATATAGATCGTTGGGCTTTCAAACATCCTACACCATGGGATTTCTTCCATACGATGGAAAATGTTTCAGGTGAAGAACTGAACTGGTTCTGGAGAGGATGGTTCTTTAACAAATGGAAAATTGATCAGGCTGTTAAAAATGTACAATACGTCAACGGAAACTTTAAAAACGGAGTTCAGATTACCGTTGAAAATATTGGCCAGCTGCCAATGCCTACAACAGTTCAGCTGAAATTCAAAGATGGAACAGCACAAACGGTGAGTATTCCTGTTGAAGTTTGGAAAAGAAATACAGAATGGACATTCAAAATAGATTCTAACAAGGAAATTGATGAGGTGAAGATAGATCCGAATTCTGTTGTTCCTGATGTCAATTTGGAAAACAATAGCCGTAAACCGTCATAAAAATGTTGGATCTATTTAAATTTAACGCAAAGCTTTCATTTGTATACTGTAATATTTTTAAGAGAGCAAAGGATGGAATCAATGAAATTGATTTTTTCTAAGCGAACGCATGGCCATATAGCTTCATCAGCAACTTATTGCGTTCTTAGCCTACTTTAGAATAAGAAGAATTCATATCATCTTTGCGTTTATATAAAATAAACATCCGCAATATACATCACAAAAGCCTGAGCTTACCATCGTAAGTTCAGGCTTTTTATTTTAGGGTGTTTTTCCGGGGTAAGTAGAGTTGTTTCCCTTCAATGTTTGGGTGGTCAGTCATATAATTTTGTCTTACCATATTAATTTAAAAACAAAACAACATGGAAACATTAAAATCAGTGCTTGAAGCAAGCCACGCTAAGAAAACAAAAAATGAGTTAATCGACCTTTTGTCAGGAGTAGAAAAAGTGCTTACTCCGGCAGTGTATGAAAAAGTATCAGGAATCGAGATTTCAGAATTAAACACACTGACTAATAAAGAACTACAGAACATTGTAGAAGATTTCAAAAAGAATTATGATGCGAAGTGGGAAAAATCATTTTCCGGAGCTTCTTCAGAGATCATGAAGCTTATTGCCGGTAAAATGGCTGCTGATGAAGAGATCTTCAAAACTTCAGACGCTGCCAGTGCAGATTTTGCAGCAGAATTGGGAAGTATTGATTTCGCTACCATTATTGGCGGACCTTTGGATGCTTGTGTAAAAGCTCAGTCTAATGCCTCTATCGCCACTGTTAATTTCATCAATGAAGTAGGTTTTGAGCTTACGGATCCTAACAACCCGAATAGCGCGAAGAAACTGAGAATGGCAGAATTCAAATACACCAAAAATATTCCGAACCCGGATTTTGACCCGGATCAGCCAGTAAGCAACAGTAACCCTAAAACAATTCCGGATCCGGTAGAACTTTCCGTTCCTTTCATCGCATTGTTAAACGTTCCAAGCTTTAGAATTGAAACCTGTGAAGTAGATTTTAACGTTAAGCTTAATTCTACATATACCAAAGATGTAAGTGACGAATTTGGCATCAATGCAGGAGTGTCCGGAGGATGGGGGCCTGTGAAATTCAAAGTGGATGTGTCTTATAAAAGAACTTCCAGCACAGGAATTAAAGTGGAAAAAGAATATTCTCTTGGGGTAAAAGTACGTGCAACCAATGACGAAATGCCTGCAGGACTTGAAAAAGTTCTTGGACTTCTTTCACAATAAAAACATTTTACGAAAGATGATAAAACTATCAGATTACCTGGATTATCTCAACAATGAGATAATTCAGGCTCGTAAAAAAGCAGACGAAAATGCAGTTCTTATTGCCAAAGAATATGCCCGTCATGAATACCTTAAATATTTTAAGGTACCAAGATATGCCCTGCCCAGCGTGAAAATGGATATCCCGATCAAAATTACAGATATAGATTCTGCGTCTAAATATAATTTTAAACTGGATCAGAATCAGTTTGTAACAGAACTGAATGAGAGAATCCGTCTGGTAAACAAAGAAAAAAGGATGAATATTCCTCAGATTAGTATAAAACAGATTCAGACTGAAGAGTTTAAAACCTTATTCAGTAAACTGGAAAAAAATGATCAGAAATTCGGGAAGCTTCCTGCTAATGAAGTTCTTAAGCTGGATCTCAGAACAAAAGTTCAGCTTCTTAATTCAGGAATATTCAGACCTCAGGACGGAACCACCGAAGAAGAAACCGATGAGCTGAAAGATATTTTTTCAAAGGTTTTAATGAATAAATATACACTGGTGAATGCCAAACTGAACAATATTTACATAGATCCCAATACCAGCGCAGCGGAAGATAAAGACAAATTATTCATCAACCTTCATGTGGAAATGGAGGAAGAAGGAATCAGGATTGTGTCTTACAAAGATAAAGACGGCAACGAAATAGAACAGATAACTTTTGAGTAATGCAGGAACTTATTCACTTTACGGTACAGAAAATCAAAGAACTTCTGGAACATTTCAATGAAGTTCAGGCTTTATATCTGTCGAAATCATTTGACTTTGATGCCCGTTTTGATGCTTTTCTCAACGAAGTTCTGGAATATTTCCATACAAAAGGAAACACCAGCCAGGAATCTGAAGTTTTGAAAGTGATGAATATGATTGCTACTGTGAAAAGAGGTTTTAATCCTATAAAAATGGAAAAAATAGTCTCTGGAAGACGAGAACTTCTCGGAGGGTTTTCTTTCAATGGGATAGAAAGTATGTATGGAATTCTGATGGAAATTTATGCTAAGGAAAATAAAAAGCTCGATGATGCGGAAGAACTTATCTCAGGAGTCATTGTCTCATTATACCAAAACGGAATTTTGAATGATGAAAAACTGGAAGAAATGAATTCTGTTCCCAAAATTGAAACCTTTTGGAATACACTTGTTGAGCAGAATGCAGCCATATCCGGAATTAACAAAAAACTAAGACTTTCTATTATTCCGGAAGATATTTTTCTTGTGCTGGAAAAAGTATTTCTGAAATTAATTTAAAAAAAAGATCATTATGGAAACCGGAAGATACATTGTTCTGCTGCAGGATCAGCAGAAAAATTCGCTCAAAAAAATAGAGAAAGAGCTGGAAGTGAATATTACTTCTTCAGAATTGCTGTCCAAAGAAAACCGTTCCTATGAAATCATTGATCAGGATAACGGTGTGCTTTACAAAAATCTGGGAGTTCTTGTGGTTGAAAATATGGATGAAGATCAATTGAAAAGCGCCGTGAAGGATGAATCGAATTCTATCATTTATTATGAAAAAGAAAGAGAATTTTTCCCTGCAGATGAATTACAGCTTATTAATGAACTTAAAAAACAGTCAGCCGGACTCGCAGAAAAAATCTCAGAACTTGAACAATACATCACCACCAAACCTTTACCTCAAAAATCATTTATCGAAATGGAATGGGGATTAAAAGCTATCGGGCTGGAAAATTCTAATTACACTGGAAAAGGGATTGATATCTGCATCCTGGATACCGGACTTGAGACCTCTCATCCTGATTTTTCCACTAAAGAAATTGAAGGAAAATCTTTCATCGATGGTCAGGACTGGAATAGGGATCCCAACGGACATGGTACACACTGTGCCGGGGTTGCTACAGGAAATACCAGAAGTGATACAGGCCGACGTTATGGAATTGCCAAAGACTGCAATCTGAAAATAGCAAAAGTACTCGCAGACAACGGAAGAGGAACTACCAGCAGTGTGATTGATGCCATTGACTGGGCCATTACGAAAAAATTCAGAATACTGTCTCTTTCACTGGCTTCTCCCGTAAAATTGGATGATCAACCTTCCGTTCTCTTCGAAACGATTGGAGAAAGAGCGCTGGAGAATAACTGTCTTATTATAGCGGCAGCAGGTAATGACAGCAACAGACCGCAGATTCCGCAACCGGTTTCAATGCCGGCCAATTCAAAATCTATTATGGCGATCGGAGCTATGGATGCCCAGATGAAGATTGCCAGATTCTCAAATGCAGGGATCAATCCATCTACTGGAGGAAATATCAATGTCTGTGCTCCCGGAGTAGACATTATCAGTTCCTATCCTAAAAATGCAAAGAATAAAAATAATTTATATTACAGCATGAGCGGTACAAGCATGGCCGCACCGCATGTTTCCGGACTTGCCGCTTTGTATATGGAACAGTTTCCGAATAAATCAGCAAAAGAGATCTGGGAACTCATTGAAAACAAAGCAAGGCCTATTGAAGGCATAAAATACAGAGATATAGGAAACGGTTTAATACAGATATACATATGATCACCTATCTCGCAGTTTTAAAAAAAGATATAAACATTAAAAAGCTGGAAGCTCTTCTCAAAAGTAAAGGCATAAAACTAGCTTCCCATTACAAAACCATAGGTGTTGTAAAGCTTGAAAGTAACACTCCCATTTCGGAGTCCGAATTTCAGGAATATTTTATATCTATAGAAGAAGAAAAAGATAATTTAACAATATAATCACATCAATAAAGCTTTTCTGTCACAGAGAAGTTTTATTTTTGTCTCTTACTGATAAAATAAGATATGAATTTCAGATTTTCAATAGTGTTTCTGATGCTTTTTGCATTAGGATTTTCACAGGACCTTACCGTAATGAGTTTTAATATCAGACTGAATGTAGAGTCCGATAAAGACAATGCCTGGCCAAAGAGAAAGCCGGATGTTACAGATTTATTGACCTATTATCACCCGGATTATTTTGGAGTACAGGAAGCACTTCCTGAACAGATGAAAGATATTAAAGCAGGATTAAAGAACTATGACTATATTGGGGTAGGAAGAGATGATGGTAAGGAACAAGGTGAATTTTCTGCTATATTTTATGATACAAATAAACTTGAAGTCGTGAAATCTGGAACATTCTGGCTGTCTGAAACTCCTGAAAAGCCTTCAAAAGGCTGGGATGCTGCACTGAACAGAATTTGTACCTATGCTGTATTCAAAGATAAAAAATCGAAGAAAGAATTCCTTGCAATGAATCTTCACTTTGATCATGTAGGAAATGTAGCGAGAGTAAAATCTTCTGAACTGATCCTGAAAAAAATTAAAGAACTGAATCCTAAGAATCTTCCGGTGGCACTAAGTGGAGATTTTAACCTCACAGATGATTCAGAGCCCATTAAAATTCTTTCCCAAAATATGAAAGATACTTTCTATCATTCAGAAACCAAACATTACGGGCCGGTAGGAACTTTTACAGGTTTCAATGTGAATGAAGTTCCGAAAGACAGAATTGATTATATTTTTACAAAAGGCTTTAAGATAAGATCTCACAGACACATCAATGATAGAAGAGAAAATCTTTTGTATCCGTCAGATCATTTTCCGGTGATCGTGAATCTTTCTCTATAAAAAGATCAGTTGGTTGGAAAATCGACTTCAAATCCAATTCCTCTCAGGGATTGGATTTTTATTTTGGGATCACTATTGAAATACTTACGAAGCCTGCTGATAAACACATCAAGACTTCTTCCTGTAAAATAATCATTGGTTTCCCAAAGATTATCCAGAATATTATCCCTTGTGATGATAGATCGGTTGTGCTTCAGAAGATACAGCAAAAGTTCCTGTTCCCGTATGGTTAATCGGTTATTTCCATTGGGATGGGACAACAGAAGTTTAGTGGTGTCAAGTGAAAACTCTCCGATTTTTATTTGGCTTTCCGTAACGGCAGGAAGTGTTCTCTTCAGAATATTTTTAATTCGTAAAACAAGTTCTTCAGGATCGCAGGGTTTGGAAATATAATCGTCTGCCCCTATTTTCAGTCCGGTGAGACGGTCAATTTTTTGATTTTTGGCTGTTAAAAATAACAATGGGAAATCCTTTTTTTCCTTAATGATCATTTTCGCCAGTGAAAAACCATCAATATTAGGCATCATCACATCCAGAATTCCTATCTGAAAAGGAAAATCAACCTGAACCAATGGTATAATATCTTCCGGATTCTGAAACCAACTGACTTCAAAATCTTCCAATTCAAGATACTGCTTAAGAATCATTCCGAAATCCGGATCATCTTCTGCCAGAAGGATTTTAGTTTTCATAAGGAATTGATATTTTAAAAGTACTGCCTGTATTGAGCTGACTGGAAACCTCTATTTTTCCGCTATAATTTGTAATGATTTTCTTCACGAAATAAAGTCCCAGTCCAAGACCTTTGCTGTTGTGAATATTATTATTCTGTATTCTGTAGAATTTTTCAAAAATGGTATTCAGTTCTTTGGCTTCCATGCCCTGACCGTTGTCAGAAACTTTGATTTCCAATTGTTGAGAACTGTTGTGAAGATGTATTGTAACAACAGATGCTCCATATTTCACGCTGTTTTCACATAGATTTTTAATGACCGTTTCCATCAGATTTTTATCAAAAGGAAGCTTTTGTGAAACTGTATTTTCAAGGTTAAAATCAATGCCTGGATAAGTAATCGAAAGATCATGAATGAAAAAGTTCCAGTCTTCAGGTTGTACGGCGATCATTTTATCCGGCATTTCATCCTTATGAAGCTGAAACATCAGACTTTCAAGACGTGAAATCTGCCTGTCAATGAGAGGAAGTGTTTCCGGATTAAATTCTTTTTTTAATGCTTTTGAAGCTATTTTTAAAGTAGCGATCGGGGTTTTAAACTCATGCGAAATGTTATCCACAATAGTGTGGAGAACTTCTACCTGCTTCTGCTGCTGGATCAGATTTCTAATGGTGAAAATATAAAGCAGAAGAACTCCCGAGAGAAGAATTACACAGCAAATAATCAATAAAGTAAGCTCTTTGAAAACAATGCTTTTTATATTTTTGATCTCAAAATCGGTCTGGGTTTTAACAAGAAAAGTATTCTTTTTTTCAACGTGGCCTTTATCCGTATCATCTCTTTTGGTAGTTGAAGTTTCCCAGCTTCCATTACTGGCAATGCGCGGATTTTTAATAACATCCGGTGTTTCAAAAATGACAATAGGTTCAGTGATTACTTTTGTGCTGTCCGGAAGATGAACAATAGAAAGATATCGTATTCTTGCCGAAATTTCATAACCGTCTTTCTGGTAACGGCTGTCAATATAATGTATCAGTCTTTCTCTGGCAGATTTCCTGTTTTCTATGAAATAGTGAAGAAAATCCTTTTTGCTGATCTCCTTATTATGATATTGTATAATGATTTCCTGAAGAGAATCATCATTCCTTTCCTTGGCTTCCTGGATGTCTTCAAGATTATCAGTATAGTTGGTAAGCCCGTCATTCACGGATCTGTAGATGTCCCTTTCTTTTACCTGATAGGTTTTATACATAAAATATACCTGGATTCCCAGTAAAAGTAGGAACAAGGCGGCAAAAACCGAAATCAGAATTTTACTCTTGGTGATCATCGAAACAAAGATAAAGCTTTACCATTTTACTGAAATAATATTTTTATCATTAACCTTTTATTAACCTGATGATTAGTGTGATTTTTGGTATTTTTATAAAATAAAAAACTATTTAACTCATGAAAAAGAGATTCATTCTTCTTATTCTGTTACTTGGGATAATCATCAATGCCCAAACGCATCGTTTTATATATGAACTTCAATACAGAATTGAACCTAACGGGACAGAGTATGATAAAGAAGATATGGTGCTGGACATCAATCCGGAGGAAGTAAAGTTTTATGAATTTGAATTTTTAGCAAACGATTCTCTGAATATTCTTCATGGAGGAATGTCTTCTCAGCATACAAGCCAATCCGGACAAACCATTCTGCGAAAAAGAAATTCTAATAAAAATAAAAACTTTGTTCAGATCATGATGATGCCTTATTATTATGTTTTCGAAACGGAGGATAATATTCAGTGGAAAATAGAGCGTGATACAAAAAAGATCAATAATTATAACTTACAAAAAGCGACTGCCATATTTGGAGGAAGAAACTGGATAGCCTGGTTTACTCCGGATATTAATATTCCTGAAGGGCCTTATAAATTTAGAGGGTTGCCAGGGTTGGTTCTGTACGTAGAAGATGATAAGAAAGATTTTATTTATTCTTTCTCCCGAAATAGTAATCTCCCCAAAACATACGACACAAAAGGCTTTCTCGAAAAACATTATTCATTGGTGCCTATTGCTATAGACTTTAAAAAGTGGGTGAAACTGAATCTTGAGTTTTATAATGATCCTTATGCCAGAATGAGAACCGAATTTCAGCCGGACTGGAATGTACGCATTAATGGACAGCAAATCAAAAGTAAAGAAGAGTTTGCAGGTTTAACTAAACAAACGCAGATCAACATCAAAAAATATTATAACCCGATAGAACTGGATAAAGTAATTCCTTATCCATAAGAATATACGTTATTGATTTTACCCCTGAATTTCCAAATTCAGGGGTAATTATTTTAAAGGAAAAGACATTAACCTATCATTAACCCATCATTAACTGAATTTTTCTCTTTCAATATAGAATTTTGTACCCATAGAACAGAATAGTGATTTTGTTTAAAAGGATAAAAAAAATAGTCATGTATAAAATTCTTTTTCTTCTGTGTTTCCCAGTCTTGATTTTTGCCCAGCAGCATAAAACTGAAGGTACAGTTATGAACAACGAAAATGAAAAGCTTTCATCAGTGAAAGTGGAAGTGTATAATGCTCAAAATGAATTAATCAAAGAATTAAAAACAGATGATAGCGGAAAATTTATTTTGGAGGATATTGCAGAGCAGGAGGTAAAGCTGGTTATTAAAAATCAGGGATATTCTTTATTTGAAAAAAAACTGAATTTGAATAAACCAGAACCATTAAATATCATTCTTAAAAAAGAGTCTCAGGAAATAGAAGGAGTTGTGATGACGAAACGCAAACCTTTGGTGAAAAGAAAAGTTGACCGCTTGGAATTTAATGTGGAAAACAGCAATATTTCATCACTCAATGCCTGGGAGATCCTAAAGAATACACCAAATGTTACTGTAAATAATAGTGTGTTGAGCGTAAAGGGAAGTACCGGAATTCTGGTGACTATTAATGATAAAAAAGTAATGCTGACAGGGGATGAGCTTAAAAATCTTCTTGAAAATACACAGGGAGATGAGGTGAAATCAGTAGAAGTGATTACCAATCCGCCTGCAAAATATGAAGCCTCAGGAAGCGCAGTACTAAATATTGTTCTGAAAAAGAATAAAATTGAAGGCTACCGAGGAATTCTATCATCCAAATATGTGCAGACACAATATGCAAAAGGTGTTTTTGGTCTTTCTCAATATTATAAAAAAAATAAACTTTCCGTTATGGGAAGCTATTATAGAGGGCTGGGGACGTACTACCGGGAAGGAACAGATTATGTAAATTATCCGGAAAGCCAAACCCGATGGGTAAGTACAATGAATAGGAAGGATAAGAACAATAACCAAAATACCCTGAATTTTAATGTGGAATATGAGTTGGACAGCTTGACCAACTTAAGCCTCAACTATTCAGGGTTTTTCTCCCCAAAATCCTTCGGAATCTATAATGTTCCTACACTCATCTATAATCAGCAGGATATTGCAGAGTCTAATTATACCACAATCAATGATCACCGTTCGCGTTCCATCAACAACTCTGTGAGTTTTCAGATTGACCGGAAATTCAATAAGAAAAGCAGTCTTTCCTGGGTTAATTATTTTACCGGAAATAATGCTGATAAATACCAAAATGTGATCACCTATCTTAATTTTGCAGGGCAGCCTCCAAAAGAAGATAATTTTCTTACTCAGAATAATGCGGATGTCCAGTTATATTCCACTCAGTTTGATTATCAGTGGAAAGGGGATAAACTGGAACTGGAATCCGGAGCGAAGTATAGTTTTGTAAAGACAAACAGTAAACTGGATTTCTCAGACAATGAGAATGGAATACTACAATACCGACCGGAAAAGAGCAGTATTTTTGATTATAAAGAACACAATTTCGCCCTGTATTCTTCATTAGCATATAATATAGGAAAATGGAGCTTCAAAGGAGGACTCCGTGCAGAAATGACAGATCTTGAAGGAATCGTTTCAGAACCTTATGAATTGAATAAAAGTAATTACTGGAAATTTTTCCCCACTTTTTATGCACAATATACTACAGAAAATAAGCAGGAATTTGGATTCTCTTATGGAAAAAGAATCAGCAGACCTTCCTATTCATGGCTGAATCCGGCAAAATCTTACTATAACCTCTTTTCCTATTATCAGGGAGATCCGAAATTAAAAGCAACCATTACCCACAATCTCAATCTTACCTATTCCTGGAAAGACTGGAATCTGGATTTGTATTACAGAAAAGAAATGTATCCTTCCATGGAAATCTCTTATCAGGAACCGAGTACCAATAGCCTGATTTATTATTTTACCAATATCGAGAAAGGAGAAGCTTTCGGATTAAACTTGTATAAAAACTTTCAGGTCAAGCCATGGTGGAATGTGATCTTATCTGAAAATCTTGAACACAATGAAAATTACTTCAAAGGAACAGACGGAATGCTGTATAAAAATAAAGTCTGGAACTGGGCTTCCAATATTTCCACAAGTTTTACCCTTGATAAAAACAACGATTGGAAAATGGAAATGGGACACCGTTACTATTCTCCGGGAATACAGGGAACGTTTAGGATTTCCTCTCTCTGGTCAGCCTATTTTGTAATGAACAGAAAGTTCTTTAATAAAAAGCTGGATGCCAGTCTCATTTTTACCGATATTTTCAGAACTACAGGTCAGAAAGTGAGTACGAAATATGCAAATCAGGATAATTATTTTCTTGATTATACGGATGCCCAGGGTTTTACTTTTTCGTTGAAATTCAATTTTGGAAATCAATCTGTGAAAAATGCAAAAACGATCAAAAAAACTGCGGAACAGGATAGACTGTAGAATAATATGATAGAAAACCCATTACAATAAAATATTATTACAAAAGAAATGATCTACTGATGTCACATTTTCGCTATTTTTGATACCTATCTTTAAAAAGATCGCTATGAAGAAAATTTTTTCCGGAATGCTGGTGGTTGTTTCCTTGCTGCAATTATCTGCACAGGAACTGTATATGCCGAGGAATATCAAAAAAGCTTATGAAAGAGGAACGCGTGATATCTCTGGAGCACCAGGTAAAAACTACTGGCAGAACAAAGGAGTATATAATGTAGATGTGAAAGTGGATGCCACTACAAAAACGGTTTCCGGAAAAGAAACAATTGTCTATACCAATAATAGTCCGGATAATCTGGATGAACTGGCTATACGGTTTGTAAATAACCTTCATAAACCGCAATCGCCAAGATCAGGTTTTGTATCTAAAGATTTTCTGTCATCAGGATTGAAGATTAAATCTTTCATTGTAAACGGTGATAGATATGATATCAACTGTGATGACTGGAGTACTGTGGAAAAAGTAAAATTAAAAACAGCTTTAAAATCCAAATCAAAAGCTGAGATTAAAATAGAGTGGGAGTACCCATTATCTGTACAGAGTGGAAGAGAAGGGCAAATTGATCCGGAAACATTCTATGTAGCATATTCTTTTCCGAGAATTTCTGTGTATGATGATTACAACGGATGGGATATGCTTCAGCACTCAGACAGACAGGAATTCTACAATGACTTCAATGATTATAGTTTTGCCATCTCTGCACCTAAAAATTATGTAGTCTGGGCTACCGGAGATTTCCTGAACCCGGAAGCTGTCCTTCAGCCTGAATATTTGAAAAGATATAAAGCTTCATTAAAAAGCGATAAAGTAATGCACATTGCTACAGAACAGGAAATGAAGTCCGGAAAAGTTACACAGCAGAACAAGTGGAATGTTTGGAAATTTAAAGCCTCCCACATCACAGATTTCTGCTTTGCCATGAGCAATCACTATGTTTGGGATGCGGCAAGTGTTCAGTTAAAAACAAAAAGAGCCAGCGTTCAGTCTGGATATAAAAACGGAGCGAAAGATTTTGAACACTATGTAGACTGGATGCATTATAACCTGGATTGGTTCTCAAAAAACTGGCCGGGCGTAGAATATCCTTATAATGTAATGACAGCTATTCAGGGATATGCAGATATGGAATACCCAATGATGATCAATGACACCAGTATTCCTGATGATCTTCAGGATGCAAGATTGACTGCAGATCACGAAATTGCCCATACCTATTTCCCTTTTTATATGGGAATCAATGAGACGAGATATGCATTTATGGATGAAGGCTGGGCAACCACGCTGGAATATCTTATAGGAATTGATGAAAACGGAGAAGCTGCAGCTAAGGAATTTTATAAAAACTTCCGCGTTAAAAAATGGATCACTGATGCCTCTACAGAACAGGATCAGCCAGTGATTACAATGAGTACACAGGTGAGCGGTGCCGGATATGGAAACAATTCTTATGTGAAAGCATCTTTGTCTTATCTGGCTCTGAAAGATTATTTAGGAGACGAACTGTTCAAAAAAGCATTACATCATTATATGGACAACTGGAATGGGAAGCATCCGGTTCCATGGGATTATTTCAATTCTATGAATACAGGCTCAGGCAAAAATCTGAACTGGTTCTTCCAGAATTGGTTTTATACTAATAATTATATTGATTTAAAAGTAACAGGAGCATCTCAAATGAATGATATGCTTACTGTAAACGTTGCTAATGTAGGTGGATTTGCGATTCCGTTTGACGCTATATTAGCTTATGAAGACGGAACTACAGAGAAACTGCATTTCTCACCTTCAGTTTGGGAAAAAGATCAGAAACTGACGGACCTTGTTATTCCTATTAAGAAGAAAGTGAAAGCGGTACAGCTAGATGGAGACCTGTTTATGGATTATACTCCGGATGATAACCGTAAAACCTTATAAAAGTAAAAGCCTTCAGATTCTGAAGGCTTTTGTATTTTTAAAAATAGGCAGTTAATCTTAATCCTAATGTAATATAACTGATTTTTTCCTTAGCAATCATATTGTTAAGTTCCTGATCCAGCTCATCACCATCCTTAATCTCGTCACTGAAGTAATAGCGGATGGTAGAATTGATTTGATTGTAATCTGTATAGAAAGTAAGACCTAATCCCGGATTGAATTTATAAGTCATAGAAGCTCCGGTATTCCAGCGGAAAGCTGGTTTCGGTTTGTATCTGGCTATTTGAAGCTCGTGGTTAGGAGCGTCTATATCGCTTCCTTTTACGAAAACTTTTCCGCTGGCAGTTGCCGCATAACCTCCTGTTACTTTTAGCATAAGCTGCCATTTATCAGAAAAGTCATGGGAAAAATAGGGTCCGATACCTGCAGAAAGAAATCCCAGGGATTGTGTTTTGAGTTCATGATCCCCAAAATTCTGGTCGTCATCAAAGGTTATTCTTTGAGATTTAATAGGAAAGCTGCTGAAGGACACATCTGCACCTACACCCCATTTTTTCGAAAAGAAATAGGCGCCTTCCAATCCACCTTCAAAACCGATTTGCTTTTTGTCATCCAGCTCAGATTCCTTCAGAAAGTTGGTGGTACCTAATGCGGTCCCCATTTTTAGAGCAAGAAAAGAGGGATAATCATTTCCTTGTATTCTGGATAAGAGACTTAAGTTATCTCCTTTGTTTTTATAAATTTTATCAATAAAGAAATATCCGAGTTCTGTAGAAATAATCCCAATCCCAGCTCCAGCAAGTATGTCCGGAACCCAGTGTCTGTTATTTAAATTCCGTCCAAGTCCGGTAAGGGTAGCAGATCCATATCCTGCAATACTGTAGGTTGGGTTTACCATTCCATATTCCTTGTGTAGAAAGCTGGCATTGGTGAAAGCCATGGCAGCATGCCCTGATGGGAAAGAATTGTTCTTGGAGCCATCCGGACGCTCCACTTTGGCTGTATACTTTATAGAATTGACTAAAATTGCCATGATGGCTAAACTGGTACCGTAAGATAAAGTAGCTCTTCCCAGATTGTTTCTACCTTTTACACCTGCCAGCTTTAATCCATAAACAGCGGCTGCAGGAGCATACTGAAGATAATCATCATATTTCATTTTGAAATTGGGCAGATACCGGTTTCTTACCTCACGAATATTCTCTTTTTCTCCCCACGTTGCGGCGGCGGCTGTAAAAAGAATAGCAGGAGCTATAGATTTTTTTACCCATGGTTTTTTGAAAAAAGGAGTCTTCTCCTGAATGCTATAACCGGAATTGATGATCGCGAGATCATCTTTAAGATTTCTGGTTGAGATCGTATCCTGTGTTTTAATCTGGATCGTATCCTGTGCTTTAATACAGTATAAGTGCAATAGTATTCCTGATGCTAGTGCTATTTTTTTCATCGTAGTAGTGGTGCGAAATTAAATCATGTAAAAGTATAAAAAAAATCTATCCCAAATATTGAGATAGACTATTTTAAGATTTTTATAATATTCTGAATGAAGTTGTTAATTATCTTAATCCTGCTCTTGGTCCTGCTGCAGCTACTACTGCCTGCATTCTTGTTTTTTGGTTGGCAGAGAACATAACCATAGATTTGTCATCCACATAATCCATATAATTCATGAACATCTGAGAACGGCTTACACCTCCGCAAACTCTGTTTAGAGGATAGGTAGGATTTCCGTAGTTAGGGCCAGGAGAGGTAGGAGTATCATTAGAGTAATCTGTCTGGCATCCTGCATCAGATGATCCCCAAAGGTGAGGTAAATTTAGGTAGTGTCCTACTTCGTGAGTGACTGTTCTTCCTAAATTGAATGGTGCAGAAGCCCCGGTTTTTCCGATATACTGATATCCGATTACAAGACCATCATACCATTGTCCTGCATTTTCAGGATAATAGGCATAACCAAGAGTTCCTGCCTGGTTATTTTCATCAAGGATCGAATTCACCACCCAGATATTCATATTTTTATTTACATCAGTCGCGTCAATACCTCCTGTGCTTGCTTTTTTCATTTGCTCAAGATCAGATCTCCAGCCTGTTTTTGAATTTTGCTTACGGTTGGTAGCTACCAGTTTGAAACGTATTTTTACGTCACCTGCAGCTACAGGTTGAAATGCTGAAGGAATTTTATTGATGTCAGAATTCGTGGCACCATAATCGGCATTCAGTACTGCGATCTGTTCTGCAATTCTTGCGTCAGAAACATTTTGAGCAGAAGTGTTATAGATTACGTTAAAAACAACTGGGATTTCAACAGTTCCGTCTGCCAGAACTTTTCCAAGTTTAAGATTCTCAGCAAAGTTTTGAGTACGTGCTTCAATCTCTTCTGCTTTTAATCGTAGTGCAGGATTTTTTTGTAACATTTGAGCTCTCAATACTTCAGAAGGACAGCTTCTTTTAAGAGCACTTCCTGTAGTAGGTGCCTGATCGGGAGGTGTTTCGTTTTGATTGGTTAAGTTGTCGGTGTTGCATGCCGACATAAGGCCCAGAATTAGGGCTCCAAATAGGAATTTTTTCATATCGTTATAATATAATTTGGTTGAGGTTGTGAAATTATATTATTAAAAATTAATATGCAACTAATTTGAAAAATATTTACGAAATTAATATATTTTCATTGGTTTGCGTGTGTTTAATTTAAGTTTAATTAATTTGTTTTGAATTTTAATCAATTTTAGATGTTTGGTTTTTTATTTCACGGGTGAGTGTGTTTTTAATGTAAATTATTTTGTATTTATAATAATTTGTAGTATATTTTTATGTTAAAATTGAATTGTGGTTTTTTAAAATATTTTCTTTAGGTCAATTGTAATCTCCACTAATAAAAATCTATCCCAAAAATTGAGATAGACTATTTATTATTTTATTATTCTGAATGAAGTTGGGAATTATCTTAATCCAGCTCTTGGTCCGCCTGCAGCTACTACAGCCTGCATTCTTGTTTTTTGGTTCGCAGAGAACATAAACATAGATTTGTCATGAACATAATCCATATAATTCATAAACATCTGGGAGCGGCTTATACCGTCACAAATCCTGTTGAGAGGATAGATGGGATTTCCTCCGTTAGAGCCGGGAGATACTGGAGTGTCATCACAGTAATCTGTCTGGCAGCCAGCATCAGTTGATCCCCAAAGGTGTAGAAGATTTAGATAATGTCCTACTTCGTGTGTTGCAGTTCTTCCCAGGTTAAATGGCGCAGAAGCTCCAGTTTTTCCAAAACAATGGGCGGCAATTACTACACCATCTTTCCATGTGCCTGCATCCTCTGGGAAGGTAGCATATCCAAGAATCTTTCCTCTAGGATTTGGCATACTTCCCACTACCCAGATGTTGAGATACTTTGTAGGGTCGGTAGCATTAATTCCTCCTGTAGAGTCTTTTTTCATGGTGTCCTTGTCTTGGTCTGCTTTATCCCATGATATTTTTGTGGTTGTTTTTCTTATGGTATTAACCAATTTGAATTTTATTTTTACGTCACAGGCTTTTACACCCTTAAATTCAGCAGGTATTTGTGAAATATCACTGTTGGTTCCTCCAAAGTCAGCATTTAAAACAGCAATTTGTTCTGCAATTCTGGCATCAGATACATTCTCGTCTGCAGTTTTATAAACTACATTTACAACTACTGGAATTTCAACAACTCCGTCTGCAAGGACCTTCCCTAAAGCAAGATTGTTGGAAAATCTTTTTGCATTAGCTTCAATTTCTTCTACTTTCTGCCTCAGTGCAGGATTTTTTTGTAAAGCCTCTTGTCTCATTTCCTCTGATGGACAAATTCTTTTGGAGGTTAGTGAAGAAGTTTCTGATTCAGTCTGTGCCTCATTTTGGTTAGAAATGTTCTCATTGTTACATGCAGTCAATAGCCAGAGCATAAGAGCTCCGAATAATAGTTCTTTCATATCGTTATAATATAATTTGGTTGTGGATGTGAAATTATAATTATTTGAAGCCAACGTGCATTCGATTTGTGAAATTGGTATATTTTTCCGTGATAATGTATTTTATTTTAATGTTAATTGTAATATGTTGATTTTTAATAAACTTCCAAAAAATATTTTTCTTCCGCAATTAATCTTATTGTTAATGTGAATTATTTATTGTTTTAGTTTTTTGTAGGATATTTTTACGTTAAAATTAAATTGTAGTTTCCATTAATTAAAAAGCCTATCTCAAATTTTGAGATAGGCTTTAAATATTTTAAAAGATTTAATTTTAATAAACTCTTAATCCGGATCTTGCACCAGTAGATGATGTTACAGACTGCATTTTTGTTTTTTGTCCTGTTGTAAACATATATAGAGAACTGTCATTAGAATAATCCATATAATTCATAAACATTACAGATCTTTTTACACCATAGCAGGTATTATAAAGAGGGTAGGTTGGGTTTCCACTGTTAGATGTTGTTTGGGTAGGGGTATCTGCAATTAAGTCATCACCACAATTGGTATCACCCCATATGTGTCTAAGCCCCAGATAATGTCCTACCTCATGAGTGGCAGTTCTTCCGAGATTGAATGCTGAAGAATCTCCTGTTTTCCCCATATAAGGAGCTGCAATTACGACACCATCTTTCCAGGTACCGGCATCTTCCGGGAAAGTGGCATATCCAAGAATGTCACCTAATGGATCCGGCATATATCCAACGATCCAGATGTTTAAATAGTTTGTAGGATTAGTAGCATCAATACCTCCTGTAGAGGCTTTTTTCATGGTGTTATTTGTACGGTCTGCTTTAGTCCATGATGTTTTAGTAGTCGTTTTTCTGAAGGTATTTACCAGTTTGAATCTTACTTTTACATCACCAGCTTTTACCCCCTGAAATTCTGCGGGAATTTTTGAGGCATCATTGTTTGTTCCGCCGTAGTCGGCGTTTAAAATCGCAATCTGGTCTGCAATTTTTGCATCAGATACATTCTGCGCAGCTGTTTTATAAACTACATTTACAACCACCGGAATTTCAACGGTTCCATCTGCAAGAACTTTTCCTAAAGCAAGATTGTTGGCGAATTTTTTTGCATTAGCTTCAATTTCTTCTACCTTTTGTCTGAGTGCAGGATCTTTTTGTAACGCCTCTTGTCTCATTTCCTCGGATGGACAAATTCTTTTGGAGGCTAGTGAAGAAGTTTCTGGTTCAGCCTGTGTTTCATTTTGGTTTTGAATGTTGTCATTGTTACAAGCTGTCATTAACCCGAGCATAAGAGCTCCGAATAATAGTTTTTTCATATTGTCATAATTTGGTTGAGGATGTGAAATTATATTATTTGAAATTAATATGCAAATAATTCCGTAAATTAATTACGGAATTATCATGGATTTTAAATTTTAGTTGATTTTAATTCAATATCCTTCGATTTGTTTTGAATTTTAATCAATTTTTAAAAATATAATGATGTGTTTTGTTGCTGTGTTGTTTTTTTACGAAAGTATTTCGTTTTAATTTATTTTTTAATGAATTTTTTAAATATAAAATTAGTTTGCGAAACCATTTTTGATTGCAAAGACTGCCAGCCCTACACGGGTCTTTAAATCCAGTTTGTCACAAAGCTGATCACGATAGCTTTCTACTGTTCTTGGGCTGCAGCACATTCTGTCCGCAATTTCTTTATAACTTAGCTCTGTGACTGTATATTTCAGGAATTCTTTCTCCCTGTCAGAAATTCTTACGGCGATTTCTGTCTCAGTTTCCTTGTTAAGATTAGAGAAGATAATTTTTGAAGCCCAGTCCGGGTAAAAGAAGCCGTCACTGTTTAATCGGGTAAGTGCTGTTTCCAGATCTCTTGGATGAGTGTTTTTTAAGAGATAACCTTTTGCTCCGCTTTTGATCATCTTAATCACACTGTTGTCATCGCCCTGCATACTGAGAGCCATCACTTTAATATCGGGATGATTTTTTGTAAGCCAGACTGCCGTTTCAAAGCCATCCATAATGGGCATACTGATATCTAAAAGAATAATATCCGGAACAGGGTTACCTTCTTCAAGTTTTTGGATAAAATCTTTCCCGTTTTCGGCTACATAGATGACTTCAAATTCGTTAAAATTACCAATGATTCCTTCCAGTGCTTTCGCAATAAGTATATGGTCGTCAACAATTACAATAGATTTTTTCATGACTGTTTTTTTAAGATAATATTGAGTTGGGTCCCTGTATTTTCATGGCTTTCCATGTGAAAACTGGCTCCTATGATTTCAGCTCTGTTTTTCATGTTGGTGAGACCTATCCCGTTGGATTTGATCTGTGAGGCATCAAATCCGATCCCATCATCACGAATATCAAGCTCCCAAAGGATGTCCTCAGAAGTATTCAGGCTGATGAAAATATTTTTGCAGCGGGAATGTTTTATACTGTTCTGAATGAACTCCTGTGTGATTCTGAGCAGCATATTTTTATGAACAAATCCTAAATCCAGCTGTTTAAAACTATGTTCAAAATTGACATTGCACTTTTTAAAGGAATTGGTATTGTCTACCTCCTCCTGGATCAGCGTTACAATTTCCTTTTGATTGATATTGTCATCCGTTAATGTTTTAGACAGACTTCTGAGGTCCTGCAGAGACTGATTGATGATCTGGGAAACCTGATCAATTCTTTCGCTGGCTTCGGAAACTTTGTTTTCATAAAGCATTTGCTGTACATACAAACTAACGAGGGTAAGTTTTTGACCTATGTTATCGTGCAGCTCCCTCCCGATCTGCTGCATGGTAGCTTGCTGAATTTCAAGTTGGGTAGATAGAAGCTCTCTTTGATGAAGCTCATTTTTTCTTTCAATTTCATTCAAATGTTCCTTTTTGCGTTGTTTGTAACTTCTGATATAGATTAATACCGCCGTTACAAACATTACAAAAAGTATATTAAATAGAATAATAACTATTAAGAGCTCTGTTTTCCCCATATGAATGAACTTGCAAATAAAATATACATCACTACACCTGACATTAGAAAATAACTAAAATAAATATTCCAGATTTCCATATAATTTAACAAGATAGAATAAAATGCCATGAAAGGTAGTGTTCCTATATAAGAAAGTGTTATTCCCAAATTAATATAAAACATTCTGTTTTTATTAAAGTGAAGAATATCTTGAGAATTAATTTGCTTGTAATATTCCATAACTACCAAAAGCATTAAGATAAGACATCCAAAAGTATAGTTAAAGGCAAATACAATTTTATTCCCAGAGAAATACAATTCATTGGGAATAAATGAAAGAAGATATAAGAGGGATAGTCCGTAAAAAAGCTTTGGCTTTCCTAAGGATTTAACAGCATATAACCAGTAAAAAAATATAAACTGGGCAGGCATTAAGAAATAATTATAAAAATAAGCTTTAGAAAAATAGGCAAATTTTCCCCATCTGCCATATGATTCACTGATAAAGATGAAAATTAAGAAAAACACAAAAAATTTCCAATACTCTTTTCTTATACGCTTGTAATATAAAATGCCAACAAAAGCGGCAAGTCCCTCTGCCCATAGCATACTTTTGCTTGCAAATTCTTGGAAATCTGTCATGTATTTATAAAATTAATTGTTAATATATTTCTCCTGTTGGAGCTTTAGGAGGCGTGAGCTGTCCATTGTTTTCTCCAAGGCCAGTGTCATCACCATAAGGTCCTCCATCGCCATTAACATTACCAGACGGAGTAAAATTTCGTGCGTTTAATGCTAAATTTGAATTTTCTCCATTGGCTTGGAATGGATTAAAATCAAAATTAATAAGTTCTCCTGTTTCATTGGTCTTTTTCACAGTTGGTATCATTACTAAAGTATGTCTTCCGGCATATTCTACTGGAACAGGATGAGAGTCCATCACAGACCAGTTTTCCTGCTTCGGGTAAGTGGCATAATAAAATCTGATTCCCAGATCCTCTGCAGAGGTATCAGGATTTACTTTTGCAGCTTCTTCTTCAATTTTTGCAATAAAGTTTTTTAGTTTTGGAAGATCAAACCAGATGGAATGAGCATCATCTATTCCTAAAGCTGTATTAATAGCGTTTAGGTGGTTTTGACGATAATTGTCAATCAATGCCTGGATAAGGCTGTTTGACATTATTCCAGGTTGTAATGGATTGTTTGATTCTGTATTCATAGCTTAGTGGTTTACGGTAAAACTCAATTAATATGCAAATCTCGGAAAAAATATGCTAGAAAATGTATACGTAAATAGGGAATTACACTGTTATTTTTACCGTGTTTTTACGGATTGTATGTAAAGTATATTAATTTAGATACTGTTCAAAGGAGAATTCACCCTACAAAAAACGGAGAAAGTACATTTCTCCGCTTGTTCTTTAAATACATGGATATTTTTTCCAATCTCTGCAGACAAGTCCAGATGTACAGCACAGACCTTGAGGACAGCTCCAGTCCTCACCACATGCAATTGGAAACGGTTCAATTCCTCCATCAATTTTTTTTAATTCATTTCTTTTTAACTTTTTCATGTTGTTTTTGTTTAAGTTATTAGAATAGTAAATATAAATATATTTCACTTAAAAAGGATAAATTAAATAAATGATTAAAAAAATAAGTGCTGCAGATTGTTCTACAGCACTTATTCACAAAAATAATGTATATGAAAAAAAACTATTTTATTGTTCGGTAGGTCTGAAAACTAAACCTGTTTCTACGAAATAATCCAGAGTGATTCTGTCTCCATCGTTTACATTTCCTGCAAGAATTTCTTTGGAAAGTTTGTTTAATACCTCCTGTTGGATCACTCTTTTCAATGGTCTTGCCCCGAAGGCAGGATCATATCCTTTATTCATCAGATAATCTACTGCATCCTGAGTGAAAGTCATAATAATGTTTCTTTTAGATAACATTTCATTGAATCCTCTCAACTGATACTGTACGATTTTTCCGATTTCTTTTTTTCTTAAAGGCTGGAATAGTACAATCTCGTCAATTCTGTTCAGGAATTCCGGACGCAGAGTCTGTTTCAAAAGATCAAAAACTTCATCTTTAGTTTTGTCTACAATTTCATCCTGATTTTCTTCAGTAAGGTTTTCAAAATTCTCCTGAATTAGGTGTGAACCTAAATTCGAGGTCATAATGATGATTGAATTCTTGAAATTCACCACTCTTCCTTTATTATCTGTCAGACGTCCATCATCCAGAACCTGAAGTAATGTATTGAAGACATCTGGATGCGCTTTTTCAATTTCGTCTAAAAGCACAACAGAATAAGGTCTTCTTCTAACCGCTTCAGTCAATTGTCCGCCTTCATCATATCCTACATATCCCGGAGGCGCTCCTACCAATCTTGAAACACTGTGACGTTCCTGATATTCACTCATATCAATTCTCGTCATATTGTTTTCATCATCAAATAAGAATTCTGCTAATGCTTTTGCCAGCTCTGTTTTACCCACTCCGGTTGTTCCCAGGAATAAGAAAGATCCGATAGGCTTTTTGTCATCGCTCAATCCGGCTCTGTTTCTTCTGATGGCATCGGCAACCGCCTGAATCGCTTCATCCTGTCCTACCACTCTGTGGTGCAGTTCAGATTCAAGATTCAGTAATTTTTCTCTTTCGGACTGTAATAATTTGGTTACAGGAATGCCTGTCCATTTACCGATCACTTCAGAAATATTTTCTGCGGTAACCTCTTCTTTGATCAGCTCATTCTGATGATTCTGCATTTCCAGTTCCATTTTGCTGAGCTCTTCTTCTTTTTCACGAAGTTTTCCATATTGGATCTCCGCTACTTTTGCATAATCTCCGGCTCTGGAAGCTCTTTCTGCTTCGTGTTTCAGAGATTCAATATCTTTTTTGATCTGGGTAAGATCTTCACTTTTCTGTTTTTCTTTCAGCCATTTGGCATTGATCTCATTTCTTTGTTCAGAAATTTTAGCAATATCTTCTTTCAGATGATCAATTTTTGTCTGATTACCTTCTCTTGAGATGGCTGCCAGCTCAATTTCCAGCTGCATAAGTCTTCTGTCCAGAACATCCAGCTCTTCCGGTTTGGAATTGATTTCCATTCTCAGTTTTGCAGAAGCTTCATCTATAAGGTCAATCGCTTTGTCCGGTAAAAAACGGTCTGAAATATATCTTTGAGACATTTCTACTGCAGCAATAATCGCCTCATCTTTGATTCTTACCTTATGGTGAGCCTCATATTTATCTTTAATTCCACGAAGAATAGAGATTGCAGATTCAGTATCCGGTTCTTCCACCATTACTTTCTGGAAACGTCTTTCCAACGCTTTGTCTTTTTCAAAATACTTTTGATATTCGTTCAGTGTAGTGGCTCCAATCGCTCTTAATTCTCCTCTTGCCAAAGCAGGTTTCAGGATATTCGCTGCATCCATTGCTCCTTCACCACCTCCGGCTCCAACCAACGTGTGGATTTCATCAATGAAAAGAATAATCTGTCCGTCAGATTTGATCACTTCATTTACGACGGATTTTAAACGTTCTTCAAATTCACCTTTATATTTGGCTCCGGCGATCAAAGCTCCCATATCCAATGAAAATAACGTTTTATCCATCAGGTTTTCAGGAACGTCACCACTGATGATTCTGTGAGCAATTCCTTCAGCAATGGCTGTTTTACCTACACCCGGCTCCCCGATAAGGATAGGGTTGTTTTTGGTTCTTCTGGAAAGGATCTGTAAAACCCTTCTGATTTCTTCATCACGCCCGATGACAGGATCCAGTTTCCCTTCTGCTGCTAACTCGTTAAAGTTTTTAGCATATTTATTTAAGGACTGATAAGTTTCTTCCGAACTTGCAGAAGTAGCTTTGCTTCCTTTTCTTAATTCTTTGATAGCGCCTTCCAGTAGATTTTTGGTCACGCCCATATCTTTCAGCATTTTGGAAACTTCTGAACTGGTTTCCAAAAGAGATAACCATAAATGCTCAATCGTTACATATTCATCACCCATTTTCTTGGCAATATTGGGTGCATCCAGCAATACTTTGTTAGCTGATTGTGAAAGATAAATGTTTCCTCCCTGTACTTTGGGAAGTTTCTCTAAATTTTCACGGTTGCGCTCTCTTACCAAATTGGCATCTGCTTCAGATTTTTTTAGTAGGAAAGGCGATATATTTTCATCCACCTGAAAGATACCTTCAAGGAGATGTTGAGGTTCAATACTTTGGTTGCCCAGTTCCATAGCAACCTGTTGTGCTGCCTGGATGGCTTCCTGTGATTTTACAGTATATTGGTTTAAGTTCATATTTTATATATTTTTGGTAATGATTCGTTGAAAGTTTAGTTTTAAAAAACATCAAGAAACCAAATTCTGAGGCTCAGTTTCTTAATGCCATCAATTATTTAATCATTTATTCGATGGCTATATCGCAAAAACTGTTCAATTATTAAATTTACAAAAAAATAGGACAAATTTTCCGGATATTGTATTTTTAACGGAAATTTAACTTGACAAAATTTCCGATTTCGTAATTATTTCTTTGAAATCCATGAACAAAAAGTCACAGTAGGGCAAAATAGCTAAAGATTTAGACTGAACGGGAAGGGTATTTTTTCTTTTTATGATCAAAAAATGACCAGTTTAATTCAGAATAATTACTTTTGCATTTTACCAAATGGAACTAAAAGAAAAACAGAGAAAAATATTAGACGTAGCAGTAGAACTTTTCAAAGAGAAAGGGTATATGGGAAGTTCTGTAAGAGATCTGGCTACGAAACTCAATATCAAGGCAGCATCATTGTATGCACACATCCGTTCAAAGGAAGAAATTCTGGAATGGATTTGTTTTGGCATTGCTCAGGAGTTTTTCGATGAGCTTCAGGAAGTGAAAAATACAGATATTGCCCCAAGGGAAAAACTGAATCTCCTATTGGATAAGCACTTATCTGTCGTTCTTAAAAACCGCGATGTTACTCATATTTATTCTAATGAATGGAGACATCTTGAAGAAAAACTTCCCGAATTTGTAGAATTAAGAAAAAACTACCAACAGGAAGTTGAAGAATTGATTTCCGAGATCTACAAAGCTGAAAACTGGGAGCTGAAATCACCATCGTTCACCACTCGATTTATCCTTCATACCTTAAATAATTCCTATTTCTGGTTCAAAAGAAGCAGTGATTCTACAGATGCAATTACTGATGAAATAAGAGATAAAATTCTTTTTGGTCTGCTGGGAAACCAGAAATAATACCAGATCGCTTGTCATTGACTACGTCGAATCTTCGATTTCTGACGAAGGAAGAATCTCGTGACAGATTGTTAGATTTTTAAAAGATTCTTCTCTACACTTCGTTCCGCTCAGAATGACATAGGGCATAATTTTAACTACCTTTCTTATTTAGAATCATTCAAAATATGACAAAAGTCATAAAAATTTTGCCAGCTTCCAAAATCTTTTTAAATTTACACCTAACAAATGTTAGTTAGTTTTATGGATTTTTCAGTTGAATATCTGGAGCTGGGTCAGTTGAGACAGCTTCAATCCGACCGGTTGATCAGCCTGATCAGCTATTTGGGAGAGAAGTCGGAATTTTATAAAAAGAAATTTGATGAATTACAAATATCTCCACAGGATATAAGGTCGATTGAGGATATCGCTAAACTTCCTATTACTTACAAACAGGATTTAAGAGATAATTATCCGTTCGGGTTATTTACCGTTCCGAAAAATGAGCTTCAGCGAATTCACTGCTCAAGTGGAACTACGGGAAAACCGACTGTGGTAGGATATACCAAAGAAGATGTAGATCTTTTCAGTGAAGTAGTGGCGAGATCTTTACATGCAGCAGGCGCAAGACCGGGAATGCAATTGCATAATGCGTATGGTTATGGAATTTTCACAGGAGGATTAGGACTCCATTACGGTGCAGAAAAGTTAGGAATGAGTGTTCTTCCTATTTCAGGAGGGATGACGGCAAGACAGGTAGATCTGATTGTTGATTTTAAACCAGAAGTGATTTGCTGCTCACCTTCATACGCTTTAACAATTGCGGATGAGTTTGCAAAAAGAGGAATTTCTGCAGAAGAAATCAGTCTTAAATATGCAGTGCTAGGTTCAGAGCCATGGACGGAGATTATAAGAGGTCATATTGAAGAAAAATTAGGTGTACATGCAACCAATATTTATGGTTTAAGTGAAATTATCGGTCCGGGAGTTTCCATGGAAGATTTTGAAGAGAAAGGAGGGGCTTATATCTGGGAAGATCATTTCTATCCTGAAATTTTAGATCCGATTACCAAGCAGCCTGTTCCTTTCGGAGAAGAAGGCGTATTGGTGATTACCACTTTAACCAAAAAAGCAATGCCGCTTTTACGTTATTGGACGAATGATATTACAAGTCTTTACTACGATGAAAATGCCAAAAGAACAATGGTGAAAATGAAGCCCATTGTTGGCAGAGCAGATGATATGCTGATTGTAAGAGGAGTAAATGTATATCCAAGTCAGATTGAAGAAGCTTTTTCTTATGTAAGGGGAGTGGTTCCTAATTACTATTTGACTCCTGTAGAGAAAGAACATATGTGTATCGCTTTGGATATTGATGTTGAAATAGATGATGAATTGGTAAAATCTCAAAAAATAGAATCAAATACCGATGATTATTTTAATTTTGTCGGGAACTTTGGAAAAAACATAGAAAACGAAATAAAAAAGAGGGTAGGAATTACTACGAAAGTAAAAGTTCACGCTCAGGACAGCCTGCCGAAGTGCGAAGGTGGAAAAATTAATAGAATACTAAAAAAATAATGAATTCATTTTATAAACTTAAAACAGTTAAAGTTCAGAAAGATACTTCCGAAGCAGTGAATGTAGCGGTAGAAATCCCTGAAGAACTGAAAGATAAGTTCAGATTCAAACAAGGGCAGTATCTGAATTTCCGAATGATGATCAACGGAAATGAAGAAAGACGTTCTTACTCTATCTGCAACGCTCCAAGTGAAAAAGGCAATACGCTGGAAGTATTGGTAAAATTGCTTGAAGGCGGAAAAGTATCAGGGTATTTCAATGAACATCTTCACATGGATGAAGTGCTGGAAGTAATGCCTCCGATGGGTGGTTTCAATACTTCATATCACCCGACGAACGTAAAAACTTATGTTGGTCTGGCTGCAGGAAGCGGTATTTCTCCTGTTCTATCCAATATTAAAGAAAGCCTTTATCAGGAACCGAATTCAAATGCATATTTGTTCTACAGCAACAGAAGCATGAATCATGTGATGAAGAAAGGTGAAATCGATAAATTGGTGGAATCTTTTAATGGTAGATTGAAAGTTGTTTATTTAGTAAGCCGTGAAAAACATGAAGACCCAATTTTTGAAGGAAGAATTTCTCCTGAAAAATTAGATTTACTGTTTGAAAGATATACAGATATCGATGTAAAAGATGCAACCTATTTCATTTGCGGACCTTCGGAAATGATTAAGGGAATTGCAGACTATCTGAAGAAAGATAAAAAAGTACCTGCTATCCAGGTTTTATTTGAATATTTCACTGCTCCGGATGAAGAAAATACGGAGGAAATGAGTGATGAATTCAAGGCAATTGCCAATATTGAAAGTATGGTAACGGTAATCATTGATGATGATGAATATTCGTTCCACCTTAATTCTAAAAAAGAGAGTATCTTAGATAAAGCATTGAAAGATCAGCTTCCGGTTCCTTTCGCATGTAAAGGAGGCGTTTGCTGTACGTGTAAGGCGCAGGTTTTGGAAGGAGAAGTTTTTATGGAGAAAAACTATGCACTTACCGAAGAAGAAGTAGCCAGAGGCTTCGTTCTTACTTGCCAATGTCACCCTACAACCAATGTGGTGATGCTTAATTATGATGTTTAAGACAATTTGAAAATGAGAAAATGTGCTAATTTGAAAATGTCATTAACATATTTAAATTGCCCAATTCTCAAACTCTCAAATTATTTAATTTTCAAATTCAAAAAAGATGGACTTAGAAAAATTTGTTCAATACGTTCACGAAGAAAATAAAGTAGAACCAAAAGATGTAATGCCAGATGATTACAGAAAATTATTGGTTCGTCAGATTTCACAGCACGCTCATTCTGAAATTGTAGGAATGCTGCCGGAAGCGAACTGGATTTCCAGAGCGCCTTCATTGAGAAGAAAAATGGCTCTTTTAGCAAAAGTTCAGGATGAAGCAGGTCACGGCCTATATCTTTATTCTGCCACTGAAACTTTAGGAGACGGAAGCATCAGAGCAGACAGAGACGCTACTTATGATGATATGCTGGAAGGAAAAGCAAAATATTCAAGTATTTTCAACTATCCTACCTTAAGCTGGGCAGATATTGGTGCAATCGGTTGGTTAGTTGATGGTGCCGCCATTATGAACCAGGTAATGCTGATGGGGAATTCTTATGGTCCTTATTCAAGAGCAATGGTGAAAATCTGTAAAGAAGAATCTTTTCACCAAAGACAAGGCTACGAAATTCTGATGGCATTGTGCCGTGGTACAAAACAACAGAAAGAAATGGCTCAGGCTTCATTAAATCGTTTCTGGTGGCCGGCTCTAATGATGTTCGGACCTAACGATGACAGCTCGCCAAACTCTAAAATCTCTATGAACTACAGAGTAAAAAGAGAAAGTAACGATAACCTTCGTCAGAGATTTATAGACGTTACTGTTTCTCAGGCTGAATTCTTAGGATTAACCATTCCGGATAAAGATTTAAAATGGAATGAGGAAAGACAGCATTATGATTTCGGAGAACTTCCCTGGGATGAATTCATGGAAATTTTAAAAGGAAATGGACCTTGCAACAAAAAGCGTATCGAAACAAAACGAAAAGCGCAAAGAGAAAATTCTTGGGTAAAAGAAGCAGCGGCAGCTTTTGCAGAAAAACAACAAAAAGAAGTAATATAATAATGTAACAATATACCAATGTAAAAATGTAACAATCATTGTCATGCTGAGCTTGCCGAAGCATCTCATTGTTAAACTGGTACACTGATACATTGTTAAATTAATTTTAAATATGGCAAATTTAGATATATGGGAAGTGTTTATTCAAACTAAACCGGGATTATCTCATAAACATGTTGGAGTTGTACAGGCGCCAACAGCAGAAATGGCTTTGCAGAATGCAAGAGACGTTTATACAAGAAGAAAAGAAGGAACTTCTGTTTGGGTAGTTCCAAGTAAATATATTGTGACTTCAGAAGGGGTGGATAAAGAAGCATTCTTCGATCCGGCTGATGATAAACTTTACCGTCATCCAACTTTCTACGATATTCCTAATGACGTGAAAAATATGTAATTAAAATAAGACATTTAAGATCATAGACAGATAGATAAAAGACCTTAAGGTTTACTTGTCTATTTTCTATCCATCTATCATCCATCAGTCTTTAAATTTATTAAACAATGAACCCATTATATAATTATTTATTAAAACTAGCAGACGACAGTTTCATTATGGGACAGCGTTTGTCTGCATGGTGTGGTGAAGGTCCTTACTTAGAGGAAGATATTGCATTGACAAATATTGCGTTGGATGAACTTGGTCAGGCTAACAACTTTTATGTTTATGCTTCAAGAGTGATTGACAACGGAAAAAGTGAAGATGATATTGCATTTTTAAGATATGAGCATGAATACGTGAATGCTCATTGGGTAGAACTTCCTAATGAAGATTACGCACAGACTATTCTTAAAGTATACGTATTGTCTGTATATCAGAAACTGATGTATGAGGCATTATCAAACTCCGCTAATGAAGAACTTTCTGCAATTGCACAAAAATCTTTAAAAGAAGTAAGATACCACTATACTCACACTGCTTCATGGATGAAAATTTTCACCCAGGGAACAGTAGAAAGCCGTGAACGTTTGGTAAAGGCTATTGGAGATATCTGGGAATATACAAAAGGTCTTTTTGCTAAAACAGAAGGAGAAGACGATCTGGTTGCTTTGAATATTGCTCCCAATGCAGATGCTCTTTACGAAGAATTTATTGCCATTACCAAGAAAGATTTTGCAGATTTTGGTTTAGAATATCCGGAAAATGCTTTCATGCAGCCAAAATCAAGAACAGGATATCATACAGAGTATTTCGGATATATTCTTTGTGAACTTCAGTATATGCAGAGAGCATATCCTGGGTGTACCTGGTAGTAAGCTATGAAGAAGATGCTTCTGGGGATATTGGCTTTTTTTCTTGCGGCATATGTGATACTATGTGTTGGAATCTACTTCTATCAGGAGAAAATTATTTTTTATCCTGAAAAATTACCAGAGAATTACAAATTTAAATTTGATGGTGATTTTGAAGAAATGAAAATCAAGGCAAAGGATGGCAAGTATTTAAGTTCTGTTTTATTTAAAGCTCAAAATTCAAAAGGAGTTATCTTTTATCTTCACGGAAACGGCGGGTCTATAAAAGGCTGGGGAGAAGTAGCTCAGTTTTATCGAAGTATGAATTATGATACGATGATACTCGATTATAGGGGTTATGGAAAGAGTGAAGACAAAATTAGTAGCAAAGATCAGATTTTTTCGGATGTTGAAAGTGCTTACAAAGAGCTATTGAAAAGATATCCGGAAAACAAAATTATTATTTTAGGATATTCTGTAGGATCAGGATTAGCTGCAAAATTAGCATCCATGCATCACGCAAGATTATTGATTTTACAGGCACCTTATTACAGTATAGAAGATGAAATGAGCCAGAAATTCTCATTTCTTCCCAAGTTTTTACTGAAATATAATTTTGAGACTGGTAAATATTTAAAAACCGTTAAATCACCAGTTGTTATTTTTCACGGTGATAAAGATGAGGTTATTAATTATAATGCCTCTTTAAAACTTAAAAATAACTTTAAAAAAGAGGATAGCCTGATTGTATTAAAAGATCAGTATCACAACGGAATAACAGATAATTTGGATTATCAGAATGCAATGAAAGTAATTCTTGATTCTGATAAAAAATAAAATATGAATCAGCTTTTAGATTTATTAAAAACAATTCCCGATCCGGAAATTCCGGTCATTGATATCGTGGAGTTAGGAATTGTAAGAGATGCACAAGTCACAGGAGAAAATACCTGCGAAGTGGTCATTACACCTACCTATTCTGCCTGTCCTGCCATGTTTACTATTGAGGAGGACATTATCAAAATGATGAAGGAAAATGGATGGGATGCAAAAGTAGTAACCAAAATGTTTCCGATCTGGACAACAGACTGGTTAACGGATGAAGCGAGAGAAAAGCTCCGTGTGTACGGAATTACACCTCCGGAAAAAGGTGCAGACGAACATCACATCGGGAAACCGAAAAAATGTCCACGTTGCGGTTCTGTACATACTAAGCAGATCAGCAGATTTGGATCTACCTTGTGTAAGGCGTCTTATCAGTGTTTAGACTGTCTGGAACCTTTTGATTATTTTAAATGTCATTGATGATTTATTCATCAATTCAAAACAAATTTTACGGCTATGCAAAGCATAACGAAGGAATTGTTAGAATGTTAAATTATTAGACGGTTACATTAATTTATATTGTTAAATTAGTGCATTGTTAAATAATAAATTAATAAAAACTATGTATACACAACTCGATATTGAAACGCATTTTGACGGGAAGCTTAAAATCGCCTATCTTAATCAACCGGAAACCATGAATGCTCTTACAAAACCTTCATTATCAGATCTTAGAGATTTTGTTAAAGAATGCAATGAAGACGAAACAGTAAGATGTGTTGCCATTTCCGGAAGAGGAAGAGCGTTTTGCTCAGGTCAGAATTTGGATGAAGCATTTGTGGTAGGTACAGAACACCACGATCATGACATCATCAGAAAAATTGTGGTAGACTATTATAACCCCTTAGTGTTGGAAGTTACCCGTTGCAAAAAGCCAGTTATTGCTTTAGTAAACGGTCCTGCAGTAGGAGCCGGTGCGATGTTAGCTTTAATCTCCGACTTTGTTTTAGCAAATGAAAAAGCCTATTTTGCTCAGGCATTTTCAAATATCGGTTTGATTCCAGATACAGGAGGAACATACTTCTTACCGAAACTTTTAGGCAGACAATTGGCCAATTATTTAGCATTTACAGGTAAAAAATTATCTGCAGAAGAATCTAAAACTCATGGTCTTGTAGCAGAAGTTTTCACAGAAGAAGAATTCGTTCCAAAATCTATGGAAATTCTTGAAAGAATGGCAAATATGCCAACAGCTGCTCTTAAGCTTACGAAAAAAGCTTTTGCCAGTTCTTATACCAATACATTGAAAGAACAGCTGGAGCTGGAAGGAGATCTTCAACAGGAAGCTGCAGGTACAGAAGACTTCATTGAAGGAGTAAATGCTTTTTTACAGAAAAGAAAACCTAATTATAAAGGAAGATAATTAATTTGAAAATGAATTAATTTGAGAATTTGAAAATGAGAAATGACAAAGGAAATATTATTGTAAATAAGACTTTTGATTTCGCATTAAATATTATTGAATTTTCAGAAGATTTGTACGAAGCTAGAAAATTTCCTTTGGCAAATCAAATTTTTAAATCAGGAACTTCGATTGGAGCAAATGTTAAAGAAGCTCAAAATGCAGAAAGTAAGGCAGATTTTATTCATAAATTAAAAATTGCAGCTAAAGAAGCTGATGAAACAGAATATTGGCTTTTGCTATGCTTACAGTCTCCATATTTACAATCTCCGAACGAAAAATTAATATCTGATTTAAAAGAAATTCTATTAATTCTGTCTAAAATTATTTCAAGTTCGAAATTAAAATAATTTTCAAATTAATTCATTTTCAAATTTTCAAATTTAAAATATGAATGTAGGAATTATCGGTGCCGGAACCATGGGAATTGGCATTGCACAAGTAGCCGCAACGAACGGATGCAAAGTTTGGGTATATGACGCCAACTCAAAACAAGTAGAAACGGCAACAGTAGGTTTGGAAAAAACACTCACCAAATTGGTTGATAAACAAAAAATTTCAGCAGAGAAAATGACTGAAATTTTAGCTAATATTTCCATTGCTACAGAATTGAAGGATTTCAAAGATTGTGAACTCATCATTGAAGCCATCATAGAAAATAAAGAGATCAAAACCAAAGTGTTTACAGAACTTGAAAACTATGTTTCAGAAAGCTGTATCATCAGTTCCAATACATCATCTATTTCTATCACCTCTCTGGGTGCAGAACTAAAGAAACCGGAGCGTTTCATCGGAATTCACTTTTTCAATCCGGCTCCACTAATGCCTTTAGTGGAAGTTATTCCATCCTTATTAACAGAAAATACATTAGCAGAAAAAATCTACAACCTCATGAAAGAATGGGGGAAGGCTCCTGTTATTGCCAAAGATATTCCCGGATTTATCGTTAACAGAATCGCCAGACCCTATTACGGAGAAGGCCTAAGGATTGTTGAAGAAAACATCGCAACACCGGAACAGGTGGATGAAGCAATGAAAACATTGGGTAACTTCAAAATGGGACCTTTCGAATTGATGGATCTTATCGGAGTGGATGTCAACTTTGCTGTAACAACTACAGTTTATAAAGATTATTTCTACGATCCGAAATACAAACCTTCATTACTACAACAAAGAATGTCTGAAGCAAAGCTTCACGGAAGAAAAACAGGAAAAGGTTTCTATGATTACAGCGAGGGAGCAGAAAAACCTGTTGCTCAGAAAGACGATGCTTTATATCAGCAGATCTTTTTAAGAATCATTTCCATGCTGATCAATGAAGCGGTTGAAGCTAAAAGATTAGGTGTTGCGAATGATGAAGATATCGAGCTGGCAATGCAGAAAGGCGTAAACTATCCAAAAGGATTATTAAGCTGGGGTAAAGAAATCGGGTATGCAAAAATCTCCGAAACCCTTCAGAACCTTTACGAAGAATATCAGGAAGAAAGATATAGACAAAGCCCTTTGCTCCGTAAAATGAATTAGATAATTTGAAAATTGACTATAACGGGTTTCCATTTTCAAATTCTCAAATTTATTTAATTTTCAAATTAATATTATGAATATAGAAGAATTCAGAGCTGAGCTGGAGACCAGACTTTCAATTGAGAAACAGTATTTAACTCAGGAAGCTACCTCTGTGGATGAGCAGGAAAGGCTTGAGCTATTGGGGAAATTTAATGAAAAATACAGAGAATTGATTAAAAGATTAGCCAACGAAAACGGAATTGATTTAAATGAATCATATCCCTCTGAAAATTTATCAGACTCAGAAAGTCTTTCATACGAACAAATTATTCTGGGTAAAACCATGAATGTTTACGACAGGTTATCCGATGAGCTGTATGAAGAAATAACAAACATATAATTAATAGAAATGAATCCAAGACAAGTAGCAGATTATATGTTCAATCAGGATTATTTTTCCCAATGGATGAATATTAAGATGATTGAAGTAAAAGAAAATTACTGTTTAATAGAAATGCCAATTAAGAAGGATATGCTAAACGGGCTTAAGACAGTTCATGGCGGAGTTACCTTTGCATTTGCAGACTCTGCACTGGCATTTTCTTCCAACAATACCGGAGATGCAGCTGTAGCCTTAAACTGTATCATCAATTTTACCAAAGCAGGAAAAGAAGGTGATGTTTTCAGGGCAGAAAGTGTTTTGGTTAATGATACCAGAAAAACCGCTGTTTATGACATTCAGATTACCAATCAAAATCAGGAACTGATAGCCAAATTTGTAGGCACAGTCTACAAAATCGGGAAAAAAGTAACCGACTTATAAAAAACTAAAACCAGAAACCAGATTAAACAGAATGAAAAAAATAGTGGCACTGCTTTTCGGAATTTCAACTCTTCTGATCAACGCTCAACAGAAAGTGAATGAAGCTTTGAAAAAAGAATTGGATGAAATCATGAAGGTGGATCAGGGATACAGAATGCTTTTTGATACTGAGATTACTCCGGAGAAAAAAGAACAGCTGTTAAAAGATCTGAATATTGATCAGGAAGAATTTAAAAAGAAAAACTGGCTGTTGGTGGCAGAGCATGATAGCTTGAATATGCAGAAAATTGAAAGTATTATTACTCAATATGGATATCCCGGAAAGACACTTGTAGGAGAACCAACCAATCAGGCGGCCTGGTATGTAATTCAGCATTCCACCAAAATTGGAAAATATCTGCCTCTCATTAAGGAAGCCGGAAAAAAGAAAGAAATTCCTTTTACCTGGGTGGCTATGATGGAAGATAGATATCTGATGGGTGAAGACAAAGAACAGATCTACGGAACACAGGGAAAAGGAGAAATGACAAAAGATAAAGACGGAAAACAAATCTTTGTCAATTTTGTTTGGCCCATAAAAGATCTTAAAAATGTAGATAAAAGAAGAAAAGAAGCAGGCTTCGATTCTACCCTTGAAGAAAATGCCAAAAGAATCTTCGGAAAGGACTTCAAATATGAACCTTATACTTTAAAGCAGGCTTTAGAACTAAGAAATAAAAACAAATAAATCTGGATTGTTACACGGTTACATTACTGGATTATTATATTAAAATATTTATGAACAACGTATACATCATAGACTATGTTAGAACTCCCATCTCAAAACTGCAGGGAGGGTTATCAGAAGTAAGAGCCGATGATCTGGCTGCTATTGTTATTAAGGAAGTAGTAGCAAGAAATCCTGAAGTTCCTGTGGAAGAAATTGAAGACGTTATTTTTGGATGTGCCAATCAGGCAGGAGAAGATAACAGAAACGTTGCTAGAATGGGACTTTTATTAGCAGGTCTTCCTTACAAAATTGGAGGTGAGACGGTCAACAGGCTGTGTGCTTCAGGAATGTCTGCTGTAGCCAATGCATTCCGCTCCATTGCAGCAGGGGAAGGAGAGATTTATATTGCAGGAGGAGTAGAGCACATGACACGTTCTCCTTATGTAGTGTCAAAGCCAAGCGCAGCTTTCGGTAGAGACAGCCAGATGTTTGATACTACTTTCGGATGGCGTTTCATCAACCCAAAAATGAAAGAAATGTATGGGGTTGACGGAATGGGAGAAACTGCAGAAAATTTAGCAGATATCCACCAGATCAATAGAGAAGATCAGGATAAATTTGCCCTTTGGTCTCAGCAGAAAGCTACAAAAGCTCAGGAGAGCGGAAGATTGGCAGAAGAAATTGTAAAAGTTGAAATTCCTCAGAGAAAAGGAGATCCAATCGTTTTTGAAAAAGATGAATTCATTAAACCTACTTCTTCAATGGAAGGATTGGCAAAACTTCGTCCGGCTTTCAGAAAAGAGGGAACAGTAACTGCAGGAAACGCTTCAGGAATGAATGACGGAGCAGCTGCTTTGATTTTAGCAAGCGAAGAAGCCGTTAAAAAATATGGTTTAAAACCAAAAGCAAAAATCCTGGGATCTTCCGTAGCAGGTGTAGAGCCAAGAATCATGGGGATTGGGCCTGTAGAAGCAGCTCAAAAGCTATTGAAAAGATTAAACCTTTCTCTGGAAGATATGGATATCATCGAATTAAATGAAGCATTTGCAGCGCAGGCACTGGCTGTAACCAGAAGCTTAGGTTTAAAAGATGACGACTCAAGAATCAATCCGAACGGAGGTGCTATCGCTATTGGCCATCCACTGGGAGTTTCCGGAGCGAGAATTGTAGGTTCTGCTGCAATAGAACTTCAAAAGCAGGATAAAAAATATGCATTGTGTACCCTTTGTATCGGTGTCGGACAGGGATATGCAATGGTTATCGAAAAAGTATAATTAATTTGAAAGTGAGTTAATTTGAGAATTTGAAAATGTTTAAAAGACATTATTAATTTTCAAATTAACTCATTCTCAGATTTTCAAATTAAAAAAATGAATATCTACTCATACCACGGGATTCGTCCCATTATAAAACGAACTGCTTACATTCATCCGCAGGCAGTTATTATCGGGAACGTAGAAATAGGTGAAGAAGTCTATATTGGTCCCAATGCAGTAATTCGTGGCGACTGGGGGAAAATTATTATTAAAGATGGAGCCAATGTACAGGAAAACTGTACCCTTCACGTCTTCCCGAATATAGAAACGATTCTGGAAGAATCAGCACACATCGGACATGGCGCAATTATTCATTCTGGACACATTGGAAAAAACTGTCTGATCGGAATGAACTCTGTGGTAATGGACAAAGCCTATATCGGCGATGAAAGTATTGTCGGAGCATTAGCTTTTGTACCAGCCAATTTCAGATGTGAACCAAGAAAACTGGTTGTAGGAAGCCCTGCAAAAGTGATCCGTGATGTTTCTGACGAAATGATTCACTGGAAAACAGAAGGAACAAAACTATATCAGGAACTGGCAAGAGAAGGAAAAGAAGCCATCCTGCCTTGTGAACCTTTTACAGAATATGTTCAGCAGATCCCAACCAAAATTGTGGATTACAGCATCTGGGATGATATAAAATAATGACCATTACAATTAAATATGATTAAAAAAATTGCACTTGCATGCAGCATAATGTTGGCGGTAGGTTGTACACTAACAGCACAGACTGTTGCTACAAAACCGCTTACAATAGGAGAAGTGAGGACGATAAAGTCCAAAACATTAAATGAAGACAGAACGCTGAATATTTATCTTCCACAGGGATATGATAAAACAAAATCATACCCGGTGATCTATTTATTAGATGGAAGTATGAATGAAGATTTTATTCACGTCACAGGATTAGTACAATTCTTTAATCAAATGTATTCCATGCCGGAAACCATTGTAGTGGGAGTTGCTAATGTAGACAGAAAAAGAGATTTTACTTTTCATACGGATTTAAAAGACTTGCAGAAAGACTATCCTACCACAGGACATTCTGATAAGTTTATAGCATTCCTTGAAAAAGAATTAAAACCTTATGTGGAAAGCCAGTTTAAAACTACGGACAAATACCTTTTTGGTCAGTCTTTGGGAGGCCTTTTGGCAACAGAAATCCTTCTGAAGAAGCCAGAAATGTTCAATAATTATTTTATCATCAGTCCAAGTTTGTGGTGGGATGATGAAAGTCTTCTCAACCAGGCAGGAGTATTACTTTCAAAATCACCGGATACTAAAAAGTTCGTCTATGTTTCTGTAGGAAAAGGAGAACATCCGGTAATGGTAAAAGATGCTGAAGCATTCTACGACGTTTTGAAAAAAGCAGGAAAGAAAAACTGGACATTAGAATATAAAATGATGGAAACAGACAATCACGCAACCATTCTTCACAGAAGTTTATATGAAGGACTAGTGAAAATGTTTCCCTATCAGGAACCGAAATAAATTAGTTTCAGTTAATGAACATTCTGAAAAAATACTGGATCGTAATATTTATTTTTATAATTAGTATGAATGCCCTAGGGCTTTATCTGGTAAAAGAATCAATAGGAATTTCAGATGCTTTGGAACATGTTGAATCAGATGAGGTAATTGCTAAGCTAGAGCATAAAGATTATTTCTATAATTTATTTGTTGAAATTGTAATCATTTTAGATGGCTGGCTGGCGCTTTTTATCCCTTATTTGATTATTAGAAACTTTATCAAAAAGATTAATCTAAGCAAAAAGTAAAAAACTATATGGAAAAGTTAAAAAACTATATCTACGGACAATGGGTAGAAGGTACTGGAAACGGAGTTCCTTTGTACAACGCCGTTACAGGAGAACAGGTAGCTGTTTCCGATACAGAAGGGCTTAATTTTGAACAGGCTCTTGACTACGGAAGAACCGTAGGATATAAAAACCTTTCTTCAATGACTTTCTACGACCGTGGGGAAATGCTGAAAAAAGTAGCACTTTACCTGTTGGAAAGAAAGAAAAAATACTATGATCTATCATACAAAACAGGAGCTACCCACGTAGATTCTTGGGTGGATATTGAAGGAGGTTTCGGGACTTTCTTTACTTATTCCGGATTGGCAAAAAGAATGCTTCCTAATACTTCATTTTGGGTAGATGGAGACACTCAGAAAATTTCTGCAAACGGAACTTTCTTAGGAACCCATATCTTAACACCTAGTGAAGGTGTTTCTGTGCAGATCAATGCTTATAACTTTCCGGTATGGGGAATGTTGGAAAAACTATCCACTTCCTTATTAGCGGGTGTTCCTTCCATTGTAAAGCCATCTCCTTTCGGATCTTACCTTACCAATGCGGTATTTCAGGATATGATTGAAAGTGGAGTATTGCCTGAAGGAGCCGTTCAGTTAGTCTGCGGAGAACCTGGGAATATTTTAGATTATGTACAGGACGGAGACTCTGTTTTATTCACAGGTTCAGCCCATACAGGAAGAAAATTAAAATCACTTCCTTCTGTTGCTGGAAATGCAGTTCGTTTCAATATGGAAGCAGATTCCCTGAACTGTTCTATCCTTGGATTGGAAGCAAAACCGGGCACTCCGGAATTCGATTTATTCATCAAAGAAGTTCGTAACGAAATGACGACAAAAGCAGGACAAAAGTGTACGGCGATCAGAAGAATTATCGTTCCTGAGCATTTAATTGGTGACGTTCAGAATGCTTTGTCTAAAGCATTGGATCAAACAAAAATCGGAAACCCTTTAAGCAGAGAAACCAAAATGGGATCTTTAGTAGGAAGACAGCAGTATGAAGAAGTTCTGAGAAAAGTAAACATTTTAAAATCAGAAACAGAACTTGTTTATGACGGAAAACACGAGCTTGTAGATGCCAACTATGAAAATGGAGCATTTATGAGTCCGAAATTATTCCTGAACGACAAGCCTTTCGAAAAAAATATCTCTCACGATGTAGAAGCTTTTGGGCCGGTATCTACATTAATGCCATATAAAGATGCTGAAGAAGCAGCTGCTCTGGCAAAAAGAGGAAAAGGAAGTTTGGTAGGATCTATCATTTCTCACGACGAGAATTTTATCGCAGAAACTTCATGGAAAATGGCTTCCCAGCACGGAAGAATCTTTGTACTGAACAGAGATAACGCCAAGGAAAGCACAGGTCACGGTTCACCACTTCCTACATTGATGCACGGAGGTCCTGGTAGAGCTGGGGGCGGAGAAGAAATGGGCGGATTAAGCGGTCTTCATTTCTTCTTACAGAAAACAGCAATCCAGGGGTCGCCAGACGTATTGAAAGCGATTACCAAGATCTATCAGCAGGGAGCAGAGAAAAAATTCTCAGACAAACATCCTTTCCAGAAATATTTTGAGGAAGTAGAAGTAGGAGACTCTTTAGAAACTGCTGGAAGAACGGTTACTGATGCGGATATCGTTAACTTTTCCAATGTTTCATGGGATCATTTCTATGCTCATACAGATGCTACAAGTTTATCGGGGACCATCTTTGATAAAACTGTAGCTCACGGATATTTCATTCTTTCAGCAGCAGCAGGATTATTTGTTTCAGGGAAAAAAGGACCTGTTATTGCCAATTACGGATTGGAAGAATGTAGTTTCTTCAAACCAGTATATGCCGGAGATACTATCACAGTGTATTTAACCGCAAAAGAAAAAATCAACAGAGGAGTAAAAGGAAGAAATATTCCTTCTGGTGTTGTAAAATGGCTGGTAGAAGTAGTGAATCAAAGAGATGAGGTCGTTTGCGTGGCAACAATTTTAACATTGGTGGCAAAACAATCTCCTTTCATTGATCTGAGTGTGAAAAACGTTCAGAAAATAGTAAATGGATTAACGGAAAGTACACCTGCACTTTGGGGGAAAATGTCTCCACAGCAAATGATTGAACACTTAGAGAAGGCAGTTCTGGTAAGCTTCGGAGAACCTGAAGCAGAAAAATGCTTTACTCCGGAAGAAAATCTTGAAAAATGGCAGGATTCTCTTTACAACCACAGAGCTATGCCAAAAGAATTTACAGCACCGTTCCTTCCGCAGGATGGTTCACTTCCTGAACTTACCCACAAAAATCTGGAAGCAGCAAAATTGTCATTCATAGATAACGTAAAGAAATTTGTGATCTATTACAAAGAAAATCCACAGGCAGAACATATGAATTATGTTTTTGGAAAACTGAATAAAGAAATGTGGGAACTGATGCACAAAAAGCATTTCACGCACCATTTCCAACAGTTTGGATTGATTTAATTCATGAAAATATAAGTTTAAAATCCCTTTCAGTAATTGAAAGGGATTTTTTTATGGACGATTATCCTTGTCGGGGTTCTAAACCTTGATAAGGATGTTGATTCAGTGTAATGTGTTTTATTTCAGTTAGTTATTTTGTTTTTAATTGAAAATGACTAACTTTAATAGGCGAAATCCGAAAAGCATATAGAGTAGGAGAGAACATCAAAACAAACCACTATGAAAAACTTAAAAAAACTTTCAAGACATGAGTTGAGATCTCTTAAAGGTTCCGGACCAAATTGGTCTTGTGCCCTTAATCCTTGTCCTCCCGGAAGCTGTTGTCTTCCTGGAAGATGGCCAGACATTGCAAGAGCATGTTATATATGTGCCGATTCTTAGATTTTTTTAATTTAAAACAATACATAAAGCTGCAATTCGCAAGGAATTGCAGCTTTATTTTTATAATCTTTTGTTAAAAACCCTTTCCTGCTTGATGTCCTTAGATTTATTCATTATTTTCAAACTTAAAATCAATTCAAAAAAATAATGAACGAAAACTGGATGCAAAAATGGGAAGAAGTGAAAAATATTCTGGTTTGTCCTACAGATCTCGAAACATATTTTACTTCTGATGAAATTCTGGGACAGAAAATGGAGACGATGGAAATCGGAAATGTTTCTCTTCCTTCAGGAAAAGTAGTCGTAAGAGATCCGTTGGTTTCTCTAAATGCGAATCAATCGCCATATTTTATTCAGGCTCCAAAAGGAAATTTTCCTGTGACGATTGCTGTGGCAAAATCTGAAGACTGGGGAGATAGATATGCTGTTGTAAAAGTTGAATTTACCAAAGAAAAACCTGTTATTTACAGAGAAGCATTAGTCGGGATTGAAGAATTGGAAGGAGTAACTGAAGATGATTTTTTTGGTTTTGAGGTGGATGCAGGTTTAGGTTGTATTGCGGATAAAGAAGTCCTTCCTTTTGTAGATCAATTTGTTGATGAAATAAATGTCGACAATCTTTATGATGATTATTTTGCTGACCTTTTCTCACAAAGCTATAAAGACAACCCGAATAATCAGAGGGAAGCAGGAGACTGGATCAATTGGACGGTTCCAAATACCAATTATCAGATTCCGATGTTCGCTAGCGGCTTTGGTGATGGTAGCTATCCTGTTTATTTTGCTTACGATGCCAATGGCGAAATATGTGGTTTATACATTGAGTTTATTGATCTCGAATTGGCTTTAAGTGAAGAGGATGAAGATGAGGATATTGACGACGATCAACCTGAAAATTTTATTTTTTCTAAAAACTAAATATGAGTAAAAATTTTGCTGATAAAGTTGTTCAATTCAATAAAAATCTAACCTATTTGGGAGAACTTCCTGAGGGGTTTCAGGTATTGAATCCGTATTTAGATAATCCGGAAACGATGACCGTCATGCAAAAGTTTTATCATCAATACTATAATGATTCTGTTAAAAGAAAATTCATCATTGGTATCAATCCAAGCCGCCATGGAGCAGGAGTAACCGGAGTTCCTTTTACCGATACAAAAAGATTGGAAAGTTTCTGCGGAATCAAAATGGAATCTGCCCACACCCATGAAATTTCTTCAGTTTTTATGTATGATATGATTGAAGAATATGGTGGCGCTGATCTTTTCTACAAAGATATTTATATCAATTCTCCATTTCCGCTGGCTATTGTAAGAAAGACAAAAAACGGATGGCTTAATGCTAATTATTATGATGACAAAAAGCTATTCGAATCGGTAAAGGATTTTATGATTGAATCTCTGAAGAAACATATAAGTCTTAATCTCGATACATCAGAAGTTTTCGTTCTTGGTAAAAAGAATGCTGATTTTATTTCAAAATTAAATACAGAAGCAAAACTGTTTGATAGAATGACTGTTCTGGAGCATCCAAGATATATTCAGCAATATAAATCAAAGGAAAAACAACTTTATATAGATAAATATATTCTTGCACTAAAGAAATGACGAAATCCCTTCTTGGAAAGGGATTTGTCATTCATGAATTAGAATCTTTATAGAGAATGTGGAACTTATGCGAAATTTTGTAAAATTAGTTTTTAATTACCTTGGTAGATTCTGTTGCTGTTTTGATAATATACACTCCTTTTGGAAACTCTGAAATATTGATCTCATTATTTCCCTTTTGAGTTTGTATTGTTTTCAGCGTTTTGCCATCCAAACTGTAGATCTTAGCTTCACTTGCTTTTTCAGTAGTGATAGAAATAGGTCCGTTGGTCGGGTTAGGATAAACTGTCAGGTCTTTCTTAATGCTTTTAGTTTCCGAAGTACCCAATACCAGATTGGTGTCTTTTACCCATGTGAAAGCATCGAGAGCTACATATCTGAATGATCCTCCTACAGTAAGTTGCAGTTCGTCAATAACGATATTGGAGTAATTTTGACCATTTAAGTTAGTGAGATCAAGAAGTGTGTATCCGTTCGTGGTTCCTAAACTTGTTGCAAAACCAGTTGTTTTTGTTTGGGTGAATTTGGTTACTCCACTTAGTTTTCCGGTTACAGTCAGCGTTCCACTTACATTAAGATCCAGATTCAATGCTGAAAGATACATCCAGAATCTGTTTACTTTAAACAAATTTGAAGTAGTTTTAATACTGAATGATGGTGGAGATTGAGAATCATTAGAATTGTCAATATATCTATTGTCATTTGCTGTTCCGTTCCAACCGGTTCCTGGGAAATTTCCTTGAATGTCAAAAACACTCACATGTGAAATGATATTGAAAATGACCCCATTATCGGTGAAGCTGGTACTTCCGTTCGATTCCGTTTCAAATTGCTCTGTACTCGTCTGCCCGAATGAAAAAATTGAAATGAGCAGACTACAAATTGTTAAAAAAGTAGTGCTTTTCATGATTTTTGTTTTAAATGTTAGGTTATTATTGAGATTAACTTCTTGGAGGATAAACACCCTCAACACATATAATATAATTTAAGCCAAGGTAAGGAGGCATATTATTGACTGGTATATTTTGCCCTACATATACGATACTTTGACCATTAATTGCTGTGTCAGGATTAGCATTGTTTACATAGCTTGTAACAGCATTGAAATCTCTTCCTACCTGGTTACCTGTAATGGCGATAGATGTTGTAGCGCTGGGAGTTGATGAATTGGCATTTTTGTTAGCAACTTTCAGCTGAAATCCACTTCCTAGACTTGGCATATTAGATGCTAAAAGAGTATTTTGTGTAGTACCTGCCACTACTCCTAAAGGATAAAATTCGTTGGCATTTACATTTCCGGCTCCTAAAGCCATACGTCCTTTTAAGTTAGGTAAAGCGAACGTTGTAATGCCGTCTCCACCGTAAGTGGTTCCTAAAATAGAGAACAAAGCTGAATTTCTTGAAATAGCTATTAAGCTTCCGTCACAAAACATCCAGCCTCTAGGTGCAAAATTTCCTGCAAATAATTTTACGATTCCAATGTACTCGTCCATGATAATAAGTTTTTTTAGTTGTAAATTCTCTTACTCTCTTATAGGCTTTTCAGATACCACCTTTTGGTTATTAATTCTTAGACCAAAGGAACGATTAAAAGGAATCAGGTGCTAGAGTAGAAAATACCAAATTGAAGACTCCGTATTTCTACGTAAAGGGAATCTTTTAAAAGGTGCATTTATAATGGAATTTATCGTTTTTAAGTTTCTCAGAAAGAGTGGTATTTCGTATTTTTGTAAGAATCCAATAAAAATAATAATGAGCGAATTTGTAGCATCAGAAATTAAAAATAATATTGCCGAGATCACTTTCGGAACACCCAAAAGCAACTCCCTTCCAGGAGCAATTTTAGAAAAACTGGCAGAAACGATCCTTCAGGAAGGGGCAAAAGAAGAAGTGAAAGCTATTTTGGTTAAAAGTGCAGGAGAGAAAGCATTCTGTGCAGGAGCAAGCTTTGATGAGCTTTTGGCAATTGAAGAACTGGAAGCTTCCACACAATTTTTTGGTGGTTTTGCCAAAGTGTTAAATGCCATGAGAAACTGTGGGAAAATTGTAATAGTAAGAGTTCAGGGAAAAACAACAGGAGGTGGAGTAGGAATTGCCTGCGGAGCAGACTATTGTTTTGCAACAAAAGACTCTGCTTTAGCACTTACGGAAATCAATCTTGGAATAGGACCTTTTGTAATCGGCCCTTATGTGGAAAGAAAAATCGGGAAATCTCAATTCTCAGCAATGGCTATTGATGCAGACTTCAGATCTGCCGAATGGGCGGAGCAGCATAATGTTTACCACTCCGTTTCAGAGAATATTCAGGAGATGGATGAAAAATTGGAGAAATTTTTACAAACTTTAGCGTCAAGAAGCAGTGATGCTTTAGCATTAATTAAAAAGGTTTCATGGGAAGGTACAGATCATTTCAATGAATTAATGCCTGCAAGAATCCATATGAGTGCAAGTCTTATCCTTGAAGACTCTGCAAAGAAAAATATTGAATCTATTAAAGAAAGGTTGAGAGTAAAATAATTTTCCTTTTAACTGGTAAAATAATAACGGTTTTTAATCCACATATACACCGGAGAAACAGAAAAGTTTCTTCGGTTTTTTATGTCTTATAATATTTAAATCACTTATTTCATAGAATCATTTTTGAAATTTTATAATCTCTGTTGTTGAATTGATTTATTTTGATGTTTTTGTTTTTGATTGTGTGTTTTTATTAATTAAAAAGTGTTTTTAGCTTTAAATTAACATTGATTTAACTGTATTTAGATTATTTTGTTCTTTTTAAAAATCTGCGTTAACTAAATTTTAACATATTTTTTTAATAAATATATAAATATTGATTAAAAATTTAAATCAATTGAATTTAATTAATTTAAATTGAATTTTATTTACATTTTTAACAGTTTTTATTGCATATATTTGCTGAACTACTGTTAAAATATGTTAAATATGAAAATGAAATTATTAAGCACAGCCGTGCTGTTCTTTGTGGGTGCGCATCTGGTGGAGGCCCAAAAGACAAAACGAGACACCATACCACAGGATACTAAGATTGATGAAATCGTTGTAGTAGCTTACGGGAGCCAGAAAAGAGAAACGATGGTAGGCTCTAATACCGAAGTAAAAGCCAAACAATTTGCAGACAGACCAATAACGAGTATCGGACAGGCTTTAGATGGAGCCAGTGCCGGAGTTAAAGTAAGTACCGGTACAGGACAGCCGGGAAGTTCACCAAGCATCCAAATCCGTGGGATCGGTTCTTATGGTATTACAACAAATCCTTTATACGTGGTGGATGGTACTATTTATACAGGTTCTCTTGCTGCCATCAACCCTAATGATATCGCATCATTCAATATCCTGAAAGATGCAGCTTCCACCTCTTTGTATGGTTCTGCTGCAGCTAACGGAGTTGTTTTGATTACTACAAAATCAGGAAGAAAAGGAGGGAAAGATCTCATTAATTTTAGTATGAGTACCGGAGCAATTGGAAGATCAATTCCGGAATATAATAGAGTGAATGTTCACCAATATTATCCGCTTATCTGGGAGTCAATAAGAAATGGCAGAATGACTTCTGTGCCTGGTACAACGATCGCTGATGCGAATGCTTATGCTACAGCGCAGCTGATTTCAGGAGTTTTGAAAACCAATGTTTTTAATGTTCCCGATAATCAGTTAGTTGTCAATGGAGTTTTAAACCCGGATGCAAAACTTAAATATACAGATTTAGACTGGCAAAAACCCTTGATGAATACCGGATTCAGACAGAATTACGAGTTGAATTACAGTGGGGGAAGTAATACGACAACCTATTTTTCTTCAGTAGGATATACCAATGAAACAGGATATCTTATCAAATCAGACTTTGAAAGATTTACAGCAAGATTAAAAGTAGATTCTCAAGTAAAAAGCTGGTTGAAATTAGGAACAAGCATCAGTGGAGTATCTTCTAACGGAAACAATTCCGTAGAAGGGGTGGATAATAATTCTGCTTATATCAATCCATACAGATGGACAAGAACGATGGGGCCTATTTACAGTCCTTATGCTCATGATCCTAATACATTTGCTACCCTTTATGACAATGCAGGAAATGTTGTGTATGATGCAGGAAGCGCCAGAGGAGCAGATGCAGCAGCGGGAAGAAATGTAATTCAGGAAACGCTTTTAAATAAAGATCTTTCTAAAAACTATTATATCATTTCCAGAGCATATGCTGAAATTAAAGTAGATCCTTATCTTACTCTATCTACCAACGTTGGGTATGATATCAGAAATAATAGAAGAAGTACCTACGGAAACAAAATTATTGGAGATGCAGCTCCGCTAGGTTCAGCAGAAAAATATAGTTTTACTGAACAAACATTCACCTGGAACCAGCTCTTAAACTACAAAAGAAAATTTGGAGAGCATAATTTTGAATTCCTTTTAGGACATGAAAACTACAAATTCATGTATGAATATCTGTACGGATATAAAAAAGGACAGATCGTAGATGATAATGATGAATTAATCAACTTTGTAACACCTGCAACACTTACTTCCCGTACAGACAATTACAGAAAAGAAGGAGTATTTTCAAGGTTAAATTATGATTATAAATCGAAATATTTGCTTTCAGGATCTATCCGCTGGGATGGCTCATCCAGATTTGCCAAAGATGTAAGATGGGATTCGTTCTGGTCTATAGGTGCAGGATGGAGGCTTAAAGGAGAAGAATTCTTAAGCAATTCTAATCTTATCAGTGAATTAAAAATCAGGGGTTCATATGGTGAAGTAGGGAATGACAGAACAGACAGTTATTATATGTATAAAAGTACTTATACGTTAGGTTATAATAATGCTCAGGAGCCTGGGATCTTATTTGGATTTTTGGCTGATCCTTCCATCACCTGGGAGGCTAATAAGCAAACTGATTTAGGGATTGATTTTGGATTTTTAAATAACAGAATTACAGGTTCCGTAGAATATTATAAAAGAGTTACGGAAGATCTGATCTTCCCGGTTCCTCTTCCTGTTTCTGCCGGAGTTCCTGATAATACGATCAGTAGAAACGTGGGAACAATGTATAACCGTGGATTCGAATTCAGCATTAATGCGGACATTATTAAAAACCAAAACTTCACCTGGAATATTAATGCGAATGCATCCACACTTAAAAATCAGGTTACAGAACTTTCAAACGGGATAACAGAGATTATCAATGGAACGAAAAAAGTTTCCGTAGGACATTCAATATATGATTACTGGTTAAGACAATGGTATGGAGTAGATCCGACTGATGGTTCTCCTTTATTCCTTGTAGCTGATACATATGCTAATACAACAGCTGCTGATATCAGAACCGTTAACGGCCAAAAAGTAACAACCAATTTCAATAAAGCGAAATATGACTATTCCGGAACAGCAATTCCTGATTTATTCGGAAGTTTCGGAACAACAATTACTTATAAACAATGGTCTCTATCTGCAATGTTTACCTATCAGTTAGGAGGAAAGACGTATGATTCTAACTATGCAGCATTGATGTCCAGTTACTCACAAGGAGGGGCTTTAAGTACAGATATTCTGGACAGATGGACAACTCCTGGTCAGATTACTGATATTCCTGCATTGAACTCCTCAACATATACAAGTTCAAATGCGGGTAATTCATCAAGATGGCTGGTGAGCTCAGATTTTATTACATTCAGACAGGCTACCTTAAGCTATAGTTTCAGTCCTGAAACTTTATCTCAGCTTGGAGTATCCGGATTAAGGATTCTTGTTTCCGGTGAAAATCTATGGAGCAAAACAGCTAGAAAAGGATTGGAACCAGCGCAGGCGTTCAATGGTACTGCATCAAATAGATACACTCCGGCAAGAGTGGTAACAATAGGATTTAATGTATCTTTTTAAATAATTAAATAATGAAAAATATCGCAAAACAATATATAAAATGGGCTGTTGTTCTTTCAGTCCTTACGGGAATGGCTTCATGTCAGAGTGATTATCTGGAGACAGATCCTACTACTGCAGCTTCTGAAGAAGCGGCTTATTCAAGTTCTGCTAACCTTATGGCTATTGTCAATGGGATGCATAGAGATATGTATTACAGGCAAAGCGATCAAGGGCAGAATGGTCAGGGCGGAATTATGATTATAATGGATGCTTTGGCAGATGACCTTGTTTTTCCATCTACAGGAAATGGCTGGTATGTCTCAGCTGTAAGATGGCAGGATCAGGTAAATGATAATGCTTCCAATGATCTTTATCCTTATCAGTTCTATTATGCATTAATCCGAAATGCAAATCTTGTTATCGCTAACGGGCCTTCAGTTCCTGCACCTACTGCAGCAGACGCAACAACCATTAAAACAGCAATTGGTGAAGCATATGCATTCAGAGCTTTCTGCTATTACATGTTGGTTCAGATCTATGGTAAGCGATATGTTCCGGGAGCAAACAATACTCAACTTGGTGTTCCGATCAGATTGGTAGCCAATGAAATTCCTTTGGCAAGAAATACGGTAGAAGAAGTGTATACTCAGATCGGAAAAGATCTTGATGAAGCGTCAACCAGGCTTACAGGAATTACCAGAGCGACAAAATCCCATTTTAATGACAAAGTTGTTTTAGGATTAAAAGCTAGAATTGCATTGACACAAGGGAATTATGCTGCTGCAGTAACCGCTGCTCAATCAGCCCGTGTAGGATTTGCTCTTATGGATAATGCAACTTATACTGCCGGCTTTAATAACCTGGCAGGAGTAGGTGAGTGGATGTGGGGTGCCACTATTATAGCAGATCAGGGAGATTCATTCTCAAACTTTGGTGCTTATATGTCCAGAAACTTTAACTCTACCAATATTCGTCAGGCTCCAAAAGCAATTAACAGCAAATTATTTTTATCATTCCCATCTACGGATATTAGAACGAAGAATTTTGATCCAACAGGAGCGCATACAGCTCTTGCTTTACCTTCAACCTATTCTAAATTCCCATATACAAGCCAGAAATTCCTTGCGGCAAGCCAAGGAGACAGTAGGGTAGATGTTCCTTATATGAGATCTGCAGAGATGTATCTTATTGAAGCCGAAGCTTTGGCCAGATCAGGAGATGAATCTGGTTCAAAAGCAGTATTCAATGTATTTGCCAAAAACAGAAATCCGTCTTATGCAGGGGCTACTACAACAGGAGCAGCTTATATCACAGAAATTCTTAACAGCAGAAGGCTGGAATTCTGGGGTGAAGGTTTCAGATTTTTAGATCTTAAGAGATTAAATCAAGGACTGGACAGAACGGGAGCTAATCATTCTTCCGTAGTGACCAATAACGTGATGACAGTTGCTAATACAGACCTACGTTGGGAATTCCTTATCCCAAGAACTGAGATCAATGCTAATCCATTGATTGTTCAGAATCCTTTATAACACGTACAGATTTTAATATATGCTTGAGAACCCGGCAACTGCTGGGTTCTCTTTTTTATTTTAATAGGTAAATAAGTGATGAGGTTTTCAACAAAAAATATTTAGAAAATTTAAAATAAAAAATTGGTAGATTGAAAATAAATTATAACTTTGTAATTCAAAGTTCTTTTTATGGATTCAAAAAACTATCACGAAGACCTATCCCATATCCGTTCTATGATGGAACGGTCTTCCAGATTCATTTCTTTAAGTGGACTATCCGGAGTTGTTGCAGGTTTGACCGCAATTATTGGTGCTGTATATGTGTATTTTGTTTTTCAGAGGGAAGGAATCAGTTATTTGGATGGAGACAGAAATATTCTGGGACCAGCTCTGGTTAAAGAACTTGTTGTAATTGGAGCAGTTATTTTAGTGGTTGCTATTCTTAGTGGCTATATTTTTACAGCCAATAAAAGCAAAAAGAAAGGTTTGAAGATCTGGGATGCTACAACAAAGCGACTTTTGATTACCTTTGCAGTGCCTTTAATAGCAGGAGGAGTCTTCTGCCTTGCACTTCTTTATCATCATCTTTTTGTTTTCATTGCTCCGGCTACTCTTATTTTTTACGGATTGGCTCTCGTAGCTGCAGAACGCTATACATTAACGGATGTAAAGTATTTAGGATATCTTGAAATTGTTTTGGGGCTTATTTCTTTATTCTTTTTAGGATGGGGATTACTGTTTTGGGCTATTGGTTTCGGAGTTTTACATATTGTGTATGGATTGATCATGCATAAGAAGTATAAATAATAGAGGTAGGATATGATTTTGCTATTGACCAGCAGAATCAGGAGAATTAAGCATAACTATTGCCTTTAGCAACGGTTGCTAAATAAATAAGATAAAGTAAAATGATCAAAATAAATCAGCTCAACAAAGAATTCGAAAGCCGTGTAAGATTGGGCATTATGTCTGTTCTTATGGTTAACGACTGGGTTGATTTTTCTGAAATGAAAACCTTGCTCGAAATTACAGACGGAAATCTGGCTAGTCATAGCAATGCTCTGGAAAAAGCAGGATATATTGAAGTGAAAAAAGAATTTGTAGGAAAAAAACCTAAAACGTCTTATCGAGTTACACAGAGTGGAAGACAGGCTTTTACCGAGCATCTGGATGCGCTTGAGAAATTATTGGGACGATAGTCCTATATTTTTTTGAAAATTTACTTTGAAATGCAAAGTACTTTATAATTTAAATTTAAATAGAATGATAACACAAAAACAAAAAACAATTGCAATTTATGTCCTTCCATTGGCTTTACTGAGTATCCCACTGCTGGGAAATCTGTTCTCTAAAGAAGTAAACTGGTCAGCCTCAGATTTTCTGATCGCAGGAATTTTACTTTTTGCAACCACTTTTTTTATCAATCTGGTAAGAAGTAAAATCAAAAAGCAAAGTCAGAAAGTGATGATCTGCATTTTCATTATGCTGGCTCTTGTATTGATCTGGCTCGAGCTGGCAGTAGGGATTTTCGGAAGTCCGTTTGCGGGAAGCTAAAATTGGTTTGCTAATTAATTCTAAATAATAATGATGAAAGATTCAGAAATAATAAATCTAGGCAAGGCTGTATTCGGAGTATTTTTTTCAGTGGGAACTCTCTGTCTTTTAGGAGCATTCATTACAAAGAATGACTGGTTTGCCGGAGCAGGCTATTTGTTAATCGTTTTTGGAGTGCCGGTCAACTTATTATGCATACTGGGATTTTTAATAAATGGTATCATCAATACATCAAAATTCAAAGAATGTATGATTGCCATTCTCATTTTGGCAGCCAATATTCCTATCGCATATACTTATGCTTTTATAGGTCTTAGTCTTTTCGATTAATATCCATAAATATATCAATACTATTATGAAAAAAATACGCGTTCAGTTTCTGCTATTTGTATATGATAAAACCCAAAAATTATACAGAAAGTATTTTAAAAAGAAAAAAAGGCAATGGCAGTTCAATGAAAAACAGCTGTTGGAGTTTCAGGAAGATTCTTTAGGCCGAAAGCTAGGAGAGTTTTACAGGAAACACGGTTTCTCAATGATTCCCAAAATGGAAAACCATGATGTACACCATCTTATTACCGGCTGTGGTACCAACTTCGAAGATGAAATCGCCATGCAGTTTCTTCTTTTAGGAAACGGTAAGCTCAATGCACATCTACTGGCAGCAATCGTTTTGGGAACAATTATCCTGCCTGAGTATGTGAAAATTTATATCAAAGCATACAAAAAAGGTCAGAATATGAGAGCCTTTCACAATTGGGACTTTGAAGGACTTCTGTGGCAGAATTTTGATCATGTGAATGATTTTATTCAACAGAAAGAAACGATAGTTCTTCACTAAAAACTAATTGTAATGGGGAAAATGAAATTTAGCCCACTTGGGAAAAGATCATTTATTATTTCTTTTCTGCTGGGAACACTTTTACTGATTGCATTTTGGTTGATAAGAACAGAGTTTTTCATTGAACTCGGATTTTATTATGTATTAGTAACAGCAGTCATTAATATGTTTATTCTTCTACATGAACTGATAATTTATCTTACCGATGTCACAGATCAAAAAGCATCCGGTAATTCAGTTCTCCTTTTGCTTGTCAATATTCCGATTACAGTTTTATACCTCTATATTATGACACAGTTTTCATGGATAGATGAGGTCCTTAAATTTTAATCTTTCACTTTTTTTAAATTTTTAAATCCTTAAATATTAAATAATCAACCTCATGAAAACACATCATTATATATTCACTACAGCCCTTCTCTTCGTTATTGTCTTTTATGATCAGGATGTAGGGCTGAATCTTGGGATTCTGGGAATTGTTTATGCGTTGTTAACGCTTTTTAGAACCCCGGAAAAAAATAGAACGAGGGCACTGTATATTCTTTTTGCGACAAGTGTTTTGTCTAGTATTGCGTTTGCCTGGTTTGGGGATTTTCCATCCTTTATAGCAGTGGCAAGTTCATTGCTTTTATTAGGATACAAATCGAAAAACAGAAGGTTGAAAATTCTCTTTTTAATTCCTGTTTTTATTGTCAATTGCTGTACGTCCTTCTGTCGATTTTTTAGTTTTGATGAATGGCTGCCTAAGAAAAATGTATCCGGATTGTGGCAGAAGACATTTGCTTTTATTTTGATTCCGTTGGTGTTGGTTTCCGTTTTCTTTGGGATTTATTCTGCGGGAAGTAATCATTTTGCGGCTCTTTTCACAGATTATGAGCTGAATCTTAATATTTGGCAACTGTTCTGTCTTTCGGTTTTAGGATTTTTTATTGCTTTTAATTACTGGAATTATGCTGTGGAAAAACTTATCTATAAAAACAATCATTTTTTAGATAACGACTTTAGCAAAGATTCCCGGATTCCAAAAGCTACCTATTCCTTTCTTGATCTTGATGCAGAAAGAATGAGTGGAGTAATCTCTTTTGCCTTATTGAATATTTTACTCATCTTCTTCATTATCACTTATAATTATGAACAGTTTTATGAAGCCGTAAAAACACCCGTTCAGCTTTCCGAAGAAACCCATGAAAGAGTAAATGCTGTGATCATGTCTATTGTGATGGCTATTCTGGTAATCATGTTTTACTTTAAATCCGGATTTAATTTTGATCCCAAAGCAGGATTATTGAAGATATTAGCCAAAATCTGGATTTTCCTCAATGCTATTCTTGTGGTTTCTGCCGCCCTTAAAAACTATGAGTATATCGTGAATTATGCATTTACTTACAAAAGGCTAGGCGTTTTTGCATTTCTTCTTTTATCATTAGTCGGTTTAACTCTGACTTTTATTAAAATTCAAAAACAGAAAAGAAACATTTTTCTTGTCAATACAATGATCTGGTATTTTTACGCAACCATTCTTGTGTGCAGTTATATCAATTGGGGTGGTTTTATTACCTCCCAGAATATGAAAAGAAAAGATTTTGCAGTCAATTATCATTTAACATCCATCAACTTCAGTGAAAAAGCGCTCATGAAATATGCAAATGAAAAAAATGATCAGAAGCTTAAAAAGACCTTACAGGATAAAGTGAAAAATGAAACCTCCAAAACGTTTCTTTCAAAAATTATGTATTATCAAACCATACAATAAAGGATCATGAAAAACTTTGTTGGATCCTCAAGATTTAAAATTAATATATTGTTGATGCTGATGACCGTATTCTGTTTCAGTCTCTCAGCTTTCAGATACTATATCAGTGATACAAAAGTGTTTTTGTTCCTCAACTGGAATCTGTTTCTGGCATGGATACCTTTATTATTAAGTTCTTTCATTCTTGCCTTTAATATCAGAAGCAAAATCTCCCTCATCTTTATTATTATAGTCTGGATATTGTTTTTCCCTAATTCTCCCTATATTCTGACAGATCTTTTTCATCTCAGAGCAAGAAATGCAATCCCGATCTGGTATGATCTCATTGTGATTCTTTCCTATGCTTGGACAGGTTTGATCTGTGGTTTTATAAGCCTTAACGATATCGAAAAACGGCTTTCAGATTATGCTAATAGAAATATCATCAACGGAGTGATTGTATTTTTTCTTTTCATGAGCAGTTTTGGAGTTTATCTCGGCAGATTTCTGAGATGGAACAGCTGGGATGTGCTCAATAATCCTTTTGGCCTCTTCTCGGATATCGTGGTACGGGTGATCTATCCAATGGAATATACCAAAACTTGGGGCGTTACGGTTTTAATGGGGCTGATGCTCAACTTTATGTACTTTACATTCAAATGGGCAGGAACAAATGACGAAAAAGAATTGCAGACGGAAAATAAATCATTAAACGGATTGGAACAATTTTAGCATTTAAATGAGCTCAGCATAATAAATGTTGATCCACTTTTAAAATTAATATTATGAAAAAAAGCTTATTATTAATTCCATTGATTATTATTTCGTGTAAAAAAGAACCCGCTGTTACTTCAGTTCAGGACAAAGATTCTACCATTGTAACGGAAATGCCGGATTCTGTAGTAAAGGCAGATTCTGCAGCATTGAGAAAAAAAGATTCAATTATTAACAATGCTCCAGCCACAAAAGAAGTTCTGCGTAAAGGCGTGATGAGAAATGAAAAAGATGGTCAGATTGTAAGAACGGCAGATGCAAACCAGCTTCCTTTTACCATTGGAGAGCAGTTTACAAAAGATGATCAGGAATTGGTTTTAAAACTAACCCATTACGACCGCCCGAATATCAAAGCAAAAATTTCTACAAAAGAGAAAGATTTTAATATCCGTTTCAATCAGATCAAAGTTCCTAATGGAGACTACGATGGACCTTTCGGAAGAGAAATTACGTATGACACTCCAGGAAAAGGAGAAGTATGGCTTATCATCGGAAAAAGTAACATGGCTTCCGGAAATACCAAGGGAAGTTTTACGGTAAGTATAGAATAAAATAAATCAATTTGGTATAATTTCTGCAAATTATACCCAGAAGTTTAAAATTTAAAATTATGAAAAATATAGTTCTAACAGCAATGGCTGCTTCAGCTGTACTCGTAAGTTGCGGAACCGTACAGTCGCTGGTTCAGAATACATTTCCATACACAACGAATGTTTTGGTGTCTACAGGAGTTCCTGCGGATAAAGAAGTTTCTTCTACAGCAACCGCTACCAATGTACAGACCTGGTTCGGAGGAAATAACAATGCAAAGATTAAAGACGTAAGAATTTCAGATGCAAAAATCTCTGTGGCATCACCATCAGGAGGAAATCTAAGTGCATTCAAAACCGTTAAAATATACGTTTCATCCAATGGAACAGGCGAAAGACTGATAGCATCACGCTCCAATATATCTACCAATTCTTCCAGCATGAATCTGGATCTGAATGATACAGGATATCTGGATGAGATTGTAAAAAGTACAGGATTAACCGTAAGAACAGTTTATGAACTGAAGAACCAAACTTCTTCGGATATGAACATCAAAGTGGCGCTTAATTTTAACAGCGTTCCTGCCAACTAAAACGAATAAAAATTGATAGTAAAAACCCTCTTTCAGATACTGAAAGAGGGTTTGATGTGAAGTAAAATGGTCTAAAAATCTTTTTAAATTATAGTTTTGTCAATTTCTCAACAACTCTTCTCTGGCCTTCATTGATATTAATGATATACTGACCGGTAGGAAGCTGTGAAATATCAATTTTTTCATTCGGCAAAACTGAGTTTTTGATTACAGTACGCCCCTGAAGGTTGATAATCTCTACATCCAGTTTTTTATTTTCATTACTTTGAATAGCAATAGAAGTGCTGGATGGATTAGGATAAATTTTAACTTCTAAAGCAGATAAAGTTTTAACTGGTGCTGCAAATTTACTTTCCAGTTGAATAATAGCATTCTTCACATTAGGAAGAGGACCAATCTTCTGACCCGTCACCGTTCCTCCCTGAGGAATTCCTGTAGAAATTAAAAGATTCTTCATCGCTGAAGGCGTTAAATATTGACCTGTAGTCTGACGATAGAAAGACTGAATCAAAATAGCAGCAGAAGATACTACCGGAGTAGCAGAACTTGTACCACTGAAATAATTATAAGTTCTGTTGTTGTCATTGTCATATTTTGCATAAGATCCATAACCTGCTGCCATAACGCTGCTTCCCCAACCCTGAACATCTACTCTGTTTCCAAAAGTACTGAAACTTAATTTCGAATGGGTTGTGTTGGGAGATCCCGCCCCCACAATGATAGCACCGCTGTTTCCTCTCGCAAGATAGGATGCATAAAAAGGATCATCCAGATTTTGATTTCCATTACCTGCCGCAGCAATGATAATGATTCCTGAATCAGTAGCCGCTTTTGTAAGATCCCAGATTACTTTATCATATTCTGCAGGGCAATACTGACCGTCTTTTCCGCCAGTCTGCATTTCGTATAATATAATATCTCCGGACTGAGATGCATTGATTGATCTGCTCACCGCAGAAGCTCTGTTGTATCCCACAGTTGTCCATTCCATATAGCCTTTTATCTCAGAAGTATTGTAGGCTGCTCCTGTAAGTCCGATATTATCTTTTACCGAACCTAAAATACTTGTCACTGCTGTCCCGTGGTCACGATAATTATTATTAGCTAATCCTGCATTTGGAGAATATCCAGGCTCAAGTTGTATTGAATTTTGATTAGAAAGCATTTCGTGAGTTTTGTAAAAACCATATTCCACATCACGCACACGGATATTTTGTCCCGTAATCCCTCTTGACCAGGCATATTTTGCATTGATTCCTGGGTTATCATTCAAGTAAGTCTGAAGACTTTCTAAGTCAGGAGTCGCTACAAAAGCGTTTACCAAAGGAGGTTCGATGGGTGCAGCGCTCATTACAGACACATATTCTATTTCAGGAAATCTCTCAAGGGTCTGAATGATTTTTTCTGCAGCTCCTGGATTTTGAAGAGGAAGATCAGCCTTATAAATTCTTTTCAGTTTTTCTACAGACTCTCCGGAATTGCCGATAGCTTTACTGCTTCTGGCCATTTCATCAAGTTTGTTGTCTGTGAAATCCAGATCATATTTAAACGAAATTTGATTTTCTCTTGAAAATCTCTCCAGATCAGAATTTCTGCTGAAAGCCATTTTTTCTGAATTAATGCCTTTTGAAAAGCATACATAAATAATTGAATTTTGATCATTAGCCATTTTGGCCTGATTGTCCTGACCAAAAGACATAGAAGAGCAGAACGCAAACAATGCGAGGAGGTTGATTTTTGTTTTCATACGATTTTGTTAAATGGTTGTGAATCAGTTTTGATCTACATCAAAAATAATAATAAAATAAAAACAAATCACATTTTTGTGAATTTATTATTTAAAAATTTCACTTTTTCTTTTATACAGGGGATTTCATCGTTTGTGAATGATAAATCTCACAGATTTTTTTAAGCTTACGAAGTTTAAGAGTAATATATTTTATACGCATCAAGCAAAAAAAATACGTTTCAATCAATTGAAACGTATTGCATTAAGTTGTATTTTTCTCCGGTTTAGCTTTTTGTAATAGAATCCATGACAATAGTGACAGGTCCGTCATTAATCAGGGAAACCTTCATATCAGCTCCGAAAATTCCGCTTTCTGTTTTGAGTCCGGATTTAGCAATTTCTTCTTTAAAATAGTCAAAAAGAGGAACTGCTTTATCTGGTTTTGCTGCTTTTATGAAAGAAGGGCGGTTGCCTTTTTTATAATCTGCAATCAATGTGAACTGGCTGATGCAAAGAATTTCTCCGGAAATATCCTTCACAGAAAGATTCAGTTTATCATCTTCATCGCCAAAGATTCTTAGATTTAAAACCTTCTGTACAAGCCAGTCTGCATCTGTTTTTTCATCATTTTCATCCACACCTACCAGCAGCATTAATCCCTTACCAATTTCACCAACGGTTTTTCCATCCACTTTTACACAGGCTTCAGAGACTCTTTGTATTACGATCTTCATCTTGTATTCTAATAATAAATATTTAAAGTTTTGCTCGGTGCATCATAGCTGTAAGGATAAGTTTTAGGAGGAAGAGACGTTTTAGCCCCTGATTCTGGCTGTCCTGTGCTTAAAATCCATCTTGTATTGTCCTGCGGACATATAATTGCAATATTATCTTTTACCTCAAGAGTGGTGTTATTATCAGGACATATGTGAGGAGCATTCCTGTCATATACCTTAAATCCGTTTGCTGTTCGTACAATAATCAATCCTCTTGTTCCGGCTTGCTGCTCATTCACGTAAATCCAACCATTAATGTTGTTTAAAGCATAGTAGGCAGGCAGGTTTAAATTAAGAGTTACGTTGATGGGCGTATTCGGGAAACAGTTCACAGTATCTTCCCGGCTTCCGCAAGAGTTTATAGTTAAATTATTGAAAATCAATAAAATGAAAATAGATAGGATTGAAAAAGTTTTTTTCATTTCAATTTAAATTTTTATATATTTGTAAAAATAAAACGATTACAACTCGAAAACATTGTCCGGCAAATGTCGGATTATTTTTTTATACTAAAACTAAATTTTGAAAATTATGGCAAGCTATGTAACTAAGGAGGGCCTAGAGAAAATGAAAGCTGAGCTGGAACAGTTGGAAACTGTAGAGAGACCAAAAATTACTCAACAGATCGCAGAAGCAAGAGATAAAGGAGATTTATCGGAAAATGCAGAATACGATGCGGCTAAAGAGGCTCAGGGGATGCTTGAAATGAGAATTTCTAAGCTGAAAGATGTTATCTCGACTTCTAAAATTATAGATGAAAGCCAATTAGATACTTCAAAAGTTTCTATCTTAACGACAGTGAAACTTAAAAATAATGCTACCAAGCAAGAGCAGGTATTTACATTGGTACCGGATAACGAAAGCGACCTGAAGACAGGAAAGATTTCTGTGAATACACCCATCGCAAAAGGTTTGTTAGGAAAAGTTATTGGTGAAACAGCTGAAATTACTTTACCCAACGGAAACAAACTTTCTTTTGAAGTATTAGACATCTCTTTATAGTCTGATACACCTTTCTATTTCTAAACTTCTAAATATCTAACCCAAACTTCTGATAAAATGAGCACTATATTCACAAAAATCATCAATGGCGAGATTCCCTCTTATAAGATTGCAGAAAATGAAAACTTTATCGCTTTCTTAGATGCAATGCCTTTGGTGAAGGGACATACTCTGGTAGTACCCAAAAAAGAAGTGGATTTGATTTTTGATCTTGAAAGTGAAGAATACAAAAACCTTTGGGGATTTGCCCAGGAGGTAGCCAAGAAGATCAAAACTGCAGTTCCATGTGTAAGAGTAGGAGTAGCGGTGGTAGGACTTGAAGTTCCTCATGCACATATCCATCTGATTCCTTTAAATAAGATAGAAGATATGAACTTCAGAAATGAAAGATTAAAATTAACGAACGAAGAATATACAGAGATTCAAAACTCAATTATTAATTCTTAACAATCAGAAAATCGTAAAAAAGTAATTTTTTACGATTTTCTTTAACATATACATATATATATTATCATATGAATTCTAACCAATGTTCTTTCTGTGGCAGAAAAAGAAATGAAGTACAGATGCTGATTTCTGGCCAGAATGGTTTTATTTGCGAAAATTGTATAGAGCAGGCACATGCTATTGTAAAAGACGGCGCATCCAAAACAGGATATTCGCCTGCAGATAGTATGGAGGAGCTTAAAAAGCCAAAAGAGATCAAAGAATTTCTTGATCAGTATGTGATCGGGCAGGATCAGGCCAAAAAACAGCTTTCAATTGCTGTATATAATCACTATAAAAGATTACTCCACGCTAAGGACGAAAACAGAGAGGTGGAGCTTGAAAAGTCGAACATCATCATGATAGGAGAAACGGGAACGGGTAAAACGCTCCTGGCAAAAACCATCGCAAGAGAGCTTAATGTTCCCTTCTGTATTGTAGATGCTACTATTTTAACAGAAGCAGGATATGTGGGAGAAGATGTGGAAAGCATCCTATCCAGATTACTAATGGTAGCTGATTATGATGTAGAAAAAGCAGAGAAAGGAATTGTTTTCATTGATGAGATTGATAAAATTGCAAGAAAATCTGATAATCCAAGTATTACAAGAGACGTTTCCGGAGAAGGAGTACAGCAGGGATTACTGAAATTGCTGGAAGGAAGTATCGTAAATGTTCCGCCGCAGGGAGGAAGAAAACATCCGGATCAGAAATATATTCAGGTAAATACTCAGAATATATTGTTTATTGCGGGTGGAGCTTTTGACGGGATCAAAGAGATTATCGAAAGAAGAATGAACAAGCAGGCGATAGGTTTCAGCTCTGAAAAAATCAACAAAACAGACGAAGACGAATATATATTAACAAATATTAATGCAATTGACCTTCGTACTTTCGGATTAATTCCGGAACTTTTAGGAAGATTTCCAATCATTACTTACCTCGATAAACTCACGAAAGAGACGCTTGTAAGAATTATGAAAGAACCTAAAAATTCAATCGTGAATCAATTTGTGGAACTTTTCAAGATGGATGGCACAGATTTGGTAATAACGGATGGAGCAATCGAGAGAATTGTAGAGGAAACTATTGAGAAAGGATTAGGTGCCAGAGGGCTTCGAGGTACCACCGAAAAAGTTCTAGAAGACTACATGTTTTCAATAGGAGAGGACAAGGAGATCATATTGACTGAAGATAATGTTTTGATTAATAGGTAAAAATATTTTTTTTTCTGAAAAAAAAGAATACCTTTGCAGTTAAAGATTGTATTAACACACAAATAATTTATACAATGAGAAAAAGTTTATTTGCTATAGGTCTTTTAGCAATTAGTTATTCTGTTCAGGCGCAGATACTATGTCATGTTGACACTAATGCTAATATGTATGTGAGTGAAGGCACCCTAGTTTATAGTGGTGGAGGTGTACAAACAAAAGGTAATGGTCTTTTGGATGTACATGGAAATATAATGGTTGTAGGATCTGGTTCAGATGCTTTTAAAACAATTGATGCTGCCGGTACAGCTGATAAAACTGACGGTGGTAATATTATTTTAAGGCTTAATACTCCTGGTACCTTTGCTAGTTCTACATATGGTCAGTTGTTCATCGACGGAATTTCCCAGTCTAACATTACAGGTATTGTAACAAAAGAATACAGAACTGCTAGTAATGGTAGTGGTAATTACTTCCAGCAAGTTGCATTGCCTTTCTCTGGTAAAGCTTTCAATTCATTATCTACTGAACTTGGTAAAACGTTCAATACTACTAGAAATGGAACTAACGCTAACCCGATTCTGAAATGGGATAATATGAATGCTGTTGGTATTACTACTTTGAATTTAGCTCCTACTTCAACTACTTGGGATCCTTCAGGTTATTATATGCTGAGAGTTAAAAATGATGACTGGAATCCAAGTACTCCTGCAGGTGCAGCGCCGGTATTCAATATTAATGGGAAACCATATGCACCATATGCTAGTGCTTTAACATTACAAAACGCAGGGAAATCTAACTTAGGTACCTCTAATGTAGTGTTCGGAACTAATGGTAATAGTACAAACCAATACAATGAGAAGTACAATACTTATCTTGATGACGGTTTTGAATTTACTACAACCCCATGGGCTGGAACATTTGCGCAGAATATGTATCAATTCGGAAACCCTTTCCTTACCAATATCGATTTAGCTAGTATTGGGTATACTGAAGCTGGTACAACAACTGACGGAAATGCTGTGAAAAATATCTGGGGTGTTGAATATAACCCAGGTACAGTAGTAACTCTTTCAAATGGCTCTACTTACGCTACAGGTTCTAAGGTAGTTACTTTCTTCCCTACAGGTGATGGAGTTGCTCCAGTTGTTGGTGACGTAGATTTGGTAGTAGTAAAACCTATGCAGTCGTTTAAAATAAAGTTAAGAAATAATACACTTCAGACTTTAAACTTTAATACACTGAGAAGATTCAAATCAACAGCAAGAACTTCAGGTACTGATTATAATGTGAATGCTGCTAAAATGGCTAATGGCAAGACAGCAAGCAATTCAATAAAACAACTTGGTGTAATCGGATTAGATGCTAATGGAAAAGAACTTTCCAGAACATATTATGTTGTATCTCCTGGATTAACAACAGGTCACCAGATTTCTGCTGCAACTTCAGTTCAGTCTTCAGCCGGTACAAATCTTATCGGTACTTATGAAGAAGCATTGAACGGTGGATATGATACTAACAACCAAAACTATTGGTTGTATATTAACGAAGCAAATGAGAATAACTTCCAGGGTAAGAATGTTAAGCTAATGAGCTATTACGACCAAGTGAAGTCTTATAAATTCGAAATCAGAGAAAATGCTGAGTTAATTCCAGCAGGTGCACACCAGTTATCTTCAGGAATTGGTTTCTATTACAAAGCAGAAAATGGTAATTTAATAGAAGCTAAGCAAGGAGACGTTGTTCCTGTAACAAACGCAGAAGCTAATCTTTATTATGGAGAACCAAGTAATCTTACTTTAGGTACAGGTAAAACAACTCAAGGTGTTTCTAAAACACTTGTAGTTTACGATCCATCAATTACAAATTATATTGTTAGATTTGATCCAAACTGGAAAAAGGCAGACATTCAAGTTTATGATATGAGCGGTAAACTAGTAATCTCTAAAAAAGCGGTTGAAACATCCAGAGATTTTGTAATCGAGCTAGATGGCTCAGTTAAAAATTCATATGTTGTAAAAATCGTTTCTGATAAGGGAGAAACTGTTAACACTAAAATCTTAAAATAAACCACATGAAAACTATTAATAAACTAGTACTGGCGCTTTTCCTATTTGTTGTATCTTTAGCATATGCTAACACTCCACCATCACCACCACCATCAGGAGGAGGAAATGGAGGAAATGGAACAGGATCACCGGCTTCACCTATTGATATGTACCTTTATGTACTTGCTATTGTAGCAATTGTATTTATTTTCTATTATACAAAAAAGTACAAAAGCGTAAAAGCATAAAATTTTATTAAAATAATATTAAACTCTCTGATTAGTCAGAGAGTTTTTTTATTTTTACCTTATGAAAAAGATTTATACGTTATCTGCAATTTTAGCTGCATTTGCTCTACAGGCACAGTTTACTGTTACAATTCAGACTCCGGCAGACTTTAAAGACAAAGACGCTATTCTATATACATTAAACGGCTCGAAAGATATTATTGTTACTAAAGAACAAAGTAAGAATAGTACATGGACCTTTAAGTACCCGAGCAATTATATGGGAATGATGAAAGTCTATTTCCCTGGCTCTAATAATACGGTAAGCTTTATTTCTGAAAATAAAAATGTGAACTTTAAACTGGATATCCAGAATAATAAAGTAAAAGATGTTATTTATCTGGATGATGCTAACAACCTGATGAGTAAACAGCAGGAAGGCTCACAAAAAAAAGAACTTATTTTGCCGGCTTTAGCACAAATCAAAGAATATTATAAAGATAATACCGATTTTGGAAAAGCTCTGAAAACAGAGATTGACAGACTTTCCGGTAATTCAGGCTCTATTGATGCTGCTCAGCATCCGTTTATTGCTTACTATAACACCAATTACAGTAAGTTTCTTTCTAATACACAGGATTCCACCAAAAAAGTAAGCCAGGAGGAGATTATCAACTTTTTGGATAAGTCAGGAGATATGTTAGAAAGTTCATCATTATTGAGACCTGTATTGGTAGCTTATCTGAACTCTGGAGGTAATACAAATGTGACAAAATCTGTTGATGCATTGTTAGATCGTTTGAAAGTGGAAACTCCAAGAGGGCAGACTGTATTGTCAGAACTGATTGATATTTTTGATGTGTATCAGATGGATGAATACAAGAGCAAATACTTATCCCTTGCTAAGAATCTTAAGTGCACCATAACAGACAGGCTTGCTTCTACATTAAAGTCGAATGCAAACATTGAAATGGGAGCTGCTTTTCCTAATTATAAGTTCCAGTCACCAGTTAATACTACTGCGAAATCATTATACGATGTAAAGGCTGATAAAAAGGTCATTGTATTCTGGTCATCTACATGTTCACACTGTGAAAGCGAATTGCCTAAACTTCTGGAAAAATACAATGATCTGAAATCAAAAAATATCCAGATTGTGGGATTGTCTTTAGACGTTGATAAAGATTCATATGCTAAAAAGATTGCTGCATTTCCTTGGGTGAATGATTCAGAATTGAGAGGATGGAACAGTAGTTATACCGATACGTACAATATTCATGCAACTCCGACGTATTTTATTTTAGATGCTAACAATAAGATTATCAGTAAACCAGACCATGTTGGCGATGTTTTGGAATATTTTAAGTTAAAATAATTTTGGAGGTAAAGAAATATTTTCTATATTTGCACCACCAAAACGGCGAGGTAGCTCAGTTGGTTAGAGCGCAGGATTCATAACCCTGAGGTCACGGGTTCAATTCCCGTCTTCGCTACAATAAACCGCAATCATTAAATTAATGATTGCGGTTTTTCTTTTTAAAAATACTACAATTTCATCTTTTCATTTTTATAAATAATAGTATTCCAATAGAGCATTAGGGGAATATTGAGCCTATTTCAATTGTACCTCATCCTTTTTACTTTGATATAATAGATGAATATTTACTGATCCCTCTCTGTAGCCTTTTTTATAACCCTTTTTTGGAAGATTTATTATTTTAAGGCAAATGCCTGTCTCGTTGATAAAACGTCTATAATAGGGGAGGAAATGGGAAAATATAATCGTCTTTTTCTTTACAATAAAATTTTGGCACACTATCATTAGAATACATTTATAAAAAAGCCGTCTTACAATCTGTAAAACGGCTTTTGTTTTTTTGTATAGGTATTTTATTAAACCTGATATCCAAGAAGTTTTCTGATTTGATAGAAGAATCTTTCAATGAGTCGTAAATCTTGTGTTACGATTTCTGCGCTACCTCTAAGCTCTTTATCGAATGTTAATTTTTTGTTGTAGCTTGTTTTTAATCCTTTGGGTAAAATCACATCTACATAATAATTTCCTTTATCATCAGGAATCAGAGATATGTTCTGTACTTTTCCTTCAATAATACCATATTCCTGGAATCGGTAATTGTCTAATTTGATCAATACTTTTTCACCCGGAATGATCTTTCCTGAGTTTGTGGTTGGAACAGACATTCTGCCCACCAATTGCTCTTTATTTTTCGGAAGAATAGAAAGGATTGGTTCACCTACCTTTACGAACTGATTTTCGCCAAAAAACTGCTGGAAACTTGCGACACCATCTGTTGATGAAATAACAAGATAATTCAGTTCCCATTGTTTTAACGATTTTCTTAATTGCTCAAGAAGCTGTAAGGTTTGTGAAGAGTATGTAATTCTGTCTTTTTCTGTATTAATGGCAGTTCCGCTTTTGGTTTTATTAAGATTGGAGATCCCTTCATCCATTTGTGAAATGGAAATTTTAAGGTTTTCAAGGTTTTGCTGAGCCTGAAGATATTTGATCTTTTCATTCTCAAGTTCCATGGCCGAAATAACCCCTTGATTGAAGAGTTCCTGAGATCTGTTGAAGTTTTTTCTGGTCAAATCATATTTGATTGATTCCAGATTTTTTTGTTGTTTTAAAGTAGCTATTCTTACTTTGTATTCAGAAATACTCTGATTGGCAGCCAAATTTTCCGGAGCGTAAGGCTGTAATCTTGTGAAAAGGGCTTCATCCTGGAATGCTTTTGCGAAACTGTTGTATTCGCCCTGCAATTCACCTAACTTAAATCTTGAAGCCTGGGCAAGAGGAAAGGTATATAACTTATCAGGAGTAATGGAATCTACCAGTTTTTTTAGTTCTAAAATATCTTTATAATTGGCAGCAGACTGCATCACCATAAGTACATCATTCTTTTTAACTTCCTGATGGTCTTTTATGAATATTTTTTCAATCTTGGAACTGGTCCTTGCTTCTATTTTCTCCGGAGGATTCTGAGAAGTTACAATAATGGGAGCCGGAACAAATTCCGGATATTTTATAATGTAGCTCATGAAGAGAATCAGCAGGAGGATAATAAATATCACAGTATTTCCCCAGCGGATCATCCAATGTGGTGGCTGGGTAAGAATATCCTGTACGCTTTCTGAGCGGAGTTCAATATTGTCTAAAACGTCTTCTTTCATTGTTTTGTAGTAAAATTTCCCCCAATATTTCAGGGGGAATATAATTTAAATAAACGGACAGTTGCCATCATACCACTCAGGTGCTGATGTGTCTGAATCTGGCGGGCACTCAAAATGTTTTATACGACATGGTACCCAACTGCCAAGACACCAGGATCCACAACAGTTTCTGTCTGGAATAACTACCCCTCCGCTGACAAGTGTCAAATCTTTTCTCGAAAGTTTTTTTAGATTTTTCATGATAAATATTAGTTTTTAATTTTTCCTACTCTATAAGCTTTTCGGATACCACTATATGTTGATTAGCTGCCTAATTCAAGCTGATTTCTTACAAGTCTGTAATATTCTCCCCTTAAATCTACCAGCTCAGCATGGCTTCCTTCTTCTACCACTCTTCCATGATCCAGTACAATGATTTTATCTGCATGTCTTACCGTGGAAAGTCTGTGTGCAATTACTACAGCAGTTTTGCCTTTAAAGAACTGCTCAAGGTTTTCCATAATCACTTTCTCATTATTAGCATCCAGTGCTGATGTGGCTTCATCAAACAAAATATACTCAGGAGATTTGTAAACGGCTCTTGCAATGAAAAGTCTCTGCTTCTGGCCGCCGCTGACTCCAACACCTTCATTACCGATCTTTGTATTATAGCTTAAAGGAAGACTTTCAATAAATTCTTTGATATTAGCTATTTCTACAGCACGTCTCAACTTTTGTTTGTCGATATGATCTTCACCTACAGCAATGTTATTGGCAATAGTGTCGTTGAAAACATACCCTTCCTGCATTACGACTCCACAATGATCTCTCCAATATCTCGGAGAAATATTTTTCATATTGGTATTCCCGATTCTGATCTCACCTTGATCAGGATCATAAAACTTCATCAACAGTTTCAGCAAGGTTGTTTTACCACTTCCGCTGGCTCCTACAATTGCTGTGGTCTGCTGATAGGGAATGGTAAGGCTTAAATTTTCAAAAACAGGAACATCAGAGCCAATATATCGGAATGACATATCTTTGATCTCTATATCTCTCTTTGGAACATCTGTCACATACTGCTCATTTTTATCCTCTTCATCATCTTTATCATGAATTTCCCCTAATCTTTCAAGGGAAATTTTAGCATCCTGAGTCTGCTTGATAAAGTCGATGAGCTGTAGGAGAGGACTGTTCAGCTGTCCGATAATATACTGAACTGAAAGCATCATCCCCAAAGTAAGATTTCCACTTAAAACAAGTTTTGCCGAAAGAAAACTCACCAGGATATCTTTCATCTGGTTAATAAAGTTACCTCCTACAGACTGCCATTGTTCCAGTGAGAGGGATTTTATTCTGATTTTAAACAGTTTTACCTGAAGAAATTCCCAGTCCCATCTTTTTTGTTTTTCGGCATTATGCATTTTAATTTCCTGCATACCGTTGATGAGCTCAATTACTTTACTCTGCTCCTGGGAGACTTGTGAGAACCTTTTGTAATCAAGTTCTTTCCTTTTTTTCAGGAAGAAGCTGATCCAGCCGATATACAATATCGCTCCAACAAGGTAAACGATGAAAAGTCTGTAATCATAAAACAGTAAAACAATACTGAAAATGATAAGATTCACCAGTGAGAACAGGGTATTTAATGATGAACTGGTAAGAAGCTGCTCGATTCTGTGGTGGTCATTAATCCTTTGCATGATATCTCCTGTCATTCTCGTATCAAAGAAACTTATCGGAAGTTTCATCAGTTTGATAAAGAAATCAGAGATAATTGAAATATTAATTCTTGCTGAAAGGTGAAGAAGAATCCAGCTTCGGATGGTTTCAATTCCCATTCTTCCCAGGAAAAGCATGATCTGTGCAAGTAAAACGACATAGATAAAATTAATGTCCTGGTTCTGTATCCCGACGTCTACAATACTTTGAGTAAGAAACGGGAATATCAGGGACAGTAAACTTCCTCCTAAAAGCCCTATGGCTAACTGAATAACAAGTGTCTTGTACTTAAAAAGATATTTGGAAAGAAAAGTAAAGCTGGCTTTACTTTCTTCAGCATCAAATTCGGTCTGGAAAAATGCGGGAGTTGTTTCAAGAATCAGGACAATTCCTTCTTCTGTATTTTCGTTGGCATTTTCTCCAATCCATGATTTTATGAATTCTTCGCGTGTATAGGTGATTAGTCCGTAACTGGGATCTGAAATGTATACTTTGTTGTTTTTATCAATTTTATAAACAACAACAAAATGATTTTTATTCCAGTGTGCAACACATGGAAAAGAAACCTCTTCTTTAAGGGTATTGAAGTCGATTTGGACCCCCATTGATCGGAATCCAAGGTTTTCTGCCGCATCGCTTAGTCCAAGAAGGCTGCTTCCTTCACGTGTTGTTTCGGAAAGGTTACGAATCTGCTGCAGGGATATACTTTTACCGTAATACTTACTTACGATCCTAAGACATGTAGGACCGCAATCTTTAGTGTCTGGCTGCTTATAAAATGGAAATTTTTTTTTCAAAACTACTACTCATTATAAAATGCCGTCAAGGGATGACGACATTTTTTGCTTTAATTCAATTATAATTCAATGAAATGGAAACTGAAAATAGTCCCATTTATCACTGTTTTTCTGCTCTCTTGCATCTTTTCAGATGGTTATTTTGTTTTTCCTAAGATAGTGAAATTTTTGAATCGGTAAGATTTATTTACTAAATCTCATCATCCTCTATTAATTCATCAATAAAGAATAAAATATCTTCACGATCGTACTTGTCAGGGAACTGATATCCGTTGATAATAAAGATGGGAGTAAAGCTTAATCCTGCATTACTATTCTCCTTAGACATTTCCACCAGCGGATTCAGATTTTCTGATGTTACGTTTCCTCCGGAAAGAGTATTAATCTTGCTTTCGTCCTTCGTTTCAAACCATTCTTCTACTGCATGTAAAAATTCTTTTTCAGGTTTGTTGTGATAAATGTGAGTAAGGTCTGAAATAAGTTGTGTGTATTTTTCCGGTGCTCTTTCAGGGCTGTAATTGAATCTCATCTGTAAAGAAATATTCTCCGGATATTTTTCAAGAAGACCTTCTGCCAGTTTATGGGCATCTTTACAGAACCCGCAATACGGATTGGAAACAATAGAAATACGAAGTTTAGCATCTCTTTTCCCCACTGCAAAAGTTTCTGTATCCTGGAATTCGATTTTTTGATTCTGCTCCATCTGGTTTTTGAAAAGCTCATAGTTTCTTTTGAATCTAAGATTTTTCGCATTCGATTTCTGAAGAGATTCTTTTTGCTCAAGCAATGTATTGAAATAAATAACCGCAGAAAAAACAAGTGCCCATAGAATTACAGTCAATAGAAGAGTTCCTACGCTGAAAGACAGGTTTTGGAAGAATAAGCTGCTGATCACCAATTGTCCCACAAGGATTGAAATAATCAAAAGGCAGACTCTACAAAATGTCTTTTCTACAAAAGCCTGAATGTATAGAGAATAGCCTATTGCCAGTACAGAAACGAAAGTAAATCCTTTTACAAGATAGGCTGTTGCTGGTAAGAACAAACCTAATACTGCAAGTCCGGCAAAATAGATCAGAGAAAAATCTGCAAATTTCAACCCTAAAATACTGGTTTTATCCTGCTTTATAATTTTATCACATGAGTTGGCTGTCTGGCTTGCAGCAGCACCTCCGCCACCACATATACTACCGATTACTGTAGATGTATTTCCGAATTTCTGATTGAAGATTTCCAGTGAAATATAGACTCCAGCCAAAGAAAGAAGATTGAAGATGGCTTCATAAATACTTTGGCTTATCAATGAATAAGCAAGTACAGCTGCAAAAATGATGTAAAGAACGGGTTTGAAATTGAATGCCAGTTTATTTTCTACATTTTCCGTTTTTTCAAATAGAAGTACGAAATCTGTTGACTTGGTATAAAGTTCCTCTTTGCCGAAGGTTTTTGCTTTTTCTGAATATACTGAATAATTGCCTCCTGATTTTTTTACAAGTGAGAATGAGTTCTCAACAATGGCAATAAATTCTCCCGGAAGTTCGTCCCAATATTCTTTGTCTAGTTCATAAGCGTCATTTTTTACCCCCATAAAGTTAAGGGTGTCACTGAAAGCCAGTGCAGATGGGTAATTGGGATGGGAGTTGAACTGGAAAATAAATTCCTGTTTATCGAGTTTTAAGTGGTTAATTAGTTTGTCAAAAATCATATTAATATTTTTATCTAAAATACACAGATGTTTTAAATAAACAAAAAATTTTTTCTTTTATTAGTGAGATATAAGTGGTTGTTGATAGATTTAGTTTGACTTTCAATATTTTATTTTATAAAATGTGGATTTAAATGTAGATTGTAAAGTATGTTATTTGATTGGATTAGATTATTTTTTACACGGATTGAAGTGTTTCTCAAGTTGCAAAAGTTTCTTTTGAATGGATAAAAAGAAGGCAAAATTCTAAAACTTATCTGGATAAAATGGAAGATTGTTATTTCTATAGAATTTTTGCTTTTAAATGAGTAAATAGAATAAAAATTGCCAATGTTTTTTCGCTCACAAAATCTTTGAAATTTTGAAGATCAAATTGTAGAGATATCTCATAAAATAGTGTAGATAACTCCTATTTTTAAAATGGTAAAAAATAGGAAAAGTAGAATATTATCTATTTAAACAATCGTTTAATTTTGTAAATAATTAATAGGTTATAGGTTATTTAAACGATATTTTTACATTAAATAGGGGAGTTGGTTGTGATTTGTTAAGTTGGGATGTGAACTCAAAAAAACATAAAAAATCATAAAGTTTTCTTAAAGTTTTAAAAAAGGAGGGAAATGTTTTTGTATTTATAAAATATGTCGTACTTTTACATCGCCTTGAATGAGGGAACAAGTCAAGGTAATAAATTTTTTTTCATCATTTGTGTTTTTAGAATCGTATCGCCTGATACGATTCTTTTTTTATGTATTTTCATAGTTTAAGAGAAGATCTATAAAGTAAGAATAGGTAACAGAGCCTTCTTGCTGATTGCTTTTCAGGAACAGGTTATTGGTAAATCCAAAGAAATCATCCAGCCAGCCCTGATGGCTTAAAACGAAGCTCTTTTCGTAAGCCCTGTCTCTTTTCATAGCAGGAGAATACTGATGAAGAATATTCTTTACAAACTCGGGATCTTCCTCCACGATAAATCTTAAAAGACTCTTTAAAGTAAAAAACTCAGTGCTGTATCTCAACTCCAAATTATTGGAATGAATTCCTATTAAATACCCCACAAAATTGGCCTCCTGCTCGCGCGCAAAACCAAGCTGATGAGAGCTTTCATGGGCAGTGGTAAAAGGAATGAATGTATGGGGCAGTTCAGGATTATACTGAGCTTCTGCGGTGAAAGGATTGTAGTATCCCAAAATCCCTGTAAAACTCATTATATTTTTGAATAAACTGGGTTTAATATCTAATACTTGAGGTGTTTTTTTATCCGAAATATATGAAGGCAGCTTTGTCTGTTGAGATAGAATTTCTTTTTGTATAGAGGTAAGGTTGGTAATGATAAATATTCCATTGCCATCTTCTTTTACAGACTGCCGTGTTGTTTTACATTTTTCAAGATAGGTAATAGCAAGCCTTTTTGCTTTTTCTATTTCCGGTTCTTTCTGGCTCGCCAATTTTTTGATGATAGGAGTCTGGAAATACAGCATTCCCCAAAATACCTGATAAATAAAATAAAAAATATTGATGATCATCAGGATTCTGATTAAAGAGTTACTTCTTCTTTCCTTCCTGAATAAAGTGATTACATAATACAAAAGGAGAACTCCCAGCACAATATATATAAGATCTCCCATAGAAAAAGGAACCCAGCTGAATAGCATCTGGTGAATTTCTTTTTGAAGCTCAAAAAAGTTCTCAAAAAAAGAAATCATGATCCCTGATTTTGAGAAGACATAGAACAAAAGAAATTGGGCAAGTAATATACCTGCCCAAAATCGTTTCTTTTTATATATTGTTTTTGTTATATTAATGACCACTACCTTTAGATATTTTATTAAGATCAATGCCCTGAGCTTTTAGAATCCCAGTCACACGGATCGCATAGAATGCAAGATAAGCAAAACAAATCACCCCTACGATATAACTAAAGTGAATATTGATAAGATCTGCAATATAACCCTGTATAAAGCTTACGATACCTCCTCCCATAATCATCATAATAAGGTATCCTGAACCTTGGTTGGTGTGCTTTCCAAGTCCGTTGATCGCCAATGCGAAGATACATGGCCATAAAGTAGAACAGAAAAGACCTACACTCGTAAATGCATACACAGATACCATTCCCGTAGTAAACATCCCTATAAGCAAAGCTGTAATCCCTGCTAAAGAGAAGATCAGAAGCATTCTTGCTGGGTTTCCTTTACTTAAGATATCACAGATGATCATCGCAATAATAATAAACCCATATACATAGAATGGAGAAAGATCATGCTTAGCAAGTGCGTTTACAAATAAAAATACACCAAATGCCAGATAAGGAGCTAAAAATCTTAAGATCTTTTTGAAACCTGCATTCACGTCAAATGCCTCTACAGCACCTGTCCAACGGCCAATCATCAATGATGCCCAGTATAAAGAAATATAAGGGGCTACATCTTTGGTTTCAAATCCTAAATTCTTTTCCATATAAGCGGGAAGGTTACTTGCTGTAGAAACTTCCACCCCCACATACACGAAGATTGCGATCATTCCCATAACCAATTGAGGATACTGGAAAGCTGATGTTCTATGCTCTCCCGGAGTTTTATCATCTGTATTCTCAGTATTAGTAGGAGTTACAGCAGGAAGAGAGGAAAATTTAAGCATTAAAGCTACAAGAGCGAAAGCTGCTCCTAATATCAGATAAGGTATTTTTACACTTTCAATACTTGCTTCCGTATTACCAGCGCCGGCAGAACCAAAAATAGCAAACGCAACAATAAGCGGTCCTATGGTAGTTCCTAAATTGTTGATACCTCCAGCCATTGTTAATCGCTGAGATCCTGTTTCTGTAGGACCTACTTCAATAGCAAGCGGGTTGGCAACAATCTGCTGAAGAGAGAATCCTAAACCTACAATAAATAATCCGGAGATCATTAGAGGGAAAGAATGCATATTGGCAGCCGGATAAAACAATAAAGTTCCCATTGCGGAAATAAGAAGTCCCACAATAAGACCGTTTTTGTACCCGATTTTATTGATCAAATCCTGTTTCAGGCTCTTTGATACAAGCATATAAATTAAAGAACCTACAGTATACGCTACATAAAAGCATATCTGTACCAGCATACTTTCAGTTTGGGATAGATTGAAGGCTTTTTGAAAAACAGGGATCAGAATATCATTACTGGCGGCTACAAATCCCCAAAAGAAGAATACAGTAACCAACGGAATGAATTGAGCCCAATTGGTTTGTTTAGAATAATTTGACATATTTATTATAGATTTCACAAACAAATATAACTATTTCCTTTCAACGGAATACCTAATTAAGGTTTTTTTTATTTTCTCATAAGCCTCTGCCTTTAAGTCTTTTGGCGAATCAGTGGGCTCCATGGTTCCATTGAAATATACCTTTACTCGTCCAGGATAGCCTTTTGAGTTCTCAAACGGGAACATTTCCTTGAGTCCCACAAAGGTATAAACAGCTATAGGAGAATGATGTTTTGATGACAGCATAAATGCGCCGTCCTTAAAATCATCAAGAATAATAGAAGTATCATCAGGGACACCACCTTCAGGAAAAATAGCAATGCTGTTGCCTTCTTCCATCTTCTCTGCACATCTGCGGTATACATCTGCACGGCTTTTGGCACTTGCTCTGTCTACCATGACACAGATTCTTTTATATATGGTTCCGAAAATAGGAATCTTTACCAGCTCTTTTTTTCCTACAAAACAGATCGGATGATGTGGAGAAAGAATGCAGACAAGCATAATGTCCATGATGGAAGTATGATTGGAAATAAATACATAAGGTATATTCTTATCTTTTTCCTGCTCCGAAAGTTTAATCAGGTCATATCTGAAACCCATTCCGTAGAACATCCCGAAACACCAGAGTCTGACAAGTTTATATCCGTATTTATAATGCTTTTTATTAAAGGATAAAATATAGACCGGGATTCCGATAATAACCGTCAGAAAAAAAGCCAACAGCAGCAGCCAGAATCTCCAGAGATAATTTAAAATTTTTGTCACAGCTTAACCGTTAAAAATTACTTTCTTCTTTATCGAATAATTCAGAATGGAAACCAGCACAATTGCAGCAATTTTACTGATCATTTCCGGGCTCAAGGTATAAAAAAATAAATTGATATTATCTTTAAATATAAAGCTGTAGAATATCTGGAAAAAACCTAAACTGAGTAAAGTAGAAAAGAAAGATACTACCATAAAATAAGCGAACTCTTTTCTCTTGGAATGTTTTCCTCTTTCAAAAACAAACCAGATACTCAGAAAGTAATTGGTAATAATCCCGCAGCTGGTAGAAAATATATTACTTAAAGGATAATGTACTCCATAGAAGTTAGTCTCTCTAACAAAAAAATGAGGAAGATAGGTACTGAATATCTTAAAGCTGCCTATTTCTACAATAGCACTCAGCCCTCCTGCAATGATGAAGAACAAAACCTGTTTCTGACGTATGAGTATTTCTTTCATTCAATTTTAATCTAAAAAATATTTGTACAGATTGTGTAAGTAATGAAACAGCTGCAATCTGAAAAGGCAAATGCTTTATTATATTTTTCTCTTATTAAGAATTGTTTTAGAATATCAATAACCGGAGAACTTCACAATATGATTGTGCAAATTTATAACTATATGTTAAACACTGAAAAAAGTTGTTAAAATATTTTTTTTAATAAAAATTATTTCTAATTTTAATACTCAGAATGATGTAATAAAGACCTGATAATAAATTCATTTTCAACTTCTTGTGTTGATGGTTTTTTCTATCTTGTAGTGCACGATTAAGAGCATATACTCCAACATTTTATGACCAATTATTAATAATATTTGTATGAAAAGTCAAAACAAATACAGAAAATTCCAGCTTCAACAGAAAAATATTGAGGCTCTTGAGAAAGAAAATTCCCGCTTCAAAAGAGTGTATTCCGAATATGAAAATATGTCAAACGAATTGTGGAATCTTGAAAACTCCAAAGGAGAACCAGTGCCTGATGATTTTATCAATGCTATGGTATTACAGACTTCCTATCTGGAAGATGAAATAGAAGATTGGTTAATACAATTCAACGAAAAAAAAACACAGATTAAACATTAATGATTTTAGACAGCTTCCAGATTGTTTTAAATGCTAATTGAAGATAAATTCCTAATTTAGCACCCTTAAAATAAAAATGATAAACATGGTTGCTATTGTTGATGGTGGTTCTACAAAATGTGATTGGGTGATTTTGGATGACTTTCAAAAAGTCTTTTTAAAAACAGAAACAATCGGTTTCAATCCTAATAATACCAAAGCAGAACTTATTGTACCGGAAATAGAAAAAAATACAAATCTTGGTGCTGTCAAAAACTCTATAACTAAAGTCTTTTTCTATGGTTCAGGATGTGGAATTGCATCCAACCGTGCAATTATTCAAAAAGAACTTCAAAGGGTTTTTACCAAAGCCGAAATAATAGTGAAAGAAGATCTTACTGCCGCAGCTTATGCTGCATATAACGGAAAACCTGCAATAGTATGTATTCTTGGAACAGGATCCAATTCTTGCTATTTTGACGGAACAGATCTGAAAGTGAAACTTCCTTCGCTTGGCTTTCTTATGGATGACGGAAACGGCAGTTCTATAGGAAAACAGCTGGTGAGAAGATATTTCATGCAGAAACTTCCGGATGACCTTCATCAAGAATTTGAAGATACTTATCATCTTTCCATTGAAGAGGTGCTTAAGAACATGTACCATACTTCCATGCCTAATGCTTATCTCGCTAATTTCAATAAATTTGTTGTAGAAAGAAAGGATCATCCTTATTTTAAGAAAATGGTTTTTGATGAAATGCTGAGCTTCTTCGAATTCCAGGTTCTTCCTTATGAAGAATCAAAAGAAGCGGAGATCAATTTCATAGGATCAATAGCATATTATTATGAAAATATTCTACGTTCTGCAGCAGCAGAGCTTAATTTAAATGTGGGACATGTAGTTCAGAAACCAATTGAAAGCTTAGTAGATTACCACATTAAATACATACTTTAACAAAAAACAAAATTTTATGTCAAGTAACAACAATCGTGACGGAAAGAACTTTAGCCAGGCCGCGCTAGATTATCATAAAGCAGAACCCAAAGGAAAAATTGAAGTTATCCCATCAAAGCCACACTCTTCTCAAAGAGACCTTTCGCTGGCTTATTCTCCGGGAGTAGCAGTTCCTTGTATGGAAATTCATGATAAGCCTGAAACTGTGTATGATTATACAGGAAAAGGAAACCTGGTAGCAGTAATTTCTAACGGTACTGCCGTACTTGGACTGGGAGACATCGGGGCTGAAGCTTCAAAACCGGTAATGGAAGGGAAAGGACTTTTATTCAAAATCTTTGCAGATATCAACGTTTTTGATATTGAGATCGACGAAAAAGACCCTGATAAATTTATTGAAATTGTAAAAGGTATTGCTCCTACTTTTGGAGGAATCAACCTGGAAGATATTAAAGCTCCTGAAGCTTTTTATATAGAACAAAAGCTGAAAGAGGAATTGAATATTCCTTTGATGCACGATGACCAGCACGGAACAGCAATTATCTCAGCAGCTGCATTGATCAACTCTCTGCAGATTGCCAATAAAGATATTGATAAAGTGAAAATGGTGGTGAACGGAGCGGGTGCAGCAGCTATTGCATGTACCAAGCTTTATATTTCATTAGGATTGAAAAAAGAAAACGTCCTGATGTGCGACAGTAAGGGAGTTATCAATCATAAAAGAGAAAACCTTACTCCTGAAAAACTAGATTTCATCGTTGAAACAGACATTGAAACATTAGAAGATGCAGTAAAAGGATCTGATGTTTTTGTAGGATTGTCAAAAGGAAACGTAATGACTCCGGAAATGCTTTTGAGCATGAACGAAAACCCTATCGTATTCGCTTTAGCTAATCCTGATCCGGAAATTGCTTACGATCTTGCTCTTGAAACCCGTAAAGATGTAATCATGGCAACAGGAAGAAGTGATTATCCTAACCAGGTAAACAACGTATTAGGATTCCCTTATATCTTCCGTGGTGCATTAGATGTACAAGCTACAGGAATTAATGAAGAAATGAAACTTGCAGCAGTACACGCGATTGCTGATTTGGCAAAAGAACCAGTGCCTGAAGCTGTAATTTTAGCATACAACGTTCAAAACCTTCAGTTCGGAAGAGAATACTTTATTCCAAAACCTTTTGATAACAGATTGATCACTAAAGTATCAAGCGCTGTGGCAAAAGCAGCTATTGAAAGTGGTGTTGCAAGAAAAACCATTACGGATTTTGAAGAATACGAACACCAGCTTTTAGATAGAATGGGTAGAGATGAAAGATTGGTAAGAATGATGCAGAGCCGTGCAAAATCCAATCCGAAAAGAATCACCCTTGGAAATGCTGAAGAATACAATGTATTGAAAGCTGCTCAGATTCTGTATGAAGAAGGAATTGCTTACCCAAGTCTTTTAGGAGATAAAAAATACATCAAGGAGCAAATGGAGCGTTACGGAATTACTCTGGATGTTCCCATCATTGATCCAAGTGATGATGATCAGAAAGAAAACAGAAAAAAATACAGAGAAACCCTTTGGAAACTTCGTCAGAGAAAAGGAATGAACGAGTACAAAGCCAAAAGATATGTACGTCAGAGAGACTATTTCGGACCTTTGATGCTGAAACACGGAGATACTGACGGTCTTATCGTAGGATTCTCAAAAAACTATACTTCAGTTTTACGCCCTGTTCTTGAAGTGATTGAAAAAGATAAAGGAGTAGATAAAGTAGCGGCAATGATGATGATTCTATCTGAAAAGAAACCTATTTTCTTCGCAGATACATCTATCAACCAGAATCCTACATCAGAAGATCTTGTAAATATTGCTAAAATGGCAGAATTTACAGTGAAATCTTTCGCTATCGAACCAAGAATTGCAATGCTTGGATTTGAAAACTTCGCTGCGATCTCTGAAACTTCTAAAAAAGTAGCAAAAGCAGTAAGCATCCTTCATGAGAAATTCCCTAAAATGGTTGTGGATGGTGAAATTCAGCCGGATTTTGCAATGAATGCAGATCACCTGAGCGATTATCCTTTCTCAAAATTAGGAACTACACCTGCCAACACCTTCATCTTCCCGAACCTGGAAAGTGCCAACCTTTCTTACAAAATTCTGAGAGGAATGAAAGTAGCACAGGTTATTGGACCAATATTGATGGGATTAAAGCAGCCAGTACACGTACTTCAGATGCGTTCAAGCGTAGATGAAATTGTAAACCTTGCTACCATTGCTGTTCTTGATGCTCAAAGAAGAGAAAAGAAATCAAACTAAATTAGATTTTCTTATTAAAAAATGACACTTTAAACCGTGTTGAGATAATAAAAGACTCCATATTTTGGAGTCTTTTGCTTTTATGTTAATTCATTGAATTCTTACCTAAAAATTAAGTTAAAAATCATTCGCACGTGAAATGAAAACATTAATTAGTTTAAATTGCTATATTTGGGAGTTTTAAAAATTAATAATGATATTTTCTTTACAAGGCAACGTTCAAGAACTTACGCCTACCTACGCAGTCATCAATGTACAAGGGGTTGGTTACTACGTGGGAATCAGTTTGATGACCTCACAGACGCTGGTTTTGAATCAGCAGACCTTTTTATTTATCCAGCAGATCATTCGTGAAGATGCTCATCTCCTCTTTGGATTTAACACACGTTCAGAAAAAGAAATGTTCAATCTGTTAATTAGTGTTAATGGAGTGGGAGCTGTGTCGGCACTTATCCTGCTGTCTACGTTAAGCCTTGATGAGATCGCTTCTGCAATCCTTTCCGGAAACAGTGCGTTGATTCAAAAAGCAAAAGGAATTGGTGCAAAAACGGCCGAAAGAATTATTGTAGATCTTAAAGATAAAGTACAGAAATACAGCGATCCGAATGCGAACATTTCTGTGATGGTAGATAATAAAATCAAGGAAGAATCGTTATCTGCATTAGAAGTTTTAGGAATTCCTAAGCGTGCGAGTGAGAAGATTGCGGATAGAATAATAAAACAAAATCCAAACATCTCGGTGGAAGAATTGGTTAAACAAATCTTAAAAAACATTTAACATTTGGTGGCGAATATTAAGCATCTTAACATATTTTTGTTCCTGTCGTTCCTGTTTATGTCTGTCGGTGCTTTTGCACAGGTACAGAGAGATACGGCGATCATAAGAAAACAATATGAAGTGGCTGACCCTACGAGGTATGAAGCCTATTACGACATAAAAACCGGGATGTACTACGTATATCCCAAAATCGGAAATACCATTACAGGTCCTCCTACAGCAATGTCTCCGGAAGAGTATAAACAATATATGCTCGCTACCCAGACTAAAGCTTACTATAAGGAGAAATCTGATAAGTACAACCTCCTTTTCAGAAAAGACAAATCAGATGCAAGGAGGAAGGGACTTATCCCTTCTGTAATGATCAATAACAGGCTTTTCGAAACCATTTTCGGAGGTAATAAAATTGAAATCATTCCTTCAGGGTATGCATCTCTGGATTTTGCCGGACTTTACCAAAAAATTGACAACCCGATGATCCTGCCTCAAAACAGGACCAATTTTACCTTTGATATTGATCAGAGAATTCAGCTGGGATTATTAGGTAAGGTAGGGGAAAACCTTCAGTTAAAAGCCAATTATGATACCCAGAGTGGTTTTGCTTTCGAAAACAGAATGAACCTTGTTTGGCAGGCAAAAGGAAGCTGGAAAGACCTTCAAAGCAAAGGTCTTGGAAATGTAGATAAACCCAATGAAGGAGGAGAAGATAAAATCATTAAAAGAGTTGAATTTGGTAACGTAAATATGCCGCTTTCAACCAGTCTGATCCGTGGCTCACAATCATTGTTCGGGGTGAAAACCGAATTCCAGTTAGGAAAAACATTTGGAACAGTAGTTCTTTCCCAACAACAGGGTGAGGCTCGTAATATTGTCGTACAGGGTGGTGGGGTTATGAACAACTTTAAAGTCAATGCCATTGATTATGAAGAAAACCAACACTTCTTTTTAGGACATTATTTCCTGAACAAATATGATGATGCCTTAATTAATTATCCACAGATCAACTCAACCATCAATATTACTAGAATGGAAGTTTGGGTACTTGATCAAGGGAATAGTAATCTTGCTTATCAGAAAAGTATTATCGGGATTAGAGACCTTGGGGAAGCAGCTGGTGGATTTACTTTACCTGATAACTCTCTGAACGGTTTATATGATGGGGTTTCATCAGTAGCAGGATCCAGAGAAGCTGGAAAAAACTATGGGACTATTTTCCAGGGACAGGTGCTTCCGGGAGACCCTACGCCTTATGATAATGGAGAACAATTTATCTACAATACAAAAGCGAGAAAGCTTAATGCTAATGAGTTTACCTTTCAGCCACAGCTTGGATATATTTCATTAAATCAAAAACTAAATGATCAGCAGCTTTTAGCTGTTTCATATTCTTATACTGTTAATGGAAGCAACAAAGTATACAAAGTAGGGGAATTTTCTGAAGAAAGCCCAGTGCTGATCACAAAAGTATTAAGAGTAAATAATAAAGTGAACACTCAGTCTCCTATGTGGGATCTGATGATGAAGAATATCTATTCAATAGATGCAGGTCAGGTAGCACAGGACGGATTTATTCTGAATGTATACTATAGAGACCCGAAAACCGGAGGTAAGGTAAATTATCTTCCGGATACCCCTGTAAAAGATCAGAACTTACTGAAGTTATTCAACTGGGATCGTCTTAATATGAATAATGACATCCAGAATAACAAAGACGGATCCAAAGGAGATGGTATTTTCGATTTTGTTCCCGGAACTACCATTAGACCGGAAACAGGAAGGGTAATCTTTACCAAAGTACAGCCTTTCGGAAAATATCTGGAATCCAAATTAGGAACCAGTGATCCTCAGTATGTCTTCCAGGATCTTTATACCAAACAAAAGCAGTCTGTGCTTTCCAGTAACCTTTCTCAAAGATATACATTGGAAGGCCGTTACAAAGGAGTTCAGGGACAAGGTATTTCTTTAGGAGCGGTAAACGTTCCTCAGGGATCAGTGAAAGTGGCTGCAAATGGGGTACAGCTTACAGAAGGTGTAGACTATACAGTAGACTACATGCTTGGGACGGTTACCATTATCAATGAAAATGTAAAACAATCCGGGCAGGCAATTAATATTTCATTAGAAAATCAGTTGACATTTAATACCCAAAGAAAAAGATTCTTAGGATTAAATTTGGAAAGAAGGTTCAGTGAAAACTTTATCTTAGGAGGAACGGTAATCAATTACTCAGAATCTCCATTGACCCAGAAAGTAAACTTCGGGCAGGAAGCGGTAAACAATACCATGGCAGGAATTAACCTGATGTATAACAATCAGGCTCCTTATCTAACCAGATTTGCCAATAAAATACCGATGGTAAAAACCGAAGCCCCATCCAACATCAACTTTAAGATGGAAGGCGCCTATCTGATACCTGGATTGAATAAAGGAACAAACAACCAGTCATATATTGACGATTTTGAGCAAACCACCTCGAAGATCTCATTAAAAGAACCTGCTGCATGGAGCTTAGCTTCAAAACCAGAAAAAAATACCTTGCCGCCATTTAACACAGTGCCTGGCAATGACGATTTAACAAGTGGGTATGGAAGAGGACTATTAACTTGGTATAATATTGACCCAAGATTCTGGGGGGTTGGAGGAAAAGCGCCTTCAGGAATTACACCTCAGTCCGTATCCAACCATGCTTCAAGAAGAGTACAATATTCGGAGATTTATAACAACAGAGATTTCGTAGCAGGAGAGCAAACTTTCACCAATACTTTCGATATCTCTTATTTCCCTAAAGAAAAAGGACCATACAACGTAAACCCAGTAACAGAGCAGGTACAAAGCAGATGGGGAGGAATTATGAGATCAATCAGTGTTCCGAACTTCGTTGCTTCCAATATTGAATACGTTGAATTCTGGATGATGGACCCTTATGCCGATGGTAAAACTCTGGGAACTGATCCAAGACTTTTACTGCATTTAGGAAACGTTTCAGAAGATGTTCTGAAGGATGGAAAAATGCAATACGAAAACGGACTTCCAACTCCTGTTACACCATCATCTACCACCAATTCAAATTGGGGAGTTCAGCCAAAACAGCCACCAATCTTATATGCATTCTCTACAGAAGGAGATGACAGAAGAGTACAGGATGCCGGTTATGACGGTCTTACTTCTGATCAGGAAGCAATGAGATTCGGAAATACATTTGTAAACCCGGTAACCAATATTGCTGACCCTGCAGTGGATGACTTCGTGTTCTATCTTTCTGATAAATTTACAGGATCTCAGGCGTCGTCAGTGGTGGAGCGTTACAAATATTTCAGAAACCCGGAAGGAAACTCAGAAGCGAACTCATTGAACGTAGCTTCTCAAACTCCGGATGCTGAAGATATCAATAAAGATTATAACCTTGATCAGACAGAAAACTATAACCAGTATGTTATTAAACTTGACCAACCTAGCTTGACACTTGGGGGAAATAATAATATTGTAGATGTTAAAACGGTAAAAGCAACATTCCAGAATGGGCAGACTTCAGATGTCAAATGGTATTTATTCAGAATCCCGGTATCTAAGTATGACCCACAGGAAGGATCACATGATCCTTCAGTATTGAACAATGTAAGATTTGCAAGATTAATGTTGGCAGGGTTCGATCAGACCTCTACTTTAAGATTCGGAACAATGGATCTTGTAAGATCAGACTGGAGAAAGTATGATAGTAAAATCGCCAGTACAGTTGTTACCGCACCAGAAGAAGGAACAGGTACTGTGGCAGATCCGAACTTTGAAGTAGGAAGTGTAAATATTGAAGAAAATGCACTGAACCAGCCTCCGTATGTATTGCCTCCAGGAATTGACAGACAGGTATTAAGTGGAAATGCAGGAGCTCAGAGACAAAATGAAGCTTCACTTTACATGAAAGTAACTGATCTTAAATCAGAAGCAAGAGGGGTATTCAAAAATACAACATTGGATATGAGAAGATACAAAAAGCTGAAATTATTTGTACACGCTCACGATCCATTGAACAGAGTAATAGGAATGGATGAGAAAACCAAATTCTTTATTCGTTTCGGAAGTGATGCTACTGATAACTATTACGAATATGAATCATCATTAAAAATGACTCCAACAACGGCAACAGCTCCTATGGAAATCTGGCCAATGGAAAACGAAGTTGATTTCGATGTTCAAAATTTTGTAGATGCTAAGATCAGGAGAGATAAATCGGGAGTAGCGGTTACCAATAGAACAATGGATCTTGCATACCAGGAACCTTTCAAAAATATTTATATTAAAGGTAGACCAAGCTTAGGAAATATTACCACCATTATGATTGGGGTAAGAAATGCAGATGTAAGAGGTGGTGCCGGAATAACCAGAATATTATGGGTAAACGAAATCCGTCTTTCTGAAATTGAAAATGATGGAGGATATGCAGGAAATGCCAGCCTGAACTTTAACATGGGAGATCTTGCAACAGTGAATGCAAATGCATCTTATACTTCAGTTGGTTTCGGAAATATTGATTCTAAACCGGCAGAAAGAACACAGTCTACCCAATCAGCATTCAGCATTAATACTGCTGTTAATTTAGACAAATTCCTTCCGGAAAAAACAGGAGTGAAGATTCCTTTAAACTATTCTTATTCACAGACTATTGAAGATCCGAAATATAACCCTCTGGATACCGACGTGGAATTCAATAAGGCACCCAATAAGGATCAGTTGAAAAAAGTAGCGAGAACATACACTCAGCAGAGAAGTATAGGAGTCGTTAATATGCATAAGGAAAGAGTAAATCCAAATAAAAAGCCTAAGTTTTATGACATTGAAAACGTTTCGGTAACGGCTGTTTATAACGATGACTATTTCAGAGATATTTATAGAAAAAAAGATTACAAACAATATTTGAGAGGATATATTGATTATAACTACACGTTTAAACCGTGGGTAATTAAGCCTTTCAATAAAATGATCAGCGATACTGCAAAATCTACGAAATATTTGAGATGGGTGAAGGAATTCAATTTTAATCCTATCCCTACAAGAATATCTTTCAGAACTGAAATTGATAGAAATTACAATGAGCTTGAGTTCAGAAATGTAGAAGCTATCCTTAGTGGAGATATGTATAGTAATGCCAATGTCATCAGAAGCAGAAACTTCTTCTTTGGATGGCAGTACGGTTTAGGGTTCAATTTCACAAAATCATTAAAACTAGAAATCAATTCAGCAACCAGAACCCTTAATGACAATCTGGACGTAAACTCGATGGACAACAAATCGGTTTTTGGAAATGTATTCAGAGCTGGAAGACCTGTATTGTATAACCACAGAGCACAGTTGAATTATAAACTGCCGTTCCAGTATTTACCTTATCTGGATTTCATTGATGCTGAGGTAGGATACGGATTTACTTATAACTGGGCTGCAAGATCTACTTCATTGCTTAGATTTGTGGATCCTCAAACCAATCAGCTGCAAAGTTTAGGATCTGTGGGACAGAATACCAATGTTATTCAGGTAACAGGTTCTGCAGACCTTCCTAAGTTCTTTGGGCAGTTTAATTATTTTAAAAATATAAATGCCAAGCTTCAGAAACGCAAACAGGAGATGGACTCTCTGAACAATGTTTATACAAAACAATGGGAGAAGAACAGATACAGATATAAAAAGTATAAGTTTAAAAATAGACTTACCCCACTTCAAAGTGCTGCATTCTTCCTTACCTCTTTCAAACAGTTGAATGTAAGCTACACTGAAAATAATGGTACTGTACTTCCAGGATTATTGTCTGCTCCAAACTGGTATGGATCCGGACAAACGCTAGGAGGGCCAACAATCGGATTCCTTTTTGGATCACAGGCAGACATCAGAAGAACAGTAATGGAAAACGGATGGGTGAGTGGTTCCAATTATATGACAGATCCATATCAAAGAATGTCTACTAAAGAATTGAGGGCAGACTTACAGGTAATGCCAATGAATGATTTAAGGATTGATTTAAATGTGTTGCATACTTTTAACAGTAACTTCTCACATACAGGATTTAACTATACAAATAACGGAGTTCCTGATCCTGGCTTTACATTTGCCAGCGAATTGACAACGTATTCCAACACAACAATGCTTCTTAGCACTTCATTTAAAGATGGGCAGGCAGTTTACCAGGCTATCAGAGAAAATGCAAGAGCCCTGTCACAACAACTTGGAGGTACAGGAGCACTGGATAACAATGGATTTGCTCAGCATTACAGTATTGGAAATGCTTATGTATTGATTCCTGCCTTTAGAGCAGCTATGGAAGGCAAATCTGTGACACCAATGGGTAATCCTAAAAAATCAGGGTTCCCATTACCAAACTGGAGAATTGTTTACTCGGGATTAAAAAATATTCCGATAATAAGCGGACAGTTTACGAAGTTCGATATCCTACATGGGTATACAGCAACTTATACTGCTACAGGAATCCAGAGTAATGTAGATTATCATGGTAATCCGGGTGGGTACTATCAAACTGTGGATAATGCAGGTAACGTACTTAAAAATGAGGGGGATAAAATCAATCCATATACATTCGCACAGGTAGGATATGTAGAATCTTTCTCACCCCTCATCGGAGTAGATGTTACCATGAGAAATAATATGCAGTTCAGAATCGAGTATAATAAAACAAGAATGATGGTATTGGGATTAGTTAACCAGACGCTTACTGAAGATGCTAATACAGAATATCGAGTAGGTCTTGGATATATTATTAGAAACTTCAGATTGGGAACAGCTAACATCAGAGGACGAGGAACAAGAGGAAAAGGAAGTGACCTGAACATCAGAGGAGATATTTCATTAAGAGACAGCAAAACCTCCATTATGAATATTCTTCTAAACGATGCACAGGTAACAGGAGGACAGAGATTGATGAATATCAAACTTTCTGCAGACTATAATGTTTCCGAGAATCTTAACCTGAGAGTATTCTACGAACAGATGACCTCAAAGTATAAGATCTCCACAGCATTTCCACTGTCAACGATCAGAGCAGGTATCTCTGCCACATTTACATTCGGAGAATCCGGAGGCGGATTCTAAAAAAGATACAAACTTAAAAGTCCTTCAGTTTTGAAGGACTTTTTTTATATCCAATATTTGAAGCTAGTATATTTTTGAATACATTTGTACAAAATAAAAATTAAAAAATGAACACACCATCAGAATTAAAGTACACGAAAGATCACGAATGGATCAAGATCGAAGGTAATGTAGCTACAATTGGTATTACAGACTTTGCTCAGGGAGAACTTGGAGACATCGTATACGTAGATGTAGATACTGTAGATGATGATCTTAATGGAGGAGATGTTTTCGGAAGTGTAGAAGCAGTAAAGACTGTTTCAGATCTATTCTTACCTATCGCAGGAAAGGTTATTGCATTTAATGAAGACTTAGAAGGTCAGCCAGAATTGTTAAATACAGATCCTTATGGAGATGGATGGATCATCAAATTGGAAATTGCTGATGGGGCAGATCAGTCTGAGTTACTTTCTGCAGATGATTACAAAGCAATCATTGGATAAGATTTCAAAAATATTTAGTAAGATATTGCCCATTTATTGGGCATTTCTTACTTATATGCTTCTCAAGCCCGGAGAAGAAAACCAGGAATACTGGTTTATGTTCAGCGGTATCGATAAGGTATTGCATTTAAGCATATTTGCAGCCTTGGGTTTTTCTTTTATTGCTGCATTTCCCAAAATAAAATTCTCATACTTCTTTCAGATCATCCTTATCTATGCATTCCTTACAGAAATTCTGCAGGAAGAAATGGGATTAGGCAGATCAATGGAAACTTTGGATATCGTAGCAGATGCTATCGGATGTTTATTGGGCTACTATACCTATAAGATGTTGATCAAGCGCTTCTTTTAACGCAGGTCCTTAAAATAATCAGAATTTCTATTCTTACCTCTTAGTATCTCACTTCTCCATCTCTCTCAAACCTACTTACAATCATCCTCACTCTCAGCCCCTCTCACTCTCCACCATTCTCAGGAGCTTCATCCTGCTATCCATTCCTACTCCTCGCGCCAGCGCACCCCACGCCCAAACCCACCCACCAACTCATACTGCGGGGTAACCATTTCTATCAGGGCTAGGGGAGTCAATTATAAATTATGAATTATGAATAATGAGTGATGAATGATGGGTTATAAAGTTACGGGTTCCTGGTTGCTGGGTTTCGGTAATCAGGTTGAAGTTTTTAAATCTATCATTCCTATACAAACCAGTGTGGAGATATCCTGCTATTCCCATTGTGTCATTCCGCAAGAATCCCAACTTATTTACGAGAGCCTTAAAGCAAGTAAAATGACAGGATAATGTCTAAGCTTTTTTAGCAGTAAGTATTAGCAGTGTCATGCTGAGCAGAGTCGAAGCATTTTACTTACGATGCATAATATTTCTGCTATTATAACCTCTCTTATATATATTGTATCTATTATTCTCTGTGCAAATCCGTGCAGTCTGTGGTTAATTGTATCTGGCGATTCAATAGAAGCGGGCTTTATCCCCAACTTGGAAAAAGAATATTTCTAGAAAGATATCTATTATTGTATAATATATATAGGTATACCTTTCATTACTCATTACTCATTACTCCTGAAAACCCCTTTCACCCCCAAACTCTCCAGCTTTCAACCCCTCTCGCCGAACATTCCAAACAAATGTTTAAAATTTTTCTCTCTGCA
>NZ_CATKPG010000025.1:0-254511 GCF_949767875.1 Chryseobacterium sp. IT-36CA2 | reverse complement strand
TCGGCGGATTAAAAGATGCCGCCGAAACTTTTTTATATCAATTTTTTTAAGCTTTCAAAGCTAAAATTTCATCTCTTAATTTAAATGCTTTCCCGATTTATTAAATATCTATTAGACAATTAAATAGTAGAAGAGTTATACATTTAAGTATAATAAAAAGTCATCCTCATTTTTAATACTCAATAGAACTTTCTTTCCAGAATATAGTTCAATATAAATAACTTTTTCAGAATCTAAAATATAACCCCAACCATACTTTCTGGAATAGCGTATTCCCCATCCAATGGTGGAATAGAAATCAATAAGATTACCGATATAAGCTTTTTTTATATCTTTTTTATTTAAAATTTTATAAAAAGGAATAAATGGAAAAAAAGAATATTTTATATTATTCATATCAACAATAATTTTAAGTTTTGAAAACAGCAATATTAAAATGACAATTAATGACAATATAGAAATAAAATATATTGTATTACGAGATTCATCACCTTTTAAACAAATTGTTAATACAACAATAAACTGTACAATAGACAAAAATCGAAGTAATATCGGGAATTTGAGAATTTGTGTTTTCATAATTATGTCTTTTCAGATAATAATAAAGTCTTTTTATAGCTTGAAAATACTTTTCTAATTTCTATGATATTTTTTTTCATAGTAATTGTCGGATCAAAACAGTATAAAATCAGACATCCTGTCATTGAAATCCAAAAAGTACCTAATCCATGAATTAAAAATATAAGAAAATGGAATATGAATGCTAAAATGAATAATACGTATTTTATTTTTTGTTTTAGAAATAAACCAACAAATAACATTATAGAGGAATCTTTTTTAGGTTTAAACGACAGTTCGTAAAAGAAACGGGTTGCATTACTTTGGGCATAGCTATAGAAAATAGCAAATAAAAAGAAGTATAATTGTACTGCTTTTTTCATCATTTTGTTGTTTTTCTGACCTTAAATTTAATGATTTTTTTATATTGTTTTATTTTTTTTTGCATTTTTTTTGTGTTATTCATAATTTTCTTTTTTCTAATATATTTTATGTTTAATAAAATAATAACTCCTAATATGCTAGTTCATTTTTTATTTATGATGAGTTTTCCATAGAATTTTTTATATTTTTTAGAAAGCGGTAAGAACCGGATTATAGAATAAAACAATCTCAATATATAATTTCGGCGGCATCAAAGATGCCGCCGAAACTTTTTTATATCAATTCTTTTAAGCTTTCAAAGCTAAAATTTCATCCCTCAGCTTAGCTGCTTTAATAAAATCAAGATTTTTAGCTGCAGCTTCCATCTCTTTTTGCTTTTGCTCAATCATTTTCTCTATATCTTCATTTGCATAAGTTGCCTTTGTCTCGGCCACTTTTTGCATGATTTCTTTTTGAGTATATTTCTGATCAGGAAAATCCTTACTTCTTCCAACAAGATTTTCAGAAATCTTTTTATTTAAAGCTGTAGGTTTCTTTCCATTATCTTTATTATACTGCATTTGTTTTGCACGGCGATATTCGGTTTCATCCAAAGTAGCCTGCATAGATTTTGTGATTTTGTCGGCATACATGATTGCCTTTCCGTTTACATTCCTTGCGGCACGTCCCACGGTTTGGATCATAGATCTTCTGCTTCTCAGCATTCCTTCTTTATCAGCATCCAGAATGGCAACTAATGAAACTTCTGGTAAATCTAACCCTTCTCTTAATAAGTTGACGCCGATAAGGACATCAAAAAGACCTAAACGAAGATCCTGCATGATCTGAATACGTTCCAACGTTTCAACATCTGAGTGGATGTATCTTGTTCTGATTCCGAATTTGGTGAAGTATTTGGTAAGTTCTTCTGCCATTTTCTTCGTTAAAGTAGTCACAAGCACTCTTTCGTCAGCATCAGATCTTTTCTGGATTTCTTCCATTAAGTCATCAATTTGATTTAATGAAGGTCTCACCTCAATAATTGGATCAAGAAGTCCTGTCGGTCGGATAATCTGCTCAATATAAGCTCCACCTGTTTTTTCCAGTTCATAATCTGCAGGCGTTGCGGAAACATAAATAACCTGATTCTGAATGGCTTCAAATTCTTCAAACTTTAAAGGTCTGTTATCCATTGCTGCCGGAAGCCTGAAACCATATTCCACTAATGCTTCCTTTCTGCTTCGGTCACCACCATACATGGCATGAACCTGTGGAACAGTAACATGGCTCTCGTCGATGACCATCAAAAAGTCCTTCGGGAAATAGTCAATCAGGCAGAAAGGTCTTGTTCCCGGAAGACGGCCATCCAGATATCTTGAATAGTTTTCAATTCCAGAGCAATAACCCAATTCTTTGATCATTTCAAGATCCAGTTCTGTTCTTTCCTGAAGACGTTTTGCTTCTAATGGTTTTCCAACAGAACTAAAGAAGTCAACCTGTTTTACCATGTCATCCTGAATATCTTTAATAGCACCATTTAAAGTTTCTTTCGATGTTACGAAGAGATTAGCAGGGTAAATCTGTATTTGATCAAAATTATCCTCTACATTTCCCGTAACAGGGTCAAAACTTTGGATTTTTTCAATTTCATCTCCAAAAAACTGAATTCTGATCGCATTATCAGCGTAAGCAGGGAAAACATCAATTACATCGCCTTTCACACGGAATGTTCCTCTTTGGAATTCATTGAGTGTTCTGGCATACAAAGCATTAACCAGTGAGTGCAAAAGTGCTGTTCTTGTCACTTTCTCACCTATCGCTATAGAAATTAGTGATTTATGAAATTCCGTAGGATTCCCGATACCATAAATACATGAAACAGAAGCCACAATTAAAACATCCCTCCTTCCTGAAAGAAGGCTGGCAGTAGCAGAAAGACGCAGTTTTTCTACCTCTTCATTGATGCTCAGATCTTTCTCGATATAGGTACCTGTTGTGGCAATATACGCCTCAGGTTGGTAGTAATCATAGTAGCTGACAAAATATTCCACGGCATTTTCCGGGAAAAATTCTTTAAATTCCATAAAGAGCTGCGCGGCAAGAGTCTTATTGTGTGCCAGTACTAAGGTTGGACGTTGTACATTTTTTACAACATTTGCAACAGTAAAGGTTTTTCCAGAACCTGTTACCCCAAGAAGCGTTTGATATTTTTCACCGATTTCTATTCCTTCGGTAAGTTTTTCAATAGCTTGAGGCTGGTCTCCGGTAGGTTTATATTCTGATTGAAGCTTAAAATCCATAGAAAAGAATGTATATAACAAAAATACGAAAGAAATTATTAGGCAGTATAATGTTTTGGAGATGAATATTTTGATAATAAAATTTTAACAGATTGAAAAGTGTTAAGAGGCTTTACTACTCTTTTTTGAAAGCAAATTTTCCAGTTCTCTCCAAAGAATACTATTTTAGAGCAGATTTTATGGCATTATTTTTCCATTCGTTCTATAAAACCTAATCATAATAATATGAAAATCAATCAATTTTATATTCCTGTAGTAAGCTTTTTTCTTTTTTTATCCTCATGCAAAGAGAATCATGCAAATGCTCAGAAGACTGGGAACGACGGAAGTGTTGAGACAGAAAATCCTAATTCTGACAACAAACCTGCTTTTAAAGGACAGACAAGAATTAAAGCAGTAAAGACAACAACAGCCTATACCGTAGAAATATTGAATAAAGATTTGGGAAGACCCTGGGGTATTATCAATTTACCGGACGGAAGATTCCTTATCACAGATAAAAAAGGCTCTATGAATGTTGTTTCCACAGACGGAAAACAGGTGTCTAAAATAGAAGGTTTTCCAAAAGTAGATTCAAAAGGGCAGGGAGGAATGCTGGATGTAGCTCTTGATCCTGATTTTAAAACCAATAATACTATTTACTTCACTTTCTCAGAACCATTTGGGAAAGGAAACTTAACCTCTGTAGCAAAAGGTAAGCTATCGGCAGGTCTTAAAAATATTTCAGAAGTAAAAGTTATTTTTCGTGCAGAGCCTTCTTATGATGGAGATAAGCATTATGGAAGTCGTCTTGCTTTTGATAAAGATGGACATTTATTTGTCAGTACAGGAGAGAGATCAGATAAAGTAACCCGTGTATATGCTCAGAAAACAGATAATTATCTTGGGAAAATTTTAAAGATTACAAAAGATGGGAAACCGGCTCCGGGAAATCCTTTTATAGGAAAATCCGGCCATAAACCTGAAATCTATGCTTACGGTGTTCGAAACCCTCAAGGTATGGCAATAGACCCTAATGGAAATCTTTGGGATGTGGAAATGGGACCAAGAGGAGGTGATGAAATCAATCTGATCCAACCGGGAAAAAATTACGGCTGGGGTGATGTAACCTATGGAATTGAATATTCCGGAGATAAAGTAGGAAAAGGAATTACCCAAAAAGAAGGAACCGAGCAGCCTGTATACTATTGGGATCCTGTGATCTCACCAAGCGGGATTACTTTCTATACAGGAAATATCGAGGAATGGAAGGGAAATCTTATTATCGGATGCCTGAGTGGCGAACATATTGACAGAATTATCATGAAAGATAATAAGGTAGTAGGAGAAGAACGTCTTCTTGCAGATCAAAAAGAACGCTTCCGTGATGTGCTGAACGGAATGGATGGAAATCTGTATGCAGTCACAGACAGCGGAAAGCTTTATAAAATCTCAAAAAAATAGAAAAAGCCTACTGATTTTCAGTAGGCTTTTGTATGAAAGCAGGCTTTCTTCATTTCTTAAAACTTAAAGTTAAGTCTGGCGAAAACCTGTCTTCCGGCAAATCCCATCTGTACAGGATCAAAAATACCTCCGGATTCAGTATTTCCGCTTGACACCTGAGTGGTCTGTAGAGTAGGATATCTGTTGAATAAATTTTTACTTCCTAAAGTCAGATTCAGGTTCTTACAGAATTCGTAGCCAAAAGAAAGGTCGGTTGTTACTTTTGGATTATAGAGCTGTTCCGTACCATCATAGCCAATTAGGGTAACCTTATCGAACCTTACCATCTGCAGGTTTACATTAAATTTGCTCAGCTTATAATTAAGGTTTAAATTGACTTTTGTTTTTGGAGCCGAAGCAAGGATAAAAGCCTTTTCTCTCGCGCTCAGATAAATATCTTCTTTCCCAGCCAGCTGTTCTGAAGTATTTATTTTCGTAATTTCCATATCATTATAGTTTCCAGCCAGAGTAGCAGTCAGTTTTCCAGAACCGATGTTTTCACTATAGCTTAAGATAAGGTCAACCCCTTTTGTTTTCGTATCTATAGCATTGGAGAAAAACTGTACCTGGTCGATAAATGGATTCTCTGCCTGAACCTCTGCCGGCAAGTCTGCTTGTGCAAAATATCCGGTAAGAACGATTCTGTCTTTTACGCGAATATAATATCCATCTACAGTTGCTGTGAATTTTCCTGTGTTGAAAGTAAATCCGGCACTTCCATTCACAGATGTTTCCTGTTTCAATTGAGGAATTCCAAGACTGCTTGCTAGTTTACTGTCATTAGAAGCTAGTTGGATCGTAACCAACTGGCCTCCCTGGAAGTTGGTAAACTGTTGGCTGTAGTATTTCTGAGCCAGAGAAGGCGCTCTGAATCCTGTAGAAACGGAACCTCTGAAGGCAAACTGCGGAGTAATGGCATATCTTGTGGCAAATTTACCATTTAAAGTACTTCCGAAATCATTATAATTTTCAAACCTTCCGGCAATGCTTATCATCCAGTTTTTTGTTACATCCAATTCAGTGTCTACATAGGCCGCGAAGTTATTTCTGCTTTTTCCGGTATCTGTGGAATAGCCTGGGAATCCCTGAGATCCGCCTGGTCTTACATTTCCGCTTAAAGGATTGGTAACAAGTAGGTTTGGAGGAGTGTTTGGTGTTACAGGATTTCCATTCATATCATACATGGAGTAAGAAGCTTCTTCTCCTTTGATGATATTAAATTTTTCATATCTGAATTCCGATCCGAAAGCAACGTTAAGCCCTTCCAGTACCTTGAATTGTTTCACGGCGTTAAAACCAGTTGTATTCTGCAGCAGGGAATGCCCACCAGCATTAAAGCTTGTAGGAGATTTGATTCCTAAAGTAGCATTAATGGTATTATCTATCTGGTAGGTAAATCTGTTGTTCCCAAAAGCATTGTAAACATCTACATCCCAATCGGCAACCTTGAATTTTAAGCCATTGTCAAACGTGAAATCTGTAATACTAGTGTCTTCAATGGGGTTAAATCCTGTAGGATAAACTTCAGGAATATTACCATCTGCATCCGGCGTTCTGGTCCAGGCATAAGCCTTGGTATTTCTATGGGAGAAACCTTGACGGGAATAAAATTTCAGACCATCAGATAGTGGTAGTTCAATGTTTCCGAAAAAGTAAATATTCTGAGCTTTTGCATCCCCGAAACGCTGTCTTGGGGCTGTATATAGATCCGGATTTGCATTTCGGATGGCGTAATCTTTATTGATGAATTCTACAGTAAAGTTTCCAAAGCCTCCTTTTGAACCTATTTTAGTTCCTAAATTTCCACTGAAATCAAAGGTAGTTCCGTCTATTTTGTGATCAGAAACCACATCATTGTTTCCCGGGCTTTTAAAAAGGTTCATACCTGTGAATAGATTTCCCTCAAAACCTTTATCCCGGTCATTCAAAATAACATTGATAACCCCTGCGATAGCATCCGAACCATATTGTGCGGAAGCTCCGTCACGAAGCACTTCCACTCTTTTGATGGCACCAATCGGGATGGTATTCATATCGTATCCCGTGTTTCCTCTTCCTTTGGTTCCGAAAAGGTTGATCAGTGAAGACTGATGGTATCTTTTTCCATTTAGCAAAAGTAAGGTCTGATCGGGACCAAGACCTCTTAAAGTGGCTGGATCTACGGCATCAGCACCGTCAGATCCTGATTGTTTATTAGAATTGAAAGAAGGTGCAGAAAATTGTAAGAGCTGGTTGATTTCAACCTGTCCCGTTGACTGGCTTACCTGTTTAATGTCTATAATGTCTATAGGAACGGGTGTATTTACTACCGTTCTTTTTTTGTTTCGGCTTCCGGTAATGGCTACTTCGTCAATCTTTGATTCTTTCAAAGTATCCTTTACCTGCTGGGCATAGGAAAGGGTAGTAGCTCCAAGGAAAAAAATGCTGATGTATTTTATTCTCATAATGATAATCTTAAGCAGTAATTCGATCAAAATTATCAATATTTGTTTTTAAATCAATAGTAAAATTAAATATTTGTTATGAATATCTTAAATTTTATTTAAATTTCACGTATTTGAGAAAAATAATAATTTAATTTTCAAATTCAATGAAAAATATTAATGCAAAAAACTTGTAATGAGTCGGTTAATTCCTTCTTCTAAAATTTCCTGTGAAGTAGAAAAGCAAATTCTGATATGTCCCTCCGCTCCTTTCCCGAACCACCTTTCTGATCCCGGAACTATAGCTACTTTCCCTTGTTTTAGGACATGCTGAGCAAATTCATCACTGGTCATTCCGTTTTCAATCTTTGGAAACAGTACAAAAGTCGCCTCAGGAAGATTGGGTGTCACAATTTCTGAACGGCTTAATAATCTAAAAGCAAGGTCTCTGTTGTTCTGTAAGTGGGCTAAAAACTCTTTATACCAGGGCTTTGCCTTTTCCAGCGCTACACTTCCGGCAATCTGAGATAAAGTGGAAACCCCTTCTATAGTCGAGTTAAAATTGGATTTCTCAGTAAAATCTTCAAGAATATCCTGATCATTGCACAGCACCGCTCCTATTCTCAATCCTGCTATTCCGAACGATTTTGAAAACCCATAAACGGTAAAGCTCTTTCTCTTTGCCTTCTCTGAAACGGAAGAATAGGTATGGAACTCTTTTTGATCATAAATAATATCACTCCAGATTTCATCACTCATGACCCAAAGATCATGGGCGGATGCAATTTCTGCCACTTTTATTAATACTTCTTTAGAATAAACCTTTCCAAGCGGATTGTGTGGATTGCATATGCTGATCAGTTTAGTCTTGGGATTGATTAATGAAACCAGTTTTTCAAAGTCAATTTCTCCTGTTATTGTATCAACAGGGCAGAGTGTTACTTTTCCGCCTGCTGTTTCTACAGATTTTTTGAAGAGAAAATCTACAGGGTCCAGAATAATGGCTTCATCTCCGGAGTTAAGAACATAGGAAGCGATCAGAAACATTCCCTGGGCAGCACTGTTTACAGCTAATACATTTTCAGGTGAAAAGCTTCCGTGTTTTTCTTGATTAAAATGATCTGCAACACTTTTCTTAAACTCTGGCAGCCCGGAAAAAGGCCCGTAGCTGAGATAACCGTCTTTCAGATATTCGATAATACCCTGTTCTATTTCAGGAGCGGTTCTGAAATCCGGATCAGCTGCTGTAAGAGGGATAATTCCGTCTTCCAGAGTAGCCCATCTTCCGTTATAGGCCTTTCTTTTTAATGCTTCAAAGTTGATATCGTTATTGGTGAACATATTTATTTATAAGATATGGGTATAATATTTTCTGTTTGTTGGCTTAATGGAAGTAAAAACTGGTTAAGCAATATTCTCCCATTGCTGATGTGAACTTCAATTTCAGGTTTTCTTTCTTCCTCATACTTACTGAAAGCTTTGTGTATATTGTCTTCTTCAACTAAATATTTCGTTAATAAGAAAGAGTCTTTCAATGCTGAAGTAACTCCCTGACTTGTAAATGGTATCAGTGGATGTGCTGCATCACCGATAAATACAAAGTTTTCATGATAAAAAGGATTGAGATTTTCTAATTCATAAACACTCCATAAATGTACATTTTTATAGTTTGATTTTTGTATGATTTCCGGGACTAAAGGATGCCAGTTTTTAAAAACTTCAAGCATGTATTTCCTTAAGTTTTCTGCAGAACATTCATTAATTGTATATTTTTGGTTATCAAACTGAGAATACCAAAGAACGGTATCATCAGAAAGTTTAAGGATTCCGAAAGTAAGACCGCCTTCTTCATGATGAAATTTCATAAAGTCATCTTTAATAGAATCTGCAATTTCTTTATTTTGAATGATATTCACTACTTCGCTTTCCTGTACTACTCTCATGGATTCATCCTTAAAAAAATGTTTTCTGATTCTGCTTCTGGAACCGTCAGAAATGACAGTGATGTCTGCATCAATGTACGTTCCGTCAGAAAGCTTCAGCTTTCCGTTCTGCTGATCATCAGGAATAATGGTTTCTTCGTAGGTGATCTTTTCAGGAGAAATATTTTGGGCTAACAGATCAATGAGTGAATGTCTTGAAATCGCAAAAACATTGTCCAGTTCCTTTTCTGCCAAAATTTTTCCGGTATGGGAATACTGGGTGTATTTTTTCAGAAAACTTCCATGTCTATGAATAAGATCCGGATCAATTATTTGATAAAGATAATCCATCCCTTCCTTCGGAATGAGAAAGCCGTGACCTGCCAGATCTTTCTTTTTTCTCCTTTCGTAAATGTGATAATCAATTTTGTATTTTTCTAAGTAATTCGCCATGCTTAAGCCGGAAATACCGGCGCCCACGACAGCAATTTTCTTCATTTCGGAATAATGTATTTTTCAGGTTGGTTTTCTAAGTATTTTTTAGTCTCCTTTAGATAAATACAAAATTAAAATTAAAAACATTCCCTATTTCAAAAAATGAATTAATTTGATTCTGGTTTTATGAAAAATAAAATGAAAAGCATAATAAATAATGTATAATAAAAAAATATGAATGGTATATTTTTATTATTAAGGTAAATTTATTTATAATATCTGAATGATTGTAAGTGTGTTACGTAAGGAATAGCAGTAAGAGTAAGGAAAGATAAGATAACTCTTGTTTAATAAGCTTTTGAACGATAGTACATAAAAAAACCGGAAAAAATTCCGGTTTTATGATTAAGCTTTTTCAAGCTGAACAGTAAAGTGTCTTAAGATTTCCGGTTCCCAGGTGATCTTATATCCTTTTGCTATTTCGTCACGTCTTTCATATACGTTTTTGATGGCTGCAGCAATATAATCCATGTGGTTATTGGTATAGGTTCTTCTAGGAATTGCCAGACGTACCAATTCTAATTTCGGGTATCGGTTTTCTCTTGTAGCAGGATCTCTGTCTGCCAATAAAGTCCCGATTTCTACAGTTCTGATTCCTGCTTCCTTATAAATTTCCAGGCCTAATGTCTGTGCCGGATATTCTTCACGGGAAACATTCGGAAGAAAGTTTAAAGAATCGATGAATACAGCATGCCCTCCGATAGGTTTCTGAACAGGGATTCCGTATTCAATCAGTTTATTTCCAAGATATTCAACCTGGGAAATTCTGCTTTCAAGGTAAGCAAACTCGGTAGCCTCATCAAGACCTACCGCTAATGCTGCCATATCTCTTCCTGCCATTCCTCCATAGGTAATGAATCCTTCGTAAATGATCGTAAAATTCGATGCTTTTCTGAAAACTTCTTCGTTATTCAAAGCAATGAATCCTCCAATGTTTACTAAACCATCTTTTTTAGAACTCATGGTCATTCCGTCTCCATAAGAGAAAATTTCTTTACAGATGTCTTTAATGCTTCTGTTTTCCTGTCCAGCTTCTCTTTTTTTGATGAAATAAGCATTCTCTGCAAATCTCGCCGAATCAAAGAATACCGGGATTCCATATTGATCAGAAAGTGCTTTTACAGCTTTCATATTTTCCAAAGAAACAGGCTGTCCTCCGGAAGAATTACAGGTAATTGTAATTAAGCAGAAAGGTATATTTTCTTTAGGATGGCTTTTATAAACTTCTTCCAGTTTTTCAAGGTTGATGTTTCCTTTGAAAGGATGGAGGTCATTAATATCAAAAGCTTCGTCTATCGTACAATCGATGGCATGTGCCTTTCTGATTTCGATATGTCCTTTTGTGGTGTCAAAATGAGAGTTTCCGGGAACTACGTCACCTTCTTTAACCAATACTGAGAATAGAACGTTTTCGGCAGCTCTTCCCTGGTGGGTTGGTAGTAAATATTTGAATCCTGTGATTTTTTCCACAGTTTTCTGTAATTGTTCAAAAGAGCGGGATCCTGCATAGCTTTCATCTCCGGTCATCAAAGCAGACCACTGTCTGTCAGACATTGCTCCGGTTCCGGAATCGGTAAGGAGGTCGATGTAAACATGTGAAGATCTTAAATTGAAAAGGTTATAATTAGCTTCTTTAAGCCATTGCTCTCTTTCTTCTCTGGTGGATTGATAGATTTCTTCCACCATTTTAATGCGGAAAGGTTCCGCGTACGGTAAATTCATGAGTTAAGTATGTTTTAAATTGTTTGTAAAGAAAATGTGCTTGAAAATAATTTTTCAAAATTCATCAATGTATAATTAAGACGGAAAAGGGGATTATTCCGGAGCCTTAAATATATTTTCATCAGAATGGAATCCGGCTACACCGCCGCTCACTGCAAACTTCATAGCAGAAGCAGCTGTCATTCCCACTACAGGTTTGATGTTTTTTTCTTCAGTAACAATTACCCAGCCCGAGATGGCGTACGAGTGGGGAAGATATACCGCAACGTAATTATGCTTGTCAACGTCCGACATTTCTTTTTGGGTTAAAAAGCCGATTCTCCAGATTTCCGGATTCTCATTGGTTTTTACCCATACAGGATCGTTGAATTTTTTCTTGTCACCTACGAATGAAGACATCACGTCTTTTGTAGGAGTGTAGATGTGTTTTACTCCAGGAGTTTTCTCCAGTAAGCTGTCCATGGTATCGAAAAAGAATCTTCCAACCACGAATTTATTTCCCAAATATCCTAAAATAGCAGTAAACAGGATAATAGATACAAAAACAAGCCCCGGAATTTGTTTGGCCAAAGAAGGAACAAGATTGTCAATCGCACTTACAATATACCAGATTACAAAAATGGTAAGTCCGATGGGACCAATGATAACTAATCCCTGAAAAAAATTTTTCAGGAATAAATTGGCGATATTTTCAAAGCTTGGCTTCTTCAATGTATATTAATCTGTATTCTTTACTATTTTTATTTTAACCGTGGATCGTTTCTTTATTTCCGTAGGATTTAATGATATTGGCTTCATATTCCAGCCATTCTTCCCAACGTTTGTTTACTTTTTCCGGATCTCCGAGCTGTCTTGCAAATCCGATGAAAGTAGTATAATGATTGGCTTCAGAAATCATCAGTTCTTTGTAGAAAACTTTAAGCTCTTCGTCTTTGATGTTTTCGGTAAGAACCTTAAATCTTTCACAGCTTCTGGCTTCAATCATAGCGGCAAAAAGCATTTTGTCTACGATGAGGTCTTCTCTTGTTCCCTGTACGATAAATTTCGCCAGTTCATTCACGTAATCATCTTTTCTTGCTCTTCCAAAAGTAAAACCTCTTTTCTTAATGATCTCATGCACCTGATTGAAATGATCCAGTTCTTCCTGTGCAATGGCAAGAAGTTCGGTCACAATCTCAGGATATTCCGGAAGCATTGTAATCAATCCTATGGCGTTGGTAGCAGCTTTTTGCTCACACCAGGCATGATCTGTCAAAATTTCTCCAATGTTTCCTTCCGCAATATTTGCCCACCTTGGATCGGTAGGTAGTTTCAACTTAAACATGTTGTAAAATTTCTGTAAATTTAAACAAATTGAGGTAAGAAATGTGACTTTATTTCAATTTGATCATTAAAGTCTTAAGATGCGGTCTTTCTTCTTAGGAATTCCAGAATCTTCCAGCCTGAAGTGTCTACTTTTTTCAGTCCTTCAGAAATAATGAAGGCTAAAATGATATTAATCCCATAGATAATGACCATCAAAAGCCACCACGGCATATTTTCTTTTAATGGAACTACCAGAAAATAGACCAATGAAGAACTGATTCCTTGTGCAAAGTAGAAGAAAATGGCATTTTTTCCGATATGGGTAATGAAATTTTCTTTTGTGATTTTCAATCGGTTATAAAGAACGAATAAGGTCACCAGAGAAAATAATGCCCAAATGATATAAGGAATTTTTGGTGGAAATTTATTTTTATTGATTTTATAGAAGATATCTCCTCCATAATACCAGAACATCCATATAAGAGCAGCCCCCACAAGTCCGTATAATACAGGGATTGATTTGGTGGGAATCTTTTTCCCGCGCATTGTGTGGCCAATTAAGAATACCGCAAGATAAAAAGCAACATATCCAACTTGTCCTGTTGGGTAATATTCCGGGAAGATATTGAATAATAGGGTTAAAGCAATGCAAAGTCCAATGAACCAATTAATATGTTTGGGAAAGAATCTTAAGATAAGAACTCCAAAAACTGTGAGCACATAATATACTTTAAGATACCAGAAGCTTCCCATCACCACCGGAAAAGTATCAGCATTGGTGTATTGATGAAGGTACCAGTTCCCCAGGTTTTCCCATTGAGGATAGGTTGAAATACCGGTTGTAGAATATTTGGATCCAAATGTAGAATAAAAACTCTGGAGCCATTCCATAGAAAAGAAAGTGAGTCCAAATACTTTAAAAAAGTAATCTAAAAAGAACAGGAGGGTTACAAAAATCATATAAGTGATCTGCAGTTTCAGAAGGCGGTACAATGTTTTTTCAATATTGGCTCCGGAAGTAATACCACTGAGCGCATAAAAGAGAGCGACATCAAAGACCAGAGAGAACACCCTTACTTCTGCGGGAATATAAAACTGTCCAGACCAGAATGCTGTATGGATAAATATGATGGAAAGTGTTGCCAGCCCTTTGGCGAAATCAATATAGAGATCTCTGTTCATTGTAGTTACTTGAGTGTTCTTTTGTTATTTTTTCAAAAATACAAACAAATTGATTTTTTAGAACATAAAAAGACGTGTAAAAATAAAAAGGGGCGGAACATACTGCCCGCCACCTTTCTTAAATATGCTAAAAATGAATGTTTCCGTTTATTTAAGATGTTTAAATTCTTCTGCAGAAATTTCTCCTGACTGAATTTTTCTCAGCTCATCAATATATTGACTCATGTATGCGTCAATTTCAGGATTTACTGTGTTTTTAGCCATCTTGTAAGTCCCGTTTAATACTCCCTGATAATAATAGAAGAAGTTGTAATCGAAATTTGAAGCGTTAAGGTCATACTGTCCCAAAAGGAAACCTAAACGTACAGCTGATCTTCTTTGTGCTGGAGTTCCGTGGTGTCCGGGATTGGTAGTCTGATAGTCTCCGATGCTTTGAGCAAACTCGTAAGCGGCTGCAATTTCAGAGAAATTGGTTTTGTTGTAACCGTTTGGTCTTCTCAGGTAATATCCTGCGAAACCGTCTGCTTCAAGTTCATTAGGTCTTGCTGTGTTTTCGTTTACCGTAGGAAGCCCGAAGATATACTGCAGCTGGTGCCCGTATTCGTGAGCAAGAATCATCGCATTCACAATATCACCGCCTTTTGCTTTTGCATCATAATAGATAGCGTATCCATAATAGATTTTTCCTGTAGAATAGGAAATCGCATTGTACGTTGAATTGAAATTGGATGGATCATTCACAAATCGCAGCGTAGGATTGCTTCTTCCCCATAAACTTGCAATTTTAGTCATTTGTGCATTCATAAAATTGGTGTCCGTAGAGTTTTGAAGACCGGTCACTAAAACAGAGCTGTTGCTCCAGTTGTTGTCTACATAAGAGCAGTTTTTTTCAAGATCTCCGGGTTGATCAATTTTTGCACTAAGCGTTTCTGGCTGAGTTTGAACATTGTTGTCCATTTGGTCATCACTACATGCTGTCAATGAAGATACAGCAATGGCACCTGCTACTAAGCAGAGATTAAAGTTTCTTTTCATATATAAATTCAATTTGGTAGAGCGAAGGTAATAAATTATCTCTTAAGTGTGAGTACATTATTTAAAAAAATTATTCAAAACATAGTGAATAGGATTTTATTTAAAAAAACATTGCTTTGATTGTAAGCTAATTAGAAATTTATATGTATATTTGCACCTCGAAATAACTAAAAATTTATAAACAATGTTTGCAATTGTAGAAATAGCAGGGCTTCAATACAAAGTTGAGCAAGACCAGAAGTTGTTTGTAAACCGTTTAAAAGGAGATAAAGGAGGAAAAGTTTCTTTCGATAAAGTTCTTCTTACTGTAAACGGTGCAATCACTGTAGGCGCCCCAGCTGTAAACGGAATCACTGTGGAAGCAGAGATCCTTGACCACGTAAAAGCTGATAAAGTAATCGTTTTCAAAAAGAAAAGAAGAAAAGGTTACAAAGTGAAAAACGGTCACAGACAATCTTTAACTCAAATCGTAATCACTGGTATTACTGGTTTTGAAGGTGGAGCTAAAAAAGCTGCTGCTAAAAAAGAAACTGTGAAAGGTGAAGTTCTTTCAGACAACGCAACTGTTAACTTTGGTGAAGATCACGAATTGAACTATCACTTAAAGAAAAACAACTTGTCTCAGTCTAAAGAGAACAGAGAAACTTTAATTACTTTAGGTAAAGCAGTTAAAGTTGAATTAGAAAAAAATATTCTTACTCATGAAGAAGTAGATGCTGCTATCATCAAGAATATTGATCAATTTAAAGCACTTAATAAATAATCCAGTAATAAAATGGCACACAAGAAAGGAGTCGGTAGTTCCAAGAACGGTAGAGAGTCTCACTCTAAAAGATTAGGTGTGAAGATTTTCGGAGGACAAGCAGCTATTGCCGGAAATATTATTGTTAGACAAAGAGGTACTCAGCACCACCCAGGTGATAACGTGGGAATCGGTAAAGATCACACTTTGTTTGCATTAGTAGATGGTAAAGTAGTTTTCAGAAAGAAAGCAAACAACAGATCTTTTGTATCTGTAGAACCAAACGCATAATTTTTAAGCGTTTTATAAAAATTAAAACCTCAGTTTTTACTGAGGTTTTTTTTATTGGCTTTCGTGGTATTCATTTATCCGTGAAATATTTTATATTTGCTAACTGTTCAATTATGAATCAGTTGCAAAAGCCGAAAAGCATAAAGAGTAGGCAAATATTAAAACAAAATATCTATGAAAAATGTAAGAAAATTAACCAGACAGAATTTAAAAGAAGTAACCGGAGGAGTGGCAGCGGTTTGTCCTTCTATGTTTCAGTCCTGTGATGAATGGTGCAATTGGTCTCCATGGCAGAAATCACACTGCATGCTTTCACAACCCTGTACAGAATGCTTTGAATAAATAATAGAAGCCTAATTTTTTTGAGATTTCGGATAAAGGAACATTTAAATAGGTTCAGTTTTTATTTTAAGTTAAAAAGGCTAAATAATATCTTGTAGTAGTGAAATATTTATATATTTGTTCGTAACCAAATAAAAAACCATTGCGGAAGCCGAAAAGCAGAGAGAGTAGGCAACAAATAAAACTAAATATAATCATGAAAAATTTGAAAAAATTAACAAAGAAGAACCTTAAAGAAATCAATGGGGGAGCTGCTTTAGGACTATGTCCGCCAAAACCAATCAGGTCATGTGATATCTGGTGCGGTATGACACCAGAACAAAAAATGCGCTGCCTTCTTGATGTAGAAGAGCCTTGCGAGTGCTTTTAATCATTATTTCTGATTTTTATAAAACTAAAATAAAATTCGGCGGCTTCAAAGAAGCCGCCGAACCTGTTTTATAATATATTTTATTTAGAATCCTACCTGAAATCCTGCTTTAACGCCAAATTTAGAGATATCCGGTCTGTCAAGATAATTTCCTCTCCAGTTGAAATCTACTCTGAAGATTCTGAGGTTTCCGATACCTATATTTTCAATTCCGAATCCGTACTCATAATAGATATGTTCGCTTGGTGCAGAGTATCTAAAACCTTCTACGTTAATCGCCTTAGAAGCATCACTTAGCGTTCCGTAGGCTCCTCTGATAAAGGCAACCTCTCTTAGTTTCAGTTTTTTAATCAATGGAATATAAGAAAGAATCTTCCCGTTAAAATGATGCTCCAGCTGAAGCGTAGTATAAGCATCAGCTACGAACTCATAATAGTTAAGCTGAGAGAATGTATTCGGAACCAAACCATATGAAAGATTGGCTGGAATAATATTCTGTATCGCCAAAGGAACAGTATTGAAGTTCTTTCCTGCTTCAAGATTTACTACTAATTTACCCATGCTTCCAATCAAAAACGGCTTGTTAAACATGAACTGCAGTTTGTCATAATTGAAATCAGCATTGAATAGCCCTTCAATCCCTCTGGTATATCTTAAAACAATGGTTGGTGCCAGGTTTCTAGCCTGATAACGATCTATTCCGGTTTGTGAGAATTTTGCTCCTGGTTTTGCGATTAAACTGATAGTAACGTGAGAATCATTCACAGTTTGTCTCAGCTGCCCATCCTTATAATACATCAGGTTGAATTTCTCCGGAATGGCAGATTTAATGCTCTGCATCATTCCGTCTACTCTTATCTGAAAGTTTTTCCACGGTTCAATAGCGGCAAAAACGCTTGTTTGGTTTACAGAACTTAAGGAAATATTTTCTCCTCTTGCAAAGAATGTACTGGAAGATAAAGAACGGGATGCAACTCCGTCACCTGATGTAAGCTGCCCTCCAAGCTGAACGATGTCTCTGCTGGTTCCTGCACCAATCATAAAACGATTGAGTCTGTTGAACATATATCGTGCTTCAACACCATATTTGAACTGCTGGTCTTTGAATCCGTAAGCGGTATAAAACTGAACTCTCCATGGATCATTTAATCCAAAATAGGATCTTGCTCCTAATCTTATTCTGTTTCCTTCTACTTCATTTCTTCCGTAAATGGAGAAGATAGGGCCAATATCTATTCCTTTAAAGGCATTATAATAACGTGAGCCAAGTGTTTCAAACAGTTTTACCATTCTGTTGAATTTCGGGGTCTGCTGAAGCTGATCAAGCATATTGTAAACTCCCTGTTCCGCTTTGGATAAAGTATCAGGTCTGGCTTTTACCCAATATGCATCATCTTTATTGGTAAACTTGTCTTCATATTCTTCTTCGGTGCGTTTGAATACTTTCGGATCTAGAGGTTTATTAAATTGATATTCAGAATAATCTACCGACCTTTTGGCGATAATACTTTTTGATCCTTTCTTCTTTGAAAATGGGCTCATTTCAAACTCAGTAATCAGTTTTTTAGGAAGAAATGTTTCATCATCAGGGTTGTCATATTCCAATTGAGTATACACACTGTTGACAAAATTAACATTGATTTTCTGCGTTGATTTTAATGTTGCCCCTAAAACGGCATATGTATCTGTATCGATATAAAGGTTTCCCTGAAATGCAAGGATATCTTTTCTCTTTGGTTGGTATCTGATTTGGAAGGCTTTTTCACCACGAATGGTAATGGTATCCATCAAACTATAGTCATAGGTGCTAAACCCATCACTTCCAACCGGGCTTTGAAAGCCAATATCAAAATAGTTAAGGGTGTTGTCGTAGATATTAATATCACGGTATAGATTTTTAGCAGAAACGGTAATTACCTGATTGTCCTGAAAACCTGAAGTTTTTTGGGCTACCAATGTTCTTTTGCTGTCCTTATCCGGTCTGTTTTTACCATAATTTTCATAAACGGCTTCATTCAGGAAAATAGGAAGTCCCAATCGTCCACTTGCAGTAGAATCTGCATAGCTGAAAATAAAATCCAGTTTATTGAAAATCTTTTTCTTCATGAATGCGCTGTCCAGATTGTTAAGATCAAACTGGGTTTTTTCATATTCTTTGTAGGAATAGGTGTCGAATTTCTCCAGACCGTTGTTTCTTTTACGTGCCCAGACTTTCTGCATGATAGCGTAAGCCGGGTTTTCTTTTTTGTTCTTGTATTTTGTCTTACCGCTTTGAAGGACAATTTCCTGAATGTCACTTACTTTAGCCTGTGATAACTGTACAAAAATATTTTCAGCATTTTCAGAGGTGATGTCAAGGGTTTCGGTAGTGTAACCTTTTCTTGAAAATTTTAACTTTTGAATGATGCTGTCTGACTGAATAGTGAAATTACCTGAAGTTGTCGTCAGGGAAGGTGTTTTATCATTGTTGATAAAAATATCAACTTTATTGAGTTCTTTATTGTTTTTTTCGTCAACTATCTTGCCGCTGGCCCGGTTTTGAGCGCATACGGAACTGGAGAGAATCAGGAAAAAAAATAAAAGATAGTGTTTTTGGGAGTTATTGTTTAACATCATTCGTTTCTTCAGGCAATTAGCATAAACAAAAAGCATGCAGTTTATTAAAAAAATAGGTAAAAAAATAAAATATTTTTATTCTATTGTATAAAACGGCAAATGTAGCGAAAATTATATACGCGCTTATTAAAATTAAATGAGAAAATTAAATGCTTAATGAATAAGAATCAGAGGATTAATGGCAGATGAAAATTTAAGTTCATTGTGAAATTTTAATAAGTCCCTTTTGTGGTACGGAAGGGAGTTAATTTTCCATGAAGATTTTGTTTTCTTAGGGTAATTTTATTTGGTTTGCTGTATTTTCTTGTAAAATTTTAATTTTCGTATCTCCGAAGGCAATTATCTAACTACTCACTTCAAAATATTATCTCCAATGATTTCAAAAACAGATGTGACAAAGATATGACATGTCTAAATTTTAACATTTCAGAATAAAACAATGTAACATGTAATTTTTTGATTATTAATCGGTTACAAAATGTAACATACGCGTCATATCTATTATTTTGCAACAATGCTGTTTGTCATTGTAATATTAGTCAATAAAATTGTGTGGTTTCCTAAACAATAAGCACAGGGAAAATTCAAATCAATTTTAATAAAATTAACACAAGATGAAAAAAACATTATTTCTCCCAGCTTTGCTGGCTCCTGTTGTTATGTTTTCGCAGGTTGGCATTTATACGCCATCACCAGGAGCATCCTTAGATATTACCGCAAAAAATACAACTGGAACTTCTTCGAAAGTAGAGGGGCTTCTTATCCCAAGAGTGAGCCGGGAAAGAGCGCAAAGTATGACAGGTGTACCCAATTCTACCATGATCTATGTAAACGATATTGTTGCCGGCACACAGACAGGAACTGCTGCAAACATAGATACCGTAGGTTACTACTATTTTGATGAGACCAATGTATGGGCAAAATTAAATGGAGCTAACAGTTCGGCGGCTGACACCAGCATCTATAATATTGATGGTACGCTTCAAGGTAACAGAATCGTAGCTCAACAAGACAAAACATTAGCGTTTGTTTCTAATGCTACATCAGGAGACAATCATTTTTCTATTGTTAAGCAGCCTTCTAATATACCTGTTCTTTCTTTAAATGCTGTAAATGACAGAATTGGAATAGGAGGAACTATAGTACCCCAAAAAAATCTGCACGTATATGGAACAGCGCAGATTACCAATGAGTTAAACGTGGGTGGAGATGCTGCAACAGCTGGTAATTCAGGTATAGCAGGGCAGATACTTACATCTGGCGGACCTAGTGCCAGTACCTCCTGGACAAGTCTTCCTAAAACAGCTTTCATAGGTAATATTTACAAAACAACAGGTGCTGTTACTACTTTTAACGCTTCAGGGGTGAGTCAAGTAATGGCAGACGCTAACTATATAACTTCAAGCTTTGGTTTTATTACAATTGTGAAATCAGGGTATTACAAGATTATTGCTTCAACTAATCAAATTGTATCTACCAGTGGAACGGCAACTACTAAAATTCAAAAAAACGGGACAGATACGACGGGTAATACTCTTGCAATTGCTTCTACCTATCATGCAGCAGGAACCACAAACGTTTACCATACTCTTGTTGCTGTATCATATTTTACTGCCGGAGAGTATTTTACTGTTCCTTTTTTTGATACTTCAGGGATGGTAATTGGAGATAATTCAAATGGGCAACGTTTTAATACGCCCATAACGGTTACTTACCTTGGGGGATAGTTTTAATCAACGTAGGTTATAATCCTTGCATCACTCTTCAGTATTAAAGTTAATTACTAAGAAATAAAAACACAAAAAAATTGGAAGATATAATATTAAGAAAGAGCTGTGCTAAGCTTTTATATTATTCCGATAACATTCAAACTTATAAATTAAAAATGATGAAAAAATTATTATTCTCATTAGCATTATTTGCTTCTTTTACTGCGTTCTCGCAGGTTGGAATCAACACACCATCACCCAATGCGACATTAGATATTACAGCAAAGAATTCAATAGGTAATTCCAGTAACATAGATGGGCTTCTTGTCCCAAGAGTGGACCGTGAAAGAGCGCAAAGTATGACAGGCATACCCATCTCTACAATGATTTATGTAAATAATATAGCAACAGGTACACAGGCGGGAATCGCTGCAAATATTGACGCCGTAGGTTATTATTACTTTAACGAGGCCAATGTGTGGACAAAACTAAAAGGAGCGGCTGGTTCAGCAATAGACACTAATATCTACAATACTGATGGTACGCTTGCGGGTAACAGAGTAGTATCGCAGGAAGACAAAACATTGGCGTTTACTTCTACTGCTACATCAGGTACCAATCAATTTTCTGTAGATGGAAGCACACTTTCTGTAGATGCTGTGAACAATAGAGTGGGAGTAGGAACAACCACTCCACAAAAAAGCTTGCATGTAAACGGAACGATGCAGCTTACCAATGAGCTGAATGTTGGTGGAAATGCTTCATTAGTGGGGAATCCCGGTACTGCGGGACAGGCACTTACATCGGGCGGGGCAGGAGCTAGTACAACCTGGAGCACACTTGCAAACTTTCCTCTTAATGTTTTGTCTGCTAAATTTACTATCTATACTACCAATCAATCAGGTGAATTTTTTCCTACTTTTGTAACTTCTAAACTGGATACTAATTATTTACAGAATGCTGGTAATGGAAGAGTGAATATTTTGAAGGCAGGATATTATCAGATTCTTGCCTCTACAACTTATAATATAATTTCTACCATTGCCGGAACAGTAAATAGCAGAATTTATAAAAATTATGTTTCTTCTGCCAGTAATACTATTCTTGGAATGGCCAGTACTACTTATGTAGCGTCAACTCCCAATGCTTACCATACACTTCTTGGTGCGGTTTATTTGAATGTAGGAGATTACATTATGGTAGGTCAGTCCAGTCCTAATGGTTCTATAACGTTCAGACCTGGAGATTATACTTCTCTTGTATTTGATTACTTGGGGCAGTAATTTAAAATGTACAGATGATGTTTTCTGGTATCGTTTTACAAAGCAAAAGGTCAAATGATACGTGAAATAATGTAAGGAAATTATTTTCATATTTAAATGTCAGGAGTTTGAGTCCTGAAAGATTAAACATAAAAATTTAAATGACTTCTTGTGAAGACTTTCAAATGATAAAATAAAAAAAGATCAATTCATTTTGATTGATATTCAGTGTTTTTTATGTGTTTTTCAATTGTTTAAAACGAGAAAAGCCACCAAATTGGTGGCTTTTCGATTGAGCTCCTCCTGCTGGGCTCGAACCAGCGACCCTCTGATTAACAGTCAGATGCTCTAACCAACTGAGCTAAGGAGGAATTTCCTTTGTTTTAAGTGGTGCAAATATAATAGGAATATTAATATCAGTCAAGTTTTTTCCCTTATTCAAAGAGACTTTTAACTAAATGTATTGAAATTCAATAAGAAATATTTTGATTATTTTTTGTTGAATTCTAAATATCTCCAAATAAGTGCTGAAAATACCGTTCCGGTGATTCCAGGAAGTTCTTTGTTAGTTGATAATGCTCTGTTTCTTTATAATGAACTTTTTGAATTTTATCGTCAAGTAAATAAATTTCAGCAGAAGGATAACTCATTAATATCGGTGAATGACTTGAAATGATAAATTGAGCTTTTCCTGTTTTTTCTAATGTATGAATAATAGACAGTAAAGAAAGCTGTCTTTGTGGCGATAAAGCAGCTTCCGGTTCATCAAGGATATAAATTCCATGTTGGAAATGGTTATGGAATAATGATAAAAAAGCTTCACCGTGAGATTGTTGGTGTAAAGATATTCCTCCATATGCATCCAGAACACTCTGATCATCTTTGGCTACTTCATCAATGTAAGTAGCAAAGTTGAAGAAGCTTTCTGCCCTCATGAAGAAACCTTGAGAAGTTTTATGGCGCCAGGAAAGCGTAAGATATTCTGACAGTGCAGATTCTGTTTTATGAAAGTCGTAATTATGATTGCGGTTTCCGCCAGCTACATTAAAGTTGCATTTGTCTGCAATGGCTTCAAGTAGAGTAGATTTTCCAATTCCATTTTCACCAACGAAAAACGTGACATTGCTTTTTAGCCTAATATCTAAACCGTTACGTAAAAAAGGCAGGCTGAAAGGAAAGTCTTTTGGACGATCATCTTCTAAATAAATCCTTGATAAATAAGGCATTTTGCTTGATAGAATTAATTATACTATCAAGCAAAATTTGTGCAAAAAGATAAGAGTAATATTTTTAATTCTTATTTTTTCAAATCCTTAAGTATTTCCTGAACAGCTCTTTCCAGCTGTGGATCATTGTTCTGAAGACGGTCCATAAAGGTATTTTTAACATAAATGTCAGGTTTTACACCTGTTTTTTCAAGATTTTGCCCATCCAGAGTATAGGTCCCCCAAGAAGGTAATCGGTAAGAAGATCCGTCTACCAAACCTTTAGCTGAAGTGAAAATAATCCAGCGATAGGTGTCCTGACCGATAATTTTGCCCAGTTTCAATGCTTTGAAGCCGGCTGCAGTCATTTCAGCATCACTTAATGAAGCTTCGTTAATCAAAAGAACAATAGGTTTTCCGGAAGGAGCAAAATTAGGCTGGGTAGTTATTTTTCCTTCACGGTATTTCCATTGTAGGTAAGGCTTCTGAGAAAGGAAATTCAATACTTTGTCATGAACATTTCCACCTGTATTGTAACGAAGGTCAAGAATAACCGCGTCTTTTCTGTTTTCCTGTTCTACCATATCCAAAAGGAAGCGGTCAAGCTCATCAGTAGACATGTTTTTCATGCATGAATAAGCAATACGGTTGTTGCTAAGCTTGTCAACACGTTGGTGATTGTTGTAGATCCAATCATCGTAAAGCAATCCTTTTAATTCTCCGTTTGAAATCGGATGTACTTTCGTTGTCACATTTTTGCCATCACGATTGAACGTAAGAACAAGTTCTTCCTGTTTTTTCGGACTTGTAAAATATGTTTCGATATTTTCATTCGGATCCACTTTTTTTCCGTTTACGGAAGTCAGTTGGTCACCAGGCTTGATATCAGCTCCTGAGCGGTAAGCCGGAGATTTTCTCAAAATGCTTTCTACGGTGTATGGCTGGTCTTGTTTGAAGATAATTCCGGTTTCATTAGTGAAATAATTCAGATACATTGTTTCTTCTTTTCCGGTGGATGAAAATCCGGTGTGTGAAGAATTAAGCTCACCTAAGAGATCATTTAATAAAATTCGCAGATCATTTCTGTTATGCACATACGGAAGGTATTTCGCATACTGCTCCTTTTTGGCCTTCCAGTCGATACCATGGAACTTTTCGTCGTAGAAGTTTTCCTCCACACCTGTCCATGCTTCAGCGTACATCTGAGTGAACTCGGATGCAAGATCTTTATCAAAACTATACTGGATGCTTATTTTTTCAGGTTTTAAAGCTGCTACGGTTGTTTTATAGATGTTACCTTCTATCAGTGCGAATAGGTTTTTCTCATTTTTGGTAAGATAATAAGCTGCTTTATCAAACACTTTTTCAGATTTAGCGGGCTCAAAATCAGTAAAAACTTTTTTAAACAACTGTCTTTTTCCATTATCCTGATTGGAGTTGAAAAGAAGAACCTCTTTCTTATCATCATTGAAAACTGCCGGATCATCCTGATATCCATATCGGTCCGTAACCAGCTCAATTCTGTCCAGAGTATCTTCGGGATTTACTTTCAGCTCTTTGATTACTGGTTCTTTTTCTTCCTTTTTCTCTTTATCCTTGTCGTCTTCCTTTTTGGCCTTCTTTTCTTTGCTTTTCGATTTATCGGAAGATTTTTCATCCTTCTTTTCTTCAGTAAAAAGATTATCGAATTTCTCAGATTTAAACGGTTCGTCAAACCAATCCAGAGCCATACGGTAAATGTTCGACTTCTGCATGCCTAAAGGGTAAGACGGGTTGGTTCTGTCGCTGGCAAAATAAATATACTTGCCATTGGGAGACCACACAGGATCCTCCTCTGAAACACCCGTATTGGTAAGGTTCAATGTCTGTGCTTTTTTGATATTATAGATGAAAATATCAAGCTCAAAGTTTCTTTTTGCAGAAAACAGTATATATTCATCATTAGGCGAAAAAGAAGGTCTGGAATTTTGGAATGCCCAGATTTCGTCTTTAACGATGGTTGTTGATTTAAGACTTTTTAAATCCAATAATCGTACTTCATCCCTTCCGCTTAAGTAAACCGCTTTTGAAAGGTCACTATTCAAAGTGATGTTACGGTTGTTGCGTAAATCTTCCGTTAATTGTTTTGGCTGGCCTTTTCCGTCTGCCTGAATGGTAAACCAGTTTTGGTAACCATTATAAGTTTGACTGTAAAGCAAAGTGCGGTTGTCTTTCAGCCATTTTACCTCCATTGCACGTTCTTTTCCGTCAGAAACCTGTTGTGCAAATTTTCCTTCAATATCTGAGACGAATATAGTGCCGCGGCTTATGAACGCCATTTTTTTACCATCCGGAGATACATCATAATAGGAAATATTGTTTTCCACATTGAAATTCTGTGCTTTCTCCAGTGTTTTATTGGTATTCAGGTTGATATTGAGAGGAGTAGTGCTTTTTGAAGCAACATCATAAGTATAAAGCTGATAATCTTTTTCGAAAATAACTTTCAATCCATCTGCTGAAACAAACGGCTTTTTAATAGAAGTATCAAATTGCGTTAAAGCAGTCTTTTGACCATTTTCGAGTTTATAAAGATTGTACTCTCCATTATTTTCATCTGAAATAAAATAAATAATCCCGTTTTTATCTACGCTTGGATTGAAATCTTTCCCTTCGTAGTTGGTGTATTGTTTGAAAGAATTGCTTTTTGGGTTATATCCCAGAATATCAGGGTTGTTTTCCCCTTTATAGCGTTTACGCTGTACCTGATGAGCGCTTTCTGAAGAGCTTGTGAAAAGATACTCTCCTGCAGGCGTTTCTACAAGGCCATTGGTATTGTTAAAATAATTATTGAAAAGCTTTTGAGGTGTTTTTCCTTCAATTGTAGTTTTGAAACTTCCGAAATTATTATTTCTGCTGGAAGTAAAATAAATTGTTTTACTGTCCCATGCCCAGCTTTCCATTTCGTCTCTTCCGGTATGGAAGGTTAACTGCTTGATTGTTCCTCCTCCTGCGGGCATTACATAGACATCATAATTTCCATATTGATTAGAACTGAATGCCAGCCATTTTCCATCCGGAGAAAGACGGGGATTGATTTCTTCTCCGTCCAGGGCAGTAATTCTTGAAGCATTTCCTCCGTTGGAATCTGCTTTCCAGATATCACCATCGTAAGCGAAGTAAGCTGTTTTTCCATCAGGACTCAATGAGGGACTTGATAAGAAATAAGACTTTTCCTGCGCCGAAATTCCTATAATAGAAAATGCTGTTAGTAACGAAATAATAGTTTTCTTCATGGTACAATGGGGTATTTATGCAATACTATATGTTGGTTTTATTATTCTTTGTCATTGTAGAGAAGTATTTTTAGGTAGAGAATTTTCTCAATACCAATTACTCTAAAAAAGAATAGTCGGATTATTAACGAAATAGTTACAGATAAAATGCCTGAAAGGGCGGATGATATTCAATAAAAAAGATCAATACTTCATAAAAAATTAAGGTAATTTACAAATATCTGTCTTTTTGAGATTATTGTTCAGGTTAAAGCACAAAAAAAGACCTACATTTCTGTAAGTCTTTTTGCTCCTCCTGCTGGGCTCGAACCAGCGACCCTCTGATTAACAGTCAGATGCTCTAACCAACTGAGCTAAGGAGGAATGTCCTTTGTTTTAAGTGGTGCAAATATAGGACGAATATTTATACCCTACAAATATTTTTAAGAAAAATTTTTAAAAAATTATAATTTCCCTGTAAATACCTTAAAGATGTCGCTTCCGAAGATTAGTAACATCAATCCTAACAGGAAGATAACTCCAATCATCTGTGCGTTTTCTAAAACCTTTTGCGGAACTGGTTTTCCTACAATAATTTCATATAAAGTAAATAAAACGTGGCCACCATCAAGTCCCGGAATCGGAATAAGATTCAGGAATGCCAACCAAATAGAGAACATTGCTGTAAAGCTCCAGAAAGCAACCCAATTGATTTTAAAGCTTCCGTCTGCATCTTTATCTACAGGCATATTCTTTACAATAGCAATAGGACCTCCAACATTTTTATACCCCTGAACTTTAGAGTTGAACATAATTTTGAACTGCTTAACCTGAGTGGTTAGTGCTTCAATAGTTCTTGTAAATCCTCTTGGAATAGCCTCTCCGAAAGAATATTTTTTATTCGTTACAATATCTTTTGCGATGCTTTTGGTATCAATTGCGATACCCAGTTTACCGTTTTTATCCACAGAAACTGCTGGTAATGTCTGTAGAGCTCCGTTTCTTTCAACGTCTACAGAAATTGTTTTACCTTTATTTTCACTTAAAAGAGCACTTACTTCATCAAAGAAAGCTGCTTTCTTACCGTTGATTCCTACAATTTTATCTCCTTTTGCGAGACCTGATGCCTGAGAAGAAGGAGTTGCCAATGAATCAATAACCATAGAAACTCTTGGAGTAATGTATAGTTTTGCTTCTCTCTGCTTAAGAACATCTGCTACACCATCTGCATTTACAGGGAAAGTAACTTCCTGTCCGTTTCTGTTTACGGTAACATTGTCTCCTAAAAGAATATTGATTGAAGTATTTTCAAGTCTTTCTGCAGGTTTTCCGTCTACACTGATGATTTTGTCACCATTCTGGAATCCCATTTTCTTTCCGGCTGAAGTGGCTTCAATACCATTGTTGAATTTCGTGATATCCGTATACGTTTCTCCGTTGAAGAAAGATAGACAGCTGTAGATTAACCATGCAAGGAAAAAGTTAACCGTAACTCCACCTAACATAATGATCAGTCTCTGCCAAGCCGGTTTTGATCTGAATTCCCATGGTTCTGCCGGTTTTTTCATTTGGGCAGTATCCATACTTTCGTCCACCATTCCTGCAATTTTCACGTATCCTCCGAAAGGAAGCCATCCGATCCCGTATTTGGTTTGTTCAGGGTGTTTTCTCCAGTCATTGTCCGGAAGTTTTGATATATCGATAGGAACTTCTTCCTTCTTTCCGTTCACCTCTATTACCTCGGAATCCGGCAGGTTCTTTGATAAAAACTTATATTGCCATTTTCCGTTGATTTTCTTCATGGAGAATATGGAGAAGTAAGGATCAAAAAACAGGAAAAACTTCTCTGCTCTGGTCTTGAACCATATTGCCGGTAAAAAATGCCCAAGCTCATGAAGAAGCACAAGTATAGAGATGCTCAGAATGAACTGAAAAAGTTTGATTGCTATTTCCATTAATAAATTTTAGATTTTAATTTGCAAAGGTAACAATTATCAAAACTATGCCAAATAAAAAAGCTCCCCTAAACGAGAAGCTTTGTCATATTTAAAGACGATTTGATTATAAATTGAAAGAAACCCCAAGACTGCCATTATTACCAACTTCTGCAAATACACCTATTTTCTCTGTGAAGAAATAACGAGCTCCTATGTGAGCGCCCACTCCAAAGTCTTTCCCAAGAACTCCAAGGTCTACTCCAGGATAAATGTCCCATTTAGCAGGTAAATTTAAAGCTTCCTGCAAGTGAAAGTTCAGTCTTCCGAAAACAAAAACACGATTATCCTTATCGTTGTTTTTATAATTATCAAAGTAGCCATTAATTCCGGCTCCTACTGAAATAAGTTTGTTGAGTCCATAGTCATAAGTTCCCGTTACTCCGGTTCCATATCCCCAGGCACTCAGCCCCAGTTGTATTTTCTGATCCCCCTTTCCTGTCCAGGCCTGAGCATTGGCCAAAGCACCAAAAAAGCAGATCATCACCATAAAAAACAATTTCTTCATAAATTTCTAATTTTTAAGGATATTAATAAAAGAAATTTCTATCAAAAATGGAACCGAAAGAATGACAGTACTCTAAAAATGGAAGACTTTAATAAATTATTAAGAAATAAAGCTTAGTTTTTACGGCCAAAACTCATTTTTAAGCCATTTAATTCTCTTTTTGTAATCATAAAAACAGTATTTTTATACATCAGATTTGAAATAATTAAAAAAGAATAAAAGATGAAAGTTGTAGGGCTTAATTTAGATATCATCTGGAAAAATAAGGCGGAGAATTTTAAACTCATAGAAAATGAACTGCAAAATGTAGAGGCAGATTTGTTTCTGCTTCCCGAAATGTTTTCAACAGGTTTCTGTATGGATGCTTCAGAAGTTTCAGACAGAAATAACGAATCTCTGGAGTTTTTGAAAAGGATCTCAAAGGAAAAAGATGCAGCATTCTGCGGAAGCGCTCCTGTAGAACAGAACGGAAACTTTTACAACAGAATGTATTTTATACAACCGGATGGTACAACCTCTTTTTATGATAAAAGACACCTATTCTCCTTTTCCGGAGAAGATAAGGTATATACACCCGGGAAAGACAGAATAATTGTTGAATATAAAGGAATACGCTTTCTGCTTCAAGTGTGTTATGATCTTCGTTTTCCTGTTTTTGCAAGAAGTAATGATGATTATGATGCTATTTTATATGTTGCCAACTGGCCTGAGAAAAGGGTAGGAGCATGGGAACATCTGTTGAAAGCCAGAGCGATTGAAAATTTATCTTTTGTGTTTGGTTTGAACAGAATTGGGACCGATGGGAATGATCTGTTTTATCAGGAAAGTTCTCACTGCTTCTTTGGGGATGGAAAAGAAATTTCTCAAAAACAGGGAAATCTTGTATCTGCAGAACTATATATGGAAGAATTGAGAGATTTTAGAAAACATTTCCAGTTTTTGAATGACAGAGATTCTTTTTCTATTGATTTTTAGGATTTTCCCACAGATTTCGCAGATCTCCACAGATTTTTAATTTCTATATTAAAGAAAAATAAACATAATCATCTGTGAAAATCTGTGCGATCTGCGGAAATTACAAAAAAACAAAAAACTGTGAAAAATCACAGTTTTAAGTATATTCTTGTAAAAGTTGTGTGAGGGTATTCACATCATGAACACCGCTTTCCTTCCATAGCATTTCTCCTTTTTTGAAAATTGCCAGTGTAGGGACTCCACGCACTCCATATTGAGCTGCCAATGCAGGGTATTGATCTACATCTACCTTGATGATTCTGGCTCCTTCGCCGATATTTTCCTTTACCGTATTTAATACCGAAGACTGAACTTTACAGGGTTGGCACCATGTTGCGAAAAAGTCAATCAGTACAGGTCTTTCGGAATCAATGATTTCCTGAAATTTTTGTGACATAGTTTAGTTTTTATGATCTTAAGATGTTTTGGATTGACAAACAAAATCAGTAGTCGGGAATTTTTCTGTCTTTTTGATACCGTTAAATCCTCCTTCTATTTCAGTGAAATTCCTAATTCCGTGTGAGTTAAGGATGCTTGCTGCGATCATGCTTCTGTACCCACCTGCGCAGTGCAGAAAGAAATGTTCAGAATCATCAATAGTACGAGCCCAATCACTGATAGTATCCAATGGTTTGTTATATGCATTGTCAATGTGTTCAGCAGAATATTCAGTCAGTTTTCTTACGTCAATTACCTTTGCTGCTTCTGTAAACTGCTCTGCAAATTCGGCCGGAGTAATTCTTTTAACTTCGTCAGTTTCCAGACCTGCATTTTTCCATGCTTCAAAACTTCCTTTCAGATATCCTATTACATTATCAAAGCCTACTCGGCTCAGTCTGGTGATCACTTCCTCTTCTGTACCTTCATCTGTTACCAATAATAAAGGATGTTTTACATCTACGATAAGCGTTCCAACCCAAGGGGCGAAATCTCCTTTCAGTCCTATATTGATGGAGTTGGGAACAAATCCTTTATGGAAATCCGCGGCTCCTCTTGTATCTAAAATTAATGCTCCTGTTTCCTCTGCTAATGCTTCGAAATCTTCCGGTGCAACAGGCTGCAATCCTTTGTTCATAACAACATCCAGACTTTCATATCCACCTTTATTTAAAGCGACATTCATTCCAAAATATTTTGGTGGAGCTGTTAATCCATCAAGGACTTCTCTGATAAAAGAAGCTTTATCTGGTTGATTAAGAGCGTAATTCGTTCTTTTTTGGTTTCCTAAAATATCTACCGTTTCCTTCTGCATATTTTTTCCACAAGCAGATCCGGCACCATGAGCTGGATAAACAGTAATACTGTCATCCAATGGCATAATTTTGTTTTGAAGACTGTCATATAGAATTCCCGCAAGGTCTTCCTGGGTAAGATTAGTAGCTTTCTGTGCAAGATCCGGTCTTCCTACATCTCCTAAAAATAGGGTGTCACCTGTAAAAATAGCAGTTTCAACACCATTTTCGTCTATTAAAAGATAAGTGCTGCTTTCCATGGTGTGTCCAGGAGTATGCATTACCTTTATTTTTACTTTTCCGATCTCAAAAATCTGATTATCTTCTGCGATAATGGCTTCAAATTCTGGAGCAGCAGTAGGTCCGTATACAATTGGAGCACCTGTTTTCTTGCTTAAATCCAAATGTCCCGATACGAAATCAGCATGGAAGTGGGTTTCAAAAATATATTTTAAAGTGACATTGTCTTTTTCCAGACGATCAAGGTAAGGTTTTACCTCTCTTAAAGGATCTATAATCACTGCTTCATTCTCTGATACAATATAATAGGCACCCTGAGCCAGACAGCCCGTATATATTTGTTCAATTTTCATTGGGGTCTTTTTTTAATGAGTTAAAGATACAAAGTATTAGATAAATTCTAAATGAAATGTTAAATCCCATTGATAGTTTCTTTCAATACTTTGTTAAACGTTTGTTTAGTGTGTCTTGTTTTTCAGCAAAAAGAATGCCTTATATAGAGACAATAGGTAAATGCTGTTTTATATCATGTTTACGTATAGTATTGGCTTGTTGTTTAGAATTTAATGGCGTGGTTTAAAATTTGCTTAAGCAGGTAAGAACTTTATTTTCCGAAGGAATAGGAAGATGTTCATCAGAAAATATTTTTAAATGTTTTACAAAAAATTTTATATTTATAAGTTTAAAAAAGCAATCAAATGGCAGACAAAACACAATTTATTGAAGAACTCAACGCTAGATACACTCCAAAAGGAGAGCATATTATATTAGGAAAAGGAATGCTGGATGGTGAAGTGGTCACAGAAGTAAACGTAACCATTCCTCTGAAAACGATTAACCGTCACGGTCTTATTGCCGGAGCTACGGGAACAGGTAAAACAAAAACACTCCAGGTGTTTGCAGAGCAGCTTTCCCATGCAGGAATTCCTTCTTTGGTTTTGGATATTAAAGGAGATTTCTCCGGAATTGCAGAAGCAGGCGAAATGAATCCCGTTATTGAAGAAAGATATGCTAAAACACAGCTTCCTTATACTCCGCAAGCCTTTCCGGTAGAATTAATGAGTATTTCCGGAGGTGATGGTGTGAAATTGAGAGCTACTGTTACGGAATTCGGACCTGTTTTACTAAGTAAAATTCTTGAGCTTAATGATACTCAGCAAAGCATCATGTCTATTGTCTTCAAATATTGCGATGATAAAGGACTTCCATTGATTGATCTTAATGATTTGAAGAAAGTCCTGCAGTATGTAACAGATAATGCACAGGGAAAAGCAGAGCTTGCTGCTAATTACGGATCCATTGCATCATCATCCCTCGGAACGATTTTAAGATCTATTGTAGCTTTGGAACAACAGGGAGCAGCAGGTTTTTTTGGTGAACTAAGCTTTGATGTTCAGGATTTGCTGGAAACAAGAGACGGAAAAGGAGTCGTAAATATATTAAGAGTAGCAGATATTCAGAATAAGCCACAGCTTTTCTCAACCTTTATGCTTTCACTTTTTGCTGAAATTTATATGACGTTTCCGGAAGAAGGAGATAGCGGTAAGCCAAAGTTGGTGTTATTTATAGATGAAGCCCACCTGATTTTTGATGAAGCCTCAAAAGCCCTTCTTTCACAGATTGAAACAATGGTAAAACTGATTCGTTCCAAAGGAGTGGGGATTTATTTTATTACTCAAATTCCAGGGGATGTTCCTGAAAATGTACTTTCCCAATTAGGATTGAAGATACAGCACGCACTAAGAGGATTTACAGCAAAAGATAAAAAAGAAATTTCCAAGGCTGTTGAAAATTATCCTACCACAGAATATTACAACGCTTCCAGTCTGATCCAGAATTTGGGAATTGGAGAAGCATTTGTCACTGCTCTTGATGAGAAAGGAATTCCTACACCATTAGTACATACTTATCTGATCTCTCCGGAATCAAGAATGGATGTATTGAGCCCGGCGGAAATCTCTGATCTGACATCAAAATCTGCACTTGTTGCAAAATATGAGCAGGCTGTTGACAGAGAATCTGCTTATGAAATGCTAACCAACAGAATGGAACAGGCTGCCCAAAACCCAACTCCTACCCAAAAGGCAAAACCCGTAAAAGAAGAACCGGGAATGTTTGAACAGGTATTACAAAGTAAAGCAGGCCGTACTTTTACTTCTACATTAATGAGAGAAGGTGCAAAAGCTATTCTCGGAATGTTTGGTCTGGGAGGCAGAAGAAGATAATTTTGAAAGATAATCTGCTATATTTTGATATATTTTTTGTTATTTTAGCAGGTTATCTTTACATAACAGTAAACAATAAAGCCGGATTTTATTGGGGAATAAGACATCGGTTTTCAATATAAATGACAAAACAGCAGTTAACACACATTCAATGTATTCAATTATAGATATAGAAAGTAATGGTGCAGGTTATAGAAATGAATGCATTATAGATATCGCCATTTACAGATATGACGGTCAGAAAATTACGGACCAGTTTATCTCTCTGGTGAACCCGGAAGGTGATATTACCCCTTTTGTACAGAAACTGACTAGTATTACCCCAAAAATGGTCAAAACTGCTCCAAAATTTCATGAAATTGCCAAAAGAGTTATCGAAATAACTCAAAATACAACACTGGTTGGTCATAATATTGATTTTGATTACAGAATGCTTCGCCAGTCATTCAAAAGGCTTGGTTATGATTTTAAAATCAATACTTTAGATACAATTCCGTTGGCAAAGAAGCTAATTCCGGATGAGGTAAGCTATTCATTGGGAAAACTGGTGAAATCACTAGGAATTCCTTTGACCAATCATCATAGAGCTGAAGGTGATGCCAGAGCTACATTAGAACTTTTCAGGCTTTTGATTTCAAAAGATGTAGAAAATGAAATCATTCAGAAACAGCATGACGAGTCTAATGCAAAAAGCTATATCAATAAGATCAAAGAACTTACTCAGGATCTTCCGAATGATAAAGGCTTTGTTTATTTTCAGGACGAAGGAGGGCGTATCATGTTCTCGGATTATGTTCAGGATATCAACAAATTTTCTAAAAAAGTTTTCAATTCCAAATCAAAAAAATGGGAACAGATTCAGAAAGATGTTGAGCAGATTAATTTTGAGCTTACCGGAACAGATATTATTGCTAAACTGATTCTTAATTCCAAGAATATTAAGAAGAAAGAAGTTTTACCATTCGGTTTATATTTCAGGAATAATAAATATGTAGTTGAGAAAAATACGCTCAATAAAACCGAAAAGCCAGTTTTAAAATTCAGATCATTTACGCAAGGGACAAAAGCTGTTCAGTTTATTGGCTCCCAGGAAGAGTTTAAAGATTTTTCCGTGCTGAAAGATAAAATTGAATTCAGGAAAAGAAATGAATTGTGGCTGGGACCGGGTAGAAAACTGGGTGAAAAATTATTTTTAATCATAGAAAACGGAAAAGTGGTTTCTTTTGGTTTTTATGAGTTGTTTACACAGATCCAGACCATCAGTAAGCTTGCTAAATTAAAAATTGACCTTCCGTTATCTTCCACAGATCTGAATAATGAACTGCAGTTGGCGCTGCTTCGCAGTGATTTTGAAACACTGCCGTTACCGAAATGATATAGGAATTAGCACTTTACAAATTGATTTAAAAGAAGACGCTTTTCAAATCAATTTTCAGAAAATGAAAAATAAATAGTATTTTTGTAAAAAATAAATAGAAGCAATGCAAAATTTTAAACAAATTAAAACTGGAAAAAAGGGAGCTGTAAAGTTCTCTAAGGTTTGGAATATTTAAAAGAGTTGTCTTGCATAAAAAATAATCAATGCGGCAGACTCTTTTTATAAGAATCTGCCTTTTTTTATGTTAAAATGAAATTATGAATTCAAAAGAATTATTAAAGATTGCCAATGAGTTTGGCACCCCGGTGTATGTTTATGATGCAGAATCCATCAAAGTTCAATACGAAAAACTTACATCTTCTTTTTTAAAACATACAAAGTTCTTCTATGCAGCGAAGGCGTTGACCAACATCAATATCCTTAAGTATGTCAAGAATCTGGGCGCTTCTTTGGATTGTGTATCCATTAATGAAGTAAAGCTGGGACTAAAGGCAGGATTTCCAAAGGAAAAGATATTGTTTACTCCCAACTGTGTTGATCTTGCAGAAATAGAAGAAGCAATGACTTTCGGAGTTCATATAAACATTGATAACATTTCTATTCTTGAGCAGTTCGGGAATAAATACGGAAATACCTATCCGATTTTAGTAAGAATCAACCCGCATATCTTTGCAGGAGGAAACTATAAAATTTCTACAGGGCATATCGACAGCAAATTCGGTATTTCTATTCACCAGGTTCGCCACATCGAAAGAGTGATGAAAAGTACAAACCTGAATGTTGAAGGGCTTCACATGCATACAGGAAGTGAGATCAAAGATCCGGATGTATTCCTGCAGGCTTTAGATATCATGCTGGAACTTTCTGAGCATTTTCCGAATCTGAAATATCTGGATATGGGAAGTGGTTTCAAAATTCCTTATCAGGATAGTGAAGAAGAAACTGACGTGAGAACATTGGGTAAAAAAGTAGAAAAAGTGATTTCTGAATTTTCAAAAACTACAGGAAAAAAATTCGAATTATGGTTTGAACCAGGGAAATTTCTGGTTGGAAAAAGCGGATATTTATTGGTGAAAGCTAACGTAATTAAGCAAACTACGGCTACTGTTTTTGTAGGGGTGAACTCAGGATTTAATCATTTGATCCGTCCTATGTTCTACGATTCTTATCACATGATTGAGAACTTATCCAATCCAAAAGGAGCGGAAAGAATTTATACTGTGGTTGGAAATATCTGTGAAACTGATACGTTTGCGTGGGACAGAAAACTGAATGAAGTAAGAGAAGGAGATATCCTTGCTTTCCACAATGCGGGAGCGTATGGTTTTGAAATGAGTTCCAACTTTAATTCAAGATTAAAGCCTGCTGAAGTATTGTTCCTAGACGGAAAAGCACATTTGATTCGTAAAAGAGATGAATTCGAAGATTTGTTGAGAAATCAGATTGAAATAGTAATGTAAATCTGAAACATAATATATAAACAGCCGCCTTTTTGGGTGGCTGTTTTGTTTTTAAATCATTTCTCATTAATTGAAATCTTCTAGTGTAAATAACACCCGGTTTTATGATAAAATTACAAAGTTTTAACATTGAAATGGGACAGTAATTTCAACTTTATTAGCTAAATTTGATAGAAATAGGAAAATTTTTATCCTTCTTAGTTCTATTTTCACCAAAATCAACCACCAAAACAGAGTAATTATGGCCAAAAACATAGCAGAGCAGATTGTTGAAATGCTCGAAAATGCCAATGTGAAAAGAATTTATGCAGTAACCGGCGACAGTCTCAATCATCTGAATATTGCGGTTAAAAAAAGCAGTATCCAGTGGATTCATGTAAGGCACGAAGAAGTAGGAGCTTATGCTGCGGCTGCAGAAGCGGAACTTGACGGGTTGGCAGTATGCGCCGGAAGTTGCGGCCCTGGGCACGTTCATTTGATTAATGGAGTTTATGAAGCGCACCGCTCCCATGTTCCAATGCTGGTGATTGCCTCCACTATTCCCAGTGATGAAATGGGGATGGATTATTTCCAGGAAACCAACACAATAAAGCTCTTTGATGATTGCAGTTACTACAATCAGATGATTACAAGACCGGAGCAGGTACAGAGAACTGTTCAGACAGCTATTCAGCATGCAATTTCCAAAAAAGGAGTAGCCGTAATAGGTCTTCCAGGGGATATTTCTGAGCTGGATGCCGAAGAGGGTTCCACTTCCACCCAAATCTTTAAAACCAATCCTGTTATAAGACCATCGGATGAAGAATTGAAAAGCTTATCAGAGCTGGTGAATAAAAGCAAAAAAGTAACCCTGTACTGTGGAATAGGCGCTGCTGAAGCCCGTAATGAGGTGATTGCTATGTCCAATTTATTAAAAGCTCCTGTAGGATATTCCTTCCGCGGAAAAATGGCTATCCAACCCAATAATCCTAATGAAATAGGACTTACAGGACTATTAGGATTTCCCTCAGCTTATCACGCTATGCATGAAGCAGATCTTGTGATCCTTTTGGGAACGGATTTTCCTTATCAAAAATTCATGCCTGTAAAAAATAAAATAGTCCAGATTGATGAAAACCCTGAAAGATTAGGGAGAAGAGCTAAACTGGAGCTGGGGCTTGCAGGGGATGTCAAAGAAACCATTAAAGCATTACTTCCCTTATTGGAAGAAAAGACTGATGTTCATTTCCTGAACGAACAGCTGGCATTTTATGATAAAGTAAAAGAAAATCAGTTGGAGTATGTGAAAGATTTTGGAAAAGAGAATGCCATTCAGCCGGAATTTGTTGCGCATACTTTAGATAGGCTAGCTAGGCATGATGCTATTTTTACGGTAGACACCGGAATGTGCTGTGTGTGGGGAGCTCGTTTTATTACAGGAACAGGAGAAAGAAAGATGCTGGGATCATTTAACCATGGATCAATGGCGAATGCAATGCCAATGGCAATAGGAGCAGCCTTGGCTCATCTTGAAAAACAGGTGATTGCCCTATGTGGTGATGGAGGATTATCCATGTTGTTAGGAGATATGGCCACTATTTTTCAGTATAAATTACCCATAAAACTGATTGTATTCAACAACAGAACGCTGGGAATGGTAAAACTGGAGATGGAAGTAGGCGGAATGCCGGATAATGAAACAGATATGATTAATCCGGATTTTGCAATGGTAGCACACGCTATGGGCTATCCCGGAAAAAATGTACACCTTCCGGAGGAAGTGGAAGCTGCCATCAAAGAATGTTTAGATCACAACGGCCCTTATCTTCTGAATATCTTTACCAATCCTAATGCACTCGCTCTTCCTCCCAAAATTGAATTTGACCAGATTATGGGAATGACCAAGTCTATGGCGCAGCTGATGCTAGGTGGCAAAATGGATGAGGTTTTTGAAACCGTAAAAACAAATTACAAACATATTAAGGGCTTGCTATAAGACAAAAAGTAAAAAATTTTCAGTGTAAATCTGAAATTCAGAATCTATATTTTAAAACTTCATACTTTGTGTGAAGTTTTTCTTTTTTATAAATGAGTTAAATATTTACCTTTGTTTATTATTAGTAAACAAAACTATGAGAACGATATTTTTATTTTTAACCTTGTGTGTAATGAATTTTTCATTCGCACAGGATCAGGAAGACCGTGATGATTCTTTTATCAGAGAAAGCAATAAAAATGTTCTGAAAATAGATATTAAAGAACCTTTCATGCAGGTTGCTGTGAAATGTAATGATTTCAAACCGGCATCGTATGAAGGCGGGGTTACTGCTTATAAAACCATCCTGAACAAATATATGTATGCCTATCTGAATTCAGATTTCTATGCCCTTACAGGTGATTTTACATTTACGTTGGTGCTTGATGCTAAAGGAAAAGTTGTGGATGTGAAAGGAATGCCTAAAGTTCAAAACAGTGAAGTCTTTTTTGATGATATGCAGTATGTGGTAAGAAGAATAAAGAAAAACTGGACTCCTGCTTCTTGTAACGGACAGCCTGTAGCTTCACAGATTAAAGTTAAAATGAATTTCTCTTCAGTATCTATAGATGTAGATTAATACCATGAAAAAATATCTTTTAATTCTACCCTTACTGTTGATCGGTTTTAACGGGTTTTCACAACAGACGGCAGCTCAGTATCAATATCAGAATGATGCAGATTTTCAGAAAGCAGAATTCCCGGGAGGTGAAGATGCCTTTAGAAAAGAATTCCTGAAAATGGTGTATGCCTATATTGATGTAGCTTTATATGCAATCAAAGGAGAAGTAACCTTTATATTTAATATTGATCCGAAAGGTAAAATAAATAAAGTGGATATCCTTCCTAAGTTCAAAAACAGCGAAACTTTTATCGATGATATGAAGTTTGCTGCTAAAAAGGTAAAAGGGAAATGGACACCCGCCACTAAAAATGGAGTACCTGTTGATTACAAGACCATCATGAAAATCAGGTTTGATAACAATACCTATGATCATGATTAAGAAATTTTTGTTGCTCATCACTTTCTTTACAATAAAATTAGTTTTTGCTCAAAATGAAGTTTTGGATAAATATCCTTATGGCCAAGATTTTTATGCTGGTGGGTTAAATCAACTAAATAAGGAAATGGTAAAGGTTGCTAAAGAACTAAAGTTGTTGCCTTGTGAAAAAAGTGAAGAACGGTATAATGTAAAGATTCTTGTGTATGAAAATTCAACCATTAACTATGTTAAAGATTTTGATACTGTAGATATTCAAAAAAATAAATGTGCATTTAATTTCAGTCGTAAAATTATTCCCCATCTCAAAAGATGGATGCCGGCAAAAGTGAATGGGAAATTTATTGGAGCAATTACCAAAATTGAAATAAATCCTTTTTATTTAGTTAATTCCAATGATGATCCAAGTAAAAACAAAAAAGAAAACCCAACTTTTAAAAAAGGAATAAAAGCTTTTGGATTTGAAATTAAGTCCATTTTTGAAAGATATATAAAGAAAAATGAGGATAAAAGAGCCTTGTTGACATTTGTTGTCAATGAGAAAGGTGAAATGGAGGATTTCGAGATTGAAGGCGATTTTTTTGACTATGAAAAGAAAGATATCATCAATAGTCTATCTAAATTAAAAGGAAAATGGAATCCTGCTACATTTAATAATATTCCAATTAGAACTAAAATTAGGCAACCGATTTTTCAACAATTTGATCTTCAGATAGAGTTGGAAGATCAGAATAAAATAATGGATCAAAATTTTCATAATAACAGTTACAGATAATCTCCTGACATTCTGTCACAATATTTTGTATCTTTGCAAACTTATTTGTTCGTAATTGAATATTGCGGACCTTAAATTGATCATCGTGCAGGAAAAATATATAGACGAAACAAAACAGGGTGAAGCTTTTGCTATTGCAGAAAGACCGGAGAATTCTAAAAAACTGTTTTTAGAAAGCTACGGTTGTCAGATGAATTTCTCTGACTCTGAGATTGTTGCATCTATCCTTAATGAACAGGGATATAATACAACAATGAAAGTAGAAGAAGCAGACCTGATTCTTTTAAATACATGTTCTATCCGTGAAAAAGCAGAACAGACTGTAAGAATGCGCCTTTCTCAGTTCAAAAATCTCAAAAAAGAAAAACCGAATATGACGGTAGGAGTTCTGGGGTGTATGGCTGAAAGACTGAAAACCAAATTCTTAGAAGAAGAACAGTTGGTTGATCTTGTTGTAGGTCCGGATGCTTACAGAGACCTGCCTAATCTTTTAAAAGAAACTGATGATGGAAGAGATGCCATTAACGTAATCCTTTCCAAAGAAGAAACCTATGCCGATATTAATCCCGTTCGTTTAGGCGGAAACGGAGTTACAGCTTTTGTTACCATTACCAGGGGTTGTGATAACATGTGTACATTCTGTGTCGTTCCTTTTACAAGAGGAAGAGAAAGAAGCCGTGATCCACACTCTATCATAGATGAATGTAAAGACCTTGCGAATAACGGATATAAAGAAATTACCCTTTTAGGACAAAACGTAGACTCTTACCTTTGGTATGGTGGAGGTCCTAAAAAAGACTTTGCCAAAGCTTCTGAAATGCAGAAAGCCACTGCCGTTAATTTTGCTCAGCTTCTTGATTTAGTAGCTAAAGCTGTTCCTGAATTAAGAATCAGATTCTCTACCTCAAATCCGCAGGATATGAGTCTGGATGTATTCAAAATGATGGCAAAACATAATAATATCTGTAAATATGTACACCTTCCTGTACAAAGCGGAAGCAATAATATGCTTGAAGCGATGAACAGACAACATACCCGTGAAGAATATCTGGATCTGATTAAAAAGGCGAAGGAAATTGTTCCGGAAGTAGCTTTTTCTCAGGATATGATCGTTGGATTCTGTAACGAATCAGAACAAGATCACCAGGATACCCTAAGCTTGATGAGAGAAGTAGAGTATGACTACGGTTATATGTTTGCGTACTCGGAAAGACCCGGAACTCCGGCTCACAAGAAAATGGAAGACAATATTCCGGCTGATGTGAAGCAGAGACGTCTTGCTGAGGTGATTGCCCTTCAGGGTGAACTCTCCAATCAAAGAATGAAATCTTATGTAGGAAGAGTACACGAAGTCCTGATTGAAGGAATTTCCAAGAAGAATAAAAACCAATGGAAAGGAAGGAACTCCCAGAATGCTGTATGTGTCTTCGATAAACTGGAAGGACAGAAAATAGGTGACATTGTGAACGTTTTTGTACATGACAATACACAAGGCACACTTTTAGGGAGAACTGTGGAATAAATTAAGTAGTGATCAAAGCAGTTTATCTTTTTGCAATGCTTTCTTTTGCACTGGTGTCTTGCCAGACAGAAAAAAATGTAAAAAAATATCCTGCCACCGTAGGAGATATTGAATTTGATAACACATTGGGTGATGCTGGTTTTAAGAAATGTGGCTCAGAAAAATGGGGACATTTCAGCTTTCAGTATTATCAGGGTACAAAGGAATTTAGCTACAAAGGCGAAAAGATTGCCATCACTGAAAAACTTAAAAAAGAAAATATATATTCTGAAAAGAAGATCAACGGTTATATTACCGTAAGATTTTTAGTAAATTGTGAAGGAAAGACAGGCCTCTTCAGATTACAGCATATGAGCCCGGATTTGAATGATACTGTACTGGATGAAGAATTAGAAAATAAGCTGCTGCAGTTTACAAAATCACTCGATGGCTGGATGCCGAAAGAGATAAAAGGTTTACAAGTAGATTACTATCAGTATTTAACCTATAAAATTGAAAATGGAAAAGTTTCAGAGGTATTACCTTAGCTTTTTGTTGCTTATCGTTTACACCAATACTATTGCACAGGTCAACTGTAATGCAGTAGAGGGTGAGAACTGCAAAAAAGCGTGTGAGTTATACAACTGGGCTTCAGATTTACAAGGTTATGCAGAATCTCAGGAAGGCTTCGATAAAGCCATTGAACTATGTCCTGATTTCTCCCATGCCTATATGGAAAAAGCTGTTCCATATCTTAAAAACGGAGATTTTGTAACCTGGAAAATTTTAATTGATAAAGCAGTTGCTTTAAATCCCCAAATGCACCTTGGCTACAGAGGCTGGACAAAGTTTCAGTTTTTAAGAGACTATAAAGGAGCTATTCAGGATTTAGAAAGTTTAAAAAAATATGAGCCTGGAGACTTGGGAAGGTCTCAGAACGGAGACTATAATCTGGACGTAGTAAGAGCTATGTCCTACAGTGCTTTAGGACAAAAAGAAAAAGCCGCAGGGATTATAGAAAAACTTCTGGCCACCAGAGGTTATGTGAAGGGAATGTTTGATCATTATCAGCTGGGAGTTACTTATTTCGAGCTGGGAAGGTATGACAAAGCTCTGGAAAATTTTGAAAAACAAAGCAAAGAGTACAACTTTGCCGAGAATATATACTTTAAAAGTAAAGTTTCTAAGATTAGAAACAAAGATTATTTAGATTTAAAAATGTTAGCCCTGCAAACGTATGATGAAGGAAAGACCATGAAAGACGTCTACACTCATCATTTTAACAAAGTCTACAGAACAGAGATTGAAGCACTGTAGAAGAATAACATTAAATCAATAATCAAAAATTTACTTATGAGCAACGACTTACAAAACATAAAAAACCGTTTCGGAATTATCGGAAACTTTCCGGCACTCAACCGGGCCCTGGAAAAATCTATTCAGGTAGCGCCTACAGATATTTCTGTACTGGTGATAGGGGAAAGTGGTGTTGGAAAAGAATTTATTCCGAAAATTATCCATTCAGAATCCAAAAGAAAACATCAGCCATATATCGTGGTAAACTGTGGAGCAATTCCGGAGGGAACCATAGATTCTGAGTTATTTGGGCACGAAAAAGGGGCCTTTACCGGAGCAACGGCTACAAGAAAAGGATATTTTGAAGTAGCTGATGGAGGAACTATCTTTTTGGATGAGGTAGGAGAACTTCCTTTACAAACGCAGGTACGTCTTTTAAGAGTTTTGGAAAGCGGTGAATTCATGAAAGTGGGTTCTTCACAGGTACAGAAAACCAACGTGAGAATTGTAGCGGCTACCAACGTTAATATGATGAAAGCGATCCATGACGGAAGATTCCGTGAGGATTTATATTATCGTCTGAATACCGTTCAGATAGATATGCCGCCTTTGAGAGAAAGAAAAGGAGACATCCATTTGCTGTTCAGAAAGTTTGCGATTGACTTCGCAGAAAAATACAGAATGCCGGAACTGGAACTGGAACAGAGTGCAGTTCATTACATAGAAAGCTATTCTTTCCCGGGTAACGTCCGCCAATTAAGAAATTTAGTAGAGCAGATGACCGTAGTGGAAAGAAACAGAAATATAACTGCTGAAAAACTTGCCGAGTATATTCCTATGGAAACACACCTGCCAATGGTGGTGAATACCCAGAACACTCCTAAACACAGCGATTTCGGAAGCGAAAGAGAAATCATGTATAAAATTCTGTTCGATATGAGGAATGATATTAATGATTTAAAATCCTTAACTTCGGAATTGATTAAAAACAGAGGAACAGCAGACCTGAGTAACCATGAGAAAAACCTGATCAACAGGATTTATACTCCTGAAACTCAGCCACAGGTAAGTAACGGATCTTTAGTTTATTTTGAAAATAACAATGATGCACCGGTAGTTCAGACTCCTACCATTATCTCCACTCCTGATGACAGCTATGAAGATATTGAAGATATCGAAGTGGAGGAAAACAGACCGGAATCACTTTCCTTGCAAAACAATGAAAAAGATCTGATTATCAAAGCGCTGGAGAAGCATAAAGGACGCAGAAACAGAGCGGCAGATGAACTGGGAATTTCACAAAGAACTTTATACAGAAAAATAAAACAATATAACCTGGAAGATTAAGCAAAACATAGATAATGAAAGTAAATTTAACGCCTAAGCCGATCAATTTTAAACTCGGAGAATATATCAATAAAGGATTCGAACTTTTAAAGAAAGATTTCGGAAATATATTTGTAGCATTTTTAGTGTGCTTTCTTATGTCGATAATTCCGTTTTGCGGACTATTAGCGATGGGTAATTTATATAAATACCTGCAAAGGCTGAGCAGAAATCAGCCGGCAAGTCCCGGAGATATTTTCGATTTTAAAGACTTCATGCCTTATTTTATGCTTCAATTAATTGTTTTTGGAGGTGTTTTACTGCTTTATATTCCTCTATTTGCCGTATTGGGTATATCAGGTGCAATATCAGAACGTAGTGAACCTAATCCGATGGTTGGTCTTTTCATGTTTCCTTACATGTTTTTATTGATTGCGGCAATATATTACTTCGTATTGAAAGGCTTTTATATCATTCCGTTAATCAGTCTTAAAGGGATCACAGAAATAAAAGAAGCCTGGAATATTTCAAAAATAATGACCAAAGGAAATCTGTTGTCAATTTTTCTTTTCTCATTAGTAGTGAGTATTTTAGCTCAGATTGGTATTGTTGCCTGCGGAATAGGAATTTTTCTAACACTACCATTTTTATACACAGCAAACTATTTTGCTTATGAAGATGCTATTCAACAAATTGAGTATGATGAAATTACTGAAATTGGAATTAAAAATGAACTTTAAAATTAAAAATATCAGTCTGAAACAGTCAATACTTACAGTAATGCTTTTTGCATTGCTAGGTATTTTAAACTCATGTTACAGCTTTACGGGGTCATCTCTTACGGATGAAAAGACGGTGCAGATCAATGAATTTCCGAATAATGCACCTCTTGTAAACCCTGCGTTATCCCAACAGTTTTCTACAGCAGTACAAAATAGATTCCTTCAGAGAACCACTCTGAAAGGAACAAAGGAAAATCCTGATATCCTTATAGAAGGGGAAATTACAGACTATTCAATTACTCCTACCACAATCAGTTCCAATACTCAGACTAACCCTTCTGGTGGAGTGATTCAACAGGCGCAGAATAAACTTACGATTACAGTGAAGGTACACTATGAAAATAAAATTCATCCGGATGCAAGTTTTGACAGAACTTATAGTGATGAAGCTGCTTTTAACAGTGATGTATCACTAAGTCAGATCGAAGACCAGCAGGTAAAGCTGGTGACAGATAGAATTATTAACAAGATATTTAACGACATTGTAGCGAATTGGTAAGATGAATCCCAGAGTTTTAGAATTAATAAAAAATCCAAAGAAGATTCAGTCAGAAGACCTTGGTCTTTTGAAAGAAGAGATTCACACTTTTCCTTATATCCAAAATATCAGGGCACTTCATCTGTATGGGGTACACCTGTATGAAAAAGAAAACTATCAGAAAGAGCTTTCTACCACAGCGGCCTATACCACTGATAAGAAAATTTTATATCAGCTGATCAACGGAAAGATCAGAGAGGAGATCAAACCTGAAATTGTTGAAGAGAAAAGCCCGTCTCAAATAATTGAGAAACCTGCTCAATACATACCAAAAAGTAAATCATTCCCTATTAAAAGAGAAGATGAAACTTCTTTGGAGAAACAGGGAGAAGGCCAGGAAAATGCATGTGTATTGCCCACTTCTCATGAAATTAAACATATTTATGTAAACGGTGAACGAAACAGAATTTTATTCGAAGGAGAAGAAAACTTTCTGGATGAGCAAAATTCTGAAACAATAGATATTGAATCTACTTTGGAATCAGGAACTTTGGTAACTCAAAAGACTGAGCCCATAGCGGAACAACCTGTTCAGGAATCTCAGGAAGAGGTACAGATTGAGATTGAGGAGAACGCAGGAGAAATCTTCACGCCGGAAACCATCATTGAAGAAGATCAGCTTTCATCTGAAAAAGAAGAAGAGAAGATTGAAGAAGAGGAAAATATCAGCTTCCATGAGGTAGCTCCTTTATCTGAAGAAAATATTGATGCGGTAGCAGAGCTTGTAAAAACAGAATCAACAGTTCATGAAACAGAAACTGTTTCTGAAGAAAAGCACGCTCAACAAGAAGAAATACAAGCGGAAGATAAAGCTGGAGAAAATTTTACCCCGGAAACAATCATAGATGAAGATAAGATCTCTGCTGAAAAAGAATCAATAAATGGTAATCAAGAAGAGCCTTCAGTAGATGTATCCGATGCAGAAGTAAGCTTCCATGGTACAGACTCATTCATGCCGGATGTAAAAATCCAGGCCAATAACGAAGAAATTTCTGAAACGGTTGAAGTCTCTCAATCCAGTGTAAATAAACATGAGGATGAGATGAGAAGGCTGATTGAAGAAGTGGAGAAAAAAATGAAGGAGGCAAAACCTGTTACTCAAGAAGAAAAGACAGAGCCTGAAGCTGTTGAAGATCATGAAATTAGCTTTGCAGAAACCCAAAATTTTCATTTTTGGTCAACAAGTGAAGATAAGCCTGAGGAAATCAAAGAAGAGCCGGTACAGGAAGAAGTGGTCGAAAATCAATTCCCTGTAGAAGAAGAGGCTAAAATTGAGGTTGCTGAGGAAAAAGAAGAAGAAAAAGAGGAAACTCCCGAAATTCAGTCAGCATGGAAACCAATGAGTGTGGAATCCAATATGCCGGATTCTTTAATCAGCAAATCAACAAAAGAATCAGCTCCTGAAATAAAAGCTCCTGCAGCAGAAGTTATTTCTGAACCAGAACCGGAAATTCTAAATGAAGAATCTAAACCGGAGGAAACAGTTGAAGCTGTTAAGGAAGAAATCTTACCTGTAGAAGAAACGGAAACTGTAGAAGAGAAGGTTATTGCAGAGGTTGGGAAAGAAGATGCTCCTGTGATGAATGTTTCTTTCTTTGGAAACGATATTTCTACCCTTAAGGTTGAAGAAAAACAGCCGGAAAATAAAGAAGAGGCTGTAGAAAAAGTACAGGAGGTTACCATGAAGAATACCACTCAGGCAATAGCAGACAGTAATGTTCCTGGTTTTATTAATACCTGGCAAAGCTGGCTTAAGATTGGCAGAACGGAAGAAATCGTAGAGGAAAAATCCGAAATCAAAGAAAAGGCCATTGAAACCTTTATTGAAAATAACCCTAGAATCAGCCAGTTAAAAGAAGAAAGTTCCTATGTTGTAAAAGAAAAGAATGATGATATCTCACATTTGATGACCGAGACATTAGCCAATCTTTATTTTGAACAGAAATTATATACAAAAGCAATAAAAGCGTTTGAAATATTAATTAAAAAGAGTCCTGAGAAGAAAACATATTTTGAATCTAAAATTCAGGATATTAAGGACTTTAGAAGTAAAAATTAAAAAGAAAAAGGTACTGCTTACAACAGTACCTTTTTTATTTTATAGATCTACAGATTTATTCTTACTGCCTCTTAATTTTTTCAAGGCTTTCCGCCCAAAAACAATAACAAGTATTAAAATAATTACGGCAAAAATTGCTGCAATCACTGGAGCTGCCATCGCAAGAACAGACATAAGACCAGCACCTGCTGTTTCTGTTGTTCCTACTACAGAATTACCTAATCCTCCGGTTGTAGCGGTAGATGCGGCCCGTATTCCTGCAAATCCTGAGCTGATAGTAGCTGCTGTACCTCCGCCTGCAATTAATGCCATCGCCCACTGCGGGAAAGTTCCCAGTTCGGTAAACTGGCTGGCAAATAATATAGACCCTGCCACAGTTGCCATAGGAATGGATACCGTATCCAGCAAATGATCAATAAATGGAATGTAATACGCAAGGATCTCTGCCACGGTGGCAATTCCTGTTGTTATCAATGTTGGAAGACCTGCAAGCCATTCAAATTGCTCATTCATCGGAATCCAGTTGAAATAAGAAGCAAGACTTACAATAAACATGGGGAGAAATACCCGGAATCCTGTAGCCGCAGCTAATCCAATACCGATAAATGCACTGATGACATAAGAAAAATAGGGAATGTTGTCTAACATATTAATTTTCAGATTTAATGTTTTCCCTAAATTACAAAAAGTATATGAGATTTTAGATGTTAGTAATTTCAGAGTTCTGAATAAGAGATATGGGATGCGAGTTTCGCTATTTGTGACTTACTGTAGAGTAAAAAAATATTTTATACACACTTATCTGTGAAAATCTGTACGATCTGTGGGAAATAAAAAAACTGCAAGAAAATTCTTACAGATCTTTTTATTTTAGGAAAAATTATTTTTTCTGTGCTTCACAAAGCTTGATAAACTGCGCTTCCACATCCTGGAATTTCGGAGGCATCTCAGGAGAAGCCCAAAACAACATCGCCATGGTTTTTTCTCCAAAAGCCTGCTTAAATAAATCCTTATTCAAGCGATAAGATTCTCTCAATAGCCTTTTAATACGATTCCTGTGTACTGCCCTTTTAAAATATCTTTTAGAAACAGAAACCCCGAATCTTGCAGACTCTACAGGAACGGTGGCTTTGTCTTTCAGAATAATGATTCTCAGGTTTCCATTGGTTCTCCATTTGCCTTTTTCAAAAAGCAAACTGATTTCAGTATTTTTTTTGAGCTTTTCCGCTCTGGGATATTGGGAATTTGTCATTTACGAAGTGTAAATATATTTTTTTATTTTTCTCCCACAGATTTCACAAATTACTACACGAAAATTATTTTCAAGTCTGTGAAATATATAGAAGAATATTTTAATCCTGATTTAATAAATGATTAATTACTTCCGAAGCGGTATATAATCCGAAAATGGCAGGCATATAGCTTATTGTTCCGTAAAAAGATCTTTTATAATTGGTTCCGTCAGTCATTTTCAAGCTTTCTTCATCCTGAATGTCATTCGCAAAAACACAACGAACTCCTTTGTCAATTTTTACCTTTTTCAGTCTTTTTCTTACCTGTCTTGCAAGGTGACAATGTTCAGTTTTGCTAATGTCTCTTACCATAACTTTGCTTGGGTCGGTTTTTCCGCCGGCACCCATTGAACTTACGATTTTTATCCTTCTTCTTTTGGCTGCGATAATCAGACAAAGTTTTGGGGTAACACTGTCAATACAGTCCAAAACATAATCAAATTTCGCAGAATCCAATACTTCATCCATTCTTTCAGGATTTAGAAACTCATTGATTTTGGTTAAGTTAAGATCAGGATTGATATCTAAAAGTCTTTCGGCAACAACTTCTACTTTATGTTTTCCAACAGTAGAACGTAAGGCAGGTAACTGTCTGTTGATATTGGTAATGTCTACAGTATCACCATCTACAATCGTCATATTTCCTACTCCGGCTCTAGCCAGAAATTCAGCCGCAAAAGAACCTACTCCGCCTAAACCAACAACCAAAACTGTGGCTTTATTCAATTTTTCCAAGCCTTCTTCTTTTACCAGAAGTTCTGTTCTTTCCAACCAGTACTTATCCATTTTTTATCGTCTCTAAATTTTCTAAAATTTGTTCATTAAGCTGTTCCAAAGAAATACCTTTTATTTCTGAAACTTTCTCATACAATTCTTCGATGTTAAAATCTTCATTGTCAGTTTCTAAAAAGAATTTGTCTAATGGAGTGTTTTTTAAAATATCCTGCAAAGATAAATTATACAAAACAGCTTTTCCAAAACTCAGATAAAAATTATGGGCCAGAAGATCTTCAGCAATTCGTTTTTTTTTGTTGAAACCATGAATAATCATAGGCTGCTCAGCCTTTTTTCTGAAAGAAATAACTTCATAAAATTTTCTTACACAATGAATAATGATAGGTTTTTTTACTTCATTGGCAATCATGATCTGCCTTAAGAAAACTTCCTCCTGAATTTTCTGATCCACAGAAACCAAAGAGTCCAGACCGCATTCTCCAATCGCAAAACAGTTTTGAAGCATCATACTTTTCATCCATGAAAACTGTTGTTCTAGATTGTGAACGTCAATATCGTTGGGGTGAATTCCTATAGAGTAAGGGAAATCAGGCGGAATTTCTTTTGCAAGATTATAAATTCCGTTTCTGATATATTTTTTATGATGGTGAAAATCAAAAAATTCCATATTCAAAAGTAGCATTTTTCAGAATTAATTTAAAATTATTAAACGATCGTTTATAAATGTGTTAAAAATTTCTTAACTTTACTCAAAGTGCACTTCATGAAAAAAAAATTTACAGAAAAACAGATTCACATATTGGATATTGCAGAAGAGCTCATCGCCAAGAAAGGATATGAGGGAACTTCTGTAAGAGATATTTGTTCCAAAGCCAATATCAATGTCGCCATGATCTCTTATTACTTCGGTTCTAAAGAGAAAATGATGTCTTATCTCTATCAGTACAGGGTACTGAAGACTAGAGAAAATTTTTCAGAATTCGCGGATACCATCAAAGATGGGAAACCGGAAATGCAGATGAGGGAAATGATAAAGTATATCGTTTCTCAGTTGTTCAAGTATAATTATTTCCATGGTTTCGTTACCCAGGAGCTTCGTCATACAGAAAATCTGAAAGATGAATTGCTTGATTTCTATCAGTTATTTGTAAAAAAGCTGGATGAAGTTATCAAAAAAGGAGTTGCTTCCGGAGTTTTTACTTTTACTCCCAAGCCTGAAGATATTCTTACAATGATTATCGGATCTACTTTGTTTGTAATCAGGAATAAAAATTTCTATGAGCTTTATGTTCCGAGTAAAAATGAAGAAACCTATGCAAAAGAAGCTGAGAAAAAGGTAAGAATGAATCTTTTATTAAGTGTTTTTGCTATTTTGGGATACGCTGCAGACTAAAATTACGTTAAATATTCATAAAAAAAAATCTATTGACAAAAAAGTTATATTTTTGCAAATTAGTAAATCGGCTGTATAATCCGAAAACTGTTGAATTTTTTATATGAAAAAATATATTTTAGGTCTTTTCGCTGTAGCGGTGATTTCATCTTGTGTAAGCCAGCAGGAAAGAGCAATGAGGAGTGCTGATAAAGAGTTTATCTTAAAAGCAGCTAATGAAAATTTCGCTAAGAAAAAGTGGAAAAATGCATTGGCTCTTTATGACAGATTAGCGAATCTTGTGGCGGGAACTGATGATTTTCCTAATGTAGGTTTCAACACGGCTTATGCTAACTATTATGATAAGAGTTATAAGCTGGCAGGTCACCAGTTTAAAAACTTTGCAGTGAGTTTTCCAAAAGATCCGAGAGCTGAAGAGGCGGCATATATGTCTGCATTGTGCTACTATGAAGGATCTATGGATTACAACTTAGATCAGTCCAGTACAGAGTTGGCTATTAATGAGCTTCAGGAATTCCTGAACAATTATCCAAACTCTGAAAGATCTAAAAATATCAGCCAGTTAATTGATGAACTGTCTTATAAGCTTGAATTTAAAGCTTTTGAAAATGGAAAACAATATTACAAAATGGGAGAGTACAAAGCAGCAAATGTAGCTTTGGAAAACGTTTTGGAAGATTTTCCAAGTACAAAACTTCGTTCAAAGATTTATGATTATATCATGAAATCTCGTTATGAGCTGGCAACGAAATCCGTTTATAGTCTTAAAGATGAGCGTATTGAAAGTGCATTGACGTATACAAGACTGGTAGAAAAGGAGCTTCCTAATACAGAATATTCTAAGACAGCAACAGATCTTAGAGAAAAACTGGAAAAGGAAAAACAAAACTTTGTGGTTGTTAAAAAACAAACTGAAGCAAGAATGGCAGTTTTAAATGCAAAACAGAAAAAAGAGGCTGAAAAATTGGCTGCTAAAGATAAAACTGAACAGCAAATTAAAGATCAGATCAGCAATGAAAAGAAAGCAATGCAGTTACAGAGGGACAGTGCAGCACTTAAGACCCCTCCTCCGGCAGCGACTTTCAAAATTCAAAGATAATTCGTAAATTTGCCATCTTAAAATAAAAATAATTTTCTCAAAATGAGTGTAAAAGATACAAAAGCAGAAGTAAATACGATTACTTACGATAAAGATAAGATTGAAGATAAAGTAGGTTCAATCTATGAAGCTATTGTTATCATGGGAAAGAGAGCAGAGCAGATCAATGCGGAGATCCGTACGGAACTTCACAACAAATTGGATGAATTTGCCGTTCACAATTCTACATTAGAAGAGGTTTTCGAAAACAGAGAACAAATTGAGATCTCTAAACATTACGAAAAGCTTCCAAAGCCAACTTCAATTGCTATTGAAGAATGGTTAAACGAAGATGTTTATTTCAGAAAAACAGAAGAAAGAAAATAAATCTTCTGTGTTTTTATAGATGAAGGTCATAAAGGAAATCTTTTCTTTTATGACCTTTGTTGTTTTAAAGCCTTATTGTGTGGGAAAAAATAAGTATTTTAGTATTTCAAAAAATTAGAACTAAATGAATGTTTCCGGTAAAAAGATACTTATCGCTGTCTCTGGAGGAATTGCAGCCTACAAAATTCACTTTCTGATAAGAGATTTTGTGAAGAAAGGAGCCGATGTACAAGTAATTATGACTCCTGATGCAGAACATTTTGTGACGAAACTAAGCCTCTCTACACTTTCCAAAAAACCGGTGTATTCGGAATTTTACAACGATAACGGAACATGGAACAGCCATGTAGAAATGGCACTTTGGGCAGATGTTATGATTGTAGCTCCATGTACGGCGAATACCTTATCTAAAATGGTTCATGGGATGTGTAATAATTTGGTTATTGCGACCTATATGTCTGCAAAATGTCCTGTATTCATTGCTCCTGCAATGGATCTTGACATGTACGCACACCCTTCCACAAAGAAGAATCTGGAACTAGCTGAAAGCTTTGGACATATTATTATTCCTGCTGAAAATGGAGAACTTGCAAGTGGCCTGATAGGACAAGGAAGAATGGCAGAGCCGGCAACTATTTTTAATACTGTTGAAAATCATTTTGCCAACAGCAATCTATCTAAAAGTCTTGAAGGTAAAACCGTTTTAATTACTGCAGGACCTACTTATGAAGCTCTTGATCCTGTAAGATTCATTGGAAATCATTCTTCCGGAAAGATGGGCTTTTCTCTGGCAGAAGAAGCTTCAAAAAGAGGAGCAAAAGTAATTCTGATTTCAGGACCAAGTGTTCAAACGATCAATGATCCGAATGTGGAGCTTCATAAAGTAACTTCGGCGAAAGAGATGCTGGCAAAAGTATTTGAGTTCTACGATAAAATAGACATAGGAATTGCCAGTGCAGCAGTCGCTGATTATGCTCCCAAAGAAGTTGCGAAGGAGAAAATCAAAAAGAATGATGAAAACCTGACGATAGAACTGGTAAAAAATCCGGATATTCTTAAAACCATGGGTGAAAAGAAAACGCACCAGTTTTTAGTAGGATTTGCCCTGGAAACCCAGAACGAAGAAGAAAATGCAAAAGGAAAGCTGGAAAAGAAAAATCTGGATATGATTGTGTTGAACTCGCTGCGGGATGAAGGTGCCGGTTTTAAGAATGATACCAATAAAATCAAAATATTTACCAAGACGGAAAAGAAGGAGTTTAATCTAAAGTCCAAAGACGAAGTAGCGAAAGATATTCTTAATTTTGTTGAGTCTCAACTTTTAAAATAATTTTAATAAATTTCCGTTCTCAATTTTTAGTAGACAATGAAAAAAATTATAAGTTTATTTTTTCTGCTTTTTATATATACCCAAAGTTTTTCTCAGGAATTGCTGGCAAACGTAATTGTAAGCTCCCAACAAATAGGAGGAAGTAACCAGCAGACATTTAAGGCATTGGAAAAAAGTCTTAGAGATTTTATCAATAATACCAGCTGGACTGGGAAAAAGCTTCAGAATTTTGAAAAAATAAAATGTGGTTTTTCCATTGTTATTTCTGAAAGAGATGTCAATAAATTCAAAGGTTACATTGTTGTTAATGCTGCACGTCCTGTTTATAATACAACTTATGAATCTCCTTTACTGAATGTTCAGGATCAGAGATTTGCATTTGAATATATCGAGAATGAAAGTCTTATTTTTAATGAAAGACAGTTCTCGGGGAAAAACCTTACGGATGTAATCAGCTTCTATATCTATGTTATTTTAGGGTATGATGGTGACAGCTTTCAGTCTATGGGAGGTTCCCAATGGTTTGCAAAAGCACAGCAGATTGCACAGAATTCCCAAAACAGGAACTATGAAGGGTGGAATACCATCAATGAACCGAGAAGCCGCTCTATCTTGATTAATGAAATTATGAACCCAAACTGGAATCAGTTGCGTTCTACTTTTTATACTTACCACAGAGCTGGATTGGATAACCTTTTCAATCAGGATCAGACCGCCGGAAAAAAAGTGATTTTTGATGCTCTGATGCAGCTGAAGATGTACGAAAACTCATTTCAACAGTCATTTTTCTTCGATACATTTATGGTCACTAAAAAGGACGAAATATTCAATATTTTCAATTCTGGAAATAATGGAGGTTTGATTCTCAACGATCTTAAACAAACCATGATCATTCTCGCTCCAAAATACATTGAAGATAGATGGAATAAATGGAAAGTATAAAGATCTGTGAATAAGTTGGCAAACAGTCAGGTTATTGTGAGAAAGTAATCAAAAAACATTTTCTTTCTTCAATAAAAAAAAACTTATTTTTACAGTTCAAATTCAAATTGAACCATAACCCGGATTATCAATGCTTTCTAGAATTTACATTAAAAACTTTGCCCTGATTGATACCCTTGATGTATCATTGAAAAATGGTTTACAGGTGATTACCGGTGAAACAGGAGCAGGTAAATCTATTATCTTGGGTGCTCTTCGTCTTATTTTAGGGGAAAGAGCAGATGTAAAATCTATTGCCAAAACGGAAGAGAAAAGTGTGGTGGAAACCGAGTTTTCGCTTAATAATCAGTTTAAAAAATTCTTTATTGAAAATGATCTGGACTATGAGCACCAGACCATTATCAGAAGAGAAATCCTTCCATCAGGAAAATCCCGCGCATTTATTAACGATGTACCGGTAACGCTTGATATTCTTAAGGAGCTTTCCTCACAATTAATTGATATTCATTCCCAGTTTGAAACATCCAATCTTTTTACCTCAGAATATCAGTTTAAAATTATAGACGGACTTTCTGAAAATAAAAAGATCATCGAGGAGTATCAGCAGGAGTTTTTTGATTTTCAGAATCTTAAATTATTGTTAAAAAAACTCAAAACCCAACTCTCAGAATCTAATAAAGAAAGCGATTACAAAGAATTTCTGCTTAATGAACTGGAAGAACTTAAGCTGGACGATGTAGACTATGAAGATGTTCAGAACCAGCTTTCTATTCAGGAAAATGCAGGAATGATTTCTGAAAATGTGGGTCAGATCTTATCCAGATTCCATCAGGAGGAAATAGGAATTTTATCTTTCTTCCATGAGGCCACAAACAAGCTTTCAAAGATTTCTGAAGTATCCACTAGTTTCGCAGAGCTTGATGAAAGATTAGAAACCTCTTTTGTAGAGCTTAAAGATATCATTTCCGAGCTGGAGCACGAAGCGGAAAAAGTTGAAATCAATCCGGAAAATCTGGTCTATCTTACTGATCTTAACAATAAAATTAACGCTTTATTCCTTAAGCATAATGTTTCAGATCTTAATGAACTGATTGAAATCAGAAATCAGCTGGCTGGAGATCAGAAAGGAGCTTCAGATTTGGAAGGACAGATTGAAGAGACAGAAGAAAATATTTCTCAAAAAGAAAAAACACTTCAAACTCTTGCAGCAAAGCTTTCCAAAAACAGACATAAAAATATTTCTGTTTTCATTAAAAAAGCAGAAGGTCTTCTTAAAAAATTAGGACTGGAAAAAGCAAAAGTAGATATCGAATTGCAGGATGCCGAAGAATTCAATCAGTTTGGTAAAGAAAATATTCAGCTGTTGTTTCAGGCTAATTCCGGTTTTCCTTTGAAGCCGATTCAAACAGCTATTTCCGGAGGAGAAAGATCAAGAGTAATGCTTGCTGTAAAGAAGATTATTGCAGAAAGTGATGAGCTTCCAACCCTTATTCTGGACGAAATTGACACTGGAGTTTCAGGAAAAGTAGCCGAAGAGATCGGAAACCTGATGAGAGAAATGTCCGAAGACATGCAGCTTATCGTTATTTCTCACCTTGCGCAGGTAGCTGCAAAAGGAAATGACAACTATAAAGTAGTGAAGCAGGATATTTCAGGAAGAACACAATCTACTATCATTCCTTTAAGCAACGAGGAAAAACTGAACGAAATTGCCCAGCTGCTTTCCGGAAGTAAAATTACCGAAGCTGCCCTAGCACAGGCAAAAGAACTTATCGGATAACAACAGAAATACACTTTTCCTTAAAAACTTGTAACATATTATACATTATATTTACTAATGTATAAAAACTAACATATGTTTCTAAAGTTCCTTAGGCTTGAAATCAAAAGCTTTTTTCGTGGTACATCTTTAGGGATCAATCTAACCATGAAAATACTCAGGTTTATCGGGATCCTTTATTTTATTGGGTGTCTCCTGGGCGGAGCCTTTATTGCTTTTTTCTACATACAGGAAGAAATGCATCAGGATCCTTTAAAAGTGGTTTCAAAATTCATGATTGTGGCCTGGATTATAGATCTGGTGGTTAAATATCTATGGCAGGATGTTCCTACACAGAATATTAAGCCATTTCTCACTATGAATATCCGGAAGAACACATTGGTTAATTATATGCTGGCCAAAACCTTTCTTTCCGCATTCAGCTGGCTGATGTCTTTATTTTTTATTACATTCTCCCTGATTGCCTTATTCAATGGATATAATATCATAGGAACATTAGTTTGGCTTATTGGAGTGATTGCATTGCTCTATCTGAATAATTTCATCAATATTTTCTTCAACGGAAAAGAGACTTTAGCCATTATCATAGGTGTTTGTTTTGTGATCATTGGAAGCCTGGGGTATTATAAAATAATTCCGGTTCTGTCTTATTCAGAATCAGTTTTCTTCAGCTTTTATGAAAAACCTTATTTTGCACTGATTCCTGTTGCTTTGTTTGTGATATTATGGTGGATCTGCTTCCGTTACCTACGCAAAGAATTTTATCTGGATCAGGGGCTTGAAGCCAAGAAAACAGTCGGGAAAACAGAAAATATTGCCTTCCTGAATAAATACGGTGTCATTGGAACATTTATCAATAACGATGTTAAAATGCTGAGGCGTAATAAAGTGACCAAAGGTATTTTGCTTGGCAGTTTTATGTTTCTTTTCTATGGACTGCTGATGTTTACTTCTTCAATTTACAAAACTCCGGCAATGATGATGTTTATGGGATTATTTGTAACAGGAGGTTTTCAGTTTCTTTTTGGCCAAAGAGTACCGGCGTTTGACAGCTCCTATTATCCTCTAATGATGACCCTGAATGTTCCTTACAAAGAGTATTTAAAAGCAAAATGGTGGCTGATGAATATTGTAACCGGTGTGTCCATCATTGCAGCGCTTTGCTATGTGTATTTTGGCTGGGAGGTTTATATCACGTTTTTTGCAGCGGGATTGTACAATATTGGGGTGAATTCTCAATTTACCTTGTGGTCAGGAGCCTTCAACAAAACCCAGATTGATCTGAATTCAAAAGAGAAAAGACTGGGACAGAAAGGAAGCTTTAATATGATCGCAATGCTTTTATTAATTCCAAAAATGCTTCTTCCAATGGGAGTTTTTGCTTTGGCAAAATATTTCACAGGAATTACCGGAGGAGTAATCAGCATTGCTATTATTGGGATTATCGGGTTTTTTATGAGAGAAAAGATCTTCGATATCATTGTGAAACACTATAAAAAAGAAAAATACAGCACACTGGATGCCTTTAAAAATAAAGATTAAGCCATGATCAACATACAAAATTTATCCAAAACATACGGAACAGCAACCGTTCTTAATATTGAGCACCTTGAAATTCCAAACGGAGAAACATTCGGTCTTGTAGGGAATAACGGAGCCGGAAAAACAACTCTTTTCAGCCTGATGCTGGATTTGATTCAGGCTACCACCGGATCTGTAAGCGTTGACGGAATTAAAGTCAATGAATCCGAAGCATGGAAAAACAAAGTTTCAGCCTTTGTGGATGATACGTTTCTCATTGGTTATCTTACTCCGGAAGAATATTTTTACTTTATTGGAGAACTTAGAGGCCAGAATAAAGCATCTGTGGATGAATTTCTAAAACCATTTCATGATCTTTTTAACGGAGAGATCCTAAAATCAGGGAAGTATATCCGAGATCTTTCGAAAGGAAATCAGAAAAAAGTAGGAATTGTAGGAGCCATCATCGGAAACCCTGAGATTATCATTCTTGATGAGCCTTTTGCCAACCTGGATCCTTCTACGCAAATTAAACTTAAAAACCTGATTAAAGAATTATCAAAACAGGATGGTGTTACTTTTCTGATATCCAGTCATGATCTTTCCCATACCACGGAAGTCTGCAACAGAATTGTAGTGGTAAACAAAGGTCTTTTGGTAAAAGATATCCAGACCAATCCGGAAACATTGAAAGAATTGGAGCAATATTTTGCAGATCAGGTTTCAATTTCGGATATTTAATACGTTAAAAGAAAACGTAGATGAATACGATAGAATCGCAGAATGTAACAGATTATCCTAACAGTAATACCATTTTCATGGTTTGGAAACTTCATGACAGTCCGCAGCTGAAAGATGTTTTTCAAAGACTGTGTGCTTTGGTATTAAACCTTAATAATTCCGTTTTCAACCGTTTTCCGGATAGCAGAGCAAGCTGTGTAATGGGAATTGGTGCTGAAGCATGGAAAAAACTGGATCTTCCGACACCATTACCAAAAGAATTGGTTGATTTTGAGGAAATAAGGGGAGCAAAACATACCGCCGTTTCTACTCCGGGAGATCTTCATTTTCATTTAAGGGCAGATAATAAAAGTCTGATTTTTGATATGGGAATGGAAATATCCAACCTCTTAAGCGCTGTTGCGGAAAGCATTCTGGAGATTCAAGGATTTAAATATTGGGATGCTCGTTCTATTCTCGGATTTGTAGACGGAACGGAAAATCCTCATGGCGATGATCGGGATTATTTTGCCAAAATTGGAGACGAAGATCTTCAGTACAAAGGTGGTAGTTATCTTTTTGTTCAGAAATACCTTCATAATATGGCTGCCTGGAAAAGTCTTTCCACGGAAGATCAGGAAAAGGTCATCGGAAGATCTAAGGAAAATGATATTGAAATGTCTGATGATGTAAAACCTTCAAACTCTCATATCGCCTTAGCCAACATCGAAGGTGAAAATGGAGAAGAATTGAAAATCGTCAGAGATAATATGCCCTTTGGAAGCCCATCATCTAATGAGTTTGGAACCTATTTTATTGCTTATGCGAGTACATTTACGACAACAAAAAAGATGTTGACTAATATGTTTATAGGTGATCCGCCGGGAAATTATGACAGAATCTTAGATTTCAGTACAGCAGTTACAGGAACGCTTTTCTTTGTTCCCACCAGGAATATGCTTGATGAATTCTCAGGATAAATAATAAAAAAGACTGCTTTATTTATGAAGCAGTCTTTTATTTTTTACAGAAACTATATCGGATTTCCAGGATTGAATGAGTCACACATTCCGTTTTCTACCAGACACTCTCTTTTTTTCAGTTCACAGGGATTGGTTGTAGGGACACTACAGCATGCATAATATCCGTTGTATTGTACCAGATACATGTCACAAAGCGGCGTGTTTCCACCTTTGATTGTTTTCAGGTTCTCTCTTTTTAATTTCTTTAAATTTTTCATGGTTTTAGTTTTGGATTAATTATATCTCCAATATAGGAAAAAATAAATACAAATTATTTTTCATCTAAAAAATTGTGTTTCAGTTTTTTAATGGAAGCATTTTTTTGTTGTCTAAATTAAAATAAGATGAAATATTTGTAACTCTGGGCAAAAAAAATCAACTCATTATATTAAAAAAGCAAAATATTTTTTTTCAAGTTGTAACCTTTTTTTGTTTTGATTGTCTTTAATATAGAAACAATATAAGCATGAAACTTTTGTTCGGAAATAAAAAGAATGATTTGTTGAGCCTCCTGAAGAAACAGGATCCGGCTGCACAGAAGATTTTCTATGAGCAGAATGTCAAAAGATTCCTGAGTGTAAGTAAAAGCTATGTAAGTGATTTGTACCAGGCAGAAGATTGTCTCATTAAAGCATTTTGTAAGATTTTTAAGCACATAGAAAGCTTCAGAGGAGAGTCTAATCTGGATAGCTGGGCAAGAAGAATTGTAGTGAATGAGTGCCTGAACTTTATCAAAAGTCATAAAACAGTTTTCTATCTGGACGAGATTAATCAATCTTTTCACGAAGATATCCATGAAGCAGAGATTGATTGTGATTTTAATGCGCAGGAACTTTTGGATCAGCTTCCGGATGCTTACAGAATGGTTTTTAACCTGTATGTGCTGGAAGGATATTCTCATCAGGAAATTGCTGATACTTTGCAGATTTCAGTTACCGTAAGTAAAACGCAGCTGTTTAGAGCAAAAGAAAAATTAAGAAAGATCTACTTTCAACAACAAAAAAAAGTGAAAAATGAAAACGTTTAAAGATAATATAGAATACCAGATCAAAAAACAGATTGAGGAAAGAGAGATCGCTCCGTCCCGTGATCTGTGGTCTGAAATTGAACTTTATAACAGCAGTAATACTCGTCCCAAATCAAAAATAAACTGGTTTTTGGTAGCAGCATGTTTGATGTTGGCTTTCAGTTTGGGTAGTGTTCTGTTTTTTCTTAATCAACCTTCGGAAATTCAACCGGAAATTGTAAAGCAAGACAAAAAAAATCCGACAGAAGAAATTGTAAAAGATCCGACTCAGAATACTGCTCCTCTCGCAATTGAGAATACTGAAAAAAAGGAAGTAAAGAAAATACTTTCCCAGGATAAAGAAGAAGTGATTTCCCCTGTAGCGATAAGTCAGAATAAACTTATTCCCAAAGAAACTCTTCCTCTGAAAAAACTGGAGCTTACTCAGCTTTCTAATCCTAAGCTGATGGCAAAAGCTGATTCTTTAAAAATTCCGGTTAAAAAGAAAAAATATGTAGATCCTTCCACGCTGCTTTTCTCAGTAGAACATAAAGATGTTATTGAAAAAACAAAGGATGGAAGTAACGTAGCTACTACTATTGACTTGAATGCCAGATAATTTATCCGTAAAAATTTAAAAATTAATAATATGATCAAGAAATTAATCGTAATGGGCTTGCTATGCTCTATTTCAGGAACATTCCATGCCCAGAAAAAGGGGTTGAATATTAACCTGTCTTCTAAGAAAGACACCGAAGTAAGCCCTATTGTAAAAGAAAAAGTGGAAGAATATGCCACAAAAATCAATACCATCATCCAGGAAGAAAAAAAGCTGATGGAAGAAGAACTGGTAGTTTTGCAGGCCAGAAACCTTGATAAGACAGATTTCGACCGAGAAAAAGCACAGATTGCAGACCGCTATTCTGAGAAAATGGATAAAAGAATCGAGGAACTTGGTTTTGATCTGGATGATGTCATTCAAAAGCAGGTAAGATATTCTCTTTTGAATACTGATGTTACCTCTAAAGAAGAACTGAAAGAAAAATTATTGAAAAAATTCCGTCCCAGCAGAAGCTTTACAGGATATTTCTCTTACGGAATTATGACATTGACAAACAGTTCCCCTGACAATGAGCTGGATAAAAACATAGGATATGCCAATAACCTGGAATTTGGTCTTAAACTGAACTACCAGCTTAGCAGAACAAGCCCATGGGCCATTACTTCAGGATTAGGATTCTCATGGAGAACGGTAAGAGCAGATAACAATATGATGTTTATAAGAAATGCAAATCAGGGAGTTGCTCTGGCTCAATACAGCGAAAATCTGGAGAAAAGCAAATTGAGAACAGGATATATTATGGTTCCTCTTGGAGTTCAGTATAATTTTTCCAAGCTTAAAAATGCCGGAATGGATATCCAGTACAGAAGCTATTACACAGGATTTAAAATAGGAGCCAATGTATACGGAGGAGTAAAAATGTCTACCAACAATATTGTAAAAGGAATTGATGGCGAAACCAGAGACCGTGGAAATTATCAGGTAAATCCTTTTGTGTACGGAGCACAGCTTACGTTTTCATACAACAGTTTCAGTGTCTTTGTGAAAAAAGATTTCAGCAATTTCTTTAAAGACAGTTATTTCAAAGATGATAAAGCACTGATATTCGGCTTAGCCATCGGATTAGATTAAATTAAATACATTTTGATTGCAAAACGAAAAACTCCGGGAAAAGCTCCCGGAGTTTTTGCATTGTATCAGTTATAGAATCATTATTTTAAGCTTCCTACCATATCTTCGGGTTTCACCCACTCGTCAAACTGTTCAGCTGTTAACAAACCAAGATTAATGGCTTCTTCTTTTAAAGTTGTCCCATTTTTATGGGCAGTTTTAGCAATTTTAGCAGCATTTTCATATCCGATATGAGTATTTAAAGCCGTTACCAGCATTAAAGATTTGTCTACCAGTTCTTTAATTCTCTCATGATTTGGTTCAATACCTACCGCACAGTGATCATTAAAGGAAATACATGCATCAGCGATCAATTGCGCAGACTGTAAGAAATTGTAAGCCATTACAGGTTTGAAAACATTCAGTTCATAATTTCCCTGAGTTCCGGCAAATGAAATCGTAGTATCATTTCCTAAAACCTGTGCACAAACCATCGTCATTGCTTCATTCTGAGTAGGATTTACCTTCCCCGGCATAATTGAAGATCCCGGCTCATTCTCAGGAATATGAATTTCCCCGATTCCGGAACGTGGTCCTGAGGCCAGTAATCGTACATCCTGAGCAATTTTATATAAAGAAACAGCCAGCTGTTTTAGAGCTCCGTGAGATTCTACAATCGCATCATGAGCAGCAAGGGCTTCAAATTTATTTTCTGCAGTGATGAAAGGATGATTGGTAAATTGAGCAATATATTCCGCTACTTTTACATCATAACCATTCGGAGTATTTAATCCTGTACCTACAGCCGTTCCTCCCAAAGCCAGTTCAGAAAGATGAGGTAGTGTATTTTTTAAAGCTCTCAATCCGAATTCCAATTGAGCCACATATCCCGAAAACTCTTGTCCAAGGGTAAGTGGAGTAGCATCCATCAGGTGGGTTCTTCCGATCTTTACCACATCTTTAAAGGCTTTCGATTTCTCAGCCAGCGTATTTTTTAGTTTTTCAACAGCCGGAATGGTTACTTCCACCACTTTGGTATAAGCAGCAATGTGCATGGCAGTAGGATAGGTGTCATTGGAAGACTGCGATTTGTTCACATCATCATTCGGGTGAATTTCAGATTTTTCGCCTAATGTTCCACCATTATTGACGTGGGCTCTGTTTGAAATTACTTCATTGACATTCATGTTCGACTGGGTTCCGGAACCTGTCTGCCAGATCACCAAAGGAAACTGATCATTCAATTTTCCTTCCAGAATTTCATCACATACCTTAGCAATCAAATCTCTTTTTTCCGAAGGAAGTACTCCCAGTTCAGTATTGGTATAAGCGGCTGCCTTTTTCAGATATGCAAAAGCCTCAATAATTTCATGCGGCATTGAACCTTCTGGTCCTATTTTGAAATTGTTTCTGGAACGTTCTGTCTGTGCACCCCAAAGTTTGTCTGCAGGAACCTGCACTTCTCCCATGGTGTCTTTTTCTATTCTGTAATTCATGTGGTTGAAATTTGTATGATCTTTTTATTGTAAGCCATAAAATTGTTGATATTACTCATGTTGAGTGAAAAAAATAATGTTTTGGCTTCATTTATTTAGCTCCTATAAAGGTACTTATAAACTCATAAACCCGCAATTTATAATCATTATAAATATCAATTTAAATGACTGATTTTACTCATATTTTTTTAGAGGAGGCGTATTTTTGTACAAACAAAAATTGAATGGATTTTAGATATCAGGATCCGTATCCTATTCAGAAAGATGATACGGTGTACAAGAAACTTACATCAGATTATGTAAAGGTTGAAAAACTGGGTGACAGAGAAATTTTGACAGTAGATCCGAAAGGATTGGAACTGTTAGCTGAAGAAGCGATGGCAGATGTTTCTTTCATGCTTCGTTCTTCTCACCTGGAAAGCCTTAGAAGAATCATTGATGATCCTGAAGCTACAGATAACGACAGATTCGTTGCTTACAACCTTTTACAGAATGCTGCAGTAGCGGTTGAGGGAGCTCTTCCTTCTTGCCAGGATACAGGTACAGCAATTGTAATGGGGAAGAAAGGAGAAAATGTTTATACAGGAGTAGAAGATGGAGAATACCTGAGCAAAGGAATCTTCAATACATATCAGAAAAGAAACTTAAGATATTCTCAGGTTGTACCTATGACGATGTTTGATGAGAAAAACTCAGGATCTAACCTTCCTGCACAGATTGATATCTATGCTAAAAAAGGAGATTACTATGAGTTTTTATTCTTAACTAAAGGTGGAGGTTCAGCCAATAAAACATTCCTTTACCAAAAGACAAAATCTTTATTGAATGAGAAATCTCTTGAAGAATTTGTTAAAGAAAGAATCTCAGATCTTGGAACAGCTGCCTGCCCGCCTTATCATTTAGCATTGGTAATCGGAGGAACTTCAGCAGAAGCCAACCTTGCAACCGTTAAAAAAGCATCTGCAAAATATTATGACAATCTTCCTACAGAAGGAAATGAAGCCGGACAGGCATTCAGAGACCTTGAATGGGAAGCTAAAGTTCAGAAAATCTGTCAGGAAAGTGCAATTGGTGCTCAGTTTGGAGGAAAATATCTTACACATGATGTAAGAGTAATCAGACTTCCGAGACATGCTGCATCTTGTCCTGTAGGAATGGGTGTTTCCTGTTCTGCGGACAGAAATATCAAAGGGAAAATTACCAAAGAAGGGATCTTCCTGGAGCAGTTGGAGCAGGATCCAAAAAGATTCTTACCAGATACCCCTCCACACTTAGAAGAAGCCGTTGAGATCAACCTGAATAAACCAATGCCGGAAATTCTTGCAGAACTTTCCAAATATCCAATCAAAACCAGATTAAAGCTGAATGGAACACTGATCGTAGCAAGAGATATCGCCCACGCAAAAATCAAAGAAATTATCGACAGCGGGAAACCAATGCCTGAGTATTTCAAAAATCACCCGATCTATTATGCAGGGCCTGCAAAAACTCCGGAAGGAATGGCTTCAGGAAGTTTCGGACCTACTACTGCCGGAAGAATGGACGTTTATGTAGACGAGTTCCAAAGCCATGGCGGAAGTATGATCATGCTGGCAAAAGGAAACAGAAGTAAAGATGTTACCAATGCTTGTCATAAATACGGAGGTTTCTATCTTGGATCTATCGGAGGGCCTGCAGCTATTCTTGCCAAAGACAATATTGTGTCTGTAGATGTAGTAGACTTCCCGGAATTAGGAATGGAAGCAGTAAGAAAAATTGAAGTAAAAGACTTCCCTGCATTCATTATTTCCGATGATAAAGGGAATGATTTCTTCGCAAATCTTGCCCACTAATTAGTTTAAAATTAAAATAAATAACAAAATAGAGCCCTGATCTTTTGTGTAAAAAAGAAAAAAGTTTTATTTTTGCCTAAAATCTTTAAGAGAATGATAACGATATTATCAGCATTTTGGCCGTTTTACCAGTTCCTTTGGACTATATTCTTCATTACTATGTTCTTAGTAGGATTCTGGTGTATTTTTATGTTCTTCGGATTAGTAATCCCAATGTGGCTAACTGAAGGTTTGAAAGAGTATTTCGGAAAAGTAAAGCCTTTCGACCCTGAAGATATCAGAAGAAAGCTTATTACTGAGCAGGAAGGTGTAGAAGTTATCTATAACGAACCTAAAGGTAACGGACCTTTCCTTCACGATCACGGACATCATCATTAATTGATTGTCATTGCTTTTTCACCTTAATTCTGAAAAAGTAATATCAAAGCAAAACAACATATACAAAACCGCTTAAGCAATTAAGCGGTTTTTCTATTTATTATTCCTCAATGTTTCCGGAGATACTCCGAATTTCTTTTTAAAAGCACGGGTAAAGTTCTGCAGGTATTCATAACCGCACTCAATAGCAATTTCTTTGATCATAATTTCTTTATCTGTGATCAGTTTTCTGGCTTTCAGCATTCTGAGTTCCGAAATATAATGAGCAATCGTTGTATGATACTGAGCCTTGAATTCTTTTCTGATAATATTTTGATTCAAACCCATATATTTTCCAATCTCTTCGGCTTTTATATTTCTGTGGTAATTTTCATCAATAAATTTTCTGATGATTTCTGGAATCTTTGGTGTAGATTCCAATATGTTTTTCTCATTGAACTGTTCAAAAATCAAAATAAGAAGTTTGATGATCTCTGCTTCTATGAATAATTTCTGCATAATTCCTTTCTTGGTATAACCCAGAATCTCTTTTACAATCATATGCATTTCAACCGTCATGTCCGGCGGCGTTTCTTTATGCAGGAATATGAAATTATTATGGATCATATTTTCCAGAATCTCTGCATTTTCCAGATTAAGCTCAGGATTGATGAGGTTAAAAATATATTGATAATTAATCTGAATCTGAAGATACCTCAGAATTTCCTGATTTTCTGTCCATAATTCCGCAACACTTTCTTTTGGTGAATAATGGAGGATGTATTGATTTTTCTTGAATTGAAATTTAGTACCGCAATCATGAGCCTCTAAATTAATGCTATCACTCAACATGAAAATAAGATTAAAACTAGACTTCCCTTCCAGCATATGAGACTTGATGGACTGGTCAGGGCACAGGTCTTCCTGCATGATGATTTTGATGTCTTCGGATCTGAACAAAAGTCCACTTTTATATTGATTCCTCATACAACACATTTTTACGGCCATGGTACAACTTACTTAAGGAAAAAGTCCTTCGCATTCGCAGGATAACCAAAAGTTTGTAAATGATAACTCGGGGTTAATAATGTGAGGTACTTTTGCGCAAAATTAAATTAAATTTAGAATAATTAAAAATAATATTTCATATGTTTAAAGATTTACATTTTGCAATACAGAAAATCAGAATGGGATTAGCACTGCTAGCCGTTGCTGGAAGCTGTATGTATGCACAACAATGGGAAAATGTAGGGGGTGTTCAGGATGTATCTGCAGGAGGAAGCAGTTTTAATAATCTTGTTATTGATAACTCAGGAAATTACTATCTGTCATATTATGATGTTTCGGTGGCTAAAGGTTCCGTTCAGAAATTTAACGGAAGCTCATGGTCTTACTTAGGAGGAACTCCCGGAGTTACAACAGGAACAGCTACTTACAATTCATTATCTGTAAGCCCGAATGGAAATAGTATTTATTATACTAACCAGCTTGGTTATCCGGGTTCAGGAATGGAAGTGCGCTTATATACAGGATCATTATGGTCTCAGCTTCCGAATGCTACGGACAGTTCTGTAAATTACCAGGCTTCTGCGGTATCTTCTGATAATATTATATTCACTTATGGATCTTATGGTTCAGGAACGGTAAAAAGATATTTTGGAGGAGCTTGGGAACAGGTAGGAAATGCAGGGTTTTCAGGAGGTGCTGATTTTGCTGAAATGATTATTGGATCTAATAATATGGTCTATACCTGTAATGTTTCCGGTGGTGTAAAAGTATATCAAAACAGTACCGATGCCAATTCTACACAAAACTGGACTTTAGTAGGTGGAACTGCAGCAGATGCTTCTTCATCAGGAGAGCAGTACAATGCTGATATCGCTTTAGATGGATCCAATAAAATCTATGTAGCCTATGTTTCCAATTCAGGGGGAGGAAGAAAAGTAAATGTTAAAAAATTTGACGGAAACTCTTGGGTACAGGTTGGAAATGCCAACTTTTCTGATGGAAGAGTGCAACATGTTGCTTTAGCAGTAACCGGATCCGGAACACCGTATGTGGTAGCCAGCCGTTTCGAAAATGATAACTTCCTGAGAAATACCGTTTATAAATTAGACGATTCACAAAACTGGGTTCCTTTCGGAGGAGATTTTGTTTCAGATGGTGAGGCAAAATACAATGATCTTGCAGTAGATAAAGCACAGAATTACCTTGTTTTGGCTTATTCTGACAACACAACAAAAGTTAAGAGACTCTCTCTGAACTTAAATCCTCAAACCTGCAGCAATACAGATCCTGGATCAAATGCAGGTGACATTGGCTGTGTGAGTTTCATGTATCGTGGTCAGCAGGTTGCTTATACCACGGTAAGAGGAGCAGACGGAAAAATATGGCTTCAGCAGAACCTGGGAAGTACACAGGTTGCTTCATCAATGGCTGATACCAACTCATACGGAGATCTTTTCCAATGGGGAAGATGGGATGACGGCCATCAGCTTAGAAACTCTCAGTTAGTACAGGCTCCATCACCTAATACTCCGGAAGGAACAAGTGCAACAGCAGGAGGATATATTGCAGGCTCTCCGGCATGGTGGGCAGGTTTTTCAGGTGGAGATGCGTGGAGCGGAGCGTCAGTAGCAGATGTTAATGCATCTGTAGGAGTAGACCCTTGTAAAGCAATAGGATCAGACTGGAAGATGCCTTCTCAGGCAGAGTGGGCAACTTTAGTAGGAGCGGAAAGTATTGCTAACCCGACAACGGCCTATAACAGTCATCTTAAATTACCGGCAGGAGGATTCAGAAGCTCGAGTGATGGTAACTTTACGTATGTAGGGCAAAGAGGGTATTTCTGGAGCTCTGATACATCAAGCTCAGGAGGAAAATATCTGTATATCGGAACAACGATTGCCAATGCATCAGCTGGTGCTATGAGAGGGCAGGGATCATCAGTAAGATGTATTAAGCCTACATCTTCTTTGAGTACTTCAGAAATTAAGCTGAATAAAGCTGTCGTAGGAATGTATCCTAACCCTACAAAAGGAATTCTGATGGTAAAATCTGATGCAGCGATTGAAAAAGTAAATGTTACCAATGCTGTAGGACAAAGAATGAATGTGCGATTCTCAGATAATCAGATCAACATGGCTGAACTTCCTTCTGGATTATACATCGTAGAATTAAAATTAAAGAACGGACAGATTGTTTCTAAAAAAATTATAAAAGATTAAGCTGTTTCAAAAATATTCGTCATATAAAAAATAGTTCATTACAATTACTTTTATTGGGAGGCTCATGAAATTTTCATGAGCTTTTTTGTGTGTTTTTTTCTTCTGAAAATGAAATATCTCATCAAAATAATGAGTATGAATAAAAATTAATATTATATTCGATAAAAAATAAGACATGAAAAAAATTTATTCCGTTGTATTTCTGCTGATTACAATCGTTGTTTTTGGGCAGATCAATTACACCATTACCCCCAATCCATTCAATGAAACAGATGCTGTAACACTTACGGTTCCGGGAGACCAGATTGACGAATCTGCATGGGGAGTTTCCAATAATGCCATTTATATCTGGACATGGTCGTTTGATACCAACTATCAGAACAGCCAGGATTGCCCTACCAATGGCAGCTGGAACAATTCCAATGATTTGAATAAGCTGACTTATAATGCAGGAACTGACAGTTATTCACTTACTTTTACACCAACTTCCTTCTTCGGAAGAACAGGAATTGGGAGATTTGGATTTTTATTGAAAGATAAAACAGGATCTCATCAGACCTCCCCGGATATTTTTGTAAACGTAGGAACTTTAAGCTTAAATCTTACCAATCCACTGGCGAATAGCCTTACCACAGTTCCTGTTGGGAATTCCATTAATATTACGGCTGCAACTAATGTCAACGCAACATTTCAGTTAAAAGCCAATGGAACGGTTGTAAACTCTACCACAACTCCTTCACAATCGTATTCTTACAGTTACACAGTTACTCAGGATGCCAGTATGGAACTTGTTGCAACACAGGGAACCAATTCTAAAAATGCAACATTTATTTTACAGGTTCCGAGAAATGTAGTTTCTGAAGCAATACCCAACTGGATGAGACAGGGAATCAATTATCACCCGACAGATCAGACCAAAGTGGGACTCGCACTATATGCTCCGGGGAAAAGCTTTGTACATGTCATCGGTAGCTTCAATAACTGGGCTGTGAATGATACTTATTTAATGAAAAGAGATACTACAAATCCTGATCTGTACTGGATTGAACTTAACGGGATCACTCCTCAGCAGCTCTATACCTTCCAATACAGAACCAACGATTTGAGAAAAGTAGCAGATCCTTATTCACCACAAATCTTATCTTCTTATGATGATCAGTGGATTTCGGCTTCTACTTACCCCAATTTACCTGCATTTCCTGCAGGACAGGGTTTTGAAGTTTCAACATTTAAAACAGGTCAGACTGCTTATAACTGGCAGGTGACCAATTTTCAGAGACCTGCAAAAGAAGATCTGTTAGTCTATGAATTATTATTGAGAGACTTTACACAGGAAAAGAACTGGCAGTCATTGATTGATAAGATTACTTATTTAAAGAATTTAAAAATCAATGCTATTGAATTAATGCCAATCATGGAATTTGAAGGAAATCTTTCCTGGGGATATAATACATCCTTCCATTATGCATTAGACAAAGCCTATGGAACTCCGGAAAAATTCAAAGAATTTGTAGATCTGTGCCACCAAAACGGAATTGCTGTGATTCTGGATGTAGCGTTTAACCATGCTACAGGACGTTCTCCTTTGGTAAGACTTTGGAATATAGACCCGGATGGAGACGGCTATGGAGATGTAGCGGCAAACAATCCTTACTTTAATCAGGTTCCGAAACATTCATATAATGTATTCAATGATTTTAACCATACAAGTCCTTCAACGCAATATTACGTTGAAAGATGTCTTGAACAATGGCTGAATGAATATCACATAGACGGATTCCGTTGGGATTTAACAAAAGGATTCACTCAAAGCTGTTCTGAAAATGATGAAACGTGCACCAACGCCTATCAGCAGGACAGAGTAGATATCATGAAACACTACGCAGACAGACAATGGGCTCTGGATCCGAACTCTTACATGATCTTCGAACACCTTGGAACAGATGCAGAAGAGCAGCAATGGGCGAATTACAGAATAGCAGAAGGAAAAGGCGTTATGCTTTGGAATAAACAGACAGATCCTTACAATCAGAATACAATGGGATATCAGGAAAACAGCAATTATGACCGTATGAACCACAGTCTCCACGGCTTTACCAATATGAGTGCTGTAGGCTATGGAGAAAGCCATGATGAAGAAAGACTGATGTTTAAAAATCTTGCATACGGAGCTACCAACGGAAGTTATAATGTGAAAGATCTGAATACCGCTCTTGAAAGAATGAAAACTTTCGGTGCAACCTTCTTCACGATTCCAGGTCCGAAAATGATCTGGCAGTTTGGCGAATTAGGATATGAATTCAGCATCAACAGATGTGCAAATGGTACTATCGACAGCGGCTGTAGAACAGATGAGAAACCTATTGCATTTACCTTAGGATATGATACGAATGCAAACAGAAAAGCGGTGTATGATACCTGGGCTAAAATCATCAATATCAGAAACAGTCATCCGGTTTTTAAATCTAAAACGTACAGTATAGAATCCAATAACCTTACGAATGATCCTAATGGTCTGATCACAAGAATTTATGTGTATGATACAACTATTACAACAGGAACAAAGAACATCGTAGTATTAGCGAATTACACTACTTCTGTGCAGAATGTAGTCCCTTATTTCCCATACACAGGCCAGTGGCAGAATCTGATGGATGACAGTATCTCGAATGTAGTCTCCACAACGGCTCCAATTACTTTACAGCCAGGCGAATTCAGAATCTTTGGAAATTATGCAGGTACTTTGTCAACAGCAGATACCAATGCTGCCAACAAATTATCCCTTCAGATTGCAGATAATCCTGTAAAAAACAGAGTTGCTAAATTCGTTTTCAGCAAAGCAAAAAATGGAGAAATTTTAATTTTTGATATGACCGGTAAAAAACTTGATTCATTCAAACTTGATAGAGAAAATGGTACCTATGACGCGAAAATCAGTTATCCCGCAGGAACTTACCTTGTACAGCTTAAATCGGATACAGGAATTGCGATTCAAAAGATGATCATTAAATAAAAGCGTTTAGACTTATAAAAAATATTGAATATCTTAAAAACCATTAAGAAGGATTTAATAAATAAAGTAGAGTTAAGCTGAATCATTCTGATTTTTAAGTTTAAAGCGAGGCTTATCTTAATACTCTTAAACTCTTATTAAATCTTAATGGTTCAAAAATAAAAGTGTAAACAATTTCTATAAAATAATAAAAGGCAAATTTGCAGTATTGCAGATTTGCCTTTTTTGTACATTTAAAAAAATAGTCTACTTTTGCAGTAGATTTATCAAGAAAGGTGGAGGGATTTGGCCCCGTGAAACCTTAGCAACCTACACGGTTTCAGAAGTGTAAAGGTGCTAATTCCAACCCTTAGGGGGAGATAAGTGAAGTCAATATTCTATATGAATTCCATTTCTTGAAGTCTTGTGTATCTGCGGAAAGATCCGTCGGGCCTGTATTATTAATTGTCAAGAACAAAATGAAAAAATTAAGCACAGCTGTATTATTGCTTGGAGCAATTCTGGTCGCAGCTCAGGAGAGTGAGGAAAAAGGAAAACAAATCGAAGATATTATCATTGTCGGAAACCGTAATGTCAAAAGAACAAAGCTGGAGACACCCGTTCCTGTAGATGTAATTAATATCGATAAAATCCAGAGAAGTTCTCCGCAAATGACTGCTCAGGATCTCCTGAACTATGTGATTCCATCATTTAATGCAGTGAGACAGTCTGCTTCGGATGGCACAGAACATGTTGATCCTGTAACTCTGAGAGGAATGGGACCCGATCAGGTTCTGGTGCTGCTTAACGGAAAAAGAAGACATTCTACATCATTGGTAAATTATCAGAATACAGTGGGAAATGGCTCTGTAGGAACAGATTTAAGTGCCATTCCGGTGATTTCGATTGACAGAATAGAAGTGTTAAGAGACGGAGCGGCTGCACAATACGGTTCTGATGCCATTGCAGGAGTGATTAATATTATTCTTAAAAAAAATGCCGGAGCTTCAGCAAGCCTTACTTATGGATTGACCGGAAGAAATGATGGTGATACTTACCAGGCAGGCGCCAATTACGGAACTTCATTAGGAAAGAAAGACAGTTATATTAACCTGTCTCTGCAATTAAGTCACAGAGGAAAAACGACAAGAACCCAAAATCATGATCTCGACATTTTCGGAAATAATTTTGCGTATGCATTTGCCGATGATCCTGCTGCTGCAAGAGCGGCTGATGATGAGAAGATTAAAGAACGAGGATTAACCCGCGATGATTTTAATTTTCAGATCGGAGATGCCCAAATCAGACAGGGTCAGCTGTTTTTCAATGCAGAATATCCTTTTAATGATAATTTTAAAGTCTATTCTTTTGGAGGATTCAGTATCAAAGAAGGAAAAGGATTTGGCTTCAGAAGACTTCCGAGCGAAACATCCAATGTAGTTTCATCCATTTATCCGAACGGGTTTCAGGCGACCCTCGGATCACAGGTGTACGATGTTTCTTACGCTGTAGGAGCAAAATATAATTTGAATGACTGGTTATTCGACTTAAGCAATACTTTCGGAAGTAACACATTCAATTATAACGTAAGCAACACCAATAATGCTTCTCTGGGAGCAAAATCTCCAACACGATTTTATGCCGGAGCGCATAGCTTCCTTCAAAATACCATTAACCTTGATGTTTCAAAAAATATAAAACAATTCAATATTGCATTCGGGGGAGAATTCAGATTTGAACAATACCAGATCAAAGCAGGAGACGAAGCATCCTATACCCAATATGACATCAATGGAAATGTGGCCACTGAAGGATCTACAGTGCTCGGCGCAGGCGGATCTCAATCCTTTATCGGGTTTTCTCCTAACAATGCACTGAAGAAAGACAGACATTCTACTGCTGTATATGCGGATGTTTCTTATGATTTAGATAAAAAACTGAATATTGATGCGGCTGCAAGATTTGAAAATTATTCAGATTTCGGAAATACTTTAAATGGAAAACTTGCGGTACGATATGAGTTTGTAAAAAACTATGCTGTAAGAGCCGCGGTGGGAACAGGATTCAGAGCGCCTTCTCTTCAACAGCAGTATTTTAATAATTCTTATGCAGATATTTCTACTTCCGGTTCCACAATTGTTACAAAAGGAATATTCAGTAACGATAGCGAAGCAGCTAAAATTCTTGGATTTGATAAGCTAAAGCAGGAAACTTCTGTCAATGCAAGTGCAGGATTCACTTTAAAACCTGTAAAAGGATTATTTATTACCGTAGATGGATACTGGATAAAAGTGAAAAACAGAATAGTTATTACAGGTAATATCACAGATCCAAGATTATCAGATCCTGTCATAGTAGGTAATGGACATGAGGTAGAAAGCGGAAGATTCTTCGCTAATGCCATTGATACTGAAACAAAAGGAGTAGATGTGGTAGTTTCTTATGACTGGATTCTTGGGAATGGAAAATTAAATATGAATCTTGCCGGAAATTATACCGAAACAAAAATCACAAACTTTCATTTTCCGGAAAACTTAGGAACTCCACAAAATGAATTCTTTGGCCCGGATCAGATTAATATCATTGAAACCCTGTCTCCCAAAACAAAAGCCTCATTAGGATTAAATTATGGAATCGGGAAGTTCAATTTTCTCGTAAGAAATACTTACTTTGGTAAAGTAATAAGAGATGGCTATCCGTTTGGAGGCGTGCAGGAGTTCTCTCCGAAAGTAGTAACCGACATCAGTGTTGGATATGACATTACAAAAAGTATCAACTTTACGGTAGGAGCCAACAATGTTTTTGATGTCTTTCCGGATCGTCAGATTTATGAAAATTCATATTATGGAGTGTTCAAATATGCGCCGGTTCAAATGGGAACACTTGGGAATTATTTCTTTGGAAGGCTTAATTTTAACTTTTAATCATTAAATGAGTACTACCTCACATCAGATTGGCTGGAAAACAGCTGCTGCCATCGTCGTTTCCAATATGATCGGAACAGGGATTTTTACCACCCTGGGATTTCAGTTATCCGATATTACCAATACCTACAGTATTTTTCTTCTATGGAGTATAGGAGGAATTCTTGCGCTGTTCGGAGCTTTTTGCTATGCCGAATTAGGTTCACATTTTAAAGGAAATGGTGGCGATTTTATTTATCTTAAAGAAACCTATCATCCACTCTTCGGATATCTTATAAGCTGGGTTTCTCTGATTATTGGGTTTTCCTCTCCTGTGGCTCTGGCAGCCTTAGCGATGTCAAAATACCTTTCCGTATTTGAGTATTCTTTCGGAAACGGTTTTGCGATTGCAGCTATTTTCCTGGTTGCGATTGCCTTATCCTTTAGCTTAAAAACATCCAGCAGATTTCATAACTTTTTTACTTTCATCAAAATAGCTTTCATTATTGTGCTGGTTATTTTGGGTGTTGGACTTTCAGATTCGCCGCAAATTGGAAATAGTCTGAACTTCAGCGATAGTTGGAAGAACGAAATCATGCTCCCGGCTTTTGCTACATCCTTGGTATTTGTAACCTACTCCTATACGGGTTGGAATTCAGCTTCTTATATTGCAGGAGAAATAAAAGATGTTCAGAAAAACCTTCCCAAATCGCTTATTATAGGAACTGTTTTTGTAACGGTAAGCTATATTCTGGTGAATTATATTATGCTGAAACATGCTCCTGTGAATCAATTGGCAGGAAAAGAAGACGTGATGGGAGAAGCAGCCGTCAATATGCTGGGATCCACTTTTGGAAAAATTGTCAATATTTTTATAGCCCTGCAGCTGATTGCGACCATAAGCGGATATTTGTGGGTAGGCTCGAGACTGACACAGGCTTTTGCTAAAGATACCTACATTTGGAAACCTTTATCCGTGGGTAACGAGAAAGGAATTCCGGTAAGGGCTATTTTCGCTCATGCAGTGATTGCCACCATTATTATTCTGACAGGAAGTTTCAAAGAAATATTTGTCTATACCGCTTTTATTTTACAGCTTTTTGCAAGTCTGGCTATTTCTACCGTATTCTTCCTGAAGAAAAAAGACAGAAAAATTTTTAAGTCCAATGCTTTCCATATTTTTCCGGCGGTTTTTTTACTGTTCAGTTTTTATATTCTCTACTTTACATTCATTCATAATCCTAAAGAAAGCTTGATAGGACTGGGAATTATTGCAGTAGGAATTGCTTTATATTTAATAGACAGAAGACTCTCCAAAGGATCTTAAAGCCTGATTTTACCATAATAAACAAATTTATAGTTTAGCTTTTTTACCTTTTTGCCCCTTTATCCCTAATGCTCAAAAATTTATGATGATTCGGAATTTTAATTTTGAATTAATAATCCTTATCTTTGCACCCACAAAATTTCTACAATGTCTAAATCATTAATTCCAAAATTAGAAGCTATAAAACAAAGATATAATGAGGTTGCAGACCTTATTATACAGCCTGATGTCATTTCAGACCAAAAAAGATATTCTTCTTTGAACAAAGAATATAGTGATTTGGGAAAAATTGTAAGAGTTTACGATCAGTACAAAGGCGCACTGGACAGTATTGCAGAATCTGAGGAGATCATTGCAGACGGTTCAGACAGAGACCTTGTGGACCTTGCTAAAGAAGAAAAATTAGAAGCTCAGGCTAAGATTCCTGGATTAGAAGAAGAGCTGAAAGTATTGCTTATTCCTAAAGATCCTGCCGATGACAAAAACGTTATCGTAGAATTACGTGCCGGAACAGGTGGGGATGAAGCTGCTATTTTCGTAGAAGATGTCTACAGAATGTATACCATGTATTTCAAAACAAAAGGATGGAGACATGAAGTAACAGATTCTAACGAAGCTGCAAAAGGATACAAGGAACTGATCATGAAAGTGGAAGGAGAAGGTGTTTACGGAATCATGAAATTTGAATCAGGAGTTCACCGTGTACAACGTGTACCTGAAACAGAATCTCAGGGAAGAGTTCACACTTCTGCAATCACAATTGCTGTTCTTCCGGAAGCTGAAGAAGTAGATTTTGAACTGAATCCTGCAGATATCGAAATGCAGACATCCCGTTCAGGAGGTGCCGGAGGTCAGAACGTAAACAAGGTTGAAACTAAAGTTCAGCTTACCCACAAACCTTCAGGACTTGTTGTTGTTTGTCAACAGGCTCGTTCTCAGCTGGCTAACCGTGAGTTGGCAATGGAAATGCTAAGAACAAAACTATACGATATCGAATTGCAAAAAGTACAGGGAGATATTGCAGCACAACGTAAATCTATGGTATCTACCGGAGACCGTTCTGCAAAAATTAAAACCTACAATTACCCACAAGGTAGAGTTACAGACCATAGAATCAATAAGTCCATGTACAACCTTGATGCTTATATGAACGGTGATATTTCTGAAATGATTGATGCCGTAATCATGGCAGAGAACGCAGAGAAAATGAAGGGGGAAGAAGAAAATTATTAAAATTAAAACCAATAAAAATAAAGCCTCTGACTCTTCAGGGGCTTTGTTTTTACCAATAACGAAACAAAATATAAACTATGAAAACCTACAAAATTATTTTGCTGCTGATGCTTACCATAATGGGACAGCAGCTTATGGCTCAAACTGAAGTAAAGAAACCTAAAGAAGCCTTCGAACTGTTCTTTGGAACCTTCGTCAACAATGATGAGGTTACACTGGGTAAACTTAATGACTATTTAAAACCTACAGTAGACGGACAGGTTGCGTATCAGGTGAATTTTAAAGAAACTTCACAAGAAATGATAAACGGAAGCGTAGATAACTTTCTTTCTGCTTTCCCAAAAACTACTGCTGCAGCATGTAAAAAAGAAGCTGAAGATTATTTCAGAGGGATGTTTGATAATTTTAAAAAAGGAAAACTTACTGTTAAAGACGTAAAAATAGTCCCGAATGAATACGTGGAAGGGCAAAAAATAGCAGAAGTAAGCTATTCTGTAAACTTCCTTGTTCCGTCAAAACTGACTTCAGGACCCAAAGGAGATCTGAATAAAATAAAAGCGGAAGATCTGAAAAAATATCTGGTTCAGGCAGTTCAGGATTTCAAAAATGCTGATAAAACGGTAACGACAGATCAGAACTTCTCCTTATATGAGCTTAAAGAAGGAGACAAAATATACTATTGGAACGGCAGCCCGGATGAGATTGTTTCCAACCTTACCGATTTCTATTTTGAAAGCTTTGGAGCCAGTGAATAGTAGAAAAATATAATTATAAATAAAAAAAGTCTCAGTCTAACGGGGCTTTTTTTATTTCACATACTTTGCGTATTTTTGAGAAAAACCGATCAGTATGAATTTTAAGCCTATATTGTTAACTGCTGGAGTGTTGTTTTCAGCATCTTTTTATTCTCAGAAAATGAATTATCCTAAAGCATTAAAAGGAAGCCAGACAGATACCTATTTCGGAACTGCTGTTTCAGATCCTTTCAGAGATCTGGAAAACGATTCTGAACCTACAAAAAAATGGGTAGATGAAGAAGTAGCCTACAGCCAGAATTATCTTTCTAAAATTCCGTTCAGGGATAAAATTAAAAGCCAGTTGAAAGATATCTGGAACTATGAGAAAATTTCAGCACCTTTCAAAGAAGGAGATTATACCTATTATTATAAAAATGATGGTTTACAGGCTCAGTCTGTTTTGTACAGAACAAACAACAAGACCAATGTTACAGAAGTATTTTTAGATCCGAATAAATTTTCGGAAAAGGGAACAACCTCACTTTCTAACCTTTCATTCAACAAAAAAGGAAACCTTGCTGCCTATTCTATCTCAGAAGGTGGAAGTGACTGGAACAAGATTATCATCATTGACGCTGTTACCAAAAAACAGATTGATGAAACTTTACTGGATGTAAAATTCAGCGGAATTTCATGGCAGGGTGACGAAGGATTCTATTATTCAAGCTACGATAAGCCTAAAGAAGGAACTGTACTTTCCGGAATGACAGATAAACATAAAGTATATTTTCACAAACTTGGAACAAAACAATCTGCAGATAAATTGATTTTCGGAGGGGATAAAACGCCAAGACGATATCTAAGCGCAGGGGTTTCTGAAGATCAGAGATATCTTATCATTTCTGCAGCTAATGCTACCAACGGTAATGAACTGTACATTAAAGATCTTCAAAAAGGAGGTGACTTTGTACAAATTATGAGCGGATTCGACATCAATGCCAGCATCGTAGACACTCAGGGAGATGATCTTTTCATTTTCACAGATAAAGATGCCCCGAATATGCGTCTTGTAAAAACCACAATCAGCAACCCTGCACCTGGAACATGGAAAGATGTAATTCCACAAACTGAAAATGTATTGGGAATCTCTTCCGGTGGAGGATATTTCTTTGCTACCTATATGATTGACGCCATAGATCAGGTAAAACAATTTGATAAGGCAGGAAAAATGATTAGGGAAATTACCCTTCCCGGTAAAGGAAATATCTCAGGATTCGGAGGAAAAGAAAAAGAGAAAGACGTTTACTTTTCTTTCAGCAATTATATTACACCGGGAACTACTTATAAATTCAATGTAGACTCAGGGAAATCTGAGGTTTATCAAAAACCAAAAGTGAAGTTCAATCCGGATGATTATGTTTCAGAGCAGGTATTTTATACTTCAAAAGACGGTACAAAAGTTCCTATGATGATCAATTATAAGAAAGGAACTAAGCTGGATGGTAAAAATCCTACTATTCTATACTCTTACGGAGGTTTCAACATCAGCTTACAGCCGTCATTCTCCGTAGTAAATGCAATCTGGATGGAAAATGGAGGAATTTATGCTGTGCCAAATATCCGTGGTGGCGGTGAATATGGTAAAAAATGGCACGATGCAGGAACAAAACAACAGAAGAAGAATGTTTTTGAAGACTTTATCGCTGCTGGAGAATATCTTCAAAGTAAAGGCTATACTTCAAAAGAATACATGGCATTATCTGGAAGATCAAATGGAGGATTGCTAGTAGGAGCAACAATGACAATGCGTCCGGATCTTGCAAAAGTGGCTTTCCCAGGAGTAGGAGTTCTGGATATGTTGAGGTATAATAAATTTACAGCTGGAGCCGGTTGGTCATATGACTATGGAACCGCAGAAGACAGTAAAGAAATGTTTGAATATCTTAAGTCATACTCTCCTGTACACAACGTAAAATCAGGAACTTGCTATCCGTCAACAATGATTATCACCAGTGATCATGATGACCGAGTTGTGCCGGCACATTCATTCAAGTTTGGAGCTGAACTTCAGGAAAAACAGGCATGTAAAAATCCTATTCTTTTGAGAATTGAAAAGAATGCAGGACATGGAGCCGGCAGATCAACAGATCAGGTGATTAGTGAAAATGCAGATCTTATATCTTTTGCCTTATATGAGATGGGAATAAAGAAATAACTCTAAAAAAAATAATATTTATAAAATCGGTTAATTTTAGATAAAATTAACCGATTTTTTTATGTTGTAATGTTTATAATTAGTACTTTTATAGCGGATATTAAAAGTTTATTAATTATAAACGAATTAGGTAATTATGAAAAAAAGAATTTTATTAGTTTGTGCGTTGGCTGCTGGGCTATCCAGTTTCAATGCACAGAGATGGGAGCCAACCTCTCAAAAAACCTCTCAAATCAGAAAAGAAGTAGAAGTTCAATATTCTTACAGATTTGATTTGCAATCTCTTAGGAATATTTTGAAAGATGCTGTAGAAACAGGAAAAGGAGCTCAGGCTGTTATTGTTTCTTTACCTACAGCAGAAGGGAAAATTGAGAAATTTGCTGTGTATAGTGATCCTGTTATGGAAAAATCTATGGCAGACAGATATCAGTTAGGGTCTTACGTTGGAGTAGGAGTAGATGATCCTGGTAAATATGTAAGATTCAGTACTGCACCTACTGAAATGCAGTCAATGATTATCAAAGACGGAAAATTTCAATTTATAGAGCCTATTAGTACAGATAAGCAGGTTTATGGTGTTTTCTATAAAACAAACAGAACAGAAAGTGAACACGGGTTTGAATGTTCTACAGACGAAAAGAACTTTAAAGATCTAAAGTCATTAGAAGCTAATGGAAAAAAAAATCTTTCTAATGTAGGAATCACTAGCAGACCGGCAAGTACAAAATTCAGAACTTACAGGTTAGCAATTTCTGTTACAGGAGAGTATACTCAGTACTTTATGAATTTGGCTGGTGTTCCGGCTACGGCTACTGATGATCAAAAGAGAGTTCCGGCTTTGGTTGCAATTAACAATACCATGAGCCGTGTGAACGGAGTATTTCAAAAAGACTTTGGGATAAAATTGCTTATTCAGGATTTTCCAAGTATCATCTATACAAATCCTGCAACAGATCCCTATTCCGCGGCAGCTGCAGGATCTGGCGGAGCTTGGAATCTGGAACTTCAAAATGCTTTAACTGCCCAGGTAACCAATACAAACTATGATATTGGCCATTTATTTGGTGCATCCGGGGGAGGAGGTAATGCTGGATGTGTAGGTTGTGTATGTGAAGATCCAACTACCAGTGTACCTGAGGGTAAAGGATCAGGATTTACTTCTCCAGCCAATAGTATTCCGAGTGGAGACTCTTTTGATATAGACTATGTTGCTCATGAAATGGGGCACCAACTGGGAGGAAATCATACTTTCTCAAATAAATCTGAAGGATATGGAGCCAATGTTGAGCCAGGAGGAGGAACTACCATTATGGGATATGCTGGAATTACAAGTGATAATGTTCAAACATCTTCAGATGCTTATTTCCATTATAAATCTATAGATCAGATTTTAACAAATTTAGAGAGCAAGGCAACATGTGGAACTTCAGAAAATATAACCAATAATACGGCACCAGTAATAGGTGCACTTACTGCCTACACAGTTCCGAAAGGTACTGCTTATTATCTTGATGCAACCGCAACAGATGCAGAAGGTGATGCGCTTAATTATACATGGGAGCAAAATGATAGCGTAGATGATTATGCTACAATCTCCGGAGATAGTGGCTGGGGGTATAATACACAAGGTGCTTTGACAAGATCCCGTTTTGGAACAGCTAGTGGAAGAAGATATTTCCCAAGTTTTCCTCTAGTAATGAATGGAATTCTTACCAATAAAACTGATGCAGCAAATAATCCAAATCCAAATTGGGAGACTGTATCTTATATTCCTAGAACTGTACGTTATGCTATTACTGTAAGAGACCAAAACGCACAAAGACCAATGCTTTCTTCTTCAGAAGTGAATACAGTTATTGGAAATGACGGGCCTTTCAAGTTTAATGGGCTTACTACATCTTCAGTACTATATAAAAATGTTAATAACGTTATTCAATGGGATGTTGCAAATACAAATACAGCCCCTTATAACTCCCCTAACGTAAAAATAGATTACACATCTGATAATGGAGCAACCTGGACGGATTTGGTAGCTTCTGCTCCTAATACAGGTAGCTTTACAGTACAGATTCCAAATACCATTACAACACCAATCAAGTTGAGAGTATCAGCAATTGGTAATGTTTTCTATGCTGTTTCTCCTCTGGTTACGGTTGCTGATGCACCTACTTCTACAACTGCTGCTCCAACAGGGCTTACAACAATAAATACAGAAGTATTCAAGACAACAGCCAGAGCATCTTGGAATGGAGTACCTGGAGCAACTTATTCTATCAATTATAGAAAAACAGGAGCTTCAAACTGGTCAAATGTAACAAGTGCAACGAATTCAGTTGTTTTGACTGGTCTTGAAGATGAAACAAATTATGAAGTACAGGTGGCTGCCGTTGTAAACAGTGTTCCTGGAACATTCTCTAATAATTACACATTTAAAACGAATGGTCTAAAAACAGGTATTGATTACTGTATATTAAATAGTGGAATTTCAGACTATGCAACAGTATATCAAGTATCATTGAATGGTACCGTAATTCATACAGATGGTTCGTACAGATCTTATAAAGACCTTAGTGAAAATCCTGCTAAGACCCTTAACTTAGTAAAGGGAACTCAATATAGTTTAGATCTTAGAACAGTAATTTCAAGTGCTTATGGACAAATGCCATCAAGACCAGTAAGAATTAATGCCTGGATAGACTATAACAGAAATGGTATTTTTGAAGTTTCTGAAAGAATTTATGGATTAGGAAGTAGTAACGTATCTGTAAACAGTGCTATTGGAGCAGCATCAAACTTTACAGTGCCAGCCACTGCTTATGCAGGAGATAAAACCTTAAGAATGAGAGTTGTTACTAAATATGCAAATTCAGATTTAGTAGATGCATGTGGTCAAATTCCTTCAGGTGCTGGAGGTGTAATGGATCTTCCTGTAAAAATTTCTGAAACGCTTGCCGTAAACGAAACAAATGCAGTAAAATCATCTGAAATTTCAATTTACCCGAACCCTGCAGATACTTTTGTAGAAGTGAAAAATCTGAAAGGAAAAGCAGATTATAAAATCTATACTGCGGACGGAAGATTAGCTCAGGAAGGACAGATTGATGGACAAAGAATTAATGTTGCTTCATTAATCAAAGGTATGTATGTGATCACTATCAAAGATGACAAAAATACTTACAATACGAAGCTTATCAAAAAATAAGCAGACGATATATTAATAAGAAAGGCCGGGCATTTGTCCGGCCTTTTTCTTTTGCTAAAATATACAAAAACAGAACGTTAACATAAGTTTCATGTTTCGCTCAAAAAAATTAACTTTACGGGGACAAAAATAATTGGAATGCGAAAGACAATTTCTGTGAAAAAACCGGATTTTAACGTATCAGCTCAGGAAAGAGAGATTTACAATTTTGAAAAAGACGGCCTTGAACTCAAATCATCCTATGAAAAAAAAGATGTAAAAGATGAATCATTAACGCAGACTTCTCCAGGAATTGCACCCTATCTGAGAGGACCGTATTCCACTATGTATGTTCAAAAACCATGGACAATCCGTCAGTATGCAGGATTTTCTACCGCTGAAGAATCCAATGCTTTTTACAGAAGGAATCTTGCTGCCGGCCAAAAAGGACTTTCAGTAGCATTTGATTTAGCAACTCACAGAGGATATGACTCTGACCACTCAAGAGTAGTAGGAGATGTAGGAAAAGCAGGAGTTGCCATCGACTCTGTGGAAGATATGAAAATCCTTTTCAATGAAATTCCATTAGATCAGATTTCAGTATCCATGACCATGAACGGTGCCGTACTTCCTATTTTGTCTTTCTACATCGTAGCAGCAGAAGAACAGGGAGTAAAACAGGAATTGTTGTCAGGAACTATTCAGAATGATATTTTGAAAGAATTCATGGTAAGAAATACCTATATCTATCCGCCGGCACCATCCATGAAGATTATCGCAGATATTTTTGAATATACCTCGCAAAACATTCCAAAATTCAACTCTATTTCCATTTCCGGATACCATATGCAGGAAGCTGGTGCTACACCGGTACTTGAAATGGCTTACACATTGGCAGATGGTCTTGAATATGTAAGAACAGGAATCAAAGCTGGAATGAATGTAGACGATTTTGCCCCAAGACTATCCTTCTTCTGGGCAATCGGGATGAATCATTTCATGGAAATTGCTAAAATGCGTGCCGCAAGATATATTTGGGCAACCCTTTTAAAACAATTTAATCCTCAGAATCCAAAATCTCTGGCATTAAGAACCCACTCCCAAACTTCAGGGTGGTCTTTAACAGAACAGGAACCATTCAATAATATCACAAGAACAGCAATAGAAGCTTTATCTTCAGCACTAGGAGGAACGCAGTCTCTCCATACCAATGCGCTGGATGAAGCTATTGCCCTTCCTACAGACTATTCAGCAAAAATTGCAAGAAATACGCAGATCATTCTTCAGCAGGAAAGTGGAATATGTGATGTAGTAGATCCAATGGGAGGAAGTAACCTGGTAGAAAGCCTTACTCAGCAAATGATCGAAGAAGCGATGAGGTACATTGACGAAGTTGAGCAGGAAGGAGGAATGACCAAAGCCATCGAAGCCGGAATTCCAAAAATGAGAATTGAAGAAGCCGCCGCTAAAAAACAAGCTAAGATCGATAGTGGTGAAGAATTCATCATAGGAGTGAATTCATTCAAATCTTCATTGAAGCAGGATCAGATAGAAATCTTAGATATTGATAATACGGAAGTCCGCAGAAAGCAGATCGAAAGGCTGAATACTATCAAAGCAGAAAGAAATACTGAAGCTGTCGAGCAAATCCTGAATGAAATTCGAGAAAGTGCTCAGACAGGGAAAGGAAACCTTCTGGCATTATGTATCGAAGCAGCAAAAAGAAGAGTTACCCTTGGCGAGATGAGCGATGCCATGGAAGAAACCTTCGGAAGATATAAAGCAAATATTAAAACAATCTCTGGTGTATACGCAATGAATGCCGGTAAAAATGAATACTTTGAAAAAGCCCTTAATCTGACTCAGAAATTTGAAGAAGAAGAAGGACGCCGCCCAAGACTAATGGTTGCTAAAATGGGGCAAGACGGGCATGATAGAGGAGCAAAAGTAGTAGCAACAGCATTTGCTGATATGGGATTTGACGTAGATGTTGCTCCATTGTTTCAGACACCGGAAGAAGTAGCCAAGCAAGCCGTAGAAAATGATATTCATATTTTAGGAGTTTCTTCATTGGCCGCTGGACACAAAACATTAGTTCCACAGGTAGTGGAAGAACTTTCCAAACTGGGAGCAGATGATATCACCATTGTTGTAGGAGGAGTGATTCCACAGCAGGATTATGAATTCCTTTATGCCAACGGTGCCGACTTTATTTTTGGGCCTGGAACCAACCTTCCAAAATGTGCAGTGGAAATTCTGGAAAGATTTTTAGAAAAATAAACAGAAAAGCTTTAATTTCAGCACAGAAATGAAAAGCACATCCTATGAATCTGAAAAATATAATTAAGCCTACGAGGAAAAAACTGTTTTTTCTCGTAGGCTCTTTTATTATCGCTGGTGTTGTCCTGTTAGCTTCAGGGAAGAAAAACGGATCCATGCAAAGCTCTAAGGTCATTGCAGATACTACTTTGGTAAAAAAGCATTTGATAGCCCTTACCCAAACTCCACAATTCCGGAATCATAAAAATATTGACCAGCTGAATGCTGTTGCAGACTATATTCATCAAACTTTTGCTGCTTATGGTGATAGTACTACTTTTCAGGAGTATAAAGTAGATGGGAAAGTATACAAAAACGTAATTACTTCCTTCGGGACAGAAAATACCAAACGCATCATTATTGGGGCGCATTATGACGTTTGTGGAGACCAGCAGGGGGCAGATGACAATGCAACCGGAGTTACGGCCCTTCTGGAGCTGGCAAGAATGTTGAAAGGACAGAAGCTTAGCTACAGAGTTGATCTTGTAGCCTACACACTGGAAGAACCTCCTTATTTCAGAACCGAAAATATGGGCAGCTATATCCACGCAAAATATTTAAAAGACAACAAAATTGATGTCTATGGAATGGCGAGTGTAGAGATGATTGGCTATTTCCGTGACGAAAAAAAATCTCAGAGTTTTCCTGTAGGTGCTCTTTCCTGGATATATGGTGATCAGGGAGATTTCATTACTTTGGTGAAAAAATTCAGTGGAGCAGGTCCCTTTGTAAGAAACTTTATAGGGAATTTCAAAGCTTCAGAACAGATCAAAACAGAAACTTTCTCAGCTCCCAAATTTGTAGCCGGAATAGATTTTTCTGACCATCTTAATTATTGGAATTTCGACTTTCCCGCCCTCATGATCACTGATACCTCTTTCTTCAGAAATAAAAATTATCACGAACCTACAGACATTTTGGAAACACTCGATACAAAAAGGATGACAAAGGTTATTGATGCTATTTTTCTCAGCATTATTCACCTTAAGTGAAAAAAAATATTTTGATTCTCAGAAAAATTTATATATTTGCACCTGAAAATCAAGTTTAACCAATAAAAAAACGACGAAGCAATGTTCAGAACTAAACAGAATTCTACAGTTGGATTGCCCCTTATGGTGGTAAGGCTTCGCGGTTTGGTACATTCTTAGAATAACAGTACAATGAAATATCAAAACCCGGAGTCGTAGAGATTTCGGGTTTTTTATTGCGCAATATTTCAAACTCCAAGTTTCCCCGAAATCTTTTTTAGTGTCATTACAGACAATACAGAATGAGGTTTACTCTTCAAAACTGTTAACGTCTATTATTAATTCATTCAACTAATGTTTTAGTTGATTAAAAGTTGTGTGAGATAAAACAATCAAGTTTCTATGATCTCACATCAGACTTCTGTGAACAATGGAAAACGATAACCTTCTGTCTGTCAGGTTGATAAGCTTGAGGAGCAGAAAAAGAATAATTAGAAAAGATGTAGAAAAGCAGATCAGAAAAAAGTATAAACATAGTAAAGAGCTTTGGATCATAAGAAGAAACATTCCATGGATTCCTTTAGATGAACCTTACCAAAGAGGATTTGTAAGATTTTTTGCGGTAAGAGAAGATGTCATGAGAACCGAAAACGGATTTTTTTTTGACGGAATTCTAAAGAAAATCAATACATACATGTATTCTGAAAGCAGAAAGTTTCTCAAAAAGAAGAGAAAATTCGGAAGAAGAATCTATGTAGAAAGAGAGCAGAAGATTAACAGAATTTCTTCATACTTATGGAATGATCCGAAATTCGGACTTACTCCAAAGGAAAGACAATATTTTTTAAAATTAGAAAAATATTGTCCTATAAAAAAGACATATGAGATTTACTACGAATTCATGGAACCATGGAGGTTTGTCCTGAGAGTAAGACCTAATATAATTACCCATTATAAGCCTGTAGATTTTGAACTGGAAAAAGAATATGCAGAACTGGAATCTTATCTATGTCAACATAAAATCGCAGGAATTATCAATAAAAAAATACATGGAAAATCCAATTCATGGAAAATGAAATACAAATCTGATCAAACAGGAAGTTCAAAATACTTTCGCTACAAAAATTCTGCAACAGAGATTGCAGAGATCTTACAGGACGTATAGGTCCAAATGTTATTTAAAACAAAAAAAATGGGAAATTTAAAACTAAAAGGAAAAGATATATTAAAACTGGGCTATCCAAATAACCAAAGCGTCAACGTAGCATTGGAGGTCATGAAAAGAAATTTTGCAACAAAAAATATCCATCACGTAAAATCTCTTTTAAAGGAAATCCTGCTGAATCCGGAAGCATTTGAGAAAGATCTCACTTTCGGACAAATTGCAGAAACTTTGCTTTCATCCAAAAAAACAGAAAAAAGAATGCTGAATTCACAGCGTGCTGCATTTCAGATTTTTGGAAACAATATTTCAGAAGAGGCAAAAAATCAGTTATACACTGCTTTGAAACTGCCTATTTCTGCTCAGGGAGCATTAATGCCGGATGCCCACAGCGGCTATGGACTTCCAATAGGAGGCGTTCTGGCTGTGGAAAATGCAGTAATTCCTTACGGAGTAGGGATGGATATTGGATGCAGAATGAGCCTTAGTATTTTGGATACACCGGTTTCATATCTTGAAGGAGCAAGAGATAAATATGAAAAAGCGCTTGCCGAACATACCAAATTCGGGATGTATGAAACGCATAAATCTCATATAGATCATGAGATTTTCGACAGAGATACATTCGATATGATCCCGATCTTAAGAAGATTAAAAGGAAAAGCCATCAAACAGATGGGATCCTCAGGCGGAGGAAATCACTTTGTAGAATTTGGAGAAGTAGAAATTACCGAAGAAGATAAGCAGATTGGCCTCCCAAAAGGAAAATACCTGGGAATCCTATCTCACAGCGGCTCGAGAGGGCTTGGAGCAGAGATTGCCCAGTATTATTCAAGAATGGCGACAGAACAGTGTCCATTACCTAAAGAAGCCCAAAACTTCGCCTGGCTGGACCTTAGTACCCATCTTGGACTAGAATACTGGACGGCGATGAACCTTGCCGGAGATTATGCTTCAGCCTGTCATGATGATATTCACAGAAGACTGGTAAAAGCAGTCGGTGGAAGAGTAAAAGCCAGAATTGAAAACCATCACAATTTTGCATGGAAAGAAATTCATAACGGCAAAGAAGTGATTGTTCACCGAAAAGGAGCTACGCCTGCCAATGAAAATGAATTGGGAATGATACCCGGATCGATGACCGCAAAAGGATTTATCGTTCGCGGAAAAGGAAATCCTGAATCCCTGAATTCAGCATCACATGGAGCGGGAAGAGCTCACTCAAGAGGAGAATGCAGAAGCCTTTTTACTCAGCATGATATCAAAAAAGAACTGAAACTGAAAAATGTTACACTCATGGGTGGAAATGCAGAAGAGGCACCAATGGCCTACAAAGACATCAATGAAGTGATGGATGCACAGAGCGAATTGGTAGATATCCTGGGAACATTCCAGCCAAGAATTGTGAGAATGGACAAATAATTAGTCTAATACTTTACAACCTTATAGGTTTCCAAAACCTATAAGGTTTAATAAAGAGTTATTTTAAAATTAAAAAAAATGGGAGCACCACATAACATAAAAAGATACGGTGAAGTCTGGCCGGAATTTAGAATTCAATCAGGACTCGAAATTTTAGATAAATTAAAAGATAAAGTCATTATATCAGGAGGATGGGCATGGCATTTCATGTCGGAAAAAGGACATACGGAATACAAGCATGCTCATGACCATAAGGATATTGATGTTTTTGTAAAAAAAGAAAATGTAGCAGAAGTTGTTATCATTCTTCAGCAGGAAGGACTCCAGAAAGTCTGGACCCGATATGACCATCTGCCGAGCGAGGAAAACTTCCGCAGGTATGAGAAAACAGTAGAACTGGAAAATGGTAAGTTTCACAGAATTACCATAGATTTTTTTGAAAAAGATGATCTTGAGACCATAGAAGCCAATGGCTTTACCGTTGTGAAACCCGATGTCTTACTTTCTTTTTACAGAAATATTCATTCCAGCGACAAATGCTGGGCAGTAATGGCTGCAAAAGAATTATTACAAAAGGGAATAGATCCTGTTGGACACCCTTTATTAAGTAAAATGCCAAATTAAAAAATGGAAAAATTAATACAGATCACTTCAGGGAGAGGACCTTTAGAATGCCAGTGGGTAGTAGCCAAGGTTCTGAAGACCTTTCTTGAAGAGGCCAAACAAAATACAATAGAATACGAAATCATTCATCGTGAAAATGGTGATGAAAACCTGACATTAAAATCAGTAACTCTTCTTTTAAAAGGAAAAGAGCTGTCCTCGTTTTTAAAAAGCTGGCTGGGAAGCGTTTGCTGGGTTGGGAAAAGTACATTCAGGAAACTGCATAAAAGGAGCAATTGGTTTATCGGAATTTTTGAATTGGAAAATATAAAAATGATTGATTTCAATGAAAAAGATATCCGGTTTCAGACTGCGAGAAGTCAGGGAAGTGGAGGACAAAACGTGAACAAGGTGAATACCGCTGTGCGTGCCACTTATATTCCTACCAATGAAACTGTTTTTGTACAGGACTCCCGTTCACAGCTGGAGAATAAAAAACTATCCGTTATCAGGCTCAAGGAAAAGGTAATGGCAGTTTATATCCAGCAACTGGAAAGAAAGCTGAAAGATACCTGGTCTCTTCAGATGCAGGTAGAACGCGGAAATCCGGTTCGTACATTTTCAGGAACAGATTTTAAAAAGAATTACGAAGACAGGACATTCAAAAAACAAAGGAATGCCTTGAAAAATGAACTCAAAAACTACAACAATGACCTTAACTAAAAGCAAATATTATTTTGAAGCGCTGGACTATTTCCCATTCAACCTTTCTGAATGTATGGATGCACTGAATTATGCTTTGTCTTATGAACCCGAAGATGCAGACAGTCTTTGTCTGATGGGAAGAGTGTATTCGGAAGAATTGAAAGATTATGAAACCGCAAAGAAATACTTTGATGAAGCTATGCAGAGTAACATCGGGAATATCAATATTCCCAAATATTATATCGAATGTCTTTTGAATAATGAAGATTACAAGGAAGCAGAAAAATTGATTGAGTTTGCTCTAAAGCTAAAAGGGATTGATAAATCTGAAATCCTGAACTGTCTGTCTCTTCTCCAGGAAAGAAAATTTGAATACAAACAGGCTTTGGCAACCCTTAAAGAAGCTAAAAAATTTGCTTACAACCGTGCTGCACTTGAAGTCATAGAAGACAGAGAAAAGCTGGTCAAAGGAAAAGTAACCAGAACAAGAACTATAAAAAAAACAGAATAATCTGTTTGAACTTATTGGAATTAAAAGAAATAAGCTTTCATTAGAAAGCTTATTTTTTATTCACAGAGATCAGATAATCATATACCATTTGATGCTGTTCATCAGTCAGTTTAGCCTTTGGAGCCATTCGGCTTAAAGTGTTGATCCATCCCTTATCGTCATGTTTGGTAGGTTCTGGAAGCTTATGGCATTTTGTACAGGAATTCTCGAAAATGGTCTTTCCTTGCGCCAGTTGCTCAGATGAAGTATACTTTGGCCCTGTTACAGCCACACTTTTTGGTCCGCATGATACCAGAAATACTGATGCTGCGATACCGGTTAAGATAAGTTTTTTCATACCCTATTTTTTTGTTTGATGATTATTTCTTCACAGAAACAATGTAATCATAAACCCATTGGTGCTGCTCATCCGTCAGTTTTGCTTTTGGAGCCATAGAATTCATAATTCCTACCCATTGTACAGGATTGTGTGAAGAAGGATCAGGCAGTTTATGGCATCTTCCACAGGAGTTTTCAAAAATTGTTTTCCCCTGAGCAATCTGTTCTGCAGTAGATGTAGAGGTTCCTGTAGCAGCAGCGGATGTAGAAGCTTTCGGCGTACAGGAAACCAGCAAAATAGCAGTAAACGAAGCCGCAGCGATGAGTTTTTTCATGTTTCTTCTTTTTGAGATATAACAAATGTAATAAATTCCTTAACCCGTTGATACAGGGCGTTCTAGTTTTAATTTAGAAGAAATAAAAATTAAATTCATGAAAAATTGATAATCTCAAACAAAGACAATTTAAGTCTTTTGTATCATCATTATGATCCGGCTATTGATCATTCCCATTTTAATTATTAATTTTGAATCAATGAAATTTTCCACAGAAGAGCTAATAGACGGAATACAGTCAGGAAACAAACGCCTGATTGCAAAAGCTATTACATTGGTTGAAAGTAAAAAAGCAGAACACAGAGTACAGGCAGAAGAGCTTCTTAAGAAGATTATGCCCCTTACCGGCAACTCTGTGAGGGTAGGAGTAACAGGCGTTCCCGGAGCAGGAAAATCCACTTTTATAGAAAATTTCGGACGATTGGTTATTGCTCAAGGCAAAAAAGTAGCGGTTCTGGCGATAGATCCAAGCTCAGCAATCAATAAAGGAAGCATTTTGGGTGATAAAACCAGAATGGAAGAATTGGCCAAAGAAGAAAATGCATTTATACGCCCTTCCCCAAGCTCAGGATTTCTGGGTGGAGTAGCCAATACTACTTTTGAAACCATGATGATCTGCGAGGCTGCCGGCTACGACTATATCTTAATAGAAACCGTTGGAGTTGGGCAGTCAGAAGTTCTTGTTGCTGATATTACCGATGTTTTCTTATTTCTTAAAATCATTGGAGGCGGAGACGAACTTCAGGGAATAAAACGAGGGATCATGGAAATGGTAGATCTTATTTTCATCAATAAAGTAGATCAGGACAATCTTCAGAAAGCAAAAAATACAAGACTTGAACTAAAAAGAGCCTTAGATTTTATTCCACCTAAAGAAAAAGGTTGGAAAATCCCTGTTTTATTGGGCTCTGCTTTGTTTAATGAAGGATTACAGGAAGTGTATGATACCATCTTCGAATTTATTGATCTGAAAAAGAAAACCGGGCGTTTTGAAGAAATACGCGTTCAGCAGGCCGAAAAGCGTTTCGAATATTGGGTTCAGGAATATATTTTATCCCTGATGAAAAAGAGCAATGCAGTAGAAGAGGCATATCATATGCATAAAAAAAATGCTTCAGCGATGGTTTCTAATCCAAGCACTGAAGCAAAATTATTTGTAGAAAAGTTTCTATCTAATGAAAATAGACATTAAGGTTTCTCCTTTTCCGGTTTTACTTCCGTTTTTGAAACATAACCGTCATATGTGATCGGTTGTCTATCGTTACTTCTCATAGAAACGAAAGCTTTACCGTTTTTAAAGATCTCGATATTCACTTCATCAATGGTTCTTACATCGTTCGGTTTGAACTTTAAAGTCCATGTTCCTTTTTTATTCTGAGTTTTATTAACTGTAAAATCTTTTGATGTGAATCTGTAACTGTTGTCTCCGGTATTTCCATAAGATGGGTTGAAAACCCTTCCGAAATAAGGCAGCACTACATCCAGTGTATTTTTACTTACATCAATGGTATAATCTCCGTTCAGATTCAATATTCTTGTAGCTGTAGCATTAGGCATTGAATTCATGACATTGATAACGTCATAATTCGTAGGATTGGCTCTTTCTGCATGAAATGTAAACTCTTGAGAATTTACTAAAGTGTCCACTGTTTTAGAATCTAATGAACCTTGTGATGCACAACTTTGAAAAAAGAACAGGAATCCAAAAATTATCAATAAAGAAATATACTTTTTCATAATGAAATAATTATTAAATTTAAACAGCAAAATGTATGCAAATATATTCTTTCTGAAATATTTTGGAATAAAAATTGTTAAGGTTGAGTTAATAACACACAAACTATGAAAGTTACACATCTATTAGGAATGGGGGCTATTGCTCTTTCGGCTGTTGCCTGTACTACAAACCCGATTACAGGAAGGTCTTCTTTACAGCTGGCCAACAATTCGGAGATTTTAACTATGTCTTCTCAGGAATACAAGACGACATTGTCTAAAGGTAAAGTGATTACCGGTACGGCAGATGCAAAAAGAGTGGTAAATGTAGGAAACAGAATTAAGAGTGCTGCAGAAAGATATTATCAGAGTATAGGAAGATCGGCAGATCTTGCCAGCTACAACTGGGAATTTAATCTTCTGCAAAGTACTGAGTTGAATGCATGGTGTATGCCAGGTGGTAAAGTAGCAGTCTATACTGGAATATTACCGGTAACAAAAGACGATAACGGACTTGCGGTGGTACTGGGACATGAAGTTTCCCATGCATTGGCAGGCCACGGAAATGAAAGAATTTCACAAGCAATGGTGGCGCAGTATGGAGGTGCTATCCTTGGAGGAACAATTTCGAATTCACAATGGGCAAGTGTCTTCCAGAAGGTATATCCTATCGGTTCACAGGTTGCTTTATTGAAATACGGAAGAGGTCAGGAATCTGAAGCCGATGAAATGGGGCTTTACCTGATGTCTATGGCAGGATATGATCCGAGAGCAGCAATTCCTTTCTGGAACAGAATGGAGGCCGCATCTACAGGAGCAAGACAGCCTGAATTCTTATCTACCCACCCGAACCCGGAAACAAGAATTTCAGATATCAACAAAGATCTTCCGAAAGCTTTAGAATATTATAAGGCTGCGGGAGGAAAATTATAATTAGAATTTTAATCTTGAATAAAGCCTTATTAAATTTTTAGTAAATTTGGTAAGGCTTTTTTATGTAACTACCTAAACACAATATTATGAAGAGTTTATCAATTACCGGACTTATACTTTTAGCTGTTTCTGCACTACTTTTCTATCTGACTACCGATTTTGCCGTAGAACAAATAAAGATTTCTCACATTATGGGAATGATGGCAGGAGTTGGAATAGGGCTTATTATTGGAGGGATGGTAGGATATCTGAGTAAAGGAAGTGCGATGAAAGCAGAACAAAAGAAGAAAGAATTCAAACAATTACAAAAAGATAAAGAAGAGCTTGAAAAACAGGCCGCAGAAATTGCAAAACGCCAGGCTGAACTTGAAAACCAAAATAAAAACCCTCAAATTTAAATTTGAGGGTTTAAAGTTGTTATTTTCGAAATTTAATTTAGAATTTATATCCTAAACCTACCATAAACAGGTTAGGTCTGTTATCATATCTGATTTCCGAACCGGATACTTTATTGATAAAATTTCTTTCGTCTTTACTGAAAGCACCTTCATATCTTGCATTGACAAGAAACTTTTTGATTTCCAGCTGAGCACCAAACTGGTAACCTACTGTAAAGTCATTTTTAGCATTCTCTTTGAAGTCGTTGTAAGTATTGTCTTTGTTTAAATTAAAGCTTCCTACTGGTCCTACAAAAACTCCCAGCATATTTCCTAAAAGGTTGTATCCCAAAAGAACGGGAACATCTATACGGTTGCTTTTTACATCAAAAGTAGTATTCTCTGTCGTAAACTCATTTTTGAAATGAGTATAATAGATTTCCGGCATCACAAACAATGAAGTAGGAAGACCTACTTTTAGTGAAAGTCCCACATTGAAACCAACATTGTTTTTCCCTTTTCCATCAATAGCATCATTCACTGTTCCTTTAATATTGGACCATGAAGGAGAGCCTGTTGGAAAAATGATGTTGGCTTTACCTGCCAATGAAATCTGTGCGGAAGCCCACATTGAAAAGCCTAATAACGCTATACTAAGTACCTTTTTCATTATCTTCTATTTTTGTATTTGAAGTTTCAATCGTTTTATTATTTTCAAGTAAATATTCTCTCAGTTCTTTAAACAGTTCTGAAGAATAAACGAAATCAATCAGATTTTTATTGCCTGCTGTAATAAGAATGTCTTTGTTCCCTTCCCATTCTTTGATTCCCAGTCGTAGGTATACAATTTTCTCGCCAATCGTCATCACAGAGTTCATATCGTGAGTATTGATGATGGTGGTCGTATTATATTCTTTTGTGATTTCGTAAAGAAGATCATCGATGATCTTAGAGGTATAGGGATCCAGCCCGGAATTGGGCTCGTCACAGAACAAATACTTAGGATTGTTTACAATAGCTCTTGCAATAGCCACCCTTTTCTGCATACCTCCGGAAATTTCGGAAGGATATTTTCTTTCTGCTTTATCAAGATGTACTCTGCCTATTACTTCAAAAACCCTTTTCTTTTTTTCTCTGTAAGTAAGATTGGTAAACATGTCGAGAGGGAACATGATATTTTCTTCCACAGTTAAGGAATCAAATAATGCACTTCCCTGGAATACCGTCCCGATTTCTGAACGGAGATGCTGTTTTTCATCTCTGGTCATGATATTGATGTCTTTTCCATCAAACAGGATTTCTCCTGATGAAGGCATATAAACATTCAATAAACTTTTTAAAAAAACGGTTTTTCCAGATCCACTCTGCCCAATGATTAAGTTTACTTTTCCTTTATCAAATGAAGTTGAAATTCCCTTAAGTACTTCAACATCATCAAAACTTTTCTTAAGATCTTTTACCTCAATCATTAGCTTAATATTAATTGGGTTAAAATTAACTCGGAAATGATAATAAATACCATTGTCCATACCACAGCCTGTGTACTGGCTCTACCTACTTCCAGCGATCCTCCTTTTACATTGTATCCGAAATAAGACGGTACAGTAGCAATGATAAAGGCAAAAACGATTGTTTTGGTAAAGGCATAGTAAATGAATAAATTAGGCATATACATTTGAATACCCACAATATAATCGTTCTCTGTCCAGTTTCCGGTTAAAATCCCGGCAATATAGCCTCCGCCAATACCAAATACAATACTGATGGCAATAAGAAGAGGATTAAAAAGCATACAGGCAATGATTTTTGGAAATATCAGAAAATTGGGTGAGTTTACTCCCATAATATCCAATGCATCAATCTGTTCGGAAACCCTCATCGTTCCAATACTGGACGCAATATATGAACCTACTTTACCTGCCAGAATCAAACTGATAATAGTAGGCGCGAATTCCAAAACAAGAACCGCTTTCGTAGCATATCCTACAAACGAAGGTGGAATAGGGAAAGAAGAAGCATCAAAGTTATTGAACATCTGAATGGCTACTACAGCTCCCACGAAGATGGAAGTGAAGACTACAAGTCCGAAAGAATTTACTCCCAAATCATTAATTTCTCTCATAAACAGCTTCCAGAACACTCTCATTTTCTGAGGCTTCTGCAGGGATTTCCCTAAGAGGATCATGTATTCCCCTATGGCTGTGAAAAACTTTTTTAACATACTGCTAAATTAGACTTTTTTATTGAATTGGGCTAGAGTCAGGTATAAGACTAAAGCTTAGTTTTATGTTAAAATTATTTGGCATTTTTATCTCCGCCTATAACAAGTAAAATGGTTTTTAGGATAATAACCAGATCCAGTACAAAGCTCCAGTTTCTTACATAGAATGCATCTGCCAGAACTCTTTTTTTCATTTCTACTTCCACATCTCCGAAGTCACCACGCAATCCGTTTACCTGTGCTAATCCTGTGATGCCAGGGCTTACCATGCTTCTTAAGCTGTATCTCCCGATTTTCGGTTTATAATAATTATCTACGGAAAGCATATGAGGACGCGGTCCTACGACAGACATCTCACCTTTCAATACGTTAATAAATTGCGGAAGCTCATCAAGACTGGTTTTTCTTAAAAATTTGCCCACTTTCGTAATTCTTGAATCATTTACCGATGTAGTTTTGGTAGTAGACTCATCATTCACAACCATTGTTCTGAATTTAAAACAATTGAACACTTCTTCATGGAAACCATATCTTTTCTGAAGGAAAAATACAGGCCCTTTAGAAGTGGTCTTGATTAAAATAGCAATGATTGGGAATACCCATGAGCAGATTAAAACCAATATAATAATAGAAAAGAAAATATCAAAAGTTCTTTTCATGAGAAAATTAGAATAATAATCCAAAGAATATCTAGCCTGGTTAAGTACTGGCTGGGTTTGTATATATCCAAGATCATACAGGAAAAAGTCACTTTGTGTGATACTTGGGATGAGTGAAATATGGATCTTATTGTCCTCTGCCAATTTGAAAATCTCATTTTCAAACCGCTCATCATATGAATTTTCCATAGAGAGAAACAAGGTGTGAATCCCGTTTTTCTTCCAGAAAGTAACCAGTTCATTAATATTGATGTCTGGCGTTTCGTATTCAAATATCCTATATCCATAGTCTTTACGGTCGATGAAAATATTCTTCAGGATCTCCGTAGACTGATGGTCTCCTAAAAACATTACATTTCTATAATTGGCTCCTAACGATCGTAAATACTTGATGGCGAAATAGATCAATGATTTCGCGAGAAAGATGAAAATAAACAGATAAAGAGAAAGCCAATAGATATCCGAATTGAAAAATACATTGTTACTTACCTTTCCTATAAGCAGAACGCCAAGTATGAAAAAGAGGAAATGGATTAAGAGGCGTTCAAGAAACAGTGTATATGTAAGGTTTCTCGGAATATTGTAGATTTTTGTCCTACCGCTTAGAAGCACCCAGAACAAAAACAACAGAATCAGAGAAAAAGTATTCTGGTACCAGGTTTCTTTGTCATATTTTAAACTTTCGTTTCTGCTTATAAAAAAGAATATGAAGATAGATGCAATAACCATGAGGTCAAGCAACATAATGATCGATTTCAGGTATCTTGAGTATCGAATTCTCTGCATCTATCGGTATTCTAACGGTAAGACCAGCTAATTTACGTTTTTTTACGGTATATTCAGATATTTGTGAGTCTGAACGGAAGCCTGCCATTCCGGATGTGCAAGAATGAAATCTGTGATCTGAGGATACATATTATCCCTCTTGCTCCATTCGCTTTGAAGATAAAGCTTACAGTTTTCAGAAACTTTTGCTGCCTGTTCCTGTGCAAAAGTAAAGTCATGCTGATTGAAGATAATAACTTTAAGCTCATGGGCTTTTTGATAAATTTCTTCTTTAGGCAGTCCTGTTTTCTTTGGTGAAAGAGTGATCCAGTCCAGCTGTCCACTCATAGGATAAGCCCCTGAAGTTTCAATATGCACGGTACATCCAAGCTCTTTCAGTCTGGAAGTCAGGATATCTAAGTTCCACATCAAAGGTTCTCCACCCGTAAGAACGATGGTTTTGCAATGTTTTGCAGCCATTTCTGCAATTTCTACTGTATTCATCAGAGGATGAAGTTCCGGATCCCAGCTTTCTTTTACATCGCACCAGTGGCATCCTACATCGCAACCTCCCAGCCTGATAAAATAGGCTGCTTTTCCGGTATGTGCTCCTTCTCCCTGTAAAGTGTAAAAATGCTCCATTACAGGGAGCATTTTACCTTCTTTTAATAAAATATCTTCTTCTTTATTCATTTTAAAATTAGTCGTTATAGACCGAAGTTTTGTAAGCAATGATGGTGTTTTTCATCAACATTGCTCTTGTCATTGGGCCTACTCCTCCAGGTACCGGTGTAATCCAGCTTGCTTTTTCTGCACAGCTGTCAAAATCTACGTCACCTGCAAGGTAATATCCTTTTGGAGAGTCATTATCTACTCTTGTAATACCCACGTCCACGATTACTGCTCCTGCTTTGATCATATCTCCTTTTAAGAAATGAGGATCTCCCAGAGCGGTAATTACGATATCTGCTTTTCTCGTATATTCTTCGATGTCTTTCGTGTATGAGTGTGTAAGGGTAACGGTAGAGTTTCCAGGGAAATCTTTTCTTCCCATCAGGATGCTCATTGGTCTTCCTACAATTTTACTTCTTCCGATAATTACACAGTCTTTTCCTTTGGTCTCAATATTATATCTTTCCAATAACGTTAAAATACCGAAAGGGGTCGCTGGTAAAAAAGTATCCATTTCAAGAGCCATTTTTCCGAAGTTTTCAGGGTGGAAACCATCCACGTCTTTTCTTGGGTCAATAGCATTGATGATTTTTTCCTGATCAATCTGGTCTGGTAAAGGTAGCTGAACGATAAATCCGTCCACTGCTTTAGATTTGTTAAGCTCGTCAATTTTTTCCAATAGTTCAGATTCAGAAACTGTACTTGGAAATTTGATTAAGCTGGATTGAAATCCTACTTCCTCACAGTCTTTCACTTTAGCATTTACATAGGCCTTGCTAGCTCCATTATTTCCTACAAGAATAGCCACCAAGTGTGGAGCTCTTCTTTTGCTTGCGAGAATCTTTTCTACTTCAACCTTGATCTCTGTTTTAATTTCCTTGGATACTTTAAGTCCGTCAAGAATTTCTGCCATTTTTACTTTTTTACTTTATAGATTTACTTTTACTTTCTTTTTACTTACTATTTATTTTCTTTATAGTAATTGATCAATCCGTTGGTAGAGCTGTCATGAGAGCTTATTGCGTCATTATTTTCCAGCTCAGGAAGGATTTTATTGGCTAATACTTTTCCTAATTCCACTCCAAACTGGTCAAAGCTGAAAATATTCCAGATTACTCCCTGAACAAAAATTTTGTGTTCATATAAAGCAATCAGCTGACCTAGTGAAAAAGGTGTTAATTCCTTGAATAATATTGAATTAGTAGGGGTGTTTCCATGGAAAACTTTGAAGTTAAGCAGTCTGTCTATTTCTTCGTCAGATTTTCCTGAATTTCTAAGTTCCTCTTCCACTTCTTCTTCCAGTTTTCCGAAGGCAAGTGCTTCAGTCTGAGCAAAAAAGTTTGCTAATAATTTATCCTGGTGATCCGAAACTTTGTTCGGGCTCTTTGTATAAGCAATAAAATCTGCCGGAATCAATTCTGTTCCCTGGTGGATCAATTGATAGAAGGCGTGCTGGCCATTTGTTCCAGGCTCTCCCCAGATGATAGGCCCTGTTTCATATTCTACAAATTCTCCGTTTCTGTCTACACATTTTCCGTTACTTTCCATATCTCCCTGTTGAAGATAAGCAGCAAATCTGTCCAGATATTGAGAATAAGGTAAGATAGCATAAGTAGTGGCTGCATAGAAATTACGATACCAGATTCCCAAAAGTCCCATTAATACAGGAACGTTTTCCGAGAAATCTGCAGTCTGGAAGTGTTGGTCTGTATCAAAAGCTCCTCTTAGAAGCTGTTCAAAATTTTCATATCCTACAGAAAGGACGATGCTTAAACCGATAGCACTCCAAAGAGAGTATCTTCCACCTACCCAATCCCAGAACTCAAAAATATTTTCTTCTGCTATTCCGAACTTCTTAACTTCTTCAATATTAGTAGATAAAGCCACGAAATGTTTCGCTACATCTTCCTGTTTTCCAGCTTTCAGGAACCAGTCTTTAGCAGAGTTAGCATTGGTCATTGTTTCCTGAGTGGTAAATGTTTTGGAAGCAATGATGAACAAAGTAGTTTCAGGATTTAAATTCTTCACTACTTCTACAATATGATTTCCGTCCACATTGGAAACAAAGTGAGCGTTTAATCTTGTTTTAAAATGCTTTAAAGCAGAACAAACCATTACAGGACCTAAATCTGATCCTCCAATTCCAATGTTCACTACGTCTGTAATTTCTTTTCCACTGAAACCTTTATGCTCTCCTGAAATTACTTTTTCAGAAAAAGACTTCATGTGATCAAGAACTCTTTTGATCTGTGGTTTGATATTTTCTCCGTCTACAATAATTTCACGGTCAGAAAAATCTCTTAATGCTGTGTGTAATACGGCTCTTCCTTCAGTTTCATTGATTTTATCTCCGGAGAACATTTTGGAAATAGCATCTTTTAGCTGGCTTTCCTCAGCCAATTGTAGTAAAAGATCCTTTGTTCTGGAATCAATTAAGTTTTTAGAATAATCAAAAAGGTAGTTGTCCTTTTGAATAGAAAACTCGTTAAAACGGTTCGGGTTATATTGAAAAAGGGTTCTAAGATCAAAATCGTTTCCCCCGAAGTGTTCGTCAAGTGCTTTCCAGCTGTTAGTTTGTGTTGGATTTATTTTTGATAGCATATTACAGAATTTTTATCTTTCAGAAAATGATATGTAGGATTAAAAATAACTGACAATCCATAATCATTTATTTCTGATTTGCAAATTTACGGAAAAATAAAACCTCAGATAAATTTGAAGACGATAAATAACATTTTTTTAAAAAACAAAACCCCAGAGTTCATCTGAGGTTGTATAAAAAGAGTTTTGGATAAGATTTTAAGAGCTTATTCATCCATTTCATTCAGAATGTTTTCCAGTTGTTTGGCGCTTCTTCCATAGATGTATTTTGTCCAGAGAACGATACTCGCTATCAGACCCAGGGTTCCAATAAGCACTGTGATGATTAATCCAAATTGTTGAGAAGAAGTTAGCCCTGTTAATGATTTTCCATGTTTTTCCATCATATTATAAATCGCTAATCCTATTGTTACTAAAAAGTGAGGAAGTAATAAAAATCCAAAAGACTGGTATCGTTCCATATTCAAACGAAGTTCATGGTAGATCTTCCAAAGACTGTTTTTGGTGTTTCCCGTATAAAGTTCTGTCTGTTTGTAAAATTTATAGAATCCAAACAGATAATAAGATGATATTACCACCATCATGGTATAGGATACATAATAAATAATATACTGTGAAGAAGGAAATTGAAACTGAAGCGGGAAAAAAGCGATCAGAATGATGGCAACAATCTGCATCGGAAATTCTTTTTTCATATTTTTCTGAATCTTTTCTATAGGGTGCTTGCTTTCCTTTAATTGTTCTATGGTATCAGGAATATGGACATCACTATCTTCTTTATTCCACTGTTCTTTTAATTGATCAAAATTCATAGCCTGATTTTTTTATGATTTGCTGTATTTTTTCTTTTGTTCTGTTGAGTTTTACGCGGGCGTTGCCTTCACTAAGTCCTAAATTATTTCCAATTTCTTTGTGAGACATCCCTTCCATGAAATAAAATATGACTGCTTTTTCTAATGCGTTCAGCTCCTGAACGGCATTATAAAAAATTTCCAGCTGCCTGTCCTTTGTTGGATTATAATCTTCCTGCTGTACTTCAAAATGGGTAGGTGTATCTGTATGATTATTGGATCTCTGCTTTTCCTTTTTTAAATAAGTAATTGCCGTATTGATTGCAACCCGATACATCCAGGTAGAAAATTCACTGTTCCCTTTGAAATTTTGATAGGATTTCCAAAGCTGGATAAGAATCTCCTGCTGCAGGTCTTCCCGATCCTCTACAGAATCTGCATAGATCCGTGAGGCTTTGTATAAAATACCTTTGTGCTGGTTGACAAGCTTTAGAAAAGCTGTTTCAGTTGGATTGCTCACAGTTGTTTCATGGTTTGGTTATGATTATAAGTTTGTTACCGGCTTTACGGTGAATCCTTTTGCTTTCAGAAGATTGATCAAACCGTTTTCTCCCCACAGGTGGCCGCTTCCTACAGCAAAGAAAGAACTTTGGTTTTTCATCATTTCCGGCATTTTTTCTGCCCATTTCTTATTTCTGTCGGTAAGTACAAGCTTTTCCTGTCTCTTATTCATGAATTTTGGATTCTTAATCAGCTGATCCAGATCTTTTAGATTTTCATTTTTAAATGCTTCTGTCATTTTTTTTGCGGCAATAGCATATTCATTTCCAAGCTTTAACTGAGTGATTGTTTCCTTCAGATCATATGCCTGGCTTATTGCAGAGGTCTGATCATCTACTTTTTCCAGTCCGCTTACACTTTTTTTATTCTGCAAAGCTGTTTTCAGTAGTTCTATTTCATACATTTTCACCTCATTCTGAGGACAGGGAATTGCTTTTGTGGCAACAAGAGAATATAAAGCTGTTGAGCTGTGAGAATCAACATTTTTCAGAGTGGTTCCGTAATCAGCTAATATTTTATCTAAATTTTTTGCTTCTTCAGGAGTAAGCTGTTCAGAGATCTTTTTATCTGCTGCCATCATTTTTTGGATAGATGCCATTTCATTCTGATCGGTATAATTGATTTCCATAACAAAGCTTTCTGACTTTTTAAGAGCATCCCAAACTTTAGGTTTGATCTCAAAATCTTTAGAGCATAAGATATGAAATGTTCCCGTAATATAAGATGGCTTAGTGAGACCGTTTCCCGAAACTTCCCAAAGCAGGCTGTTGTCCTTGTTTGTATTTTTGCTTTGAGCGTTTGCTTTTATAGAATTCAGTGATAATAGCACTGCTAATCCAAGTTTTATTAAATTTCTCATAGTATTAATTTTTTTGATTTTCTGTTCTTTTAATCAGTAGGTAAAACAGGAGTTACAATCGTTACAGTTTTTTTTCAAAAAAATAAAAACCTCCTGGAAACAGGAGGCTGTAAAATCTAAAATTATGATGATAACCAATTGGTTAGGATAGCTTTTTTATTCCTGAATTTTTGACTGCTCAGGTTTAAGAGTTTTTCTTTTTCTTAAAAAATAGATGATTGCCGCAGCAATTAATACAAGAGGCCATACATTGATAATAGCCACTATAATTCTCTGAATCAGATAGAAACCATATACAAATCCATCTTTAGCATCATAAATGAAATTGTATTTATATTTATTATCAATGCTGGTGGTGTTGGTAACAGCAATTTCTGCAATACGTAATTGAGGCTCTTTAATGTAAATGTCAATGGTGCTGTATTTCAGATTGTCTGTCATATTCATACTGGAAAACTTTTGAAGGTTTCCTTCAGACATGTTCTCATCATCCAGCTTTACTTTATCCTTATTTGTTTTTAGCTTGCTAATATTTTCAGAAGTCTTTTGATTTCTTTTTCCTTCCAGTTCAGAATATTTGATGTTAGCGGTTACATCCTCTGCATTAATTGATCTTGAATTAAGAAATAATTTACTTGTATTGATTGCAGTCAATAGTTCTCCAAGTTTTTCAGTAGGAATACGTACCTGCATTCTGTTCTCTGTCTGGTATTTTTTTACCAGCATTGCTTCTTCATTGGAAGTGTTGTAAGTGCTTTCAGAAACTACATTACTTTGAAGATTGCTGTTGGTAACAAAACCTCCAAGATCCTGCACGGATTTTTCAATGGCAATAGTTGCGTTATACACGTCTTTTACTTCCATATTGACATCTGCAGTTTTGATAAACTGCTTGTCTTTTACTTTCATATCTGCAACAGATGAAATGCTGTCTGATAGAACTGCTGCCGTAGAATCTGTGGTTGCATAAGCGTTAAGATCTGTTTCAGCAACTTCGCCTTTTTTACATGAAGAAATTCCTAATAAAAGAACAGTAGCAAGAGATAATTTAATGTAAGTAGTTTTCATAGCGTTGATTTTTGTTGTTTTCCTGAAGTCAAAGTTCAGTCAGGATCTTTTGTAACGCTTGAAAATCAAAAGTAAAAAACTTGTAAATAAAATATGATCTTTTAATTCATTGAAATTAAGTGTTTTGTAAAACGAAGTTGACCCTTGGGCTTTGCTTTCGGAGCAATTTTTGCATGTCTTTTACAAACCAAAACTACAATCTATCACTATGTCAAATACTTTTTCAAAAATCAGAAACGCAATAGGATTATTCACATCCATAGATTTCGATCAGTTGAGTGCTATTTCTCAAAAAGTAGACCTGCCCAAGCTGATGCATAATTTCTCAAAACTGGATGATAAACAGCTTTCCGGACTTATGAAAATGCTTGATCCGGAAAAGAAAAAGAAAGAACTTCCCCCTATTGACGGAGACTTTTATGATATCTACCATACCCTTACTCCTGAACAGCGTGAAATTCAGTTGAAAGTAAGAGCATTTATGGAAAAAGAAGTAAAACCTCTGGTAAATCACTACTGGCTCAGAGATGAATTCCCTTTTGAACTGATCCCGAAATTCCAGAAACTGGATATTTGTGGTGTTACCTATGAAGGGTATGGCTGCCCAGGAATGCCCTTCCTGATGGAAGGGGTTATTGCAATGGAAATGGCCAGAATAGACGCTTCTATTGCTACTTTCTTTGGAGTGCAATCCGGATTGGCAATGGGTTCTATTTATATCTGTGGATCTGAAGAGCAGAAGCAGAAATGGCTTCCACAAATGCAGAAATTTGAAAAAATAGGAGCTTTCGGGCTTACAGAGCCGGAAGTAGGTTCAGGAGCGGCAGGCGGGCTTACTGTAACCTGTAAAAAAACACCGGAAGGCTGGATTCTTAACGGGCAGAAAAAATGGATTGGGAATGCAACATTTGCAGATCTGATCATTATCTGGGCAAGAGATCTTGATAGCGGAGAGGTGAAAGGATTTATTGTAGAAAAAGATAATCCTGGATATTCTGTTGAAAAGATCAAAGGAAAAATGGCTTTAAGAATTGTTCAGAATGGGTTAATCACCTTGAAAGACTGCCTTGTAACTGAAGAAGACCGTTTGCAGAATGCCAATTCCTTTAAAGACACCGGAAAGGTACTGAGAATGACCAGAGCAGGAGTAGCATGGATGGCTACAGGCTGCGCACGCGGAGCTTACGAAAGTGCATTGGATTATACCCGAAAAAGAGAACAGTTTGGAAGGCCTATTGCTTCATTCCAGATGATTCAGGGACATTTGGTAGAAATGCTGTCAAATCTTACTGCCATGCAGACTATGGTTTTCAGATTATCCGAAATGCAGGATGAAGGAATTTTAAAAGATGAGCATGCTTCTTTAGCTAAAGTTTTTTGTACCCTCAGAACAAGAGATATCGTTTCCAGAGCAAGAGAAGTACTGGGAGGAAACGGAATTCTGCTGGAGTATGATGTAGCCAGATTTGTTGCCGACGCAGAAGCAATCTATTCCTATGAGGGAACAAAAGAAATCAATTCATTGATTGTAGGGCGTTCTATTACAGGATTCAGTGCTTTTGTATAGGGAAGAGGTAATAGGTAGCAGATGATAGGTTATAGGTCGTAGTGTATTAACAACCATAAATTTTAATGGAACACTATAAGACCTGCAACCTATCATCTATAACCTAAAATATAGCCTTATGAAACTAAGTGTTTATATTTTTCCTTGTTGTCAATAATCATCCAAAGATTAATCAGGAACATCACTCCTGCAATCCCCATTCCCATAGGAGATTTGTCCATAGTGAATACATGAGTGACAATTCCTACCATAACAGGTAAAATAACAATGGCTCCCAACGCTCTTGTTTTTGGAAAGATGAATAATAATCCGCCAATGACTTCTACAATCCCTACTAAAGGCATCAGCCAGCTGATTTCTCCAAAAGCAGCAAAGAGTTTCATCTGCTCAGGAGTAGGTTTTTCCATGGGCATATAATTAAAAAACTTGTTTAGTCCGGCATTAATAAACATAAGCCCGAAAAGTAAACATAAAATGAATTTTATTGCTTTCATGATTGATGATTTTATATCAAATGTAAAATAAAAATAGGATTAATGTATAATGTTTTCGTAGAAAATAAACAATTAGTGTTAATGATAGGTTAATGTTGATTTTTGAATAATTTTATTCTCTATATTTGATTTACAAATTAAACTAATAATTATGTTGAAAAATCTTAAAAAATTAAACCGTACGGATTTAAGAGAAATCCAAGGTGGAGGCGGAATTGGAAAATGTGATATAGGACCTATTGGATGTCCTTGTAAAATCCCACCAGGAGATCCTTGCTTAGGCGGCGGTGGAGGCGGAGGAACCACACCAACGCCGGATTATGGGTACTGTCCGGATAACCAAACTTACATTCTGTGCACAGAAACCTGTCCAAATGGAATGAGTCCTTTATGTGCTCTTCCTTAAATAAAATAAAAAGACTGTCTTGAAAAAGGCAGTCTTTCTTATTTAAAGTTTAAGATTTAAATATTCAAAGTTAGAATGATATCAATTATTATTTATTTCCTATTACTCATCTTCTAGTCCATTTCTTTCAGTGTAATATTCTTGGAAATCTTATAACTTTTTTTCTTCTTGTTAGGTTTCTGTTCTTCTCCGAGCAATCTTCCCCAAGGTTTGAGATCTTCCACTCTTTCACAGATAATTTTTATAATTGCAATAGCTGGAATACACAGGAACATTCCTGCAATTCCCCAAAGATGTTCCCCTAAAAGAATACCAATAAAGGAAAATAAAGCATTGATTTTTACCTTTGAACCTACCACAAATGGCAATACAATATTACCATCTACTGCATGAATGGCGATATATCCCAAAGCAACATAAACACAAGTTGACGGAGTGGAAGTGGCAAATGCTATAAAACAGGAAATTAAAAGGGAAATAAAGATTCCCAGATACGGAATAACATTTAACAATCCTGTTAAAACGCCTAAAAGTATAGCATATTTTACCCCTAAAATGGTAAGAAGGGTTGAAGTCAAAATAGATACAATAACCACCTGAAGAAATAGTCCGAAGATATATTTCTTAGTCATAACACGAATCTCACTTACAGCTTCCTGTACACTTGCTTTATGTCTTTCATTGAAAACAGTAACGATAAAATTATTTAAAAGCCTTCTGTAATTTAAAATAAAGATGAAAAACAGAGTGAAAAATATAATAAAGCCAAATCCTGTTGAGAATATACCGAAAGTAAAACCTAAAATCATCCCTGAAGAAGACAAGAGCTTATTCAATCCCTGGTTGATGTAATCTACCTGTTCATCCACTTTTACATTGAATGTTTTGGAAACCCAGTGTTGCAAACCATTAAAAACAGTTGTGAACTGTTCTTTAAGGTGGGGAAGATCCTTACTGAAATCAGAGAGCTGATTGGTAAAGAAATAAATAATACCGCCTAAAATGATCAGCATAATAAACACTGAAGTCATTGTAGACATAGATCTCGGAAATCTTAATCTTCTTTCCATGAAAGTGGCAGCCGGTAAAAACAGCATAGCCATCAGGAAAGCAAGAAAAAACGGAGCTAAAATAGTCTGCCCTAATGCTAGAAGATAGCCAAGTCCAATGATGGAAATCACCACAAGCGTAAGCTTGACAAGGAAAGGAAGTCTAAGAAAATTCATAATCTAAAAATATGCGGTGTGGAATAAAAATAAGAAAACCCCTCTGAATTGAAAAATTTTTTATTCAATCCTTCGGAATTATCTTGTATTCAGCAAATTTTATTCCACCTGATAAGAAAAGCTGACCTTTTTGTAATAAAACAGAAACACGCCCTGAATATCAGAACGTGTTTCCTTATTGAGAAGTTAATATGTTATAAGTTGTTTATTCCTCAATGGCAATATCAATCACCTCTTCCATTCTGTTGACATAGTGTACTTTAAGATTTTTTAAATAATCTTTTTTGATCTCTTCTACGTCTTTTCTGTTGGCTTCACAAAGAATTACATCTTTGATTCCCGCTCTTGTTGCGGCAAGAAGTTTTTCTTTAATTCCTCCTACAGGAAGTACTTTTCCTCTTAAAGTAATTTCTCCTGTCATAGCAAGGTGAGGTTTTATCTTCTTGTTTTTGAAAGAAGACACCATAGATGTAAGCATTGCAATACCCGCAGATGGGCCATCTTTAGGAGTTGCCCCTTCCGGAACGTGAACGTGAATGTTTTTCTTGTCCAGATCTTCCTGAGGAATTCCCAGTTCATCATGCTTTGCTTTAATATATTCAAGAGCAATAGTGGCAGACTCTTTCATGACCGTTCCAAGGTTTCCGGTCATTGTTAAAGAACCTTTACCGTTGCTTAGGATACTTTCAATATAAAGAATATCTCCACCTACACTGGTCCATGCAAGACCTGTTACCACACCAGGAACTCCGGTGATTTCAGATAAACTTTTCGGTCTTGGAACCCCAAGAATTTCATCTACTTTTTCTACTGAAATTTTTGGATCATATTCCTTTACCAAAGCAGTTTGTAGTGCTACCCATCTTGCAACGGCAGCAATTCTTTTCTCCAGTGTTCTTACACCACTTTCCGAAGTGTGTGCTTCTACAATATGTTTAAGCTCTGCATTTCCAAGTTTGAACGATTTTGCATCCAGACCATTTTCTTCCTGTTGCTTCTTGATTAAATGTCTTTTAGCAATCTCAATTTTTTCCTCCAAAGTATAGCCGGCAATCTGAATAATCTCAGTTCTGTCTAAAAGAGGAGTCTGTATTGTTGAAAGAGAGTTTGCTGTAGCAATGAACATTACTTTTGAAAGATCATAGCCCATTTCAAGGAAATTGTCATAAAAAGACTTATTTTGTTCAGGGTCAAGGACTTCTAGGAGTGCTGAACTTGGGTCCCCATGCTGACCTTGCCCGATTTTATCGATCTCATCAAGAACAATTACCGGATTTGAAGTGCCGGATTTCTTGATTGACTGTAAAATTCTTCCGGCCATAGCACCGATATACGTTTTTCTATGTCCACGGATTTCGCTCTCGTCATGAAGACCACCCAATGATAACCTTACATATTTTCTTCCTAAAGCATCTGCAATAGACTTTCCTAAAGACGTTTTACCAACCCCCGGAGGTCCTACCAATAATAGGATAGGAGATTTCATGTTGTTTTTTAATTTTAAAACAGCCATGTGCTCCAGGATTCTTTTTTTGATATCTTCCAGTCCGAAGTGGGCTTTATCAAGCACTTTTTCCGCCTTAGCGATATCAAAAATATCTTTTGTATAAGTTTCCCAAGGAAGATCAGTAAAGAAATCCAGATAGTTTCTCTGTACATTATAATCCGGAGAATTAGGATTCTGGCGTTGAAGTCTGCCAATTTCCTTCTGGAAATGTTCCTCTACTTCCTTACTCCATTTTTTAGCCTTGGCTTTTGCGATTAAATCTTCAACATCACTCTCAGGTCCGCCACCCAGTTCTTCCTGAATGGTTCTGATCTGCTGATTCAGAAAATATTCTCTCTGCTGTTTGTCAAGATCTTTGGAGGTCTTCTGATGAATCTGATTTCTCAGTTCCAGTTTTCTGAAATCCTCATGCATCATTTCATAGCACTGGTTGGCTCTTATCATCAGACTTTTCTCTTCAAGAAGCTTTTGTTTTGCAATTGAAGAAAAATTAGCATTCGTACAGATGAAATTCAGAAGATCATCATTATTGTTAATATTTTTGATTGCAAAATTCGCTGCATTGGGAATATTAGGATCCAGTTCAATAATCTTTAAAGCAAGATCTTTGATGTTTTCCAGCAAAGCTTCATACTCATCCTGGTTTTTAGGACGTGTATCTTTTAATTTTGAAATTTCTGCTTTGAAATAAGGTTGTTTATCAACGATTTTTTTGATCTTAAATCGGTGAAACCCTTTAGTTATAGCAGTAATATTGCCTTCCGGAAGCTTAATGATCTTAATGATCTTTGCCAAGGTTCCGGTAGAATAAATATCTTTTTCGGAAGGTTGTTCCAGATCCGAATTTTTCTGGCTTACAATTCCAATAAAATCACCGTTTTTCTGAGCTTCCTCAAGAAGCTGGATCGAGGTTTTTCTTCCTGCAGTAATAGGAATTACTACATTAGGGAACATAACCATATTTCTTACGGGAAGTATCGGGAATATTTTCTGTTCGGAATTTTTATCAGTCTCTGCGAAGTCGGAAAGATTGATTTCTTCAGCTACGATATCAAATCCATCGCTGATCATTTCTTCTAAACTAATATCTTCAAATTCTGTCATAGTCAATCGAATGACAAATTGTCATTTTCGTTTTTTATCGTTATAAGGATTTTTTATAATATACGCTGAAAACGTTTGTCATATTATAATATTCTAAAAATGCACAATACTTATGCCATTTGTTTTTTGCTTAAAAATACGGTCAAAATTTCCTTTTTTAGATAATCTTTACATTAAAAGTCAAAATAAAGCAGTTCTGTTTCTGTAATTTCTTAAAAATGTGTATTTTCGCAAACTGATAAAAAACTATAATTTATAAAATGGCAATTTTAGGACAGATTAGGAGTAAGCCTTGGCTTTTAATGGGAGTAATAGCCTTAGCGCTTTTGGCGTTCCTGGTGAACCCCGATAGTATCGACAAGGTTTTTGGTAAGAATCCTGACGTTTTAGGAAAAGTAAATGGTGAGAAAATCACCCGCGAAGAGTTCAATGATCAGCTTTTCGTGTTGCAACAACAGGCTGATCAGCAAGGGCGTCCGAAAAACGGTCTTGAGGAACAGGCTTGGCAGTTACTTGTACAATCTAAACTTATCAAACAGCAGTTTGAGAAACTGGGCTTTGAAATGAATGATGATTATTTCTGGAATCAAATCCAGTACGATCAGATGTTTGCTCAGAATCAACAGTTCTTTGATGAGAAAGGTAATTTTAAAACTCAAGAGCTTAAAAAAGAAATTGAAACATTAAAAAACACCAATCCTGAAGGATATAATCAATGGTTGAAAACTAAAAAGACTATTGAGTACAGACTAATGGCAAGACAGGTGTTTACCAATATTTCAGCAGGTATCACTACCGGTAAGAAAGAAGCCGAAGAATTGATGAAGCAGAGAGATCAGCTTGCAGATATCGACTTTGTGAAAGTAGATTATGCAGCGTATCTTCAGAAAACCAAGATCAATGTGACTACACAAGATCTTGCTAACTACATCAAGGAGCATCCTGTAATGTTCAAAGCTGAGCCAAGCAGAAATATCGGTATCGTATATTTCCCATCAAAACCTAGTGCTGCTGATGATGCTGCAACGCTGAAAGAAATTACAAAATTATATTCAGGAGGTACAGATGCGAGTGGAGGTACAGAAAACTTCCAGAATACGAAAAACGACTCTATGTTTGTTACGGCAAACTCTGATGCGCCATTCAATCCTCAATATGTAAACCCTTCACAATTGCCTCCAACGATCAAAGATCAAATTGCTACAGCTGCAGTAGGGCAGACTTTTGGTCCTTACAAGGAGCAAGATCTTTATATAGTATCTAAATTAGTAGGTAAAAGAGCTTCAGACTCTACTTTGTCTAGACATATCCTTATTGCATTCAAAGGAAGTCCTGCTGGTCAAGGGGTAACAAGAACTAAAGAACAGGCTAAGAAATTGGCAGACTCTATCGGAGCTATCGTAAAAGCAGCTCCTGCTAAATTCACAGAATTCCTTAAGCTTTCAAGCGATCCGAATTCTGCTGCACAGGGAGGTAGCCTAGGGTGGACAACTCCCGAAACACCTTTCGTTCCTGAATTCCTTACTTACCTTGCAAACAATCCTAAAGGAGCTACAGGTGTAGTAGAAACTCAATTTGGTTACCATATCATCAATATTGAAGATAAGAAATCAGGATCTATGGGGTATAAAGTTGCCAACCTAGTGAAAGGAATCAAACCTTCAGATGCTACTGAGGCTGAAACAGATAAAAAATCAAGAAAATTCATTCAGCAGATTCAAGGGAAATCTTTCAACGATTTCGTGAATATTGCTAAGAAAGGAAATTATCAGTTCTCTAATCCGAAAGCAGCGAAAAGATTTGAAGGTCAGCTTCAGGGCTTAGGTACTGAAAAAGATCCGGAGATTCTTACTTGGGCTTTTGATAAGAAAAGAACAAAAGGAGATACTGAATTATTTACTGTAGAAGGAACAGGTGATAAAATTGTAGTGTATCTAAACGGAAAACAAGATGCAGGTCTTGCAGATCCAGAATCTGTAAGAGATCAAATCGAAGTTTTAGTTAAAAATAAATTGGCTGCAAAACAAATCTCTGATAAAATTACAGCAGCGAAAGCTTCTAACTTAGATCAGGTTGCTAAATTATTTGCAGCTCCAAAACAATCTGCTCAGGTAAATCTACTGAACCCTTCAGTAGCTGGTGCTATGGAACCTAAAGTTGCCGGTGCTGCATTTGGTGTTGCAAAAGGTAAACTTTCCAACCCGGTTGAAGGTGGAACAGGAGTTTATGTTTTGATCAAAAAATCAGAAACAGTAAACAAACAACCTGGAGATCTTAAGCAGTTTACAGAGTCTCTTACTCAGAGAAGTTCTGGGATGTTCGGACAGGCTTGGATGAAGAGTCTTCAGGACAATGCAGATATCGAAGATTTCAGAATTGAGATCTGGAATAAGCTGGGAAATCAACAACAGTAAGAAATTCATTTCAAGAATATAAAAAGCGACAAAATTTTTTGTCGCTTTTTTTGTATTTAACGCAGAACAATAAAGGAAAAGATTTATTTAAAATGTACTATATTTGCTTATTAGAAAAAAATTAGCAAGTGAAGTTCAGTAAAGAATTAAAAGCTGGTGTGATCACACTTCTGGCCATTGTAGGTTTTGTGGTGTTGTTTCAGTTTATGAAAGGGAAAAGCCTTTTTACTACCGATAATATATTTTACGCAAAATATGACAACGTAGAAGGCCTGGCGCAGTCTTCGGCTGTTTCTATCAACGGTCTGAAAGTAGGGCAGGTTGATAAAATTATTCCTCTTACTGCAAAAGATGGAAAAATTAATTTTGTTGTAAAAATTACAGTAGATAACAAATTTGAATTCTCAAAAAATTCATCATTAGAAATTTTTGAACCAGGATTAATGTCTGGTAAAGAAATGAGAGTAAACCTTGCATACGGAGGTCAAACGGCTAAAGATGGGGATACTTTGAAAGGAGCTTTCAAACTGGGAACACTGGGAAGTCTTTCTTCTCAGGTAGGTCCGGTAAAAGATCAGCTGCAGGTGGTTTTACATAGAGTAGACTCTTTAATGGCGAATGCCAATCTACTTGTAGATGCTCAAAACAGAGCTGAAATAAAAGCTTTATTATCTAATCTTAATAAAACAGTAGGAGCATTACAGACTACAGCAGGAAGTGTAAACAGCCTGGTAGGACACAATGACCCTAAATTGCAGAAAGTATTAGATGATGCAAGCCTTACCATGCAAAGTGGAAAGGTTACCCTGGATAAATATGGAAATCTGGCTCAGAGCATTGATACTAAACAGTTGAATGCTACTATTGCCAATTTAGATGCTACTGTAGGAAAATTGAATCAGGTGATTGGAGGAATTGATAAAGGAGAAGGAAGTTTAGGAAAACTGATGAAGGATGATCAGCTTTATAACAACCTGAATTCGGCTTCTACCAACTTGAATTCATTAATCGAAGATATGAAAGCGAACCCGAAGAGGTATATCAACTTCTCGGTTTTCGGTAAAAATAACAAAGACTAATACACCTTATGCAGTACATTGGTAATATTATTTTCCTGATTTTATTAGTGGCAGGATTCGGGCTGTTTGCTAAAAGCCTGCTGAAGATCTACCGAAATATCAGGTTAGGTCACGAAATCAATAGAAACGATAGAAAATCTGAACGCTGGAGCACTATGGCACGAGTTGCTATGGGGCAGAGTAAAATGACTGCACGCCCTGTTGCCGGAGTTCTACACCTTTTTGTATATGTAGGTTTTGTGATTATTAATATCGAATTAATAGAAATCATTGTTGATGGACTGTTTGGTACACACCGTTTCTTGGCTTCGGTTCTTGGACACGGATTCTACAGTTTCTTTACTGCAACATTAGAAATTCTGGCACTTCTTGTGGTAATAGGAGTGGTTGTCTTCTTCATCCGAAGAAACTTTTATGGCGTTAAAAGATTAACGATGAAAGAACTTTTCGGTTGGCCAAAAAACGATGCAAACTGGATTTTGATTATTGAGTTCGCCTTAATGATGGCTTTCTTTATGATGAATGCTTCAGATTTTATTTTACAATCGAGAGGAGCTTTACCAGAACATGGGAGCTTTCCGATCAGTGAAATGACATTGGTTCCGTTTTTGGAAATTTTTAGTTTTGATAACGGATTTTTAATGTTCACTGAAAAAGCTGCATGGTGGTTCCACTTTGTAGGTATCCTGTTCTTCATGAACTATCTTTACTATTCAAAACACCTGCATATTATTCTTGCATTTCCAAGTACGTGGTATGCAAATCTTGATAAAAAAGGAAAATTCAACAATCTTGACTCTGTAACAAAAGAGATCAAATTAATGATGGATCCCAATGCAGATCCTTATGCAGCTCCGGCTGAAGGTGCTGCTGAAGCGGATGTACCTTCTAAATTTGGTGCTGAAGATATCTTTGACCTGAATCAGGTACAGTTGCTTAATGCTTATTCTTGTACAGAATGCGGACGTTGTACCTCTGTATGTCCTGCTAATATTACCGGTAAAAAGCTTTCTCCGAGATTGATTCTGATGAAAACCAGAGACAGACTGGAAGAAGTAGGAAGAAATATTGATCAAAACGGAAAATTTGTTGACGACGGTAAAAAACTGTTGAACGATTATATCACAAAAGAAGAACTCTGGGCTTGTACCACATGTAACGCATGTACAGAGGCTTGTCCGGTATTGCTTGATCCGCTTTCCATTATTTTTGAAATGAGAAGATTCCTGGTGATGGAACAGTCTGCTGCTCCACAGGAACTGAATCTGATGATGACCAATGTGGAAAACAATGCAGCTCCTTGGCAGTATAACCAGGCTGACCGTCTGAACTGGGCAACGGAAAACTAGATAATTAATCAATTTGAAAGTTTGAAATTGATCACAGTTTATATCATTTTCAAATTTCCAAATTCTCACATTTTCAAATTGAAAAAGAAATGGATTTCAATATAAAAACAATGGCAGAATATGCTGCCGAAGGAAAAGCCCCGGAAGTTTTATTTTGGGTTGGATGTGCGGGAAGCTTTGATGACCGTGCTAAAAAAATTACAAAAGCATTTTGCAAGATATTAAATAAAATAGGAGTTGAATTTGCAGTTTTAGGACAGGAAGAAAGCTGTACCGGAGACCCTGCAAAAAGAGCCGGAAACGAATTCGTATTCCAGATGATGGCGCTTACGAATATTGAAGTCCTGAATGCTTACGAAGTAAAGAAAATCGTAACGGCTTGTCCACACTGTTTCAATACCCTGAAAAATGAATATCCAAGCTTAGGTGGACACTTTGATGTAGTACACCATACTCAGTTCCTTAAGACCTTAATGGAAGAAGGAAGATTGAAAATAGAAGGCGGAGCATTTAAAGGGAAAAAAATTACGTTCCATGATCCATGTTATTTAGGCCGTGCCAACGACGAATATGAAGCTCCAAGACTATTATTGGAGAAACTGGATGCAGAGCTTGTAGAAATGAAGCGTTGCAAAACCAAAGGTCTTTGCTGTGGAGCAGGAGGTGCACAGATGTTTAAAGAACCTGAAAAAGGAAATAAAGACATCAATATTGAAAGAACAGAAGAAGCTTTGTCTTTTGAGCCTAAAGTAATTGCTACCGGATGCCCTTTCTGTAATACCATGATGACGGATGGTGTAAAACACTTTAACAAAAATACCGAAGTAGCCGTAAAAGATATCGTTGAACTTCTTGCTGAAGCAGAAGACTTATAATTGAAATCTTATACAGGTTTATGAAGTTGAAATGGAGACTCTCCTTTTTGTTGATAATTTCAATACTTGCACTTCTTACATTCTGGAATTATCAAAACAGAGTATATGATTGGGATATGCCGGGCTATATGGGATGTATGTATACGTCCGAGTTTCCGGATTCACCGGATAAAGTCCGAATCATTACCTATGAGGATATAAAAAAAGAGGCTCCTGCAGCTCACTATACAGACATTATCGGAATAAAGCAGTGGGACATTCCAAGGCAGTATTTCGTGAAAAATACACAATCTTTTACAGAACAATTACCCTATTTTCAGATCAAAGTAGGGTATATTCTTGTCATAACACTTTTTTATAAGCTTGGGTTTACCGCACCAATGGCAGTACTGTTTACCAGTCTTATATCTTACTTTATTTCGGGATTATTATTATTTTATATTCTAAAACTCCTTTTTCCGAAGAAATATGGGCTTGCCATAGTATTAACGATTGCTGCAATGCTATTGCCACCAATGACGTATATGTCAAGGGTTTCTACACCGGATATGTTCATTTTTCAGTTTATGCTGATCTTTATTATTGGATTAATTAAAAAATGGAGTAAATGGTCCATGTTCGTACTGCTGTTTGGGATCACCTTTATACGGCCGGACTATATTACATTCACCCTGACCTATATTGTTGCTGTTTTCTTTTTCCATTATTTTAAGGAGAAAAAGATTGATGTTTCCTTTATTGCGCAGGGAGCTGTTCTTTTGGCAATGTACCTTGCAATCATTAAGTTTTATCATTATCCGGGCTGGAAAGATCTCTTTTATGATACTTTTATTGATAGAAGACCTATTATTTCCACGCACCCTATTGACGTTAGTTTAAAAGACTATCTGAGTATCATTTACATCAAAATTATTTACTTTAAAAAAGTAACTTTATCTGTAGCCATTATGATTGGAGTTATCTTCTGGCGTTCCAAAGATATGTGGATTAGAATGATTTCAGTTCTTTTCCTGGTGAATGTATATATCAAATTCTTTTTCTTTCCACAGTCGGCAGCATTAAGATTTTTCTTCCCATTTATTTTCCCGCTTTTCATGATGATGCTCTATGTACTGAGCAAAAAATACAATGATCTTAAACTCGAGAAAATTGCGTAATTTTGTCTTTAAAATGATAAGGCTTTAAAATCATTATTCTACTTATGTTTTGTCTAATGAACAAAATTGAATGTGATTATTCAAAGCCTTGAAAAATAAATATTTACATTATGAAAATCGAAGAATCTAATATTGTAGAAACCAACGACTACAGAGTCATTATATATCCAGCTTCAAGACCTTTTGAAACAAAAGAAGCAAAAGCCATTACCGAAAAACTTTTCGATTTCCTTGCTACATGGGCAGCTCATGGAAAACCGCTTTCTTCTTCATTTAAAATTGAAAAGAATCAGTTTATTGTGGTGTGTGTAGATGAAGAAAAAGAAATGGCTTCAGGATGCAGCATTGATGCTCTGGGAAAAATCATGAGAGAAATTGATGAAGAGTATCAATTGGGTCTTTTTGACAGAATGAAAGCAAGTTTTGTTGAAAACGGTGAAGTAAAGACTCTAAAACTGATAGATTTTAAAACGAAATTAAGAAGCGGAGAACTTTCAAATGATATCCAGGTTTTTGACTTCTCAAAAAATACCTATCTGGACTTTTTAAGCCATTTCCTTCTTCCTTTGGAGAAGAGTTGGGCAGCTTCAGTAAAATAATCGCTGTGTAGCTTATACAGCCGAATAATCATAAAGTGAGAACGTGTTTCTCACTTTTTTGTTTTAATGTATCTTTGCATAGATTCGAGTAAAAATCAATGCCTAAAGTACTTTTTTTAACGACATCCCACAGCTATAATGATGACCGTATTTTTTATCATCAGGCAAAAGCTCTTAGAGATAATGGGTATGAAGTAAAAATATGTAGTTTGTATGTTGATTATAAGGGTGTTATTGATGGAATTGAAATAGAATCTTATGGTATTCTGGAAGAAAGTATTGAACAGAAAATGGAGACTTTCCGGAAAGTATGTGATGATTTTCAGCCCCAGATCATTATCTGTTCCGAACCGCTGGCAGTAGTAGCTTCCAAGAAATATGTAAAAGAAAACAAGGTAAGTTGTATTTATGACGTTACAGAGTGGTATCCTTCCATGTCAATGCTTCAAAAATACGGGTTTCCTGCTAAAATTTTTCAGGCCTTAAAGTTTTCCCTTATTCAGTTGTATGCTGGCTTTTTGAGCACTCACTTTATTTTTGGAGAAACGACTAAAAAATTCCCGCTAGCTTATTTTTTCGGATTTAAAAAGCAGATGATTCTTCCTTATTATCCTGATTCTGTGTATATCAAAGAAAGCACCAAGGAACTTGAACCCAATACAATAAAACTCTGTTACACAGGTCAGATTTCTAAAGATAAAGGGATTGAAAATTTCTTTAATACAATAGATAAACTTCGCCAGAAACTTCCTGAATTACATATTAAAATCCTCATTATCGGATCTACTGTTGTAGAAAGTGACCAACTCTATTTTTCATCGTTATTGAAGAAATATTCTTTTGATGATATTGAGATCAGAAAACCAACTCGTTTTGAGCGGTTTACAGAAGCATTTGCAGATGCAGATCTATGTTTCGATCTTCGGGAGATTAACTTTGAAAACAATCATTCTCTGCCCATAAAACTATTTTACTTTATGGGAGCAGGAAAACCGGTGATTTATTCCAATTTGAAAGGTATCCGAAAACATATGGGAAAACTCTCATTTGGAAATCTTGTAAATCCTCATAATGCTGAAGATATTTCTGAAATTGTCATCAATTATATCAGGAATCCGGAGTTATATCATTCTCATGCACTTAATGCCCGGAAAGAGTTTGAAAAAAAATATAATTGGCATATAATAAAGAACTCTTTTATTGAGTTTGTAAAAAAGTCTATTGATAAATAATCATCATGCAGCTTACTATCATTAAAACATTTGTCTCACGTTTTCTTATACTGATCCTAAGTTTCGGATTGGTGATCTATTCTACGAATATGTGGGGAAGTGAGGGTAAAGGAACCATCTCGATTGTGGTTGCCAATGCTGCAGCAGTGAGTTTTTTTAGCAGTATCTTTTCCGGAAGCAGTGCTTCTTATTTTGCATCAAGATTTAAAATAGAGAAAGTTTTATTATATGCTTATCTGTGGTCTCTTCTGACAGGGCTCTTGATCCCGTTTTTCTTCAGTCTGGCTTCTATTCAGGGTGAATATTTATTTTATCTTATCGGAATTTCCGTCTTTTCTTCATTACTATCTACCAATATCAGTTTGTTTATTGGAACACAGGATATTAGGAAGTTTAATGTTTATACTGTTTTACAGCAGTTAGTACATATTATCTTTATAGGAATATTAGTATATCTCTTCGGGAAGAAAGATGTTTCAGTATATTTCCTTGCACAGATTGCATGTCTGGCGCTTCTCTTCCTTACCAGCTTTTTTCAGATCATCAAAAAATGTAATATTTCCGAAATATCATTCTGTAAAGATGTTGCCAGAAATATGTTTGAATATGGCTGGAAAACCCAGTTGAGTGCCTTTGTTCAGTTTCTCAATTACAGGCTTTCATTTTATTTCTTAGAATATTTTGAAGGTATTGCCAGCGTTGGCATCTTTTCCATTGGAGTTACTTTTTCGGAAGCCATATGGACGATTACGCGCAGTATTGCTGTCATTTTATACTCAGATGTGGTCAACAGTAAAAGCAAGGAAGAATCTATTGAAAAAACCAAAGAATCTTTAAAACTGACTTTTATTCTGATGATAGGTTTTGTACTGGGAATCATTATCATTCCGTCACAGGTTTATGAGATAATTTTTGGGAAAGAATTCAGAAATACCAAAGAGATTATGCTTCTTTTATCACCGGGAATCTTTGCCATTGCCGTAAGTGATATGGTGGGACATTATTTTTCTGGAATGAGAGAACTCAAAATTCTTAATGTAAAATCAATTATCGGATTGGTTGTAACCGTTGTATTTTCCTTTATTGCCATACCCAGATGGGGAATTTTGGGGGCTTGTATTGCTACCACATCATCCTATTTGGTTTCAGCTTTTCTGTTATTCAGAAAGTTTTATAGTTCTACACCATTCAGTTTGAAAGACTATATGGTTTCAAAAGAAGAAATACAGCTTTTAAAAGAAAAATTTTTGAAGAAATAATTACTCCATACACGAACGGAAAATAAAGACATTTCCTTATTTTTACAAATCTATTAAGTCTTTACTATGTGCGGAATCAGTGGCTATTATTCATTTCATAAAAGTATTTCCTCTACAAATATTCTGGAAATGAATCAGGCGATCAGACATCGCGGACCGGATGATGAAGGATTCTGGCTATACAATGTGAGGCAGGGAGTTTCCTATTCAGGGAACGATTCTACTCACAAAATTAAAGAACAGTTTCCGGTTTTACAGGACCGTAATTCAGATATTGCATTGGGCTTCCGCAGATTATCTATTATTGATTTATCTGAAAAAGGACATCAGCCCATGCTTTCGGAGAATGAGCAAATTATTATCACCTTTAACGGAGAGATTTATAATTTTAAAAAATTAAGAAAAGAACTCGAGTCTTCAGGACATTTCTTTCATAGCAATTCTGATACTGAAGTTATTCTCAAAGCTTATCAGGAGTGGGGAAACTCAGCTTTTGCTAAGTTGGATGGAATGTTTGCCATCTGTATTGTTGATCTCTCCAGCCAGAAACTTATACTTGCAAGAGATAGAGTAGGAATGAAACCTCTTTTTTATCATCAGAGTAAAGATGGATTGGTTTGGGCATCAGAAATAAAAGCATTGTTAAAAAATGAATTTGTAAAACCTGAAATTAATTGGGATGGAGTCTATACCAATTTTCTGTTTCAGACAACATTGGCTCCACAAACCTGTTTTCAGCATATTTTTTCCCTGGAGCCTGCTTCCTTTATGACCGTTGATTTAAAAAATCAGAAGATCATCAAAGAAAAATTCTGGAAATTGCCATCCCCGTCATCGAAAAATATTTCTGAACAAGAAGCAGTAAGAAAAATAGATGAGCTGCTTTCCAAAAGTATTTCTGAGCAGTTATACGCAGATGTTCCTGTGGCGATTATGATGAGTGGAGGAATAGATTCTACCTTAATTGCTTCGAAATCAGAACCTTTTAATGTCAATATTAATACATACACGATATCTTATCCGTTTTCTGAAGAAGAAGTGAAGAATGCCTCTCTGGCAGCCAGACATTTTGGTGTTTCTCATGAGATAAAAAACGTAAGTGATGGAGAAGCTCTGGAGCAGCTTAAGGAAAATATTCAGCATTTTGAAGAACCTTACAGCAGTTTTGAAGTTTTGATCAATGCAGCAAAATATGCACATGACCAAAATTTTAAAGTTGTATTAAGCGGAAACGGAGCTGATGAGCTCTTCGCAGGCTATTCTCATACGTTGAAGCTGAACAGATGGCTTCTGATGAAAAATTTTAATTTTATAAAACCATTTATTTTCACTAGGGATAAATTTTCCCAACGGGTAAAGAACTATTTCTCACAGGATGATATGTTTGATTTTTTCAGACAAAGCCAGATCAGTATGATGCCTTTGGAAGTTAAAACTCTTATCCAACCTGATATTTATAATAAAATTGATTCAAATCTTTCAAAATATCATGTTTCAGAAACAAAAAATTATTCAGGATATTTTGAATACGATATGAAATATTCGTTGTCTTCCCACCATGTTTTCCGGGATGATCTAAGTGCAATGAAATACAGCGTGGAATTTCGTTATCCCTATCTGAGTAACAGTCTGATAGATTATGTATCGGCACTTCCGGAGAATATTAGGTTTAATGGAATTCAGAATAAACCTTTATTGCGGAAAACAGCTGAAAAATATCTTCCTCAGGAAGTTTTGAATATGCCAAAAAAAGGATTTTCATTTCCTGTCAATTATTTCATTAAAAATGAAAAAAGGGTAAGAGAATTTATAGCTGAAACTCTTGAAAGTTTAAAAAAGAGGAATTTTTTCAATGCTGCGGTAATTGATGAGTGGTGGAATCATCAGGAACATGAATATGACTGGGTGAAAATATGGCAGCTGGTTACTTTTGAACTTTGGTATCAGAAATATTTTGAAAAATAAAGAAGCAGCCTAAAGATTAATATTTTACCTTTGTAGCTATGATGAAATATTTTTGGAGCATATTTGTTGCGGTTTTTGCACTGGTAAGTTGTAAAAGTGATGATGATTCTTTGCAGAGAATAGATCAGGTACTTAATATCTATATGAAAAACAGTGCTGGTCAGGATCTTCTGAATAATAAATTGACAGGATCTTATACCGGATTTTCTGTCAATGATGTCTTTGGAACAAAAGATATCGCTCCGGTAAGTATTCCTTTAAAACAGTCTCCGGAATCATTATACTATATGGAATATATAGCAGGGGCAAAAAGAAGAAGGCTGGATTCTATCAGCCCGGATCAGCCCGGTACAGGAACATCTCTATATTCCAGAATGTTGATTACATTTACAAAAAGTACCAATGCAAATGATAATGTTACAGGATTACTGGAAGTTCAGTATCGTAATACCCCTACAGCATTTCAGGTTTCAAAGGTCTTGTATGATGGAAACGAAGTATTTTCAAAAAATGCTAATGCACCAACTTCGACAAATACTATTACGATCACAAAATAATTTTTAAATTTGTACAACTGTTAGCTTATTATGAGCTAAACATCTAATATTTAACATCTAAATAAAATGTTACAAGTCAATTTTTTGCGCGACGATAAAGAACGCGTTTTAGAAGGTCTTAAGAAAAGACAATTCAAAAATCTTGAGTTGGTAGACGAGGCTATCGCTGCCGACGACGAAAGAAAAAGAATCCAGTTTGAACTAGATTCCCAGCTTGCCGAAATCAACAAAATTTCGAAAGAAATCGGATTATTGATGAAAGAAGGGAAAAAAGAAGAAGCGGAATCTGCAAAATCTAAAACAGCACAATACAAAGAGTCGAGTTCAGAATTGAAATCCCAGTTAGAAGTTAAAGAAAATGACTTACTGAATATTCTGTACCAGCTTCCGAACATTCCCAATGAATTGGTAAAAAGCGGAGCTTCTGCTGATGATAATGAAATGATTTTCCAGTCTCATCCGGTAGAAGGTCTTGGTGAAGGAGCTATTCCTCACTGGGAACTGGCAAAAAAATACAACTTAATTGATTTTGAATTAGGCGTAAAAATTGCCGGTGCAGGTTTCCCTGTTTATTTAGGGAAAGGAGCAAGATTACAGAGAGCTTTGGTTCAGTATTTCTTAGATAAAAACGTAGAAAAAGGCTATACAGAAGTGAATCCTCCTCACGTTGTCAATGAAGCATCTGGTTTTGGGACCGGACAGCTGCCGGATAAAGAAGGACAGATGTATTATATCAACGAAGATAAATTATATCTTATTCCTACAGCAGAAGTACCAGTAACGAACCTTTACCGTGATGTATTGCTTGAGGAAAAAGATCTTCCGATCAAAAATACAGCTTTCTCTCAGTGTTACAGAAGAGAAGCAGGAAGCTACGGAGCTCACGTAAGAGGACTAAACCGTCTTCACCAGTTTGAAAAAGTAGAAATTGTAAGAATTGAAAAACCAGAGAACTCTTATGCTGTTTTGGAAGAAATGGTAGAGCATATCAAAGAAATTCTTACAGACCTTGAACTTCCGTTCAGAGTATTGAGACTTTGTGGTGGTGATACTGGTTTTGCATCTGCGATGACGTATGACTTTGAAGTATGGAGTGCTGCTCAGGAAATGTGGCTTGAAGTAAGCTCTGTGTCTAACTTTGAAACATTCCAGGCAAACAGACTGAAGTGCCGTTACAAAGGAGATGGCAAATCTCAGTTAGTTCATACCTTAAACGGATCAGCAATGGCTTTGCCAAGAATTATGGCTGCATTGCTTGAGAACAACCAAACAGCAGAAGGCATTAAACTTCCTAAGAAGATTGCAGAGTATGCGAGATTTGACGTAATCAACTAAATTAATCAGTAGTTTAGTCTACAATAAAAAAACCACCGGATTCCGGTGGTTTTTGCTTTATTCTGTAACAATGATAATCTTTTTATCTGCGTTTTTTAGTTTTGTATCTTTATCATAAATGGCTTTCAGATCGTAATCTATTCTTATCGAATGGTCATCAATCTGTTTTACCCAGTCATGTTTCCCTGAAATGGATTGTATAGGATTCTCGAACTTTAAAGTGGTACCAATCTTTTTGAAAAACATTGCCATCATACCGGCTATTTTTTCAGATTCTTCCTTAGAACTTTTGGAGCGGATAGCCTCTTCAATACTTTTAAGATTAAAATTTTCAGTATCAATAGTGAGGGTTTTCCCATCCCAATTATTGTAAATATTCTGATCCAGAGGTATTTTTTCTGTTTTTGTAAAACTTTTTAGAACCAGATAATCTTCCGGTGCAAAATGTTCCATTTTAAAAGAGAAACCTGCCAGTTTATTATCTTCTTTTGTAGACTTCATGAAGATTTTTTTCATGATTCTGATGGAGTCTGGATTTTCAGTTTTTAATTTTCCTTCTTTTTTGGAAAGATCATACATACTTGTCCAGGTCGTCGGAAGCCTGTCCATTTCCCCAAATTCCTTTTGTTTTAATGAATCCGGAGTCATCGCCATCATTTCAGACATAAACTCTCTTGTATCAATATCCGTAACGGAAGTAGAGGCGGCATCTTTATGATAGACAATTTCAGAATTCACACTGCAGGATTGCAGTATAAAAAGGCTAATCAGGAATAAGACAAAGGTTTTCTTCATGGTTTATTTAAATACAAATTAATGACAGTTTACAGCTCCGTTCGGATCTTTAACAATCGTCATCGCTTCTGCTTTCGGAGAAACATAGGGAATTCCCAGCTCAAGACCTCTTAGAATGAATAATCCTCCCAAAATAATCATGATAACGGGAACAGCTTTCAATATTTTCACCCTAAAGGCTTGATTCATTAGGTTTCCGGCTAAAACAATAGCAAACATGAATGGAAGGGTTCCAAGGCCAAATAAAGCCATATATAAAGCTCCCTGCCATATTCCACCACCTGCGAGGCTGGCGGTAAGAGCCATGTAAACCATTCCACATGGTAAAAAGCCATTAAGAACTCCTGTGGAGAATCTTGAACGGTAATCTGCCTTCTGAAGAAGTTTTCCTAAATTTAATTTGACAGAGTATAAAAATTTGGAAAGGAAAGGAATTTTCGAAGCAAAATCTTTTCCGCCAAATGAAAATACAGCCATAATGATCAGAAGAACTCCTGCTGTTATGGTAAGATATTTCTGAAAGCCAGCCATTTCAAATCCCTGCCCGATAATTCCAAGAAGCGCACCCAATAATGAATAGGTGAAAATTCTTCCGAATTGATAGGTGAGATTCTGAAGATAGAAGTTAGCGGCCTGTTTTTTGGTCAATCCCATCGACAAGGCAATAGGGCCGCACATTCCGATACAGTGAAAACCGGAAGCAAAGCCTAAAGCAATAGCCGATACAATAAGTCCTATTTCCATATCACGTCATAATCCATTCGGTAGTCTGTTTTATCTTTGGTCCAACTTAATCTTAACGTATAGTTTCCTACTTTCAATACCTGTGCTGGTATTGTAAAAGACTGGCTGGCATCAAGCTGTACAGATTTTTTGATGTCTAAATTCTGGTCGTCGGTTCTGTTTAAAACAAATTTTACCGTAGTATTTGAGTTGTTATATTCTTTTGGAAAAGTAATTTTAATTCCCTTCGTATCCTGGCTGTATACAGGTTTTTCCTGCAAGTCATCTGCTTTTTTCTTGGCATCAATGACATCCTGATATTTCAACTCCTCTTCATAATAATTATCCGTTACCATTTCAGAGTTCTTCTGCCCGTTCGGGAAAAGAAACATCATGGATAATATAAAAGCGATGAATGCAAATAATGCAATTACAACACCGTGTCCCCAACTAAAGTTCTTCATTTTTTTTTAATTAAAATTGCAGTTTAAATGGCCCTTCAAAATAAGTCTGATAAGAATCAATCAGTTTGCCTTTCATATCATAAACACCAATTGTGATATTCTGTTTAGAGAGTTTCATATCATTTTCCGGGAAGCTGATATTGATCGTTCCCTTGGAAATTTTATCTCTGTCTACCTGAATCTTGCTTGATGCACTATAAGTAATCTCGCCATGTGCCGGCTCCATTACTTTGATGGTAACGATTTTTTTGTCGTTCGTTTTATTAAGGAAAGTATAATTATAAGTATTGGTAATTTTACCGTCTCTTACAAAGAATGTGCTTCCTGCCGGTTTGATGAATTTAGCTTCCATCTCACCACGGCTGTATAATAGATACCCCAGGAATCCAACTAAAAGGAATAAGAATATGGAGAATCCTTTCATTCTTCCGGTAAACTTGAACTGAGTCTGCTGCTCAATTTCGTTCTCAGAAGCATATCGAACCAATCCTTTTGGAAGGCCCACTTTTTCCATGACTTCATCACACGCATCAATACATGCTGTACAGTTGATACATTCCAATTGCTGCCCGTCTCTGATGTCAATTCCGGTAGGACATACCACTACACACTGGTGGCAGTCAATACAATCTCCTTTTCCGGCTGCTTTCCGGTCTTCACCTTTTCTCCATTTTGACCTGTTTTCTCCTCTTTTAAAATCGTAGAAAACGTTGATAGTATCTTTGTCAATCAATACACCCTGAAGTCTTCCGTAAGGACATACCAATGTACAAACCTGTTCTCTGAACCAAGCAAATACAAAATAGAATGCCGCTGCAAGAAGGATCATTACAATAAAATTGGTAGGATGTGCAAATGGCCCTTCACCTACAATTTTAAATACCTCTTCATAGCCTACAATATACATAAACATGAAGTGAGTAATGATCAATGAAATAACAACATAAACAGTCCATTTCAAGCTTCTCTTCCAAATTTTCTCGCTGTTCCACTCCTGTCTGTCCAGCTTCATCTGCTTATTTCGGTCACCTTCAATCAGATATTCGATTTTACGGAAGATAGATTCCATAAAAATTGTCTGAGGGCAAATCCACCCGCAGAAAATTCTTCCGAACGCAATCGTAAAAACAATAATAAAGATTAAAGAGGCGATAGCACCTAAAGTGAGGATAAAAAAGTCCTGTGGATAGAAAGGCTGTCCAAAAATGAAAAACTCCCTGTCTATGACATTGAACAATAATAAAGGGTTACCATTGATTTTGATGAAAGGTAACGTAAAGTAAATAATTAATAATAAATAGCTTACAATGTTTCTATAGTTGGTGTACTTCCCTTTGGGTTTTCTTGGAAATACCCATCTTCTCTTTCCGGATTGCTCCATTGTCCCTATAGAATCTCTGTAAGTCTCAGGATCCAGAACCTGTCCCTGTCCGCCGCGTACTTCTATTTCTTCTATGTCTGACATATGTAATAGGTTTTAAAAAAGAAAAAACATAATTCGTTACTATTTTAATCTAATAACAAATTATGTTTTTTTCATATGTTTCTAATTTTTTAAATTATTCTTTTTCCCAATGTGCTTCAGTTCCTTGAGGAGCTGCTCCTCCCTGAGCTGGAGTCACTGGTGGTTGTTCCTGATTGATGTGATATACATACGCTGCAATCTTCTCAATCTCTGCACCTGAAACTTCTCCGTTTTTACCGAATGCTCTCATGGCAGGGTTAGTAGGAGAACCATTCCAGTCCATGTGGAATACGTTTTTGAATAACGTTTTCTCAGGCTGGTTGATCCAGTAGTTATCAGTAAGGTTTGGTCCGATACCTCCACTACCGTCTTCTTTGTGACAAGATGCACAGTTTGTTTTGAATAATTCTTTACCTTCTGCAATATTATCAGCTGAATACTTAGCTGTTTCAATTGTTACAGGAGGTTGAGATTTCTGGTATTCTTCAATACTTGCTAATTGCTCTTTATATTCTTTTTCATATTCGCTTAACGGGTGAGCGAAGTCTGTGAAAGAGTATGCTGCAATATATACAATACAAAAAGCAGTCCCAAAATAGAATAAACCTACCCACCATTTTGGTAATTGGTTATCCAGCTCCATGATCCCGTCGAAACCGTGGTCAATAAGGATATCTTTTTCTTCAGTTTCAGATTGCTTTTTGAAGGCTGCATCATACATTCTTCTTAAGAAAGGAACTTTCTTTTCAGCTAAATAAGCTGCTTTCTCTTCCGGAGATAATTTTTTGAACTTATTGTTCTCAATAAGGTCTCCAATAGCACTATGAATATAGGCAAGGATACCAGCGATTACAACAGTTCCCCAGAAGTAAGGCGAAGCTAGGAACGCGTAGCTCTGTACAAACAAATAATAAAAAACTATTAAAAGCCCAATTATTATTAAGATGTTTACGACAACAGGTGTTCTTTGTTTCATAAAAAATAGTTTAATTTTTTAAATTAAAATCGTCATCCTCATCATCCCCAAGTGGTGCTTCTTCTTCTTCTTTGTAATATTTCTTAGGCCTGCTAAAAACATAGATTACTAAAGCTATGAAGAACAGCATAAAGAAAATCAGAGCCAGCGTCTGGTAGAAACCAGCGTTTTCTGTATTGGATAATATATCTTTAAAGTTCTGAGGAATCATATGAACCTTTTAATGTTTAGTTATTACTTGCTGTTTTGATTTCAGTTGTTTTGATATCTGTACCTAATCTCTGAAGATAAGAAATAAGAGCTACAATTTCTTTTTTCTCTAGTTCTCCCTGAGGTCTCTTAGCATAAGCTACTTTAAGGTCATTTGCTTCAGAGAAGATATCTTTTACAATTTTTGCCGATTGGTTGTTCGCCCATTTGTCTGCAGAATCGATTTGAGCCTTAGTATAAGGTACATCGAATACATTCTTCATCAGCTTCATTTTGTCTACCATCTTAGTTCTGTCTAAGTCAGTAGCAATTAACCAAGGGTAACGAGGCATGATAGAACCTGCAGAAGTAGATCTTGGGTTATACATGTGTTTGTAGTGCCAAGAACTTGGGTTTTTACCACCTTCTCTATGTAAATCCGGTCCTGTTCTCTTAGAACCCCATAGGAATGGTCTGTCATATACGAATTCTCCAGCTTTGGAGTATTGTCCGTTTTTACCATTGAATCTTGTAATCTCATCTCTGAACGGTCTGATCATCTGAGAGTGACAAGCGTTACATCCTTCACGGATATAGATATCTCTACCTTCAAGTTCTAGAGGTGAATAAGGTTTCACTGCAGAAATCGTAGGTACACTTTTCTTAAGAGATAGTGTAGGGATGATTTCAATTGAACTACCGATAGATATAGTGAAGAAAGATAAAATACCTAATAATACCGGAGTTCTTTCCAGCCAAAGGTGAGTACCTTCTCCTTCTTTTCTGTTTTTACTGATGTTTGCCAATGCAGGAGCTTCAGCAGGAACTTCTTTCTGGAATGATCCTTTTCTTACTGTAGCAATTACGTTGATAATCATTAGGATAGATCCTGAGATATAGAATAAACCTCCTACGAATCTCATTTTGAAGTAAGGAATAATTGCTGTTACTGTATCCAACCAGTTTTTCCATAATAAGGTTCCGTCCGGGTTGAATTGCTTCCACATTAATCCTTGTGTAAATCCTGAAATATACATTGGTACTGCATAGAAAATGATTCCTAAAGTACCTAACCAGAAATGCCAGTTAGCTAATTTTACAGACCAGATTTTTGTTCTCCACATGATTGGTACCAGATAATAGATAACCCCGAATGCCATGAAACCATTCCATCCAAGAGCTCCTAAGTGTACGTGACCGATAACCCAGTCTGTAAAGTGACCAATTTTGTTGATATTTTTAGTTGCCAAAAGCGGTCCTTCAAACGTTGCCATACCATAACAAGTAACAGCTACTACAAAGAACTTAAGGATAGGATTTTCTCTTACTTTATCCCAAGCTCCTCTCAGCGTAAGAAGACCATTTAACATACCTCCCCAAGATGGTGCAATAAGCATGATAGAGAACCCTGTTCCTACCGCCTGAGCCCAAGCTGGAAGAGCTGTATACTGAAGGTGGTGAGGACCAGCCCAGATATATACGAAAATTAATGACCAGAAGTGAATAATAGACAGTTTATAAGAGAATACCGGTCTGTCTGCAGCCTTCGGAAGGAAGTAATACATTAAACCTAGAACCGGAGTCGTCAATACGAATGCAACCGCATTGTGTCCATACCACCACTGTACAATAGCATCTTTCACCCCTGCATATGCTGAATAAGATTTCCAGCCTGTGAAAGATAAAGGTACTTCAAGGTTGTTGAAGATGTGAAGCATTGCTACTGCAATCCAGGTACCAATGTAGAACCAAATCGCTACATAAAGGTGTCTCACTCTTCTCTTTGAAATAGTCAGGAACATATTGATACCAAAAATGATCCATGAGAATGCGATCAATATGTCGATCGGCCACTCGTGTTCAGCATATTCCTTAGAGGTATTGATCCCCATAAAGAATGTAACGAACGTAGCAACGATCATAAACTGCCAAGTCCAGAAATGTAACCAAGACAATGTGTCACTGTACATTCTTGTTTTTAATAATCTTTGTAATGAGTAATAAATACCCGTGTAAACAATGTTACAAACGAATGCAAAGATTACGGTGTTGGTGTGCAGCATTCTGATTCTACCAAAACCAAATGCACCATGAGTGTTTATTAAACCTTGAATGTTACCCGATGCCAAACTTTTAATGGTTGTGTCATCCGTCCCGAAAAAGAATTCCGGTAATTCAGGGTAGAAAAGCATTAATGCCGCCGTAAGCCCGAACGTAAATCCAATGAGACCGAAAACTAAGGTCGCATAAAGGAACGCACGGACAATACTATTGTCATAACTAAACTTCTGTGTTTCCATATCAACTATTCACTATTTTTCTCAATTTTTATTATTTTCTCCTATTTCTTTCTCGTCTTTATCTTTGTTGCCTGGTTCATCATTTTCTTTGACTTTTTCATCATCGAAAAGGATTCTGACAGCAGGAGATTCATCATCTTCAAACTGTCCTTTTCGGGCATACACTATAAATACGACCAAGAAAATCGCAGCTAAAGAAACACTGCAGAGGATCATTAAATATAGAATATCCATTGGACAACAAAATTAACCTATTTTCGGGGTTCAAATTTAGTGAAAAATAATGACATTCATCACGAAATGCCGATTTCAGCTAATTTAAAATCAGTCTAAATAAGGGCTTCTACGCCTGTTTTTTGAAATGTTTACGACCTAATATCCAGGTTGAAAGTGTGGTAAAGGTAACCACCGTAATCGAACTGATTGGCATGATGATTGCAGCGAAGAGCGGATGCATATGCCCTGTAACAGCGTAACTTAAACCAACAATATTGTACAGAAAACTGATTATAAATGTCATTTTCACAATGGTAATAGAACCCTTACAAACGTTCAGGTAATTGTCCAGAGTAACTACTTTATCTCCATTCATAATCACATCAGAAGATGGGGTAAAACTGTTCGTATCGTCAGCAATAGCAATTCCTACATTACTTTGTTTTAAAGCACCTGCATCATTAAGACCATCTCCAAGCATCGCTACTTTCATGTGCTGATCCTGAAGGGTTTTGATATAGTTCAGTTTGTCTTCCGGGCTCTGGTTAAAGGCCATTCCTTTGTAATTTGGAATAAGCTCTTTAAGCTGATTTTCTTCTGAAGAATTATCTCCGCTCAGAATAAATATTTTGTAGTGGGTAAGTTTTGTGAAGAGTTCTCTCAGCTTCGGACGGTATTCATTTTTAAAGATGAATTTTCCTAAATATTCTCCGTTTTTACTGATGTAAACTGCTGTTTCAAGGTTTTTAGGTTCCTGGTTGTTATAACGTGCAGATCCTATTTTATAAAGAGTTCCTCTTACGCTTGCTTCGTATCCTTTTCCGGAGATTTCAACGAAATTTTCTACCGGGAAGTAATCATCATTTACTTCAAAGAATTCATATAATGATTTTGAAAGCGGATGGTTGGAGTTCTTTAATAATGTCTTAATATTCAGAGAATCAAAGTTATTGATCTCAGATCCTTCGTATTTTATGTTTGATTTTTTTCTGTGGGTGATGGTTCCTGTTTTATCAAAAACAATCGTGTCCAGCTTAGCAATTTTTTCAATCGTTAAAGTGTCTTTTACATAGAATTTATTTCGGCCTAAAATCCTCATAATGTGCCCGAAAGTGAACGGTGCAGATAATGCGAGCGCACAAGGACAAGCAATGATCAGGATTGCTGAAATAACCTGGAACATTTTATTTAAATCAATAAAATACCAATATGTTCCTGCGACTAAAGCGATACCTAAAATAATGAATGTAAAATATTTACTGACATTATTTGTCAGAGTATCAAGACCTGTTTCGTGTTTTTTAAATGCTTCTTTATTCCAAAGCTGAGTTAAATAACTTTGATCTACGTTTTTAATTACTTCAAGTTCTAAAGAAGATCCTACCTGTTTTCCTCCGGCAAAAATCTTATCACCAGGCTGTTTGCTGATACTTTCACTTTCTCCTGTGATGAAACTGTTGTCTATATTTCCTTCTCCGTTAATCAGAATAGCGTCTACCGGGATGATTTCCTGGTTTCTAACCAAAATTCGGTCTCCTACTTTTACTTCTGAAAGAAGAATATTATCCTGTTTTCCTTCGAAATCTACTTTTGTTACGGCAATGGGATAGAAAGATTTGTAATCTCTGTCATAGGACAGAGCATTGTAGGTTCTTTTTTGAAAAATTTTCCCAAGAAGCATGAAAAATAACAGTCCGCAAAGAGTGTCGAAATATCCTGGTCCATAATCTGTTACCACTTCGTAGATACTTCTTCCATAGAGAACAAAAATTCCTAAGACAATCGGAACATCAATATTGACGATCTTATTTTTTAAACCATACCAAGCAGATTTATAATAATCTGAAGCTGAATAAAATACAACAGGTGTTGCCAGAAGAAATATCAAAGTTCTGAATAAACCTCTGTAATGTTCCATCCAATAATCTTCTCCTCCGATATATTCAGGGAAGGCAAGGAACATTCCGTTGCCAAATGCAAAAGCAGCGATGGCAAATTTTACCAATAAAGATTTGTCAAGGTGATCTTCATTTTTATCAGCAGTTTCAAGACTGATAACCGGTTTGTATCCAAGATTAGTTAAAAACTTAGCGAGTTCGCTTAATTTCAGATCGTTATGATTGAATGAAATCTGCAAGGTCTTTCTTGTAAAGTTAACCTGCGAATATTTAATATGCTTATTTAATGTGTGAAGGCTCTCTAGTAGCCAGATACAGGAAGAACAGTGAATTACAGGGATTTTAAACGTTACAAGGCTGGTATTTCCCTCAGAGAAATCTGTAACTTTTTCAAAGATTTCCGGGGTATCTAAGTAGTCAAATTGAGAAGAATTTTCATCATTCGGACGAATTCCCGCTCCTTTATTAAGCTCATAGAAATTACCTAAATGATTTAAATTTAGAATCTCGTAAACAGACTTACATCCATTACAACAGAAAGTCTTTTCATCAAATAAAATTCTCTCTTTTTCTATCCCTTGACCACAATGAAAACAGTTCTCGCTCACCCCATAAAATATTGAACTACAAAATTATAACAATTTTTTTTGTTTATCGCGTTAAAAAGTTCTATTTTTGTGATAAATATCATATAAAATGCCGCAGGAACAACAGATAGCAATTGAAGAGAGGTTCGCCAGAGTTTTTAATGATAAATCATTTAAAGAAAGACTTTCTAGCGCAGATTTTGAAAAATATATTAATGGCAAAAAGAAACTGAGTTTTCAGAAACACGATACCATTTTCGAGGATGGTGAGACTCCAAAAGGAGTGTTCGTTCTGGAAAAAGGGGCTGCCAAACTTTCGAAATCAGGAGCGTTCGGGAAAGATCAAATTTTAAGATTTATCAAAGAAGGGGATATCATCGGCTATCGTTCTTTGCTTTGCGGGGAAAATTTCCAGGCCAAAGCAGAAGCAATGACAGATATTGAATGTGTGTTCTTACCCGCAGATATCTTTATGTATCTTTTGGAGGTAGATCCACAGCTGTCTTTCGTAATGCTTCAGAAAATCTCATACGAATTAGGAGAATCTTCCAATACGATTACTTTCCTTGCTCAGAAAACAGTAAGAGAAAGACTGGCAGAAATTCTGTTGCTTTTGGAACAGAAGCTGGGTGTAGATCCTGAAGGTTTTATCAAGATCTCATTAACGAGAGAAGAAATTGCCAATATTATCGGTACCGCTACAGAAAGTGCCATCCGTCTGATCTCAGAATTCAAACAGGATAGTCTGATTGAAGTAGACGGAAGAAATATCAAGATCTTAAATCACGACAAACTCATGAAACTCGGTCACGTAGTTTTATAAAATCATACAAAACTTAAGTCGGCTGAAGGCCGACTTTTTAACTTTTAAAAATAGATAAATTATGTCTGTTCACTCTGAAATTAAAAAAGTTACGACTGAAACCTTGCGTAAAATGAAATTCGACAAGGAAAAAATAACCATGCTTACAGCCTATGATTTTACCACAGCGAAAATGGTAGACGCAGGCGGAGTAGATGCTATTTTGATTGGAGACTCTGCAGCAAATGTAATGGCTGGTTTTGAAACTACCCTGCCTATTACGCTGGATCAAATGATCTATCATGCTCAAAGTGTGGTAAGAGGGACCGACAGAGCTTTGGTAGTAGCAGATTTACCTTTCGGAACTTATCAGAGTAATCCTGAAAAAGCACTGGAGTCTGCGGTAAGAATGATGAAGGAAGGTGGAGCACATGCTGTGAAAATTGAAGGTGGAAAAGAGATTTCCAAGTCTATCAAAAAGATCATCAATGCCGGAATTCCGGTAATGGGACATTTGGGATTAACGCCACAGTCTATCTATAAATTCGGAACCTATAAAGTAAGAGCTAAAGAAGAAGCAGAAGCTGAAAAACTGATCGCTGATGCACAACTTTTGGAAGAATTAGGATGTTTCTCCATTGTATTGGAAAAAATTCCTGCAGAATTAGCCAAAAAAGTAACTGAAAGTATTTCTATTCCTACCATCGGAATCGGAGCAGGTTCAGATTGTGACGGACAGGTTTTGGTGTACCATGATATGGTAGGAATGAACAAAGGTTTCAGCCCGAAATTCTTAAGAAGATACCTTGACCTTTACACAGAAATTACAGGAGCTGTTGCTCAATACGTAAAAGATGTAAAAAGTGTTGAGTTTCCAAACGAAAACGAAAGCTATTAATCCATGCAGAATCAACAATCTATCCAGGGAATATTATCTATCGCAGCATTGATTTGCCTTGCTGTAGGATGGTTTAATCTATTTTCTCCGGAAATCAATCATTTACTTTCAAGAAAAGTTTTTTATGTGCTGATAGGAGCAAGTTTCTTTATTCAGGCTCCACTGCTTACGAATAAGAACTTTGTATATGCAATGTACGCTGCTGCTGCGATCTGTGTGCTGGGAGCGTTTATTCCGGAAGATTCAAAACTTTCTGCTGTTAAAACTGTAGGTCTTCTGGCAGGGATTATCCTGTCATTATCCAATAGAAGAAGATAGACTGAAGAAGTATGAAGGAGCAGATTATATATGAAGACAATCATCTTCTGGTGATTAATAAAAAGGTGGGGCAGCTTGTACAAGGTGACAAAACCGGAGATGAATCACTATTAGAATCTATCAAGAATTTTATAAAAATAAGAGATGCTAAGCCGGGAAATGTTTTTCTCGGCTTGGTTCATCGTATAGACCGTCCTACATCCGGGCTTGTGATCTATGCAAAAACGTCCAAAGCTCTTTCCCGTCTTACCCAGATGGTGAAAAACCGTGAAGTGAAGAAAACGTATTGGGCAGTTGTAGGGAAAGAAATGATCCCACAAAGTCAGAGGCTAGTTCATTATTTAAAGAAAAACGAAAAGAACAATAAAGCGATTGTTTTTCCAAAAGCTACAGAAGGAGCAAAAGAAGCGATTCTAACTTATAACGTGATCAAGACTCTGGATAATTATCTTCTTCTTGAAATTGATCTTGAAACCGGAAGACATCATCAGATCAGAGCACAGTTATCCAAAACAGGAGTTCCCATCAAAGGAGATCTGAAATACGGAGCACTACGTTCCAATCCTGATGGAGGAATCAATCTTCATGCAAGAAAACTGGAGTTTATTCATCCGGTAACCAAAGAAAACATTGAGATCATAGCTCCTGTTCCGCAGAATGATGCGATCTGGAGAGCTTGTGAAGAATAATAAAAAAAAATTAAAAAGAGGCTGGGAGTTTTATACTTTCAGCCTCTTTTTTTTGATTAAATAATTTCCAGATTCCATTATCGGGATTCAAACAGTGTCTTTCAAAAAATTTTGCCCATTCTAAAAAAATGTCTAACTTCGTCCCAAACTTTAGGGGTGTCTGTTACCAACAGACTGAGACTTTACCCTTTGAACCTGATCTGGATTATACCAGCGTAGGGAAAAGTAGATGACTTTTGCTGTACATTCTATTGTACAATAATGGCCATTCCTAAAGTATATTTAAATTATTAGGAATGGAACTTATTATCAACCACACCAGAAAAACATTTGATGTACTTCCTGAAAACCTGGAAGCATTATTGGCTATTGAGTTACCCGGAAAGAAAAAAGGTATCGCTGTAGCACTCAATAATCGCATTATTCCCCTGTCAGTCTGGGCGGAAACCATCCTTAACAACAACGATTCAGTTTTAATCATTACTGCCACTCAGGGCGGTTAATTCTCATATTTAATACCAATACTTATGGCTCACTCCATTACATGTTCGCCATTTCCGAACTCAAAGAAAATCTATGTTGAAGGAACATTACACCCTATCAATGTAGCAATGCGTGAAATACAGCTTAGCCCGACCAAATTAACCAATGGCGGCTTTGAACATAATGCTCCGGTAACGATTTATGACACTTCAGGTCCTTATACCGATGAAAATGCAGTTATTGATATTCAGAAAGGACTTCCAAGAATCAGAGAACAATGGATTCTGAATAGAAATGATGTAAATATTCTGGACGGAATCACCTCTGAATACGGAAAAGCCCGTTTAGCAGATCCTCGTCTTGATGAATTAAGGTTTTCCTATGATCATAAACCCAAAGTAGCACAGGAAGGAAAAGAAGTTACACAGCTTTACTATGCAAAACAGGGAATCATCACTCCGGAAATGGAATATGTGGCGATCAGAGAAAATCAAAGAATAGAACAGCTTGATTCTGTATCTAAAGAAATGGCTTTTCAGCATCCGGGACACAGTTTTGGGGCAAATACTCCAAAAAGTAAGATCACTCCGGAATTTGTAAGAGACGAAATTGCAGCTGGAAGAGCGATCATCCCCAATAACATTAATCACCCGGAAAGTGAGCCGATGATCATTGGAAGAAATTTCCTGGTGAAAATCAATGCTAATATTGGAAACAGTGCCGTTTCGTCGAGTATCGAAGAAGAGGTAGAAAAAGCGGTATGGGCCTGCCGATGGGGAGGTGATACCATTATGGATCTTTCAACCGGGAAAAATATTCATGAAACAAGAGAATGGATTATCAGAAACAGTCCGGTTCCTATTGGTACTGTTCCGATCTATCAGGCATTGGAAAAAGTAAAAGGAGTTCCGGAAGATCTTACGTGGGAAATTTTCAGAGATACCTTAATTGAACAGGCAGAGCAGGGAGTTTCCTATTTCACTATTCACGCAGGAGTTTTGTTGAGATACATTCATTTAACAGCAAAAAGAGTCACTGGAATTGTTTCCAGAGGAGGATCCATCATGGCAAAATGGTGTTTGTTCCATCATAAAGAAAGCTTCCTGTATACTCATTTTGAAGAGATTTGTGAGATCATGAAGAAGTATGATGTTGCTTTCTCTCTTGGAGACGGTCTTCGTCCGGGATCTATTGCAGATGCCAATGATGCCGCTCAGTTTGCAGAACTTGAAACTTTAGGTGAGCTGACGAAAATTGCATGGAAACACAATGTACAGGTGATGATTGAAGGGCCTGGGCACGTTCCGATGCATATGATCAAAGAAAACATGGAAAAGCAGCTGGAAGAATGCCATGAAGCTCCGTTCTATACTTTAGGCCCTTTAACAACGGATATTGCACCAGGTTATGACCACATTACTTCTGGAATCGGGGCTGCCATGATCGGATGGTTTGGATGTGCGATGCTTTGTTATGTAACTCCGAAAGAACATTTAGGACTTCCAAATAAAGATGATGTAAAAGTGGGAGTAATTACTTATAAGCTGGCTGCTCACGCTGCAGATTTGGCAAAAGGGCATCCCGGAGCACAATACAGAGACAATGCATTAAGTAAGGCAAGATTTGAATTCAGATGGGAAGATCAGTTCAATCTTTCATTAGATCCTGAAACTGCAAGAGCTTATCATGATGAAACACTTCCTGCAGAAGGAGCAAAAATTGCCCATTTCTGTTCCATGTGCGGGCCGAAATTCTGTTCAATGAAAATTACTCAGGAAATACGTGAATCTGCGGAACAAGGAATGCTGGATAAATCACAGGAATTCATTGAAAAAGGGAAAGAAATTTATATATGATCCTCGTTATCACTCCTGAATTGATTGTTCCCAAAGAAACAAATCTTATTAATCAAATGTTTCAGAAAGGTCTTGACCTGCTTCACATCCGTAAACCATGGTTCAGCCGGAATGAAATGATTGAATTCATCACTCAGATTGATAAAACCTTTTATTCACAGTTGGTACTGCATACACATTACGATCTTGGAAAGGAATTTAGTATTTCAAGATTTCATTTTAGGGAGATCGATAGGAAGGAAGGAATGTATAAATCTTTTGCAAAAGAAAATACAATTTCAACTTCAGTACATGATATCACAACCTATAATACTTTGGATAAAGAATGGGAATATGCTTTCATAAGCCCGTTCTTTCCAAGTATCTCCAAAAAAGGATATGGACTGAATTCCACTATTAAAGAAGAAATAAAACACGGGAATAATCCAGATGTCAAATTGATTGCCCTTGGAGGAATTGATCAGAATAATATCCATAAAGTTTTTGAAACAAAAGCAGATGGTGCTGCTTTGTTAGGAGCTATCTGGGAAAGTGAAGAACCCTTAAATGTATTCAGAAAATGCAGGAACGCCCTTATGTTATAAGTATTGCAGGCTTCGATCCCAGTGGTGGAGCAGGCTTATTATCAGATAGTAAAACCTTTGAACAATCGAAAGTAATAGGACTGGGAGTATGTACTGCATTGACATTGCAAACCGCTGCCAAATGCCTGAGCTTAGAATGGCGTCCTATAGATGAAGTAGTTGAAGCTATTCATGTGCTGATGGAAAATTACCCCGTTTCAGCCGTGAAAATTGGAATAGTGAAGAATGCAGAATTTCTAGGTAGAATTGTAGAAATAGTTAAAAAAAAGGACCCTGAAGTAAAAATCGTTTGGGATCCGGTTCTGAAAAGTACTTCTGAATTCTCTTTTTTTGATCTTGAAACACTTTCCCAATTAAAAAATACGGTTAATCAACTCAGTTTGATAACTCCCAATTATAACGAATACAATGTTTTAAAGGAAAATAATCTTCTGCCGGATACCCACAAATGTTCATTATTGATCAAAGGAGGACATCGGGAAGATCATTTAGGAACGGATGTTTTAGTTGAAAACGGAAAAGAAACTCTTTTAATTCCAGCAGAAGACAGTGCAACCTATTTTCCTAAACATGGCTCCGGCTGTGTTTTATCATCAGCAATAACCGCAGAACTTGCGAAAGGTGAAAATAGGGAAACTGCCTGTAGAAAAGGGAAATTATACATCGAAAAATTTTTAAAAAGCAATCCCTCTTTACTGGGAACACACTCATAGTAAATATGGAAAAATTACAATACATATCACAGGGAAATACCCAACAGGAACAAGAACTTTGTATCCGTAAAGCCCTTGACAACGGGATCAAATGGGTACAGGTTCGATGGAAAAATGCTCCTGAAAACGAATTAATCAATCTCTGTGAAATTTCAAAACAACTTTGTTCAGAATATCAGGCGGTTTGTATCATCAATGACCATGTACAAATAGCCAAAGAAATAGATGCAGATGGCGTTCATTTAGGATTGAACGACAGTACCATTGAAGAAGCAAGATTGATTTTAGGTGAAAATAAAATTATTGGAGGAACAGCTAATACCCTTTCAGATGTCATCCAGAGAATCAAAGAGTCTTGTGATTATATAGGTTTAGGACCATTGAGATTTACCACAACCAAAGAAAAACTAAGTCCTGTTCTTGGATTTGAAGGCTATCAGGCTATCATTGATGGATTAAGAGAGAAATCAATAGACACTCCTAAAATATTTGCTATCGGAAGCATTACCCTTGATGATATTTTGCCGTTACAGGAAATCGGGATTTATGGTGTTGCTGTATCGGGGCTCATTACCAAACAGCCGACCCTAATTAATGAACTAAAAAAAGTAATGATATGAACAATCAGAAATTAGAAATAGCAGGAAGAATTTTTGAATCAAGACTGTTTTTAGGAACAGGAAAATTCGGAAGTATGAGAGATATGGTACAATCTGTTATCGCCTCCGAAACCAATATGGTAACCATGGCGCTCAAAAGAATTGATGCCCAATCCAGTGAAGACGATCTGCTTGATTCATTAAAAGAAACCAAGGTTCACCTTCTGCCAAATACCTCCGGAGCCAGAACTGCAAAAGAAGCTGTATTGGCTGCACAACTTGCCAGAGAAGCATTAGAAACTAACTGGGTAAAACTGGAAATTCATCCGGATCCTAAATATTTACTGCCGGACCCTATTGAAACCTTGTATGCCACTGAAGAATTGGCCAAATTAGGATTTATTGTAATGCCTTACATTCATGCAGATCCTGTTTTGTGTAAACGTCTTGAGGATGCCGGAACCGCTGTTGTTATGCCTTTGGGAGCACCTATTGGTACAAATAAAGGATTAAGAACACAGGATTTTCTGGAAATAATTATCAGTCAGAGTAATGTTCCCGTAGTGGTAGATGCCGGAATCGGGGCACCATCAGATGCTGCAAAAGCAATGGAAATGGGAGCTGATGCAGTTTTGGTTAATACTGCTATTGCTGTTGCCGGAAATCCATTGAATATGGCTGTCGCTTTTAAAGAAGGCGTGATTGCCGGCAGAAGAGCCTTCGAATCAGGATTGGGTGCCATTGCCAACCATGCTGAAGCTTCAAGTCCGCTTACTTCGTTTTTATTTGAATAAATCAGACTCATGAAAAGCTTTAAAGATGTTTTTGAAAACTACCAATGGGATGAGGTAAAGAATAAGCTTGAAAAAGTAAGTCTGGCTGATGTAAGATATAGTCTTCAAAAGAAAAATAAAACCCTTGACGATTTTCTGAATCTCCTGTCACCAGCAGCTTCTCAGGAACTGGAGCTGATGGCAAGATTGACGCAGATGCTCACTCAAAAACGATTTGGAAAAACCATCCAGTTGTATGCACCGCTATATCTCAGCAATGAGTGCCAGAATATCTGTACCTATTGTGGATTCAGCCTTGATAATAACCTGAAAAGGAAAACGCTTTCTGATATCGAACTGATGATTGAAGCCTCAGTGCTAAAATCTATGGGAGTGAATCATGTATTACTGGTAAGTGGTGAAGCCAATAAAATAGTGGGAGTTCCTTATTTTCAGAATGCTGTCCGTAAGTTAAAACCTCATTTTTCCAATATTTCCATTGAAGTTCAGCCCTTAATGGAAGAAGAATACAGATTGCTTCATGAAGAAGGGGTACATTCTGTTTTGGTGTATCAGGAAACCTACCATCAGGATGTCTACAGAGAATACCATCCGAAAGGTAAGAAATCAAACTTCCATTTCCGTCTGGAAACTCCGGACAGAATAGGAAGCGCAGGCATTCATAAAATTGGACTCGGAGTTCTCCTTGGCCTTGAAGATTGGAGAGTAGACAGTTTTTTCAACGCATTACACATTGATTATCTTCAGAAACAGTACTGGAAAAGTAAATTCTCAGTTTCCTTTCCAAGGCTCAGACCCGCAGAAGGAATTATTGAACCTAATTTCATTATGGAAGATAAAGACCTTCTTCAACTGATCTGTGCCTACAGAATCTGGAATGAAGACCTTGAAATCTCCATTTCTACCAGAGAAAATGAAGTATTCAGGAATAATATAGTGTCTTTGGGAGCCACAGCGATGAGTGCAGGCTCAAAAACCAATCCGGGGGGGTATGCTGTGGATAAAGAATCTCTGGAACAGTTTGAAACCAGTGACGAACGAAGCATGGATGAAATCAGACTCATGATCAAAAAAGCAGGTTATGATCCTGTAATGAAAGACTGGGATTCTGTTTACAGTGGATTTTAAATTTTTAAACCATTAAGAATTTTGAAGAAGTGAAGTTGAATTAAGAGGAATCGAAGATTTTTAAGACAGTATCTTTTTCAGGCGAGGCTCACCTTAGGTATTCTTATAAGCTTAAAGAATCTTAATGGTTCAATTATTATAAAGTATGAAAAAAGAAGATAATTTTTCAAGGTACAGCCGACAAATATTTATCGAGGAAATTGGATTGGAGGGACAAAAGAAAATAAGGTCTTCCAAAGTCCTTGTCATAGGGGCAGGAGGTCTGGGAAGTCCGGTTATCCAATATCTGGCTGCTGCAGGAGTAGGAACTTTAGGCGTTGCAGATTTTGATAAAGTTGAAATTCATAATCTGAACAGACAGATCATTCATGCCGAAAATAGAGTAGGGCTATCCAAAGTGAAAAGCGCAGAAACATTTGTGAATGAACTCAATAATCAGGTTATATTCATTGGAATTGAAGAAAAAATCAATGAAGAAAATGTTGAAGAAATCCTTTCTCAGTATAATATTATTGTTGATGGTTCAGATAATTTTTCTACAAGATATCTGGTGAATGATACCTGCGTGAAGCTAAAGAAAACTTTGGTTTATGGAAGTATTTTAGGCTTTTCAGGACAAGTTGCTGTATTTAATCATAACGGAAGCAAAAACTTGAGACATATTTTCCCTGAACCTCCTTTTGATGAAGATGTACCAGATTGTGACAGTCTTGGTGTATTGGGAGCTCTTCCAGGAATGATAGGCAGTATGATGGCTCTTCAGTCGTTAAAAATTATTACTAATCTTCCTGTGAGTGTTAATCAGCTGACTTTGGTAGATACGCTGAGTTGGAGATTTCAGACGATTGATTTTTGATGTAATATAAACACTAATATCACTAATATTTTCACAAATAACACCATTTTAATATCAATAGAAAGAGGCGGTCACCATTGGTGCCGCCTCTTTTACTTTATCTTAAAGAATTATTGTGCCTGCTGCATTACACCACCGTTATCTTCTTTTTTAGTCTGGTTAAGGATATTTGGATCCTCTTTTGCCAGTTTATTTCGTGTAGGAATTTTATAGTTGATAGAAAATCCGAAATTTCTCGTGTCATACTTGCTGCTGATCATTACCGGAGTTCCTGAAGGTGGGTTGGAACGTACCTGCATCATCTGTCCGTTGAAAATATCATTCGCAAAAACAGAAAGCGTAAGACGGTTGTTCATAAACTTCTTCGTCAACGTAATATCCAGAGAGTTGTTGAACGGTTTTTCTGCTGTAAAGTAGAAATACCCTGCCTTTGGAGTCAGATAGCTGTAATTAGCTGTCATCTTGATATCTTTAGGCAAAAGAATCTGAGTCATGATGTTAAAAATCCAGAATCCTTTATTATTCAGATTGTCGATTTCATGTTTCTGATAACCAGCATATAAATACATGAAGTTAATTTTATCAGGATTGAAATCAAATTTCATAATCTCACTCAAAGGCTTACTGAAAATCATAAAAGGAACCGGTAATCCTACGTTGAAGTTGTGAATTTTCATATTCGAAATGTTCACCTGCTCGTTGTAAAGTTTTCTTCCGTCTTTTCTGATGATCTGTGCTACCTGGTTGCTTGCCGAACTTACACTATATCCGATAAATGCATAATCAAAAGCCGAAATTTTCAATTCATAATTATCAAAAATAGTAGGTTGTAGATTTGGGTTACCATTCACTTCCGTACTCGGTCCTGAGAATGTCACGTTATTCGGATTCAGGGCAGAAATACTTGGTAAGCTGATTTTTCTGTTATAGTTTGCAGCAATATAAACCTGATTCATCATGTTATACTGTACACTTGCATTCGGGAAAAGTTTAAACTTATTGAAAGGAATCAAATTAGCCTCTACCAATTTCGCATCTTTATCAAAATATCTTGTTACCCCGGAAATATCATAGTTTTCAGCACGGGAACCTAAAGTGAAATCAAATTTTTTCAATTTAGCCTGGAATTCCAAATAAGTTGAAGCCGTTTGTCTCTGATATTCAAGGTTGGTTAAGCCAAAACTTTTCGTATCATAATCCTGTTTCTCATACAATCCTCCTAAGCTAACTTTCCCTCCATCAAGAAGTTTGATTGGCTGTGCATAATCTACTTTAAAGTTTGCAATATTCATTACAGATTTATTGTTCAGAATATCTTTTAAACCATTGGTAGGGCTATCAAGAGGTTCACTGGGATAATTTACAAATGTCCCATCCTGAAAGTAATTATCCTGAGCAAACTTACTGTCAGACCTTGTATAGCCAAACTGGAAATCAAGTTTTTGAGATTTATCAGCAAAACGTTTCTGATACGTTACCACGGCTTCCTGTCTCAAAGTATTGGTATGGGCAACATCCGAAGAAGTATAAAAAGCTTCTCTTAAATCCTTCAGATTTCTCTTGAAAGGCAAATCTCCATGACCGTCACTTAAAGTATAATTGTCGTTATTATTGTGATAAATATCGTAGTTTAATAATAATCTGTCTTGTCCTAAATCAAATGTCAATCCTGATTTTGCAAAATATCCGCGTGCATATCTATCGGTATGGCTGCTCAAAAGTTCGTCCTGTTGGCCATTCAGCATACTTTCACGATAATTTTGCCCCACATTCAGCTGCCATCCGAAATATTTATTTCTTGCATTTAAGTTAACAGAGTTTGTGGTTCTGTTTCTGAATTTATCATAATTCGTGAAAGAATAATTCCCCGAATACGTAGCCGTTAAATATTTATTGGCATTTTTATTAGTGATGATATTCATGATAGCTCCTCCGGAAGTTGCCGGAAACTCAGCACCAGGCTGAGTGATCACTTCAATTCTTTCTACAGAATTGGCAGGCATTCCTTCAAGGAAGGAGTTCAATTCATTGGATGTGATATTTAGAGGTCTTCCATTAAGATATACTTCAAGCATTTTTCCCTGATACATCATCCCTGCAATGTCGGTAGATACAAGTCCTGGCAGCTTTTTAATTCCTTCCAAAACATTCCCGTTATTCAGCTGAGGTTGTTCGGAAAAGTCAAAAATTGTACGGTCGGCTTTTTGTTCAACGGCTTTTTTAGTTTTTGTGATAACTACTCCTTCAATTTGTTTTTCCTGAGGCTTATTGTTTTTTTCCTGAGAGAAAATAAAGACGGAGCTTAATAAGGATAATGCGAAAATCGTTTTTTTCATAATGTTTTTACTGATATCCGGTTAGACGCTGAAAAAGATAAATTGTTACTTTAAAATTGTGAAAATCGAAAAATTAAGCTAAAATTTTTTTTATTTCCGAAATAATTATATCTTTGCCGGGTAATTATCAAGAATCTCTAGATGGGATAGCAACCTGCAAAAACAAGCAAGGTGCTGCAATCGATAAGCCGGATCTTCCGGAAAAAATGTTTATCATTCTATCATTACCCATCTTGAATTTTTGTTTTAAAGTTAGAACCAAATGTTTAAAGACAAGGGAAATCACCTTACATCAGTTATTTTTTATTCCTCGGATCATGAAGTGAATCTTCATTATTCTAATATGTTTTCATGCCATTTCTATATGCGCATGTGTTGTTGCTGCTAGCACTTTCTATTTCTAAAAAATAATACAAACATTTCGAGCATCTATGGTAACCTTACAATTTAAGGCTACAGGATTTGTATTGCTCAAAAAACAATTTTTAACAACAAAAAGTAAACAACAATCAACATGCATAATTTCAAAACAAAAATATTTGTTCCTTCTTTCGCACTTATCTCTACATTTTATTACGCACAAACGGACACTTTACAATCAAAAAAAATAGAGGATGTAGTGATCCTTGGATCAAGAGGTTCCGGAAGATCATTGACGGAAACCCCTGTTCCGGTCGATATCATTAACATATCAAAAATTTTAAAACAAAGCCCGACGAACAATATCAGCCAGGCTTTGAATTATATAGTCCCATCATTTTCATCCACATCACACACGGTGAACGATGGAACTGACTTTGTAGATCCTGCTCTATTAAGAGGATTAGGACCAGATCAGGTTTTGGTTTTGCTTAATGGAAAAAGACGATATCAGTCTTCATTAATTAATGTTACCCTTACACCGGGAAGAGGCTCTGTGGGAACTGATCTTAATGCTATTCCCGCTTTTGCTTTAGAGAAAATTGAAGTTTTAAGAGATGGTGCTTCTGCTCAATATGGCTCTGATGCCATTGCAGGAGTCGTTAATCTGGGACTGAAGAAAAGATTAGGACTTTCCGGACAGGTATTTCTAGGAGGGTATGCTTCTCCTGTTGCCAATAATTTCTCAGGAGGAGTAGATGGACAAACCATTTCTGTAGATCTTAATTATGGAGCAAAAATTGGAAAATCCGGATTTATTAACGTTACGGGTTCTGCTCAATATCGTGATCCTTATTCCAGGGCGGGAGTAAGAGAAGGAGATATTTTCAATGCTTATAATGCTATTAATTACAGAGCACTGCAGGACGGAGTTAATATTGATGGTTTGTATAAAAACATTACCAATACGTCCAACACCCAGCAGATTATCAATACGGTAAAACAGTATGCGACTAAGGTTGGTTATTTTGGAACTGATTTTCAGTCTCAGATCTCAGGGGCAAATAGTATTTCTGACCTTCAAAAAATATTAGGTAAAGATTTTACTTCCCAGGAACTTAGCTACAGAGGATTGGAGAGAAAAGATTTCAGCCTGAGAGCCGGACAGTCTAAGTTACAATCGGGGCAGCTTTTCTTTAATTCCGAAATTCCTGTGAATGAAGACTGGAAGGTTTATTCATTTGGTGGTTATAGCTATCGTCTTGGAAATGCCGGAGGTTTTTACAGGCTCCCAAATACGGAAAGAAACATCAATGTGGTAACGCCAAACGGATACCTTCCTCAGATTGAAGCAGCCGTAAATGATTATTCACTTGCTGCCGGGATTAAAGGAAAATGGAATGGCTGGAATGTAGATTTCAGTAATACTTTCGGGAAAAATACCTTTGGTTTTGGAGTGGTAAATACCTTTAATGCATCGCTTACAGACAGCTCTCCAAGAACTTTTGATGCGGGAGGATCTGAGTTTTCACAAAATACAGTCAATCTGGATTTTTCCAAAAAATATGATGTCCTTAAAGGATTGAACATTGCTTTCGGTGCCGAATACCGACACGAAAATTATAAAGTAAATGCAGGAAAAGAAAATTCTTATGCTTCTTACGATATTTATGGGCGTGTGGTAACCGCCAAAACCCCTGAAAATGAAAAGGTAACCGATTTCTTCGAAAATATAAGACCAGCCGGAGCACAGGTTTTCCCAGGATTTAGTCCGGAAAATGCAGTATCAGGAAACAGAAACAGTATTGCAGCTTATGCCGATGCAGAGCTTGAAGTGACCGATGGATGGCTGTTGGAAGGAGCCTTACGATATGAAAATTATTCAGACTTCGGTTCTACATTCAATTATAAAGTGGCAACCAATGTAAAGCTGGCTCCCAATCTGAACTGGAGAGGAGCTGTTTCCACTGGATTTAGAGCGCCTTCATTGGCTCAGATCTATTATAGTTCTACTTCTACACTTATTCAGCAGGGGAAAACAACACAGGTGGGAACTTTCAGGAATAATTCTGAAGCAGCACAGGCATTGGGTATACCAAAATTAAAACAAGAAACTTCACAATCTTACAGCACAGGAATTACATGGAAAATTCCTTCACTAAGCCTGACTTTCACCGCAGATGCTTATTTAATAAAAATTAAAGATAGGGTAGTGCTTACAGATCTGTTTTCCCGTCCGGATAAGGTCATAACTTCTGATGATCAAGTGCTGCAAAATGCTTTTGATCTTGCACGAGCCAGCTCTGCAAATTTCTTTGCCAATGCGGTAGACTCTCAGACAAAAGGGTTGGATATTACGATTTCTCAGAACTCAAAAATCTCATCAGGAATTTCCTTGGAGAATAATTTAGGAGTTAACTTTAATCAGACCAAAAGAATTGGAGATATTCATGCATCACCTAAATTGGTAAGCCAGATCGATAATTATTTCTCAGAACCGAATAGAGTATATTTTGAAGAAGCTGTACCGCGCATAAAAGCTACTTTGTCTAATACTTTAAGAGTTTCCGGACTTACTTTCGTACTGCGTAATTCTTTCTTTGGAAAAGTGACAGATGCAGATGTTTTAGATGCTAATTTTGATGGAGTAACAGGGAGTACAGAGCATTTTGTTCTTAATAACCGCTTCGTGACAGATTTATCTGTAGGATATGATTTTAATAAAAATATTTCAGCAACTATAGGAAGCAACAATATATTGAATATACTGCCGTCCAAAAGCCCGAATATAAGTTCATTAACAGCTGATAACCAATTTGTATATTCCAGACAGGTTTCCCAGTATGGTATTGGAGGAAGGTTCTTGTTTGCAAGAATTGAATTCAGATTTTAAGTTTTGGGTAAAGCCAATTAGCCTGCGTTATTGAATATCTAAATTACAGTTAAAACACAAAAGCGGCTTCGAAAGAAGCCGCTTTTGTGTTAATTAATCTAACAGTTAATCTTATTTTTCCTGTTGTTTGATCAGATTCAAAGCAGAACCAGCTTTAAACCAATCAATTTGCTGGTCATTGTAAGTATGGTTTGCCATGATGATGTCTTTAGTTCCGTCAGCATGAACGAATTCTAAAGTCAGTTGCTTTCCTGGTGCAAACTGGTCAAGATCTAAGAAATTAACCGTGTCATCTTCCTTGATTTTATCATAGTCAGACTCATTAGCAAAAGTGATTCCAAGCATCCCTTGTTTCTTAAGGTTAGTTTCATGGATTCTCGCAAATGATTTTACTAATACAGCTTTCACACCAAGGTGTCTAGGCTCCATGGCAGCGTGCTCTCTTGAAGAACCTTCACCGTAGTTCTGGTCTCCTACAACAATTGTTGGAACGCCTGCCGCTTTGTAAGCTCTTTGTACAGCCGGAACTTCACCGTATTCACCGGTTAATTCATTTTTAACTTTATTGGTTTCCATGTTGTAAGCATTTACAGCTCCAATCAACATGTTGTTTGAAATATTATCAAGGTGACCTCTGTATTTCAACCATGGTCCAGCCATCGAAATGTGGTCAGTAGTACATTTTCCGAAAGCTTTGATCAATACTTTAGCTCCTTCAATGTTTTTACCATTCCAAGCCGGGAATTCTTCCAGTAACTGAAGCCTGTCTGAGGTAGGGCTTACGTTAACAACAACGCTTGAACCATCTTCAGATGGAGCCTGATATCCGTTATCATCTACCGCGAATCCTTTTGAAGGAAGTTCGTAACCTTTAGGCTCGTCAAGTTTTACCTGCTCACCTGCTTCATTTGTTAAAGTATCTGTAATCGGGTTGAAGTCTAATCTTCCTGAGATCGCTACAGCGGCTACCATTTCAGGAGAAGCTACAAATGCATGGGTATTTGGGTTACCATCCGCTCTTTTGGCGAAGTTTCTGTTGAAAGAGTGAATAATAGAGTTTTTCTCTCCTTTTTCAGCACCTTCTCTGTCCCATTGTCCGATACAAGGTCCACAAGCGTTCGTAAAGATTCTTGTGTTTTCAAATTTTCTGAAAGAGTTTAAGAAACCATCTCTTTCTGCTGTGAATTTCACCTGCTCAGAACCAGGGTTGATTCCTAAGATAGCTTTAGGTTTTACCCCTTTTGATACCGCATCCTCTACAATGGAGGCTGCTCTTGATAAATCTTCATAAGAAGAGTTGGTACAAGAACCGATAAGAGCCCATTCAACTTCTAAAGGCCATCCGTTAGCCTCAGCTTTAGCTCTGAATTCAGCAACTGGAGTTGCTAAGTCCGGAGTGAAAGGTCCGTTTAAGTGAGGAGTAAGTTCAGAAAGGTTAATTTCTATTACCTGGTCGAAATATTGTTCAGGGTTAGCATATACCTCAGCATCACCTGTTAAGTGTTCAGCAATTTTATCAGCGGCATCTACTACATCCTGTCTTCCTGTAGCGGAAAGATATCTTCTCATAGAATCATCATACCCGAAAGTAGAGGTTGTAGCCCCGATTTCAGCACCCATGTTACAGATAGTACCTTTACCTGTTGCTGAAAGAGATTCAGCACCTTCACCGAAATATTCTACGATACATCCTGTACCCCCTTTTACGGTAAGAATTCCTGCTACTTTTAAGATAACGTCTTTTGCAGAAGTCCATCCGCTCATTTTACCGGTTAATTTTACCCCGATAAGTTTAGGCATTTTAAGCTCCCAAGCCATTCCTGCCATTACGTCTACTGCATCAGCTCCTCCTACACCGATTGCTACCATTCCCAGCCCTCCTGCATTTACAGTGTGAGAGTCAGTACCGATCATCATTCCTCCAGGGAAGGCATAATTTTCCAGTACAACCTGGTGAATGATACCTGCTCCCGGTTTCCAGAATCCTATTCCATATTTATCACATACGGAACTCAGGAAGTTGAATACCTCAGAGTTTTTGTTGATCCCTTCCTGTAAGTCTTTGTCAGCACCTACTTTCGCCTGGATCAGGTGATCTGCGTGTGCAGTTGATGGAACTGCTACTTTAGCTTTTCCTGCCTGCATGAATTGTAAAAGAGCCATCTGTGCAGTGGCATCCTGCATGGCTACTCTGTCTGGTGCGAAGTCTACATAAGAGTTTCCTCTTTCATATGCCTGTGTAGCATTTCCTTCCCAAAGATGGGTGTAAAGAATTTTTTCTGAAAGGGTAAGAGGTTTTCCCACAATTTGTCTTGCCACAGCAATTCTTTCCGGGTAACGCTCGTACACTTTTTTGATCATATCAATATCAAAAGTCATATCGTATTTTAGTTTTGTTCTTGTTTCCGTTAAAGCTCCTTTTTCTGATGTTGAAAAAGAAAAATCACTTTTTATATATCAAAAAACGTTCCTATAATCCGTCAATAGGGGTAATTTGGATTCAAAAATCAATAGATTTTATAACTCTCAATTTAAGAAAAAATAGAACTTATTTTCCCGATTTTTTCGAAAAAAAAACGTAACTATCTTAAAATAGAAACGTTCTAAACAAAAAATTGGAAGATTTTAAATCCTAAAGGACCAAAATCTTCCAATTATATACTATTTAATAGTCTTGCGACGTATTTAATACTCTATTAGTGAGCGCTTGTACTTGTCAGTTCTTTAATAGAAGGTACAAATGTCGTAAGGTCAATACCTTCAACAGCAGCTTTATATTCATCAATGCTAGGAATTCTTCCAATAATTGCAGAAAGAACAACAACCGGAGTTGAAGCTAGTAGAGATTCTCCTTTTTTACGTTCAGAATCTTCCACTACTCTTCCCTGGAAAAGACGGGTAGAAGTCGCTAAAACAGTATCTCCTTTAGCTGCTTTTTCCTGGTTACCCATACAAAGGTTACATCCAGGACGCTCAAGGTACATTACGTTTTTGTATTCAACACGAGCTTCTCCTTTTGGAGCATTATCATCAAATTCAAAAGCTGAATATTTTTCTAATAATTCCCAGTCACCTTCTGCCTTTAATTCATCAATGATGTTATAAGTAGGAGCTGCTACCACAAGAGGAGCACTAAATTCTACTTTTCCTTGTTGTTTTTCAATATTTCTAAGCATTTGAGAAACAATCTTAAGGTCACCTTTGTGAACCATACAAGATCCTACGAAACCAAGGTCCACTTTTTTCTCACCTCCATAGTAAGAAAGATCTCTGATGGTATCGTGAGTATATCTTTTGGATACATCGTCGTTGTTTACATCCGGGTCAGCAATCATAGGTTCTACAATTACATCAAGATCTACAACTACTTCAGCATAATATTTAGCGTTGGCATCCGGAGTCAAACCTGGTTTTTCTCCTGATCTGATCTCTGCAATTCTTTTGTTTGCTTTGTCAATAAGTCCCTGAAGAACTTTATTGTGGTTATCCATACCTTTGTCAATCATGATCTGGATTCTGCCTTTTGCAATTTCCAGTGATTCAATCAAAGTATTATCCTCAGAAATGTTGATAGAAGCTTTTGCCTTCATCTCAGCAGTCCAGTCTGTAAATGTGAATGCCTGGTCAGCAGGAAGTGTTCCGATGTGAACCTCAATGATTCTACCCTGGAATACATTTTCTCCTCCAAACTGCTTCAACATCTGAGCTTGTGTTGCATGTACCACATCACGGAAATCCATGTGTTCTTTCATGTTTCCTTTGAAAGTTACTTTCACAGATTCAGGAATTGGCATAGATGCTTCACCCGTAGCCAATGCAAGAGCAACAGTTCCTGAGTCAGCTCCGAAAGCCACTCCTTTAGACATTCTTGTGTGAGAGTCACCTCCAATGATGATTGCCCACTCATCTACAGTGATGTCGTTAAGAACTTTGTGGATAACGTCAGTCATCGCGTGGTATTCACCTTTCGGGTCACGGGCTGTAATCAAACCGAACTCGTTCATGAACTTCATTAGTTTAGGAATGTTAGCCTGAGCTTTTTTATCCCAAACTGAAGCGGTGTGACACCCTGATTGGTAAGCACCATCTACAACTGGCGAAATCACTGTTGCAGCCATTGATTCAAGTTCCTGAGAAGTCATAAGACCTGTCGTATCCTGAGAACCAACGATATTTACCTGTATACGAACATCAGAACCGGCGTGTAATACTTTTCCTGGAGTAGTTCCTACAGCATTTCTGTTGAATATTTTTTCTACAGCTGTAAGTCCTTGTCCTTCGTGAGAAATTTCTTTTGATGGAGCAAAAACAGCAGGAGCTTCAATTCCTAAGAGCTGAGCTGCAAATGTCTGTAATTTTTTACCAAATACGATCGCGTAAGAACCTCCCGCTTTGATGAATTCCATCTTTTGCGGAGTGAAAGATCTGGTAAGGTCGATCAATTCTTTATCTCCGTTGTATAATTTCTTTTCTTTTGTATTAATTGTTAATACAGTTCCTGTCGCCACTGAATAAGCTTCTTCAAGAACGATATCACCATTTTCGTTACGAATTGGGTTTCCGTTTTCGTCAACTTTCTTTACCCAGTTTTTAAGGTCAACACCAATACCTCCGGTAACGTCTACTGTGGTAAGGAAGATCGGAGAAATACCGTTTGTTCCTCCTACAATTGGAGCAATGTTTACAAATGGTACATATGGGCTTGCTTGTTTCCCTGTCCAAAGAGCAACGTTGTTTACTCCAGACATTCTGGATGAACCTACACCCATTGTTCCTTTTTCAGCGATAAGCATAACGCTTGCATCAGGATGCTGTGCCTGCAAAGCTTTGATTTCTTCCTGTGCCTGAGGAGTGATCATACATTTACCATGAAGCTCACGGTCAGATCTTGAGTGAGCCTGGTTACCTGGGGAAAGTAAATCTGTAGAGATGTCTCCTTCACCAGCGATAAACGTTACTACTTTAATTTCTTCAGCAACTTCAGGTAGTTTAGTAAAGAATTCAGCTTTTGCATAGCTATTGATGATTTCTTTTGCAAATTCGTTACCGCTATTGAATGCTTCTTTCAGACGGTTGGTATCCGCTTCATAAAGGAAAACCTGTGTTTTAAGGACTTCTGCTGCTGCTTTAGCAATTGCAGGATCGTTACCTAGAGCAAGATCAAGCAATACTTCAATGGAAGGACCACCTTTCATGTGAGATAACAGTTCAAAGGCATATGCAGGAGAAATTTCTTCTACTACGAATTCACCTAGAATAATTTCTTTTAAAAATTTTGCTTTTACTCCTGCAGCACTTGTAGTTCCAGGTAGTGTGTTGTAAATGAAAAACTTAAGAGAGTCTGATCGGTCAGCATTACCTGAATCTTTTATTTGCGAAATGATCTCGCTTAGTAATTCAGCACCATCAATTGGCTTTGGATGAAGCCCTTGGGTTTTTCTTTCTTCAATCTCTTTGATGTAATCCTTATAAATATTCATAATAGAAGGTCTTTCAACATTAAAGGTAGGCCTGCTTCTTCTTTACCGGTCTGTATAAAACAGTTAATGACATTTTGAGTTTTCGCTTTTTGACGCAACATTAACCGAATAAAGTCAGCATAATCTACACTTTCTTAAAAGTTTTTTAAAATTATCAAATAATTCAAAATGTTCCCAAAATTACGAAATTTTACTATTTTATGGAGATGAAATTATTTAGATTCTTTATAAATATGTATTTTATAATATCTATTTTTGGTCGTACTTTTGCAGGCATATGATGAATATGAAAAATATACTGACTGTTTTATGCATTTTTACTTCGCTTTTTGCTTTTTCGCAGACGAAATCTGTGAAGAAAATTACGGTGAAGAAAGTTGCGAAAAACCCCATTCAGAAAGGAACTTCAGCGAATAAATCTAATCCTGATCTGGTGGTAATCAAGAAAGATCTTCCGGTTTTGATTCCTAAAAAGAAAGGAGATCAGTTTGGGTATGTGAACCAAAACGGGAAATTTATTATTCAGCCGGAATACCATATTGCTGTATTTTTTTATGAAGACTGCAATCTTTTGAATTCTCCTAATGAAAAAATCAGAAAATTTGGAACAAAAGACTATGCCACAGTAGAAAAGAATATGATTTCTTACCGTATAGATCAGTCCGGAAAAAGAGTATATCAGTTCAAAGAATCAGATTTTGGAAAATGTAAATTTGAAGAATATAAACAACAGTTATTTCAGGCTTACATTCTGAATGGCTTCTATGGAATTATTGAAAAGTCAAAATTTGTGAATGCTGCTGATTACAGACAGTTTCAGATCTATCCTCAATACCAGTATCTTTTTATTCTGGAGGGAGATGATGTAGCTAATCCAATGATTGTGGCTTCCAATAATGATAAATTTGGAATCATTGACATTAACAATAAAATCATTGTTCCCTTCGAATATGCCAATATCAAAAGAAACTTCAGCTGGAAACTGGGTAAGATGTTTGAAGTCACCAAAGACGGTTCGAATTACTACTATATTGACGCAAACAATAAAACTTACTAAAGAATTATAAATGATGAATGATGAATGATGAATGATGAATGATGAATGATTCATTTGATAACTCCTATTTTTCATAGTGTTTTTTATAATCGCGTAACTCATTACCCTATACCTCGAAACCCGAATCCCAATTCATATTTTTTTTGTAGTTTTGCGACTGAAATAAAGGGGTGCTTTAACAGGCTGAGATTATACCCAATGAACCTGGAACAGGTAATGCTGTTTAGGGATGCGTCTTCATAGAACGCTGAATTGTATAATATCTTATCGATCCCCTTTTATTCATTAAATGTCAAAGATTTATAGAATGAAAGGATTATTTTTTTTAGGGCTTAGCATAGGTGCTGTAGCTTTTATCCAGGCTCAGAATAAAGATTCTCTGAAAATCAGAGAAATTGAAGCCGTCAACTTTACCAAAAGACTTCCGGTAGCCAAGGAAATTATCAATGTACAGAAAGATTTAGATGGCAAAAACTTAGGACAGGATCTCCCTATTCTTTTAAAAAATCAAACCTCCATTATTTCTACTTCAGATGCGGGAAATGGAGTAGGGTATACAGGTTTTAGAATCCGGGGAGTTTCAGGTTCTGCCATTAATGTAATGATGAATGGTGTTCCTTACAACGATTCTGAAAGTCAGGGAACATTTTTTGTCAACGTTCCGGATTTAACAAGTTCTGCTTCACAGATTGTCATTCAGAGAGGAGTAGGAACTTCCAATAATGGTGTTTCCGCTTTCGGGGCAAGTATCAATGTGCTTTCTAAAGATCCGGAGGAGAAATTTTACTTTAAAACCGATGATAGCTATGGTTCATTTAATACCTATAAGTATTCTGCTGAAATAGGGTCCGGAAAATTCTGGAAGAACCGTCTTTCTGTAATGGGAAGATACACGCATATTCATTCTGATGGTTATATTGACAGGGCTTCTTCCAATCTGCATTCTTATAATTTCACTGCTTTATTTGAAGAAGGAAATACGAAAATACGTTTAATGGCTTTCGGAGGAAAAGAAAAAACCTACCAGGCGTGGAACGGGATTGACCGTAAAACATGGGAGACTGATCCTAAATTCAATATTTCAGGAGCGATTTACGATGCCAATTGGGACAAAATCGTAGGTTTCTATGACAATGAAACGGATAACTACAGACAGAACCATTATCAGTTGCTTTGGGAACAGAAGTTCAGTGACCGTTGGAATCTTGAAACCACATTCCATTATACAAAAGGAAGGGGTTATTACGAAAATTACAAACAGGGAGATCCCTTTTCAAGATATAATCTGCCAGATATAACAGAAGGCGGACAGATTATAAAATCTTCAGATTTTATCAGAAAGAAATGGTTGAATAACGATTTCTATGGAATGGTTTCTACCCTTTACGGAAAGTTTGAAAATCTGGATCTGAATTTTGGGGCAGTAGTCAATCAATATTACGGAAGACATTATGGAAATGTAACAGGAGTATTTTTTCCTCAGATTGATGAAAGCGAATATTACAGAAACCGTTCAGTAAAGAATGAGGTATCCGGTTTTGCAAAAGCTTTACTAAGAGTAGATAACTTTGAATTTTTTGGTGATTTGCAACTTAGAAAAATCAATTACAATACTAAAATCCTGATGGCAGGTGATGGTGAAGGCGCTGATTTGAGTAAAAACTGGCTGTTCTTTAATCCTAAAGCTGGTGTGAATTACAGAATTGACGGAGGTAAAATATTTCTTTCTTATGCTCATGCCCACCGTGAACCCAACAGAGATGATCTGATGGCCAATAATGATGTGAAGGCTGAAAAACTTCACGATATTGAAGCAGGTTTTGAAAAACAATTCGGAATTGTATCACTTACTGCGAATGTTTACTATATGTATTATGTAAATCAGTTGGTTTTGAACGGAGAACTTAATAATGTAGGAGCGTTTATCAGAACCAATTCCGGGAAGAGTTACAGAAGAGGTGTTGAAGTTGGTGCTTTGGCTAAATTATCCAAGCAATGGGAAGTTTCAGGGAATGTAACGCTAAGTCAGAACAGAAACCAGGATTTCAATATCCAAAATGGAGATGTTCCTAAAAGCCTTGGGAATACACAGATTTCTTTTTCTCCAAATGTTATTGCCAATTTAAGTTTGAAATTTAACCCTACCAAGAATTTCCAGTTTGTATTAATGAATCAATATGTGGGAAAACAATATCTGGACAATACAGAAGATGCTAACCTTCAGCTTAAAGACTATTTCCTGACAGATTTTAATGCGCAGTACCAGTTTAAAATTGCCAATAATGAAATTGCTTTAAAATTATTGGTGAATAACCTTTTCAACAAGAAATATGTGAACAACGGATCTGTTTATGACGGTCAGCCGTATTATTTTTCACAGGCAGGAACCAACTTTATGTTTGGGGTGAGCTGGAAAATACAGTAGTAATTCAGAAAATTTTTCATTTGAATATTTAAAATTCTGATATATAATAAATTGAAGGCCACAAATGTGGTCTTTTTTTTCATTATACAGAGATTTATGTTTTGATGTGATCTTCAAAATAATATATTTGTAGAGTTAATTTTAAAACACAACAAATGAAAAAAATCTATTCGCTGGTAGTGCTATTTCTTTTTGCCACTATCACTTCGGCTCAGGTACAGGTAACTGTAGAAAGTCCTGGAATCTGCAAAATAACGTACGGAAGTTCAAACAATTATTCTATGTACGATCCGGGATTTGGAACGCCCACGTTCTATGTACATTTATGGGTTGACCAGAATAATAATTCACAGAATATTCTGTTCGAGGATTCATGGGGTAATTCAAATGTAACGATGAATTGGGATTCCTCGGCTAATGCCTATGTGGGATATGTGAATCTTAATAATAAATTATTTACCAATACCAATAACGTGATGGCACCGGGGACGACAGTATCTCAGATTAGTTTTGTTTTTAAAGATCAGCAGAATGGTGCTACAAAGCAATCTGGAAATACTTCAGTTTTTGTAAATACAACCACTTTGGGAACTCTTGCTGTCTTTAATACTAAAAATGATGCAAGAAAATCTTTTGTTTCAGAAGGGAAATTATATACTTCAGAAAAAGGAAATCTTCAGCTTTCCATTTATGATTTCAGTGGCAAAGTTGTTAAAAAAGAGAATATAAAGTCTAATGGAAGTCCAATAGATTTGAATATTTTTCAGAAAGGAAATTATATTTTACATCTTTCTGATATCAATGTGAAAGAGATAATTAAGTTCAAATACTAAATCGTTAATAACTCAAAAAATTAAGACTGCTTAGGCAGTCTTTTTTATATCCGTTAAATATTACAAAAAGTCATGAAAAAGTTATAAATTTGCTGCCAAATGAATATTTCAGCATACATTTTAGAATATTTAAAACAATTTGGAACTGCCACGGTTCCAGGCTTTGGAGTGTTTTCACTGAAAAATTCTAAGGCAATTATCAATTCCGAAAACGGAAGTATCCTGCCTCCGGCCAGTCAGATTGAATTGACAATAGATTACGAAGTACAGGCTGAAGATCTTACAGCTTTTATTGCAGAGCAAAAACAGATGTCCTTAGAAGCTTCAAGAAGTGATCTTAAGATTCAGACCGATTTTTGGAAGAAAAAACTTCAGGCGGAACAGGTTCTTGAAATTCAAAACCTTGGTACAGTCTTCATTGAAGATGGGCATACTCATTTCAAAGGAAAAAGAATAGAATCCGGGCGTCCGGACTTCTATGGATTGGAAGAAATCAGATTTTCAGATATCAGTAACGGAGAAGTAAGTGCCTCAGTGAACCGTGAAAAGGATTTTAAGTTCAAAAAAACAATTCTTTGGACTTTCCTTTTGATCATTCCGGTTCTGGGGATTGTATACCTTGCATTTACCCAACAGGAGCTTCTTTTTGGTAAAAAGTCTTTCAATAAAATTTCTGTACAGACTTCTACCCACAGAATCGTAAAAGATACGGTGAAGGTAATGGTACACGCTCCACAAATATCTGTTTCAGATTCTTTGAAAAAAGATTCACTCGTAAAACCTGCCGGAAAAGTAACACAACCTAAACCGGCTGTCCCACACAACACTAAGAATAGATGGCAAAAATAAAAAAAGCGTCAGAATCTCTGACTATTATGACCAATATCGTTCTTCCGAACGAAACCAACTCTTTAAGAAACCTTTTTGGTGGTGAACTTTTAGCAAAAATGGATCGTTGTGCATCTATTTCTGCGGCAAGACACTGCGAAAGAAGAGTTGTAACAGCTTCTGTAAACCACGTATCTTTCAATCACCCGATTCCTGAAGGCGGAGTAGTGGTATTGGAATCTAAAGTTTCCAGAGCATTTTCCACTTCAATGGAAGTGTATGTAGATGTATGGTTGGATGATCCGATCAATCAAAAGAAAATTCACACAAATGCCGGTATTTATACCTTTGTGGCTGTGGATGAATTCAACCGTCCGATTCCTATCCCGGAAATGATTCCTGAGACCGATGAAGAGAAAGAAAGATTTGCTGCTGCATTCCGTAGAAAAGAACTTTCATTAATTCTTTCCGGAAGAATGAAGCCTTTGGAATCTGTGGAGCTTAAAAAGCTATTCCAGGAGCCGCAGGAGCCTAAAAAAGACAAGAAATAAAACACGAAAAACACAAATGCTTGGCACAAATTTTCACAAATGATTTGTGTCTCGTCTCATCAAATGAAAAAAAATAAAAATGGATATTTCAGAAAATGATATATCAAAAATTGTTTACGAAGCTGGGTATGTAGTTCATAAAGCATTGGGGCCAGGGCTTTTGGAAAGTGCTTATGAGGAATGTCTGTTCTATGAACTAAATAAACATGAAATTCTAGTAGAAAGGCAAAAGCCAATGCCATTGATTTATGATGAGGTAAAGATGGATGTAGGCTACAGGCTTGATTTTTTGATTGAGAAAAAATTTGTACTGGAAATAAAATCCATAGAATCATTACAGGATATTCATTTAGCACAAATACTTACATATCTTCGTTTAAGTAATTGTAAGCTTGGTATGTTGATTAACTTTAATACGCTCCAGTTTAAAAATGGAGTTAAAAGAGTGATTAACGGAATATTATAATTTGTGCTATTTGTGAAATAAATTAGTGTAATTCGTGTTTAAATTATGAAGATACTTCTTTTAGATAAAAACCATCCTCTTATCACTGAACAGCTTTTGGCTCAGAATTTTATTTTAGAAGAGGATTTTACATCGTCTTATGATGAGGTTTGTGATAAAATTGAGAATTATGACGGGATTATTATCAGAAGCCGTATTCCGTTAGATAAAAACTTTCTGGAAAAAGGTAAGAATCTGAAGTTTATTGCAAGAGTTGGTGCCGGAATGGAAAATATTGATATTCCTGTTGCCGAAAAATTGGGGATTCAATTGATTAATTCTCCGGAAGGAAACAGAGATTCTGTAGCAGAACATGTAGTAGGAATGCTGCTTGTCATTATGAACAGACTTTTTATTGCTTCTCAGGAAGTGAAAAACGGTATCTGGAAACGTGAAGAAAACAGAGGAGACGAACTGTTGGGAAAAACATTAGGCTTGATCGGATATGGAAACATGGGGAAAGCTACTGCTAAAAGACTTTCAGGATTTGGATGTAAGGTGATTTTTCATGATATACTTCCAGGTCTTTCGGATGAATATGCTTCACAGGTTTCACTGGAAGAATTGAAAGAATCTGCTGAGATTGTAAGCTTGCATATTCCTTTGACATCAGAAACCCATTATCTTATTGACGAAACATTCATTGCAGAGATGAAAAACGATTTTTATTTCGTGAATACGGCAAGAGGAAAGAATGTGAAAACTAAAAGTTTAGTAGAAGCATTGAAGTCAGGAAAAGTAAAAGGAACCTGTCTGGATGTGTTGGAGTATGAAAAGTCTTCTTTTGAAAATATTGAAGCAGAAAATGAAGATCTAAAATACCTTCTTGAATCTGAAAAAGCCATTGTCACTCCGCATATTGCTGGCTGGACACATCAGAGTAAAGAAAAACTGGCTCAGTTTATCGTAGATAAAATTGTCGCCTCACATTGTTAGGCGAAGGAAATAAAAAGTTAGAAAGGCGGATTTACAAAATGTGAATTCGCTTTTTTTATGATTTTGCCTCTCCAAATTTTACTTTTCCTCCCATTTATGTTAAATAATTCATAATGTGCCTCTCTTCTTTATTATTTATTTTCGAGTTTTATTAAATTGCCGCTCATTTTGAATCTCATGACGACGCGTAATTTTGTACTTATCTTAACTGTTCTTTTATCGATATTTTCTTGTAAAAAAAAGTCTGAAGCCAAAGAAGCCTCAGCTGAAAATACAACTAATCTTCCTAACTACGGAACCGTAGATTTTGGTGATATTTTCACGAAAGGTGACGGGCAGCTTTTGAATAGGCAGACAACAGTAAGCTATATAGACCAGTATTACAAAAAAATATGGGAAGGAGGAGACCTTAGCGGTGGAATTCTTGTAGCTAAAGGAGATGAAATCTTATACGAAAACTACAGAGGTTTCGGAAGAGAAGGAAATCAGATGCCAATTGACAAAAATACACCGTTGCATGTAGCTTCCGTTTCAAAGACATTGACGGCTATGGCAATGATGAAACTGATTGAGGCAGGAAAGATAAAACTTACAGATCATCTTACTCAGTTTTTTCCGGGATTTCCTTATCCTAATGTTACCGTTCAGACTTTATTAGATCAAAGAAGCGGACTTCCAAAATACGAATATTTTATTCCTAAAATACAACCTGCTCCGGCAGAACTTTCCAAGCAATTTATTACGAATGAGGATGTATTGAATATGCTTATTAAATACAAACCTGAGCTGGCAAGAGATACGGATACAGGATTTATGTATTGTAATACCAACTTTGCCTTATTGGCCTTATTAATTGAAAAAGTAACAAAAACTCCTTTTCCTCAGGCGATGAAAGAAATGGTTTTCATTCCGTTGAAAATGGAGCATACCTACATTTTCCAGGAAAAAGATATTCCTACAGCTTCGCAGTCTTTTTATTATGGAAGAAATAAACTTTATCCATTAGACAAGCTGGATCTTATTTACGGAGATAAAAATGTATACACTACACCAAGAGATTTATACAACTTCTCAAAAGCAATGTTTTCAAAAAACTTTCTTAAGCCTGAACTGATGCAGATGGTTTTCACTCCATATAGCAATGAAAAAGCTGGGATGAATAATTATGGATTGGGATTCAGAATGAAAATATTTGATAACGGAGAAAAACTAACCTATCACAATGGATGGTGGCATGGGTCCAACTCCGTTTTTGCACACCTTTTGAAATCTAAAGTGACCATTGTAGCTATAGGTAACAAATATTCTACGAAGGTATATACAGCTCTTGCATTATCAGGATTATTCGAAGATTTTCCTTTACAGAAAGATAAGCTTCATACGGTAATGAACGACAATAAAGATAGTTTAAATTCCGGACAGGAAGTTTTTGGAGAATAATGTTTATTTTTGCTTAAACATTTTCATGAAAAGGTTTCTTTTATTATTCGTTATCTGTTTTCTTGTACATTCATGTGCAAGGGTAGGATCCCCTGTAGGAGGGCCTAAAGATACATTAGCACCAAGGTTTTTAAGCTCAAACATTGATACGACAAGAATTAATGTCAAAAAAGATATTCACGAACTCCGTTTGGATTTTGATGAATATGTGACATTGAAGGATATCAATAAAAACCTGATTATTTCACCTCCTCTTAAAGGGATAACAAGGATTCTTCCATCCAATATTGCCAACAAATTTGTGTTGATCCAATGGACAGATACTCTTCAGGCTAATACAACCTATAATTTCAATTTTGGAAACTCAATTGTTGATAATAATGAATCGAATATATTAAGGTATTTCAATTTTGCTTTTTCAACCGGAGATAAATTGGATGATTTGTATATCAGTGGTGAGATTAAGGATGCGTTTGATATTAAAAAGAAAGCGGAAACGGCAACTGAAAATAAACTTGTAGTTGGGTTGTATCAGGTAAAAGATACGATGAACTACAAGAAAAAACCATACTATATCACCAAGGTAGATGAAGATGGATACTACGAATTGAACTATCTGACACCGGGTAAATATAAAATTATAGCTTTTAATGATGAGAACGGAAATTCAATGTATGATCCGGGAAAAGAAAAGGTAGGTTTTCAGAAAGACCCAATTAATGTTGAAAAATCTATTTCAGGACTGAATTTAAAAGTATATCCTTCCAAAAAGCCAGTGAAGTATTCTGAGATGAAAGAAATTGCAGGAGGAGTTTTAATGTCATTTGAAGGAAATCCTGAAGAGGTAAAAGTTCAGTCATTGAATGAGAAACTGAAAGACATCAAAATAACACATAATCCAAAATCCGATTCTGTGAGAATCTGGTTTGATGCAGTGAAAGATGATGTGGGGCAGACAGCCAATGAAAAACTGATATTCACTCACAATAAAGGGCCGAAAAAAGATAGTGCTTACAGCGTTTCTTTATTCTATAAATACAATAAGAAGAATGCAATGGACGTCGTTAGTGATAATGACGGAGTGTCAATTGCTCCAAAGGCTGATTTAAAACTTGCCTCAAACTATATTATCGATAAAATTGATCCTTCAAAATGGACATTGAAGATTAAAGGAGACAGCTTAACAACTTTACCATTCACTGCTAAAATTTCGGAAACAAATCCTTATCAGGTTCTGGTTCAGTCAGATTTTGTGATGGGGAAAAGCTATCAGCTTACTGTTCCTAAGGAAACCATATCTTCATTCTATGCAAAGAATACTCAATCAAAACGTTTTGACTTTGATGTAGCTAAGATAGATCAATTTGGAAGTGTTGAATTCTCTATAGCGAATGCTCCTACTACCAATTACTGGATCCAGATGGTGGATTCTTCAGATAAAATAGCGTATCAAAAATATCTAAAAGGAGATAAAGTCAAGTTTGATATCCTGAAACCGGGAGAATACATTATAAGAATACTGGTAGATAATAACGGAAATAAATATTGGGATGAAGCAGACTTCGCCAATGATATATTTGCTGAAGACGCTTATATTTTCTATAAAAAAGTTGTCGTAAGAGGATTGTGGGAAACAAGAGAGGAATGGGACCTGAAGGATACCAGAACGCTTGATAGTCCTAAATCTGCAACAGGAACTCCGGCAGCAGCTTCTACTCCTGCTTCAGGATCTGAAACTTCGCAGCCTGCTGTATCTGCTACACCGCAATCAACACCGTTGAAAAAAGAATTTAAATCCGGTAATGCCGTTTTAACTCCGGCTAAGTAAGGACATGAAGATGGCTAAGAAAATCATATTCTGGATTTTAGTGAGTTTTGCTCTGATTCAATTCTTTCCTATCGACAGGACAAATATGCCTGTTAATTCTGCAAAGAATTTTGCTGATGCCAAGAAAACACCTGAAAAGATTGCAACACTACTTAAAAATGCATGTTACGACTGCCATTCCAATGAAACAGTCTATCCGAAATATGCTTTTATTGCTCCAATTTCATGGTCTGTGAAAAGCCATGTGAATGAAGGTAGGGAGCATCTGAACTTTTCCATTTGGGAGAGTTATAACAAGGATTTGAAGGAGAATATGCTTACAAAAGCTGTTCAGACGATCCAAAACAAGACAATGCCAATGCCTGGCTATATTGTTTATCACAAAGAAGCCAATCTTTCAGACGCAGAAAGAGCATTACTGATCCAGTATTTTGAAGAAATGCTGAAGACAAAAACCTATTAGTTTCTATAATAAAAAACTCCCGCAGATTTTATAAACTAAGCAGATTGTTAAAAAACGGTCTGCCTGATCTATAAGATCCGCGGGAGAATATATATTACAAAAATTATTTCTTTAAATAACTCTCGAAAAATATCTTCTGAGAATCAAAAGCAATATCTTCTAAATTTAACTCCTGTAAAGGAATCCAGATAGCTTCTGAGATCTCAGAGATCTCAAGATTTACCTCAAACTTTTCCGAAACATTGTACTCATAAAAGAGATCAATTGTATTGTAATCAATTTCTTTGTATTGATAGATGTTGGGAAGGCTGGTAAGGTATTTCAGGTTAGAAATATTGATATCAAGCTGAAGTTCTTCAAAAAGTTCTCTTTTACAGGTTTCTTCTGCACTTTCTTTAGGGTCAACAAATCCTCCGGCAAGATCCAGTTTCCCTTTTTTAGGATCTCTGTTTCTTCGGGTAAGATAAATTTCGTCACCACATCTGATGACAACCGCTACAGCGCCTGCCACATTATTATACAGGGTAAAACCACATTCAGGACAGCTCCATTTTTTTTCGCCATCCCAGTGTAAGGACTCTTTGCCACAGCTTGGACAATATTTCAATAGTTTCATTGAGCAATATTAATATTTCTCGGGTGATAACTCAAAATAACATCCCTTAATTCTTCTGTTTTCAGATGCGTATAGATTTCCGTTGTGGTAATACTGGAATGTCCCAGCATTTCCTGAATATAACGTAAGTCTGCTCCATTCTGCAACAAATGTGTTGCAAAAGAATGTCTGAATGTGTGTGGAGATATTTTTTTGTTAACCCCTGCTTTATCTGTAAGTTCTTTAATAATAAGAAATACAATTACTCTTGACATCGATGTTCCACGACTGTTCAAAAACAAAGTATCTTCATATTTTTTATTGATCTTACCTTTAGAGCGTACCTCTTTGATATAACTTTCAAGCATATCTGCAGTATAATCGGCTAAAGGGACAAAACGGGTTTTGTTTCCTTTTCCGTGTACCTTGATGTATTGCTCTTTAAAGTTGATATTGGAAATCTTCAGATCAATCAGTTCAGAAACACGAAGTCCGCAACCATAAAGTACTTCTATGATGCAATGGTTTCTTTTTCCGAGATCCGTATTGACCTCAATAGCAGCAATAATTTTGTTGATATCAGGCAGGCTAAGGGTATCAGGTAAGTATAATCCCAGTTTAGGGCCTTCAAGTAACGCCGCAGGATTGTCTTCACGATATTCATCCTCAAGCAGAAATTTGAAAAACGCTTTGATGGAAGATATCCATCTTGCTTGCGATCTCTCACTGAATTTCTGTTTGGAAAGATTGAAAATGTATTCCTGCAGGTTTTCGTAACCGATAGATTCTGGACCGACGTTTGCCAGATCTTCTTCTGCGTAATCTTTTAATTTCTTAATGTCTCGAACGTAAGCGTCGAGCGTGTTTTCTGAAAAATTTCTTTCGAAACGAAGAAATATTTCAAAATCTTTGATCTTTTCATCCCAAGTCATTTGTGCTTATTTTTTTAGTTCACAGTCCGATATTTGTTCTATTTCAATGTTATGGTTTCTCAGGAACGATATTCCATCGTCATCCGAATACTCATTAATGTACACCAGCCTCGCAATTCCTGCCTGCAAAATCAGCTTACTACATTCTTTGCAGGGAGACAGCGTTAAGTATAACGTAGCCCCTTTTGCAGATTGAGTAGAAGCAGCCAGCTTTAATATAGCGTTGGCCTCCGCATGCAATACGTACCAGTGTGTTTTCCCTTCTTCATCTTCACAGCAGTTTTCGAATCCCGAAGGAGTTCCGTTGTAACCATCTGAAATAATCATCCTATCTTTTACGATAAGAGCTCCCACCTGTTTTCTCTTACAGTAGGAGAGTTTTGCCCATTCCTGAGCCATTTTTAGATAAGCTTTATCAAACTTATTCATACCACAGCATTGTTTTTTTTTCGAAATAATTTGGATTAAAATCTTTTAGAAAGATTTAGAAGTTAGGCTTTCTCTTCTCTAGAAACGCAGTAACTCCTTCTTTCTTATCTTCCATTTCAAAAAGCTCACCGAAATATTTGATTTCGTTTTCAAAACCTTTCTCCGTGTCAGATAAATTCACGGCATTTATTGCCTTCGAGATTGCCATTGGTGAATTGTGGGCAATCGTATTTGCTAATTCTTTCGTTTTGGTTAATAATTCTTCGATAGGATATACTTCATTTACCAATCCGATCTCTTTTGCTTTTTGAGCAGGGACCATTTTGGCGGAGAAGATCATTTCGTTAGCAATACCTGTTCCTACAAGCTTTGGAAGCCTTTGAGTTCCTCCGTAACCTGGGATTAATCCAAGAGTTACTTCAGGAAGCCCCAATTTGGCGTTTTCCGATGCATATCTGATATGGCATGCCATGGCAAGCTCTAAACCTCCTCCCAATGCAAAACCGTTTATGGCTGCAATGACAGGTTTAGACATGTTTTCTATTTTATTGAACAAAATATTTTGTCCGTTTCTTGCTAGTTCTTCAGCTTTTTCCTGTCCGAAATCACTGAATTCTTTAATATCAGCCCCCGCTACAAATGATTTTTCTCCACTTCCGGTAAGGATAATTACCCTGCAGGAATAGTCGGCATTAAGCTCATCAAGTGCGGTACTGATCTCCTGAATGATTTTTGCATTTAATGCATTTAAACTTTCAGGTCTGTTTATGGTAATGATAGATAATTTATCTTCTTTTTTTAATAATATGTTCTCGTAACTCATTTTTCCACTTTAAAATATCATCCTTTGCAAATTATGAATTTTTTACAAAAAAAAGGAAAAAATATTATTTTTTTTTCCTTTTTTTTAATTTATCGTTCAATATGATTATTTGGAATGATTCATCATATTTGCATCAATATTTACATTTAGCTGAGAAGCTACTTTCATGCCAAGCTCAATATTGGCTCTGAAAAAGTGACACAGCTGCCTGTTGATAATTTCATCTTTCTTAGGCCCGCTGATCCCTTTCATGCTGCCTATAATATTTTTGATCAGGTGATCTCGGTCTTCTGCATTCATTGCTTTTGAATATAAAAGTCCTGGTTGAGTGTAGTGATCACTGTCATTATCATTTCTATTATAGCTTGCCACATGAGCGCTATCTAATTCATACTCAAAATTTTTGTAATCAGAATCTGCTTTAATTTCATCGAAACTGTTCGGGTGATAATTAGGCTTGTCCTGATAATAGCTTGAATCTGCCATGAAGCCGTCTCTCTGATAGTTGTTAACCTCGAAAGGACATCTGTTTACCTCAAGTTGATGCGAGTTAACTCCCACTCTGTAGCGGTGCGCATCAGGATAGGAGAATAATCTTCCCTGAAGCATTTTATCTGGTGAGAAGCTGATTCCGTTAATAAGGTTGCTTGGTGAAAAAGTAGATTGTTCCACATGGGCAAAGTAATTGACAGGTACTTCATTTAGTTCCATTTCTCCTACTTCGATCAAAGGGAAGTCATCGTGGAACCATACTTTGGTTATATCAAAAGGATTCCATCTGAAATCTTTTGCCTGTTCCTCTGTCATTACTTGTATATATAAGGTCCATTTTGGGAAATCTCCGTTCTCGATTGCGTTGCAAAGATCTTCCTGAGCAAAGTCCGGGTTTTCTCCGGCCATTTTTACAGCTTCTTCGTCAGTGAAGTTTTTTACGCCCTGTTTTGTTTTGAAATGGAATTTTACCCATACTCTTTCATTTTTATCATTGATCATGGAGAACGTATGAGATCCGAAACCATGCATATGTCTGTAGCCATGCGGAGTTCCTCTATCCGACATTAATATAAGAACCTGATGAAGTGATTCAGGATTTAAGCTCCAGAAATCCCACATCATTGTGGCGCTCTTTAAGTTTGTTTTCGGTACTCTTTTTTGAGTATGAATAAAATCCGGGAATTTTTTTGCATCCTTAATAAAGAATACCGGAGTGTTATTTCCTACAAGATCCCAGTTTCCGTCTTCAGTATAAAATTTTAAGGCAAAGCCTCTTGGATCTCTTGCAGTATCTGCACTTCCTTTTTCTCCACCTACCGTAGAAAATCTCGCAAACATTCTGCATGAATTTCCTACTTTTGAAAACAGCTTTGCTTTCGTGTACTGGCTGATGTCATGCGTTACGGTAAAAGTTCCGTAAGCTCCGCTTCCTTTGGCATGCACAATCCTTTCAGGAATTCTTTCCCTAACGAAATGCGCAAGATTTTCCTGAAGAATAAAGTCTTGCAGCAATACCGGGCCTCTTGGTCCTACCGTCTGTGAATCCTGATGCTCAAAATAAGGTGCGCCGTTACTTAACGTTAATTTTTTAGAATCCATATCATTAATGATTTGTATAAATGTTTTTGTTTTTCTAAATCCAAGTGTAAAGGTAATGAATATCAAATTTACTTGAATTTTTAATTGCTAATAGCAAAAACGTTATATCTTTGTAATAGATAATATTAATCAAATGAACATTCAGCAACTGGAGTATCTTATCGCTGTAGATAAGTATAAACATTTTGGTAAAGCCGCTCAGGCGTGTTTTATTACCCAACCTACGTTAAGTGCCATGATACAGAAATTTGAGGATGAACTGGATGTGAAGGTGTTCGACAGGACTACTCACCCGATTCGTACTACGGATGTGGGACTTCAGATTATTGATCAGGCAAAAGTGATTATAGAGTCTGTCAATGAACTGAAAAACAAAGCCAACCTTTTGAATAATATTTTAGGAGGTACCATCAATTTGGGAATCATTCCTACTGTTTCTTCTTTCATTCTGCCAACGGAGATTTTCAAATTCCTTGAAGAAAATCCGAAGATCCAGATGAATGTAAAAGAAATGACCACTGATAATATTATCAAAGCTTTAAAAGCAGGAGAACTGGATGCGGGAATTATTTCTACTCCTTATGATACTGCCGACGAGTTTTATCAGGATTTCTTATTCAATGAAGAGCTGATGATTTACAGTTCCAATACGGAAGCCAACAAAAAGAATTCTTACATCATTCCGGAAGATCTGAATGTAGAAAAAGTATGGCTGCTGGAAGAAGGAAACTGCCTGAGAAATCAGTTTGAAAACATCTGCCACCTTAAAGAAAATACTTTGAAGCCTAAAAACTTAGACTTTTTAGCTTCCAATATTCAGACTTTGGTTCACATGGTAGATAAAGTAGGTGGGATCAGTATTTTGCCTGAGCTTGCATTAAGCCAGCTTTCAGAAGAGCAGAAGAAAAATGTTTTCAGATTCAAAAAACCTTTCCCTTATCGAGAAATTAGTATTATTTACTATAAACCAACCTTTAAACAAAAAATTATTGATGAATTGTCACATTCTATCAAAACTTCTTTAGAACTTAAGTTGAATTATCACGAAAGTCCGAAGGAATTTGTAAGCATTAAGCCTCAGTAATGGAAATGCTTTAAAGTGATAGAAATCATCAATTTAAATAAAAGTGTAATTAATAAACAAAATTTTTGAGTATTACGAAAATAGTGCTTAAATTTGCTGACGTTTATTACGAGGAAAAATTTGACCTGATTGCAACCTCTATAAAAATATGCTAAAACAGTATTCTTTTTTCTGGGCAATTTCATTCATATTTTTCGCAAACACTATTTTTAAATCTTTAAAAACAAAAGAATTATATGTCTTATTTATTTACATCTGAATCAGTTTCAGAAGGACATCCGGACAAAATTGCCGACCAAATTTCCGATGCATTAATCGACCATTTCTTAGCATATGATAAAAACTCAAAAGTAGCATGTGAAACTCTTGTAACTACCGGACAGGTAGTATTGGCAGGAGAAGTAAAATCTGATGCTTACCTTGATGTACAGACAATTGCCAGAGAAGTAATCAATGGAATCGGGTATACAAAAGGAGAATATATGTTCAATGGAGATTCTTGTGGAGTAATCTCTGCGATCCATGAGCAGTCACCTGATATCAATCAAGGTGTTGACAGAGCTGTAAATGATGAGTCTTTTGAAGCTAAGGCAAATGCTCAGGGAGCTGGAGACCAGGGGATGATGTTCGGGTATGCTACCAATGAGACGGCTAATTATATGCCTCTTGCATTGGATCTTGCACACACTATCCTTAAAGAACTTTCTGCAATCAGAAGGGAAAATAAGGAAATCACTTACCTTCGTCCTGATGCAAAAAGCCAGGTAACGATTGAGTATTCTGACGATCATAAGCCTATCAGAATTGATTCTATTGTAGTTTCTACTCAACATGATGACTTTGGTGCTGAAGAAGAAATGTTGAACAAGATCCGTGAGGATATTAAAAATATTCTGGTTCCTAGAGTTGTTGCACAACAAACAGAAGAAATTAAAGCTTTATTCAACGATCAAATTAAATATCATATCAATCCTACAGGGAAATTCGTAATCGGAGGACCTCACGGAGATACTGGTCTTACTGGTAGAAAAATTATCGTTGATACTTACGGTGGTAAAGGAGCTCACGGAGGGGGTGCTTTCTCAGGAAAAGATCCATCTAAAGTAGACAGAAGTGCTGCGTATGCTACAAGGCATATTGCTAAAAACTTAGTGGCTGCAGGAGTTGCAGATGAAGTTTTGGTACAGGTTTCTTATGCAATTGGAGTAGCTGAGCCTTGTGGTTTATATATCAACACTTACGGAACTGCAAAAGTAGATCTTCATGACGGAGAGATCGCGAAAAAAGTTTCTACAATCTTTGATTTAAGACCTTATGCGATTGAGCAGAACTTAAAATTGAGAAACCCAATTTATCAGGAAACAGCTTCTTACGGACACATGGGGAAAGAGCATTATGTAGCTGATAAAACATTCAATAAAGGACATAAAAATGAGCTTACATTAGAAGGTCTTGAGTTCTTTACGTGGGAAAAACTAGACAAAGTAGAGGAAATTAAAGCCGCTTTTGGAATTTAATTTCTCTTAAAGAATAATAAATGAACTGCTTTATCTCCGGATAAGGCAGTTTTTTTTAATTTTACACCTTAATAATATAGAAAGATGATGAATTTTCGAACTGTAGTTGCCATCCTATCCGTGTTTTTACTGAGTACAACGGTAAAAGCTCAATATACCATGCATAAAATGATCAGTGTGGGATATACCTATCAGAACCAAAGTTTTGGTGAAGTAGGAGGTAAATTGCTTTTCCTTAAAAATGATGATGTGATTTACAGAGTGGGAGGTTCTGCTTTGATGGGCGTTGCTGATTCCAAATTTGCCATTATGCCGAAGCTGCAGGCAGATGTTCTTCTTAATTTTGAAAAAAATGTAGATTTCTATCACTCTTATTACTTTTTAGCAGGAGTGGAAGGAACTACCAAATATATTGCTCCGAAGATTGGAGTTACTCTTTTTGGGATGCTGGATCTTACTGGTGGCTATGCTTTTCCTATCGGAGATACGAGATTGAACGGAAAAGAGTTGAAAGGATTGAATATTAATTTTACATTAAATATCCCTACCGTATTCATTCATGATATGTTTAAATGATTTTTTTTAGATTTTTCTCTATAAAATTTAATAATAGGTTAACAGTTATTAAAAAATTATTATATTTACACCATAATAATTGTACCCGCCTATAGAAGTGACTCTACTCTAGAACTGTTTTGTTTATACAGCAAAGGCCAGAAGAAATATCTGGAGGAATACCTGTCTGCAAATATTTATATTGAGAAGAGTTATGAAATCAAAATCGGATAGTTTACTAATTTCCCTTTATCAGAAAGGAGACGAGGGCGCATTATCAACCCTTATTCACCGACATCAGAGAGAACTTTTTACATTCATTTTTTACAAAATTAATGATGAAGATTTGGCTAACGATATCTTTCAGGATACATTCATGAAGATTATTGTGATGCTGAAAGAAGGGCGCTATAACGAAGAAGGTAAATTTATTCTTTGGGCGAAAAGAATTTCCCACAATTTAATCATTGATCATTTCAGATCAAAAGCGAAGAATATCAAAGTTTCGGAAACTACTTTTGAAACAGATGAATATTCTATTTTTGATTTGATCAGAGAGCCTTCGGAAAATATTGAAGATCAGCTTGTAACAAATCAGATTCAGGAGGATCTGTTGAAGATGTTACAGTTTTTACCATTGAACCAGCAGGAGGTAATCAAACTGAGGTTTTTTGATGGTTTGAGTTTCAAAGAAATTGCAGATCATACAGATATGAGCATTAATACAACTTTAGGCAGAGTAAGATATGCACTCATTAATCTGAGAAAAATCATGGATGAAAACAACATAATCTTAACCAGATAAATAATATTTTGTAAATTTTCACGTTTTAAGGAAAACATACTTCGCTTATGAAAAAAAATGACTCCTTAAAAGTGAAAACTTTGAAACCTAAGAAACAAACAATTGATTTTTTGCTGAATTTTTCTAAAAGCCTTGAAATTGTGAAAAGCAAGAGCAAAAATTATCCTGTCTCGAAAAATTAAAATTATTAACTTTGTGCTGTATGAAAATGCAGCATGTTTTTTTTGACCTAGATAATACACTCTGGGATCACCGCAGAAATGCCTATCTTACCATCAAAGATCTTTTTGAAAAACAGGAAATTACTTCGAAGTATACTATTGACTTTGAAGAATTTCATTCTGTATATCACGATATCAACGAAGAGTTGTGGGAAAAGATCAGAGACGGAATTATTGGCAAAGAGTATTTGAGAGAACACCGTTTTTATGATTCATTTAAACATTTTGGAATAGATAATAAAGAGCTTGCCCTTTATTTTGAAGAAAATTTCCTGGATAATATTGTGGGTCATAACGAACTGGTAGAAGGCGCTGAAGATGTTTTAGAATATCTGAAAGCTAAGAATTATACATTACACATTATTTCCAATGGATTTCAGGAAGTCACAGAAAGGAAGTGTACTCTTTCTGGAATTGCACCTTATTTTAAAACAATTACCAGTGCAGATGCAGTTGGGGTAAGAAAGCCGAATCCACGAATTTTTGAATATTCTTTAGGTCTTTCCGAAGCCAAAAAAGAAGAAAGTATTCTGATTGGGGATGATTGGATTGCAGATGCTATGGGAGCTACAGACTTTGGAATGGAAGCCATCTTTTTTGATGTCTATAAAGAAGACAAACAGAAGGAAGGTTTAAAAGCCATTACCCATCTTCAGCAGATCAAAGAATATTTATAAAATTATATAATCTGATATAAAAGCCGCTAAGTTCAACTTAGTGGCTCTTTTATTTTCAGGACTAATCATGCATTTTGAAAATCATCATAAACATCTGTGATCATCTGTGTCAATCTGTGGTAAAATTAAATTTCTCCCTGCTTATTTTCCAACAGAATCGTTTTTCCCAATTCTTTCCCAAATTGATTAAGAACTTTGCTTCATAATAATAACAGAAAAATGTAATAGTATGAAAAATGTAAAGAAAATCACCGGAATATTAATGATGATGTTTTTATTGAGTGGAGGTTTCGTTTTTGCCCAAGATAGAGCAATCAATGCGAATCAGTTGCCAAAAACAGCTAAAACCTTTCTTTCTTCCCATTTTAAAGGAATACCGGTAAACTCAGCAATAGAAGACAGAGAAATCTATGGTGTAGATGAATACAAAGTATATCTTACCAATGGAATGAAAATGGAGTTTGACAGCAGTGGAAACTGGAAAGAAGTAGATGGTAAACATCAGAAAGTTCCTTATGGTTTCATTCCTGCAGCCATCAGGAATTACAGCACTAAAAATTTTCCCAATACGTATATCACTAAAGTTGAAAAGAAAAGATGGTCTTACAAAGCAGAACTTTCTAACGGATTGGAACTTGAATTCGACAGAAACGGAAATTTTAAAAGAATTGATGATTAACATTTAACTGTATACAAACACTAAATAGTAATAGTATGGTCAATTGGAATTTAATAAACAGCGACGGAAGAAAGATTTCTTCTGCACAGATTAGAAAGAATATAGTTTCATTCATGACAAGAAATCATCCTTGCAGTGTGATAGATTCTATAGAAAGAAAATATAATGCCTATAAAGTTCGTTTGATGAGCGGTTTGTGTCTTGTTTTTGATGCAGACGGGCACCATGTGAAAACAGTTTGATTTTAAAGTAAGGAAGTTGGAAGTGTACTTCTGCTTTCTTACTTCCATTTTATAATTTCCTATATTTGATAGGAGTTAATCGTGCAGCAGAATTTATATAACCGGAAATATGAAGATTTTAATAGTAGAAGATGAACCCGAACTGAAAGATACAGTACAGAAATTTCTGGAGGCAGAACATTTTATTGTAGAGTATGCAGAAAATTACAGCAACGGACTAGACAAAATTATTTCATACGAATATGACTGTATTTTGCTCGATATTATGCTGCCAGACGGAAACGGAATAGATCTGCTGAAAGAGATCAAAAAAATGCACAAGAAAGATCCTGTGATCATTCTTTCTGCCAAAGATTCTGTAGATGATAAGGTAACCGGGCTGGAAATCGGGGCCGATGATTATCTTGCAAAACCCTTCCACCTTGCAGAACTTATGGCGAGAATTAAGTCTGTGATCAGAAGAAAAAATCAGGATGGTGAAAATATTATCCGCTACAAAAATATAAGTATTGATCCGGAGAACAGAACGGTAAAAATAGGTGAAGTAGAGCTTGTGCTTAATCGTAAAGAGTATGATCTTTTATACTATTTTGTGATTCATCCTGAAAAGACATTACAGAAGACTACATTAGCAGAGGCTATTTGGGGAGATTATATAGATCAGGCAGACAGTCTGGATTTTATTTATTCTCAGATTAAAAATCTTCGCAAAAAATTAAAAAATCTCAATGCAGAAGCCGATTTTCAGGCTGTGTACGGAATAGGATATAAATTCATCTGATGAAAAGCTCATTAAAATACTACACCATAAAATACCTGATCATGATCCTGCTGCTGATTATAGCGGTGTGGGCAGGTCTGTTTTATGCCTATATCCTGGATGAAGTGCATGATAATGTGGATGATGGTTTAAGGGATAGAAAAATACAGATCATTAAGGCTGTTTATCTTAATCCTCAGCTTTTGAACAATAATGATTTTGGATTCAATGAATTTAAAATCAACCCCATTAAAGCTGGAGATTATCAAAACAAAAGCAGGTTGTACAACAAGATGTATTATATGGAATATGATGATAAAGACCAGCCTTACCGGGTTCTTGAGGCAGACTTTATTGATCAGTTTAAAAAGCAGCAACGGCTTGTTATAAGAACTTCTACTGTAGAAGAAGACGAGTTGATCTACGATCTTACGACTGCTTTGATTGTACTTTATATTCTTTTGGTCATAAGTATTGTGGGTGTCAACGGATATCTTCTTAATAAAGCAATGAGGCCGTTTTATCGGATTTTGGATAAGCTTAAAAAATATCAGTTTGGAATCCCTTTTTCTCAGGAAAATCAAAATTACAAAATCACTGAATTTGAAGAATTAGATATAGAAATCAATGAAATGATTGAACGTAATGAACTTGTTTTCTACCAGCAGAAACAGTTTATTGAAAATGCATCTCATGAACTTCAAACTCCTTTGGCGATTGTGATTAATAAGATTGATCTCATGATCCAGAATGATGATCTTGATAAAAAGAGCCTGACATTTCTTTCCGATGTGAAGAATGACTTGAGGAGAATGGTGGGACTGAATAAATCTTTATTAATGCTTTCCAAAATTGAGAACAGTCAGTTTAATAAAACATCAGATGTCAATTTTAATGGGATGATTGCTCAGCTGGTTCATAATTATGAAGATTTTATTGCTTTTAAAAAAATAGAGGTCAATATCATTGAGAAAGGACAATTTATAGCAGATTTTAATCAGGATCTGGCAGATATTCTATTGTCGAATCTTCTTAAAAATGCGGTTAAATATAACCATCAGGAAGGGAGTTTAAATATCATTGTTGAAAATAACCGGATAACTTTCCAAAACAGTGGAGCATCTATTCCTTTAGATAAATCCATGATTTTCAACCGTTTCTATAAACAGGGATCAGATCATACCTCTACCGGATTGGGATTGTCTATCATTAAAACTATCATCAAACAATATCCAGGCTGGGATATCGATTATGAATATGGAGATCAGATGCATTACTTTATCCTTACAAAGAATAAAGCCAGTTAAAAAAAATACTTTATAAAAATAGAAAAAGCCTTTCAAACGAAAGGCTTTCTTATGTTTAAAACTCAGAATTAAAATCCTAAGCTTGTTCTTACTCTTTTAAGAGTTTCCAGAGCGATAGGTCTTGTTTTTTGTGCTCCTTCCTGAAGTTTTGCTTCCAGTTCGTCAAGATTACTCATATAATAAGCGAACGTTTCTCTTTCTTTGGCAAAACGCACCAGAATAAGATCCAGCAATTCTTTTTTAGCATGTCCGTATCCGAAATTTCCGGCAAGGTATTTTGCTCTTAATTCTTCAGTCTGTTCAGGTGTAGCAACCAGCTGATAAATCTGGAATGTTTTATCCGTTTCAGGATCTTTAGGCTCTTCTAAAGATTTCGAATCCGATTCAATACTCATAACCTGTTTTTTAAGCTCCTTTTCAGGTAAGAAAATATTGATGATATTTCCTCTTGATTTTGACATTTTCTGGCCATCTGTTCCAGGAACATATTTCGTATCTTCCTGAAGTTCAGATTGTGGCAATACAAGAATTTCACCCATCTGATTGTTGAATCTTGAAGCTACATCCCTTGCAAATTCTAGGTGTTGAAGCTGATCCTTTCCTACCGGTACAATTTCAGCATCATACAGTAAAATATCTGCAGCCATCAAAATAGGGTAAGTAAACAGACCTGCATTTACGTCCTGAAGTCTGTCTGCTTTATCCTTAAATGAATGAGCCAGTGTTAATCTTTGATAAGGAAAAAAACATGATAAATGCCAAGAAAGTTCACAGGTTTCAGCGATATCACTTTGTCTGTAGAAAAATGTTTTTTCAGTATCTAATCCACAAGCAAGCCAAGCCGCAGCAATCTCGTAGGTATTTTGTCTTAAAGTCTGCGCATCTTTAATCTGTGTAAGCGTGTGAAGATTCGCAATAAATAAAAATGATTCATTTCCTTCCTGCTTGGATAGTTCAATAGCAGGAATAATGGCCCCCAATAGGTTTCCAAGATGGGGTGTTCCGGTGGCTTGAATGCCGGTAAGAATTCTTGACATTTGTTTAAAATTTATATTTAAAAATTAATGAATAGCAAATTTACGAGGTTTGCCGGGAATAACGAAAGATAAAAGATAAAAGATAAAAGATAAAAGATAAAAGATATTATCTTTAAATAACTTGATTCAATAGGGGTGGGCTTTAGCCCAGCTACTTCAAATGAACAACCCATCCATTGGCTTCAGCCAAAACCTATCAATCCAAAATAATCAATCTATCTTTTCTCAATCATCCGTGAAAATCTGTGAGATTCGTGGGCAAAAAAATTAAGGAATCGCAATCTTCTCTCCTCCAAATTTAGGCTCTACTCCGAAAAGGAGATCCCAGTATGCTTTAGCTTTCGCGAAATATTCTCTCAAATTGGTCTTTAATCCGGCATATTTATTTACATCTGCTGCATTATATCCAAATGCTTCCATTCCATTTTTTCTGGCCAGAAAAACAGCTCTTTCATTGTGAAATTTCTGAGAAATAATCACCAATTTTGTCTGGCTGAAAATATCTTTTGCTCTAACTACAGAATCCAACGTTCTGAATCCGGCGTGGTCCAGGATGATTTTATCCTGTGGAACTCCGCTCTGCATCAATGCCAGCTGCATGTCTTCAGGTTCATTATAATCTTTGGTGCTGTTGTCACCACTGACGATGATATATTGTATTTTTCCGCTTTTAAATAAATCTGCTGCGGCTTTAATTCTGTTAAAGAAATAAGCATTCGGGCTTCCATCGCTCAGCACTTTTCCAGTTCCCAATAACAAACCTGTTTTAGCTTCCGGTACATCAGAAATATTGTAGGAAACGAATGGTTCACTGTCCTTTTTGATGCTGTAATTTGCCCAGGCAATAAAAATAATTCCTGCAACGAAAAGAAGCAGGAAAATTTTAAAAATATTTTTGATTATTTTTTTCATCCGAAATATATCATTTAAAACTCCAGACCGTTCGGGAAAGCTTTTTTTCTGAATATTAATAAGAATGCTGCTCCTACAGTAATGGCAGAATCTGCAACGTTGAAAATATATTTGAAGAATTCAATATGTTTTCCGCCAATTAATGGCCAGCTTTCAGGAACATACCAGTCTACCAGCGGGAAGTGAAGCATATCTACCACACATCCTTTCATAAAAGTAGAATATCCGTGTCCAAAAGGGGCAAATTTGGAAATTCCTCCATAGCCAATCCATCGGTCAATACTTGGATCATATATGGTTCCACTGTCGAAGATCATTCCATAGAACATTCCATCGATAAGATTTCCGATAGCTCCGGCAAAGATGACGGCCATTGGGATCAAAAGATAGTTGGAAGCTCCTTCTTTCAGCCATTTTTTAAACATATAAACCATTCCTCCGATCAGGAAGATTCTTAGGATTACCAGAAAATATTTTCCGATAATTCCTCCGAAGTGAAATCCGTAAGCCATTCCCGGGTTTTCTACGAAGGTCAGCTTAAAACCTGGCAAAACAGTTATGCTGTCATCCAGATTAAAATGGGTTTTGATATAAATTTTTGAAGCCTGGTCAATTAATAACACCAAAAATGTTATCGCTAAAATCTTTTTCATTACTGTCCTTTAGGTTTTGAAGCAGGCTTTACATTTTTGTTATCGCTTGCTTTCTTGACTACTTTCTGTCCGTTATATGAACTTTTAACATGGGCTTTTTCAAATTTAATGCCCATTTCTTTCAATACACTTTTCAGTGCGCTAAGCTCCATTGCATTTTTTGGATGTACTATTATAGATTCCATTTCTTATTATTTATTTTTTTTACATTTTGGACAATTCATCGAGTCGTTTTCTATCTTTTTCAGACAAATCATTGACTCCGTTTTTGCCCATCTTACTCAAAAGTCTGTCAATCTCTTTCTCCCGTTCGCGTTTATCAGAATTGAATTGATCATCAATCGTATAGTTCTTCTGTTGATCAGGGAAGAATCTGTTTTTGATCCATTCTCTGTTGAAAAACAGCAGGACTATGGCGACAATAAATCCCAAAATTAATAATTCGCTCATGGGTATACATTAAAAATTAGGTTTATAAAGTATCCGTGAATACGATATAAACCCAATATTATTTTTCAAACCTTACGGTTATTTTTGCATATTTTTCGCTTCGATGCTCAGCGTAGCGTGAGGAACGGCTAAAAGTCTTTCCTTAGGAATCAGTTTTCCTGTTACTCTGCAAACACCGTACGTTTTATTTTCGATTCTGATCAAAGCATTTTTAAGGTCACGCACGAATTTTTCCTGTCTTCCTGCCAAAATAGAATTTTGTTCTTTGCTTAATGTTTCTGCTCCTTCTTCAAAAGCTTTGAAAGTAGGAGAGGTGTCATCCGTTCCGTTATTCTGGTCGTTGATGAAACTTTCTCTGATTAGCTGAAGATCTTTTTCTGCTTTTTCTATTTTTTCTTTAATGATCGCTTTAAATTCCTGTAAATCAGCATCGCTGTATCTAACTCTTTCGTCTGACATATTCGTTCTCTTTTTTAATAAAATTATGAAATGGAATTTGAAATATAATAACTACATGTTAATTTTTTTCAACATTTATCTTAAAATTAACCTCATCTATTTCGATTTCGTTAAAATTTGAAAGTGAAGATACAATTTCTATTTTATTTGACAAGACCTCAGAAGAAATATATTCTTCATTTTTCTTAATCTCATGTAAGAAAGGAGAGTTTTCTTCCAATGTGATTGAAATTCTGTCTGTCAGTTCAAAATCTTTGTCTTTTCGCAGGTTTTGAATTCTGTTGATGAACTCTCTTGCGATCCCTTCAGATTTTAACTCATCGGTTAACGTCAAATCTAATGCCACAGTTGTCTTTCCATCAGAAGTAACCGTCCATCCCGGAATATCTTTTGTAGAGATTTCCACATCATCAAGTGTGATCTCATATCCCTGAACATCAAGTTTTCCTTCTTTTTCAAGACCTGCAATCTGCTCTGTGGTAAGATTGGTAATCTCGGCACCTACTACCTTCATGTCTTTTCCTAATTTAGGACCAAGAGTTTTGAAGTTAGGTTTTATCTGTTTTACAATTAAGTGAGATGCTTCCTCCGCATTAATTAACTGTAATTCTTTCACGTTTACTTCCTGCTTGATAAGATCAGCAACAGCAAGAATCTGTTCTTCTGCTTTAGAATCCAACACAGGCACCAATACTTTCTGTAACGGCTGACGAACTTTTACATTTTCTTTCTTTCTCAAAGAGAAAACCATACTTGTAATGTTCTGAGCTAAATGCGTTTTTTCAACCAGATCCTGATCAATTAAGCTTTCATTAGCTACCGGGAAGTCTGTAAGGTGTACAGATTCACAGTTTTCTTTACCTGTTACTTTATTTAAATCCTGATACAATTGATCCATAAAGAACGGAGCAATTGGAGCAGACAATTTTGCTACTACTTCAAGACAAGTGTATAAAGTCTGGTAAGCAGAGATTTTGTCATCAGAATAATCTCCTTTCCAGAAACGTCTTCTACACAATCTTACATACCAGTTGCTTAAGTTATCATTCACGAAATTGCTGATTGCTCTCGCTACTCTTGTTGGCTCATAGTCTTCATAGAAAGCTTTCACTTCCTTGATCAATAAGTTCAGTTCAGAAAGGATCCATCTGTCGATTTCCGGACGGTTTTCCACTTCTTTTTCAGAATAGTTGAAACCATCCACATTCGCATATAAAGCAAAGAATGAATAGGTATTGTAAAGGGTTCCGAAGAACTTTCTTCTTACTTCGTCAATTCCTTCAATGTCAAACTTCAGGTTTTCCCATGGGTTGGCATTGGAGATCATGTACCAACGTGTAGCATCCGGTCCGTATACAGCAAGTGTTTCGAATGGATCTACTGCATTTCCTAAACGTTTTGACATTTTTTGTCCGTTCTTATCCAGAACAAGACCGTTACTCATTACATTTTTATAAGCAACTGAATCAAATACAGCCGTTCCGATGGCGTGAAGGGTATAGAACCACCCACGTGTCTGGTCAACACCTTCTGCAATGAAATCAGCTGGGAATGCTTTATTATTGTCTATTAATTCTTTGTTTTCAAAAGGATAATGCAACTGTGCATACGGCATAGAACCTGAATCGAACCAAACGTCGATCAAGTCGCTTTCACGTCTCATTGCTTTTCCTGAATCAGAAACCAATACTACTTTGTCTACTACATTTTTGTGAAGATCCACAAGCTCATAATTAGACTCAGACATATTTCCGATGATGAAACCTTTGAACGGGTTTTCAGTCATCAATCCTGCTGCAATTGATTTTTCGATTTCGTTGTATAATTCTTCTACAGAACCGATGATCTTTTCTTCTTTCAGATCCTCTGTTCTCCAGATTGGCAACGGAATACCCCAATATCTTGAACGGGAAAGGTTCCAGTCGTTTACATTTTCCAACCAGTTGGCAAAACGTCCTTCTCCGGTAGCTTTTGGCTTCCAGTTGATTTCTTTGTTTAAATTAACCAATCTGTCTTTTACAGCAGCCATTTTCACAAACCATGAATCCAGCGGATAATACAATACCGGCTTATCTGTTCTCCAGCAGTGTGGATAGGAGTGAACATATTTCTCTACTTTGAAAGCTTTGTTCTCTGTTTTCAACAGGATGGCAAGTTCTACATCCCATGATTTCTCAGGAGCAGTTCCTTCATCGTAATATTCATTTTTGATATAAGTTCCGGAGAATACCTCAGGCACATTGTCTCCTTTGATGAATCTACCTTGTAAGTCTACCAATGGTACAAGATTGTCATTTTCATCTTTTACCAACATTGGCGGAATTTCAGGCTGAGCCATTTTAGCAACTCTCGCATCATCCGCACCGAAAGTAGGTGCTGTATGAACGATACCTGTTCCATCCTCAGTCGTTACGAAATCTCCTAAAATTACTCTGAATGCATTTTCAGGGTTATCATTTGGTGTAAACCAAGGAACTAACTGCTCATATCTTGTATCAACAAGTTTTTCTCCTGTGAATTCTTTTAAAACTCTGAAAGGAATTACTTTAGTTTCCGGAGTATAGTTAGCAAAATCCTCATCTGTACCTTCTGCATATTTTTTACCGAAAACTTTAGGTAAAAGAACGCTTGATAAAACAACCGTTACAGGTTCAAATGTATATTGATTGAAGGTTTTCACTACAACATATTCAATATCTCTACCTACGGTAAGAGCGGTATTGGATGGAAGCGTCCATGGAGTAGTCGTCCATGCAAGGATATGAACATCCCCGTCAACATCATTGAATAATGCTGAAGAGTCTTTCTTTACTTTAAACTGAGCCACAACCGTTGTGTCTGAGACATCACGATACGTTCCGGGCTGATTCAGCTCGTGAGAAGAAAGTCCTGTTCCTGCTTTCGGTGAGTAAGGCTGGATCGTGTAACCTTTGTACAACAAATCTTTGCTATACAACTGTTTCAATAACCACCAAACGGTTTCCATATATTTTGACTTGTACGTGATGTACGGATCATCAAGGTCTACCCAATATCCGATTTTCTCTGTAAGGTTATTCCATACATCGGTATAACGCATTACTGCTTCACGGCAAGCTTTATTATAGTCTTCAATAGAGATTTTTTTGCCAATATCTTCTTTCGTGATTCCTAATTCTTTTTCTACACCCAGTTCCACAGGAAGACCATGCGTATCCCAGCCTGCTTTACGGAAAACCTGCTTTCCGTTTTGAGTCTGGTAACGGCAGAAAATATCTTTCAATGCTCTTGCCATTACGTGGTGAATTCCAGGCATACCGTTTGCTGAAGGCGGACCTTCATAAAAAACAAACTCAGGATTTCCCTGACGAATCTCAACACTCTTATTGAAGGTTTTATTTTGTTTCCAAAATTCCGCTACATTCTCTGCTACGTCAATAAGGTTGAGGTTTTTGTATTCTTTAAATTGGCTCATTGTAAGTATCTCAATATCGTTGATTAATTAAGTCTGCAAATTTACTAAAATTTGTCGGTTTATAATATATGTTTTATTTAGGTAATTTCTATTAAAAAGTTCAATTTCAGAAATATAAATGAAAGAAGTGTGAAAAAGTGAATGGTGAATGGTGAAAAAGTGAATTTTTCTGACTGTTTTGAGTCTGAGATTGAAGTTATATTATCTATAAAAAAGCCACCCGAAGGTGGCTGTGAATTATTCTAGGCTACTATTTGACCCTAAAGTGTTAGTAAATCTTCCTGCCTCGTATTCTTGAATATAATATTCTTCAGATTTACTGGTTCCAAATACTACAATGTTTCCTGTTTTGTTTTCTACCAAGAAAGGAGCATTCCCAAGTAAAGTATTATCGTCATCATTTCTTGTTTCATTATATTTTTTTGTATTGTAAAAAAATATAATACCATAAGGCTTTTTTATTGCTTCGTTATCTAAAATGACAAGGTCTAATCCACTTTTCTCTTTTCTTTCTTTTACGTAATTTTTTGCGATTTCTATTACTTGTTGCTCTGTTAACATGTAAATTTTTATTTTAATACGAAAGTGAAGCTGATATTAATTCTGGTTAGGATCCCCAACTCCATGAGTGCTAGGTTTCCATGTGCCATCTTCATATCCTGTTATATAATATTCTACATCATTAGAAGTTCCAAATTGAATGACTAAGCCTGTATCATTTTTTACGAGAAATGGCCCATTACCTGCTAAACGATATTTAAAGTCTTTTGGTCCATAAGAATAGATATTTCCATAAGGCTTATTTATTGTAAGTTGTTCAACAATAATCAATTCTATATTTATTTCTTCTTCGTTTAATTTTATGTATTTTTTTGCTATTTCTAGCATTTGATTATCTGTTAACATATTAATTAAAATGAATAAAGTTTAACTTAAAAAATTAAGAATATTTTCCTGCTTCATATTCTTTAATATATTCATCCATACTTCTAGATGTCCCAAACTCTATTATTTTTCCAGTACTCTTTTCTACTAAAAAGGGTGCATTTCCTAAAAGTTTTTCCTCCCAATCTTTAGTTTCCAAATATTTTTTTGAATGATATATAAAGTATATTCCATAAGGTTTTTTAATCATTAATTCTTTTGGAAAAATAAGAGGTTCTCCAATTTTTGGTTCCAGATCTTTTAAAAAATTATTGGCAACCTCCATTATTTCATTTTCTGATAACATAATGTTTATTTTTTGCTATTGAGTTTATTCCCTTTTTTTTAAAATAAACATTTTAATGTATTAAATTCTTCAGCCACGGAAAAATAGTTTTTATTTATCCAATAACAATAATCTAATTTACTAAAAATACAAAAGCCACCCGAAGGTGGCTGTAAATTATTCTAAACTACTATTCATTCTTTTAAATATTTTACATATATTTTGGATATTAATAAGTGCTTTAAATGTTGTGATAATCTCAAGATTTATATTTCAAAAAAATCAGCTATTTCTATGTATCTGTGAGGACCTTGTACGTATAATAAGTCTAATGTTTCTGCATCTATATAAACATAAAATGATTTTCCATAAATATCGTCTGATAAACTTACTACAATTACGTCTTTTACAGAATCATCTCTTAATAAATCTTTTTCTTCATATCTTGAGCATATTATTGATAATGTTGGATCTTTTTTTATAAGTTCTTCTATCTTTTTTAAAGCATCTTTCTCTTGCTTCTGTTTATCCGGCATAGCTTCATTTTAATGTTTTTTTGATCAACTTTCAAATAAATAAAAGAAACATCTGAAAGTGGCTGTAAATTAGTCTAAACTACTATTCAAACCCAACGTATTGGTTAATCTTCCGGCTTCATATTCCTGAATATAGTGTGCTGTAGACTGATTCGTTCCAAATACAACTATATTTCCAGTTTTATTTTCAACTAAAAAAGGAGAATTGCCGAGAAGAGTATTATCATTAAAATCCCTTGTCAGATTAAATTTTTTTGTATTATATCGAAATATTATTCCATAGGATTTTTTAATAGATCTGTCTTCCAAAATTATAAGATCTAACCCACTTTTTTCACTTCTTTCTTTTACGTAATTTTTCGCAATTTCTATTACTTCTTGTTCTGTTAACATGTAAATTTTTATTTTAATACGAAAGTAAAGCTGATATTAATTCTGGTTAGGATCCCAAACTCCATGAGTGCTAGGTTTCCATGTGCCATTTTCATACCCATTTAAATAATACTCTACATGGTCTGATGTTCCAAACTGAATGACTATGCCCGTATCATTTTTTACAAGGAATGGGCCGTTGCCTGCTAAACGATGTTTCGTAGAGTCCTTCGCAACATAATCATAAACATTGCCATAGCTTTTCTTAATGAATTCGTGAGGAATTTCAAGTTCAATATTTATTCTTTGCCCTATTTGCTTTATATACTTATTGGCTATTTCTAGCATTTTGTTGTCTGTTAGCATGTTATTTTTCTTGAAATTTCATTTAATGAAACAATAAAATTAATCCAGTTTAGTTTGGATACCAGATGTCATTAGATCCTGGGTTCCATGTTCCATTCTCATAGAGTGTAATATAGTATTCCGTAGGATCAGCTGTTCCGAATCGAAGAACCCGACCTGCTTCACTTTCTACCAAAAAAGGACCATTACCCGCCAGACGATGTTTTTTAGAATCTTGTGCTCCCCAAAAATAGATATTTCCATAGGATTTATTTATTGTGAGCTCTTGAACAATAACTAATTTAATATTCATTTTTGCTTCAAGATGCTCTATATAGCGTTTTGCTATTCCGTTTATTTCCTCTTTGTTTAACATGCTTTACTTAAATATTCTAATTTTTTATATTCCATTTATCATTATCAGTGCAATACAACTTATAGCAGTATTATGTGTTTAGAATTTTCAGTAAGTTAAAGTTTTTAAAACTCTTTAGGAAGAAGGTAAAGTATTAATTTTTTTTAAAGAAATCACCAATCTCCATATATCGCATCAGCCCAGTCCATACATAAAGCATTTCTAAAGTTTAAAAGTCTGCAATAATTGAAGCCTCCGAGCTTAGTAGTGGCTCAGTAAAACTAGTTATAATTGCATTTTTATAAGTATAATCTCTTAATTTCATATTTTCGTGGTAATTAGGATATAATACTAGTTGTTCTGTAGTTGGTCTCGTCAAGCTTTAACTTTATTGTTGAGGTCATTTTTTCTTCTATGGTCATTGCACTTATATCTATAAAATTTTTACCGACATTCTTCTTATTAAACTTATTAATTTTCAAAATCTTCCATCCTTTTTAAAGGGTCTTTAAAATTCATCTTTAAGTTTTTTCATTAATACTATTTTTATGTTCTGGTTGTTGAAATATAAAATCAGATCAAAAGAAATCATTCTTTCATCTGAACCTTTATAGGGCAAACATCAATGCTGGAAACGACAAAACTTGGCGTATAAAAATAAAAGTTATTCTAAAATAGAATATGATGACAATTGCTTATTGGCCGGAATTTTGTACATTCAAATAGACCTATAAACTCAAATGTTGTATGAAAATATTTCCCAAACTGATGCTTATTATTTGTTTAATTAATAACGTCATCACACACGCCCAAAATTATCCCCAAAACTATTTCCGGAATCCGCTGAACATTCCCATGCAGTTAGCTGCTAATTTTGGGGCAGTCCGGACTAATCACTTTCATATGGGATTGGATCTGAGAACCAATAGTCAGGAGAACTTACCGGTTCTTGCAGCAGCAGACGGCTATGTAAGCAGGATAAAAGTAGAGCGGTACGGATTTGGAAATGCTGTATATATTACTCATCCTAATGGTTATACCACGGTATATGCCCACTTGAACAAATACTTTAGTAAGCTTGATGAATATGTAAAGGAGAGACAATATAAAGATGAAAAATGGGAACAGGATATTACATTTCAACCTGGACAGTTTCCTGTAGAGAAAGGACAGCAAGTTGCTTTGAGCGGAAATACCGGAGGATCCGCAGGTCCGCATCTCCATTTTGAAATAAGAGATACCAAAACAGAAGAATGCCTTAATCCGTTACTTTTTGGTTTTGCTATTCCTGATAATATAGCACCCATTATAAGTGGATTGTATTGGTATGACCGACGTTTCAGTACTTATGAACCTGGTGCCAACGGAATTACAGTAAAAAAAGCCGGAAATGCTTATGCAGCCAATCTTGTACAAGTTAATTCTCCGGAAATAAGTTTTGCCATTAAAGCCGTTGATAAAGCTAATCAAGGTTTTAATCTGGGTATTTATAGTGCAGAATTGTTGATGGATGGAAAGCTGATATACAGTTTTAAAATTGATAAAATCCACTATGACGATACCCGTTACATCAATGGCTGTATAGATTATACTAAATTTATCAGGGATAAAATGGGAATTCAGCACTTAGCTGATTTACCGGGAATGAAACTACAGAATTATAGCCTTCCAAATTCAACCGGGATTATCAAACTTCAGGATGAAAATGTTCATAGCATTGAAATTGTCCTGAAAGATGTAAAAGGAAATACAAGCCGTTTAACAACAAAACTTCAGCTAAGCAAAACCACAGACAAAATACCTTCTACAGCAAAAACAATATTGCCTAACGAAGCGAAAACTATTACCACAGAAAATGCTGAAATTGCTTTCAGTAAAAATGCTATGTATGATGCTGTAAACTTCAATGCCTATGAAAGACCGGATACCGATCCGAATGCTGTTTCAAATGGTATTGTTTTAAATAGTTCGTACGTTCCCGTTCAGGATGAATATACTTTGAGAATAAAGCCCAATAGAAAATTAACGAACACAGAAAAAGACAAAGCCGTTATCCTCCTTGATTATGGCAGTGATAATACTGTTGTTAAGGTAAAATGGAATGATGATTGGGCAGAAGGAAAATTCAATAGATTGGGCACTGCAAAATTATTAATTGACAGTAATCTACCTTCTGTTTCATCAAGCTGGACAGAAGGAGCAATGGTCAATAACAGTACTTTAGTTTTAAAAGGAACAACAAAAATAGGAGATATTGTTTCATTCCGGGCTGAGCTGGATGGAAAATGGCTTAGATTTGCCCGTGTAAAAGATAATTTTGTTTATGCTTTCGATGAAAAATGCCCGAAAGGATCGGGATCGCATACTTTAAAAGTAACCACTGTCAATACTGCCGAAAATACGAATACACAAACTTTTACATTTCAGAGATAAATAATTTTTTTAATGTCTGAATCTTTAAATCTTTTCATTTTAATTAAATAAATTTGCCTTTTAAAAATTAAAATCATTGGAATTTCATCCGTTAATCGAGAAAGCAGGGACTCAGGAAATCAAACTATTTCAGGAAGAAAAACTTCGTGAGCTTTTGACCTATCTTGAAACCCATTCCCCTTTTTATCAGAAACTGTTCAAAGAAAATAATATCAATATTGCTGACATCCGTATGTTGGAAGATCTTCAGAAGATTCCTACCACCACGAAGAATGATCTTCAGCAGTATAATCATGATTTTTTCTGCATAACACCAGATAAAATTGTTGATTACAGTACTACTTCCGGAACATTGGGAGATCCGGTTACTTTCGGATTGTCCGACAGTGATCTTGAAAGACTGGCATACAATGAAGCGATATCTTTCGCCTGCGCCGGGATTCAAAAAGGAGATGTGGTTCAGATGATTACCACCATAGATAAAAGGTTTATGGCAGGACTTGCTTATTTTCTGGGCTTAAGAAAAATGGGTGCAAGTGTGGTAAGAATGGGACCCGGAATTCCTGAACTTCAATGGGATTCTATTTTCAGATATAAACCTAAATATTTGATTACAGTTCCTTCCTTTCTGCTGAAAATGATTGATTATGCGGAGAAACATGGATTAGACTATAAGAATTCCAGTGTCTATGGAGCTGTATGTATTGGAGAAAGTATCAAAAATCAGGATTTTACGGATAATATTCTTTCACAGAAAATCAAGGAAAAGTGGGATATCAAACTCTTTTCCACCTATGCTTCGACAGAGATGAGTACCGCATTTACAGAATGTGAATTCCAGATTGGAGGACATCATCACCCGGAACTCATTATTTCAGAAATTCTTGATGATGAAGGAAATCCGGTAAAAGAAGGAGAAAGTGGTGAGCTGACAATTACTACTCTGGGGGTGGAAGCCATTCCTCTGTTGAGATTTAAAACAGGAGACCTTGTAAAAGCCCATTATGAGCCTTGCCAGTGTGGAAGAAATACGATGAGGTTAGGACCAGTAGTAGGAAGGAAACAGCAGATGATCAAATACAAAGGAACAACGCTATACCCACCTGCAATGAACGATATTTTGAATGATTTTAACAACATTTTATGTTATCAAATCGTTATTCAGGCTAATGAGATTGGGCTTGACGAAATTATTATTAAACTAAGTACAGAAGAAGAGCATGATAGCTTTGTTAATGAAGTAAGAGACCACTTCCGCGCAAAATTGAGAGTAAGTCCGAAAATTGAAATTGTAGATTTTGACATTTTGTCTAAAACTGTTTTTAATCCAAACAGCAGAAAGCCCATCACTTTTATTGATTTAAGATGAAATCAAAGGCGTGAGAGCAAAAATTCATTTTTTATAATATCTTTGGGCTCTTAAATATTAAAATACATATGAGAAAATTAGTATTGCTATTTTTTGTAGCAATTGCAACGACGACTTTTGCCCAAAATAAAATTAATTTCGAACAAGGTAATTTTGACTTTTTAAAAGACCAAACTGAGGTAAATGTCCATTTGGTATTTGATAATGCGGTATATCAAGAGAAAAATTTTACAGAAGCTCAATATCTTGAAAATAGAAAAGCAGATATCACCGCTAAAAAAAATGAGGCTGTTTGGAAAAATTGGATTTATCAGTGGGGGAAATTTAAAAGTTCGGAATATTTAGATTATTTCCTTAAAGGAATCAATGGGAAATCAAAAAAAGTAACTTTTAAAAAAGATGCACAGACAAAATATACTTTGATTGTTGATGCTAAATGGATCTACGCCGGCTGGTATGGTGGTATGATCGGCTCGCAGGAAGGAAAACTGACTGCAGACCTGAAGTTTGTAGAAACTGATAACCCTTCGAAAGTAGTCATGAAATTGCAGGCAGATAAAATAGGAGGTAGACAGATGAATGAACAATTTGCATGGGAATACGGAAGGATAGCTGCTGCTTATGAAGTTACAGGGAAGAAATTAGGAAAAGAAATTAAAACAGCTTTAAAATAATGAAAAAGCGGTCTGAATTTTCAGACCGCTTTTTTATGATCAGTTATTAATAAAAGTAAATATCTTTAAGTACTTAAATAGTAAAACTAATATCTATGAAAAAATTATTATTGTTGACATTCCTGATGATGATGACAATGGCATTCGGACAGGAAAAAATGGAGCTTGTTTCAGGAAATTTCCAGGCCTTAAAAGATCAGAAAGAAGTGAATATTGAGCTTAGATTTGATAATGTATTGTTTATGAAAGAAAACTTTACAGAAGCTCAATATCTCGAAAATAGAAAAGAAGATGTTCTGACCAATCCTAAAAGAGGAAAACTAGGATGGAAACAATGGATCGGAGAATGGGAACGATATAAAAAAGAAGAGTATATCAACCATTTTGCAAAAGGTTTAGGCAAATACTATAAAGACGTTATATTCAAAAAGGATGGTTCGGCTCAATATACCTTAATTGTAGATACAAAATGGCTTTTCCCTGGATGGCACGGAGGAATGATCGTGATGGAAGCACAATTAAGTGGAAATATAAAACTGGTGGAAGCCAGTAATCCTTCGGTGGTTTTGGCTGAAGTACAGCTGAACAAATTTGATAAATTTATTCAGAGTAAGGAAGAAGTTATGGAATACGGAAGAATCGCCACAGTATATGAATCAGCGGGAAGATACCTGGGAAGAGAAATAAAAAAATCTATGAAATAACAAAAAACGGTCTGAATTTTCAGACCGTTTTTTTATGCTTGATTTTGCTGTTCCTGTTTTTCTAATTTGATCAGGTTGGCAAGATTTTTAATCACTGTATCATGCTTTTTCACAAAAGGATTGTCTTTATTCCAGACATAACCTGCTAAAACAGCGCAGATCTTTTTCTTTACATCTGGATTTTCCGGTTGGTGAAAGAATAATTCCTGAAGATTTCCGGTATACCATTCTTTTACATACGTGGTGAAAACATCCACGCCGTATAAAATATAGTCTGAGTACTCTGTCTGCCAGTCAATTTTTTCTCCGTTTAACTGTCTTAAAGCCAGTTTTGCGGCCAGCATTCCGGATTCTGTGGCAAAAGCCATTCCCGAAGAAAATACAGGATCAAGGAATTCCGAAGCATTCCCCGTTAAAGCAAATCCGTCCCCGAATAAGCTTTTCACCGAACATGAATAATCTTTCAGATGTTTAGGTTCAAAAAGGAAATCTACCTCTCCAAAACGTTTTACATAGTAATCTGAAAGAGAAATTGCCTTTCTTAAAGCTTCAGCAGCATCTCCGTTTTCGGATAATTTGTCAATATATTCAGTAGGGCCTACAATTCCTACACTGGTATTTCCGTTGGAAAAAGGAATTACCCAAAGCCATACTTCTGTTTCAATGATATCAAAAGAAATTAAAGTTCCTTCCTCTCCCTGTTCTCTGTTAATATCATTTACATGAGAGAAAATGGCAGAGTGCGGAGACAGTTTGGAAGGTTTTTCTAAATCAAGCAGACGAGGAAGTACTCTTCCATAGCCACTGGAATCAATCACAAACTTAGCATGGATTTCTTTCGTTTCCCCATCTTTATTTCTTACCGTAGTCACAGAATTTGTTCCATCAAATCTGATGTCAATAACTTCGGTCTCAAACTCAAGATCAATTCCTTTATTAATCACCTCCTGAGAAAGAGTATTATCAAAATCAGCTCTCGGAACCTGCCAGGTCCAGTCCCAGCCTTCCCCGAATTTGTTGCTGAAATCAAAAATGCAGACCTCGTCACCACGAAGGAAACGTGCTCCAAGCTTTTTTTCAAAGCCCATTTTGTCTAATGCAGGGAAAAGTCCGGCCTCCTCAAAGTGGTCCATAACCCTTGGAATTAAGCTTTCTCCGACTACCAGCCTCGGGAATTTTGTCTTTTCAACTACTTTTACGCTGACGTTATTGTTCTTCAGGTACGAAGAAGACACGCATCCGGAGGGTCCAGCTCCGATTACAAGAACGTCAACAGATTCTTTGCTCATCTTTGATTTTTTATTTTAATAATAACTTTTATCTTTGCCGCAAAATTAGTGACAAATAATTAATATTTTACAAAATTATCAACTATTACTTTTAATTGATGAAAATAAATAACTTTTTAGAACTGAAAGACTTTCAAAAAATTATCATTGAGAATGAAAAAATAGAACTGGATGAATCACTTTTATCAAGAGTGGATAAGAGTTTTCAGTTTTTAAAAGAATTTTCAAAAAACAAAGTAATATATGGTGTGAACACCGGTTTTGGGCCGATGGCTCAGTTTAAAATCAGTGATGAAGACACACACCAGCTTCAGTATAACCTTATCAGAAGCCATTCTTCAGGAATCGGAAACCCCTTACCTGCAGAAGAAGTAAAAGCATGTATGCTGGCAAGACTGAATACCTTATCACTAGGGAATTCAGGAGTGCATCAGTCTGTCATTTATCTTCTTCAGGAACTGATCAATAGAGATATTACTCCACTGATCTTTGAACATGGAGGAGTAGGAGCAAGCGGTGACCTTGTTCAGCTGGCTCACCTTGCTTTGGTGTTGATTGGAGAAGGAGAAGTTTTTTATAAAGGAGAAAGAAAATCTACCAAAGACGTTTTTGAAACAGAAGGATTAGAACCGATAAAAGTAGAGATCCGTGAAGGTCTTGCTTTGATGAACGGAACTTCCGTGATGTCAGGAATCGGTATTGTGAATGCTTATAAAGCGAATCAGCTTACAGATATTTCCCTAAGACTTTCTTGTGCCATCAATGAAATTGTACAGGCTTATGATGATCACTTGTCAGAAGCATTGAACGGAACGAAAAAACATTACGGTCAGCAGAAAGTGGCAGAAAGAATGCGTGCTCACCTGGCAGACAGTAAATTGATCAGAAAAAGAGAAGACCACCTTTATACCCACTTTGAAGAACAGGAAAAAGTATTCAAGGAAAAAGTTCAGGAATATTATTCATTAAGATGTGTGCCTCAGATTTTAGGTCCGGTATTGGATACGTTGGAATACACGGAGAAAGTTCTTGAAAACGAAATCAATTCAGCAAATGATAACCCAATTATCAATGTTGAAGACCAGCATGTTTATCACGGAGGAAATTTCCATGGTGACTATATCTCTCTGGAAATGGACAAACTGAAAATTGTGGTAACCAAATTGACCATGCTCGCAGAAAGACAGTTAAACTATCTTCTGAATGCAAAAATCAATGAAATTTTGCCTCCTTTTGTAAATTTAGGTAAATTAGGTTTCAATTTCGGGATGCAGGGTGTACAGTTTACTGCAACTTCTACCACGGCAGAAAGCCAGATGTTGTCAAACTCTATGTATGTTCACAGTATTCCAAACAATAATGACAATCAGGACATCGTTAGTATGGGAACAAACGCTGCGGTGATTTGCCGAAAAGTAATTGAAAATGCTTTTGAAGTATTGGCAATTGAAGCTATAACAATCATTCAGGCTGTAGAATATCTTGGGTTCCAGGATAAGGTTTCATCATCTACGAAAAAACTGTATGATGATATCAGAAAGATCATTCCTGCTTTCTCTGATGATATGGTAATGTATCCATATCTGGAAGGCGTAAAGAAATATCTGAAGGGAATGTAACTATTAGCTGCCATGAATTGTCTTTTAAAGAAAGGCATCAACTCAACTTAAAAAAACTAAAAACGATATAAACACTAACGCATGAAATGTGCAATTGTAACAGGAGGCTCCAGAGGAATCGGGAGAGCAATCTGTATAAAACTGGCTGAAGAAAAAAACTATCACATCCTTATCAACTACGCTTCAAACGAAACGGCAGCAAACGAAACATTGGCTAAAGTGAAAGAATTGGGAGCTACAGGAGAAATTCTTAAATTTGATGTAGGAAATACCGAAGAAACACAAGCTGTTTTAACGGAATGGCAGGAGAAAAATCCTGATGCATTGGTAGAAGTAATCGTTAATAATGCCGGAATCACAAGAGACGGGCTTTTTATGTGGATGCAGAAAGAAGACTGGAACAATGTGATCAATACAAGTGTGGACGGATTCTTCAATGTAACCAATTTCTTTATCCAAAAGCTGCTTCGCAACAAATACGGAAGAATCATCAATATGGTTTCCGTATCAGGAGTAAAAGGAACTGCTGGACAGACCAATTATTCTGCTGCAAAAGGTGCTTTGGTAGGTGCTACAAAAGCTCTTGCTCAGGAAGTTGCCAAAAGAAACGTTACGGTAAATGCTGTAGCTCCAGGTTTCATCAAAACAGATATGACTCAGGATTTTAATGAAGAAGAACTGAAAGCAATGATTCCTGCCAACAGATTTGGAGAAGCAGAAGAAGTGGCAGATCTTGTAGCATTTTTAGCATCTAAAAAATCTTCTTACATTACAGGAGAAGTGATTAATATTAACGGAGGAATTTATTCATAACATGGAAAATAGGGTTGTAATTACCGGAATGGGAATTTATTCCTGCATCGGGACGTCTTTAGAAGAGGTCAGGGAATCCCTATATCAAGGAAAATCCGGTATTGTTTTAGATCCAGACAGAAAAGAATTCGGTTTCAGATCTGGTCTTACAGGAGTTGTTCCGAAACCCGATCTGAAAAACCTTTTAAACAGACGCCAGCGTATCAGTATGGGAGAAGAAAGCGAATATGCTTACCTTGCTACCATTGATGCTTTAAAACAGGCGAATCTGGATGAAGAATTCTTAGATTCCCATGAAGTGGGAATTTTATACGGAAACGACAGTGTTTCCCAGGCAGTGGTAGAATCTATCGATATTGCAAGGGAAAAGAAAGATACAACATTGATGGGATCGGGAGCCATCTTCAAATCAATGAACTCTACAGTAACGATGAACCTTTCAACCATTTTTAAGTTAAAAGGGATCAATCTTACCATCAGTGCAGCATGTGCAAGCGGTTCCCATTCTTTAGGGCTGGCTTATATGATGATCAAAAATGGTTTTCAGGATATGATTATTTGTGGTGGTGCTCAGGAAACCAACAAATATTCCATGGCGAGTTTTGACGGATTGGGAGTATTCTCAGCAAAAGAAGATGAACCCACAAAAGCATCCAGACCTTTCGATGCAGGAAGAGACGGATTGATTCCTAGTGGTGGTGCAGCTAGTCTGATCGTTGAAAGCTTAGAATCTGCACAAAGAAGAGGTGCTCCGATTATTGCAGAGATTATCGGGTACGGATTCTCTTCAAACGGAGGGCATATTTCAACTCCGAATGTGGATGGACCGGCTTTGGCAATGGACAGAGCGTTAAAACAGTCAGGATTAAAAGCTTCAGACATCGATTATATCAATGCTCATGCAACTTCTACTCCGATTGGTGATGCCAACGAAGCAAAAGCAATCTATGAGATCTTCGGGAGTGAAGTTCCGGTAAGTTCTACCAAATCTATGACCGGACACGAGTGCTGGATGGCAGGTGCAAGTGAAGTTATCTACTCAATTCTGATGATGCAGAATAATTTTGTAGCACCGAATATCAACCTGGAAAACCCTGATAATGAAGCACAAAAGATAAATTTAGTTGCAAAAACAAAAAATCAAAAAATTGATGTATTTTTGTCGAATTCTTTTGGGTTTGGGGGAACCAATTCTGCACTAATAGTTAAAAAATTTGATTAAAAACATGGAAAGGGAAAAAATAGTTGCCATTGTTAATGATTTTCTGGTCAATGAATTCGAGGTTGATGGAGACGAAATCAGTAATGATGCCAACCTTAAAAATACACTGGGCTTAGACAGCCTGGATTATATCGACATGGTTGTCGTGATCGAATCCAATTTCGGAGTGAAATTAGGAGAAGCAGATTTCAAGAAAATGATAACATTTGACGATTTCTACACAACGATTGAACATAAGATTGCTGAAAAAAACGCTTAGTTATTAAGTAAATCTTTATTCTATAAAAAGTGCCAATGTAATAATATCGCAGCGATCTGATAACAGACGCTTTAAAAAAGGTATTGCTACATTGGTTCTCTGTTATAATAAATTCTATATATGAACAAGTGGAAAGGTAAATCTAAAGGAACAGTACTCGGATACAGAATATTCGTCTGGTGTATTAGAAATATCGGAATCAGAAGTTCATATGGTGTGCTTTACTTTGTGACAGCCTATTACTCATTATTCCAGAAGAAAAGCAACCAATACATTCTTTACTATTTTCAGAAAAGACTGAATTACGGATACTGGAAATCCAAAGCCTCTATATTTAAAAGCTATTTTACTTTCGGAAAAGTTCTGATTGATAAAACTGCTATTTCTGCCGGGCTCAGAGAAAAATATACCTATGAGTTTGACGGTATTGAAAATCTAAGAAATCTTTTAGCTGCTAAAAAAGGGGGTGTATTGATCAGTGCTCATATCGGTAATTTTGAAATTGCTGAACATTTTTTTGCGGACATCGACTTCGACTGTCAGATCAATCTGGTGACTACAGATCAGGAAGTTACTGTAATTAAGGAATATCTGGAAAGTGTTGCAGTAAAAGAGAGCAATATCAAGTTCATTTATGTTAAAGAAGATATGTCGCATATCTTTGAGATCAATAAAGCATTGTCTGAGAATGAATTGATCTGCTTTACAGGAGACCGTTATTTCGAAGGATCCAAATATCTTGAAGCAGAACTACTCGGGAAAAGTGCAAAATTCCCGGCTGGACCGTTTTTGATTGCCTCTAGATTAGGGGTTCCTGTAGTATATGTCTATGTGATGAAGGAAAAGAATCTTCATTATCATTTATATGCAAGAGTAGCCCGGAATATCAAAAACCGTGATTCACAAGGACTTTTACAGTCTTATGTCGATAATCTTGAAACCATGGTGAAAAAATATCCCCTTCAATGGTTTAATTATTTTGATTTTTGGGATGATGTTGATTAATTTTTCTATTTTTATCCCATAAAACGAATAAAAAACTAACAACCATTAAGATTTACCGAGATTTAAGATCAACAATGAAATTTCTATGCTTACTTTACTAAAGTAATCTTTAAATATCTTAAATTCTCTGTTTCTTAATTATTAAAAGCACATTCTCTTTTGAAGAAAGAATACGACATACTTGTAATCGGCAGCGGGTTGGGAGGTCTTGTTTCAGCTCTTATTTTGGCGAAAGAAGGCCTGAAAGTATGCGTTTTGGAGAAGAATAACCAATATGGGGGAAATCTGCAGACCTTTTCACGAGACAAACTTATCTTTGATACCGGAGTCCACTATCTGGGAGGCTTATCCAAAGGGCAGAATCTGAATCAATTCTTTTCCTATCTGGAAATAATGGATGATCTTGAGCTTCAGCTGATGGATGAAGATGGTTATGACAGAATCAGTTTCGGAGACGAGGAAATAGAATATCCACACGCACAGGGTTATAACAACTTTGTAGAACAGCTTTTAAAATATTTTCCCGAAGAAAAAGAAAACCTTGAAAACTATTGTGAAGAGATTCAGTACGTGTGCAGCCAGTTTCCAAGATATCATGTTGTAGGAAAAGACCATTACAATGAAGAAATCCTGCATCTCAATACCAAAAGGTTCATAGAATCTGTTACTCATAACAAAAAACTTCAGTCGGTTTTACTGGGATCCAATTTTTTATATGCCGGAGATTCTGAGAATGTCCCCTTTTATGTACATGCTTTAACGGTAAACTCTTATATCCAAAGTGCTTACAAATGTGTGAAAGGAGGAAGCCAGATCTCTAAACTTCTGATCAGAAAACTTCGTGAATATGGAGCTGAAGTACATAAGCACTCAGAAGTTTCTGATTTTGTTTTTAATGAAAATAATGTACTAACCTCTGTAAAAACAAAAATAGGGAAAGAATACTCCGCAAAGCAATTTATATCAAATATTGAGATCCGTTCCACCATTAAACTGATAGGAGAGGAAAGACTTAAAAAGTCTTTTCTGAATAGGGTTTTAAGCTGGAAGCCGGTTTCATCATGTTTTAGTATTTATCTGGTTTTACAGCCTCACAGCCTTCCAAATTTCAATTACAACAGATATCATTATTCATCAGAAGAACAAGTCTGGAATGCTTTCCGTTACAGAAAAGATGCATGGCCGGAAACGTACATGCTTTCTTCCACACCTTCAAAGAATCATCCTGAATTCGCAGAAAGTCTTACAGCTATTTCTTATATGGATTTTGATGAGGTTAAAGAATGGGAGAATACTTTCAATACTGTAGCAGATGAACATGAGAGAGGAGTCGCTTATGAAAAATTTAAGCTAGAAAAAACAGAAAAACTGCTGGATGCTTTAGAAAAGAAAATTCCCAATCTAAGGCATGCGATTAAAACAATATATACCTCTTCTCCCTTGTCTTACAGAGACTATATCGGGAATTTTGAAGGAAATATGTACGGGTACATGAAATGCTCGGAGAATCCACTTAAAACAATGGTTTCACCCCGTACCAAAATTGACAATCTGTTTCTTACCGGGCAATCCGTTAATATGCACGGGATTTTAGGCGTTACCATAGGTGCTTTCAATACCTGTGCAGAGATTCTGGGAAAAGAAACGATAGACATGAGGCTGATACAAATGATTAATAAAATTTAAAGTGAAAAAAACGAATACCTTTCATTCAGCCTATAGAAGAGCTCTTTTTTATCTTATTTTTTGTTTTTTCTTCACTTCCTGCGGAATATCGAAGTCTATTAAACATATTCCTGATGTAAAACAATATACACTGGAGGTTCCGGTAGTAACCCGGATCAACGATAGTACCTTCAGTTACAATCAAAACTATCTTACCAAAAATAAACAGCGGCTCTGGGAACTTTACATTAAAGGGAATCCTTTGCAGCTCGGATATAATAACGGAGCACTGACGCAAAGTTTAATGCAGCAACAGGAAGGTATTTTCTTTTCAAAAGTGGAAGGTTTTGTACCATCAAAATTCAGACAAAGACTGTTAAGAGGTTTTTTAAAATGGTACAACAGAAAAATGTACCTCAATGTAAGAGAAGATTATCAGGCAGAATTGTATGGATTGGCACAGTATTCATCCGATCAGTATGATTTTATTGCCCCTAAATATTTAAGAAATCTTTACCTGCACGGAGCTCACGATATTGGGCATGCTATGCAGGATCTTGCAATGGTGGGCTGTACCTCTCTTGCTGTATGGAACGAAAATACCGAAGATGGTGATCTGCTGATCGGAAGAAATTTCGATTTTTATGTAGGAGATGATTTTGCAAAAAATAAACTGGTAGAGTTTGTTCAGCCGGAAGAAGGAATACCTTATCTGTCTGTAAGCTGGCCAGGAATGATTGGTGTGGTTTCCGGAATGAATAAAGAAGGAATCACAGTAACAATTAATGCCGGAAAATCAAAGATTCCTCTGACGGCAAAGACTCCTATTTCTCTTGTAACAAGGGAAATTCTGCAGTATGCTAAAAATATAGAGGATGCTATTGCGATTGCTAAAAAAAGAAAAGTTTTCGTTTCAGAATCCATTCTTGTGGGAAGTGCTGCAGACAAAAATGCAGTCATTATTGAAGTTTCACCTAAAAACTTCGGAGTGTACAGAGTGCAGAATACCAGTAGGGTTCTTTGTACCAATCATTTTCAGTCTGATGCTTATAAAGATGACAAAAGAAATCAGAAACAGATTAAAGAAAGTCATTCCGAATATCGTTATGAAAAATTGCAGGAACTTTTGCAGGAAGAAAAAAAGATCACTCCGGAAAAAATGGCTTCCATTTTAAGAAACAGATCAGGATTGAAAGATAAACAGATCGGCTATGGCAATGAAAAAGCGCTCAACCAGCTTTTGGCTCATCATGCCGTTATATTTTCTCCTCAGAAAAAATTGGTTTGGGTTTCTTCTAATCCCTATCAATTAGGAGAATTTGTATGTTATGATCTGAATGAAATTTTTTCCGGAAAACCATTATCACAAAGTCTGCAGGCGAAAACAGGATTGAACATTGCAAGAGATCCGTTTGCTGACTCTGAAGAATTTGAACATTATGAACAGTTTAGAATGCTGGGCAAAGAACTGAATGAGGCAGCAGAAAATAAAGATATATTGTTATCAGATGATCTCATTCCTTATTATGAGTCTATGAACCCTGAATTTTGGCTGGTCTATTATCAATCCGGGAAATATTATTTTAGCAAAAAAGAATATTCTAAGGCAAAAATTGAGTTTGAAAAAGCTCTGACAAAAGAAATAACAACCGTTCCCGACAGAAAAAATGTAGAAAAATACCTGAGTAAAACCTTAAAGAAACTGAAATGATCCCTAAATATATAAAACTGCTGTTCTGCATTCCTTTTGTCATTATTATCTGTTATTCAGTGTATTTGTGTACCGTTTACAGCTCAATACCTGACACTATCACTATTCACGGTTACGGAAATATGAAAGACAATTATGGAAGCAAATTATTTCTTGTATTCCCGATAGTTATGAACCTGGCCATTCTTCTATTTATCTGGTTGATTATCAGAAGTCCGGATAAAATAAAATTTCCCTTCGATATCAATGAGGACGAAAGAGAAAAAACCTATCATATCACACAACTAGCTTTGGTAATTATTGCGATATTTGTCACCATAATGATGACTCCATTATCATTTTCTGATGTGGTTTATAAATAATTGATTATATGAAAAAACTTTTAACCCTATTTCTTACCGTATACTCTCTGTTATCATTTTCTCAGGACAGAAAAGAGATTGGTAATACTTTCATCAAAGCTTTATTGATAGATAAAAACATAGAAAAAGCACATTCTTATTTTGATTCATCAGTAGCAGGACAGATTCCGGTGGAACAGCTTAAAGCCATTACAGAACAACTTCAGGGGCAGATTGGAGGATTGAAAAATATCCTTGAAGTGAACAATGAAGGAAATACATACTATTTCTATTCCGAATTTGAAAAAACAAAACTTGATGTTGAGCTTACTTTTAGTGAGAGTAATAAGTTGCTGGGTTTCTTTTTAGTTCCTCACAAAACATTTGAAAAACCAGATGAGAAAACAACCCTGAAAATAAAGAGTGATGCTATTGAATTGAATGGTACATTATGGGTTCCTCCTTCCAACAATAAAAAGAAGCTGGTTATTTTTGTTCATGGTTCCGGAGCACATGACAGAGACGAAACTATTGGAGAAAACAAGCCGTTTAAAGATATTGCCGAATACCTTTTAAGCAAAGGAATTGCTTCCTACCGATATGACAAAAGAATTTATACCTATCCGGAGACATTCAGTGAAAAGTCTACTGTAGAAGAGGAAACAATCAATGATGCGGTAAACGCTGCCCATTATTTCAAAAATAATCCTGACTATAAAGAATATCAGATTATCATTCTTGGACACAGCCAGGGAGCTTATTTGATGCCTGAAATTGCAGAAAAAGCTCAGGTGTCAAAGTATATTTTTATGGCTGGAAATGCAAGACCGCTGCAAGATCTTTTGGTTGAACAATATGAATACCTTCACACCTTGGATCCAACTAAAGTTTCTGCTGAAGCTGTTCAGGAAATAAAAAAGCAGGTTGCATTTTTAAACTCATCTAAATTCAATTTGAGTGCACCTGCAAAAGAACTTCCTCTGGGACAGTCTGCTGCATACTGGCAATATTTAAAAAACTACAATCAGCTTAATGAGGTGAAAAAAATCAAAGCTCCTATGTTTTTTGCACAAGGGGGAAGAGATTATCAGGTAACTGAGAAAGATTTCAGCCTCTGGAAAAATACGTTGAAAAATAATAAAACGGCTGAATTTAAATGGTATCCTTCGTTAAGTCATTTATTTATAGCTGGTTCTGGAAAACCTTCTCCAAAAGATTATGAGACAAAAGGAAAAGTAGATGAACAATTTTTAAAAGATCTTACACAATTTATTTTGCAATAATTCTCGAACTTATTTTATGAGGTTAATATAGAATAGATGCGTTTATTAGGTATAGTTTATTTTTTTAAATATATATTATAAGAATTTGTAACATTTTAGATTATTTTCCTACTAACTAACAAATCTAACCTATTAATATTTGTTAAAAGTAATCTAAATGAAAAAAATTCGACTAAGTGTTAAGCTGTTGTTGTTTTGTTCTATTTTCAGTGTAAGTGCATTATCTGCGCAAAAATATGAACAGACAATTAAGGACTATGTTAATTCTGCTCAGGCATCATTTCAAAGAGTGAATCCTGAACTTAAAGCATTTAAAATCATTAACGTAGATCCTTCAAAGAGCTTAAATGGAGATGTTGTAGGGATACAACAAACGATTAATGGTATTCCTGTTTTTGGAAGTTCTGCCAACGTTTTAATCAGAGATGGTAAAGTTTTAAACTTTGCAGATACCTTTATTAAAAACTATCCTTCTGCTATTAAAGGAAAAGAAACCAGCAGAAAAGATGCTTTAGTGGCAAGTACAATTCAAAAACTGAACGGATTATCTTCTGTAAAGAATATCGACGGAAAAGAAGCGCCAATTGTGGCTAATTCTGTTTATTTTGCAAAAGGCGGAGAATTGATATTAGGTTATCAGTTTTATGTTGAAGAAAAAGGAACGGGTAATGTATGGAACACCATCGTAAGTACAGATGATGGCTCTATTTTGTATCAGGAAAATACAACTTTATCTTGTAGCTTTAATGATGAAGCTTATGATCATCATTCAGCATCATTCGTACAGAATATTCCGGCCTCTTTACCTGCCAATATAGCTGCAGCAAACTTACAGACCCCAGCAAATTTTGTATTAGTACCTGATAACGCATCTTATAATGTGTTTGCATTTCCTACGGAAGCGCCTACATTTGGTGCAAGAACATTGCTTACAAACCCATGGGATCTTACGGCATCTCCGGAAGGATGGCATTCTGATGGGACTAACCATTATACGATAACAAGAGGAAATAATACATTTGCATATACCGATGAGAATGCTACCAATACACCACAGTTTTCTCCTGATGGAGGAGCCAACAGAGCATTTGATTTTCCTCTAGATATAACGGCTGCCCACACTACCTATACTTCAGCAGCAGTAACCAATTTATTCTACAACTCTAATAAAATGCATGATGTATTTTATAAGTTTGGATTTACGGAATCTGCAAGAAACTATCAGGTAAACAATTTTGGAAACGGAGGAGCTGGTAACGATCCTGTTTTATCGGAATCAAGAGATGGCAGTGGTCTTAATAATGCTAACTTTAATCCAGGTACTGACGGAACAAGCGGAAGAATGCAGATGTTCCTTTTTTCACCGAGTGGAAATGTAAGATATCTTTACTATAATTCACCTTCTACTTATACTGCCAGAGCTCCGATAGCTGCTACAGCTGCTTTTGGGCCTCAGATTATGGGAAATCCGCCAGTGACAGGAGATCTTGCTCTTTCAACCCCGGCAGATGCTTGTACGGCGGTAGCTCCCGGAACTTTAACGGGAAAAATTGCAGTGGTAAATGCTGCAGGATGTAATTTTTCTGTTAAAACAAAAAATCTTCAAAATGCAGGAGCAGTGGGTGTTATACAGTATCACCCGTCAAGCAATACCCCTGTAGGATTGGGAGGAACAGATAATACCATTACAATTCCTACCATTATGGTTGGTTTATCAGAAGGACAGTTTCTTGTAAATGACTTAAATAATGGTATTGTAGGAAATGCAACAATAAAAACAGATGCAGTTTATAAGGATGCAAGTTTGGATAATGGAGTAATCAGCCATGAATACGGTCATGGTATTTCTAACCGTCTTACCGGTACAGGAAGCTCATGTTTATCTTATTTTACGTCTAATGAGCAGATGGGAGAAGGATGGTCTGATTTCTTCGCTTTGATGATGACAACCAGGCCGGGAGATACTTCTGCTATGGCAAGAGGGGTAGGAACTTTTGTTTCAGGACAAACTACGACTGGCGGAGGAATTAGACCGGCAAAATACTCGCCTGATTTTGCCATCAATGATTATACTTATGGACGTACAAACGGAATGAAAATAAGTACAAGTATTTCAGGAATTGCTGTTACAGTACCGGATGTTCATAGTATAGGATTTATCTGGGCTTCAATGCTTTGGGATCTTAACTGGAAATATGTAGAAAAATATGGATACAATAGTAACGTTCTTGCAGATGCAAACAGTGGAAGTGCAAGAGTACTTCAGTTGGTTGTTGATGCGCTTAAATTGCAGCAATGTAACCCAACTTTTATCCAGGGAAGAGATGCTATCCTTGCTGCTGAAATGGCAAAAACAAATGGAGTAGACAAATGTATGATCTGGAGAGTATTTGCTAAAAGAGGATTAGGAGTGAATGCATCTGCCGGAGCTCTGAATGGTTTAGCAATGGGAGCTAACCAGCCGTTACCGGAAATGAGTGATCAGGTAGAAGATTTTACTGTGCCTGCAGAATGTGAGGCGTTGGCAGTAAAAGAAATCAACAATTCTAAAGGAATATCCATTTATCCAAATCCTGTAAGAAATGAATTTACGATAAAAACTCCATCCGATATGAAATTATCAGGAATTACAACAGTTTCTATCTATGATTTCACAGGAAAGCTGATTTCACAGGAAAGCGTTAACCTTAATAAGCAAAATACAATCAGTGCTGAAAAGCTGATCAATGGAACTTATATTGTAAAAGTCAATAACGATTCAATTGACTATTCTCAAAAGATTATTGTTTCTAAATAGGAATTATAATAACTAATTGTGATGAGCCTGGAACTTTGTTCCGGGCTTTTTTAATTATTTTCAGGACTTACTTTATTCAAAAATAGAAAAGCTGCCATACCTGCAAGAGCAGAAAGCGTGGTGCTTAAAATAAAACTGCCGATAATGTACTGAAGCAGATTGTTTTTAATCAGTTCAAAATTTAAATCCTGGCTTAGAATATCGCTGTCTCCACTTACAAATGGAGCTCCCAGAAATAGGGAGGCAGCAATAATAAAAGGAATAAAAGGAGGAAGACTCACATTGGAGGCTACGAATGCAAGTACTTTATTGAGCTTAAAAAGTACAGATAAACTGATGACCAGAAGAGTCTGGAATCCCCAGAAAGGTGAAAGTCCTATAAAAACTCCCAACGCTATAGAAAATGCCTTGGTACGGTTGCTGCCGTCACTTTCTAGGACATCTTCCTGAATGAACTTTTTAAAGCTTTTTTTTTTGAAATTATTCAAGAAATTTCTCGGAATAATATAAAGCAAAGTAATTGTTACCAAAATCGTATTCAGAATACTGATTCTTGTAAAATCCTTGAAAGGTCTGAAATGTGAAACACGCTCTGCCGGATCATACAAAACCTTGATCGGAACATTTTTTACCGGAACATGTCTCCATGCAGTTCTTACAATGATTTCGATTTCAAATTCAAACTTTGGGGTAAAATATTTCTTTGGAATTTTATGTAAAGGATAAAGCCTGTAGCCAGACTGCGTGTCTTCCAGCTTGATACCGGTTTCAAACCAGAACCAGAAATTGGAAAAACGATTTCCAAAACTGCTTTTCTTAGGAATGCCATCCTGAGACATATTTCTGTTTCCGATCAGAAGAACTTCCTCTTTTTCCTCAAGAAGAGCTTCTACAAATACAGTAATATCATCCGGATAATGCTGCCCATCCGAATCAATGGTAATAGCATAATCATACCCAGACTTTTTAGCCTTTCTAAAGCCTGTTTTAAGCCCATTTCCTTTCCCTTTGTTCTCAGGTAAGGAAATTATTGTAATCTGAGGATATTGAGACAGAATCTGTGGAGTGGAATCTGTAGAACCATCATTGACCACAATAATACTTTCGGTGTAGTCGAGGACACCGTCAATAACCCTCTTCAGGGTTTTTTCATTGTTGTAGGTAGGTATTAAAACGCATATTTTCTTTTCAGAAATAGCGTCTTGTACTTCAGCAAGGGACATTTTTTTATTTTAAAGTGGCTCTTTCCGCCTCTGTAATGGTTTTAGATTGCATTGCAAACCTCTTGATATAGCCTTTTAAAGCTGTATTTTGTTTGCTGTAATTATTCAACAGGAAAGCTTTATCATCCTTCAGACTTCCACGGTATCCTACAATTTTGGGGATATTTTCCTGAACACTTAATCTGATCAGGCGAAGTTCTGCATTATTAGGATTGCTTTTGATAACCGCTTCAAGGCTTGTAGCTCCTGTTTTTACCAGTGATTTTCTGTTACTTTTAGCGATTTTTGCCTCCATAATTTTTGCAGCAGCTTTGTATCCTACCGTTACTGCATCAGAACCAGATTGTTTTCCCGCAGTCTCAATGAAGTCTTGCGTATTGCTATTGGATTCATTGGCTTTTGCATAGCTGTTTCTCAGTGTTTCAATATCAGACTGAAAGAAAAAAACAAATGCCGCTATGAATGATAAGATTAGTTTCATGATGGTATTTTTTTATAGCTTACAGACAATTTCAATGCAATAGTCTCGCCAAAAGAAGTTATATTTTTTACTTTAACATCCTCTCCATTTTCATCAATATCCAGCTGAAGCTGCAAATCCGGAGTCTCAAAAGGATTGATAATCGCCATAAATTTTACATTAGAAGCTGTTTTCAGGAATAACTTTGAACCTGTAAATTCCTCAGTCAGTTCTTTAATGATCTGCATCATACAAACACCGGGAGTTACCGGATTTCCGGGAAAATGTCCTTTAAAAATCTCGTGGTCTTTATTAAGATGGATGTGAGCGGTAAACTTTCCGTCTTCTGTCTTATCGTATGATGTTAAAGTGTAAAAGTCTGTAAGAATGGTTTGCATGATCTTATTTTTTTAAGATTAAATGTACAATACACTTTGGTCTAAAGAATGACCCTGATATTTTGTACAGTTTTTCCTCTTGGAACTTATTCTGTTTCGGTTATTTGAAATAGTTTTATATTGATCTTAAAGTCTTTGTGCTGTAGATTTAAGCTATCCGCGAAGATAGGTTTTTTTGCATCAAAAGTAAAATCGATTTTTTCCTTGTTGTTTTTGGTGTAAATAATCTGTTTCAGCAAATTATTTTCTTTATTGAAGAATAAAAAATAGCTTTTATTCTCCATTTTGGAAAGATAAATTTTAGCATGATTATTTTCAAAGCTTTCACTGACAGGATATTTTCTTTTCAGAAGTTCCTGGAAATCATTCTTCAGAAAATTAATGACTATTTTTTTATCCAGATCGGGAAGTACGTAGTTCAGTTTGAAGTCATTCTCAGAAACCTCAAAATCAATCAGTTTATTTCCGAAATCTGAGGTTAAAGCGACACGGTGTGTTGTTTCATTCAGTTTTTTGATGATCAGAATTCCGCTCACATGGTTTTTATAAATATCCATCTGGCATTTGTATACATAATCTTCTCCTGAAGAGAAGTATAAATTTTCCACTATCTTTTCAGAAGAGGAAACAGGTTTTGCATCTGTTAACTTATACGTTTTACAGGAAGCAGCCAGTATCAGAATCAGGCTATAAAGAAAACTCTGACGCAGGAATGGAAGCATTGATCTTGGTATTTTTGAAAATAATATTGGTAGTATCTCCTGAAGCTTCAGTCATATTCACTTGGGAAACCGTTGATTGGTTCTTCGGGAAAAACAGCTCAATCTGTTTGATGTATTTCAACAGCTGTGATGTCTTGGGAATAAACTTAGCCACATTGTAATTTCCATTTTTAAAATACGTTACCGTAAATTCAGGATCATTGAACATGGTTCCGTTTGAGCTTCCTACAATCAGTTTATTGATTTTTTCAAATGTTTTGCTCTTGGCATCTACGGAAGATTTTTTTCCCTGATCATTGATGAAGATTTTATTGCTTTTAAAAACAATACTGTACTGATAAGGCTTGGTATATCTCCAACTCAGCATATTGGGAGTCTGTAAAGACATTTTTCCGTAAGTAACTATGCTTTTATCCAGGAAATCCATTTTTTTGGTCTGGGTAAAATCACTCTGTAAGGTTTTAATCTCTTTGGTGTCTGAAGAAACCTTCGATACAAATGCTTTGGCTTCAGCTCCTGACATTGCAGTGTTTTGTGCAAAAAAGAACCCGGAAACCAGTAAGAATGCTCCGAAAGCAATATTTTTAATCATTTCTATTTGAATTTATCACTGTATCAACAGTAAAGGTTGAATATTTTTTGTCCTCCAAAAATACTAATAAATTGGTCAGAACTCGAAAGGTCTTTGCTGAAGTGTCATGCAGAAGAATAATACTTCCTTTTTTCAAGCCCTTGGTTACTCTTCTGTAGATTTTATTTTCATCATCAGTAATAGTGTCCAATGACCGGACATTCCAACCGATGCTTATTTTATTTGTCTTTTTGATTGCTTTTGCAATGTTGGGATTCGTCACTCCGAACGGTGGTCTGTAGAGAGCGTTCTTGATATTTCCCACATTTTTCATGATTTCATCACATTTTTCAATCTCCTCAATCATTTTTGAAGTCGATAAAAAACCTGTGGAATTGGAATGTGATAACGTATGATTTCCAATGGTATGACCTTCTGCAATAATTCTCTGAAACGTCTCAGGGTATTTTTCAATCTGTTTTCCGATACAGAAAAAGGTTGCTTTTACCTCATGTTCTTTAAGCAGATCTAAAAACTTTGGAGTAAATTCAGTAGGGCCGTCATCAAACGTAAGAGCCACTTCTTTGAGTCTGGTTCGTTTATGAGTAATGCTGTTCACAAAATAGCCCAGTTCAATATCAAATGAACCCCAAACCACCACAGCAGAGAACGCAAAAAAACAAAATAAATACACCCAAATACTTCCGTGAAACGCATAGATAAAAACGTTACAGAAAAGATAGAAGAGGATGAAGGGATAATGTTTCATTGCTGACTGTTTTTTATTGTTAAACTTCCTGGATTTATACCCATTCTGTCATTCTGAGTGTAGCGAAGTGAAATGAAGAATCTATAATATGAAAAGAAGAGATTCTTCCTTAGTCAGAATGACAACTGTACTGCTTTAATTATAAACACTATTGACTTTTCAACAATTATGCCTTTTCCAATAATACCAAACTGTGATCATCACCTCCCAGATGATTGTAAAGAAGAACATTCTTCACACTCTCTTTTTTCTCAGAATTGATCATCATAATTTCCGGGATCTGCTGTTCCTTCAAAATATGACAAGCTATAAAGGTTGAAAAACCACTTGCCGTATTAAATTCTCCACTCAAATGTTTGTAATACAACTGTGATGAATCCGGAAATAAATCCATTGCTTTTGTATAATACATATCTGATTGTGCATCGCCGCTGAATCCCAGGATAACCACATCAATATCACGAGTGGAAAGATTGTTTTGGGTTAAGAAATTTTGGATAAAATCCTGTATTTCATTCAATTCAATCGTGTTACTGATCTGGATATTTTTAATCTTGGCATAAGAGTTTTCGGTCTTATTTTTTCCTACAACAAAGAAACTGGCACCTTCACCCCAAATCACTCCATTAGTCGTAGAGTTTAAATAATCTGCAGGAAGATCTGCTTCTTTTTTGATTGTATTATTTAAGCAGTAAAGCTCCATTGTTCTGGCTGTCTGCTCATCTGTAGAACCTACCAGAACATTTTCTGCTTCCCCGTCATTAATCTGAAGCTGGGCATCCAGTAACGAAAATTCCAGTGAAGAAGAAGTGTTTACATAGGTGAAGTTATACGCATGGCACTGTAATCCCAGAGCAATCTGCCCTGCTACCGTGTTGTGAGTAGACTGTATGAAAAAGGTAGGAGTAAGAAATTCTTCATGATTGTCAATCACATTTTTCAGGAACTTTTCAGAATCCTGAGAGCAGCCCATTCCTGTTCCTGCAATGATGGCATCTGGTTTTTCAATACCAGCTTCCTTCAATGCATAATGTGATGCTACAGAACTCATTTTTACTGTTTTAGACATTCTTCTGATCATTGCAGGCGGAATAAACTCTTTGTAATTAGGTTCTATTGCCTTAATGATATTGGAAGAATTCTCAGGAGTAAGGTTCTGAAGAATATTCTCGTTTAAAGTGTCCTGAACTGAGATACAGGCTGCACTGTTGATGTATACTGCACTCATGATTTTGAGAAAATTAAGGTTGAACAGTTTCCTCCGAATCCAAATGAGTTGGAAAGAACATGATTGATGTTTTTCTCTTTCAATTCGGTAATAGGAGTAAGGTCAAACTCTTCCATTTTTGTTTTAAAATTCAGGTTCGGGAAGATGATGCTGTTTTGCATGGCTAAAATTGAAAATACAGCTTCAATTCCTGCAGCAGCAGCTAAAGTATGTCCTGTAAACGCTTTTGTAGAGCTGAATTCAGGTACCTGATTTTCTCCGAAGATTCTTATCATGGCAATTCCCTCAGATAAATCATTGTTGGGAGTAGCTGTTCCGTGAACGTTGATATAATCTATATTTTCTTTTTCCAATCCGGAAATTTTGAGGGCCTGCTGCATCGCTAAAAATGCACCTTGTCCGTTTTCTGAAGAAGCGGTTTGATGGTGTGCATCGTTGGCATTTCCGTATCCGGAAAGATAAGCAAGAACCTTTTTATTTTCTTTTTTAACGATTTCTTCAGATTCAAGAACTAAAAAAGCGGCTGCTTCCCCAAGGTTCAGTCCTTTTCTGTTATTGTCAAAAGGAGTATTATAAGAATCGGTAAGAATCATCAGCGTATTGAATCCATTCAAAGTGAATTTTGAAAGAGAATCTGTTCCCCCGACAATCACACGGTCCAAAACTCCGTTTTTAATCAGTTTAGCACCCATCATAATCGCATTAGCTGCTGATGAACAGGCTGTACTGATGGTAGAAACCATTCCTTTTAATCCCAGATAACCGGCAATAGCCAATGAGGAATTTCCGGCATCGTGAGCGTCAATATATTTTTGCTTTTCAGGAAAGTCCTCGTAAGAGTAGAAATATTTTTCAGTGATATCCATTCCTCCTACACTGGTAGAAGAGATAAGTCCGGTTCTGCAGCTATTGATATCTGCAATTCCGGCACTTTCTACAGCTTCTTTGGCCGCAATCATTCCCAATAAAGACGTTCTTGTTACATTATTGTCTTCAGCAAGCTGAAGTTTCTCTACAAGTGCTTCATTGGATAGCTTTATTTCACCCGTTTTAATGATTCCGGCATGGCGGGTTTCAAACATTTCAATATCTGAAATCCCGTGTTTTCCGGATTGTAATGAAATAAAATTTTCCTCTACATTGTTTCCGATGGAGGAAATGATGCCCATTCCTGTTATGGCAATTTTTTGACTCATTAATTAGTTTTTCTTGAATTATTTAACGCGATGGCACAGTGGTTTTTTTCCTGTGGGAGCATGCTTTTAAATAATAATTATTTTGTTCTGTTGTCCTCGATGAATTTAGCCATCGTATCAATAGATTGGAAAATCTCTTTTCCTTTTTTAGGATCGGCTAATTTTATTCCGTAGTCTTTATCAAGAAGAACGATCAATTCCAAAGCGTCGATAGAATCAAGCCCTAATCCTCCTCCGAATAACGGATCAGTATCTTTAATTTCTTCCACAGATACATCTTCAAGGTTAAGAACTTCAATAATTTTGTGCTTCAATTCTGTTTTTAAGTTTTCCATAATTAAGTTGGTTTATCAGTGCATCAGTATATCATAAAGATCATTACATCATTGCACTGTTATATTGTTACATTTTTATAAGGTGAGCAAATATACAAAAGCTTTGTAATTTTCCTGATACAATTCCACCCAGCCGCACAATACTTTGTCAGCCTTGCCAGACTGCAGGATTTGTTCAGAATAATCATTTAAAAACTTCTCATCAAAATCATCCAGCACAAAAAAAGCATTTTCTGTCTGCATTTTGTGTTTAATGCTGATTTCGCCTACACAGATATTGGGTAAAGTGTAGACAAAAACTGCAGGACTCGGATAGAAGTTATCCTGATCGTTGATGCTTTCCTGGTATTTGAAATCCGTATCCAGACTGGATGATCTGTTAGCAAAAACAATAGCTGTTCTGCTGTGATCTTCGTCTTTCAAAATGGTTTCGGCGGAAAGAAAAGCCAGTTTGCTCAGGTTATCCATTTTATGAAATTTAGGATAGCTGAGATCTAAACTTTTATAAGCTTCTTTGGCAAATTCCTGAAAGGTTTCGCTTTGGCTTTCAAAAATAAGATTTCCGTCAACGGTTATTTTTGAATGTTCTATGGTACAGGTGTTCGTTTTCTTCATCGCGTTCAATTTAACATTTTTCCAATACAATAGCGGCATTACACCCACCAAAACCGGAAGCGGTTTTTAGAATATATTTTATTTCTGAAGTTTGATTTTCTCTGATGATATTCAAAGGTTGGGTTACTCCCATTTCTTCAAAATTCTTTGATGGAAGTAAAGTGCAGTGAAGAGCACTTTCCATAGAAATAATGCTTTCCAAGAGTCCGGATGCTCCTAAACAATGTCCATAATATCCTTTCATACTGTTGAGCGGAGTGTTTTGAAGGTCCATCCTGTTGAAGGCAATGGCTTCCATTTCATCGTTATATAAAGTAGCGGTTCCGTGGGCAGAAATAAAATCGATTTGTTCTGAAGAAACATGAGCTTCAGTTATGGCATTTTTGATACTGGCATATAAACCGTCTCCTGTTCTTGAAGGGCCGGAAATATGATTGGCATCATTGACGGCAGAGTCTCCAAGTACTTTAAACCTGAATTTTTCGTTTTGTGAGATTGCTTCGTCAGAATGGCCGCTGGTTATATAAACTGCTGCTGCTGCCTCACCAATATTGATGCCGTCTCTGTTTTTATCATAGGGCTTGCAGGGTCCTGATCCTATTGCCTGAAATGAATTGAATCCTGAAATAACAAATTCAGAAAGTTCATCACCTGCAATCACAAAGGCATCTTTGTATTTTCCTGCCTGAATCATATTTTTAGCAACAGAAATCGCCATTACCCCTGAAACACAGGCATTGGAAACGATGGTGGGTTTTGTTTTAAATCCAAAAAAGTCAGCAATTTTTTCGGCTAATTTTGATAAATAGACGCCTTCCGGTAATTCAGACTTGTTTTTTAACAGGCTGATATTTCCTTTTGTGGTGGAAAGGATAAAAGCTGTGTCTTCTGATATAGTATGTTTCTTTACAAGAGGCTGTAAGCTTAAAAGAAGCATTTTCTCCAGTCTTGTGAAATTAATTGTATTCTGAGTAAAGAATCTGTTGAATTCTTCATCCAGTTTGTCAGAATCAATCATAGAAGCGTAAAAAGCATCCTGATTGTCTATGATTTTATGCAAAGCGACTCCCGATTTTCCTTCCAAAAGAGCGTTCCAATTGGAATCAACATTGAAACCTAGCGGAGTTACACAATTGTAGTCTGTGATATAAATTTCCTTGCTCATGATAATCCCATTTTATCTTTCCAGTTTTGAAAAAACTCCGGATTGTACAGGCATAAACCTCCATTACTATCAAGAAATACCTGAATCGTTTCTCCACTGCATACCAATTGGTCTTCCTGATTGAAAAGCTCATAGCGGTAGATCAGTTTGGCAGAAACAGAATTGATAAAAGTAGTTACAATTTTGAATGTTTCTCCATATTTTAAAGGAAGAAAATGCTCACAGGTACTTTTTACGATAGGAGTTACAAATCCTGCATTCTGAATATCAAGATAAGTAAGACCATGCAGACGGCCGAAAGCTTCTCTTCCGTCTTCAAAATACACGATATAATGTCCATGCCAGACAATTCCCAGCGGATCTGTTTCATTGAATCGTACTCTTACTTCTTCAGTACAGGTTAATATGTTTTCTTTAGACTGCATTTTGTTTTCTTTCGTAAAAAATAGAAATAGCTACGGTGGCAATATAGAATAAGAAAAGGAATACCAATTCTTTGGCAATTCCACCAATTCCGCTGTTTCTTAAAATAATATCATAATAGGCATTCAATCCCCAGTTCATAGGAGAGAACTTGGCTACGGTCTGCATAAATTCCGGCATTAAAAATACAGGAACCCAGATTCCTCCAATAGCCGCCAAAACCACTACAGAGGTTGCTCCAAATGGGGCAGACTGCTCCTGTGTATCAGCAATTGTTCCTAATAAAACTCCAAATCCAATGGCTGCCAGCCCTGCAAATAAGGTAACTGTTACAAGCTGGAACATTTTTCCGGATACATCAAAAGCCGGAAGATCCATATAAGGGAAAAGATAAATCCCAACGGCAACCATCAGTAAAAACTGAATAAGACAGATAATAAGATAGGTAAATGTTTTTCCCAAAATATGTACAAAATAAGGAGTAGGGCTTATTCTTGCTCTTACACTTGTTCCCTGGCTTTTTTCTTTTACCAGATTGATGGATAAAGGGACTACAATAAAGAAGATCGCAAAAAGGGTCCATGCAGGAACGTTGTGCTGAACTGAATTCGGCATCACATCCATTTCTCCTTTCTTCGGTGTGATTTCTTTAAAGCTGATGAGGTTTTTATTTTCGTCAAGATTTTCTGTAGTTCCCAGTTGATCCTGGAATGCTTTGTAGATCTTTTTATTTTCAATCTCAAAAACCATTTTATTCACAGAGTTCATTACCGAATTCTTGAATCCGGCATTGGTAGCAGGGTCAAAATATAAGTGAATTTCTTTCGCTTTAGGAGCTGCTGTCTTTACTTTTGCAGAATCTCCTTCAAGCCCGAATGAACTTACAATGGTCTGAACTTTAGAATCAATATTGGAATTTAAATCTTTCGTTAAATTTTCAGGAATAACTATCGCCATCTGATAATCTCCAGAAAAGACAGCATCCTGAGCAGATTTTTCATTGAAATTGGTCAGTAACTGAAACGTTTTGCTGTTTTCCAGTTCTACTTTTATATTTTTTGATACTTCAGATTTATCCTGATCAATAAAAATAATCGGAATCTTTGATCCTTCAAGGTTTTTAAAGGTAGAATCCTGAATAAGGGTAATGGTTACAATCAAAAGTAACGGCATCACAAAGATGATGACGATTCCTCCGATATCTCTTTTTAGCAGAAGGATTTCCTTAATAAAACTTCTCCACAATTTATACAACAACATCTCTTAATTCTTTTCCGGTTAATGAAATGAAAACATCTTCAAGGTTTTCGGCATTCGCAATCTGTGAAACAAGTTCTTCAGGTGTTCCTACAGCGTGAATTTTTCCATGATCGATGATGGCAATTTTTGTACAGAATTCTTCTGCTTCCGAAAGGTGGTGGGAAGTATAAATAATGCAGGTTCCCTGTTTGTTTAAATCTAAAAGATAGTCGATAATTGCTTTTTTAGACTGAACATCCACACCTACTGTTGGTTCATCAAGAAAGAGAACTTTAGGATTGTGAAGAGTGCCGGCGATGAGGTTGCAGCGGCGTTTCATTCCTCCTGAAAACTGTCCTACCTGCTTATTGGCAAATTTTGAAAGTCCCATAATCTCCAGAGATTCGTCAATTGCTTTTTTGAGCTGGTTGTGTTTTAAACCATACAGACTTCCGAAAAACATCAGGTTTTCTTTAGCGGTAAGCGTTGGATATAATGCATATTCCTGTGGAACAATTCCGATGATTTCTCTGATTTTAAAACCGTCTTTTTGTGGAGACAGTCCATTGATTGTAAACTGTCCCGAAGTAGGTTTTATGAGTCCCGAAAGCATAGAAATCAGTGTTGTTTTTCCGGCCCCGTTAGGCCCGAGAATTCCATAGATTTCATTTTTACTGATGCTCAAAGAAATATCATTTACAGAAAACTCATCAGAATTTTTGTATTTCTTATATAAGTTTTTGATCTCAATCATATTTTCTGCCATATCAGATCGCTTTTCTCAGTTTTTTATAGAAAGCTTCTTCCAGGTCTGCAATGTGCAGCATCGTTTTTGAAAGTTCGTTATAGATATTGCTTTTGGAGTTTCTGTTTTTATAAACACGGGCAATATCCACGGCAAAGTCTCTCCAAAGGTCACCAATAGAAGTGATTTCTTTTGATAATTCTTTTAATTCATCATTTTTAAGAATAACAGCTGCTTCCTGGAGAAATGCTCCATAGATAAATCTGAAGCCTCCGCCTCCGGTTCCAATTTCTTCCTGCATTCTGATCAATTGTCCCAAATAATGGTTGGTCACTTTTGTGCCTTTCTTTTCTGCCCATTTCGGGATGCTTTTTGCCACCCATCTCATGGCTTTTACTCCGATAAGCGGTACAGGTGCCAGCATATTTTTACAGGTATCCTTAATCCCTTTTTTGATAGCTTCTTCAAGATTCACATTCTCTGGGACATAAATAGGATAGTACATATGTCCTTTTGGAGGAAGTGCTCCTTTAGCATATCTTACTTTTTCCAGTTCTGCTTCGGAAAGAGAAGTGGTATAATCCATTACCGGATCACTGATCAAAAATTTTCCATCTTCTTTTCCGTAGACCACAAGATTGTGGGCATTGAAGTGAAATTTATACTCTTCAGGAAAATAAGTAAGGTTGAAAACTCCCACCTGAAGTCCTGTAGGAATATTTTGTTCCAGATTTCTTTCAAGAGCTTTTTGGGCATCTTTAGGATTTGAGAATTTTTCTCTTTTGATTTTAATTCCTAATCTTTTGGCTGCTTTACTGAAAATAGCACCCGGCATCGGACGATAGCTGAAGCCCGGAGCAAAATTCACCTTTAAAAAAGGAAGATAGACAAAAAACAGTCCGGAACCGATCCCGAAGATCATGGGTTCGCTCAGTTTCAGGCCTTTATTAAGCAGTAGATTAGAAGCAACACCGTTTTCGCAATGCGCAGTCTGATGGTGTTCAAAGTTTAATTTCATTTGCAGATTGTATCTTTTCATTGGTCAAATGGAACGGGCAGTATTTTGAGCCCATTTCATTTATTTTCCGTTGAAGTTTTTTAATTCATCCACTGAAATACCGAATGCATCGGCATATTTTTTCAGTGCATTTTCGCTTAGTGTTTTAAATATTTTGGGTTTAAAATGTCTTTTCACCCTCCATTGCCACATTCCTACATAAGAAGCAAGGACTCCCAGATCCATTTTGTTCAGTTCCATAAAATAGGCAATAGGACTTGCTATATTATGGGCAACATTTTGCTTTGCTTCCTCAATTCTCTCATAAATAAGCTCCATAGATTCATCCAGAGCAGCTTTCTTGGCATCCCAGCCCGTACTGTTTGCTGTCGTGTAGTTGTCGTTCTCATCCGTTACATACAGAACTTCAGTCATGTTGGCGGATTTCAGGTTACTTTCGTCTTGAGGTAGGTCTTGCTTTTTCATCTAAATAATGTTCATTTTTTTAGATTCCAGATGAAAAATTGTTCACCTGTTTTTGATTCTTTTAATCAGGTGGCTAAAATAGTGAAAATACATTATATGTAAATCATATTAAATCTGAGGGAGTTATTGTAGTGAAATAGAGGTGATATCTTCAATAAATCTTCAACATTCTAATAAAACCAAATTTTATTTTTCCAATGAAGCAAGGAACGCCTTAACTAATCTGTGTAAAATAATCTCTTAAGATTTATTATTTCCACTTGTAACGATTCTTTTGTAACAAGTGTCTGTATAAATAAGACTAATGTCTAGAAATTTGGATAGAAAAATAATTATTAAATAACGACTATGAAAAAGTTTTTTATTTCTGTTTCGCTTTTCTGTATGATCAGCGCAATGGCACAGAAATTCGAGACCCAAAAGCTGACAGATGCTCAAGGGTATTCTTATGAAACTGTAAAGAATGATCAGGCTGGAGTACGGGTGTATACATTGAAAAACGGATTAAAGGTGTATCTGGCAAAAAATGATGATGCCCCGAGAATCCAGACTTATATTCCGGTAAGAACAGGATCCAATAACGACCCAAGTGATAATACAGGATTAGCTCACTACCTTGAGCACATGGTTTTCAAAGGAACTTCACATCTGGGAACTCAGGACTGGGAAAAAGAAAAAGTTTTACTCAAGCAGATCTCTGATCTTTATGAACAGCACAAAGCCGAAAAAGATCCTGAAAAAAAGAAAGAACTTTATAAAAAAATTGATGAAGTTTCGCAGGAAGCCTCTAAATATGCTATCGCTAACGAATATGATAAAGCGATCTCTTCCTTGGGAGCTACAGGAACAAATGCTCATACATCCCTGGATGAAACAGTTTATAAAAATAATATTCCTTCCAACGAATTAGAAAAATGGTTAAGAGTAGAGAAAGAGCGTTTTTCAGAACTGGTATTGCGTCTTTTCCATACAGAGCTTGAAGCGGTATATGAGGAATACAACAGAGCTCAGGACAATGACAGCCGTCTTGTATTCTATTCATTGATGCAGGCCCTTTTCCCAAAACATCCGAACGGACAGCAGACTACAATAGGTACTTCAGAACATTTGAAGAGCCCTTCTATGGAAGCGATTCACAAGTATTTTGATACGTATTATGTGCCTAATAACATGGCTGTTGTATTGGTGGGAGATCTTGATTATGACAAAACTATAAAGCTAGTTGATCAGTATTTCGGTGCATTCAAATACAAAGAACTTCCAATGAAAAAAATGGTTACAGAAGAGCCGATGACCAGCATTGTTACAAGGACTGTAAAAAGCCCGACTACACCAAGAATGACAATTGCATGGAGAACAGATTCCTATGGAACTCAGGAAGCAAGACTGGCAGACATAGTATCTGAAATCTTGAGCAACAGAGGAGATGCAGGATTAATTGACCTTAATATCAATCAAAAGCAAAAAACGCTTGGAGCAGGAGCGTATGAGTCACCTTACAAAATGTACGGGACGTTTGGATTGGTAGTAACTCCTAAAGAAGGCCAAAGCTTTGGCGAAGCTAAAAAACTTCTGATGGATCAGCTGGATCTTGTGAAAAAAGGACAGTTTCCAGACTGGATGCTGAAAGCTATCGTGAATGATAAAAAAGTTCAGCGTATGAAGAGCTGGGAAACAGCTGACGGATTAGCGACTGAATTGTATGATTCTTATATCAATGTAAGAACATGGGAACAAGAGCTTGATGAGATCAATCAGTATGACAAAATCACGAAAGCTGATGTAGTGAAATTTGCCAACGATTTTTATAAAGACAATTATGTTGTTATTTATAAAGAAAAAGGAGTGAATGACAAGCTTGTACGTGTACAGAATCCTGGGATTACCCCAATTAAACTGAACAGAGAGGCTCAGTCTCCTTTCCTTAAAGATATTCTGAATACAAAAGTACCTGAAATCAAGCCAGAATTTATTGATTTTAAAACGGCTATTCAAACTTCAAAAATCAAAGATAAAACGGTAAGCTTCGTAAAGAACAAGTATAATGAGATCGCTCAGATCAGTTATGTTTTCCCTTTCGGAACAGATAATGACAAGGAACTTTCTGTTGCAGGAACTCTTTTTGAATATCTTGGAACAGATAAATATACTCCGGAACAGCTGAAAGAAGAATTCTTTAAACTTGGAATCAGCTATAGCTTGAGAACTTCAAACGACCAGATGATCATTACATTAAGTGGTCTTGAAAGTAATATGAAGAAAGGGGTAGAGTTGATGAACCACTGGATGACGAATGTAAAAGCGGATAAAGCAATTTATGCTCAAACGGTAAAAACAATCCTTGAATCAAGAGCTGCAGGTAAGAAAGATAAAGTGAGAATTATGGCTGCTCTTTCCAACTATGCTAAATATGGTAAAAACTCAAGAATGACGGACATCGTTTCCAAAGAACGTCTTGAGAGCATTGACGCTGTAGAATTGATGAAGAAAGTGAAAACACTGAACCAATATCCTTATCAGGTACTTCTTTATGGGCAGGATCAGTCAGGTTTGGAAAAAGCAGTGAAGCCATTTATCACCAATACAAGCCTTCAGCCAGCACAGGCAAAAGAATATGCTGAACCGACTACGGAAGGAAAAGTATACTTCACGAATTATGACATGGTACAGATGGAAATGTCTAAAGTAGCAAAAGCTAATACTGTAAATCTTGGGAATTTCGGGAAAGCCAATGTTTTCAACGAATATTTCGGAAGAGGACTATCTTCTATCGTTTTCCAGGAAATCAGAGAAAGTAAGTCATTAGCTTATACTGCTTATGTTTCTTATGCAAATGCTTCGGAAAAAGGGAAAGCAAACTATGTAACGAACTACATCGGAACACAGTCAAACAAGCTTCCTTTAGCCGTAAATGCAATGAACGAGCTGATGGTATCTTTACCACAAATCCCGGCTCAGTTTGAAAATGCAAGAGGTTCTGCATTAAAACAGATTGCATCCAACAGAATCAACAGAACGAATATCTTCTTCAATCAGTTAGCACTGAAAAAACTAGGGGTTGATTATGATTTGAGAAAAGATGTTTATGCTGAAATCCAGGGGCTGACATTGCCGCAGCTTACAGGGTTCTACAATACTGAAGTGAAGCCTGTAAAATACAATACAGCCATCATAGGTAAGAAAGAAAACCTGAATATGGAATCGATCAACAAAATGGGAGAATTTAATGAAGTATCTCTTGAAGAGATCTTTGGATATTAATTCTTTTGTTAAAAATAAAGAGAAAAGCGGGGCGGAAATGTTCCGCTTTTTTGTTGTTTAAAGCTGTTTGTCCCTGATGATCAGAGTTTCACGGATTTTTCCAATGTTTCACGTGAAATAATTCATCCTGTGATGAGGTTTTAATGATTGTAGTAAATTGATTATCAGTTGGTTTGTGAGCGGGTGGTGAATGTGTAAATAAACAAAAAAGAAACGTTTTTCTGTAAGGTTTTTATAATCAATTCAATATGAGTGGGCTTTAGCCCTCTTATAAAATAGAGTATCTCAAATGGCTTTAGCCAAAACCTATATTTTAACACGAATAGCACAAATGAATGCACAAATTTTCACAAATTCATTTAAGATTAAGGTTTAGAATAAAAAAAGCTGTACGTTTTGTACAGCTTTTCTATTCTATGTTGAATTGATCTTTACGATTTTACTTCCTGAATAAACAGGTTGATTTCTGCTCTGATCAATAATTCATCATTATGAAATGTTTCACAGAAGATGTGGCAGATGTTTTCAAACTGCGAAATAAGAGATGCCTTGGAAATGATTTTGTCATTAACTTTTGGAAGGGCAAATATTTCAATCTTCTTGATATTGGTAATGAACCCGATTACTTTTGTATCGGCATCAGGGTTTTCAAAGAAGCTTTGTCCAAGAATAGATGAGCACGTTTGGGCAAGATTTTCGATTAATCCGGCTTCTACAAACTCATTGTTGTGAACAAATACATTATCTTCTTTTATTTCAAAGGAAGTCACTACTTTTTCCTTGGTCAGTTCCAGAATATAGTCTGCCATCAACATCGGTTCGCGATGCGGTAAAAAGTTGTGTATATTGATGATATTCTCTTCCTTTATTTCCATTTCCAGTTTATTTTACAGCGGTTTTCATTTGAGATTTTGCAATCACTTCACCGTTCAGTTTGGTAACAATATCTACCAGCGTAACTCCCATTACTTCATTGAGGATGGTTACCTCAGATTTCAGATGATCTCCTGTTTTTGGAAGCATTTCTGCTTCAAAAGATTTAATGCCTCCGATATATCCGGTTGGAGCATCTTTTCCCAGCAGATAATATTTATATCCTGTGTGCAGTGCAACGCTCTGCGCCTGGTGCTCAATCAGTCCTGAAGCCTGAAATAATCCGTCCTGGATGAAAAGGTTATCTTCTTTAATCTCAAAACCAGATAAAAGATGGTTTTCAGAATATTCTGACAACTCATGTACCATCACAAAAGGGAACCTTTGCGGAATAAGGCTTTCTACAAAATCTTTATCGGATGTTGGTAGTCTGTTTTCCATTAGCAAACGGTTAATAAAGCACAAGAGTAAGCGAATCTTCCACTTTCAGGAACACAAAGAAGTACTTTTTCTCCTTTTTTCAAAGTTCCGGAATTCATCAGTTCTTCAAGAGCAACAAATATAGATCCGGCTCCGATGTTTCCGATATCAGAAAGGTTATAGAACCATTTTTCTGCAGGGAAATCCATTCCTTTTTTAGCAAACTCTTCTTTCAGTCCGTCTTTGAAATATCCTGAAGAAATATGTGCCAATACGTGGTCAATTTTTTCCGGATCCAAATTATGTTTGTCAAAAGATGATCTTAAACTTTCTGCTCCTTTTACAAGGATGTATTTATCAAGGATTTTAGTATCCTGTTTGATGGCAAAAATAGATTGCTTCAACCATTCATCGGAAGGGTAATCTGCCCATGATTTCAGGCTTCCGTCTTCCAGTTTGTCACATCCTGCATACATGCATGCTTCAATTTCGTGAGCATAAGAATAGAAATCTATGAATTCTACCTTTAACGAAATTCCGGTTTCTCTTGGTTTATTTTGCAGAAGAAAAGCACCTGCTCCGTCAGAAAGCATCCATCTCAGGAATTCTCTTTTGAAAGCAATGATAGGTCTTTCTTCCAATAATTTTAAATTTTCAGCCTCATGGTTGAATTTATCAGCAGTCATCCATGCAGACATTCTTTCGGAACCAGCACATACTGCGCTTTCCTGTACACCAGCTTTTACAGAAAGAAATCCATAGTTCAGGGCATTCATTCCTGAATTGCAAAGACCTGTTGAAGTATTAATCTCAATAGATTTTCCGATGTTCAGTTCACCATGTACCATAGAAGCGTGAGAAGGCTGGATCTGGTCTGGTGAAGTAGTTCCTACAGATAGCAACTTCATATCTTCCTTTTTGAAGTTTTCATCAAAAAGTCCTTCAATTGCTTTTGCAGTCAGCTGCGCATTAGAGTGTGTGGGATTTCCTTCTTTGTCTAAAGCGTAGTATCTTGTCGTGATTTTATTATTTCTTAGGATAAGTGATTTTGCTTTAGATGGCGCATCATTGATAAGCCCAAGATAAGTCTCCATTTCATCATTCGCTACCGGCTCATTGGGTAAGTATTTTGATGCTTTTGTTATAAATACGTCGTACATTCTATTTTAAATTAATTCCTTGTAAATATCTTTTTTGTTTTTGTCTTTTAAACCAAAATATAGGGGTTGTAAGCAGGTGTAAAACCAAAACGACAGGTGAGATAATCCATATCGCTGCCATCAAATATACCTTAAAGAATTTTATCAGCAATGGACGTTTCTCTTTTTTCTTGATAATCAGGTTAGACCATACTGTGAAAATTTTGTTTCCTACCTTCTCTACGCGTACCAAAAATGCACGAATTTCAATGGCTCCGTTTTTCACAAGATCCGGCTGCAAATTATTAAGGTCATTATTCTTAAAATGTCTTTCAATAATCTCGCCATACTTTACAGATCCTGAAATTTCTTCGTCGGAAACTCCTGCAGCGGGAAGCATCCCTGATTTTTCTTTCTGGCCTGTGGTAAGCCATCGAAGAATAGTCAGTACGCTGGTATAATTGTCGTGCCTGTCTACCAAAGCAATATTCCCTACAAGCTTAGCCTGCAAATCTTTTAAGTATACTTTTAATTTTTCCTGGGAAAGCATCCACATATTTCTGGTTCCGGAGATGGTGACTACAGGAGTATCTTTAAGAATACGTCCTGCATATTCACTCTTTAAGAATGAAATAATAGGAATGGATGGTGTGAGATACCATACCTGATACCCAAAAAGGATAAGGTCATACTTTTTGTTCAGAATTTCTTCGGATGGAGGCAGAATTTCTTTGGGAATCTGTAAATAAGATTCAGGAAAAGTATTGAAAAAAACATCACCCGGCCATGGAAAAGGAAAATCTTCTTTAAGCTGAATGTTGTAATACGTAATATCATAAGCGTCCTTTTGAGCTTCAAAAGGCTTGGCTATGTTTCTCACAATATCTTCGAGTTGTCCGGTTTGTGAATAATATATGACAAGTATATTTTTCTTCATTAGTTTTCTTTAGTGTTTACAAAAATATGTTTTTCATATTTATTATTTAGTTTTAAATACTTTTAATGATTCAGAACTAAATTCCAGTGCATAATTATCACTTTTAAATGATGTGTTTTTTGTATTTACAAAAATGATCTTTTCAGGAAAAATATGAATATCATCCATTGTAAAATGATCATCTGAGACCAGAAGTACATCAATCTTTTTATTCACTTCCGAAAGGTCTTTTATATACTGGATCTTTCTTCTTTTTACCAGATAACTATGGGCTGCCGTTGCTCTTTTATCATTATTTTTTATCAAAGAAAAGACTCTTCGGCTGGCCTGGTATAAAGTCAACAAAACATCTTTCTGTCCGAAATCATCTGCCATGTGTAAAATATTGGCTTCATTTGAAATATGTTTGTTCAGTTCGAAATATACAGATTTGTTGGTATTAAAGTCTTCTTTTACTTCTTTTACCACTTCACTGTCTTTATACAGATAGCTCAGGAATAATTTATTTTTAAAATAATTTTCGTCCTCGATCTCTTCTCTCAGTTTTGCAAATTCTTCTCTGAAATAAGCATTGATCTTCTTCGTCCTTTCAGAATAGTTTTTTCCGAAACTCATATCATCCTTGCTGATTCTGTTTCCTACTTTCACAGTAATGCTTCCATTGTAGATGATGAAATCTCCTTTCGGTAATACTTCGGAGTTTCCGTGGATGTAGAGTGGCAGAATATCCAGACCGAATTGCTCGGCAAGATAAAATGCTCCTTTATGGAATCTTTTCACATCATTGGTGTAAGAACGTTCTGCTTCAGGAAAAACGACAAGAGAATATCCCTGTGCAATTTTTTCTTTCAGTTTCTCCATTCCATTTTCAATTCCCTGTGAAACCGGATAAAAGCCGAGAGCCTTTACCAGTTTTCCAAAAACAGGAGAATCATATACCCAGTCATTCACCAGATAGATAATTTTATGAGTGGCCATTGCGATGGCCAGCGTATCCAGAAAAGAGGTGTGGTTGGCTATAATAACAGCAGGTTTGCTAAAATCTTCGGATGGATTTTTAATCACTCTTTTCTTTACAAAAGGAGTAATGTATAGCACCGATGTTAGAAATTTAGCAAGAATTAATTTGATGATATCTAATGTTCTTCCCTTTGAGTTCTTAATAAATAAGCTTCCGACAGCAGAAAATACCAATCCGCCTAATCCATAATATAAAAACGAGAACACTGCCCGCAGAAATAACCTGAAGGTAATCGGAGAAAGACCCTTCTTCGCCCGGTTGGTAATGAATAATCTGAACCAAAAAGGATAAAGGGTAGAAGTAATAATAATAACTGAGAACATTCCGATCAGGGCAACCAATGCTAAAGAATGCAGCGCTGGATGTTTGGCAAAGATTAGAGATCCAATGGAAAGAATAGTGGTGAAAACCGCAAGGATAATGGATGTTCTATAAGTTGGTAATTCATTTTTACCTGTTGTATGCTCTTTTTGCATGGCTTGCGTCAGGAAGATACTGAAATCGTCTCCCACTCCAAATACGAGTGTACAAACCACGGTACTGAAAATATTTAATTCCAATCCTAAGAAATAAAGAATTCCTGCTGTGACAACCCCTGTTAGAACAATCGGGAACATGGTGAGAACGGTTAGTTCAAAATTTCTGAAGAAAACAATAATCGTTAGAACAATAGCTAAAAGAGAGTAATTGATTAACGTATTGAAATCTCTTTTCAGTAATCCCAGGAAGTTTTCATTCATCTGCTGGCGGTCAATGGCAATCGCATCATGCTTCTTTTCGATATCTTTAATGAAAGTATCTCTTTTCTTCTCGTCTACTTTTACCACATTCGAAACGGTGTAAAAACCATTTTCATTGTTCATGAATTCCGAAATCTGAAGTGCTTTTACTTTTTCATAATCTTTCAGAGTTAATGAAGAATAATTTTTGTGTAAGGCTTCGTTGAAATTGTCAAAAGCAGAGCTGTTGAACCCGAATTTATTTCCATTGCTGATCAATGCGGATAGAGTTTGATTTTTCTTAGAATCATTCCAGAAACTGTTCCATTTCTCAATCTTTTTTTGCTGGTCTTTTTCCGAAAGAACAATACTTCCGATGGAGTTGTAGCTTAATATTTTGCCTTCTTTTTTCTCTTTTTCAAGGAAACTGCTCAATTCGGAGTTTCTGGTTAAAGCTTCCTCTTCAGAATCTCCGTAGGAAATGGTATAAATGGATTTTGAAGTAATGTCAGAAAGCTTCTGCAGTTTTTCTTCACTGATTTTCAGATCTTTTGGGATATAATTCAGATCACCAATGTCTTCATTGAAACCTACATGCCTGAATCCGAACAGGCAGGCAAGAATGATGACGGAGCATCCAATGATTAAAGGTTTATTTTTCTCATAAGGATATGACCCGATTTTGTCAATGAAATTGGTATTGAGATGTTCTCCCTTTTCTTTGGGTTTATAGAGCTGAGGAACAATAATTAATGCTGAAATAGAAGAAAGTATCACTGTAATCGCAGCAAAAAGCCCAAGATCTTTCAATGCTTCAGACCGTACAAAAACCAGACATAAGAATGAAACAGCGGTGGTTGCACTACTCAATATAATAGGCTGGGTGATCTCTTTGTAAAGCTCTTCAATATTATTGTTATGCTTGTAATGAGTAAGAATATGCAGGGCGTAATCTATCGTTATCCCAATCAGAATAGCTCCTACACTTAATGAAATAGCAGAAATTTTATCTTTAATAAAATAAAGAATCAGTAAAGCAAGCAGCACGGAAAATACGGTTGGTAAAAAGACAATAATGGGAGTAAAGACGTTCCTGAAATAATAGATCAGAAGAACCAGAAGAACCGTCATGGAAATCACAACAGTATTCTGAATGTCTTTTTTGATCTGCTTTGCGTTGGCAACAGCAATTACCGGAGAACCAAAATAACTTATTTCTGTTTTTCCCTTGAACTGCTTATTAATGCTATCTTTTATTGAGTTGAGCTGATCTACAAAAGCTTCATTGGCCTTCGTATCATTACTCTTATTCTTAGGATCAATGAAAAGTAAGAGGTTCTTCCCGTCTTTGGTGACAATATAGCTGTCTTCCAGTTTAAAATCTTTACTGATGTTTAGTGCATTCAGTTTTTTGATTCCTAAAAAAGTAAGCCCCAGAGGATCTTTTTTAATAAATTCCTTTGTAACAAGGCTTGTGGGAGAAGCCAAAGAGATATAATTATCCTCTACCTGTTTGGCAATGCTGTCTTTCTGAAGCTTTCGATCAATTTCCTTGTAATCATTCTCATTTAGAAATAAAGGAAGGTTCTGACTGACGAAATCAAATGTTTCCGAAATCTCATTATCATTCACTTTACCCTGCACAGAACCGATATATTTTTGCAAAGGCTCTATCTTTTTCAAAAAAGTATCGGCTGTTTCGGAAAGCTGAAAGCTGTCTTCACTGGATTTATTTTCTATAATAACAATGATCTTATCCGAAAAATTAAGCTGCTTAAGAACTTTTGCTGTGAGATCAGATTTTTCATTTTTAGGAATGATCTGATTGATGTCTTCCTCGAAATTGATCTTTGATGCAAAAAATAGGCATAAGATGGCAATTCCTAAGGCTGTAAGTACAGATAGAATTTTATTTTTGGAAATCAGATAATATAAAAATATAAAAAAGCGATGCATTGCATTTAGATCAAGTCTGCAAATTTAAATTTTTAAGCATTAGATCAAAATAGTTCTATGGAAGTTTTGGCTGAAAATCAATAAAATATTCTGGATACAATCAAAAAAAAAACTACTTTTGCAAAAGTTCCCTATTAAAAAATGTATTTTAAACCACAATTATTATTAAAGAATAATAGAATCTGTTTAGATATGTTGAAAAAAAATGATGAAAAAATTAACGGATTTCTATTTGTAATAGTACTTCCGCTTCTGCTGTTTGCTATGTCTTATTATGGATTTGAATCTTTCTATACAAGACTGAGAACATCAGAAAAAACTCCCGACTTCTTATTTTCCTCGGTATACTCTTACAGAGTGATCCCCGATTATCTGAGTGTTCATATGACAGTTTGGATGTGTAACTTTTTTATCAATACTTCTTTATTGTTATGATTTCACGTCTGATATAATATACTTTTGTCTTATGAAAAATAAATCCACTCTTTACTTTGTACTCTTATTTCCAATATTTTTTCAAATAATGGTCTATTATGGATTTGAGTCATCGTATTATCCATATAAGTATCAAGAGGCTGCTACGAATTGGTATTATATGGGCATATATCAATATCGGTTTCTTTCTAGAGAAGCGGTTGATGTATTAACAATGTTTCTAAAAAAAATAATGGCATATCAAGATTTTCCATTGAAAACCTATATTCAAAAGAAAGGAACGTCTTATTATCATGCTCTGTTTTTATATAATACTTTTTTTGCAGTAGGAACCTCGTGGATTCTAAATTTTATTTTAAAGAATAGACTTTTTTTTCCTGGAATCAATACAGAAAAAAGAATGATTATAGTTTTAATTATGACACTTGTCTCGGCAATGAGTCAATATGTTATTGTTCATTATGATAATGCTGCAATATTTTTACTTTTGTGTGGCTTTTATTTTTCTTTTCAATATTATCATAATGGTTTCTCTCAGAAATATTTATATTTATTAGGGGGTATTATTGTTGTATCTACGCTAAATAGAGAAACTAGCTGCCTTAATATTTCCTTTTTTGGTAGCTTATTATTATTCAATATGAGATTAAAAAAAGAAAATATATTATATTTCATAAAAAGTCTTTTTATTCCAATTTGTGCATTTATTTTACCATATATTATTCTCCGTTTTTTGTTTCCTCAAAAATCAGGAGATGATTATTATATTTTTGAATCTATTACTTTAGGAGGCAACTTAACAGGTATTAATCATATTACTGGCTGGTTATATGCTTTTACTTTTATTCGTTTTATCTATTTTTTTATACCAACAATTGATAATCGTAGGTTGGCCAACTATTTTTTAATCTTATCATTACCTTATATTATTATGATTTGTTTGGTAGGAATACTATGGGAAACTCGTCTATTCATTCCCCTGTTTTATGGATTAATTGTTTTAGCTTTTTTTAATTTCAAAAAAGAAACAAATAATTTAGACTCATAAAATCTGGATAAGTTTCAATGGAATTTTTTCGATACTTTAGTACATTGTGTTTTCTTAAGATGATAATAAGATAAATAATAAATTAATAATAATTGAATATATAGTTTGTCATTGTTTTAGACTAGATATGTCATTTATTTTCTGATTTGTTTTAAAATTTGAACTAAACTCTGTAATACAGGCTTTTATGTGATTTATAATAAATAATTAATATTTAGCAATGCTTCATCCTATATTTTTACTGCCTTTTATTCTATTACTTTTCCTTTTACTGTGGGAAGATTCTCTAAAACCTAAGCAAACTAGGTATATTTTGCTTTTTGTTTTTTTTATTCTTTTTATAGCTGCTGGTGGTAGGAATAACGTAGGAGCAGATTTTCCTATATATAAGAGTATGTATAATGGTGGGTTTACACTTTATACTACTTATCAAGATATATGGAAAAAAGCTACATTTCAACCAAATTCTATGGAAATTGAATGGCTCTATGTTCTTATAAATAGAATTTTATATGAAGCTGGCTTTCCATTTTATACTCTTACTTTTCTTGTAGCAGGGCTGATATTATTCCTTACCTATAAGATTATGGAAAAATATTCAGACTATCCTAGTTTTAGTTTTTTGTATTTTTTTATGCCGGTTTACTTTATTATTACTTGTGGCCATATGAGGCAAGGGTTAGGAGGAGCAATTGTTGTATATAGTATACATTATATATTCCAAAGAAAACTTGGAAAGTTTCTCTTTATGATGTTTTTAGCGTTAGGTTTTCATAAATCTACAATTATATTTCTCCCGGCATATTGGCTTGTTCGTCTGCCATTCAATATAAAACATTGGATTATATTATTGATTATTTCTATAGCATTAGCTCCATTCCAAGTATATCGTATTTTTGGTGACGCATTTGCCTCTATCACTCCTCAAGATGTATCTAATGCTTATACAGGATATAACGTTGATAAAACTTATGGAAATGAAATGAAGACTGGATTTGCTGATATTATGAATGTAATTCTTATTATAATTTTATTACTATATAATAAAATTGGGGAAAAAAAAGTATATTATTATGAATATTTTAGAAATTTAGCTTTTTTTGGAATATGCCTTTTTTATATTTTAAGGGGTAATCAAATCTTTGCGACCAGATTACCAGGAGTTTATATAGGTATGGGATTTTCTTTTATAATTCCCGGAATAATTGCAAACTCTTCCTTAAATATAAAAAGACAATTAAAGTTGTTTTTCTTCTTATTTTTTATATTTTTCTATTTTCTTTTTGTTAGATCAAATGGGAAAAAATTGAATTTTACTTATGATAGATATAATAATATTCTTTGGGAATGGTTGAGTTAATATAAAATTCCTGAAGTAATTGATTATTAGTTTTACATCTTTCAAGTAAATTTTAAATTAATTCATTAGAATATAGTTGGCAAACATAATGTCAGAATTTCAGTTGGAAGTCCTGTTATTATACATATGTTGAGATCAAAAAAATACAGAAGGATAAAATATTTTATTCTGAATAAGATGGTGTAATATTCAATTCAGGCGTAAATATCAAAATTAGCAGTCAAAAAAAACTGCGAAATTCTACATCAAAATTCATTAAATAAGTATAATTGAAGAGGAATGATCTCCTTTTTTTTCACTTTTTAGTGATGTGCATATTTCTTTCATCTATTGTGATTGATGAAAAATTCTATATCATTAAAATTTGATTTTTTATAACTCTCTAAAACCTATGTTACAAAGGGCTTTTTTATCTAAAGAACAGATGAAAAAAGCAAATAAAGTGCATAGATTGTTAAATTAAAACTCTTCTGCAAAAAGTATATAAATAAAAAAGCTTTACTTTTGCAAAAATTTTTAGTTAGAATGTCGAAAAATTTAGTAATCGTAGAGTCCCCGGCAAAGGCAAAAACTATTCAGAAATATTTAGGAAAGGATTTTGAAGTGAAATCCAGTTTCGGGCATATCCGGGATCTTCCTAAAAAAGGAATGGGGATAGACCTTACTACATTCAGTCCTGATTACGAAGTTTCAGCAGACAAAAAGAAATTGGTAACCGAATTAAAGGCTGCTGTAAAGAAAGCCGATATGGTATGGCTCGCTTCCGATGAGGACCGCGAAGGAGAGGCTATTGCATGGCACCTGGCGGATGAATTGAAACTTAAGCCTGAAAACAGAAAAAGAATTGTTTTCCACGAGATTACCAAAAATGCCATTCTAAAAGCAATCGACAATCCAAGAGATATTGATCAGAATCTAGTGAATGCTCAGCAGGCAAGAAGAGTGCTGGACAGGATTGTAGGTTTTGAAATGTCACCCGTTTTATGGAAAAAAGTAAAACCGGGGCTTTCTGCAGGTAGAGTACAGTCTGTAGCAGTAAGATTAATTGTTGAAAGAGAAAAAGAGATTCGTGAGTTTACACCAAAAGCAAGCTTTAAACTTGATGGTATCTTTTTAAATAAAACAGAGCAGGAAATTGCTGCTAAACTGAAAAAAGACTTCGAAAAAGAAGAAGAAGCAGAAAAATTCCTGGAGCAGGCAAAAACTACAGAATTTAAAGTTCTGAATGTTGAGACCAAACCAGGGACACGTTCCGCTTCAGCACCATTTACAACTTCCACATTACAACAGGAAGCTTCCTCAAGACTTGGATACAATGTAACCAATACCATGCGTCTGGCACAAAGACTGTATGAAGAAGGATACATTACCTATATGAGAACAGACTCCGTAAACCTTTCCCAGGAAGCTATTGAAGGAGCGAAAAGACAAATTATATCAGAATATGGAGCAGAATATTCTTCTCCAAGAAATTATACTACGAAATCTGCTTCAGCACAGGAAGCTCACGAAGCCATCCGTCCTACAGATTTTGGAGTGAAAAGCGTAGCTGATGTACAATTAAACAGATTATATCAATTAATATACAGAAGAACACTAGCTTCTCAGATGGCCAATGCCAAAATTGAAAAGACAGTGATCGAAATTGGTAATGCATCATTGCCACATCATTTTGAAGCACAGGGAGAAGTAATCATTTTTGACGGTTTCCTGAAAGCTTACGGTATTGTAAAAACAGAAGAAGATGATGAAGAGAACAATGATAAACTATTACCGAAAGTAAGTGTAGGTGAGGTATTAAATTATAAAACCATTACTGCTACCGAAAAATTCACCAGACCAAGTGCACGATATACCGAAGCAGGATTGGTTAGAAAACTCGAAGAATTAGGTATTGGTAGACCATCTACCTATGCTCCTACGATTCAGACCATCCAAAACAGAGAGTATGTAGATAAAAGAGAAATCGAACCACATACTCGTGAGGTGATCAAAATGTCACTGGTAAAAGATAAGATCAAAAAGGTCATTCTTGAAGAAAAATTCGGAGGTGATAAAAATAAATTCATTCCTACAGATATCGGTGAAGTTGTAAATGACTTCTTAACGGATAACTTTAGAGAAATTCTGGACTATGGCTTCACTGCAAGAGTAGAAGAAAGCTTTGACGAAATTGCGAGTGGTGACCAGAAATGGAAAGAAATGATGACGAATTTCTACTCAAAATTCCATCCAAGAATTGAAGATGTAGAAGAAAATGCTGACCGTGCAACCGGAGACCGTTTATTAGGAGTAGATCCGAAGACGGGTAAAAATGTTCATGCAAGAATCGGAAGATTTGGAGCAATGATCCAGATTGGAGAAACAGATGACGAAGAAAAACCGGTTTTTGCATCATTAATGACTGGTCAGAATATTGCAACCATCACTTTTGAAGAAGCTTTGGAATTGTTCAAATTGCCATTTGATCTGAGTGAGGTTGACGGGCAGCCGGTTTCCGTAGGAGTTGGAAGATTTGGTCCTTATGTGAAGTGGGGAGAAACTTACATCAGTATTCCGAAAGGGGAAGATCCGCTTTCTGTAGATCAGAAACGTGCTGAGGAAATCATCAATGAAAAGAAAGTTGCTGATGCTCCAATTGCTACCTATAAAGGAGAGCCCGTGACAAAAGGAACAGGAAGATTTGGTCCCTTTATCAAATACAAAGCTATTTTTGTAAATGTTCCTAAGAAATACGACTTTGAAAACCTTTCGCAAAGCGATATCAATGAACTGATTGATGCTAAGCTTGAAAAAGAAGCCAACCGATATATCCAGCAGTGGGAAAAAGAAAAAATTTCCATTGAAAATGGAAGATGGGGACCTTTCATCAAGTTTGGAAAAGCCATGTTCAAAATTCCGAAAAAAGCAGACGATACCAAATACGAAGCTGATGAGTTGAAAGAACTCTCTTTAGATGAGGTTAAAAAATGGATTACAGATCAGGATCCTAAAGCCTTTGCAGAAAAGAAAAAACCAGCCGCCAAAAAAGCAACGGCTGCAAAGAAAACTGCAACAGCGAAAAAACCTGCGGCTAAAAAACCGGCAGCTAAGAAATAAACAATATTTAAAATAATATGAAAAGCACAGATTTTAGTCTGTGCTTTTTTCATTGATAATCAGTTGAAAAAAATAAAACTGCATACGATCATAGTAAAATAAATTTCCCGATTCAGAGAATTAACCTTGTGGATGGTGATGGTTGCTAAGCTCTAAGTATAAATACGGAAATTAAAATTTCAGTACTAAGACTATGATACACAGTGTTTTAATTCTCTAGCTTTACACCGTAATATTACAAAAGGTGGAGCTCAGAAACCACTTTAAAAACGAGGCGGATTCTGAAAAGCCAAACGAGTAAGAAAACTAAAACTATCAAATCATGGCAGAATTTAATTTTAGCGAAGAAGCTATCTCAAATGCATTAGAAGCAGCAAAAAGATCACACGAAGACAGTCAGGCAAACCTTCGTTCATCAGGAAAAGATTCAGATTTAAGCCTTGCGAGAGCAAGTGCAGGTTATCTTCTTGTAACAGCAGAGTGTATATCAATTACTGTTGAAAACAACAAAGTTTGTATCAATTTACCCCTAGGTTTTGGGAAATATTGTTTCAGCATACCGTTAAGTATTCCTAACGGAACAGCTGGTCAGGCTTGTTTGGCTATATGTACAACTTGGGGAATTCCAACAGGAGTTAGAGTTACCATTGTTATAGCTGGAATAACAGTGATCAGTCAGTCATTTGGAAAGTGCTAATTACTCAGTACTCGAATAATAAAAAGTCCGTCTCATATAGTATGTGAGACGGATTTTTATTCTAAAATTATATAGTCTTGTCAAAGTTTTAAACTTTGACATGGTTGTTGGATAAACCGCCAATAATTTTTTGGCGGCTTTTTTATGAACAAAATATACCACATTCTACTCAGTTCCCATGTTTTTTGTATGTTTGTTATATCAAGCAATTAATCATTTATTACATTTCAAATTAAAATATGGATTTCGAAGACTTTATCATTTCACCAAGAAATTTCAAAACAGAAAGCTGGCAGATAGGAAATCGGATTACAAAAGATATCAAGGAAGACAGCATTGTTCTTTTATTTGTATCAGATTACAGAGGAGCGGGTGGAGATGCAGAAGTACAGGACTTTACTGCCGTAAGAAGTGAGTTTTATAAGCTTTCACAAATGGATTTCGAAATTCCTGTTGTGGATCTTGGAGATCTGGTCTCGGGAAAATCTGTGCAGGATACCCATTATATTTTGCAGGAAGTTTTGTCGGCGTGTCATTACAAAAGAGCTATTCCGGTGATTATCGGAGGGTCCAATGACTTTGCTTTTTCATTATTTTCTGCCTTGCATTTTCATCAGAAGAATATCAATTATACACAGATCAGTAATATCATTTCCCTTCAACAAGGTGAAGCGATCAACGAGCATACTTTTTTAAGTAAAATTTTTGGAGCCAAGAATTTCTCCATTAAAAATTATCATCACTTAGGATATCAGAAACATTTGAATGAAATGGACTCCATAAGGTTGATCAAAGAAGTAGAGTTTGATATCATTCGTCTTGCTGAAATGATGAATTCTACAGAAAAAACAGAACCTTTCTTCAGAAAAGCAGAGCTCGTTACCGTAAATTGTGATGCAGTGGAGAGTTTCAGTGAACCTTTTTCCATGAATCCACAAGTGAATGGATTAAACAGAAGAGAAATCTGTGCCTATATGAAAGAAATCGGATTGAGCGAAAATCTGAAGTCTGTTGGGATTTTTAATTATAATATTTATTCGGAAAACCAATTGAACCACCAGTTGTTGTCCCAAATGTTATGGTACCTCATTGAAGGGATCAATATTCAGCATTCGCATCCTAAGGAAAGGCATTATGAACTGTTCTATGTTTTGATAGATGACAGACAATATGCATTCAGGCGTGATACTTTCAGTAATTTGTGGTATTTTGGTGATGATGAAAATATAGAAAATTGCATTCCCTGCTCCAGAAAGGATTTTGATGAAGCCAAAAAGGGCTGGCTTAATCCCAGACTAACATATTAAGTAAACACACAAAATGAAAAAAAAAATTATTATTGGCATTGTGCTGATAGCCGGAATATTTTGCTTCATTTATTTTTGGAATAAATACAGCTACGCCAATGAAGAAAATTACTTTTCTTCTAATACAAAGCCGGAAAAGGGTTTGCAAATTGGTATTATTGGTGATAGCTGGCTGGTCAAGCAAAAATTAGATTCCCTCGTTACTAAAAGATTGTCGGAGAGGGGAATTCAGGCGGAAGTTTATTCATCCGGAAATCCGGGAGCAAAGTCCAAAAGGATTTTTGAAAACCTTTTCAAAGAGGAAGGAGAAGAATTCTCCTCTAAAAAAATTATTGAAAAAAAACCTGATTATTGCATTGTAATTGCAGGTGTTAACGATGCTGCAACCCATGTGGGATCCAGTTTTTATGCACATCATATGATGATGATTATTAAGACGCTCCTTCATTATAATATAAAACCGGTGGTAGTTTCTCTTCCGGAATTTGGAATAGAAGAAGATTTCCAAAATAAGAATATCGTAAGTGAAATCAGCAACAGAGGTGGAGAGCTAATATTAAACGGAGGAACTCCATTTAAAATACAAGATTACAGAAATGCTCTTCTTGAAGATCTGAAAAATAGCGGATTGGAGAAAAAAGTGACAATCTTGAATTTTGATGAAGTAACCACAGACTTTAAAAAAGACAGAAACTTATTCGCAGATCCACTGCATCTCAATACACAAGGATATCAGAAGTTTAGTGAATTCTTAGCCAACGGTATCGTTAATCTGACAAGTGCAAAATGAAGATTTCAATTATAGTCCCGGTATATAATGTTGAGAATTATCTGGCAAAATGCCTTGATTCTCTGGTGAATCAAACTTTTCAGGATGTTGAGATTCTTGTTGTGAATGATGGAAGCAAGGATAATTCTGAAAAAGTAATTGAAAAATTTGTACAAAAATATCCGGATAAAATAAAAGCTTTTACCAAAGAAAATGGGGGACTGAGTGATGCCCGTAATTTTGGAATTGATAAAGCTACAGGTGACTATATCGGTTTTGTCGACAGTGATGACTATGTTACCGAAACCATGTTTGAAGAAATGCTTCGTTTAGCAGAAAATCATCAGGCAAAAATGGTCATTTGTAATATTCAAAAGGTGGATGAAAATGGGAAAATTGTTCAAAAATTAACTCAGCTTCCGAATATGCCTGAAAAAATTGTGCTGGATAGAAACTTTTCTATTTTTTCAGACATCAGTTATTTTGCATGTAATAAATTGTTCAAAAAAGAACTTTTTCATCATAGGAGATTTAAAAAAGGGGTTCATTTTGAAGACATTCAGCTTATTCCACAGCTTTTGCTGGAATGTGAGACGATAGCGCAGACGCAGAATTTCCATTATCAATATCTTGAACGTACAGATTCTATTACGAAAACCCATACAGAAAAAGGGCTGGATATGTTGAAGGCAGTATCTGATGTGGAGCAGATATTTAGTGAGTCTCAATATTCTGATAAGAAAGGAGAGTTGAAAAATTTTCAGATTTTTGAAGGTGTTTACTCGTTTTTAGCCTATCTGGCGTTTGTTAAAGATGAAAAAAAATTCTATAATATGTCTGATCAGCTAACTCTTTTTATGAAACAAAGACAAATAAAAATTCAAGATATATTACTATATAGTCGTTTTGGTAAGAATTATCTTTTATCTTTGCCACTGAAAAAAAAAATTTTTTATCTTTTATTTTTTGCAGGGCAGAAAAAATTGATAAGAAAACTAATTTAGTAAACACAAATGTAAGTACTATTGTTTCGGTCAATAGAAAATGATGGTAGGGCTTCTTAAAAGCTTTGCATCATGTTTTTTATTTAGGATAAACAAGTGCTGAATAAGAAAAAAAATGAAAAATTTTGAATTGTTCTTAAGCGGGTCAGGAATACCTATTTTCTACGTAAAAATAGGATTAGGATTTGTATTCTCCTTTTTAATAACTTTTTTCTCTATTCCTACCATTGTTAAGATTTCAAGAAGAAAGAATCTGATGGATGAGCCTGGAATAAGAAGTTCGCATCTCAGAGAGATTCCCAATTTGGGCGGAATCGCCATCTTTTATTCAATCGGAATCTGTGCCTCTATTTTTGCATATGAACTTTTTGATCTCTATAAGTTTTTATTTGCCTCACTGATTATTCTGCTCTATGTAGGAGTAATGGATGATATTGTTGTGATGAGGGCTTACAAGAAATTGGTGGCCCAGATTGTCGTATCTGCTCTTATTGTCATTGGCTCAGATATCAGAATCAGAAGCCTATTTGGAATACTGGGAATATACGAGCTTGAATATATTGTAAGCGTTCTGTTCAGTATTGTTACTTTTATTATTCTGATTAATGCTTTCAATCTGATTGATGGAATAGATGGATTGGCAGGTGGCTATTCTATAATCTGTAGTGCTTTATTTGGAATAAGCTACTACCGATTGGGAGAATATAACTACCCATTGGTAGTGTTGTCTGTTATTATTATCGGAACTGTATTGGCATTTTTATATTATAATCTTTCAAGTTACCGTACCCTTAAAATATTTATGGGAGACACCGGATCTATGCTGCTTGGCTTTTTGCTGGCTTTTACTTCCATTTGTTTCATGGATATTTTTATTGATAAAAAATTAGTAGATGTCCCAAGATATCATCTTCAGTCTGCTCCCGTAGTAGCTGTAGCGATCCTGATTCTCCCGATCGTAGATACGTTAAATGTAATAATGGTAAGGCTTTACAAGAAAAAATCCCCTTTCGATGCAGATAAAAACCATATTCACCATAAATTGTTGAAACTCAATCTTACCCATAGAAGATCTACTTTCTATATTATTCTTTACTATCTGATGATTGTAGGGGTAGCTTATTCTTTAAGACATATTGATGTAAATATGTTATTATTGGTGATTCTTTCATTAGGTTTTTTGGGAGCTTATCTACCGGATTTGCTTTATCGTTTAAGAAATAACAAAGATTAACAATTAAATATTACTTTTGTAAACAATATTATATATGATGAAGAACTTTAAATATTTATTTTTAATATTCCCTCTTTTAGTGACCTCGTGTATTACCACAAAGGATGTAAGGTATTTACAGCCAAGTGAAAGTCTTGTAATTAATGAAGAAGGTCTTGTTCCTTACAATATTCCCATTTACAGGATTACTAAAAATGATCTCCTCAATCTTAATATTGTGACCACTCCAAAAGGAGATGCTGCACAGTTTTACTCTTCCTACAATACTTCAGGCGGCTCTGGAGGAGGTAGTGTAGGCAATTCTGCACTATCAGGCGGCTCTGGAGGAGGAAGAGGTGGAAATATGAGTTTTTATTTTAACGGATTAAAAGTTGATTCCAATGGTGATATCAATATTTTCGGAATTGGATATGTAAAGGCTGAAGGAAGAACGCTTGATGATATTACAAAAGAAATACAGGAAAAAGTAAATGAAAATTTCCAGGAAGGAAAATCTGAAGTACGTTTGAATACAGACGGAATTACTTATTATATTCTTGGTGATGTAGAAACTACCGGACTTTCTGGTGAAAAAGTAGCTCACAAAAATACCCTTACGATTACTGAAGCATTAGCTATTAATGGAGGATTAAACAGAACAATTGATAAAAAAGAAATTGTTATCCATAGAAAGCTTCCTGAAGGAATCAAAATTGCCAAAATAGATCTTACCCGTGAGGATCTTATGAATTCACCTTTCTATTATATCCAGAATGGAGACGAAATCTATCTGAATACAAGAGCGAAAAGCTTAAATGGATTCGGAAAAGATCCTATCCAGACTTTAACGACAGGAGTTTCGGTAATTACTACTGCATTGTCTATTTATTTACTTCTAAAAAATCTTTAATCATGATTCCCGGAAAAGATACGCAAATAGAGAAAAAGGAGGCTCAAAAAGAAAATTCTGGGTCGTTTGCAATGTTTGATATAGAACATTTTTTAAGAAGAGTTCTTAAAAACTGGTACTGGTTTGTATTCATGTTTATTACAGGTTACAGTATTGCATGGGTATATAGTAAGTATTATGCACAAAATATATACTCTTCAAATTTGTCTTTAAGTATATCCAACAATACTTCAAGCTATTTTACCCCTAACCAGACTATTAACTTCATTTGGGGACAGGGAGGAAACCAGGATGGGATTTATTTGAAGAAAATGCTTCTTTCAAGATCACATAATGAATTTTTGGTTAAAGAATTAAATCTATTTGTCAATTACTCAACAAAAGGTACAATTAAATCTACCTATCTGGACAGGGATGATTCACCTGTTTCTCTAGAAATAGATAAAAAACACCTTCAGCAGATCAATTATCCAATCACGCTATTGCCAAAAAGTAATGGGACTTATGAAGTTGTATTACCGGAAGAAGGGCAGTCTACTAGCTTATATAGCTATGACATAGAAGGCTTCCAGAGTATTAATAACTATACAAGACCGGCTAATAAAATTATTAAGGTTAATGAATGGTATACATCTCCCAATCTGAGATTTAAATTGGTGCCAAATGTTAATGCTAAAATTTCTTTTAATAATGTTGTTGTTACCCTGAATTCAGTAAATCAATCTGTTAATGAAATTATTTCTACCATAGGAGTAGAATTTGATAAGGAAATTTCTACCATTATGATTATTTCCAAGAGTGGATATAATCTTAATAGCACAGTCAATTTCCTGAATAAGTCAGTAAACGAATTACAGAAAAAAAGACTTGAGGATAAAAATACTGTTAACAAAAACACAACAGCCTATTTGCAGGGCAACTTAGATATTATCCGTAAGAAATTAGACTCCAGTTCTCAGGTTCTGAACTATCTAAAAACATCTGAAAAGCTTTATAATATTAAAGATAAGGACGAAAGATCTTTAGCAAAAATAAAAGAGCTTGAAGGAAGAAAGGCAGATATTATTAGTAAAGTGAATTCTCTGAATACAATCAGAAATACTCTACAGTCACAGAATTTTGATAAAATGATTGCAACAAATGCTGCCGGTTTTGAAGATGGTTTTTTCACCGCTACGATCTCGGAACTTAAAGCTTTGTATGCAAAAAGACAGGAAATGGCCACAATTTATAAACCTAGTTCAGAGCCGATGAAAGAAATTAATAGGCTTATTGGTGAGGCGAAACTTGGGTCATCAAACAGCTTAAAAAATTATTACACCAAATACAGCGAAGAAATCAATAAAATTGATAATGAAATTGTAAATGCTGATGCAGATTTAGCAAGCTTCCCTGAAAAAGAAAGAAAATATCTTGATGCAGAAAGAGGATATAATATGATTGAAGCTACTTACAATAGCTTACTGTCAAGACAGAATGAAGCACAAATGAATGTTGCAACCAATAAGTCTGATATTACTGTTATTGACCCTGCTAAAAACTTAGGACAGAAGCCTATTGGCCCTAATGTAAAGCTAGCAAAAACAGGTATTATTTCAGGAATGTTACTATTGCCATTATTATTTATTCTGGTTGGTGAAGTACTTGATAGTAAGATCAGAAATATTAAAGAACTCTTAAGCGCTACGAAAATTCCACTTCTTGGAGTTATTGGAAATAACACCAACGAAAATATGCTTACCGTTTTAGAGCAGCCAAAAGCATCTGTATCAGAAGCATTCAGAGGATTGAGAGCCAATATGAGATTTTTGATGAATAATGAAGAAGGAAGAGGGAAAGTTATCTTACTCACATCCTCGATCGGAGGGGAAGGAAAAACTTATGTTTCCATTAATTTGGCGTCCGTAATTGGATTAAGCGATAAAAAAACAATCTTATTAGGGATGGATCTTAGAAAGCCAAAAATCTTTGGAGACTTCAAGGTTGATAATAAATATGGTATTTCAAATTATCTGACAGGAGAAGTGGGTATTGATCAGATTATCAACAAAACAAAGATCCCGAATCTTGATGTTGCTACTTCAGGTCCTATCCCTCCCAATCCTTCGGAGCTTTTAATGAGTCAGAGAAATATCAAATTTATAGAAGAATTGAAAGGAAAATATGATTTCATTATTATAGATTCACCACCTGTAGGATTAGTTGCCGATTCATATGAGCTTATGAAGTACTCTGATGCTAATATTTATGTTGTACGCCATGAATATACAGAAAAGTACATGCTGAAAATGATTACAGAAAAGTATCATAATAACGAAATTGATAATTTAGGACTTGTTTATAATGACTATAATATAAAACAAGGCTATGGTTACGGCTATGGCTACGGTTATGGTTATGGATATTTTGATGAAGATAAAAATTATAAAGAGCCTTTATTAATCAGGATCAGAAATAAAGTACAGGTATTATTTAATAAAAAATAAGGCATTAAACCTCCATTTAATGGGGGTTTTTTCATATTTAAGGTATTTTCATTCTATGAAAAAAAGAATATTTTCGCCACTTTGCCGTTTACTTTATAACAAATTATGTTTTTTTGTTTATTTTTAACTAAACATTAAGATTATCATTAATATAAAAATGTTTTATATTTGCAAAAATTAAATTTTAAAATAACCATAAATCCATATTCTTTTATGAATAAAAAATTATTGTTTAGCTTCCTTGCCTTCCTTGGAGTGGTAAGTGTTAAAGCACAAAGAAACGAATTGGGAGTTCGTCTAGGTATGAGTAACCTAGTGGGAGATGTAGGAAGGACAAATTATATTTTACAGAAGCCGTTGGATTTAAGCAGAGTGTCAGATTTGGGCATCCCATTTTATGGTGGTATATTATACAGATTTAATTTTAATCCGCATCAGACTGTTAGATTGGATTTAGGATATAACCAGGTTCAGTTTAGTGATAAAGCGGCGAAAGAAGATTATAGAAGAAATAGAAATTCATACGGAAAAAATAACGTATATGAAGCGAGTTTAATGTTTGAATATAACTTTTTCCCAGTAAATAACGAGCAGATCAGCATGCTGAGCCCTTACATCTTTGGTGGTGTTGGTGCTTTAATGTTTGATGCTCCTAAAGCAACTCTTATGAATGATTTCAGAAGAGATGCAGATGGTGTAGCACAGGCTCCAATTAATGAATTGGATTTTGTAACTAAAACAGATTATTCATTAGGAAAAAAAGTAACCATGCACATTCCTTTTGGAGTCGGTTTGAAGTATAAATTCAACCACTCATGGGCTATTTTTGCAGAAGCTACATTCAGATATACATTGACGGATCAGTTGGATCACAGTAAGATCCTTTCCCAAGATGTAAAAACTTCTTTTAATGCTGATATTTTGGACCCTGCTACAGGTGGTTCATTATTGCAGACAGGAAATTATTATGCGGTTTCTAAAGAAAGAGAAGCAGAGTTTATTAATAAGAGAAATATTGGAGATGGAAGATCCAAGGACTGGATGAATACTTTCAGTTTAGGACTTACATATTCGTTCGGAAGACCTCCATGTTATTGTGAATAATATGTCGTTGATTAAAGATAAAATAAATTCTGAGAATTTACCAAAACACGTAGCCATCATTATGGATGGTAATGGAAGATGGGCAAAATCTCGTGGCGAAGAAAGAACTTTCGGTCACAAAAATGCCATTAATGCAGTAAGAAATGCGATTAATGCATGTAATGAGATTAACATCCCTTACTTAACATTGTATACATTCTCTTCGGAAAATTGGAGCCGTCCAACTGAAGAAGTGAATACCCTTATGAATCTGTTAGTAGAAACCTTATTGCTGGAGGCAGAAGAAATCTTTAGCAAAGGATTAAGAATGCATGTTATAGGGAATCTTGAAAAACTGCCTTCTTTAGTAAAAGATCAGTTGGAACGTGTGGTAGAACTTACAAAAGAAAACACAAAAGGAAACCTTGTATTGGCGATAAGCTATGGCTCACAAAATGAAATACTGGAAGCCGTTAAAAATATAAGTTCTGATGTAAAAGAAGGAAAAGTAGAAATAGAGAATATTAACGAAAGTGTATTTGAAAACTATCTTTACACAAAAGATTTTCCTCCTGTAGATTTACTGATCAGAACCAGCGGTGAAATTAGGATAAGCAACTTCCTGCTTTGGCAGATCGCTTATGCAGAATTACAGTTTTTGAATGTTCTATGGCCGGATTTTACCAAAGATATTTTCTTCCAATGTATTGTTGATTATCAAAATAAGGAAAGAAGATACGGTTTAACCGGGGAGCAAGTAAAAGGCCAATAAAATTTTAAGAAAAGAAAGACTCGATAAAATGAAGTTTAGACTATTACCCATCATTATGTTTGCTGCTTCTGCACATTTTTATGGACAAGTAACTCCACAAGACAGCACAAAAGTAAATAATGCTGTACATGCAGAAAATGAGGCAGGAACTTATACACTTAAAGACATCGTTGTAGATGGGGTAAAAAAATATACACCAGCTCAAATCTTAAGATTTACAGGTCTTACAAAAGGTGAAAGTGTGGACATTCCAGGACAGAAAATCAGCAATGCTGTAAAAAAACTTTGGGATACCCAATCTTTTTCTGAAGTGGAAGTGTATGTTCAAAGCATTGAAGGACAGACAATCGTTCTGAAATTTTACCTACAGGATCTGAAAGAACTTGGAGAAGTAAAATTCGCAGGAAAAGGTATTGGTAAATCTAAAAGTGAAAAGCTGGCGAAGGATAATAACCTTAAGCCGGGAACTAAGATTACTCAGAACTTAGTTTCAAGCCTTAAAACTAATGTCCCTAAAGACTATATTAAAAAAGGTTTTGCAGATGCCAAAATCAGTATCCAGGATAAAGTAAATGCAGGAGACCCTGCTTTAGTAGACTGGACAATCAATGTAGAAAAAGGAAAAAGAATCAAAATTGATCACATTGAGTTCGAAGGAAACGAAAATGTAACCGATAGAAAACTTAGAAACAAAGCTTTCAAAGAAACAAAACAAAAACGTTTTGGTATCGGTGGAATTTTAAAATCCTCGAAATTCATTGAAGATAAATACCAGGAAGATAAGCAAGGACTTATCAGTTATTACAACTCCCTTGGGTACAGAGACGCAAAAATCGTTTCAGACTCTGTGTGGAGAAACAAAAGAAATAACTACGAAATCAATGTAAAACTTAATGAGGGTAAAAAATATTATATCGGAGACGTTACGTTTACGGGTAATACTGTTTACTCTACAGAATATTTACAACGATTATTAGGATATAAGAAAGGAGATATCTACGATGCAGTAGGATTCAACAAAAAAGTTGGAGAAGATGGAGGTAAAGAAGATGATTCAGATATTAAATCTGTTTACATGAATAACGGTTACCTTTTCTCCAATGTTACACCCGTTGAAAAATCAGTATCAGGAGATAACGTAAACCTTGAAGTAAGAATTAATGAAGGAGAGCAGGCTACCTGGAATAAAGTAACATGGCAGGGGAATACTACAACTCATGACCACGTTATTCTTAGAGCCCTAAGAACAAAACCGGGAGAGCTGTTCAAGAAAACAGAAATTAAAAGAACCTATTTCGATTTAGCAGGGATGTCATTCTTTGACCCTCAGCAGATTGGACAGGATATTCAGCCAAACCAGCAGGATAATACTGTTGATATTAACTGGAAACTTGTAGAAAAAGGATCTTCTCAGGTACAGTTGCAGGCAGGTTACGGTGGTAACAGTTTTATCGGTACATTAGGATTAACTTTCAATAACTTCTCATTAAAGAATTTCCTGAAACTTAAAGACTTTAAACCAGTACCTCAGGGAGATGGTCAAACTTTCTCTATTCAGGTTCAGGCAGGACAATACTTCCAAAACTACGGAGTGTCATTTACAGAACCTTGGTTATTTGGTACCAGACCAACAGCCCTTTCTGTAAGTTTAAATAACTCCAGAGTAAGATATACAGATCAATATGGAGCAGCTCAGAAGCTTAATATCTTCTCCGCTTCAGTTGGTTTAAACAGACTATTAAACTGGCCGGATGATTACTTCTCACTTTACACGGGATTACAGTTCCAGAAGTATGACTTCAATAACTATCCATTCCAGTTTGGAAATACAACTGAAAATAATGGTAGCGCCAATAACTTCAGTGTCAACTTAGGATTGAGTAGAAACTCAGCAGGTATCGATCCAATATTCCCAACAATGGGATCTAATATTGAGCTTTCAGCAAAACTGACTCCTCCGTACTCATTGTTTAAAAAGAAAGATTACTCTACAATGTCAGCTATTGACAAGTACAAGTGGATGGAATTCTATAAGATTAAGTTTAAAGCAGATGTTTATAACGAAATCATTGGAAAACTGGTTCTAAGATCTTCAGCAGAAATGGGATTCATGGACGGATATAACAGTCAGTTAGGAGCTCCGCCATTTGAAAGATTCTATATGGGGGGGACAGGTCTTTTCGGAGGAAGATATGATGGTAGAGAATTAATTCCTTTGAGAGGGTATGAGAATGCTACTACTGAAGGAGGTATGGGAGAAGATATTACTCAGAAAGGAGGGGGTACAATCTATAATAGATTTACTTTAGAATTAAGATACCCAATCTCAATGAGCCAGACTGCAAAAATCTATGCATTGACATTCGCTGAAGGAGGTAACGTATGGAACACATGGAGTTCTTACAGTCCATTCCAGCTGAAAAGATCAGTCGGGATCGGAGTAAGAGTTTATATGGGAGCATTTGGATTGATCGGATTTGACTTTGCACTAGGTCTTGATAAAACATTATCAGGTGATAAGTCAGGATGGAGAAACCACTTCTTGATGAACCAAACATTATAATTAAAAATATGAAGCACTTTAAGATAACTTTCACGTTCGTATTCCTTTTACTTTTTGGACTCAGCAATGCCCAGAAAATAGGAGTAGTGGATACTAATGAAATTTTAAATAAATTACCTCAGTATAAAGAAGCGGAAGCAAGACTAAATTCTCAGATTGATACCTGGGAGTCAGAACTTCAGAACCTTCAGTCTGAATATGAAAGAAAAAAAGCTGCTTTTGAAAGTGAAAAAGTATTATTAATAGGTGATCAGCTTAAATTAAGAGAAAAAGAAGTTGTAGACCTGGATAAAAATATTAAAACAACTACAAGCTTACGTTTTGGAGCTAACGGTGAAATTACAAAACTGAGAACAAACCTTGTTTTACCTTTTCAGGATCAGATCTGGGGAGCTATCAAAACAATGTCCGAAAAAAACGGATTGGGCATAGTTCTTGATAAAAGCAATAACATTAGTGTTATTTTCCTTCAATCAAAATACGATTACACCGAGAAAGTATTGTCTATTCTATTGAAAGGAACAGACAAGAAAGAAAAAACAACTAGCAAAGGAAAAAAATAGTTTTAAAAATTAACTTTTGCTATATTTTAAAATCTAAAAACAAATTAAATTATTTATTTACCAGTTATGAAAAAATTAAGTGTATTATTTGCAGCAGTAATGATGGTTGTATCTGTAGGTATGGCAAAAGCTCAAAAAATTGCTACTTTAGATGTAATGGGAGTTCTTAACGCTATGCCGGAGAAAAAGAAAGCAGATGCTGATCTTAAAACATTCTTAGATACTAAACAAGCTGAGATTAAGAAAAAAGCTGACGCAGCTCAAACTAAATATCAGCAATATCAAACAGAAGCTCCGAAAAAAACAGCTGACGAAAACGCAGCAAGAGAAGCTGAAATGAAAAAATTAGCTGAAGAAATCCAGCAAATGCAGGACAAAGCTCAAAAAGATCTACAAGCTAAGCAAGACCTTGCTTTCGGACCAGTTGAGAAAAAACTGAACGATGCAGTAGAAAAAGTAGCTAAAGCTAACGGATATGATTATATTATGGATGCTAACTCAACTGCATTCCTTTATAAAGCAGGACCGGATGCTACTCCAGCTGTGAAGAAAGAACTAGGAGTTCAATAATTTCAGCAAATTAACAAAGATTTATAAAACTAACCACCTCTTTTAGAGGTGGTTTTTTTATTTTTGCGGAATGGAAAAAGAAGTATCAACTACGGTAAAAGTTAGGTTTAGTGATTGCGATCCGATAGGGCATCTGAATAATGTAAAATATCTTGACTATATGTTCAACGCCAGAGAAGATCATGTAGAAACATTCTACGGATTTACTTATGAAGAATATACCAAGAAAACCGGCTGTACCTGGATTGCTATTCAAAACGAAATAGCCTACATAAAAGAAGTAAGATACAATACTCAGGTAGTTATTAGCAGCAAAACTATAGATGTGCAGGATAGAACGGCAAAAGTTGAAATCCTGATGAAAAGCTTAGATGAAAAAACGATTCATGCTGTACTTTGGGTAACTGTTATTTATTTCAATGTTAAAACAAGAAAATCTGAAGTTCACCCTGAAGATATCAAAGGGATTTTCGACAAGTTTTATGTAGATTTGATCCAAAAAGATTTCCAGTCGAGAGTGAAGTTTTTAAGAAGTCAAAATGCCAAGAACTCTTAAACAATAATTCTTGCAACATTCAAAGTTTAAAATTAATAATAAATAAATGAAAAAAATAGCAGTAATAGGAAGCAACGGACAATTGGGAAACTGCATTAGAAAAATAGCTCCGGACTTCGAACATCAATATGAGTTTTTATTTACAGACTCATCCACTTTAGATGTTACCAACGAAGATCAGGTGAATGATTTCTTTTATGATAACAAACCTGATTACTGCATCAATGCTTCAGCATACACAGCGGTAGATCTGGCTGAAACTGAAAAAGAAAAAGCTTTTGCAGTCAATGCAGATGGAGTAGCCTACCTTGCTCAGGCGTGTGCAGATTACAAATCTACTCTGATCCATGTTTCTACAGATTACGTTTTTGACGGAACTACTAATCTTCCGTATTCCGAAGATGATTTTACCAACCCGATAGGAGTATATGGAGAATCAAAAAGAAAAGGCGAAGAACTGGCACTTGAAATTAATTCCAAAACAATTATCCTGAGAACGTCATGGTTGTACTCTGAGTTTAATAAAAACTTCGTGAAAACAATGCTGAATCTGTTCTCTCAGAAAAAAGAATTGGGAATTGTTGCTGATCAGTTTGGACAGCCAACCAATGCAAACGATCTTGCAGAAGCTATCCTGGATATCATTGAAGCCCCAAAGAAAACCTACGGAGTTTTTCACTTCTCAAACTATCCGGAAACAACCTGGTTTGAGTTTGCCAAAAAAATTGCTGAATTTTCAAAATCCTCAGTAAAACTAAATCCATTAACAACAGAACAGTACCCAACTCCCGCTAAAAGACCTGTAAGAAGTACAATGTCTTTAGATAAAATAGAAGAGGCTTATAAGATAGAACCCAAACACTGGGAAAATAGCCTGGAAGAATGTGTTGATATACTTTCACAACAATAATATATATATGAAGAATATTGCAATCATCTTTTCTGTATTGTGTATCCAGTTGTGGAATGCACAGAATGTTTATCTGACAAAAGTTGAAAAAACAAACGATAACACAGATAAATTCTTTTATAAAAAAGAAGAAGCCATTGCAGATGCCGTTTATCTGGGAGAAGTAGAAATTCAAGGTTTTTCAAAAGATGATGCGCTTACCTTTTCCTTAGTATATAAAAAGGCAAAAGAGATTGGAGCCAATACATTTCAGCTAAAACCTTTCGAAAATGTAGATGGAACGCCTCAGGCATTTAATGCTTCTAATTATAAAGTAGCACTATATTATACACCTAAAGAAAAATTACCAGCTCAACACGGAGAGATGTACATATTTGCATCCTCTGAAAAAGATCAGAAAATAAGCATCAATCGTAAAGACTATACTATTTCTCCCAGATCATTTTTAAAGCTAAAGGTCATTCCGGGCGAAATCTATACTGTTTCAACCAAGAAACTTTTAGGGTCTACTGTGAAAATTCAACCAAAGGCTAACGATGATAACGTTTATTTTCAGATTTCATCCTTAAAAGTGAAACCAGATAACTCAGGAGTAGGAGGCTTAAACCTTAAATCAGGAGATATTATCGGTCTTGAAAAGTCATATGCAGATTTTTTGAGCATTATATATAATAAAGATAAGCAGAGCAACTAAGCTCTGTTTTTTATTTAACCATTTTCAAATTCTGTTTCTATCGGTAATTTTCAAAAGAAGGCATCAAATCTTTTTCATATTTTATTTTTGAAGAATATTTAAGGCAAAGAGGATGGAATATATCTGCTAAAATCTGTGACCATTGAAGAGGATATCCATTATTATCACCAAAGGTATTCCCCGGATTTGAAACTAAATCATCGTATTTTTGATCCAGAACATCATGAGCTTTCCCTAGCCATTCTTTAGCAAATGGACTTTCTTTCTTAAAAATGTAAGCTCCATTACCAATTAATAGAAAAAAATGCTTTTTCATATACTTTTCAAAATCTTTATCAGAACAATTACCAACACCTCTTTTACCTAATTCCCGATAACCAATTATCCAGCTATCTCTGTCATTATTTAATCTGCTAAATGATTCTATCCACGATTTATTGATGTGCTTTATATCGCAATAGCCTCCTCCGTGATGATACATCATATATCCTCTAAGATAATCTGCTTTATGTACCAAAGATAAATAAGGGAAAGCCTTGTGTAGTGGATAACCGGGTAAAATATAATGTTCAAGAATATCAGGAGTGATGCATATAACTTTTACTCCAGATTTTTTTTGAAGACTTTCTAATGCTTGTTGTCTGTTTTCTGACATTTCATTGTGCCCGGTCCAAAAGCAATATATAATTTCTTCAACTTTTTCAAGTTTATTATAATGTTCCTTACTGCCCTTATTATTAACAAATATTTTGTAGTGATAAAATAATCCTTGTACATATGCATTATATAATACTTTTTTTAATAAATTTTTCATGTGTGCTTTAGATTTTAAAATATATATATCCTCTAAGTGCTGTAGCTTGGCGTTTACTTGACCTTGATAAGATGCTCTATAATGATTTCTTTCCTTAATTGGATATTAAATTAAAAGGACAAATATATATATATTTAATTATACGAGTATTACTAATTTACTTTAGCCAAAGCTTATCCTTTATACTATATATAAAGGATAATGTCTATCATTCATCCTTTATTCTTCCCCCCCCTTTCACCCCCAAACTCTCCAGCTCTCAACCCCTCTCTGCGAACCTCCCAAACAAATGTTTAAAATTTTTCTCACTGCG
>NZ_CATKPG010000024.1:0-258730 GCF_949767875.1 Chryseobacterium sp. IT-36CA2 | reverse complement strand
CATCTTTATCCTTTAATGAGTCTTTACCATCATTACTGTTATCTATGCCATCCCATTGTCACTCCGAAGGAGTCTAAACAAAGTTCTTCCATAGAATTACGATAGCAGAAAGATTATTCCTAGTAATAAAAATGCTTCGACTCAGCTCAGCATGACACTGCTAAAGGGAATTCTATAAGGAATCAGGATTTTAAAACTTCCAACTGATATTTCCTGATTCATAATCCTGAAATTCACAATCTTGTAACATATTCCTGTGCAAGCCGGAAACTGGAACCGAATTATTCAAATTTCAAGAACCCAAATTGGGTTATCTCTATTTTTAATTAAATTTCACTGTTCGAGGAAAAATCAGTATTTTAGAGCAGCGTTATCCGAAAAGCTTAAATAGAGTAGGAAACAATTAAAACTAAAATAACTATGAAAAATCTAGTGAAGATTTCAAGAGAGAGTTTAAAATCACTTAAAGGGAGTGGAGGACCTGCATGTCTGGAAGAACTGCAGTTTAGAATGTGTTATCCTCCAGGATGGCCTAATGGTATTTGTTTGAGCTATTATCAGTGCTGCATGAAACTTGGTGGGCCTGTAGAATTTTGTAAAGAAGAATATGGGAAGTAGGATACGTTCTACTTTTACAATATAAATAAAAAATCGGCTATTTCAGAATTGAGATAGCCGATTTTCTTATCTTATCTATAAATAGATCATACCTGTATTACTCCTAAGTTGAATTTCTCAGTGATAGGAGAGTGATTTGCTGCCTCAATTCCCATAGAAATCCATTTTCTTGTATCTGCTGGGTTGATAATGGCATCTGTCCATAATCTTGCAGCAGCATAAGTAGATTCTGTTTGTTTCTGATACTTCTTTGAAATGGTATCCAAAATTTCGTTGTGCTCTTCTTCGGAAATCTCTTTTCCTTGTTTTTTTAAGGTTGATTCCTGGATCTGAGCTAATACTTTTGCTGCCTGTGCACCGCCCATTACAGCCAAATCTGCCCAAGGCCATGCAACAATTAATCTAGGGTCATAAGCTTTTCCACACATTGCGTAATTTCCTGCTCCATAAGAGTTACCTGTAATGATGGTGAATTTAGGAACTACAGAATTAGAAACAGCATTTACCATTTTAGCACCATCTTTGATGATTCCGCCATGTTCTGATTTTGAGCCTACCATGAATCCGGTAACATCCTGTAAGAAGATCAATGGTATTTTTCTTTGATTGCAGTTGGCAATGAATCGGGTAGCTTTATCCGCTGAGTCAGAGTAAATCACTCCCCCAAACTGCATTTCTCCTTTTCCACTTTTAACCAGCTTTCTCTGATTGGCTACAATTCCTACAGACCAGCCATCAACTCTTGCTGTTGCGCAGATAATACTTTTACCGTAATCTGGCTTATATTCATCATATTCGGAGTTATCTACAATGCATTTGATAATTTCGTAGGTATCATATTGCTCGGCTCTTGAAACCGGCATTATTCCAAAAATATTTTCAGGATTTTCTTTTGGCGGGAAGCTTTCTATTCTGTCAAAGCCTGCTTTTTCAGTACTTCCGATAGATTTCATGATGGTTTTGATTCTATTCAGAGCATCTTTATCATCTTTCGCTTTATAATCTGTTACACCAGAAATAGAACAATGTGTAGTAGCTCCACCTAATGTTTCATTATCTATACTTTCTCCGATCGCTGCCTTTACCAGATAACTTCCGGCAAGGAAAATAGAACCTGTTTTATCCACAATCATAGCTTCATCACTCATGATTGGCAGATAAGCTCCTCCAGCTACACAACTGCCCATAACGGCAGAAATCTGGATGATTCCCATAGAGCTCATTTTAGCATTATTTCTGAAAATTCTTCCAAAATGCTCTTTATCCGGGAAAATTTCATCCTGCATAGGCAGATAAACGCCTGCAGAGTCTACCAGATAAATAATTGGTAATTTGTTTTCCATGGCTATTTCCTGTGCTCTCAGATTTTTCTTTCCAGTGATAGGAAACCAAGCACCTGCTTTTACAGATGCATCATTCGCAACAACAATACACTGTCTTCCGGAAACGTAGCCAATAACTACTACAACTCCTCCGCTAGGGCATCCACCGTGCTCTTTGTACATTTCATATCCTGCAAATGCTCCTACTTCTATGGAATCTGAATCTTTATCGAGAAGATAATCTATTCTTTCTCTTGCTGTCATTTTTCCTTCATCACGAAGCTTTTGAAGCCTCTTCTCACCGCCTCCTTTTTTGATCTCAGTGAGTAAGCGATTTATTTCAGATAATTTTAATCTGTTCTGATCTTCTCGTTTATTGAATTCGATGTCCATAAAATTTTCAATTTTTTACGCTTAAAGATACTATTTTTATGAGGAATATGAATTGGAAGTAAAACAGATGTTTAATTATTTGGTTTTTAGTAAATTGTGAAATTTTTAACTAAAAAATACTTTCAAATAATTTATATTTTTTCTAACTTTACATAAGAGTAATGGAGGGTGATAACCTCTGAAAATTACTCTGTTCCTAGTTTATTTTTTTAATAGTTTATTATTTGAAGGCCCTGAAAGTTTAACACATTTTCAGGGTTTTTTTATTGCTTTATGGTCTGTTAGTAATACTTTCTATATTCTACAATATTCAGGTCGGTAAGATGATTCTTGTGTTTTTGGTATTTTTTGGCAGGAATAAAACCTAGTTTTTCAGGAATTTTTCTGCTGGCTGTATTTTCTTCATCTACAGGATATACAATATATTTAAAAGTAAAATTTATTTCCAGGAATTTTAAGAGGGCGGTTATAATTTCGGTTCCGAATCCTTTCCCTTGAGAATTTTTTTTTAACCAAAGTCCAAGCTCAACAGATTCTTCTGTTATATTATGAATACCGCAGCATCCTGTAAAATCACCATTAGTGTCCAGAGCAACCATTACCAGATCTGTGTTCTGTAACAAGGTTCTTTTTGATTCATTAACAAAGTTGATTATATCCTGTCTATTCCCTTGTGGGTTAAAAGGCATATACCGAGTCACCTCCTGTGTAAAATGCTCAAAAATATCATCTATGTGTATGAGTTCAACAGGTTGTAATGTCAGATGTTCTGTTTTGATTTCAATATTTGAACTTAATATCATATGGTGGTTTTTTAATCTTTTTATTAAATTAATAGAAAAGGTCCTGAATTAAGAGGAAAGCTATTAAAAACTTTATTTATCATCTTTTTATTAATGTAAATTTAAATTTTTTTGTAAGATTTATAAAAGCGTATTTGTAAATTTGCACGTTAAAAATTCAAAGAAGATAGGTTATGCATAAATTGGCACTTTTCAGGTTGCACTTAATAGTATTTTTGTGGGGGTTTACTGCAATTTTAGGAAAATTGATTCAGGCCAATGCACAGATTCTGGTATTTTACAGAATGTTGTTTGCTTCCATTTTTCTTTTTGTATTTATCAGAGTTTTTAAAAAGGAAAGTATAAAGGTTTCCAAAAAAATATTCTTTCAGCTGGCAGCCATAGGTTTTGCAATGGCGCTTCATTGGTACTGCTTTTTTTATTCTATTAAAGTTTCCAATGTTTCTATTGCACTAAGCTGTCTTTCTTTATCTACTCTTTTTGCTTCAATTCTGGAGCCTATTATTTTCAAAAGGAAGATTGATATTTCTGAAGTAGTCATGGGAACTGTTATCGTTGCATGTATCCTGCTGATCTTTAAAACAGAATTTCATTTTAAAGAAGGTATTATTTATGGAATCCTGTGTGCAGTATTTGGAACTATTTTTTCTGTTTTTAATGGTAAAATGTTTGGTAAAACGAGCTCAGGAAATATTATTTTTTATGAAATTTTCTGTGGTTGGTTTATTTTAATGTTATTTTATCTGCTTTCAGGTCAAATTTTTCAGATGAATGAAATAAACTACAGGGATCTGGCGTTAATATGCTTGTTAGCAAGTGTTTTTACTGCTTTCCCAATGTTGGAATCGGTGAATTTAATGAAATATATATCACCTTTTACTTTAATTTTAACAGTTAATTTAGAACCAGTCTACGGAATTATACTAGCTTTTTTTATCTTTGGGGAATCAGAACATATGAGCCCTATATTTTATATCGCTTCAGGTGTTATGATACTGGCAATCATTGCAAATGGATTAATAAAAGCCAGAAAAACTAAAAACTTAAACTAAGCATCAAATTTATATGATGAAAAAATATTTTTTACTTGCATTTTCACTGCTGTTTGGGCTGTCTCAATCTCAGATTATCAGGAAATATTCCAATGAATTCTTAAACATCGGAGCAGGAGCAAGAGGTCTTGCAATGGGAGGAGCTGTAATCACCAATCAGGATGATGTATATTCTCCTATGTGGAACCCTGCAGGTTTGATGTCCATTGAAAGAGACTGGCAAGGGGCAGCAATGCACGCAGAATACTTTGAGTCTATTGCAAAATATGACTATCTGGCGTATGCAAAAGTATTGGAAGAAGGTGTTTTTGGTGTTTCGGTAGTAAGACTTGGAGTAGACAATATTTTGAATACCACCCAAATGATCGACTCTGAAGGGAATATAGATTATGATAAAATCACCAAGTTTTCCCAGTCCGATTATGCAGCTATCCTTTCTTATGCATTCAGACCTGGAGGAAATCCTAAACTGGATGTAGGGGTGAACGCTAAAATTGTATACAGAAATGTAGGTAAATTTGCAAACGGTTATGGTTTTGGTTTTGATGTTGGAGCTATTTATAAAGCAGATAACGGATGGAAGTTCGGGGGAATGGTGAGAGATATTACCACTACTGTAAACTTCTGGACAATTAATCAGAAAGAACTTTCAACTGTGGTGAACGGAGAAGAGTTCAACCCGGCTCCGAAAGACAAACTGGAACTTACAATGCCTAAGCTGAACGTAGGTGCCAGTAAATTATTTGAAATTAATAGTAGTGTGTATGTATTGCCGGAAGCAGGTATCAATGTAGATTTTGCTAAAACTGCTTCATTGATTTCCACAGATTTTGCCAGTATTAGTCCTTATGCAGGAGCTGAATTGGGGTATCAGAAGATGATTTTTGTGAGATTGGGGATCAACAGATTCCAATCCATTACAGATATAGAAGACCTTAAAAGAAAAGTTTCTTTCCAGCCAAGTGCAGGTCTTGGAATCAGATACAGAGGGCTTACACTGGATTATGCGATTACGAATTCAGGGATAGGTGGATCTAATTTCTATTCCAATTTCTTCTCATTGAAGCTGGATATGGGAGCATTCAGAAACGATTAAAATAATTAAAATGAAAAAGGTATCAACATTTTTGTTGGCGGTATGCTCAACAATGATTTTTGCACAAAAAGTTTCAGACTATAAATATGTCGCAGTTCCTGAAAAATTTGAAACTTTCAGTGAAGAGTATGGATTAAAAAACCTTTTCACAAAAACCTTAGCAGGGAAAAAATATATATCACTTCCAGTAATTAAAGATAACTGGCCTGCTGAAGCTAAAAATAACTATTGTAATGTAGTTACAGTTGATATTTTAAAGGATAAAAGTTTGTTTAAAAATAAACTGATTGTCCAATTTAAAGACTGTAACAATAAGATGATTATGGAATCCAAAGGGAGTTCAAATATCAAAGATTTTGAAGAAGGCTTTCATGACGCTTTGAAGCAGGCTTTAGCAACTGTACCTGTATCCAATCCTGTAGAATTATTACCTGTAGCTACTAATGTTACTGCTACTACTAATACTATAACTACAACAACCCAGAATTCATCTCCTGAATCCGTTGCAACTACGGTAACTTCTGAAGCGAATAACTTTTCGAACGGAAAAATAAACCTTCAGAAAATACAGATTGATCCTAGCCAGTTTATTTTGGCTAGGTCTGGAAGCTCTGTTCCATTTGCAGTTTTTAAAGCAACTTCTAAGGATTCTGTTTTCATTGTAAAACTTGCTGACGGAAATACGACTGTCGGATATTTTGAAAATGGAAATATTGTAATCGATATTCCGCAGACAGACGGAAAATATACCAAAGAAATTTTTACAGCTAAATAACCAAAAAAACTAAAAAACTATCCTTAATTCATTTCTATGGGTTAAGGATAAACTCTTATCATAATGAGAAAAATCTATATTTCGATACTGACAGCCATGTCAGTGTTTTCGAGTGCACAAACTATTTTGAACACCAAATTACAGGAATTCAATTTCGGCGGTTCAAGTGATCCTACCAATTTTATCAAATTCAATGATCGCATCATCTTTCCCGCAACAAGATTTACTGAAGAAGGAAGAGAGCTATGGAGTTTTGATCCTGCTACCCAAAAATCAACTTTATTGAAGGATATCTTTCCTGCATACAGTGTAGGGATATCAGGAAATCCTAATTTTATGAAGCTGAATAATAAAATATATTTTATTGCTGTTCAGAGCAACAGTTCATCCAACAATCAACTTTGGGTAACAGATGGAACCACTGCCGGAACTTCAAAAGTAAAAGATCTGAATTTTGAGTTTGCTGTAGAAACAGCTGCAGCAGCCGGAAATAATATTTTCTTTTATCACCATAATGAACTTTGGGTTTACAATATAACTACAGACAACCTGCAGCTCTTGAAAACATTTCAGTATTCTTCCGGAGATATGAATATGTATGTCATGAATGGTACATTGTTCATTGCCGCAAATGATGGGGTGCATGGTAAAGAAATATGGAAGTCGGATGGAACTATTGCCGGAACATCTATTTTAAAAGATATTGTTCCTAATACATCTGGAAGTATCAATGGAGATTTTAAAGCATTGGCTTTTAATAATAAGCTTTATTTTGTTGCTAATTTAGGTACAGGAACTGCGGGGTATGAGTTATATGAGACAGATGGAACAGAGGCGGGAACAGTATCAATAAAATCCATAGGTAATCCTTTATTTGACGGAGCTGCAACAGACAATTATTTTGTTTTTACAGGATTTGATGCTGCCAATGGATATGAGCCGTGGGTTTCTGATGGAACAGCAGCAGGAACTCATTTGTTAAAAAATCTTACGCCTGGAGCAACAAGTTCTATGGCGATGAAAAAATTTGCAAAGCTTAATAATAAAATATATTTTGAAAGCGGAGCTAATGGAGTTAATTCCGCATATGGCAATTATATCTGGGAAACCGATGGTACAGAAGCAGGAACAGTTCTGTTCAATACCCATGCGGATGCTTTGATGTACGGGACGAGTTCAGATGGCAAACATTTAATTCTTACCATGGCCAATTACGGAAGCAGATATTGGGTAACGAATGGAAATTCTTCTCAGAGTTTTGAGATTACAGGACTGGGAATGCCTTATAATAATAGCTTTATAGACCTGAATTCTAAGATTTACCTTACAGGAAATACCCCAAAATATGGCACAGAAGTATTTTCAGTAGATCCGATTACACAGGAAGTCGCATTAGCTTCTGATATCAATAGGGTTGAAAGTTCTAATCCTCATGCTTATCAGCCTTTGAACAATGATCTCATTTTTATTGCTGCAGACAGACAGTACAACAGCCAGATTTATAAAAGAAATAAAAATACACAACAGATAGAAAGACTCTCTAACTTTGGGGGGAACTCATTTGTTGGAATGTATACAGAAGCTAATGATAATTTCATTAAAGTTGGAAACTACCTTTATACCGCTGAAGGGGCTTACAGAACAGACGGAACAATAGCTAATACCATAAAAATCTCATCTCCGGATATTTCCAGTAGAGTGATATATACCAGTTTGAATGATAATACCTTGCTTTTTGCAGGATATAACAATCTGGTAGGAACAGAACTTTGGAAAGTGGATAATACAGCTAATACTGTTACTTTAATAAAGGATATTTCTGCTGATAATATGGGAAGTCTTTATACTGTAGATTCTAAAACAGCAGTATTGAATGGCTTCGCTTATTTTATTGCAAAAGAAAACGGAAAATTAGGAATTTGGAAAACAGATGCCACTGAAGCCAATACCTTAAAAACAATCCAGTTCTCTTATCAGGATGGAACAGATGGTGATATAAAAGTTTTAAATGCTTTTAACAATAAACTATTCTTTACAAAACAACAGGAAAATACATCCAGTAATTATAGTTCCGGGCAAAATGAACTTTGGGCTTCAAATGGAGATCAGGCATCCGCTGTATTATTAAAATCTTACGCTGTACCTTATGGCTCTTCCAGTATTTCAAGAGAAACAGCAATATTTAATGATAAACTGTTTTACATTACTTCCGGGTACCCTTCTCCAGCATTAAATTCAACAGATGGAACAGCTGCCGGAACAGAAGAAATTTTAGCAGGAAATTTTTATGGAGACGTTAAGTTTAAAAAATGTGGAAATCAGTTATTTTTTACCAATAATAACAGTACACAGCTTTGGAAAACAGATGGTACTGCAAATGGTACGTCGAAATTATCCCAAAACTTTTCTTCCGTAAAAGATATGATATGTACCAACAATTATCTTTATTTCCTGAATGGAGATTCCCAAAAAGTATGGAAAAGTGACGGAGCATCCGTATCTCCTTTAGATATCTTTGTTACCAACGACGACAATCAGCTGCTTGCTAATGAAAATATTCAGAAAATAGGAACAGATGGTGAAAAACTATATCTGACAATTTCTACAAAAGAACATGGAAGTGAGCTGTATGAAACAACAGATCCATTGCCGGTTTATCTAGCAACCAGTGAAACCCCTAAGACCGTAAATAAAAACGGAAATATAGATCTGCAGATTTATCCTAACCCTGTTTCAGAGTATTTTTCCATTAAATTGAAGGATAGCTATCAGGTTGAAACAATAAAGATTTTTGATGCTTCCGGGAAATTAGTGAAAAATATACCCTATAATAATGATAATATTAAGGTTGCAGAACTATCATCAGGAATATATTTCGTGAAGATAAAGACAAGTAAAGGAGATTATCTCGGTAAGATCATAAAGAAATAATAAATATAAAAGGCTCTTGAAAAAAAGAGCCTTTTATAATATATATGTTGATGTGTTTTTCATAGTCTCAAAAAATTGAAATAGTATTTATGATGTGATTTTAATAAAAAAAGTGGTCATGCGGTTTTTATAAAATCACTTAATCTCCTATATAGGTAAATAGAATGTGTGAAAAACTTATAAAATTTGAATGATTTACATAATATTATTGGTATTAGTTGATAATACTAATTTATGAAAAAAATACAAATAATACTATTATTTGATAAAATATTTATCAAAATATAAATTTCTTTATTGTATTTCCTTTTACTTTGAAAAATTGTTGATTTTTTATCCCATTCTGATGAAATAGGAAATGATGGTGAAATCCTATGAAAAGTACATTTTAGTTGTGAAAACTTATCGGCTTATACCACAAGGGAATTAATTAGCATTAAAAAACTCCCAAATCACCTTAGCCTTACTTTTCCCTAAAATTTCTTCCAAAGTTTCTAGATTGGCCTCTTTGATACGTTTTACAGACTTTAATTTAGATAAAAGAAGTTCAATAGTTTTCTCTCCAACCCCCGGAATTTCTTCCAGCTCAGATTTTATAGTAGAATTTTTCCTTCTGGTTCTGTGATGTTTTACTCCAAATCGGTGAGCTTCATCACGCACGCGCTGAAGGATTTTCAATGTTTCGGATTTTTTATCCAGATATAAAGGAATAGGATCCTCCGGAAAGAAAATTTCTTCCAGTCTTTTGGCGATTCCCACAATGGTAATTTTTCCGTAAAGTCCCAATAATCTAAGACTTTTCACCGCAGAGGATAGCTGCCCCTTTCCTCCGTCTATCAGAATAAGTTGTGGAAGACTTTCTCCCTCATCAAGCATTCTTTTATAACGGCGGTAGATCACTTCTTCCATCGTTGCAAAATCATTAGGTCCTTCCACTGTTTTAGGGTGGAAAATTCTGTAATCTGCCTTGCTTGGTTTGCCATCTTTGAAAACAACACAGGCAGACACAGGATTGGTTCCCTGAATGTTTGAGTTGTCAAAACCTTCAATATGCCTTGGCTCTACGGGCATTCTCAGAAGTTTCTGCATCTCGGCCATAATTCTGTTGGTATGCCTTTCAGGATCTACAATCTGAACCTGTTTCAGCTTTTCCAGACGATATTCTTTAGCATTCTTCTCAGAAAGCTCTACAATTCTTTTTTTATCTCCTACTTTAGGAACAATCAGCTTTACATTAGGAATTTCTACAGACAAATGAAATGGTAAAAGAACTTCTTTAGAATCTGAAGAAAACTTTTGGCGAATCTCAATCAAAGCTTCCTCCATGATATCTTCATCTGTTTCTTCAAGAATTTTTTTGATCTCTGTAGTAAAACTCTGGATGATATTTCCGTTTCTGATTTTGAAGAAATTCACATAGGCTGCAGTTTCATCACTAGTCATCCCGAAAACATCCACATCATCAATATTGGGATTCACTACCGTATTTTTAGCCTGATAATCTTCCAGAATATCCAGTCTTTCCTTAATGATCTGTGCTTCTTCAAACTGAAGATTGGAAGCCATTTTCATCATTTGATTCACCAGATAATCTTTAGCTTTCCGGAAGTCACCCTTGATGATCCCACGAATAGCATCTATCTTTTCATCATAATCTTCCTTGCTTTCAAGGTCTTCACACGGACCTTCGCAGTTTTTGATATGATATTCCAGGCATACTTTATATTTTCCGTCCGCTATTTTGGAAGGTGAAAGATTCAGATTACAGGTTCTGAGCTTGTAAATATGTTTGATAGTATCCAGTAAGATCTTTGCAGGACGTACTTTTGCGTAAGGACCATAATATTCTGATCCGTCTTTAATCACATTTCTCGTCAGGAAAATTCTTGGAAAATCTTCATTTTTGATGCAAATCCAAGGGTAGGTTTTATCATCTTTCAACATGACATTGTAAAACGGCTGATGTTCTTTAATCAGATTATTTTCTAATAAAAGTGCATCATATTCGCTGTTTACAATGGTTGTTTCCAGTCGCTGGATTTTACCGACCATTATTTTGATCCTGTATCCGGAAAGGTTTTTGTTGAAATAGGAGAGAACCCTCTTTTTCAGGTTTTTAGCTTTCCCAACATACAAAAGCTGTTCGTTTTTATCATAATAACGATAAACGCCTGGTTCGGATGGTAAGGTTTTGAGCTGTAGTTCTAAAGAAGGATTCATACAACAAAATTAAGGAAACTTTCCCTATTTAAAAAAGAAAAACCTGCAGATGATTCTACAGGTTCCGGTATTTTGATTGTTTATTTTTATCCGTGGTTCATTTCAGTATATTGGTAGATTAGAAAGCTTAAATAGTTCCATTCTACAGAGTTCTTTGGATATTTTTTCATGAATTCGGGGTTGTCTCCAAATAAAAAGTCATAGTTGTCTTCAAAATCATCTTTGTGAAGCCACATTACCTTATTGCCCTTTCTTACATAATAGGATTTGATAATGCCACCACCAAATGCAGGAGCACCTACAAAGCCTGTAGTTGCTGTTTCTGATGCAAACGGGTCATGATAAACAGAAATAAGCTCATTAAATTCAGGGTTGATAACCTGCATTAAAAAAGCTCTGGGCTCTTTCTTGTTCTTTAAAGAAACAATCTGGTTTTCATACAGAACAGCATCATCGGTTACTGATTTACTATACTTTTTGGTACTGTAATTTCTCATGTTTGATATGAATTTCGCAGCTTTCATAGATTTTTCAGTCTCTGTAGGATATAGATACATTTCAGCAATATCTGCTGCAGTAAATTTCATAGGTTTTTTTGTATCTACATCTTCGATTGTGATAGAAAGAATTTGTCCTTTTTGTCTTTCCCATGATTTACTGTAGCCCTGATGTTCGGTGTTATCCTTTAAAATAATGGTGGAAACTTTTTTATCTGTTGCTGTATTGAAACCTTCGTTAAACAGATAACGGTTCATTTCTTTTCTTTCTTCCTTAGAATATTTTACTTTCTGTGCAAAAGCAGTAGTACCTGCAACGCATAAAGCAAGCAGTAGAGTTTTCATTCTCATGTATATTGGTTTTAATTTTCGGGGCTAAAAGTAATAAATTAATTTACTTCTTTTTATAAAAATCTATAAGATTGAAATTTAGTTTTTCCAATTATTGTTAAATGCGTAATTTTAAGAAAATTTTTTAGAAATGATATACGGAGTAGATGTTTTTACTTTCCATGATGTTCTGGAAATCTGTAAAAAGCCAAATAAAGCGAAGCTGAACAAAGCTGCAAAAGAACAAATTTTAAAATCTCAGAAAAACGTACAGAAAATAGTAGAGTCCGACAGATGTGTATATGGAATCAACACAGGATTCGGACCATTATGTGATACCAAAATATCAGCTGATGAAACTGCTCAGTTACAGTATAATCTGATTATTTCTCACGCAGTCGGAGTTGGAAAGCCCATTGATAAAGAGTTTTCAAAGATCATGATGATTGCTAAAGTTCATGCCCTTTCAAAAGGATTTTCCGGAGTTTCTCTGGAAGTTATTGAAAGAATGATCCTGATGCTGGAAAAAGACATCATCCCGGTAGTTCCTGAACAAGGATCTGTAGGAGCTTCAGGAGATCTTGCCCCACTGGCACATTTAGTATTGCCTTTGCTTGGTTTAGGACAGGTTTGGGAAGGAGATCAGATTTTCGAAACAATGGATATTCTGAAGAAACATGACCTTGAACCATTAGCTTTAGGACCAAAAGAAGGATTGGGATTAATTAATGGAACTCAGTTTATCCTTGCTCACGCAATCAAAGGACTTGAAAAGTTTGAATATTTACTAGATCTTGCGGATATGACTGCTGCGATGAGTATTGAAGCCTACAGAGGTTCTGAAAGTCCTTTCAAGAAAGAACTTCACGAGATCAGACCTTTTGAAGGCAGTAAAAAAGTAGCTGCAAGAATGGTTAAGCTTCTGAAAGGTTCCCAAAATATGAAAGCTCATGAAGACTGTGAGAGAGTTCAGGATCCTTATTCCATGAGATGTGTACCACAGGTTCACGGAGCCAGCAGAAATGCTTTTGAACATCTTAAAGGTATGGCTGAAACAGAACTGAATTCTGTGACAGACAACCCGATTGTATTAAGTGCTGAAGAATCTATCTCTGGAGGAAATTTCCACGGACAACTGATGGCATTGCCATTAGACTATGCTACATTGGCTGCAGCAGAATTGGGTAATATTTCAGACAGAAGAAGTTATTTATTATTAGAAGGAAAATATGGGCTTCCAAGATTATTGACGGAAAGCTCAGGATTAAATTCAGGATTTATGATTCCTCAGTATACTTCAGCAGCTTTGGTGACAGAGAATAAAACATTATGTTTCCCTGCATCAGCAGATTCCATTCCTACAAGTTTAGGTCAGGAAGATCATGTTTCTATGGGAAGTATTTCAGGAAGAAAATTCAATCAGGTTCTTGGGAATCTTGTGAATATTCTGTCTGTTGAATTGATGTTTGCAGCTCAGGGACTAGAATTCAGAAGACCTGCAAAATGCTCTAAAGTAATTGAAGAAAACTTCACAATTCTTCGTTCTAAAGTTGCCAAGCTGGAAGATGACAGGCTGATCGGTAAAGATATGCTTGCAATTGCAGAATTGATTAACGAAAGAAAATTTGTTGTCAACTAATCTAAAATAAAACAAAGGCTTCCGAAAGGGAGCTTTTTTGTTTCTACTAATCTTTAAATCCTTCAATTTATTAAATCTTTAAATTAAAATGCACATCCTCAGAACAGATTCCTCCAACACAGATTTTCAAAACCTTGTAAAATCCCTCGATGCCACTTTGTCTGAGCATAATGGTGAGAACGATGATTTCTTCGCTCAGTTCAATACCATTGATACTATTAAAAACTGTATTGTAGCTTACGTAGGTGATATTCCGGCGGCATGTGGAGCTTTCAAACCGTTTTCAAAAGATACCGTAGAAATAAAAAGAATGTTTACCAATCCGGAATTCAGAAAGAAAGGGCTGGGTTCTGCCATTGTAAAAGAACTTGAAAACTGGGCTGTAGAATTGAACTTTAAAAAAGCAGTATTGGAAACATCTCAGGATCTGAAAAGTGCGATCTCCGTATATGAGAGACAAGGATTTCACAGAATCCCTAATTATGGACAATATATTGGCGTAGAGCAAAGTGTGTGTTACGAAAAAGTATTTTAATTAATATTCATGTAATGCTAAATTCATTTTTTTTAAATTTTTAATTCCCGGCAAAGTGTTATATTGTGGCTCCAACCAAAATTATAACATATGAAAAAAACTGTATTCCTACTGGCAATATTTTTTGCTTTAAACTCGTGTTCCAGAGAAGAACTTCAGAACGAAAATGTGAAAACTGAAATGACTCAGAAAGATCCACTGACTGCCAAGCAGATCAATGAAAGGATCAATCAGGCTATTAAAACAGATGGCACTTTCAACTGGAAGAATGAATCCGATCATTTCGTGTGGAGTGCTATTTTTCGCGGAAACAAAATGGTATCTATCGGTTTTGGAGCTTCTAAAGATGATTTCGACAGAAGTAAATCTCCAAACAGCAGTGATATGGAGAAAGAAGTTCTTTCAGTTATCAGAAAATATGAAGAAAAAGAGGAGAGAAATTTCCTTCTTCTTTCAGATCAATATCTTAATCAGATGGATGTTGTGATTGAAAAAGAAGAAACCATTGCTGCTCTTCGACAAATGAAAAACATCCGATATGTAGAGCCGGCAGACTATCATTATTTTGAATTTGAAGCTCAATACAATGCGGCTGCGAAATCTTCAGGAAGCGGTTCTTCTGGATGTGGCTTTTCATCAGCAACATTAAATACTGCAGACTATACGTCTACAACACCAAGTGCAAAAATTCCATGGGCTTTCGCAAAACACAATATTCCTGATGCATGGAGCTATAGTACCGGTGCAGGTGTTACCATAGGACTTATTGACACAGGAGTTTCTCCTGAACAGACTTTATTGGGAGGAAGTTTTAATAATGGTGCTTCTTCAGGAAGAACCATCAGTAAATACGGAGTGTATAATTCAGACGGATCTGGTGATCAGTGCGGACACGGAACAAAAATGGCTTCCGTAATGGCTGCTCCAAGAAATACTTCAGGATTACCGGTAGGAGTAGCTTATAATGCCAATCTGATTGCTTACAGAGCCGCAGAAAATGTTGTCCTGGAAACTTCCAGTGAGCAGACTGCTGTAAAAACAGCATTTACAGATCTGGGGAATAATACCAGTGTAAAGATCATCTCTATGTCGATGGGACACATTTTCTCCGTTGGAAAAATAGAAGACGGTGTTAAGTATGCCTACTCTAAAGGAAAATTAATCTTCTGTGCCGGAGGTACTTCTACCAGCTTCACCAATTTTGTTGGGGTAATTTTCCCTGCATCAATGTCAGAAACTCAGGCTATAACAGGAGTAAAAGAGAATACATCCAACCAAAAATGTGATGTCTGCCACTCAGGAAGCCAGATCGACTTTACTTTCCAGATGGAGAGACCATCAGGAAATACCGTTCCTGTATTGAGCTATTATAACGGACAGGCAGATTATGTGGGTGGTTCTTCAGTAGCTACAGCGGCTACAGCAGGAATTGCAGCTTTGGTTTGGGCTAAAAACCCATCATGGACGAGAGAGCAGGTACTTAATAAAATGAGACAGTCTGCAACGTACTATCCTAACGTAAATTCAAGCTACGGCTATGGAAACATCAATGTTCTGAAAGCAGTACAATAAATAATCATTTCATAAAAAGAAAAGGAAATATCTCAGCTGAGGTATTTCCTTTTTTATTTTTAATATCAATTTACCCAATCCTTACACTCGTCATACTCAATGATCCGCCAATAAGCTCATCATTGAATAAAGTAAGTTTTTCAGACTGATCTTTCAGCCCTAATGTATACAATAAAGGCAGATAATGATCAGGAGTAGGAACAGCGTATTGTAAGAAAGTTCCCTGTTTCTGATAATCAATAATATTCTGAAAATTACCGTCAAGAAGCCAGTTGTTGGTTTTCTCCCGGGCTTCCACTGCCCAGTCCCAGCCGGCTCCTACTGTATTTATATTTTTCCAGTCGATGAGACGGAGATTATGTACAATATTTCCGCTTCCGATGATGAGGATACCCTTTTCACGGAGCTTATTCAACCTTTTGGCAAGGTCGTAATGATACTGTGGAGGCTTTGTATGATCAATGCTTAGCTGGATCACCGGAATATCTGCATCAGGATACATATGTTTGATCACTGACCATGCACCATGATCCAGCCCCCAGCTGTGATCTTCTTCCACATCTACAGGAAGAAGTAATTCTGCGGTTTCTTTAGCGAGTTCCGGACTTCCCGGAGCAGGATACTGCACATCAAAAAGTGCTTTTGGAAAACCATAAAAATCATGAATGGTTTTTGGCATATCCATAGCCGTTACAAAAGTTCCGTCAGTATACCAATGGGCAGAAATACAAAGAATTGCATTGGGCTTTGGGATTTCTGAAGCAGCTTTTCGAAAACCCTGTACAAATTGATTCTCTTCAATGGCATTCATTGGTGAACCATGTCCAAGAAATAAAACAGGCATTCTCTGTGTGCTTTTGAAACCGTCGCTTATGTTTTGAAGATCGTTGAGGTTCATAAATATTGAAGATTATAAAAAAATAAAAGGTCCAAGGCTTTTAGAAAATCCCTGAACCTTTTGTAATATATGTTATTTACTATGCCTGTTTTACAAACTGTAATTCACCGGCTACTTTTACATCATCACTCACCATTACACCTCCTGCTTCAAGAGCGGCATTCCAGTTTAATCCAAAGTCTTTTCTGCTGATTTTTCCTTCAAAAGAGAAACCTGCTTTTGTATTTCCCCACGGATCTACGTTGATTCCTCCGAAATCTACATCAAGCGTTACAGGTTTTGTAATTCCATTGATGGTAAGATTTCCAACAATAGAATTGTTTAATGCCTGAGATTCAAAAGTGATAGTAGGATGTACTTCAGCATTGAAGAACTCTGCAGACTTTAAGTGGTTATCTCTGTCTGTATTGTTAGTGAATACAGAATCTGTCTGGATAGTAGCAGTAGTTTTTGCATTTGCAAAGAATTCGTCTTCAGATTCAATTTCTGCATTGAAAGTTCTGAAACTTCCTTTTACGTTAGAGATCATCATGTGTTTTACTTTGAAAGTAATTTCACTATGCGTAGGGTCTAAAATCCATTTTGTTGCCATTGTATTTTGTATTTTTTGTTTGTTATTAATGATGCAAATTTAGGATAGAGAGCATATACAAGTCATTGATATAGGATAAGAAATGAGATTTTTTTGTTAATAGTCAATTTTGATTCGCAAGAGAATAGTGAATGCCTATCAGTTTCCAATAATCAAAAATTGACAAGTTCAACGGATTACCTATTCACAATTCGCTCCTTTAATACCTTTAAAAATTCTACTATTAAGTTAAGGAATAATTTCTTTTTGTGAATGAATTCCATTTTATGAATGTTTTAATTTAACATTTCTTAACGAATGGTTTTTATTTCTTATTTTTGGTGGATTCAATTTTATACAATGAAATTACATAAATTTTCTTTATTGATGCTGGTTTTAGGCAGTTCAGCATTTGCCCAGACCCAAAAGTTTACTATGGCGGAGGCTGTAAATGGAATGAGAACCAACCTTGCCGTGAAAAATATTTCCCAGTTTTCATGGGCTGCAGACGGAAAATCTTATATCCAGGCAGTAAAAGGAGGCTATCTGATAACAGATTTGAAAACGAACAAACAGGATACGCTGATCTCGTTGAGCCAACTGAACAGAAACCTTTCCAATGATAAGCTTAAAGCTGTTCCTTCAATTAAATTTACAGGAAATTCCAATGGATATTTTACTACAGGGGGCAAAATGTCGTGGATTGAAAAATCAGGAAACGACTGGAAAGTAAAGAATACAGCAACAATTGATCAGGATGCTGCCAATGTGAAAATGTTTGGTGATGGCCAGACTTTCGCTTTCACAGCAAAGAATAATCTATTTGTCAACAGAAACGGGAAAACCATTCCTGTAACCAACGAAACCAATGAAAATATCATCAGCGGACAGGCGGTTCATAGAAATGAATTCGGGATTGATACCGGAATTTTCCCTGCTCCGAACTCTGAAAGTGTAGCTTTCTATAAAATGGATCAGAGCATGGTAGCAGATTACCCAATCATCGACTGGTCTGTAACGCCTGCTGTAAATCACAATATCAAATACCCAATGGCTGGTCAGACTTCTCACCAGGTGACATTAGGAGTTTTCAATATTAAAACCCAAGCTACTACTTTTTTAAAAGTGGAAGGTGAAAAAGATCAATATCTAACGGCAATTACATGGAGCCCGGATTCAAAATACATATTTGTAGGGGTTCTGAACAGAGGTCAGAATCATATGAAAATGAATCAGTATGATGCTGGCACAGGAGAATTGGTAAAAACGTTATTTGAAGAAACAGATAGCAAATATGTGGAGCCACAGCATCCACTTACTTTCTTCCCGAATTCTAATACAGATTTCATCTGGCAGAGCCAGAGAACGGGGTACAATCACCTGTTCCACTATAGCCTTGAAAAAGGACTGGTAGCACAGATTACAAAAGGGGACTGGCTGGTAACTGATATTTTAGGATTCAATGAAAAGAAAAAGGAAATCTATTTTACTTCTACAAAAGAAACTCCTTTAGAAAGACATTTATATAGAATCAACTGGACAAATTTCAAGATGCAAAGACTGGATGATGCAGAAGGAATGCACATCGGAACATTGAGCAGTGACGGAAACTATCTGTATGATGCATACAGCAATGCAAATTCACCAAGAGTTGCCAATATTATCAATACAGCGAATTTAAAAACTACGAATATCCTTACTTCTGAAAATCCATTAAAAAATTATCAGAGACCGGAAATTAAAAACGTAGCATTAAAGGCAGATGACGGAACTCCTTTGTACGGAAAGATCATTCTTCCGACAAATTTTGATCCTAATAAAAAATATCCGACAATTGTTTATCTGTATAACGGACCACACTTGCAGCTGATCACAAATACTTTCCCTGCTTCAGGAAACCTTTGGTATGAATATATGGCTCAGAACGGGTATATCATTTTCACGATGGATGGAAGAGGTTCTTCTAACCGCGGGTTGAAGTTTGAGCAGGCGGTATTCAGAAATCTGGGGACAACAGAAATGAATGACCAAATGAAGGGAGTTGAGTACTTAAAGTCTCTTCCTTATGTAGATGGAGAAAAAATGGGAATCCATGGATGGAGCTTCGGAGGATTTATGACGACAAGTTTTATGCTTCGTAAGCCGGATGTATTCAAAGTAGGAGTAGCAGGAGGACCAGTAATCGACTGGAGTATGTATGAGATCATGTATGGTGAAAGATATATGGATACTCCGCAGGAGAATCCACAGGGATATGCAGCAGCTAATCTTTTGGATAAAGTACAGAACCTGAAAGGAAAATTACTGATGATCCATGGAGCGCAGGATGATGTAGTAGTATGGCAGCATTCTATTAAATTTATCAAGTCTGCTGTGGATAACGGGGTTCAGTTGGACTATTTTACGTATCCGGGACATCCGCATAATGTGATTGGGAAAGACAGAGTTCACCTGATGCAGAAAATAACAGATTATTTTGATTTGTATCTGAAGAAATAATAATACAATCCAGTCTAAAACCAGACTGGATTTTTGTTTTTTGCTAGTCTTTTTAGAAAACGCAAAGGCGCAAGATTATTGAATACTTTATGTTGTAAGACGCAAGGATTTTATCACAGATAAAATTTTATAGTCCTAATACTATAAGAACTAATCTTCACCTTCTCGTTTTCCAAAATTGAGCATTTTTCCTGATAAATCTTTGCTGAAAATCTTTGATTTTCTTGCGCCTTAAAACAGGATAAAGATAAAAAAAAGCTTGCGCCTTTGCGTTTTCCAACAAAAGCACTACTCATTTCTCTCAACACTTCCGATCTTAACAAACATCAATGCTTTTGATTTTTCTTAGTGGTATTTTTGTATCACTAAAATCAACAATATGGAATTAGGAATAGGAATGTTCGGGGATTTGGCTTTAGACCAATCTACCGGAAAATATAGAGATGCAGGAATTAAGATCCGTGAAATTCTGGATCAGGTAAAATTAATGGATGAGGTAGGAATTGATGTTTTCGCAATGGGAGAACATCACCGTCCGGATTATGCTGTTTCCTCACCGGAGATCGTTTTGGCAGCGGCAGCGAGTATTACAAAAAATATAAAACTGGCCAGTGGAGTGACTGTTTTAAGTTCTTCGGAGCCGGTAAAAGTATATGAAGATTTTTCAACACTGGATCTTATTTCAGATGGAAGAGCAGAAATATTCGTGGGACGTGGAAGTTTCATAGAGTCATTTCCGTTGTATGGTTATTCATTGAATGATTATGAACAGCTATTTGACGAAAAATTAGAATTATTACTAAAAATCAATTCTGAAGAAAATGTAAGCTGGTCAGGAAAACTTCGTGCTCCGATGGAAAACCAAACCGTATATCCAAGAGCAAAAAATGACGGAAAACTTTCAATCTGGAGAGCCGTTGGAGGAACTCCACAGTCTGTTTTAAGTGCAGCACAGCTTGGAATGCCTTTAGTGGTGGCTATCATTGGAGGAATGCCAATTCAGTTTAGAAATCTGATCGAATTCTACAAACAGGAATACCAAAAAGCGGGACATGATGTTTCGAAGATGCAGATTGCGGTTCATTCTCATACATTTGTGAGTGATGATCAGAAAGTGGTGGATGGATATTTCCATAACTATAAATCTCAGATGGACAGAATTGGGTCTTCCAGAGGATGGGCGCCTTACACAAAAGCACAGTATGATGGTGGAAGAAGCAAAGATGGAGCATTATTTATTGGAAGTCCGGCTGAAGTAGCAGATAAAATTGCTTATATGAAGGAGATTTTCGGGATTACCAGATTTATCGGGCATATGGATGTGGGAGATCCTGCACATGACGTGATGATGAAGTCTATTGAATTATTCGGAAAAGAAGTAAAACCTATTATAAAAGGACTGTAATAGGGAAGTTTACAGATATGACAAGGAGACCAGAAAAGGTCTCCTTTTTTTATTCTCTTATTTTTAAATATAATAAACAGTTAATCATTTATTAACATCGTAATCTTTTAAACTTCATTTCTTTACAGTGATGAAACAAAGCGATAGCTATTAATGATTGACCTGTCTATAATCCACATAATACAAACTTTGTATTGTACTGGTGACAAACTGTTTATTTCCACAGCCAGTTTGTTCAAAAAATTGTTTGGATGTTCTAAAGTCTATTGTTATTCAAAAAATCGTTCTTATGATACCTTTCTGATGGTTTCGTTTCTCAACATTCTGGACGCATTGTTGATCCAGTTATTCCAAAATCAAAACAAAAAACCATGCATTTAAACAATATCCTATTTTTTTCAGTGGATCCGGATCTCAGTACAGGCCTTATCATTATTTTCATCCTGTGTCTGGTAGCCGTTGTGGCTTTTGAGTTTGTAAACGGTTTTCATGACACAGCCAATGCTGTAGCTACCGTAATTTATACCAAAGCTCTTAAACCTGTTATTGCAATTCCGTGGTCTGGTTTCTGGAATTTTCTGGGAGTTTTTACAGGAGGAATTGCCGTTGCAATGGGAATCTTAAAACTGGTGCCTATGGATACGCTCATAACGCTGCCAATTGCTGTAGGAGCCTCTTTGGTTTTGGCTGTTTTACTGGCTTCAATCATCTGGAATTTTGGAACCTGGTATTTTGGAATACCATGTTCCAGCTCTCACACTCTGATTGGTGCTTTGATTGGTGCCGGCTTAGGATTTACTTGGTATTATGGAGGCGGGGTGAATTGGCATAAAGCTGAAGAAATTGGGATGTCGCTCATTTTATCCCCTATAGTAGGGTTTTGTTTAGCTGTCCTGCTGATGTGGTTTTTTAAATATGTAATCCGCTATAAAACACTTTTCCATATTCCGACAGGTGCCAATGATAAACCTCCTTTTGCTATAAGAGCCATTTTAGTAACAACCTGTACTTTAGTAAGCTTTTTTCACGGTAGTAATGACGGACAAAAGGGAGTAGGGCTTTTTATGCTGATTCTGATTGCTTTCATGCCTGCCCAGTTTGCAATTAATCATGATATTCCTAATGATAAGATTATTTCCATCCTCAATACAACGGAACACACATTACAGGCTGCAGCGGCCCAAAATACTCAAAATGCAGCAGAATTTAAGACATTGAATCTGGCCGTTGAAAATGTAAAAGAAAATCTGATACATAAGAATGAAAAAGACAAAGCTGCCACTTACAGATTTAGAAAACAGGTAGACAACCTTGTTGATTCTCTTAAAAAGCTGAACGATAATAAATCCATAACTATTGACGAACCCAGCAGAGCAACACTTAGCAGCCAGATTTCTGAACTTAAAAAATTAACCGAATTTGCTCCTTTATGGGTAATTATTATTATCTCCGTATCTCTCGGGTTGGGAACTACGATAGGCTGGAAGAGAATTGCAGTAACCATTGGTGAAAAAATAGGAAATGAACACTTAAATTATGCCCAGGGTGCCTCCAGCGAAATTGTTGCAGCATCTACGATCGGTATAAGTACATTTCTGGGATTACCGGTAAGTACCACGCATGTTTTATCAAGTGGTATAGCAGGTTCTATGGTGGCTTCCGGTGGTAAAAGTAACCTTAATCCGGCTACATTAAAAAGTATCGGTCTTGCCTGGGTACTTACTTTACCGGTGTCTATTGTATTATCTTTACTGTTATTTATATGTTTCCATCTGTTTATTTAATGGCAGATTTTTTAGTTCAGTGATTATTATTAAAACCGAAAAAAAATGAAACAAATATTAGTTGCCTCAGACTTTTCCAATAACGCAGGTAATGCTCTGTTGTATGCTCTGTCCCTCGCTAAAACCTTAAAGATGAAAGTAACGGTGCTGAATGCCATTCATCCTACGGAAGGCATCAACAATAGTACATACAACGCCATTTTTATTGAAAATTACTATGCAAGAAAAAGATCTGCTCTGAAAGAATGGACAGAAACCTTCTGTAATAATAATGAATATAAAGATATTCCGGTTAAAACGGTTTGTGATGTTGGCTTTTTAAGAAATGTCATTACAAAATACATTGAATATAATGATGTATCGTTTTTAGTAATGGGAATGACAGGAGCTACGGGCATTAAAGGAATTATAGGAAGCAATGCCAGTTTAGCCATTAGCAAGATGCGGATCCCGACATTAATCGTTCCTGCGGAAAGTATACTTCATCCAACACCTGTTATTACACTGGCTGCTGATTATAAAACCACAAAACTATCCGTAAGAGATGTAAAAGCATTGAATCAGATTCTTAAAGTTTCCGATCCTAAAAAGCTGGAAGTACTTCATATTTCGGACAAAGATACAGCTGCAAGAACCATAGAAAATGGCGAAAAGAAATTAAAAGATCAGCTTTCTTCTGTAGAGATCACCTTTCACTACGTTGAGGACGATAAACCATCAAGCGGAATTATTGATTTCATAGAAACCAATAAAACAGATATTTTATGCCTTGTAAAACACAATCACAATATTATTTACCGATTATTCTCCGGTAGTACCGTAGATGAGATTCTGAACAAATCTGTGAAGGCTGTATTGATTCTCCATGCTTAAGTTTTCAAGCCAGCCTTAGTTTAATTTCTTTTGAAGTTTAAAGATTGATTATACAATCTCAATCAGACTTCCTCTTTCCTCGTCTTTAATGATATTGAGAGCTGTAGGGATCTTCTCTTTCAGCTCTTCAACGTGCGAAATAATTCCTACAATCCTGTTTTCTTTCATCAGATTGGTGAGGGTTTCAAATACGATATTCACAGATTCCGAATCCTGAGTTCCAAAGCCTTCATCAATAAAGAAAAAATTCTTATCTGCCTTCGCGTTGGACTGAACACTTTCTGCCAGTGCCAGAGCAAGACTCAACGATACCTGAAATGCCTGTCCTCCGGAAAGTGTTTTTACACTTCTGCTTTTCCCTTCGTTGAGGTAATCTATAATTTCAAAATCATTATTTTCATTAAGCTGAAGACTCAGCTGATTTCTTGTCATACGGTGAAAGCGTAGATTGGCATGATCACAAAGCTGTCTCAGATAAATAGACGAAACATATTGTACAAAACCGGCTCCTTTAAACAAGTTCATCATGATTTTTAAATTCTCTGAACGTTTTTGCAATTTTGCAAGATCTTTTAAAAGAGTTTCTTTTTTTACAAATTCCTGTTCCAGTCTTTTTATTTCAGCTGTTTTAGTAACTACGGAATCACTGATTTTCTTCTGTTCGTTCTGTGCTTCGAGAAATTGCTGTTCCGCAAGAGAAAACTGCTCATTATCGAATGAAAGACCTTTCAGCTTCAATTCCAGTTCTCCAATGAATTTCTTTAAAGATTCAAATTCAACTTTGAAATGCTGAACTTTTGTTCTCACTGATTCAATATTGATTTCCTGAAGTAAAATACGCTCAACCTCTTTGAACTCCGTGAAATTGTGATTTGCCAAAGCTTTGACAATTGAGTTTTCATTAGCGGAAATTTCCTTTTCTAGGGCTGCTATCTGTTTCTCAGACTGACTGACAATCGTTTTTTGCTCTGCCAATTTTGGTGAAAGAATTTTTTCCTGCTCTAATGCTTTTTGGTAACTTTCTTCAATTTCTTTGTTGGATTGTACTAGTTTTTGATAGGTTTCTTCAATCTCAGCTTTTTCTTTTTGAGCATACAGATTCCAATCCAGAATTTTAAGGCCGGAACGGCTGATATTGATCTGTTCCTGCTTTGAAACTTCTTCCAGACGAAAGGTCTCCAGGGCACTTTTATACTTTTCCAGTGTTTTGGTTTCTCTGTCCAGATTTTCCCTTTCTACAGCTATATTGCGTTCTGTTTCTTCAATCTTTTTTTCTAAAGTAAATGAGTCTGAACGTTTTTTCTCAAACTCCTCTTCCTGATCAGGAGAGAAGTTTTTCCAGGTGAAATTCAGGATATTTTTTTCAATATTTTCCTGAATCTGAAGGACAATTTTTTGTTCCGAAAGAAGCTGTTCCTCGAATATTTTTTTTCGATCCAGAATTTTATCAATTTCTGCTTCCTGCTTTTGAATAGCAGCTGTTTCTTGTTCTACAGAAGTTATTTTCTCCTGAATTTCCTTCAGCTCAGCATTCACATCATGAAATTCTACAATATGCGGATGTTCTTTAGAACCACAAAGAGGACAGTTTTCACCATCATGAAGCTCACTGGCAAAACGGGATAGCTCTTTCTGTATTTTAAGATGATCCAGTTTCTGCGAAAGTTCCTTTTTCTTTGTTTCTAGAGCTTCTTTCCTGTTTTTGAAATCTTCTTTATAATTTTCGGTGTAATGAAAAGGCTTTAGCTCTTCTCCAATTTCTCCGATTTGTTTTTGATGTTTCTCAATCTTTTCGGTTTGTTCCTGCAGTAATTTTTTAAAATTCTTTTGTTGAATAAACCAGCTGCTCACTTCAGAAAGTAGGGAAGAATCAAGTTTTTGTTCCTTTAAGACTTTAATCTGTGCAGAAAGTTCATCAATTATCTTTTGAATCTTCTCTTTATGAAGATTTACTTCTTTTACTTTTTCGGAACCTTTCTGAGTTCTTTCATTCAGAGTCTTAATTTCTTCAGAAGATTTCAAAATCTGAATGATGAGGTTCAAGTCATTTTCCTGAATTCTGGATTGCTCCAATGCCTTGAATTGTGGTTCAAGCACTTTAAGCTGTTCCTTTATGACATTAAAAGCCTTTTCAGTTTCCTGCCAGGATTTAATCTGCTGTTCTTTCTCGTTTTGTTTGTCCGAAATTTCTTTTGAAAGTTTATTTTTCTCAATAATTAAAGGATTGAAAAGTCTGAAAGTCCGGTCATATAATTCCGCCTGTGCTTCGAGAGCATCCATTTGAGGCTTTTCTTCGGAAAGTTGATTGAACTTTTCTTTATTCTGCTGTAAACTGTCGAAGTCACTTTTTAAGTTTTTCAGCTGTTGATACGTCTGGGAAATTTTTTCCAGTTTTTCATTGGATTCAGAAAGGAGTTTTTGTTCTTCTGCAAGCTGTTCTTTCTGAATGTTGATTTTCTCTTCATTGATTTCTTCAAAACCTTTGAGCTGTCCTTCCAGCTGATCCAGTTCTGATCTGTTTTTTACATTAAGCGCAGAAACATTGTTCTGAAGGTCAAATTTTTGAAGATTAAAGATCTCCTTCATCATATTCGTCCTTTCTGCAGCGCCCAATTCAAGGAATTCTTTAAACTGTCCCTGCGGAATAATGATGGTTCTTTTGAAGTTGGAATAGCTTAGACCAATAATAGCTTCTGCATTGGAATGATCCAAAGGAATCCATTTTCCATTGATGTGCTCATAAAAAGTAACCGCATTAGGTTTTACCTCTTCGAATTTTTTTGAATTTCGCTTAAAATCACGGGTAGCACGGAAAAGCTTATTCTCATAATTCACAAAATCAAATTCTATATAAGAACTGTTTGATTTTAAATTCATCATGTTATAAGCCCTCTTATCACGCATGTTCAAACGTTCTGTTTCTCCATATAAAGCGAACGAAATAGCTTCCAGAACTGATGATTTTCCGGAACCCACTGCCCCGAAAATACCAAATAATCCCGCTTCGGTAAGATTTCGGAAATCAATCGTCTGGCGTTCCTGATACGAGTAAAGTCCTTCTATAGTTAATTGAACAGGGATCATGGCTTATGCATTTAAAATTTCGTTAAACAAATTCATCAGTTCTTCATTGGCTTCCTGTCCGCCGTTTTTAGATTTAAAATAATCTTTGAATAAAATATCAATATCCTGACTTAAATTGATTTCATGGGTTTGATTTTCACCTAATTCCAGATTTCTTACTTTGGGAATCAGATGAACAATTCCGTTGTGGGACTGATAAATTAATCTTCTTTCATCAGCCGTCAAAAACGTTTCGCTTTCCAGCGTAAGCTCAATAAATGTATTGGGATTTTCCCCTAGCCATTGAACGGCATCATCAATAGAGGTAAATGTTTTTCTGACTAAAGCTCTTCCGCTGGCCAGTATTTTTTTTTCATAAGAAACCGCTTTTCCTGGTTCTGCATCAATAATGGAAACATATTTTGTCTGCCCAGCTTCACTGAAACTGTAGCAAAGGGGAGAAGATGAATAAATAACAGGCTTTTCCTTCGTTCCGATATTCTGAAAAGCGTGTAGATGGCCTAATGCTGTATACTGAATCTGCTCCGGAATACTGTCTGAAAAAATCAGATCTGCATTCCCTATTTTAATGGGTTTTTCTCCTTCCGGCTCTTCCAGAACTTCTGCACCTCTTTTATTCATATACAAATGAGCAGTCAGAAGATTCACCCCGGAATCATCACAAAACTGATCAGCAAGGTTTTTCCATGTTTGTGAAAGAACTTTGTTGATTTCCTCTTCTTTATTTTCTCCAAAGTATTCCTTTAACCGGATCTCGTTCGCGAAAGGGGTGTGAAGAATTCTTACAGGGAAATCAATTCCATCAATTTTAAGTTCTATAAAACCCTCTTTGGAATTGATAATGTTGAAATATTCTGTACCAAAAGGAGTGATTTCAGCTTTAGGATGACCTATTAAAATGATTCCACATTCTCTTGCCAATGGATCAGGAGCATTGATTAGGCTGGGAGAATCATGATTACCGGAAATAGCAATCACAGGGCGTTTACCATTCAATGATAAACGTTTTAAGGTTTTATAAAAAAGTTCAGCGGCCTCTACACTTGGATTGAAATTATCAAAGAGATCACCGGCAACAAGAATAAGATCTGCATGTTCTTCATCAGCAATGCTTATAATCTCTTCCATGACCAAAACCTGCTCTTCCAGTCGTGAAAAGCGGTCCAGTCTTTTTCCCAAATGCCAGTCGGCTGTATGCAGAATTTTCATAAATTTATTATTGTTTAAAGTGAGTTGAGTAATCAACTGTTTTTATGGTTGATTATCAGATTCTTTTGCTTTGAAGTCTTCCCGGATTTGCTTTAAACGTGTTTTCCTTTCTGCTTCAGCATTTTGTATTTTACGTTTTTTCTGATCAATTTTCTTTTTATTTTTTTTCCTGTTCGCATCGTTGTTTTTGCTCATATTTTTGTACAGAATAATTTTTATGGATAAGAAATAGCTTCTTCAAAAATAAGAAACAAAAAGGGAAGAAAGGGTGTGGATTTCCGTATAAACTTATAATAAATTAATTTTGCAAAAAAAAGATGGAACAACAGTCCAAAGATCCTTTACACGGAAAAAGACTGGATGCTATCCTTGAAGAACTGGTAGAATACTATAAAGGCTTCGAAGGACTAGGCGAACAGATCAATATAAAATGTTTTACAGATAACCCAAGTATAAGTTCTTCCCTGAAGTTTCTGCGGAAAACATCATGGGCAAGAACAAAAGTGGAAAGCCTGTATCTCTTTATGCTAAGACAGAAAAAAAGAGACGAAAAAAACACCGGAAAGTAGAATACAGGACATGGCTTTCAGATTCTTCTTTGGTTTTTTCCCTGAATAGTCATTTCAAAAAATAGTATATTTGTAAGATTAATCGTGAAACGAAATCACGAAAAAAAGAAAAAATATGACAATCGAAAACAATCACGTTGTAGCTGTAAAGTATATACTTCACACAATCGAACCAGATGGAAGTAAGATTCTTGTAGAAGAAACAACAGCAGAAAATCCGCTTACATTTTTGTATGGTATGGGAATGATGATTCCTAAGTTTGAAGAAAATATCCTAGGTTTAAAAGCTGGAGATAAAGCTGCTTTTACAATTCAGCCTGAAGAAGCTTACGGTGAAAGACAACCAGATGCTATAGCACAATTACCAGTGGAAATGTTTAAAGAATCAGGGCTTCCTCCAGTAGGAGCTATTTTACCTTTGTCTGATAATCAAGGAAACAATTTCCAGGCTTTTGTAGTAGAAGTTACTCCTGAAGTTGTGGTAGCAGACCTTAACCACCCAATGGCAGGTAAAGTATTAGACTTCCAGGTTGAAGTTTTAAATACTCGTCCGGCAACAGAAGAGGAATTGTCACATGGACATGCTCACGGAATTGACGGAAACGAAGCTCACTAAAAATAATATAAATGTCTGGTTTTCCGGACATTTTTTTAGATAAAAGATACAAAATAAGCCAAAGATAATTCTTTGGCTTATTTTTATTTATAAGGTACAAATAGTTATTGAATGCCTGGTATTCCTTTCTTTTTGACGGGGTGGTTCTACAAGCAAAGCATTACTGTACATTTACTAATCCAAAAATTCTCCTGAAACATAATACCAGCGTTCATGCATCTTCTGAAAAGCAGAAAACTCATGATGAATTTGCGGATGACCATCCTGATCTGTATAGTAAGCCTTAAATTCCACATGAGTTAAAGTGGGAGTCCTGATAATCTCCAGTTTTGTCCATTCATTAATTTCTCCCCATTCCTGAAGATCTCTCTTGTTGTGGTATTTTCTTTTTCCCGGAAGGGTAGTTTCCATCAGATATTCACCATTCGGAATGGCAAAAGCAGAGAACCTTGAACGCATCAGAGCTTCAGCCGTAGGAGCATGTCTTTCTCCGGTATGATAAGGCTTACAGCATTCTTCGTAGGATTTTCCTGAACAGCAGGGACAGTTCATATATTGTATTTTAAATTTTGAACTGCAAAAATAATGAATCTCATTAGAAACGGCCTTCTGTATATTTGAATTTTATAATGGTATTAATATGCTGAATGATAATATATCCCATAGGGACGGGCTTTAGCCCGTTCGAAATAAACAAACAAAAATCCATCGGCTTCAGCCGAAACATAGAAAATTTTATTTATCGCAAATATGTATAAAAAAAGAAGCACTCTAATTAAAGAATGCTTCCCGTTGATTTATTTAATAAAACCTCTGTTTCTTAATAAAGGTTTGATATCCGGATCATGTCCTGTAAAGTCTCTGAATGCCTGATTCAGATCCACAGAATTTCCTACAGAAAGAATATATTTTCTGAAACGGTCCCCATTTTCTCTGGTTAACCCGCCATTTTTACTGATCCATTCCCATGCATCATTATCCAATGTTTCAGACCATAAATAAGCATAGTATCCTGCAGAATAACCACCTCCCCAGATGTGTGCAAAATAAGGAGTGTGATATCTTGGCGGAACCGTTGCCAAATTAAATCCATGGCTCGCTAAAGACTGCTTTTCAAAATCCAGAACAGGAATAAACTGGCTGTCGTTGCTTACTGTATGCCAATCCATATCCAGTTCGGCAGCAGAAACCAATTCAGTAGTCATATATCCCTGATTGAAAGTTGATGCCTTTTTGATTTTGTCTACCAAAGCTTGTGGAATAGGCTGTTTTGTTTCATAGTGTACAGCATAATTTTTCAGAACAACAGGATCTAAAGCCCAGTGTTCATTAATCTGAGACGGGAACTCCACGAAGTCTCTCGGTACATTCGTTCCTGAAAGAGAAGGGTATTTCTGGCTCGCAAACATCCCGTGAATAGAGTGGCCAAACTCATGGAAGATGGTTGAAACATCATCATAGCTGATTAATGAAGGTTTCCCTGGAGCCGGTTTCTGATAATTGTAGCAGTTAACGATTACAGGTTTTGTTCCCAATAAATAAGACTGCTCCACAAAATTGCTCATCCATGCTCCTCCGTTTTTAGAATCTCTTGTATAGAAATCCAAATAATAAATTGCAATAGATTTTCCATCATGATCGAAAACCTCATATGTTACAACATCCGGATGGTAAACAGGGAGATCTGTTCTTTTTTTGAATGTCAGTCCATAAAATTTTTCAGCAGCGAAGAAAACTCCTTTTTCTAACACCGTTGTGATTTCAAAATAAGGCTTTATTTGGCTCTCGTCAAGATCAAACTTAGCTTTTCTTACCTGCTCAGCATAGAAATTCCAGTCCCAGGGCTCTACCTTGAAACCTCCTTTCTGCTGATCAATAAGATCCTGAATATCTTTTGCTTCACGTCCCGCTGTTTCCACTGCCGGAGTTGCAATCTGATTCATCAGTTTAGTAGCTGCTTCAGGTGTTTTTGCCATTTGATCCTGAAGTTTCCATTCAGCAAAATTTTTCTTACCTAAAATCTGAGCTTTCTTCAATCTTAGTTTAGCCAGTTGCTCAATCGTTGATCTTGTATCGTTGGCATCTCCTTTTTCAGCTCTTGTCCATGAAGCTTTGAATAGCTTTTCTCTGGTAGCTCTGTTTTTTAAGTTTTGAAGAAGGGGTTGTTGTGTCGTGTTTTGTAAAGCCAGAAGATATTTTCCTGGTTGTCCAGCAGTTTTAGCATCAGATGCTGCAGCCGCAATTTCATCAGCAGAAAGTCCGTCCAGTTCTTTAGCATCAGAGAAAAATACCCCTCCCTGCTTTCTTGCTTCCAGCAATTTATTGGAATATTGTGTAGAAAGAGAAGCCAGTTCCTGATTAAGTTGCTTTAATTTTTCTTTATCAGCAGCAGAAAGATTGGCTCCTGCAATTTCAAAGTTTTGCTTATAATATTGTACAAGTCTTTTGCTTTCAGAATCAAGACCATCTTCTTTGATGGATTGTATTCTTTTATAAAGATTTTCATTCAGGTACAGTTTATCAGAATGTGCAGCAAAAATAGGTGCATATTCTTCATCCAAAGCCTGCAGCGTAGGATTGGTATTCGCACTTGTAAGATTAGAGAAAACAATTTGTGCTCTTCTCAGCACTTCACCACTTTTTTCCAATGCAACGATTGTATTTTCAAAAGTAGGGGAGGCCGGATTGTTGGCAATTTTTATAATTTCAGCTTCATGCTGCTTTAAACCATACTCAAAAGCAGGTTTGAAATGTTCGTTTTTTATTTTGTCGAACTCCGGAGCTTCGTATTGAAGCTTGCTTTTCTTCATAAAAGGATTTGAAGATAAAGAGGGATCAGGTGCAGGAATCTCCTGTTGAATATCAGTCTGTTTCATTGTAGTACAAGATTGATTGAACGCCAAAGCAGAAATTAATAATACCGATGAAATATTCTTCATAAATATAGTTGTTATTAAAGCATAAAGATATTAAAAACTTGTATCATAGAATATAGTTTGACAGGTGTATTTATTGAAATGAATTTATGAATGTTTTACAATGAAAGAATAAAGTCTTTTGAATTATTAAAAGTCTTTTTGAAAAATCTGTATTGCAGCCCATTGCAGTATTTTTAAATGTAATGTAATATTTTTTATAAATTAGTTGTTATTTATTTAAAGAAATCAATTAAAATAATTTACAAAAGAAATAAGCATGAAAACAAGGACTTTATTTATTTTTTCAGCCTTAGCGGCATTAGCCTCATGTAATGATAAACATGAGAACAGGAACAGAGATAGAGAAGGTGACAGAAGTAATTGGGTAGAGAAAGTAGTGAGCAAAGAAAGCGGCCCGATGCAGCATAAAGAATTTAACGGAGATTTTGATGAAATTCAGGTTTCACAAGCGATAGAGGCAGAGATTATAAAATCTGAAACAGAAAAAGTAGAGATCTTAGCCCCTCAAAGCATTATCAATGAAATTCTTGTAGACAATGACGGCGGAAAGCTGCATATTCATTATAAACCAGGAATCAGAGTGATGAACATCAGCAAAGTGACAGCAAAAATTTATACGAAGGATTTTAATAAACTTCAAGCCGATTCAGCAGCTAGAATTATTATAAAAGACAAATTTACTCAGGAGAAAACAGATATCGAAGCATCAAGTGCAGGAAGTATTTCCGGAGATCTGGAAGCTAATGATATGGATATCAATATAAGCAGCAGCAGTAGCTTCGATGGTAAAATATGGGCTGTAAACCTTGGTATTGAAGCTTCATCAGGATCAACGCTTGATATTTCAGGAAAAGCGAAAAAGGCAGATGTGAGCGCGTCTTCAGGAAGCAGTGTTTCTGCTAAAGGAATTATTGCGGATAATGTAGAAGCAGATGCCTCCAGTGGAGCAAGTATTCATATAAGTGCGGTTTCCAGTGTCAATGCAGGAGCTTCATCTGGCGGAAGTGTAGACATCTCGAAAAAAGGAGAACTTAAGAACGTGATCAAAGATGAAAGCAGTGGTGGAAGCGTAAATATCCAATAAACTAATCCTGAGATTCCTCCTCATCATCTTCATCGGTGGATGAGGAACCTTCCCAATTTTTATTATCAAAATTAAGATTATCATAAGCCAATAAATCCTCCTCCCGCTGGAGGATTTCTTTTGTGGTAAAGAGGGTAATATCGTCATCATTTTCCTTCATTTTGGCCAGTTTTCTGATTGATGCCTTATCAATAGCCATAAACCTTTGCCCCATACGCCTTGCTGCATATTTTCTCATTCCTGTTTCATGAAGTACATCAACAGCCATATCTACCGCTGTTCCTAATGTTTCTCGGTAAATATGATTGACTCCGTTATTGAGATAGTCATAAGCATCAATCCTGTTTTTCGCTCTTACAAAAATTTTCACCTCAGGATAATGTTCACGGACTAATTCTGCAATGAATTTATTATCATCCGGATCATCCAGACACAAAACCAAAATCTCAGCATCTTCTATTCCGGCAGCTCTTAGAATAGGAATTCTGGTAGCATCACCATAATATACTTTAAAACCATAGCTTCTGAGCAGTTTCACACGGTCAGAATCTCGATCCAAAACGGTAGCAGATATTTTATTGGCCTTTAAAAGACGTCCCACTGTACTTCCAAAATGCCCAAAACCTACAATGATGATTTTCTTTTGAGTAACGTTGCTATCGAGAATATTGTAATCATGTTCTTCTTCAGGAATTTCTTTGATAAATTTCGGGGTAATAAATTTATCATTGATGATCAGAAGAATAGGAGTGATACACATCGTAATTGCTGTGACAGCCATCATCTGTGCATTCATTTCAGGACCTAAAAGATAAAGATCCGATGCATAATTGAGCAGTACAAATGCAAATTCTCCCACCTGAGAAAGGGCAAATGCATAAAAAAGACTTTGAGGAGTATCTATCCTGAAAAACTTTCCAATGGCATATAAAACAATAAATTTTACAGCCAGTACCGCAAAAACAGTACTGAAAATAAATAAAGGATCTTTCTGGATAATATTAAAATTGATAGTTGATCCTACACTCACGAAGAAAACAGCCAGTAATAATCCTTTGAAAGGATCAATCTGAGCCTCCAGTTCATGACGGAATTCACTGTTGGCAAGCATTACGCCTGCAAGGAAAGCTCCTAATGCCGGAGAAAGTCCAATAACCACCATAAGCTCCGAGACCCCAATTACGAGGAATAGGGAAGAGGCTGTTAACAGCTCTGTCATTCCTGATTTTGAAACATAACGCAGGAAAGGAACGAAGACATATCTGCCCAGCAAAATAAGCAGTGCAACTCCGAAAATTACCGTTCCGGCCTGAAGCCATTCCGGGAGTTTCTGAATCAGAATCTGAATTTCATTATCATGATGTTTGGCTTTAAAATTAGCTATAAGAGGAAGTATTGCCAAAATAGGAATTACCGAAATATCCTGAAATAGCAAGGTAGAAAATGACGCTTCTCCAGCTGTAGTTTTAAGATTGTTTTTTTCCTGTAAGGTCTGCAGAACAATAGCTGTAGAAGATAAAGCAAAACACATAGCAATAGCAATGGCTTTGTCTACTCTCCAGCCTACACTTGTGAATACTAAGAAAAGCAATAGAATGGTGAGTGCCATCTGAGAAAGCCCTAAGCCCATTATCTTTTTCCGCATCTCCCAGAATTTCCGGGGCTCCAGTTCCAGGCCTACCAAAAACAATAGCATGATCACTCCAAACTCACTGGCATGCATAATATCATTTACATTATTTCCTGTAAGTTTAAGGACATAAGGACCTATGATGATTCCTCCTAAAATATAACCAATAACAGAACTCAAGCCTAATTTTCTGGCCAATGGAACCATAATAATGGCTACACCCAGGAAAATTAATGTGTTCATCGCTAAGCTGGATTCCATACGTTATTGATTGAGTAGTTCTGTAAATTCCTTTTTATGTAAAATAATTTCTTTTTTAGACAACTTGTTGGCCTCGTATACAATTTTGATATGCTTAATATCCGCTTTAAAGACCTTTAACGAAACGATCAGTCCGCTGATCAGTTCTTCTATAGTATATTCATAAGTGCCGGTTTTACTGAAAGATCTTTCTTTTCCACCAGTGGTTATCAGAATATAGACCTCTTTTCCTTCCAGTGGATTATGCTCATCCTCTTTAAGCCAGTCTCTGTCGAAAACTTCGTCAATCCATAATCTGAGAAGAGGCGGCATCCCAAACCATATCAAGGGAAACTGAAAAACAAAACGTTCGTAATTTTTAAGGCGTTTTCTCTCCCGAAAAGCTGCAATGTGAAAGTCAGGATATTCTTCATAAAGATCTCTTAGGGTATAATGCTGGTGGCGAACGTAGAAATTGATGAGCTCTACATTCGAATTGGAGTGCTCCAGATAAGGGTGTGCAAATACTACCAGCGTCTTCTTCATAATCCTGTTTTCAGTAAATATAAGAAAAAAATATTGAATAAAAGATTGTTTTTATGAGGTTTTGTTAATTTTTTAATATCTAAATGCTAATTTAAGATTAAGAAAAGTTAAAGAATTGAGGTTATTTTGACTTATTAAATAAAAAAATCAGATCGTGATGATCTGATTTCTATATCAATTTTAAAATGACTTGTTGATTTACCAGCCTCCGGATGCACCTCCGCCTCCAAAACTTCCGCCACCGCCGAAGCCTCCGAATCCGCCGCCACCTCCGCCGCCAGAACTTCCACCACCAAAACCGCCTCCTCCGAAGCTGCCTGGGAATGGGAAGAAACCGCCAGGGTAATTTCTGCGTCCTCTTCTGGTGATGATCACATCATCATCGTCGTCATTATTTCCGCCACGTCCACCACCTCTGTTTCCAAAAAGGATAGCAATGATGATGAAAATAATAAAAGCAATGATAAGTACCTTAAAAGCACTTCCGTTACCGGAAGGAGTTGTAGTGGCTTCAGGTTTGAATTTCCCCTGTACAGCCTCCATAATCGCTGAGGTTCCACCGTTGATTCCGTCATACCAAAGCCCTTTTTTGAAATTTGGTGTGACAATATAATCCAAGATCTGTCCTGCTACTGAAGCGGTAAGATATTGTTCTACGGCTCGCCCTTGCTGGATAGACATCGTTCTGTCTTCTGTTGCAACAAGGAAAACAACTCCGTTATCTACACCTTTTTTTCCGATTTTCCATTTCTCACCAAACATGGTTGCCAGAAAATTCACATCTTCTCCTTTGGTAGAGCGGATGATCACTACTTCAATTTCCGTCGAGGTAGAATCTGCAAATTTGATCAGTTTATTATTAAGCGCATCTTTTTCCTGCTGAGAAAGCAATCCTGCTTCATCAAAAACAGGGTAAAGAACCGCTGGCTTTTCGGGAATAGTGTATTGTGCTGATACAAATGTGTAAAAGCAGAGTAGTAAAAATGAAAATACTATTTTAAGAGAACGTAATTTCATTTGGAAGTTGGTTTGGGTTTTCTCCTTCTACAGGAAAATGTTTTTTGAGTTCAAGACCTGTTTCCAGGATGGCACTTTTCAGAGCCTGATAATAATTTCCTTTAGCAAATTCAGCGGTGATATAATCGTGAAGATGATCCCAGTAAGACTGTCTTACCTTTTCATGAATTCCGATATCGCCAATAATGGTAAGGTATTTCTGTTCGAAATTGACATGGAAAAGCACGGCATTTCTTTCAGCAGTTTTATCCATATCCAATTTTTTGAAAACATCAAATGCCGTTTTAGCATCACGGGTTTCCGTATTGGAGTCAATATGCACTCTGATTTCTCCCGTAGAATGATCTTCCGCAGACTGAATCGCTTCCACAAGGGAAGCGATCTGTTGATTTGTTAGGAAATTACCCATTATTATTTGAATGCTTCAGGGGCTTTCTCAGCACCTGCTTCAGCTTTGAAATAAGGTTTTTCTTTAAAGTTGGTGAAATTCGCCAGAATATTATTCGGGAAAGTCTTGATAGACGTGTTGTAATCTTTTGCAGCATCGTTGTAATAAACAGTTTCAGTTCTGATGCTGTTTTCGATAGCAGTGTATTCTCTTTGGAAGTTGATATACTGCTGGTCTGCCTTCAAATTAGGATAAGACTCTACTACAGCCATCAATCTGCTCAATGCTCCGGATAATTCACCCTGTGCTGCCTGGAATTTAGCAATATCAGCCTCAGTCATGTTCGTAGGGTCAATATTGATAGAAGTAGCTTTAGAACGCGCTTCTACAACCTTTGTTAAAGTTTCCTGTTCAAATTTTGAATACGATTTTACTGTTCTTTCCAGATTAGGAATAAGATTCGCTCTTTTCTGATATACAGTCTCTACATTAGACCATTTTGAATTGACAGTCTGTTCTTTTTCTACAAAGCTGTTATATCCGCTTTTTCCCCAGAAGAAGAGAATAGCCACAATGATAAGGAGGGCAATACCAATTGTTCCGGCACCCAAACATCCTTTATTTTTCATAGTTTATTTTTTTTTAAATTTTTTGTGCTAACCAAATATACAAATTATGTGCTAATTTTGTAAAAAATTATTTGAATGACAACAATAGTGGTGGCAATGGGAGAGAAAAATGAAATTGGTTTTGAAAACCAGTTACTTTGGCATCTTCCCAAAGATTTGAAACATTTTAAAGATATTACTTCAGGACATCCGATTATTATGGGAAGAAAAACATACGAAAGTATTGGAAAGCCTCTTCCGAACCGTACCAATATTGTTGTGTCAAGAAAGAAAGACTGGTTTGAGGAGGGAATCCTTATTGTAGGAAGTATCAAAGAAGCATTGAAATTTGCTAAAAAGATTGATGAAGAAGTTTTCGTTATTGGTGGAGGAAATATCTATGAACAGACTATGGATCTGGTAGACAGACTTGAAGTTACTTTGGTGAAAGCAGATCTTAAAGCAGATACATTCTTTCCTAAAATAAATGAGAAAATCTGGAAAAAAACAAGTGAAACCTGTCATGAAAAAGATGAAAAAAATGGCTATGATTTCTGTTTTCAGACGTTTGAAAGAATTAAGAGTGAATAGTTATAGGAATTCTAGCCTCTAACTTCTAGCTTCTAATCTCTAATTTATTTATCTTTGCACTTTTAAAATTTAATAATGAATAAATACATAAAAATTGCAGTAGCAGCACTTCTTATCCTGGCGGGACTTGGATTGATGATTTTTACAAGAAATCTTGGATGGGGAATTGTTGTTTTTCTTTTAGCTGCATTCCCAATCTTACTATTCTTTAAAAACGAGTATATCCTATTGGCGTTCTGGCAATTGAGAAAGCAAAATATGGAAAAGGCCGGAGAATGGTTATCAAAAATAACAGATTATAAAGGACAGCTTCATAAAACTCAATACGGATATTTCCACTATTTATCAGGATTGACACAAGCTCAGGATCACCCTGCAAAAGTAGAACCTTTCATGAAGAAAGCTTTAGAGTACGGTTTAAATATGAAGCACGACAGAGCAATGGCTACTTTAAACCTTGCAGCAGCAGCTATTTCTAAAGGAAGAAAGCAGGAAGGACAGAAATTGCTTGAAGAAGCAAAAAGATTAGACAGCGCCGGAATGATGACAGATCAGATCAAAATGATGAAAGATCAGTTGAAAATGCCGACGATGCAGAAACATATGCACAATCCTAATATGAGAAACAGAGGGAAATTCTTCTAATCAGAAAAAATAAAATTCAAAAAGCACCTGAAAAGGTGCTTTTTTTATATCTGTAATGTGAATTTTACATTTCTGAATTATGATCATAGCCATAAAACTTAGGCATCTGCCAGTGGTATTTCACAGCGAATGTTCGGATTGCCACAATCAGTAAAATAGTGAAGATTTGTATAAAAGTATAAGAAAGCGTAGTATATCTGGTCATCAACAGAAATGCTGAGCCTCCCAATATACATGCTGTAGCATAAATTTCCTTTCTGAAAATCAATGGAATTCTGTTGAGCAAAATATCTCTGATAATCCCTCCGAAACAGCCTGTAATGGTACCCAATGCGATACAGATCATAGGATGGATTCCCGCATTTAATCCTTTTTGTACACCGATAATAGTAAATAATCCAAGACCAAAGCTGTCGAAAATAAATAAGGTTACCTTAAAGTTTTTCTCAAGAGATTTGAATACCATTGAAAAAATACTGGTTACCAGAATCAGGGCACACATCAGAAGATCATGCATCCAGAATACAGGAATATCAAGTAACAGGTCTCTTACAGTTCCTCCTCCTACAGAGGTTACAAATGCAATAATAAGTACCCCAAACGGATCAAGCCGTTTCTGCATTGCTGCAAAACTTCCGGACATGGAAAAGGCAATGGTCCCAAGGACTTCTATCGCAAAGTTGAACTGTTCGTGCATAAATATTATAAATGGTAAATGATAATTGATGAATGATTTTTTGCTTAAGCAAATTCTTGACCATTATATCAATTATCATTTATCGCTTATCAAATATGGTTTTGTTTATTTCTCCACTCTCACAGAGTCCGGGACCATCAGCTCATATTCACCGCCGTGGGTAATGACTTCCCTTACAATGCTGCTGCTGATGAAAGATTTTCCTGAAGAGGTCAGTAAAAATACGGTTTCCAGTTTTTTGTGGGCCAACGTTCTGTTGGTATGAGCAATTGCTTTCTCGAATTCAAAATCGGCAGGATTTCTCAATCCTCTGATGATATACTGAGCATTTTTTTCAAAGCAGTAATCTACCGTTAAGCCTTCAAATGAATCTACTTCCACATTGGGAAATTCTGCTACAGAGTTCTGAATAAATTCCTTTCTTTTTTCAAGAGGGAACATATATTTTTTCTGAGAATTCTGTCCGATAGCAATAATTAATTTATCAAATAGCGGTGCCGCTCTTTCTATAATGTCGTAATGTCCTAGTGTAATCGGGTCAAAAGACCCCGGGAAAACAGCAATTTTCATGTTGTACGAGTTATGATGTTGAATGGTAAATTATCTGTTAAAAGCTATGAGCATAATGTATTTCTAACTTCTAACCTCTAATTTCTAACTTCTATTTTATTTATTAAGGGCTTTTTCTACTTCATTTCCACAAAGATCCATGATGGAAATTCCATAATGTTTTGCCTGTTGAGGAAGAATACTTGCAGGAGAGAATCCAGGATTGGTGTTCATTTCAAGCATATAAGGAATTCCGTTCATCAAAATAAATTCACTTCTTGAAAAACCGCTCATTCCTAATGAATTGTATGCTCTCTTGGCGATTTCTTCCACTCTTTTTGTGGTTTCTTCGTCAATTCTTGCGGGGGTAATTTCTTCAGAAGCTCCTTCGTATTTTGCTTCATAATCGAAGAATTCATTGGTAGGAACAATTTCTGTGATTCCTAAAACGATAGTTTCTCCTTTAAAATCAATAACTCCCACAGATACTTCCATGCCATCCAGGAAGCTTTCAATCAGGATTTCATCATCTTCTTTGAATGCAATTTCAGTAGCAGCGATCAGTTCTGATTTTTCTTTTACTTTGGAAATTCCCAGAGAAGATCCGGACTGATTGGGTTTTACAAATAGTGGGAGGTTGAGTTCTGATACAATCTCATCTACATTGATATCTTCACCTTTTCTTAGATAAATGCTTTTTGCGGAAGGAATTCCATATTTTGATAATACAGCAAGAGTATCTTTTTTATTAAAAGTAAGGGCACTCTGATAAAAATCACAACCTGTATATTTTTGACCAATAGCATCCCAGTATGCCTGAAGAATCCCATTTTCTCCCGGAGTTCCGTGGATGATATTGAAACATGCATCAAATTTTAAAGTTTCTCCATTATCTAAAGTCACAGAAAAATCTCCTCTGTTGATGGCATATTTTTTATCATTCTCACCTAAAAAATACCATTCATCTTTAAGGACTACTACTTTATATACATCATAGAGATTTCTGTCTAAAGAATCATAAATCAATTGTCCGCTTTTTAAAGAAACGACATATTCATCAGAATAGCCCCCCATTACTACGGCAACACTTTTTTTGTTCATAACCATATAGTATCAATTAAGGCAAATTTAATCATTTTATGTAATGCAATATGGGAAATCCACAAATTTTAAAGTCAAAAATGAATTGTGTTAAATAAAAAGTCCATTCTAAAATTATTAGCTATATTTGCGGTTATAATTAAAGTATTTTTAAGTATGCTTAAATCACTTTTCAATTGGAAAGTTTTACTCAATTTAGTAGTAGCCATCGGTATTTTCGTAGGGCTTGTGTGGCTTACATTTCGATGGTTGGAGTACCATACTAACCACGGTCAGGAAATTCCTGTTCCCAATATTGTAAATAAATCGGTACATGACGCCGTAAAAATATTAGATGATACAGGGCTGGAATATGAAGTAGACAGTGCCAATTACGACCCGAAATACAGACCTTTCCAGGTGCTGATGGTATATCCTGCACCAGGTTCCCGTGTAAAGGACGGAAGAACGGTAACCCTTAAAGTAAACCCTAGAACATGGGCTCCTATTGCAATTCCAAATGTTATCAACAAATATTCAGGACTTGCCTTCCAGAGATTGGATCAGGTAGGACTTAAAATCGGAGATACTATTTATGAACCTAGTATTCAGAAAGATGCTCTTTTAAGAATATTATATAAAGGAAATGCAGTAAACCCGGGAACCCGTATCCCTAGATTCTCTATTATTGATGTAGTGGTAGGATCTGGCCCGATGAGAAATATTTCCATTCCTAATGTTGTAGGACTTACGGTAAAAGAAGCGAGAGCAGTAATTACCAAAAGTATGTTTGAAGTAGGATTGGTGGAACATGAAGATGGCAGCAAAGATGAATCTGATATTATCTATTATCAGGATCCTGCTTCCGGAGATGTTCGTGATCAGGGAATGCAGATTGACCTTTGGGCAAGTAAGAAAACTCCAGCGGAGCTGAGAGGAAAAATAGATCAGCTGAATTCTATCTATAGAATGAAAGTGGATACTTCACTTCCTCCGGTACGATATGAAGAAGTACATAATGAGCCAAGTTATGATGCTCCGCCAGTACCAGCTCCTGCTCCTAGAAGAGAAACTCCAAAACCTGAAGTACCGAAAACTGAGACTCCAAAACCTCAGACCACAACTTCTAAACCTGCAGGTCAGAGTACAGAGAAGCCTAAAACTTCTACCAATACTCCTGCTACAGGAAGTACAGCCAAGCCGGCTGCTTCAACAACGACACAACAGCCTGTTCAAAAGCCAAAAGCTAAGAAGGTAGTCGTAGAATAAGATCAGATTAATATCAAAAATACAGGCTTCAACTATAAAATGTTGAAGCCTTTTGTGTAAAAAATATAAAACAATGTCAGAAGATAACGAAGATTTTTTAGATGAAGAATTATTAGATTCCAACAGTATTGAAAACATCGATATTGATGAGGAAAATAAAGGATTGTATGAACATCTTAATATCACTGTGGACAGCAAACAGGAACCATTAAGGATTGATAAGTTCCTTTTAGTATACAGACAGAATTCTTCAAGAAATAAAATTTCACAGACCTGCAGAGCCGGAAACGTTATTGTGAACGGAATTGCGGTGAAGCAGAACTATCGCGTAAAACCGGGAGATCAGATCTCTGTATTGCTTACTCATCCACCAAGAGAGAATGTTATTATTCCTCAGGATATTCCTGTGAATATTATTTATGAAGATGATGATCTTGTTGTAGTAGATAAGGAACCCGGAATGGTAGTACACCCTGGATTCGGAAACTGGGATGGAACATTGGTAAATGCACTGGCGTTCCATTTTGAAAAGAATGGTGAAAAATCTGATCTTGACAGAGTGGGACTTGTTCACAGGATTGATAAAGATACATCAGGCCTGCTGGTGATTGCCAAGAATGAATATGCATTGAGCTTTCTGGCAAAACAATTCTTTAACCGTACTACAAAAAGGCTGTATTGGGCTTTTGTATGGGGAAATATGCAGGATGATGAAGGCACCATAAGAGGCCATATCGGAAGACATCCTAAAAACAGAATGCAGATGTCCGTTTATGAGGACGGAAGTCAGGGAAAGCACGCTGTGACGCATTATAAAGTTCTTGAAAGATTCAAATACATGACCTGGGTAGAATGTAAACTTGAGACCGGAAGAACGCATCAGATCAGGGCGCATTTCAGGCACATCGGGCATACTTTGTTCAATGATGAAAGATATGAAGGTCATACGCCTTTAAGAGGGGTAAATCTTCCGAAATACAAGCAATTTATAAAAAATGTTTTCGAGATTTTGCCAAGACACGCTCTTCATGCCCATACCCTTGGATTTATACACCCGACGACAAAAAAGGAATTATATTTTGAGAGCCCAATGCCCAAAGATATGGCGGATGCCGTAAAAAAATGGAGAAATTATTTAGAAAACTAAAAATATATTGAGAATTTTTTTATATTTGTTGAATTGAAATCAAGATTTGTTATGAGAAAACTATATGCTATCGTATGTTTAGCTCTTTTGTCAAATGCATACAAAGCACAAGAATCACTACCATACTATCAGCAATATCTTTTGGATGGTGAGTTCCTGTTCAACCCAGCTCAATACGGAAAAACAGATTACGTACAGCTCAACGCCAATTATCAACAACAATTTTCAAAGTTCAACAATTCTCCGAATGTACAGTCAATCGGGATTAACGCGAATATCTTTGATAGAGTAGGTGCTGGTATTTCCGTGTTTAGAGATAGCAACGGACCTATTTCTGCAGGGGGAATTACAGCTGGTGCTTCATATTTTATTCCTCTAAGTAGTGAAGGAGACAGAAAAGACCAGTTCTCTTTCGGTACTAGTGTTAACTTCTATAACATGAACTTTGATTATTCTAAAATTAATACTGAAGAAGGAGGTGACCCGTTATTAAGAGGTGAAGAAAGTAATATCTTCATGGTGTATGCCAACTTCGGTTTGGCTGCTACCTACAGAGGTTTATTCGGAGGTGTTTCCGTAAATGATATTGCATTAAGTAATGATGCTTCTATCGTAAACAACTACGAGCCTTCTCCAATTAAGTTCTTTTTAAACTTAGGATATAACTGGAACATTGCTGACAATATTACCATTGCACCATCAGCATTGATTAACCTTAATACAAACTCAACGAGAATGATCGACTGGAACCTAATGGCGACTTTCTCTAATGATATCAACGCATTCTCTTTCGGGGTAAGCTACAGAACGGTTCAGAACAGATTTGACAATCAGAACCTGAGTATCTCTCCAATTGTAAAAGTAAGATTCAACAAATTCATGATTGGAGCTACTTATAACCTTGGAATCTCTGATATCCAGAGCTATGGTGGAAACAGCTTCATGATTGGTCTGGGTTATAACTTTGACAACTTCATTAATGCTAGAGGATTTAGATACTAATTGATTTAATTTAAATAAATTTGAGCTCTGAAATTTTTCAGAGCTTTTTTTATGATATATATTCACATTCCGTTCTGTAAACAAAAATGCAGTTATTGTAACTTTCACTTTTCAACATCCCTGAATTTTAAGGATGAAATGCTTCGTGCGATGAAAACTGAAATACTATTGAGAAAAAATGAGTTGCAGAACAAAAACTTGAAATCTCTGTACTTTGGAGGAGGAACACCTTCTATTCTTTCTGTGGATGAGATCAGTTCCTTGATAGATGAAGTATTAAAATATTTCAGTTTTGAAAAAGATATAGAAGTCACTCTGGAAGCTAATCCGGATGATCTGGATAAAAATTTCTTAAAACAGCTTGCAGGAACACCAGTAAACAGACTTTCCATTGGTACTCAAAGTTTTTTTGAAGAAGATTTAAAATTGATGAATAGAGCTCACAGTGCTTCCGAGGCAGAAAGTTCTATCAAAAGGGCTCAGGATTTTGGCTTTGAAAACCTGAGTATTGATCTTATATACGGTTCACCCACTTCCAATCTTGAGATCTGGAAAGAAAATCTCAATAAAACCATTGCTCTGGAAGTTCCTCATATTTCCTCTTATGCATTGACGGTAGAACCCAAAACGGCATTAGAAAACTGGATATCAAAAGGGAAAATAAAAAGCCCTAAAGAAGAAGAGCAAAACAGAGAATTCTATTACTTATCTGACTTTTTAAAAGATAATGGTTTTGAACATTATGAAGTTTCCAATTTTGCAAAACCTGGTTTCTACTCACGCCACAATTCCGCGTATTGGAAATACCAGGAATATCTTGGAATAGGGCCTTCAGCACATTCTTATAACGGATTTGATGTCAGAAGCTGGAATGTAGCCAATAATCAGCAATACATTAAAAAACTTAATGATAAACTTCTTGCCAAAGAGGAAGAAATTCTTTCCAAGGAAGATCAGTTTAATGAAATGATCATGATCGGCTTACGAACCATTTGGGGCGTAGATCTGGAAAGTTTAAAAAATAAATTTTCAGATAGAGAACTGGAGCATTTTCAAGCAGAAATCAAACCGAAAATAGAAGACGGAATTTTACTTATTGAAAATGGTCATTTAAAAATCCCTGAGAAACACTGGTTTATGGCAGACGGAATTGCTTCAGATTTGTTTATAGTATAATGTTTGGATGTATACAGTATGCCATAAAATTCACTATTTTTGTATAAAATTTCAACTCATTTGAAAACGAAAAAACAAGATTATTCACATCTTTCACCAAGCCAGCCTATCGGAATTTTCGACAGTGGGGTAGGAGGTCTTACCGTTGCCAAAGAAATTAAAAGACTTCTTCCTAACGAAGATCTGATCTACTTTGGAGATACTAAGCATCTTCCGTACGGAGAAAAGTCCAAGGATGCGATTATTGAATATTCTACCAAGATTACTAATTTTCTGCTGGAGCAGAACTGTAAAGCAATTGTAATTGCCTGTAATACGGCAACGGCTAATGCTTTGAATGAGGTTATGCAGTCAGTTGCAGGAAAAGTACCGGTCATAGACGTTATTAATCCCGTTGCTGAAAAGGTATCTTATGAAATCCATACTAATGTAGGAGTGATTGCTACCAAAGCAACTGTGAATTCAGGATTGTATAAAAAGAGCATCCGAAAACATAATAAATGGATCAAAGTAGACGAACTGGCTACACCATTATTGGTTCCTGCTATTGAAGAAGGTTTTAAAAATCATCCGATAACGCACGCTATTATTTATAACTATTTAAGTAATAATAAATTAAAGAATATTGAAACGTTGATTTTGGGATGTACCCATTATCCTCTTTTAATAGATGAAATCAAACAGTATTACGGAAACAGAGTTCGTGTAATAGACTCTCCGAATATTGTAGCCAATCATTTGAAGATCATTTTGGATAAGTATAATCTTTTAAATGATCATAATTCAAAACCGAATTATCATTTCTATCTTTCCGATATTACCAAGAATTTTGAAAAAATCTCCAAGAAATTCTTCGGAAAAACAATTGATTTAGAATTGAAAGTACTATAAATAAAAAAGTCTGCTATTTAGAGCAGACTTTTTTATTAGTGTTCTTTGTGAAATAATTTGTGAAATTCGTGTTTAAAATTACGCCTCCACAATTACCTTTTCAGCATTCAATCTTTTCTTCGGATTAAATTTAGGCTGGTTGGCATCTGCTTCATCTCTTTCCCCGATGGCTACAGCAAATAACGTCTCATATTTTTCATTATTCAGGATAGTGTCATATTCTTCAGGTTCAATTCCCTCCATTGGAGTAGAATCTATTCCCATTGCTGCGCAGGCAGACAAAAGTACTCCTAATGATAAATAGACCTGATGTCCCAACCATGATTTTATAGCCTCTTCACCTTTAGGTTTTACCATCGTTCTATAATAATTAACAGAGCCTTCCGGAAGATTTTCTTCAATTTGTTTTTCAAAGCTTTCTATGTTTTTGATCACTTGGAAAACAATAACATGGCTGCTATCCAACACTTTTTCTTTATTAAAGTAAGACTTATCACCCAATTGTTTCTTCAGTTCCGGATCATTTACGAAAATAAAGTTCCAAGGCTGGCTGTTTATGGATGAAGGACTTAAATTTAAAATCTCCTGAAGCGTTGCAATTTGTTCTTCACTGATTTTTCCCTGTGGGTTATACTTTTTTACAGTATACCTGTTTTTCATTTTGTCTAAAAAGTTCATAATTTTATACTATCATTTTTATAGTTACAAAAGTAATTTAAGTTTATTAACTTTGCAATAACGGTAAAAAATGATAGTATAAAAATGTATACAATAGATAATAAATCCTATCCCTGCTGCACCAGTGTTACCATGAAGTTTATAGGAGGGAAATGGAAAGCAGTAATTTTGCACCATCTTATTAGTGGAGCTAAGCGGTATAATGAGATAAGAAAATCAATTCCGACCATTACAGAAAGGACATTAAGTTTACAGCTAAAGCAGTTGGAAGAAGACGGAATTGTAGAAAGAAAAGTTTTTACGGAAAAACCTCCTTTAGTGGTGGAATATGAATTGACAGACTTTGGAAAAACGCTTTTGCCTGTTCTGGAAGCGATCACAAAATGGGGCGAAGCCGCTCCGGTTATCTCAAAAAAAATAATCAGGAATTAAAGTTCCTGATTATCTTCTTTATTCGGTTCAAAAAAACTGAAACTTACATTTCCGTATTTTCGGGTATCTATTAAATTGGGATGATCCAGCTTCATACGGCTTTGATGCTCTACAATAAGAACTCCGTTTTCTTTAAGGTACTTATTGTTTAAAACCAGAGAAATCAGTTCGTGATACTTTTTCTCTTCCATTTCAAAAGGGGCATCAGAGAAAACAATCTCAAATGATTTTTTATTTCTGAATTTTTTTAGCCAGTCAAATACATCACCTCTCTGCATATTGATCTGAAGTGCCATATCAAGTTCTGCTGCTGTAGAATTGATAAATGCTGTATGCTTTGGATTCAATTCCACAGAAGTAATATTCTGGCATCCTCTGGAAGCAAATTCAAGGGTAATAGAGCCAATTCCGGCAAAAAGATCAAGCACGGAGATGGATTGCATATCGTATTTGTTTTCCAGAATGCTGAATAAAGCCTCCTTCGCAAAATCGGTGGTAGGTCTTACATCAAAGTTTTTGGGAGCGGCAATTTTTTTGGCTTTCCATTTGCCTGATATGATTCTGAACATATTTTTGTTAGGGTTTAGGTTGTAGATTATAGGTGGCAGGTGATTGTGTTTAGGATCTAATTCCTATTACCTGCGGCCTGCAACCTAGTTAAGTATAAAATTCTTATTTGGAATATTGTCAAAAACAATTTTCAGGTTTTTAACAAATTTCTGAAGTTCGGAGATGAATGTTTCATTTTCTGTAGTTTCTCCATAAGCATAAAAAGTAGTTTCATTGATTCCAAAACCTATTTTGCTCAATGTAAACATGATGAAATAAAGGAAATCTACTTCAGAGTTGACATCCAGATTATTATAAAGGATGATTTTTTTATTGTCAATCGCAAAAAACTCACACTGGTTATGGTAAAGATTGATATGAATTTCCTTATTGGTTTTATTATTGATCGAACTTAGGAACTTTTCTCCGGAGAAATTAAAATGAACCGGTATTGCCAGCTCTTTTATTTTTTTATAATAATTTTTCGGGAAAGTATAATAAAACTGAATGTTGAATTTTTTGTTGATAGAAAGCATCAGTTCTTCCTGTTCTCTGTTGGCAGGAGCATTGAAGGCAATCAGATCAAATCCTGCCTCATGCTCAGAAAAACCTTCCGGCATCAGGGTAAAATGATTAAATGCTGAAATTACCTGGATCTCATCAAAGCGCTGCTTAATAAGAACCTCGTCCAGTTTTTGCTCAATAAGATTGGCTGGTGTCTCTTCAGTCACGAAATAAGACTTTTCCTCCAGAATGTTTTTGTTTTTAACAATCTGATAGATTAATCCGTCTTTGGTAAAAAGTAAATTAAGTACGTTCATATTTCAATTCCTGCAAATTTAGTGAAATTCTACCATTACCGCACCCGATTGATGGTGAAGTATTTCCTTATTATAAAAATCAATATTGACCTGGCTTTCCAAAACGTCCCGAACCATCCTCTGCAAAGTGCCATCGCCAATGCCATGAACAATTTCCAGCCTCTTCAGGTTGTTCCTTCTGCAAAATTCAATCACCTCAATCAGTTTTTCCTTTTGAATAAACAGTCTTTCAAAGCTGTCGTAATCATTGGGGTTCTTTACCAAATTATGAAAATGCAGGTCTAAAACCAAATGATTTTTCTGATGTTTCTTAGAAATCACTTTTTTAGGTTCTGCTTTTCTTACTACTCTCATATTTTCATAGAGATCAGCATCCTTAGGAACCAGTTTTTCTTTTGGATATTGATGGGTAAAGCCATATTCATCTTTAAAAACGACAATATTTCCCTTGACGGAAGTAATTACTCCGCTTAAATCTTCATCTACTACCGAAACTTTGTCGCCGATCTTCATAATTTTTTAAGAATTGTCTGAATCCATTATTGGTGCAAAGGTAAAAAGTAAAACGTATAGAAAACAAACTCCTTTACGCTCAAACCCCTCCAACTCTTATAGGCTCTCACTCATCAAACTCTCGGTCCCAGTTCAATCACTTCCAGATCTTTGATTTCCTCACCGTCTACCACAAAGCGCATCATGGTTCTTACTTTATGCCATCCCTGTTTTCCACAGGCACCGGGATTTAGATGAAGAAGCTTATTTTTCTCGTCATACATCGCTTTCAAAATATGAGAGTGCCCTGAAATAAACAATTTCGGAGCTTTTTCTGCAATTTCTTTCTTTGTGAGTGGGGTATATTTTCCGGGATACCCTCCGATGTGGATCATCAAAACTTCCAGCTTTTCACAAAAGAAACGGTTTACTTCAGGAAATTCAGCTTGAATTTTAGCGTTATCAATGTTTCCGTAGACTCCTTTTAAAGGTTTTATTTTTTCCAGCTGTTCAATTACATCCAGACTTCCGAAATCTCCGCAATGCCATATTTCATCAGCCTGAGAAGCATATTCCAGAATTCTGTCATCAATATACGAATGAGAGTCGGAGAGGAGAAGAACTTTTGTCATTATCTAAGGGTTCTTTCAGTGATATTTTCGTGGTATTTATCTTTGAATATTGCTACGCGGTCAGGATTAAGTTCTCCATCATGATTGATTACTCTTTCTTTCAGTAACCATTTTACCAGCTTTTCCATTCCTTTTTTGGAATTCATGAAATTGGAGATTTTGCCTAGGTCAGTAGATTCTACTTTTGTTTTTTCTGTGAGAAAATTCAGAATAAAATAATCATCACTTACATATCTTGGAGTTTCATTATCCATGTATCGGTAAAGGAGGATTTCCTCATCATCTTTCATCGAGAAGAATGAATACTGTGCCACGTTGATCTTTTCAGCTTTCAGGATCTGTTTTCCATCCAGTAAAACTTTATTGTCTTTGATGGTGACATCCTGAGAAAAATATAAATTACAGCTTATCATCAGTAAGAAGAAAGCCAATAACCTTTTTATTGTCATTTTTACTATTATTTTTTAAGATTGCAAATATAAAGAAGCATTCATCAATTCATAGGAGATTTTAGTCCGTAATATTTTTTGTTTTCCTGATAGAATCCAGTTTCTTTTCAATATCCGCGCTGAAAACTTTTTTTAATTTCAATTGATTCTCTGTAAGTTTTGAAATCACAAAAGTACCGGTCATATTGGTATTGTAAGGAAATAGTATAGTCAGTGTAGAATCTGAAGCTTTTTTCCAGCTTCCGATATAACGGTCTGGTTTTTCATTTTTTTTAGTTACAGGTTCCTCCAGAGCATCATACCTCAAGGTAGATTTAATGAGATTCCCAGTTATTTTTCCGTTTTTCTGAAATCTTATTCCTTCTCTTCTTGCTTCAAAGCCATCCTGTTTTTCATAGGTATAAATATAGGAATCCATTTTACTGAGATTCCAAGTTTGCAAAAGAAAAGGATTGGCAGTTTTGTCCTGGGCTTTGATACCAATAATAGCGAAAAAAGAGAAAATACAGATACAAATAGGCTTTTTCATGAATACAACTGATTTATTGTAAAGTTTTAACATTGCTAAAATTAGCATCGCTTAATATTTAGTAAATTTGGGAAAATTAAAATAAACAATGAAACAGAAACTTTCTTTTTTCATTTTTCTTTTAACCGTAGGATTGGCGAATGCGCAGGTTGAAGAAAAAAAACTGGACGAACTGATCCAAAATACCCTGAAAACCTTTGATGTACCTGGAATGTCTGTAGGGATTGTGAAAGATGGCAAAATGATCTATTCCAAAGGTTTTGGTGTACGTTCTCTTACTTCTAAAAAGCCTATGGATGATAATACATTAGTAGGTATTGCTTCCAATTCTAAAGGTTTTACGTGTACAGCATTAGCAATATTAGCGGATGAAGGAAAACTGAACTGGGATGATAAAGTTTCAAAATATATTCCTGAGTTCCAAATGTATGACCCCTACGTTTCTCAAAATGTAACGATCAAAGATCTTATCACACATAGAGCAGGATTAGGCCTTGGTCAGGGAGATCTTATGTTTTTTCCGGAAGGAGGAAGCATGACAGTGAATGATATCGTTCACAATGTGAGATACCTTAAACCAGAGAATCCATTCCGAACAAAACTGGATTATAATAATATCATGTTTATTGTAGCCGGAGAAGTGATTCACAGAGTTTCCGGATTAAGCTGGGCAGAATTTATTGAACAGAGAATTATGAAACCTGTAGGAATGACTTCAAGTTTCGGAAGTTACAACAGAGCAAAAACTATAGCCAATAAAATTGATGCACACGCTCCGGTAGACGGAAAAGCAATCGCGGTTCCTCATGACTGGAACGAGACAGGCAATGCTGCAGGAGGAATCATGAGTAATATCAAAGATATGACAACCTGGGCAGAATGTCTATTGAATAACTTCACCACAAAAGACGGGAAAAAGCTGGTTTCTGATAAGAATGTTCAACAACTTTGGAGCCTTCAGATTCCAGACAGAGTAGCTGCGAAGAATCCTTATGATACAAGTTTTTACGGATATGGTTTAGGCTGGTTCCTAAGTGATGTTAAAGGTCACAAACAAGTACAACATACCGGAGGTTTGATTGGTACGGTAACTCAGTTTACTTTAATTCCGGATATGAAACTAGGGATTGTCGTATTGACAAACCAGCAGTCCGGTGCCGCTTTTAATACCATTACGAATACTGTTAAAGATTCTTATCTTGGTGTAGCAGATAGAAACTGGCTGAAAACATACGGCGACAGAATGTCTAAAATGGAAGCAGAATTTAATAAGCAGAAGAAAGATGCTTTTGCAAAATCTGAAGCATTCAAAAAAGAAAAATCTCTGCAGCCAAAGGCAGAGCAGTTTACAGGAACCTATAATGACGTTTGGTTTGGTGATGTAGAAATTGCCCAGCAGGGAAAAACGTACAGAATTTCATGTAAAAACTCTCCAAGATTAAAAGGAGAATTACTTCCTTATTCCAACAATTCTTTTATCATTAAATGGGACGACAGAAGCTATGATGCCGATGCTTATATTATTTTCAACTATGATGAAAACGGAAAAGCAGAATCTGCAAAATTGAAAGCGATCTCTGATGTGACGGATTTCAGTTTTGATTTTGATGATCTGGATTTGAAGAAGAAGTAAAAAGCGAAAGCATAAAAGATATTCTATGAAGAACGGGCATTGGTCCGTTCTTTTTTGTTGCTCAAACACGAATGCCACTAATTTATTCACAGATAACACTAATTTTAATGATCATTGAAAATTAGAACTGAAATAATTCAATAGGAACGGGCTTTAGCCCGTTTTTTCATGTTTATAACGATAATGGCTTTAGCCGAAACTAACCACCCCGTCAAAAATTTTTTGAATTTTCGCCACCCCTCTGGAGGAGGGGAATATGCAGTCGGTAATAGAAATACTGGTTTACTGTACAAGATTCAGATCCTGCTGTGCTAAGGAAAGTTCCGTATTAAGATGTTGTTTCTCAAAGAAATTTTTGAGTTCAAGAAGCCTTTTTTTATTGTCATAATGGATGCTTGAATTCAATTTTCTTTGGCAAAGTGAGCAGGCTCTGGCCAGATGATAATCGGTTTCCGGTAATGAATTGGTTCCATTCATCACACAGCTAGCATTCAGGCAGTGGCTGATTCCGAACATATGTCCAATTTCGTGTGAACTTATTTTTATTAATCTTAAAAGACTCTCATTGAAATTTGAATCGGTTAAATGTCCATTTGAAAATCTGTACATCGAAGTTACTCCTACACCATCTTCATAGGATGCGAGTCCGAAAATGTAGTTCCATTCCGGTTTTGGGAAAAGATCTTTTTCCGTAATTCCCATTAGTACTACAGCATCTTTAGGCTTTCTTTTGATCAGAATGCTGTCCAGCACATATCCTGCAAGAATCTGTTCCTGACCTTCTTTTGAAATTCTTTTCACTTTTTCAGGAAAGATGGTATTGGGTAGAGCAGGCAGTATTTTTGTTTCCAGCTGATAATATATTTTTAAGTATTCTTTTGTGAGAGCTATTTCCTTTTTCTGAAGCTCATCAAAAGTTCCGATAGGCTGAAGGTAGATGGTGTTTTTTCCAGGTTCTGGTTTTATCTTTTTTAATTTTTGAAAATCTTCAAACGTCTGGAAATGTTCATCATGATTATACCGCCAGCTTCCAGGTTTTGGTGAAGAAGAAAGCTTGATATCATTCAGTGAAATAGATTCATAATAAGTTTTCTTCTGTTTCTGGCATGAGAAAAGAAGGATCAGTGTTGTAACATAAAAAAATAATGAAGTGAAATTAAATTTTCCCGGGTTCATAAAAGAAAAGCAATTTCTTTTTAGCACCGTCGAATTCAGACCAGGATTCACAGTCTACTTCAAAACCGGCCACTCCGCAGGTGGGGAAATGGAAAATATCTTCAGAAATGGAATTGGCAAAATTGGAAATTCCATTATTGTGGGAGAAGAAAGCAACCGAATTCAGGTTATCATCCAGATCGTAGATCACAGATTCAAAACTTCTTTCCGAAGGATTATACAATTTTTCATCAGTGGAACAGTTGAGTTGATAAGCCTGGTTAAAAATTTTACAGGTATTCAGTGCACGTACCGCAGGGCTGGACACAAAATGATCAATGGAAATATTATTGCTTTTCAGGAATCTGGACATATGCATAGCATCCTCCAAACCCTTGTCTGCCAAGGGTCTGTCAAAATCCTCCGTTTCCTCCGGCCAGTCGCTTTTCGCATGTCTTACGAGGATGAGTTTCTTCATATAATTGTTTTTTGGAAGATTAAAATTATAAAAAAAATAATGGAATAAAACATGATTTATATAAAAAAACTGCGTTATGAATAAAATCAGTAAATTTTACTAAATTTGCAGACTTATGGGACAAATTCTTGCAATAGACTACGGAAAAGCTCGTTGTGGTATTGCCGCAACTGATGATATGCAGATTATAGCCAGTGGGCTGGAGACTGTAGAGAACCGTTTTTTAATGGAATTTTTGAAAAAATATTTCAGTGAAAACAAAGTAGATGGAGTTGTAGTTGGGCTTCCCATAGATTTGAAAGGAAATGTTTCGGAAGTTGAAACCGATATTTTAAAATTCATTGAAGAATTTAAAAAAGAATTTTCGGATATTGCGGTTCATCGTTTTGATGAAAGATTTACTTCCAAAATGGCTTCGTTTTTTATTTCCCAAAGTGGAAAAAATAAGAAAAAGAGGCAGGAAAAAGGATTAATAGATAAAGTAAGTGCAACCATCATATTGCAGAATTTTTTAGAACAAAGATTAAGATGATATTACCGATAAGAGCTTTTGGGGATCCTGTTTTGAGAAAAGTGGGAAAAGATATAGAAAAAGACTATCCCGAATTACAGGAACTGATAGATAACATGTTCGAAACCATGTACAGCGCAAATGGCATAGGTCTTGCAGCGCCTCAGATTGGTTTGGATATCCGTCTGTTTGTAATAGATGTGACGCCTCTTGCAGAAGATGAGGATTATGAAGATATTAAAGATGAATTGGCAGAGTTCAAAAAAGTATTTATCAATGCCCAAATTCTTGAAGAGTCTGGTGAAGAATGGAAGTTCAATGAAGGTTGTCTTTCTATTCCGGATGTAAGAGAAGACGTGAAAAGAAAAGGGACTATCGTTATTGAATATTATGACGAAAATTTTGTGAAACATACAGAAACTTTTTCCGATATTAGAGCCCGCGTAATTCAGCATGAATATGACCACATTGAAGGGGTTTTATTTACTGACCACCTGAGTTCTTTGAAAAAGAAACTGGTAAAAGGTAAACTGACAAAAATCTCTCAGGGTGACGTAAACATCGGTTACAAAATGAGATTTCCAAAGTAATTTAAACAAGGATTAAAACGAATAATAAAAAGCAAAAAGCTAGTGCTGATTGCAGAATTTACAAAAAATAAAATTATGCTGTTAGAAAAAATAATTTCAATTTCTGGAAAACCAGGACTTTTCAAATTAGTTTCTCAATTAAGAAACGGATTCATCATTGAAGATGTTACCAACAAGAAAAAAGTAAGCATTGGAAACTCAAGCCAGGTAAGCTTACTGGACAATATTGCTATGTTTACATTTGAGAAAGAAGTTCCTTTGTTTGAAGTATTTGAAAATATTGCTAAAAACAATGATTATAAGGAAACTATTTCTCACAAATCTTCTGATGCAGATTTGAAAGATTTCATGCTAGCTTCTCTTCCTAACTATGATACAGAAAGAGTATATTCTTCTGATATCAAGAAATTGGCTCAGTGGTATAACATCCTTCATAAAGCAGGATATATCACTCCGGATAGCTTTGTAAAAGCAGAGCCTGAAACTTTGGACGGAGAGCCAGCAACAGAAGAAGTAAGCATTGAAAAAGAAGCTAAGAAAGCTCCAAAAGCAGAGAAACCAGCTGCTCCAAAAGTAAAAGCTACTTCAGCTGCAAAATCAGCTCCTAAAAGTACACATAGAAAACAAGGATAATTCATTTAATTTGAATTAAAAATACAAAGCCTTGTCTGGAAGTTCCGGACAAGGCTTTTTGTTTTAGGCAGGTAGCAGGTATTAGAGGATAGGTTGCAGGGATTAGGGCGGGATTTTCTGTCATGCTCAAATTTGATGTTTTATCTTTAAACATTAAACATTAAACATTAAACATTAAACCATGAACCCCGCATCTCGCACCCCAAACTCCCAACTTTCCCATCCAACCTCTACCACAGACCCAAAATATCCCTTACATTTGTATAAGATTGAATTTCCCATAACTTATGAATACGAAACAGGAGAAACTGGAAGCCTTTGGCAGATTACTGGATATTATGGATGATTTGCGTGAAAAATGTCCATGGGATCAGAAACAAACGTTAGAATCCCTTCGTCATCTTACGCTTGAAGAGACTTACGAACTTTCGGATGCTATTTTGCAGAACGATTTACAGGAAATAAAAAAGGAATTGGGTGATGTTCTGCTTCATCTGGTTTTTTATGCTAAAATTGGTTCCGAAAAAGAAAGTTTCGATATTGCAGATGTCATTAATTCTCTGAATGAAAAACTGATCTTCCGTCATCCCCATATTTATGGAGATGTTGAAGTGAAAGACGAAGAAGAAGTGAAACAGAACTGGGAGAAATTAAAATTAAAAGAAGGTAACAAATCCATTTTAGGGGGAGTGCCGAAAAGCCTGCCGAGTTTGGTAAAAGCTTACAGAATTCAGGATAAGGTAAAAGGAATCGGTTTCGAATTCCACGATGCTGAAGATGCATGGAAAAAAGTAGATGAAGAGATTCAGGAGTTTCATGCAGAGACTGATTTGGATAAAAAAGAACAGGAATTGGGTGATGTATTTTTCTCTCTGATCAATTATGCAAGAATTTCAGGAATCAATCCGGATTCTGCTCTGGAAAGAACCAATCTGAAGTTTATTTCGAGATTTCAAAAAATGGAAGGACTTGCAGAGGATCAGGATCTGAAATTGGCAGATATGTCTCTTGAAGAAATGGATGTTCTCTGGGAAAAGGCAAAAAAACTTTCATAATTCCTGATTGGAATAATTAATGCTTCTTATATTCAGTTAAAAAATAAAAAATAAATATGCTACGTTTTCTTATTTTACCTGCTCTGCTTTTATTGAGCTGCAATCCAAAAGCTCAGAATTCTCCTGCTAAAGAAGATGAACTGAAAGTTCAGTTTTCTTTACCCAAAAAGTTGAAGGAAGTTTCCGGAATTACTTTGTCTAAAGATAAAAATACTATTTGGCTGATCGAAGACAGAGGGAATAAAAATGCAATATACGGGGTAAATAATAAAGGGGAAATGGTAGCAAAAGTACCGGTAGAAAATACTGAGAATACAGACTGGGAAGATATCATATCAGATACTCAGGGAAATATTTATATTGGAGATTTTGGAAATAATGATAATAACCGGCAGGATCTGGCTATCTTAAAAACAGATTTGAAAGATAGTAAGCAAACCGTGACGAAAGTGGTTCAGACTACAAAATTCCATTATCAGGGACAGACTGAATTTCCACCTAAAAAATCAAATCTATTATACGATTGTGAAGCTTTTGTAGAAATGGATGGAAATTTCTATTTGTTTACTAAAAACAGGAGCAAAGGTTTTGACGGAACTTTCCTTGTATTTCAAGTGCCTAATAAAGAAGGAAATTTTGAAGCGAAGTTAATTGGAACATTAAAGCTTGAAGGAGGTTATAATGATGCGGCAATTACCTCTGCTACCATCAACAGGACGAAAGATAAAATTGTGTTGCTAACCCACAAAAATGTGCATGTTCTTTCCGGATTTACTGCCGATAATTTCAATGCTGCAAAAATTCAAAAAATTCCTTTACATCATAATTCTCAGAAAGAAGCCATTGTTTTTCTTGATGATAAGACATTAATGATTGCTGATGAGAAGGGCAAAGATGAAGGTGGAAATGTGTATACGTTTTCTCTTTAAATAATATATTTTATTTCAATAAAATTAAAACCCCACAGCATAAATCTGTGGGGTTTTTGAATATATGAAAGTATTAAAGTGATTGATGTTTGTATCGGTTATGGAGTAAGGTAAGATATATGAATATTACCACTTGACAATCTGAAATTCTGAGTATAACGACAGCGTATTCTGAAAGTCTCGCCCGTATTGAAAAAGTTAATGGATGAAAGATTGTGATTCAATCCTGTAGTGCGCTCTCCGTGTCCTGTTGATATACCAGCTAGTGTTATTTGGTTTGGGGAAACTTTCTGGATATAGGAATTAGCCGTTCCAGCGGTTTGTCCTGAAGGGTTCAGATTAAGATCATAAGTAGCATAGGGAACAATATTATAAAATCCGGGCTTTACTACTGTGAAAAGACCCGTTGTGGAATTGTAAGTTAAATAGGCAGTGTCAATCTTATTGCTTACATTGAAAACATACGTTTGCGAATAACTTTCGTGAGTGTTCACTGGTGTAGAATGTGTTCCTGTGTAGCTTCCGCTTGCTGGGCTGATGTCTGTTTTATTACCAACATATACTACTTTGAGAAAGTTTTCTGATTCAATCGTTTTCCAAACCGGAGCATTACCAACTCCATTTGACATCAGGACTTCACCTTTGTTTCCTGAATTTCCTTTTGTTTTATCATCTCCACCTACATTCAGGTCTTTCACAACTTGAAGGGAGCCGTTAACGTGTAAGGTGTTTTGCGGCGTGGATGTTTTAATCCCTATTTGTGCACTTAAGTTTACGAACATGACGAATAACGCCATATAGAATAGCTTTTTTTTCATTCAATTGTTGATTTTTTATTGAAACAAATATAGAATGTTTTTAAAATGTCTATTTTTTAATAAATTAATAAACATATAAAGCTATGTCTAAGTTTGATCTATATGACTGAAAATATGGCTTTTAAATAAAAGCCATATTTATATTATTGATAAAAAATGTTAGCTGAAAATTAGAATTATTAAATTCAATTAAAATTGATTTTTTTTCGAATAATTATTTTAATTGAGTTTAAATAACTTATTTACAGGTGTTTGCGTTTTAAATGTTGCTGTGTAAATTTGAATTAATTTCTTTTTAGAAAGATCATTTAAAACTTCATTCCTATCCCCGCAGAAAGTCTTCCCCCATCAGAACCATAGAAATAGTTTAATCTTGCAGACATCATTTCTACAATACTTAACCATACTCCGGCACCGGCAGACTGATGCCATTTTCTGGAATTTTCAGTGTCATTCCATACTCGGCCAATATCGTACCCGATAAGGATTCCCATGTTGGCAGGAGCAATATTATTTCTTACCCTCCCAAAATCCCATCGGATTTCCGAGTTATTAGTAAAATAGGATCTTCCGGCAAATCTTTCATTTCTGAATGCTCTCATTCCGTTGTTGCCTCCAATGGTTGCCGCCTGATAGAACTCAAAATTATTATTGTTGATCCACATCACGTTACTGGAATTGGCAAATACAAATTTTCCTCTCTTATCAATTCTGTGGTCAACAGCCAATTTTCCTTTTACGGTTACAAAGTTTTTATTAAAATCAGAAAGCGTTGCTTTCCAGTCTGCGTTAAGCATGAATTCAAGGCCAAGAGTAGGGAAGGCCGCATTATCCGCATTTTTATAACCAAATGTATAATTGGCTCCTACGAACTGCTGGCTGTTAAATACCCCCGGTCTTACATCCGGAGACTGATTGATAAAACGGTCCGCCTTTCTTTGTACTTTATTATCTTCAAAAGTTAATTGAAACTGGTGGCTGAGGTTCATCCAGCTTTTCTTATAAATGGAAGGTGCAAAGTTGAACTTTGAAATTCTGGCTCTGTTGTATTCTCTTTCTGTATCTTCTTTGTCGTATTCACTTTCATTGGAAAGGCCAAAGAAGTTTTGGGAGAATCTTGGCGTAGTATAAAATGCATCAAGATTGAAATCCCAACCGGAGATCGCCTTTTTAAATATTCCCTTATAGGTAAGGCTGAACCCGGCTGTAGCCGTATAAAAATTAGCTTTTAAGCTGTGTCTTTGAGTGAAAGGATCACGGATGAAATTATTTACAGTATAATTAGCCAGAACCCCTACAATAACACCATCATCCGGGTTGTAGTCCAAATTGGGGTACCCCGCAAAAGAATTGTATTTCGGATGCTTATAATTATAACTGTTAATGTCATAATCATCAGTGATATTTTTGGTTGCGTTTCCGGAATTGTAAGTGTTTTTTTGAGATTTAAAATCATAAATCTTTACTTTTCGTCCATCTGCAACATTGTAGGTATCATGATTATATCCACCAATCAGTCTGATTGTCATTTTAGGATTTCCGCTTCCCGTTACTATATAAGTATCATCATCTTCCAATCCGTAGATCCACAGTTCTTTTGTTTTTGAGTCATGATAAGTCTTTTCAAAAACCAGTTCATTCTTATCTTTATCCTTGCCCAGTTTATATTGTTGTACGAGGACAGTATGTCCGTTTTTCGTGATAACAAATTTATCAGGATGTATGGTTCCTGCCAGTGGTACTTTTTTCTGCAATACATCATAATACTGGCTGGCGTAGCTCACAAGTTTTGTTTTTCTTGCTTTCAGTTTTCTCTGGATTTCAGCAATAGTATCGTCCTGTACTTCTTTCGGAAGATTGTGGAAGGCATCATCAATATCTGCATCAGTCAGGTGTTCCTGGATATATTTTGCCTGTGCTTCCCATTCACTTTGGTCTGCACCTTTTAAGAAAACGAGATCCATCGGGTAAGGTTCCATGGCAAGCCACTTTACACTGCTTATATCTTCTGTAAAGGTTTTCATATGGCGGATAGCCGGAACATTCATAATAAGTTTAAATGCAGCTCCGTCATATTTACTGAACGCCTGATCTCTGTCTTTCGGAATAGGTTTATAGATTACTTTGTCACCTACTTCATATTCAGCCCACTTCCACTGATCAGAGTGTCTGTCCCAGTCACCAATCAGCATATCAAATAATCTTGCTCTGATGTAGGATTCTCTGTCAACAGAATATTTATCGCTTTTGTTGAGGTTTTTTAATACATCATCCGTAGAAACAATATCTTTTGCATGATCGAGATCAGCTAATGTTTTCGGATCCGAAGAAAAACGTTCTTCAATCATATACATTTCATCCCCGTAATCTTCGTTGTACCTTCCCAAAGCATGCTGCTTAGGAATATAATACAGTTTTGGATTACTGTGGAAGATATTCAGCTTTTCAGACATATTTCCGATCGTAAAAGGAGTAAACGGATGATTGGTGGTATAAAAATCCAATAGAAATTTCTCTGGGAATGTATCCGCAAGTTCTTCTCCTAATGTACTTTTTGTGAAAGCCATATTATTTAGAAAACGAATGGCACTTTTTTTCACGCCACGCATCACAAATTCCTGCCCGTCAGAAGATTTCAATCGTAAGCTGTTGGATTGGTTTCCTCCACCTTCTCTGAAAGGCGTGTATCCGCCATTCAATTCTGAAAGATTGGCAGTTGGAGCTTCAATCGGAATTCCATAATATCTTCTGTAATGATCTCCCCAGAGCCATCTGTAAAATTTTCTCTTTTCAGTAAGCGCGACCGGATAAATGGTTGATGAAAATGTTGCCGGAAAAGAATTGGGAAAATTATTGATGAATACATCCGGCTTGGAAATAACGGAAATATGAGTCAGTTTTTTAAGCTGTGCATCTTTTGTAGAAAAATATTCAACATCAGTACTTTCATCTTTTCTGAAATTTAAAACAGCAAAACCGCTGCCTCCGTAAGAAAAATCAGTTTTTTCTACAATGGTAGACGGGTCTATTTTAGAGCCTGCACCACTGATGATCTGTCTTAGATTTCCATCTTCGTGATATTGCAGGTTATGATCATGTCCGGAAACGAAAATAATATTTTCCTTGTCCTGAACAATACTTTTTAATCTGTTAGCCAGATCTGCATAATGCTGGTTATTGATATCTTCCGGGCTTGCTCCGGAGGAACTCCTTAGTATATTGACAACACTTGCCACTACAGGAACCGGAACTTTACTTTTGAAAGGATAAAGATGAGACTTTGCGGAATTAAAACCTGCATGGGTTCCACTGCTGATAATAGGGTGGTGCAGAGCAACAATGATTTTTTTACCCTGATTTTTGATAATGAGATCTTTAAATTCATCAAAAAAAACTTCACGGGTTTTAATATTGCAGTTCTTGTTAATTCCCGGGTGATTGTCCCAGTTTGTAATTACCCATTCTGTATCAATGGCAATAAGCTTAATATCTTTAGAAATGTTGATGTCGTCAATAGGACATCCGTTTTTAGGCAGAAATGCTTTTTTATCGTCAAGATATTTTTTTACCAGACTTTCCTGGGTGTTCAATCCTTCCAGTCCGTTGTACCAGTCATGATTTCCGGGAATAACCAATGTTTTCCCCTTGAAATTTTTGGTTATGGCAAGCTGGTTTTCCAGTTTTTGTTTTGCCAGAGCATACTCATTATCTGTTTCTTTGGGCATCCCATTCGGGTAGATATTGTCTCCAAGAAAGATCAGCATAGAATTACTGTCGGCAGAATCCAGTTTACTTTTCAGCAAATTCAGTGTTTTTTGTGCCTGCGGTTCATCCGAGTTTCCAGCATCTCCGATCAGAAAGAGTTTAAAATCATTATCGGATTTTATTTCGGAATCTTTTACTTCATATAAGTTTTTGCCCTTTTGAACGTCATAGGTAGCACAGGAATAAAGGACTCCTGCGGACATTACCGTTCGAAGAACAATAGAAGTATTTTTTAGATGAGTTTTAAAGGATAAATTCATAAATTTACATTAACAAAATTTCAGGGATGAGCATTTTACAAAAAGCTAAAAATTATGTTGAAATCTTATTCAAAGATAAGTTATCTTCAGTATATTTTTATCATAATTTTATCCATACTGCCTATACTGTCAATAAGGCGGAGGAAATCATGAAAAACACCCCTGTTTCTGAAGAGGATCAGGAGAAAGTACTCGTAGCATTATGGTTTCATGATACGGGGTATATAGAATGTGCCTTGAATCATGAGGAGAGGAGTGTAGAAGTCATGAAAACTTTTTTACAGCAGGAAAATTATCCGGAAAACTATATTACAGATGTTGAAAAGCTGATTCTGGCTACTAAAATACAATACGAACCTCAGAATTTACTGGAGAAAATTGTAAAGGATGCAGATTTCAGCCATTTTGCAGGTCATGATTACAGTGATATTTCCGATGCCTTGAGAAAAGAATGGGAGCTAACCAATGTAAGATGTTTTTCCAATGAAGAGTGGAATGCCGGAAATCTGGATATGCTGAAAAATAAGCATACTTTTTATACAGATTATGCTAAAGAAAACTGGGAACCCCTGAAAAAGAAAAACATTAAAAAGATCGAAAAGAAACTGGAAAAAGAAGAGGAGAAAAAGGAAAATAAAAAGGAAAGTTCAGAAGGTAAAAAAGACAAAGAAAAATCAGACAGAAGTGTAGATACTTTATTCAGAGTAACGCTTAATAATCATACGAGACTAAGTGATATCGCAGATAGTAAAGCCAATATCCTTTTATCGGTAAACGCGATCATCATTTCAGTATGTCTTTCCGTTTTGGTTCCGAAGCTGGATGCTCCTAAGAATTCTCACCTGATTCTTCCTAGTTTTATATTATTGCTATCAAGTGTACTGACCATCATATTTGCGATTTTATCCACAAAACCGAATGTAACAAAGACTACATTTACTTCTCAGGATATTGTTAACAGAAAAGTGAATCTTCTTTTCTTCGGAAACTTCCAGCAAATGTTGTTTGATGACTATCATAATGCGATGAAAGATCTTATCAAAGACAGAGATTATATCTACGATTCTATGGTGAAGGATTTGTATTATCTTGGAAAAGTTCTTAACAGAAAATACAAACTTTTATCCATTACTTATAAGATTTTTATGGCAGGGATTATTATTTCCGTTCTGTCTTTCGGGGTGGCATTTCTGAGTCTTTAATTAAAAATATACACAAATGATAGTCAGACAGCGAACGAATTGGCTGAAAATGTTATTTATATGGAGAGGATCCGTATTGAAGAAAATTGTTGTTCAGCTCTCTATTATCACGCTGTTTTCCTTGGCTATCTATATTTTCAAAGGAAGAATCTTTGATTATAAAGTACATCTCAATCCTACGATTTTTACATTGATAGGGCTGGCTCTTGCTATATTTATGGGTTTCTGTAATTCTGCAAGTTATGATCGTTTTTGGGAAGGAAGAAAACTTTGGGGATTACTTGTTATCGAAACCAGATCGCTAACGAGACAAATCTTATCATTAGTGAATGATTCTTCTCCCGATGCTCAGGAAGAAAAACAAAAAATGATCAAACTGATCTCTGCATTCAGTTGGTCTCTGAACTTTCAGCTGAGAGATAAAACAGGCACAGAACATCTTGAACGGCTACTTTCTCCTGAACAATTGGAACAGGTGAAGCATAAAAAATTTATTCCCAGTATTATTCTTGGGTTTATTGCCGACTGGCTTAATAAACAGAACAAAAAAGGTAATATTGATACCATCGTGATGACTTCTATGGATCATCAGCTGAATCAGTTTTCTAATATTTCCGGTGGGTGTGAGAGAATTTATAACACTCCGTTACCTTTTGCTTATAGCGTTCTTTTACATCGTACTGTGTATCTGTACTGTTTCTGGCTTCCTTTCGGGCTGGTAGATTCTTTGGGATGGATGATGCCTTTAATTGTTTTGCTGATCAGTTATACCTTTATAGCTCTTGATGCCATTATTCAGGAGATTGGAGAACCTTTTGGTGAAGAAGAAAATGATCTCGCCCTGAATAGCATCTGCCGCACGATTGAGTTTTCTATTTTTGAACAGGCTGGAATTCCTCAAGGGGAATTGAAGAAGCCGGATACTTATTTTGTGGATTAGTAATTTTTCTATTCTTGGGGAAGCGTAAAAGAAACCCTCAGTGCGAGCAATCCTGTAATTCCCTGAAGATCCTCTACCTTTAAGAATTCTATATCATTTTGTAGAACTCCTTTTTTCTGAAGTTTTGAAATGTAATCAAGGTATTCTTTCTGGTTTTCCATTCCGAAATAGACGATGGTGATTTTCCCGGGAGCAGTGATGCGTTCAGAAGAATCTTTGACATGTGCCTTATCCAGACGTTTTTTGATAATTTCGTAATAGGAATTATACGCTCCGTCTACATCAAAGCGTTTTTCATCCATTCTGAAACGGATGTCTATTTTTTCATTATACACAAAGATCAACGAAGCGATATCCAGCTGTACAGGAAGATACTTTTTGAACGACTGAAATTCAAGTTCCATTTTACAGATGGTTTTCAGTTGCCAATATCTCAGTTTGTGAACAACTTTTGAGGTATAATGAAGCTCGGGAGCGATGCTTGGGCCTATGTACAGATTATGTTCCACACCATCAGACTTAAATCTTTCATAATAATGTGGGAAAATCTCCTGTGCTTTTACCTGGCTTTCGTCCAGCATATCTGCCAGTTTTCGGTTGACCAGCGTAATAGAATCATCCAGGTTTTTTCTGTGATGATAAAACAGGTCGGTAGGGGCGAATATATGTGAAAAATAATCTTTGATTTTAGCCTTTATATCTCTTGCTGTTTTTATTTCCAGTTTTCCCTGTAAAAAAGGATGAATTTCGTCTCTTAATAGCCTTTGAAATCGCTGTTCCGTATCGGCTTTGATTTCATTATTCAGTTCATTTTCAAAAACATCCAATGCCAGCAGAAATTTTTCAGAATCGGAATTTGTCAATACAAAAATCTCATTAAGCCATTCAATCTGCTGATTAAGATCCTGCAACATCAGATTATAACGTTTTTCCGATGAAGAACGGATATCTGAAACACCAAACAGTGGAGTCAGGTTTTTAAAGGCAATCTGCTTTAACGTATATATTTTCTTTCCGAGTGAGGCCGTAAAATATTTTTCAGCTTCATTCCTGAATTTCCATACTACACTGTCGTGGATAGTAGTATATTCACGCTGGATAATCGCTTCTATCTGATAGTTTTTCTCAAAGTAGAACCTGTTCAGAGAGAAAAGAACCATATCCGTGAAAAACTCTAGTTTTTTAAGTTTTAAACCATTGAAACTTCCGGAAATAGGTGACGTAAACTCCATAATGGCAAGGAGCTCACCATCTTTCATGATAGGAATTACCATGAAACTGTTGACATTATTGTCCTTTAAAATGCTAAAAGAAGGAAGCTGCTTTACATTTTCATCCAGGTTATTCACATTGGAAACAACCACTGGTTTTGAATTATGATTTAAGTTATTAAACGTACTCTTACGCGTATCTTCGTCAAATGCATTGATCCAGAAATCCAGGATATGATTCGTAAGAAGACTTTCGTAAATGGGAAGCTTATCCAGTTTCTGTTCTTTTTTATTAAAAGTCATCAGCCCAAAATTCAATTCCGAAACATCAAAATAGGATTTGAAAATTTCCGTCAGATTTTCATTGGGATTCAAATCTTCAGGATCAATCTCTATCATACTTGATTTCAGATCAGATAGAGCCACCTCAGAAGTACAGTCAACCAGTGAAATGATGGTAAATCCTTTCAGTATCCAGGATTCCGAAGGGAAATATTTTTTCCACAATTTAAAATCATCAAGGTTTTCCAAAAGCATATCCAAAATATCATCAGATGGGATTTTGGCATCTTCTGTAGGGATGATTTCCGTAAAGTCTGAATTAACAGTAATCTTATAATGTTTCATGATTCCCTGTTTATTAGGGATATCATAGTATAATGGGATGGTACTTTTTATATCTTTTTTGAAATAGCTCTGAAGAATCACACAGCAGCAGAATACATAAAACTCATTATCTGAAATGTTTCTTAGTTCTATTTCGAAGTCTTTTCCTGCATCTTTAAGGATGTCTTTAAACCTTTCGGTATAATTGAACGTGATGTTGGAAAGAGGAATGCTTGCCGCTTTTATTTCATTTCTGGTAAGACCTGTTGGGAAAAGATCTGCAAGAAGAAGTCTGATGAGGTCTTCATGCTGTTCGAGAAATGCTGTATCCTGAAAGCCTTCTCTAAGCTCTTTAAAATTTCTGGTGCTCTCAATCAGAGACTCTGCATAGTTGACTCTATATTCCAGTCTGTCATTATACCGGATATGCTCCAGAACATCCAAATACTTTTTGAACGATATATAAACTTGAAAAGGAGAGTCTTTTTTATACAGATTAGCCAAGAGCTGGAAATTTGGAGTAAAGTTATGAAAAAAGGAGAATATTGTTGGGATGAAAAATTTATTTTATTGTATATTATTCACTTGTGTTTAAGGGAATTTTGCAAGGTATTTTTTCTTTTTTAGAAAGACAGATTATTGGATTACTGATTAGTAAATCGTATTGCTTTTTAGATACATCAGTTCTTTTTTCTCGTCTGTTTTTATTTTATATTCCAGTTATATATAATAAAAAAGCACAACCGGAAAGTTGTGCTTTTTATATTGTGTTGTTTGGATTTTACAATCCGAACATTTTTGCAAAAAAATCTGGGAAAACTCCAAGGATAACAATTAAAACAATAACAACTACTCCAATGATATTGTAAGTAAGTGTTACTTTTTCTGATGATTTGAATGTTGATTCTTTAAAGAAGAACATCGCGATAATCAGTCTTAAATAGTAAGCGATAGATAGGGCAGAACCTAACACAGCTACCAATACTAAGAAAGCTGCACCATTCATTGCCTGGGAGAATAAAGCAAATTTCCCCATGAAACCAGCTGTTAGCGGAACTCCAGCCATTGAAAGCATGGAGATTGTTGCAGCTGTAGCTAATAAAGGTTCAGTTTTTGCCAATCCTTTGAATGCTCCGAAAGAAGTTTCTCTCTTTAATTTCTCTACCCAGATCAGACACATGAAAACACCTACTGTAGATAAAGAATAAGCAAATAAATAGAACGCCAGGTTATAAGTAGAAAGGCTTGTCATTCCGAAGAATACCAATCCGATATATCCTGCGTGAGAAACTGAAGAGTATGCCAACATTCTTTTTGCATTTGTCTGAGCAAGACCCATAACGTTTGCCAAAAGTAATGTAATGATTAAGAATACTCCTAAAACGTTGATCCACTCATGAGTCACTCCAGTGAAACCAAGCGTCATCAATCTGAATAGGGCAAAGAATCCTGAAATTTTCACCACACTTGCCATGAAAGCTGTGATTAATGATGGAGAACCTGCATATACATCAGGACTCCACATGTGGAAAGGTGCTAAAGCTACTTTGAATGCCAATGCACAAAGAATCAGTAATACTCCTAAGATGAACATTACATTCCCTGAATTGGCTACTCCAAAATCATGAATCTTATAAAGATCAAAACTTCCTGCACTTCCATAGATGAACGCAATTCCGAACAGTAAGAAACCTGTTGCAAATGCACCCATAAGGAAATATTTAATAGAAGCTTCGTTGGATCTAAGATCAGTTTTGTTAGCTCCAGCCATCACATATAATGGAATAGAAAGGATTTCAACTCCTAAGAACATCGTCACTAAGTTCTGATATCCGAAAAGGATAATCCCTCCACATAATGCGAATAGCATCAATGCATATAATTCTGACTGGTGGCTTCTGTGATTGCTGAACGCAAAACCTCCCAGGAAGAATAATAATAAAGTTGTTACGATTGATATTTTAGTGAATAATGCGGTATTGTCACTGTACTCGTACATATGCTTGTAATGGTCGAAGAACGAACATTCCGGCATAAAACTTACATACAATGCAATGATTAATCCCAAAATCCCAATGTATCTTGCGAATTTTCCTTGTTCAAAAACTCCTGAAAATAACGCAATAACTGCCGTTAGGAAAACAATAATTAAAACACTCATCTCTTAAAATATCAAATTAACTTACCATTGATTGGTAGATAAACTTCACCGAACTACTCACCATGTCGATTACCGGTTGTGGGAAAATACCTAGTAAAATCACAAAAACCGCTAAACTTGCCAATACAGAAAATTCTACTCCTGATAAATCTTTTGCTGTACTTAAAACTGCTTCATCTCCTTCTCCAAACATTGCTTTTCCGTAGAATCTCAATAAATACACAGCACAAAGAATTACCGTAAGACCAGCAATTACTGCTGCTGTTCCATTAAAATCATATACTGATTTCAACAAAATAAATTCCCCGATGAATCCATTCGTTAATGGAACTCCCATTGAACCTAATATAATGATCAGGAACAACACCGCAAACTTAGGCGCTACTTTAGCTAAACCACCCATTTGTCTGATGTCTCTTGATTTAAATCTCTTATATAGAATATCACAACAGTAGAATAAACCTACTACGTTGATACCGTGAGCGAAAGTCTGTACCAAAGCTCCTTCAGCTCCTTCCACATTGAAAGTTCCTCTAAGAGTAACTACTGCAGAAGCGAAGATCCCTGCTACCATCAATCCTACGTGAGAGAAAGATGAATACGCAATGATTCTCTTCATATCCGTCTGGATAATAGCGATCAAAGCACCATGAACAATTCCTACAATGGCAAGAATAATTACGATCTGTCCAGAAATCCCTGCTATCGGAAGCGGAGTAATTGGAAGCAAATAACGCATTACCCCATATACTGCCATCTTCAGCATAATCCCGGATAATAACATGGATCCCTGAGTAGGAGAGTAAGTATAGGTATCAGGCTGCCATGTATGGAAAGGGAATACCGGTAATTTCACTGCAAAAGCAAAGAAAATAAACCAGAATACCACAGTCTGTTGCACTTCGTTCAGCTGGGCATTATATAAATCTGTTAAAGCGAATGATGCAGAGTGATTGTACACATAGATCAATCCGGCTAACATAAATAATGATCCAACGAATGTATATACGAAGAATTTCGTCGTGAACTCAAACCTTTTATTCTCTTGTCCCCAAAGTCCGGCAATGAACCAAATTGGAATCAAAGTTACTTCCCAGAAAATGTAGAATAACAATCCGTCTAAAGAAGTGAATACTCCCACAAGACCAAACTGCATCAACAGAATCAATCCGTAGAATGTATTTCTGTAGTTTACACTTTCATTGAAAGATGATAAAATAATGATTGGAGCCAGAATATTGGTCAATACTAAAAGAAGCATGCTCATCCCATCGATACCGAAGTGAAGAGAACTTTTAATGAATTGAGACCAAGGATAAGTGATTTCGTACTGAAGCTTACTGTCTACTGTCGGTCCAAAATTGAAATCCGAAAGCATGTAGAACGTAAGGAGCATCTGTACCAATGCAATTCCAAGCGCCAAATATTTGCTGGAATTACTCTTCCATGCAAAAACTAATCCCGAACCTACTAGAGGTAAAAGTAATAATGTTAATAATAAACAAGACATTATTATTGTAATAAAAAGTTAACAATTAATATAATTCCCACAGCTAAAGACATGATAAGGATATATGTCTCTACATTTCCGTTCTGTACACGCTTCATAGCTTTTCCGCTGTCTTCAGCACCATCACCTACAAAGTTTACAAAACGGTCTAAGATACCCTTATCAAACATTTTTCCTCCGCGTCCTAATCCTTCAACAGTTTTTACAATCAATGCGTTGTAAAGTTCGTCAACGTATAATTTCTTAGCAGAAAGTTTCTCCCATCCGGTATAGCTTTCCTCTGCAACAGCCATCTTTTTCTTTTTCACGTAAGTGTTTCTAACGATGAACCAAACAGAGAAGAACATCAGAATTGTTGCTGCTAATAATATCATTTCAGTATTGAAAGGTACTCCTGAAAGAGTAGCTTCCATTTGGCTGTAGCTTTGTTCTGTAAGAACCGGCTTTAACCATTCCATCAGTTTAGCATAGTGCCCGTGACCGATGAAGTGTGGCAGGTTGATAAAACCTCCGATTACAGAAAGGATAGCCAATACGATCAATGGTAATGTCATATTAGACGGGCTTTCATGTAAGTGGTGTTTTTGTTCTTCAGTACCTCTGAATTCTCCGTCGAATGTCAGATAATACAGTCTGAACATATAGGTTGCAGTCATTGCCGCTAAAACAAATAAGATCACCCAGTAAACAGGGTTTTTAGCGAAAGCTGCTACTAAAATTTCGTCTTTAGAGATCATCCCTGATAATAAAGGGAAACCTGAGATGGCTAATGTTCCGATAAGGAATGTAGCGTGGGTAAGAGGAATATATTTTTTAAGACCTCCCATGAAACGCATATCCTGTTCGTTGCTCATAGCGTGGATTACAGAACCTGCACCTAAGAATAACAATGCTTTAAAGAATGCGTGTGTCATTACGTGGAACATTGCTGTTGTATAGGCTCCAAGACCTAAAGCGATGAACATAAATCCAAGTTGTGAAACGGTAGAGTATGCTAATACTTTTTTGATGTCGTTCTGACGTAGTGCATAGAATCCTGCCAAAGCAGCCGTTAAGAATCCGATTAATAGAATTCCTCCCTGTACTGTTGGAGCTAAAGTAAATAAGAAGTTGGATCTTACTACCAAATAGATACCAGCAGTTACCATCGTTGCTGCGTGAATTAACGCAGAAACAGGAGTTGGTCCGGCCATCGCATCCGGTAACCATGTATATAATGGAACCTGAGCAGATTTACCGGTAGCACCAATAAATAAACTCGCTGTGATAAAGATAATCACTGTTCCGTCTAATTCAAATTTTGAAGCATTTTCTGCTACAGAAAGATAATCTACAGCATTGGTTTGAGAAGCAATCATGAAGATACCGATCAATAACGCAAGGTCACCAATTCTGTTCATGATGAAAGCTTTTCTTGCTGCTTTACCGTATTCTTCGTTGGTATACCAGAATCCGATTAACAGGTAAGAACAAAGACCTACACCTTCCCATCCGATGAATAGAATAAGGTAGTTGCTTCCCATTACTAAAAGTAACATGGAGAAGATGAAAAGATTCAGGTAAGTAAAAAACTTGTAGAATCCTTTATCATGACTCATATATCCGATAGAGTATAAGTGGATCAGTGAACCGATACCCGTAATGATCATTACCATCATTAATGAAAGCTGATCAATCTGGAATCCAAAATTGATTTGAACACCATTTACTCTAAACCATTCAAAAGCTTTTACAATTACAGGCTGGCTTTCAGAATTGAAATTCATGAAAAGACTTACCGCAATACAGAAAGATCCGAATACAGCTGCAGTAGCCAAAGATCCTACGAATATTTTTGGAAGATTTTTTCCGAATAGCCCGTTAATAAGAAACCCTAAAAGTGGTAAAAGTACTATTGCATATACTAGATTCTCCATTCTTATCCTCTTAATTTATTAAATATACTCACATCTACAGAACGGGTATTTCTATATAGCATAGCAATAATTGCCAGACCTACCGCTACTTCCGCAGCTGCTACCACCATAATGAAGAAAACTAAAAGTTGTCCGTCGCCGTTGCCTTTATACGCTGAAAAAGCTGCCAATAAAAGGTTTACAGAATTCAGCATAAGCTCTACACAGCCCAGAATCACAATAGCATTTTTTCTAAGCAATACTCCCATTACTCCCAAGCAGAACAATACTGAGGAAAGAATGACGAAGTATTCCAAAGGGACGCTTTGTATAAATGTATTTACTTCTCCCATAATTTTATAAATCTTTTTTACCGATTAATACCGCGCCTACAATACCTGCCAAAATTAGGATGGAAGCAAGCTCAAACGGTAAAACATATTCATTAAACAAAAGTCTACCCAGATTTTTTGTAAGACCCACTCCTCTGTCTACATTTTCAACAACTATGTGGTTATCTTTTATTCCTCTGAAAACCCCTAATACTCCTACTAAAAGAATACCTGCTGTAAAAACTCCAACAAATTTTAAAGTATTGTTCTTCTTACTTTCGTCTCCTTTATTAAGGTTAAGCATCATTAAGATGTAAAGGAAAAGTACCATGATGGCACCTGCGTACACTATGATCTGGATAATTGCAAGGAACTGTGCATTGAGAAGAATGTACATTCCGGCAATTGAAAACATCGTAACAATCAATGACAAAATAGCATATAAAGGATTTCTTGCAAATACAAAATATACAGCACTTGCCACTGCTAAAAACGCCACCAAGAAAAATAAAAACTGATCCATTATTTTACCGCATTTTTTTGTTTCTCGGATTGTCTTGTTGTGATATCAATCCTTTCATTTATTTTTTCAACTAATTTATCTTTTCCGTAAATGAAAGAACCTCTGTTGGTTTCCACGTCTACCAATCTGTCTGTAAGATAGATGGCAGATTTAGGACAAGCTTCTTCACACATACCGCAGAAAATACATCTTAGCATATTGATTTCATATACTGAAGCGTACTTTTCTTCTCTGTAAAGACCTTTTTCCTCTTTAGTTCTTTCAGCAGCAGTCATTGTAATGGCTTCTGCAGGACAAGCTACCGCACAAAGTCCACAAGCTGTACATCTTTCTCTGCCTTCTTCGTCTCTTTTCAAAACGTGCTGGCCTCTCCAGATGGTGGTTCTTGGTTTCTGTACTTCCGGATACGAATATACTGCGGGAGCACCCTTTATCACGGTTCTTACAGCATGCTTAAATGTAATCCCCATCCCTGTAAAGATGGCAGGAAGGTAGATTTTTTCAGCAAGGGTCATTTCTTTATTGGAAACAACTTTTGATCTGTTTGTAAGTTTCATTTAATTATAGATATTAGATGTTAGACATTAGATTTTAGACTAATCTTGTCTGTTATCTTAATTATTTAATATTGATGATTGAATATGATACGCTAAAGATAAAACTTTGATTTCATTATCAAATTTTCAAATCAGCTCATTTTCAAATTTCTTAGTTTGCAAATGCTAAAATTACAGCTCCTGTAATTAATAGGTTTACCAATGCCATTGGGATTAATGTTTTCCATCCTAAGTGCATTAACTGGTCATATCTGAATCTAGGTAGCGTCCATCTGATCCACATGAAGATCAGAATTCCGATTACTGTTTTTGTAAGGAATGCTACAACGCTCAAGATTCCTGCAGCATTTTCACCCCAGTTCTGAGTTACCCATTCAATACCAGGATAGTTATAGCCTCCGAAGAAAAGAACGACCATAAAAGCATTGGAAATAAACATGTTCACATATTCTCCAAACATATATAACCCTAATTTCATGGAAGAGTATTCTGTAGAATATCCTGTTACCAATTCAGATTCACATTCAGGTAAATCGAACGGGTGTCTGTTGGTTTCTGCTAATGCAGCTACAAAGAAAACAAGGAATGCAATCGGCTGGTAGAAAATATTCCAGTTCAATCCTGAAACCCAAGGAATAACGCCCCATAATTTTCCGGTAGTCTGACTTTCAGTGATTTCTTTTAAATCTAAACTTCCTGTCATCATGATGATAGAAAGAAGTGCTAATCCCATCGCCAATTCGTAAGAAATCATCTGAGAAGAAGCACGGATAGCACCTAGTAATGAATATTTGTTATTCGAAGCCCAACCTCCGATCATGATTCCGTAAACTCCGATGGAAGCCATACCGATGATGAAAAGTACACCAACATCAATGTTTGCTACCTGAAGATCAAAAGAAGTACCTGCAATATTTAAACTTTTACCCCAAGGAATTACAGCTCCTGTAATCAATGAAATAAACATTACCAAAGCTGGTCCTAATACGAAAAGAAACCTTTCTGCATTAGCAGGGGTGAAGTCTTCTTTAAAGAAAAACTTTCCACCGTCAGCAAGAGGCTGCAGTAATCCGAAAGGTCCGGCTCTGTTGGGACCAATTCTATCCTGCATGATAGAGGCAACTTTTCTTTCTGCCCATGTAGAGTAGGCTGCAATCGTTAGCGATAGCAGGAAAAGTGCTAATACAAGTATAAGTTTAAATGTAAGTAAATCCATTTTTTTATTGCAAAGATTTTTAGATGTGAGATGTCAGATACTAGATATGAGGTTAAGTCTGATGTCTTGTGTCTGAAATCTAATTGTCTTTATTAAAATTATTTTTCGTCTTTTTCACTGATTTCTTTAGCCATTGGATTGTCTAAAACTCTTAGCTCATCCTTTGGTTTTTCGTAGTGGTTCAATGAAATTACAGAATGTCTGTCGATATGTCTAGGACCTTCGATATTCCAGTCTGATAATGCTTTTCTTTCGAAACGGCATGTATCACAGATGAATTCTTCTACTTCACCCCACTGGTCTTTTCTTGCAGTTACTCTTACAATTTCGTCACCCTTCATCCATACTAAAGCTTTTCCTGAACATTTGTCACATTTACAAGAAGCGTTCATAGGTTTTGTAAACCATACTCTGCTTGCAAAACGAGCTGTTCTGTCTGTTAATGCTCCTACAGGACAAACGTCGATAACGTTTCCAATGAAGTCATTGTCTAAAGCTTTATTTAAATAGGTTGAAATTTCCGCGTGATCTCCTCTGAAAAGAATACCGTGTTCTCTTGTTTCTGTAAGCTGGTTAGCTGTCAGTACGCATCTTGCACAAAGAATACAACGGTTCATATTTAATTTGATGTTGGGTCCAAGATCATCAGCTTCGTAAGTATTTCTTTCGAATTCTGTTCTTGTACTGTCTACACCATGCTCATACCCTAAGTCTTGAAGATGACATTCTCCGGCCTGATCACAGACAGGGCAGTCCAGCGGGTGATTTACCAATAAGAATTCGGTAACCGCTTTTCTTCCTTCCTGAGCTTTCTCAGAAGTAAGATTTTTTACTTCCATACCGTCCATTACATTAGTTCTGCAGCTTGCTACTAATTTTGGCATAGGGCGCGGATCTGCTTCAGATCCTTTAGAAACTTCTACCAGACAAGTTCTACATCTACCCCCACTGGTTTCTAGTTTACTGTAGTAACACATTGCAGGAGGTACAGATTTTCCACCGATTTGTCTAGCAGCTTCCAAGATAGAAGTACCAGGCAGAACTTCGGTAGTCTGTCCGTCTATAGTTATTGTGAATTTTTTAACTTCTTCGCTCATATTGTATGCTTTAAGCTTTATGCATTAAGCAATAGGCTTTGTTATTTATATTTCTTAGTATTAAATGTATATCCAATTCCTGCAAGGACCTGTCCGAAAACGAAATCCTGTTGGGCCTTGTCCGGCTTGTTATTCAATGTAGTTTTAATATCCCACATATTGATATAACCTGCTTTTCCTTCTAATCTTACCATTACGTGATCCCAAAGAACAAGGTTAAGACTGGCTCTTAAGTCGGTTCCAAGACCTGCTACGTGAAAACGGTCACTTCTTTCATTTCCAAAAAGCTTTACATTACTTTTCGGGAACATGAATCCGATTCCGGCTCCATAAGACCAAACCAAGTCAACATTTTTTTTGTTGATAAGATTCTGATATCTTTCAAGACCTAAGTTTTCATAGTTAAGTCCATCTGTATGTTCAAAAGTAAGGAACTTCTCATCTGCCAGGTTTACCTGTCCGTTCTGTACCATTCCGGCATATTCAGGATCTGAAATATGACCTTTAAAATTAACTGTCTGGTTTTGATCCATCACATATTTCATGTGGTCAATCCCTAAAACTAAAGCTAAATTATCTTTAATAAAATAACCTGCTCTAAAGTTGTACTGAACTACAGTAAACCATCCCGGGTTGATATAAACAATACCAAACTTGGTAGGTCTGTCCTGTGCAGATACATTATTCAGCTGAAAATCATAGCCATTTCCTGTGAAACGGATATCAGAATTACTGAACGCTGCTCTGTTCCATCCAAAGAAAACGAACATTTGCCCCTTTTTGCTTAAAGGTTCAGGCTTCTTTCTGGAAACCAATGCTCCTTTATCTGAACTTCTATCTATTAAAGTATCCTTTTCTTTATTTTGTCCGAAAACAAAACTCGACATCATTAAGCCGACAACCAACAATTTTTTCATGTTACCTATGCATTCTTTTCTACAGCAGGGATAGGATCCGCATAATGTGCCAATCCATAATTTTGTGTCTGAGACAATTCTGGGTTTTTGATATGCCACTCAAATTCATCTCTGAAGTGACGGATTGCTGCTGCAACCGGCCAAGCTGCTGCATCACCCAATGGACAAATTGTATTTCCTTCGATTTTTCTCTGGATATCCCAAAGCAGATCGATATCTTCCATTTTTCCTTCTCCTTTCTCGATTTTCTTTAAAATCTTGTACATCCATCCTGTTCCTTCACGGCAAGGAGTACATTGTCCGCAGCTTTCGTGGTTGTAGAATCTTGCCAAAGTCATGGTGTGATCTACAATACACTGGTCTTCATCCAAAACGATGAAACCTCCTGAACCCATCATAGTTCCGGTAGCAAAACCACCATCTGCCAATGATTCATAGTTCATATATCTTGGCTCTCCGTTCACGGTTCTCAGCAATAGATTTGCAGGAACAATCGGAACAGAACTTCCTCCAGGAATACAAGCCTTTAATTTTTTACCGTCTTTAATACCACCACAATATTCATCAGAGTAGATAAATTCTTCCACCGTGATCGTCATATCGATCTCGTATACACCAGGTTTGTTGATATTTCCACAAGCAGAAATCAATTTCGTTCCTGTAGATCTTCCAACACCTATTTTAGCATACTCAGCACCTGTAATATCAATGATTGGAACGATTGCCGCAATAGATTCAACGTTATTTACTACCGTTGGTCTTTCCCATAGCCCTTTTACAGCCGGGAATGGCGGTTTTAATCTTGGGTTACCTCTTTTTCCTTCAAGGGATTCCAGCAATGCAGTTTCTTCACCGCAGATGTATGCTCCACCACCTCTCTGTACATAGATTTCACAGTCGAAACCAGTTCCTAAAATATTTTTACCTAAAAATCCTGCTGCTTTAGCTTCTTCAATGGCTTCTTCAAGGATATCCGGAATCCATGAATATTCTCCACGGATGTAGATATAAGAAGTATTGGAACCTAAACAGTAAGAAGAAATTAGCATTCCTTCGATCAATAAATGAGGAAGGAACTCCATCAGATATCTGTCCTTGAATGTTCCAGGCTCAGATTCATCCGCATTCACAACAAGGTGTCTTGGAACGCCTTCCGGCTTTGCCAAAAAGCTCCATTTCATTCCTGTTGGGAATCCAGCTCCACCACGACCTCTCAGTCCTGAAGCTTTTACTTCTTCAAGAATTTCGTCAGGAGTCATCTTCAAGGCTTTTTCAGCTGCTGTATAACCTCCCTGTTTACGGTACGTTTCAAAGTAGCGAATACCTTCTATATGTGCGTCTTTAAGTAAAAGTTTTTTACTCATTGTTTATTATGCTTTTAGCTATAGGCTTTTGACTTCTAGCTTTTTATAATTATTAAAAAAATTAACTAAGTTTAAATCCAAAATTCAACATCAAGGATTCAAAATTTTTATTAGTCTAAAGCAACTTGTCCCTGTCTGCAAAGATCAAGGATTTCATCTACTTTTTCTATCGTTAAATTTTCATGAAAGAATTTTCCAAGCTGCAGCATTGGTGCATATCCGCATGCTCCAAGACATTCAGCTGGCTTTAATGTAAACATACCGTCTTCAGTAGTTTCTCCGTCTTTAATGTTCAGTTTGGTTCTGATATGATCCAGAATTTTTTCGCTTCCACAAACCATACAAGGTCCTGTTCTGCAAACTTCCAACACATATTTACCTACCGGCTTCATATTGAACATGGTATAGAAAGTAGCCACTTCATATACTTCGATCGGCTGGATACTCAATAATCCTGCAACATAATCCATCACAGGAACATCTAACCATCCTCCGAATTCTTTCTGTGCCAGGTGAAGTACAGGAAGAAGAGCAGATTTCTGTCTTCCTTCAGGATATCTTGCGATAATTTTGTGTACCTGTGCTAAACTTTCCGGTTTAAAAGCTATTGTTTCGCTCATTTTTTATCTAAGATTTCAGATGCCAGATTTCAGACATCAGATTTTAAATTTATATATAAAGCGAAGAGTCTAACATCTGAAATCTGATGTCTGACATCTTCTTTTTTATGCGTCTAATTCTCCCGCAATAATATTCATGCTACACATCGTTACAATGGCATCTGAGATTACAGAACCTGTAATCATTTCAGGATATGCCTGATAGTAGATGAAACATGGTCTTCTGAAGTGAAGTCTGTAAGGGGCTCTTCCTCCATCACTTACAAGATAGAAACCTAATTCTCCGTTTCCTCCTTCTACAGCATGATATACTTCTCCTTTCGGTACATCAGTTTCTCCCATTACGATTTTGAAATGGTAGATCAATGCTTCCATTTTTTGATATACATCTGCCTTTTCAGGAAGATAAAAATCAGGAACATCCGCATGGAATGGTCCTTCCGGAAGATTTTCGTATGCTTGTTTGATAATTTTAAGTGATTCCCAGATTTCCTGTTGACGAACCATGAAACGGTCGTAAGTATCTCCTGAAGTTCCTACAGGAATAATGAAGTCGAAATCTTCGTATGAGGAATAAGGCTGTGCAACTCTTACATCGTAATCTACTCCTGCTGCACGTAAGTTGGGACCTGTGAAACCATAGCTTAAAGCTCTTTCGGCAGAAATAGCTCCTGTCCCGATGGTTCTGTCCATAAAAATTCTGTTTCTTTCTAATAAAGTACCGAATTCTTTAAACCTTGCCGGGAAAGTATTTAAGAAATCTTTTAATAACTCATGAAACTTAGGAGTGAAATCTCTTTCAAATCCTCCGATTCTTCCCATATTGGTCGTCATTCTGGCTCCGCAGATCTGCTCATACATGTCATAAATACGTTCTCTTTCGATGAACATATAAGTAAGACCTGTAATAGCTCCTGAGTCCATTCCGGTTACTCCGTTACAGATCAGGTGGTCACCGATTCTGGCAAGCTCCATCAAGATAACACGCATATAGTCTACACGTTTTGGGACTTTTACGCCAATCAGCTTTTCTACTGTCATGTGCCAACCTAAGTTATTGATGGGTGCAGAACAGTAATTCATACGGTCTGTAAGGGTAGTGATCTGAGAGTAGTTTCTTCTTTCAGAAATTTTCTCAAATGCTCTGTGGATATATCCTACTGTTTGCTCTGCATGAAGAATTCTTTCTCCGTCCATCGTTAAGATATTCTGGAAAATCCCGTGAGTAGCAGGGTGGGTAGGTCCTAGATTCAGGGTATATAATTGTCCGTCAATCTGTTCCTTACTTTCGTACTGGTTTAGTATATTAGATAATGAGTTATCTTTCATAAGTATTATAATTGATAATTGATAGTTGATAATCGATAATCATTTATCTATCATCATTTATCATTTATATTTTATTTTTATCTTCCGAACATGCTATCGTTCTTGTCGGTTCTTGTACCGTCTTCAAGGCGATATTCCTTTAACATTGGGTGGTATCCTAGATCTTCCATATTCAAAATAGGTCTCAGATCCGGGTGTCCTTTAAATTTAATCCCATAAAAATCATACGTTTCTCTTTCCATCCAGTTAGCTCCCACATATAGCTCCACAAGAGAGTCTACTTCAATGTTTTCTCTGGACATAAAGATTTTCAGACGTAATCTGAAATTGGCCATCATATTATGCAAATGGTAGACAACACCAATTTCCTTTTCAGGGAATTCAGGATAATGAATACCACAGATATCCGTAAGGAAGTTAAATTCCAGTGATGAATCTTTCAGATAGTGAATAATTTTCTTAATATCATCTTTCTTCACTTCAATCGTCAGCATTCCATAAGGTTCTGAGCTTGAAATGACAGATTCCGGAAATTCTCTTGTGATGGCTTCTAATACAAATTCGTTTGTCATTCCCGTTTAGTTGCTTATGTTGTAAGAATCTAATAATTTCTGATATTCAGGCATATCTCTTCTTCTGATGCTTTCGCTTTCTGCAAGAGCCTGTACCTGCATTACGCCTTCAATGATCTGTTCAGGTCTTGGAGGACATCCGGGAACATATACGTCTACCGGAATAATTTTATCAATTCCCTGAAGTACAGAATACGTATCAAAAATACCACCGCTGGAAGCACAAGCTCCAACTGCTACCACCCATTTCGGCTCAGCCATCTGAGTGTACACTTCTTTCAGGACAGGTCCCAATTTCTTTGATATAGTTCCGCAAACCATCAGCATATCTGCTTGTCTTGGAGAGAAAGAGTTTCTTTCCATACCAAATCTTGAAGCATCATAAGTTGGGTTCAGGGTAGCCATAAACTCAATACCACAACAAGAGGTTGCAAATGGTAATGGCCAAAGTGAAAACTTTCTTGCCATCCCGATTACACTGCTCAGTTTTGTTGCGAAAAACCCTTCTCCTTCATATCCTTCGGGAGCAGGTGCATCTGTTCTTATTACTGGTTTTTTATCTGACATTTTCTTTTGTTAAATATTTAAAGACTAAAGCATTAAAATTCAATCATTGGTCATTTTAACGATTAAACTGTTCAATCTTTTAATGTTAAAATTTATTTATCCCAATCCAGCGCACCGCGTTTCCAGACATAGAAAAACGCCACGAAGAATATCGCAACGAATGTAAGTACAGCAAGGAATCCTTCCATACCAAATTCTCTGAAATTTACAGCGTAAGGATAAAAGAATACGATTTCAATATCGAATAGGACAAACAATACCGCAGTCAGGAAGTACTTGATAGAAAACGGTGTTCTCGCATTTCCTTCTACAGGAACTCCACATTCCCAGCTTTGGTTTTTTACAGAGTCTCCTTTTTTCTGTTGTGGACCCAAGAAATGTGCCCCAAGCAAAGAAACAGCTACAAATCCTACTGCTACACCAGCCTGGATAAGGATTGGAATATAACTTTCAGGTAAATTCATTTTTGCATTATTATCTCAATTTGCAAATTTAGCGAATAAACAAGAAAGCATGAAATTAATCAGCTTAAAAGTGGGATGAAAATGAGTTAAATCGGTAATTTAGAATCAATAAAAATTAGCATTTTGTCATTGTTTTTTAAACATATTTTTCCCCATTTTTTGTAGTAAGTACAGAGGAAAATGCTTAATGAAGTTCAATCAGGATGCTTGTGATTTCTTTAATAAGGGAAGGTTTTGATTATTATAAGACTTGTAAACGGCCATTTTCTTAGTTATTTCTTCATTTTTTTTAAAAGGATATAAGCCATAAATGAAATATAACCAAAAAGAATACTGGCAAAGGTAATATTGATTACCGTATTTGTTCTGTCATCCGGTGATTGGAAAAAGAGGTTGTAACTGATAAATCCAACGATTAAAATGGCAAAAATGATGAGTTGTGGTTTCATAAAGTTCAAAGTTTAGATTTGTAGGATTGCTTTTATATTGTATAAATGCAATATTACTTGTTCACCTCCATTGAGTATGTTCTTCTTCTCTTATGGTTCACAGGGTTGTAATCCTGCCAAAGAACCTGAACGCTTTTGTTTTCTTCCAGTTCAGGGTTGGTTTCCGCAAAATCAATTCCCATGCTGGTAAACCTTACAAAAATTTCTTTAAAAATAATAGCTGTCACTCCACGTCTCTGATATTCCGGATGAATACCGATAAGATAAAAATTGGCACGGTCATTCTTTTTCCCTGCCTGTAAAAAATGCCACCATCCGAATGGAAATAATTTCCCTTTTGATTTCTGTAGAGCTTTGGAATAGGAAGGCATTGTGATAGCAAACGAAACCAGTTGCTGGTTTTCATCTACAACACAGATTACATAATTTTTATTGATGAAAGGAAAATACTTTTCTCTGTATGTTTTAATCTGCTCATCTGAAATAGGAGTATAAGTAGAAAGATGTTTATAAGTTTCATCTAAAAGCTTAAACATTGGCTCCACATAAGGAAGAATTTCTTCTTTTGATTTGAAGTTAAGAACACTTAGTTTGTATTTTTGAGCAATCAGGCCGCTGAACTTTTCAACTTTTTCCGGGAGTACTTTTGGAAAATTCATTTCATATTCAACCCATTCTTTTTCTTTGGTTAAACCTAAATTTTCAAGATGTTTTGGATAATATTCATGATTGTAGATTCCAATCATCGTTGCCAGTTTATCGAATCCCATTGTCAGCATACCTGCTTTGTCCAGATTGGTGAAACCCATGGGGCCTTCAATTTTGTCAATATCATGTTCTTTGGCGTAATCCTTTGCTACTTGAATTAAAGCTTTAGAAACTTCTGTATCGTCGATAAAGTCTATCCATCCAAAACGGACTTTTTTAATTCCTAGCTCTCTTTCTTCTTTATGATTAATGATTACCGCAATTCTGCCCACCACCTTATTGTCTTTTGTTGCCAAAAACTGTTTGGATTCCGAATATTGTAAAGCCGGATTTTCTTTAGGATCCCAGATTTTCATTTCGTCTTTTATAAAGGATGGGACATAGTACGGATTATTTTTGTACAAATCCATCGGGAATTTTACGAATTGCTTGAGTTGATCGGCTGTTTTTACTTCAATAATTGAAACCTTAGACATAACTTTTGATGGTAATTTAGTGACAAATATAAATAATATTATCTTATACTTTGGCACAGTTTTTACATCATTATGGGTAAAAAGTAAACACAAAATTTATAAAAAATGATAGGTTATTATATCATTATTGGTATTTCGATGCTGGTGAGCTGGTGGGTTTCGTCCAGGTTGAAATCTAAATTTGAATATTATTCCAATGTACACCTTCGAAATGGACTTTCGGGGAAAGAAGTAGCAGAAAAAATGTTGAGAGACAACGGGATCAATGATGTTCAGGTAATTTCAGTTCCCGGTCAGTTGACGGACCACTATAATCCGGCAGATAAAACAGTTAACCTTTCTGAAGGAGTTTATATGCAGAGAAACGCAGCAGCAGCGGCAGTTGCAGCTCACGAGTGTGGGCACGCAGTACAACATGCGGTAGGATATTCTATGTTGAATTTACGTTCGAAACTGGTTCCTATTGTTAATATAAGTTCTAACCTGATGCAGTTTGTCCTTATTGCGGGGATCGCAGTAATGGCAGCGTCAAGAACAATTGAGAATCCGAATGGAAATACTACAGTTCTTGCCATCGGGGTAGCCATGTTCGCAATGACAACACTTTTTGCTTTTGTAACGCTTCCAGTGGAGTATGATGCAAGTAACAGAGCTATGAAATGGCTTAAAGATACTGGAACTGTAACTGCGGAAGAGTTTGTAGGCGTACAGGACAGCTTAAAATGGGCAGCAAGAACGTATGTTGTTGCAGCTTTAGGTTCACTGGCACAGCTTCTCTACTGGGGATCTTTGCTTCTTGGTGGAAGAAGGGATTAATCATTAAATTCAAATGAAACATATTGCATCTCGGAGAGTTTTTCCGAGATGTTTTCTTTTTGTGCAAGCTTCAAAGATGCAGTAAGAATGCAGTTTTCATTCGCATCGAAATTCACAACCCTAGCATCAAATTTTGAAAGCAGGGTGAAGATGGTGTTTTGTTGATTGAAGTTAAACTGAATTTCAACTTCAGTTTCCAGTTCTCTGGTAATGATATCAGCTTCTTCCAGTGTGATTTTTGCAGATTCCTTATAAGCCTTTACCAATCCTGAAACCCCCAGCTTGGTTCCACCATAATAACGGACGACAATAACAAGAATATTTGTGATTTCATGAGCCAGCAGTTGGTTATAAATAGGTAATCCAGCACTTCCGGAAGGTTCACCGTCATCATTGGCACGATAGTTTTCGCCATTTAAACCCATTCTGAAGGCATAGCAGTGGTGGGTAGCCTTTGGATGTTCTTCTCTCACTTTCTCCAGTGCACCCTTTAATTCTTTTTCATTGGTAACCGGGTAAGCAAATCCGATAAACTTGCTTCCTTTTTCTTTTAAAAGAGTATTTTCTATGGGTTTTTCTATGGTTTTGTATTCAAACGTCATTGGAGTTCCTGCTTTGTTTATGCAAAAATATTAAATGCTTTACTATTCTGCATCATAATCATAAATTAAGCCGTCAAATTTTGACGGCTTATCTTTTTTAATGTAAAATTAATCTCTTACATTACTTCTCCGCACAGATCCATTGGGATCAGGCACATATAGCTTGTTGGACCGCAGAAATCCTGAGGGCATCTGTCTCTACATCTTGTAGGCTCACCATTAGGCAGTGTACAGGTTACAAAAATACCTCCTTTGATGGTTTTCATATTGGCTCGGGATACTTTTTTCAAATTTTTCATGATAATATTTTATTTGATTAATTTGGTAATATTAACATGGGAATGTTCCATCTGCCCAAGGTGGTGGACAGCTCATGCTGGATGGTGTTGCGCAGCAGTGCTGTAATGAAGGTGGATAAAATGAACAGCATTCAGGAGCATTTCCTCCATTTACTTTTTTTAAGTTCTGTCTTGAAACTTTCTTTAAATTTTTCATGGTTTTAATTTTTTTTGAAAAACTAATGTAAAGAAATTATTTCATTTGACGGTGATAAAATGGTTTTATTTTGCTCTAAAGAATGAAATTGTATTGTCTCTGAATGTTTCAGTTTTAATAGCTGTATGATTAAATTCCGGTGCTTTTGTTCCGTTTTCGAGCATTAGATTTTCATTTTTAATGACAATGGCTTCATCCCAAAGCGAAGCATTGATAAACTGCTGAAGGGTAAAACGCCCCCCTTCAATAATGACAGACTGTATCTGTTCTTTATACAAAGCTTCCTTAAGTTCGGGCAGGAAGTTATTCTTATCGATTTTAATGAATTGAATATGTTCTTCGGTGCCTTCCTTCACAGAATCTAAAACCAAAGTTTTTGCTTCAGTATTGTAAATATTAAAATGAGAAGGAACTTTTAAATCAAAATCGATTAGAATTCTGACAGGGTTTACTCCTTCGATATTTCTTACCGTAAGGCTTGGATTGTCATGTAAAGCGGTTTGGGTTCCTACTAAAATAGCATGCTCGTCAGCTCTTAATTGATGAACAAACTGATTCACTAATGTATTGGAAACTGCGGTTGGTTTAAAATCTTTGTCAAGAAAACCATCGCCGGATTCTGCCCATTTTAAAATAATATAAGGTCTTTTCTTTTCATGATACGTGAAAAACCTTTTGTTCAATTCAATACATTCTTTTTCAAGAATTCCTGAAATGGCTTGAATTCCTGCATCCTGAATAATTTTCTTTCCTTTTCCATTCACTTTATCGTGGGAATCCATGGCGCCAATAACTACTTTTTTAAAGCCTAATTCTTTAATCTTTAAAGCACAAGGCGGTGTTTTCCCATAGTGGGCACATGGTTCCAAAGACACGTAGATTGTAGATTCCGGAATAAGGTCTTTATTTTTAACGGAATGGATGGCATTAATCTCTGCATGATTTTCTCCTGCTTTATGATGGTATCCTTCACCAATAATTTCTCCATTGTGTACGATTACACTTCCTACAAGAGGGTTGGGGTAGGTGTGGCCAAGGGCTTTTTGAGCCAGTTCGATACATCTTTTGATATAAAGTTCGTCGTTGTTCATATTGTATAAAAAGAAAAAGCGAAGACAAATTGCTTTGCTCCGCCTTTATTTATTTTGTTATGCATTAATCTCCGCTGATAATATTGTGGAGATTTTGTTTTAATGTTTCCAGATGAGCTTTTTTCTCATCAATGGTATTGTAAGTATCTCTTAAAAGAGGGTTTTCTCTTGATGGTTTATTGAAGAAAGCAAGGTTGTTTTCCAGTTTTACGATTTCTGCTTCAAGATCAGAGATTTGATTTTTGATCTTTCTTGCTTTATCGGTAAGCTGGTTTTCAGACAGACCTTCTTCTTTCAGTTCAAGTTCATTGATCTTGTTTATTTTCAATTTCTCTCTTAATGTCTTGTTGAATTCAGAGTTGATTGAAATTTTATCTCTCGGAACTTTACCGATATTATTCCAAGAAGTTTTGATCTGCTCAATTTTTTCGATACTGCCTTCTTCATTAGAAACTTCTTTCAGTTCATCAAGAAGGGCTTTTTTGTTTTTATAGTTTTCCTTCCAGTTGTCGGTAGAAGTATTGCTTTTCTCTCTGTAATTGTTGAAGAAAGCATTACAAGCATCACGGAATTCATCCCAGATTTTATTAGTCATGCTCTTTGGAACATGGCCTATTTTTTTCCAGTCTTCCTGTAGTTTTTTGAATAGAGGAACGGCAATATCCCATTCTTCGTTGTTCATATTATCCTGTGCAGTCTGGATCAGTTTCAATTTTTCTTCAAGATTTGCCTGCTGAGATCCTTTCAACGATTTGTAATAGTTGTTTTTCGTTGTATTGAAACCTCTCAGGGTCGTTTTGAAATCATTCCAGTTTTGATTGGACAATTTTCTTGGTACACTTCCGGTTTTTAAGAATTCAGAACGCAGATCTTCAACTCTTTTAATCGCATTTTGCCAGTAGTTATGATTAGGAGTTTCTGATGGCTCAGAAAGTTTCTTGATTTCAGCAATGATCTCATTTTTCTTTTCAAGGTTTACACCCTGTTCTTTTTCAATAGATGCGGAAAGTTCAGATTTTCTTTCGTGAATTTTGTTTGAAATCTCTTTGAATTCCTCCCATGTTTTCTCACGGAATTCTTCTGCTACAGGCTCAGCTTCTTCTTTCCAAAGTTTATGAAGGTACTGAAGCTCATTTAAAGCTTTCTGAATCACCAGTTCATTTTCCAGTTCTTTAGCACGGGCAATGATATGCTCTCTTTTTTCAAGATTGTGGCTGTACTCTTGCTCCAGGAATTCTTTGTTTAGATCCAACATCTGATAAAATTGATTCAGGTGGTGGAAATAATTATTGTTAAGAATTTTGAATTCAGACTTTGCCACCTGTCCGGCTTTTGACCATTCTTCTTTAATTTCCCGGATGGATTTGAAAAGATTGATTCCAGGTTCGGAACTTGTGTATAGATTTTTAAGTCTTTCGATAATACTTTGACGGTGCTCAAGGTTTTTCTTCTGCTCTTCTTCCTGTCCTTTCTGGAAGTCGTCATGTTTTTCCCTGAAAATATTAACCAAAGCAGAATATTTAGTTTGAGAAGGATGCTCATAGCTGAAACTTTCAACAGGGTTTCCTCCTTCTACATATTCATGTTTTTTATCTTCCACTTCATCATGAATATAATGACTTGCTTTCTCTTTCAGCTGGCTGAATCTTTTGAAGTTTTCACCTGCGTTGGGAGTGTTGATGATTTTTTCCATTTCCTTTAAAGCATCAGCAAGGGAAATTTGTTCTTCTTCATGTTCTTCCAGGTGTTCTGCATCATCTTCATGTTGGTTTGCATCATGAGAAACTGCGTTTTCTGATGGGTCCTGAGATACTTCGTTAGGAATTTTCTTTTCTTCGTTTTCAGAAAGATTGTTTTCTGTAGTCATAGCAAATCTTTTATGTGAGTGGCGTTAATATCCTTTATATATAGCTTTAAGGCCAATTAAAGTACTAATTTATGTTATTTTTTTTGAAAATTCCAAATTTCCCAAGCTTTTTCTGCTTGCTGTTCAAGCATATAATATCCGTTGACTGTTTTTGCTCCTTTTTCAGAGGCATTGATGATGAATTGGGTGTAATTGGGATTGTAAATCAGATCAATAACCAAATGCTCAGGGGAAAGTCCGTCAAAAGGAAAATTCAGACACTCTTTAACATTTGGAAAAGTACCTACAGGTGTACATTGAATGATTATCTTATGTTCTGCAACAGTTTCTTTATCCAGGTTTTCAAAGTTGATTTCAGTACTCCTGGAAATAGTTACACACGGAATGTTGTTTTTATCTAAAGCATATTTGACTGCTTTTGCAGCACCGCCGTTTCCCAGAATAAGTGCCTTGTCTTGTGAAGGTGTTTTGTGCAAAAGCAAGGTCTTTTCAAATCCGAAAGCATCGGTATTATAACCTGTTTTTTTGCCATTCTGGATAAGAACACAATTCACAGCACCTATTTTTTCTGCTTCATCGCTTAGTTCATCAAGATAATCAATTATTTTCTCTTTATAAGGAATGGTAACATTGAATCCTAGAAGTTCCGGAGAAGAAAAAAGGTTTTCCACTTCATTGATTTCTTTCAGATCAAAAATATCGTAAGAGAAGTTTTTCAGCATAAGCTTTTGAAACTTATTTTCGAAGAATTTTTTAGAAAAAGAATAAGAAATATTTCGTCCTATCAATCCTAATTTTTTATTGGAATCCATAGATCAAAAATAAAAAAAAAGACCGGATAAATCCGGCCTTTGATTTGAAATATTTTTTAATAATTAATCTACAATAAATTTAGTAGAGAAATTGTCTGTTTTCAGAATATAAGTTCCTTTTACAAGCCCTTTAAGATTGATCTTATTAGAATGTCTGAAAGGATTTGAGATCGTTTCAATCAGTTTTCCGGAAAGATCATAGATGTCAGCTTTTGAAACTTTGCTCAGGTTTTCTCCTTTCACAAATAGCTCATTGTTTCTTACCGGGTTAGGGTAGATGGTGAATTCTGATTTATCTTTTTTAGTTTCTACTGTTGCTAATGAAGTAGCACATGTCCAGCTAAGGTCATCCATTGCTACTCTGTCTCCAGTGTTTGGATTTACAATCTGAATAGTCACATCACCGCTTACTCCTACATTGATTGTAGTAGTTGTAACAGTAGTACTGTAAGGGATGGTTCCTACAATAACATTATTTACCAATACATTAAGGTTACCGTTATTTCCGCTATATTTCCTTTGCGTTGTTAATGTTAAAGTCTGAACACCTCCTGAAATAACAGAGCTTGTCAGAGTTCCTTTATTTGTACAAACAGCTTTACCGTTGATCGTTTCGTCAGTTCTTGCTAATGTAGCAGTCCATGTTATACTGTTATTTGTCCATGTTCTTGTTGCATAAGAAGATGCTAAAGAAGAGCCGTCCTGCATTGTGCTGAAGTCTTCAGTTCCACAGCTTCCGCCTCCTGCAGGTCCGTCAAGAGTAGTTTCAGTAGCAGTTGTGCTTTGTGGAGAAGAGTTTCCTGCAGCGTCTTTCGCAATTACATAGAATGTATATTGAGTCAATGGAGATAATCCTGATACGACAGTAGAAGTTGTTGTACCTGAAACGGTAGCTCTTAGAGTACCATTTGCATAAACCTGGTAAGAAGTTACTCCTATATTGTCAGTAGCAGCTGTCCAGCTTACAGCAATGGAATTGGATGTTGGATTGTTGGCCACAATGTTTGTTGCAGCAGTAGGAGCTTGTGTATCTACAACCGGAGTTCCCCAGATTTGGGCAACATATTCTGGATGGTCAATAAATGGATTTCTGTTTCCCTGATAAGTATAAGACGCATTGTTTCTTGCAATTTCTTCCGGAGAAACGGGATCCATTGCATTCCATGCTAAATATTGATTTAGAGCCCAAGGTTGTAGCCCTGGAAATGTTGTATTTCCAAGCATTCCCCCTGAAGTGAAACCTTGAAGTTTATCTTCATATCTTGTTACAAAATACAGGATCATTCTGGCAACGTCTCCTTTAAATGCATCGATAGGTTCAAATACAGTACCTGAATAGCCTGGAGAAACTGAAGTGCCTAGTTTAGATTGGTTCTGAGATAAATAGGAAACATTGCTTCCGACAACTCCAAATGGGTAGTCAGATCTGATTCCATTAACCTTTCCATCTACTGCTCGGATAAAATGAATATCTGAAACCATTGGAGAGTCCTCATTAAATAAACTTTGAGGAATAATGTGTTCTCTATTGTAGCAACTTCCTTCACCTGAATAGTTTCCACATTGATTGGTGATAGGAGTATAATTATATGGATCAGGTCCATTTGGCTTTTCAGAATATATGTCTAGAATTGTACCATCATTTTCGTAAAAATAATCACGATCTGTAGTAAGATAGCCAGTCCATAAACCTCCATACCCATGATCTATATGTCCATTGGTAATAATTGTTTTAAGAGCTGTTTTAAGAGGAGCTCCACTTAAGCCTGCTGCTGCATTGTAATATCCGGCAGGAATTTGTGCCAAACCATTTATGAATGCAAAGCTTAATAGAAAAAAAGATAAAATTCGTTTCATTTCTTTAAAATTGGGGCGTAAAGGTACAAAAAAATGAAACCGAAGTATATTAATTTAATGTAATATATAAACTTAAGGTATTAGTTTTTAGTAATATATTCTTTACTGATTTTTGAAAAGAACCATGAAATCGTGAATCCAAATAAGGACGCTGTAAGTGCGACAATAAAGTAATTTTTTTCTACGATTTTTACTGGGAATGCCAGACCATTTGGTTTGAAATATTCTGTGTAAAGCTGGAAATAGCAAAGTACGGTTCCAAGAATTAATCCCGTAATTACTCCGGAAATAACAATAAGAAGTCCAGTGTAGAAATACGTCATTCTTAGATGGATTAAAGGAAAGCCTAGTGATATCAATGATTTTGCCTGTTTCTTTTTATCAAGCTGAAGAATAATGATGGCTCCGGCAAGATTAAAGGTTGTAATGAAAATTACCAATGCAAAAATCAGATAGATGAATAGTTTTTCTGTATTGATCATTTTCCAGAAAGCAGCATTTTCTTCTTCTTTGGTTTTGATCTCAATATTTTTTCCCAGAGAAGAAAGCAGGCTTTGCTTTACAGCATCTGCATTCTCCGGATTTTTTAATTTAATAACAATCTGGTAAGCTGATTTTTTTGGCAGACTAAGTAATTCCTCTGTAAGTTCAATGGGAGAAATGATATAACTGTCCAATTGATCTTTTCCCGGGAAAACACCTGTTACTAAAATATCTTTTTTATTATAAATATCTTCCTCCTTATTGATGATTCCTGTTCCTGGCTTCGGCATGAATACCGTTGCATAATGATTCGAAGAATCCACAGGAATAGAAAGTCTGTTGTCCAGACTGTTTTCCATCAATACTTCATTAGAATATTTGAAACTTGGATAGGTTCCGTAGAAAACTTCTTTATTAATTGGGTTTACCTTAATATAAGCGGAATCAACACCTCTTAAATAAGCAATATCGCCTTTCCCATTGAAGCTGATGTATACTTTTTCTTCAATAACACGGGAGAAGCTGCTGATTTCTTTATTGCTGCTTAGTACTTTGTTAACGCTGTCCAGATTTTTAATAGTTTTTCCGGAAGCACTTTTTAAAGTAAGGTCGGAATGAAGGTTAGAAATAAGGTCTTTGTTCAGGTCTTCAAGTCCTGAGAAAACGGAAATAATGACGAACATTGCAGCCACAGCAACCGTCATAGCACCTACAGACAGCCACGTAATGAACGTGACAGCAGTACTGCCTTTTTTAGCCAAAAGGTATCTGGATGCTATGTAAAATGCAATATTCTTCAAGATCTATAAAACAGGATTGTCGCCTTCGCCTCTTAATTCTCTTTCCAGTTTTTCAACATCATCAAGAGCGGTATCCAGGTAAAAGTTAAGTTGTGGAATGATACGTACCTGTTTTGCCATTTTCTGGCCAATGAAGTTTCTGTATTGAGGTTTATTTTCTTCAATCTCCTTCATCACAGCGGTGCGGAATTCCTGCGGGAAAATGCTTAAATAAATCTTAGCAATTCCTAAGTCAGCAGTTACTTTTACATCTGAAACAGATACTAATATGCTCTGTTTGCTTTCTGAAGCCTGTTTGCGGAAAAGTTCTGCGAAGTCTTCCTGAATGATCTGTGCTACTTTTCTTTGTCTGTTACTTTCCATAATTTCTGCAAATTTAGTACTTTTGTTTGAATTGATACTTTGAAATTCGACTGTAGTATCAAATTTACGATTTAATTATATCTATATAGTATTTATGAAGCTAGAACATATTGGTATTGCTGTAAAATCTTTAGGAGTTTCTGATGAACTTTTTACCAAATTATTAGGAAAAGAATCTTATAAAAAAGAAACTGTTGAAAGAGAAGGCGTTGTAACTTCTTTTTATGAAACAGGAGAAAGTAAAATTGAGCTCTTGGAAGCTAGTAATCCCGAAAGTCCGATCTCAAAATTTATTGATAGAAAGGGCGAAGGTATCCATCATCTGGCATTTGGAGTTGAAAATATCCTGGAAGAAGTAGAAAGATTAAAAAAAGAGGGATTTCAATTTATCTCCGAAGAACCGAAAGAAGGTGCTGATAACAAATTAGTTGTATTCCTTCACCCAAAGTCTACAAACGGTGTGCTGGTAGAACTTTGCCAAGAAAAGCAATAAAAAATTTTGTAGTGAAAGAAATTTTACTATTTTTGCAAACACAAAATTTAACCAAGTTTTGAGGTCCTATAGCTCAGTTGGTTAGAGCACCTGACTCATAATCAGGTGGTCCCTGGTTCGAGCCCAGGTGGGACCACAGAAAATCAGACACTTACATTCTTGTAGGTGTCTGATTTTATTTTATTGCAAAGTTATTGCAAGAATTGTGAGATGAATTAACGTAATATTTCATTAATCACTAGATTAATATATTCGTTAATTGTTTTTTAAATATTGTTGCGTAATTAATTTTATATAGATTTGTTTTATGAGTTATGAAGATCATTGGTGGAGTAAATCTACCCGTTACATATATAACTATGGATTAGGATTATTTAATATTATAATTGGTATTTTGTATGCTTTGATAGGTATTCTTTTTGGAATCAATAAGGAAATATTTGGAAAAAAAATTCATTCTTACACATTAGGTTGGGTTTTATTATGTATAGCATTAATTCTGAGTTTAATCCAATTCTTTAAGCAGAACAAAAAAGATAAGTCAATATTAAATTTGGAAAAAATTAATAATAGTCAATCAGAAAATATCCAAAAATTAGAAAACCAAATTCAGAAAATTAATCAAAACTCTATTGATATTGTTGAAATTCATTTAGCATACTTGTTTGTTAAGTTAGGATTAGGTGATAATGAGAGAATAAGTATTTATAAATTTATTAACGATCAATTTTACGTTCTAGGAAGGTATTCCTCAAATCCTGAATTAAAAACTAAATCGAGACGTAATTACAAAAAAGAGGGTCTAATTAACAAAGCTTGGGAACTTAAAAAATATTTTAAAAATAACGGTATTCCTTTACCAGATAAAAATAGAACTAAATTTAGGAGAGGATACTATAAAATTCTTAATGATATTGCACCCATAGAAGAAGAAACTGTTTGGAAAATGAAAATGAAAAGTAGAAGTTTTTATTTAAGAGCATTTGATGACCTAAATGAGTTAGCCCGTACATCTATTATTGTTATTGAAAGTAAAAATGATAACGCATTCCAAGAATCAGATATTGATGATAAATTGAGTATTGAAGAAGAGAAAAAATTAGTTGCATTTGTGGAAAAAATAGATTGGAATTTTCCAAACATTGAGAATGCTGAACAAAATGGATTTTAAAATGGAAAGAGTTATAAATATCTTAGATTATCTATATACTATATACCCAAATTCTGGACAGCTTTCTATTTCAAGAGTTATGAAACTTTTGTATTTAATAGAATGGAGGTTTGCAATAAACAAGTTTGAAAAACTTACAGACATTGAATGGAATCTATCTCAATATGGACCATTTTATAAAAACCTTAGAAGCATATTTAATGAGTCTTCAAATTTTGATGTTTCTGTCAGATTTGATGAAAATAATAAAGAGCAGTTGATTATAAAATTTCTTGATAAAAAAGGTGTAGAGAATTTGTCTGATCGAACTAAAGAAGTTATAGATTTTGTTGTAAATCACTGCAAAAATTATAGTTGGTCAGAATTAAATAATTTAGTGAATTCAACCTATGCTGTACTAAATTCAAAAGAAGGTCAGTTAATTGATTTAGTTAAGTTAGCAAAAGATTATCGCAAAAGGTAATAATTATCTGTTTAATGAATTTTTTTACTACAAGAATTATTCATGTAATTTGAAAGTTATATTTTTCAAATTTAATTCGAACAATAATTTGGATCTTTAATTTGACCGACGTTTCATAATATTTACGAATCCTTTTATTGATGAGAATAACTCTAAATTATTGCTCAATGTATATAGTATAATTTCTTACAAATCTCATCATTTAATTTTTTACTTTTTTCTATTGGAATTAAAATTAATAATCTTTATGAAATCACTAAACTGAAATCAGTTTTAATTTACTTTCATCTGACATTGTGTAAAAGTTGGTTTAAATTTAAATCTGAGTTAAAATACAATAATACGATTTAATCACTTAAAATAGACTTAATATTTCAAAATATACCACAATTCTTAATTATGTGCTATATTGCAATATTAATCATGATATCTACAGTTTAAACAATTAAACATGAGTAAAAAATTATTTTCGGAAAGAGATATTTGTACAAAATTTATAACTCCGGCACTAGAAAACGCAGGTTGGGATAAAATGAAACAGTTTCGAGAGGAAGTTAATTTTACAGATGGTAGAATTATTGTTCGGGGCAAATTATCCACACGTGGTAAAAAGAAGAGAGCAGATTATATTTTATATTACAAGCCAAATATTCCGATCGGGATTATAGAGGTTAAAGAAAATAATCATGAAGTCGGTGCTGGAATGCAACAGGGATTAGAATACTCTGATATTCTTCAACTTCCGTTTGTATTCTCAACTAATGGAGATCGTTTTTTATTCCATGATAAAACTAATTCTACAAATATTGAAACCGAAATTGAATTAGATAATTTCCCTTCACCGGAACAATTATGGAGTAAATACTTAAAATTTAAAGGTCTTAATGAAGACGATTCAAAATCTATTGTTGAACAAGATTACTTTTTTGATGGTTCCGGAAGATCTCCGAGATATTATCAACAGAATGCAGTAAATCTTACACTTGAAGCTATTGCTAAAGGTCAAAATAGAATATTATTGGTGATGGCAACCGGAACAGGTAAAACTTATACCGCTTTTCAAATTGTACATCGTTTATGGAAGTCAAGAACCAAAAAGAGGATTTTATTTCTTGCAGATCGTAACTCGCTAATTGATCAGACTAAAAGAGGAGATTTCAAACATTTTCGAGATAAAATGACTATTGTTCAAAAAAGGCAAGTGGACAAATCTTATGAAATATATTTAGCCATTTATCAAGGCTTGACTGGTAATGAGGATGAAAAAAACATTTTCAAACAGTTCAGTGAAGATTTTTTTGATTTGATAGTGATTGATGAGTGTCATAGAGGAAGTGCAAAGGAAGATTCAGCTTGGAGAGAAGTTCTAAATTATTTTAAATCTGCTACACAGATAGGTCTTACAGCAACACCAAAGGAAACAGAAACCGTAAGTAATTCAGAATATTTTGGTGATCCAATCTATACTTACAGTTTGAAACAAGGGATTGAAGATGGGTTTCTAGCACCTTACCAAGTTGTTAGAGTGACCTTAGATGTAGATGTGGAAGGTTGGAGACCTGAAAAAGATAAAAGAGATAAAGAGGGTAATGTTGTTGAAGATAGGATTTACAATAGAAAAGATTTTGACCGAAATTTAGTTATAGATAACAGAACTTGGGCAGTCGCAAAAAAAGTAACCGAGTTTCTTCAAAATACAAGCAGATTCAATAAGACAATTGTCTTTTGTAGAGATATAGATCATGCTGAGAGAATGAGGTCTGCAATTGTAAGTCTGAACTCCGATCTTGTATTGCAAAATCATAAGTATGTTATGAGAATTACCGGTGATAACGATGAAGGAAAAAGAGAATTGGATAATTTCATTGATCCGGAACAGACTTATCCCGTTATTGCCACAACATCTGAATTAATGACTACAGGCGTAGACGCCCAAACTTGTAAATTGATCGCATTAGATACCGAAATAGGATCAATGACAAAATTTAAACAAATTGTCGGTCGTGGAACGAGAGTGAACGAAGAATTTGGTAAGTTATATTTTACCATTATGGATTTTAGAAACGTAACAGATTTGTTTGCAGATCCCAATTTTGATGGTGATCCTGTTAGAATAAAAGTTATTGATGAAGATACTCCTGCAAACGATGATTTCGATAATGATGTTCCGGAAGAATTGCAAACTGATGAAAAGGGGAGTACAGATCAAGTGAATGACCCTAAACCTGACTATTCAGATCCCTTTACCGAAAAGAAAACAAAACCTACAAAAGTTTATGTAAATGGTGTAGATGTTACTGTACTAAATTCAAGAGAATTATATTTTGATAAAGACGGTAAACCGATTACTGTAAGTTTAAAAGACTATACTAAAGATATTTTAAGTGAAAAATATACTTCATTAGATCAGTTCTTAAATCTTTGGAAAAATTCCGATAGGAAAGATGCAATTATTCAGGAATTGGCAGAACAAGGTGTTATGGTTGAAGAACTTTTGCAGGCAGTAAATAAAGAATGTGATCTCTTTGATATTATTTGTCACGTTGCGTTTGATCAAAAACCCTTAACCCGGAAAGAACGTGCAAACGAGGTAAAAAAAAGAAATTACTTTGCAAAATATGGTGAGCAGGCAAGAAATGTTCTTACTGCATTGGTGGATAAATATGCTGATGAGGGTGTTGAGACCATTGAGTCAATGGAAGTATTGAAACTAAACCCAATCTCTGAATTTGGCTCGCCAATGGAGATTGTAAAAACTTTTGGCGGGAGAGAAATGTATCTCAGTGCTATAAAGGAACTTGAAAATGAAATCTACTCAATAGCTTAAATTATGTTACTATAATCTTGGTGTAGATTTCTTAGGAACGTACTTTTGCAAATTAGAAAAATAAGAAATGAGTATTACAGGCGTAATAGAAAGTATAAGAAAAATCATGTGGCAGGATTCCGGGCTAAACGGTGATGCACAACGTTTAGAACAATTGGGATGGATGCTGTTTTTCAAAGTTTTCTGTGATAAAGATCAGGAAATGGAAATGATGGATAAGAATTATGTGTCTCCAATTCCTGAGAAATATCGATGGGAAAATTGGGCATCAGATGACGAAGGAATAACAGGTGATGAATTACTTTATTTTATAGACCGAGAACTTTTTCCTGCACTTAGAAATTTAGATTTAAGTACCGGGAATCAACGTGCTGTTATCGTTCACGAAGTATTTGACGGTAACAACAACTACATGAAAAGTGGAATCAATATTCGTAAAGTTTTAAATAAACTTAATGAGATTGATTTTAATAATACAAAAGATAAACATGCTTTTGGAGATGTTTATGAAGGTCTTTTAAAAGATTTACAGTCCGCCGGAAAATCCGGAGAGTTTTACACCCCCAGAGCGATTACACAATTTATCACTCATATTCTTGATCCCAAATTAGGAGAAAAGGTTTTGGATCCTGCATGCGGAACGGGTGGATATTTAACTGCGGTCATCGAAAATATCTCCAAAAAAGTTTCCTCTTTAGAGGATTTAAAATCTTTACAGGATAATATTATTGGGTGGGAATATAAACCATTACCGTATCTACTTGCAACCACCAATTTAATTTTACACGACGTAGAAATTCCTAATATTACCTACCGTGATTCCTTAGATAAACCTTTGTCAGAATATCGTGAAAAGGATCGTGTGGATGTTATCGAAGCAAATCCGCCGTTTGGGGGGATTGTAGCGAATAACAATGAAAATAATTTTCCTCAAAACTACCGTACCAAAGAATCTGCTGATCTGTTTCTAATCTTAATGATTCACTTATTAAAAGTAGGTGGTCGTGCGGGAATTGTTTTGCCTGACGGATCATTAACAGGAGATGGTGTGAAACAAAGAGTGAGAGAAAAACTTTTGAAAGATTGCAGATTACATACTATTATCCGTTTACCAAATTCTGTGTTTCAACCTTATGCGACGGTTGCAACCAATCTGTTGTTTTTTGATAAAGTTCATCATAATAATGATACATCAAGTTTTGCAACAAAAGATGTTTGGTATTATGAACACAGATTACCGGAAGGACAAAAGTCTTATAGCAAAACAAAACCCATTAAAGAATCTGAATTTGATCCGATTAAAGAATGGTGGAATGATCGTAAGGAATCGGAGATATGTTGGAAAGTGTCAATTGACACTTTAAAGGATCGTAATTTTGACCTTGATATTAAAAATCCCCATAAAGCTGAAGAGAATCAGGAATATTCTTCGGGACAATTAATGGAGGAATTAACTATTTCTTTGGATAAAACTAGCAATCTATTACAACAACTTAAAAATGTATTGAGTTGATGGGAAGAGTTATTAAATTCAAAGATTTTTTGAAAAGAAGTAAGATTCCAATAGAAATTAATGATACGGAAAAATACAAACGTGTTACAATTAAAATTAAACATGGAGGAGTTTCATTACGAGATGAAGAAATTGGTAAATTAATAGGTACAAAAAAACAATTTGTTTTAAAGGAAGGACAATTTATTCTTTCAAAAATTGATGCTCGGTATGGAGCTTTCGGAATCGCTCCCCAAGAGGTTGATAATGCAATTATAACCGGAAATTTTTGGGCATATAATGTAGATTTTAATTTAATTGATATTGATTGGTTTAATCAATTTACAAATTCACAGTTTTTTTATGATTTATGTGAAAGAGCAAGTTCTGGAATTACACATAGAAAATATCTTTCAGAAGATTCTTTCTTAAATAATGAAATAGACCTTCCTTCATTAGATGATCAAAAGAAATCTATAAAAAAAATATCAGAATTAAAAAATACTTTTAGTTTAGCATCAGCGGAAATAACCCATCAATTAGATTTAATAAAAGATTTACGTCAAGCATTTCTCCGAGAAGCAATGCAAGGAAAATTGGTTAGTAACGAAACTTCTGATGGAAAAACCGGTGCTGATCTTCTACAAGAAATTCAAACTGAAAAGGAGAAATTAATCAAAGAAAAAAAGATTAAAAAATCTAAACCTTTACCTCCAATTTCTAAGGAAGAAATTCCATTTGAAATACCTGAGAATTGGGTTTGGTTTAGAGTTGATGATATTTCTTCTAAAATTGGTTCTGGAAGTACTCCTAAAGGAAGTAATTATTCATTAAAAGGATATCCTTTCTTTAGATCTCAAAATATTCATAATGACGGATTAGTGTATGATGATATTAAATTTATTGATGAAGAAACCCATCAAAAGATGAATGGAACCACTGTTTATAATAATGATTTACTTTTAAATATTACAGGAGGATCTTTAGGAAGGTGTGCATTAGTCCCAGATGATTTTGAAGAAGGAAATGTAAGCCAACATGTTTGTATAATTAGGGGAATTAAAATCATTCCAAAATTCTATCATTATCTTGTATTATCTCCTTATTTTCAATCTTTAATCTTTAAATCAACAACCGGTGCGGGACGTGAAGGTTTACCAAAATATAATTTAGAACAGTTTATTATTGGAATTCCGCCATTAGATATTCAGAACAGAATTGTTTCTAAGTTAAATGAACTGATGACTTATTGTGATGAATTAGAAAAATCAGTAAAAGAAAGTCAAAGCTATAATGAACAACTTCTTCAACAAGTTTTAAGAGAAGCCCTCGAAGGAAAGAGTGAAATAAAAAATGAAGATCTAAAATTAGTTGCAGAAAAATCTCCAATATATTCTATTTCTAAAGATATTCAGAAAAAATGTGATACCGGAGATATGGCAATTCTTGCAGGTTATATAATTAAAAAGTTAAGTACTCAAAACTCAAAAGATTTTGGTAGGGTAAAATTGCAGAAGATGCTTCACTTGGTCGAGTATCATTGTCAATTGTCTTCAGAATTAAAATATCAGAAAAATGTAGCCGGACCTTACGCTTGGGAATTAGAACATGTAATAGAACCAAAATTAAAGTCTCTCAGATTTTTTGAAATTAAAAAAGATATGTTTGGTGCAACTTCAAAAGTAACTTACAACTCTTTATCAGCATCAAAGGAATTACCATCTTTATTTAGCAGAGAGTTTAAAGATCAGGCTGAAAGTATAAACAATCTTTTAGATAAATTCCAAGATAAGAATTGGGAGTTTTGCGAGAGAATTTCCACCATGTATGCCGTATGGAATAATAGATTGATAAGAAAAGAACTTTTCACCGATGAAATTTTAAAACAAGATTTTCTTGCCTGGGATGATAAAAAGAAAAGATTTATTGATGTATTAGATCACACCATTGAATGGATTAGAAAAGAGAAAATTGAACCGGTGGGATTTGGGGAATTTATTGATAAGAAATAACTACTAAACGTAATCTATGGAAGATCTTATACAGAACTTTGATGCAATGATTGAAAACAGTGGGAGTAAAAGTATTCGTTTTTATACCCTACTGAAAAAATTCGGTTATGAAAAGCGGGTTGCCGGTGCTATTAATGTATTGGAAAAGTTTTGTAAAGATAATGGTTATTACACATCACCGAAAATCACAAAAGATTTAGAATTGACTTCCAATATTTTGATTACAAAAACACAGATTTTTTCCTCAACTGATGAATTTAATTCAGAAGCTGAATTAGAATCTTATCTTATCAGATACAAGATTCTGAAAAAGATCGGAATTACAAGTACTGATAATCAAGAAATTTTAAGAGGTACAAAAGACAGAGTCGATTACATTGGTAAAGACAAGGAAGGTAATGATGTGATTGTGGAAATTAAAATAGGGGATGGTGGGAAATCTGCAATAGAACAACTTTTCAGGTACAAAGGGATTTTATTGGAAAAGAAGATTCTTAAGAACGCATCAAAAATCAAAATGTACCTAATTACTGGAAAAGAAAATCCTCGAATTAAATATACCTTTAAAGGGATGTTTCCTTCTCAAACAGATCATTTCAAATGGTTTGTTTACAACTATGATAAATCATTGGAAGAAGGTAAGCAATTAGTTTTAAAACAAATTTCACTTAAAGATTAATAGGGATTCCACTGTTTTCTTATAAAAATAAATAATATGGATATTCATGCGAGAATTTTAATTGATTATTCTGGAAGTATGGGATATATGAAAGGTGTTCCTGAATATGAGAATAAAACATTACTTCAAGATGGTTCGCCACGAATAGAATTGGTGAAAAAAATTCTTATTGAAGATATTCTCCCCACTATTCAACATTTTAATTTCATTAACATTATAAGATTTTCAAGTTCAGGTTCTAAATATAGATCTAATGAATTCGTTTCACGATATCTATACTCGGGGTCATCCGCTATTGAGGCAATTGAAAAAATTAAAGAGATTAAAGCTCCCCCAATTGGAGGGACACCCATTTACACAGCATTTAAACGATTTTCTAATTTCTTACAAAACGGTGTTTCATCAAAGAAAATAATGTTTATTATTACTGATGGTGATAGTAATGATGTTGAAGATTTTGACGACAAAATTTTAGATTTCATGAAATCTTCAAATGTAGAATGTCCAATTTATATTATCGGAATAGACCAAGACACAAGTGCCGAACAAAAAAGTAAAAATCTTTGTAATAAGAGTGGTGGCAAATATGTCAATTTGAGGGCAATCGATTATGATAAGAGGTATTTCGAATCAATGTTATTTGAACTTAAATCTAATATTATAAGTTCGTCATTGAGCGTGATTTCAGAACCCAAAAGTGAAAATGATACAGACTCGAGTAGCGAAGATCAAAATTTAGAAAAAGAAAGCCAACCGGACACTTCTTTGATACCAACTGGTGATTATATTAGTAAACTTGAAAAGACAATCGAGGATAATACTAATGCAATTTCTTTGATTGGAAAACAACTCGAATTAGTTGTTAGCCAAATATCAAATTTAAAAGCGATTGATCAAAATGATGAATTTGAAATTTTAGAGAATTATGAAATTAATTTAAAGATTGGTCGTCAAGCAGAATCCTATGTAAATGATTATTTGAAGAATATTTTAGACTTGCAATACTTTAAATGGAATAACGAAGTAACCGAAAGTTATAAGCCTTTTGACTTTGAAATTGGTACTGGTTCATCATTAAGATATTTAGAATGCAAGGGTTCGATAGGAAACGATAAAAGTTTTTACCTAAGTAAAACTGAATGGGACTTTTTTCTAGATCATAGAGAAAATTATGAATTGATTTTTGTTTCAGAAGTTTTCAAAGAAAATCTTATAATTAAAATTGGAAACTTATTTCAAGCACTCATCGAGAAAAAAATAGTACCGTATTCGATTAAAAATAGGAAGATTAAATCTGACTTAGCCTATTTTCGAATTGTTTAGTTACTATTACACCATAGTTAGAAAATAGTGATAACTTGAGTGGTAGAACTCAATTGATTAACAAATCTATTTTTTATAGTTTGAGAACTATTAATGATAATTAAAAATCAAGTAATACCATGAAACAGAATTCGAAAAAATTAAATTCATTTAGTGATTTAAAGAAAATAAAAAATCAACTTAAACTAAACCCATCTGTAGAAAAGAATAAAAGCTATTTCACAAATAATTATTTTAAGAAAGTAAAATTGGAAGATTGTGACTCTGAATTTAAGTCCTACTTTTTAGATAGTCACGTAATAAATATTTTACAAAAAGTTTCTCATCGAAAAATAAGAAATTTAGTAAACGAATTCAAAAATATAAGAAATGAAGAAACTTCGAGGACTCTACAATTAAGATTTATTCTCCACTCCATTTGTAATAAATTAAGATTAAAATTTGGTGCAAAAATGTTGTCCTTCATTCATGATCTTCCAATTGTAACAAGACCAAATGAAAATTTCGAAATACACAATAATTTACAAGATGTTGATTTATCTGAAGATTATGATATTGAAAGTTATTCTATTGAAAAAGAGTATAGGAAAATTTTTATCGGATTTGAAAGACTCGAGTATAATGACCAACCATATATGATAGTTTGTGATAGAAATGGATATTTGCAGGCAAGAATAAATGATTTAGGATTTCTTGAAGAGGATTTTATTAACAGATTAAAGTTCAATTTATTTGACATGATAAAGGATGGTGAATTTTCATACGTAGGTGCTATACTAAACTGCTATTGTTCTATTTGTAGCCGGGAATTAACTGTTCCGGAATCAATATATTATGGAATCGGTCCTATATGTCGTGGAGATTATTATTTTCGATGAATCTGAAAAGAAATTAATTGCTATATCAAATTCTCATTAATATCGAATGCCGTTTCCATATCTAAACTATCAAGATAATGTTTTGTCACAGTAGTGTTTGAATGTGATAACATTTCTGAAATTTTATCAATAGAAACTCCACTTCTTTTGAGAACTGTTGCGTACGAATCCCTTGCGGTCTTTAATTGAAGAGTTATAGACAAATCAAGATGTTCAGATATTTCTTTAAGAGATTTATTAATAGTCTTTCTCATTTTCCGGTTCATATAATCAAAATTTTCGTCAGTGTAACCTTCTTTTAGAAATCCGAGTAAGAAAGGACTTTGGCTATCTCCAACTTTATTAATAATATTCTCCACCTTTTCGTTTACAGGAACTACAATTTCCTGTCTCAATTTTTTTCTAGTGTTCTCCGTTTTCTTTCTAAAAAAAATGTAACAATTTCCTTTTCTTTGATCCCATCGTAGCCGTAGAAGATCCGCAAAGTTTATACCGTTGCATCGATAAAGAAGTTCCCAAATATCCCTTGCAGATTCTTGTTCAGGATTCTCAAATTCTTTTAGGTTTATAATTTTGAGAATTTCTTCATTACTTAGTACTTGTTTCTTTGGGAAGTATTCACAAATAGAGTAACCACCTTTACCAAAAGGGTAGGAGTAGGAAGAAGGTATTATTTTATTCTTTTTCATAAAGTAATTAATTACCGTTCTGAGGTCACGAAAATTTGAATTTATTGAAGAAATTGAAATACCCTTTTGTAATCTTCTTCTTTCATTTTTTTTGAGAAAATCTGGTGTTATTTCAAGAATATTAATTTTCGGATTATCCCTTGTAAACACATTCCTAGATTCCTTCATATGAACTTTAGTTCTTATACTTAAATGGTCATTTTCTATCTTATATTGTTTGAATAGATCAATCAATTTTAGTGATACCACTAATATTTCTTTTTCAATCTTGTTACTTTTATTGAAGAATCTGTCTTTAATATATTTTCGATCAAAAGAACCCATTTCAGAAACTATTTTTTCAACTTTCTTAATATTTTCTTGACATTTGTGGCGAAATTCCAAAGACTTTTCTTCCATATTCTTTTTGTCAAAAATGTAAGAAAATTGTTTTTCTGTCATTCTTGAAATATTGAGATACAATTGATTCTTTCCATCTATAATTCGAACAGTAAGATTGTACTCATCATTTTTAAGTTTAACCCTTTTATCTAAAATGAGACTGCATGTTGCCATTACTAACGTGATTTAAATTTAAACAAACAAAGAAGGAATATTTTCCTCTTTAGTATTTTTTCCACCATTATTAATCCAATTATCAATATCTAGTTTATTGAAGATTAATTTTTTTCCAATTTTTTTAAATGGAATTTGTTTTCTACAAACTTTTGAATAAATGGTAGATTTCGTTAAAGGTATATATTCTGTTAATGAATTTATATCCATGAATTTACTTGTTGTCATGATTTTAATTTTTATAAAAACTAAAGACGTGGCTATTGTACGCCTTTGATTTGATTTTGCCAAAATGATTGGTTACTTTTTAATATGTAATTTAGAGTATTGTTATTTGGATATTTTTTAATCCTCAAGCCGCCTTATTCATATGATCTTCGGAAGACAAGAAGTCATTTTTTAATGTAATATAATCCTGCTCATTGTACTCAGAAACACCTTTTACAAGAATTTCACGTATCTTCACTATATTCTTTTCATATAGTTCGCTGATAATTACTTTACGATTAAGCATTAACGCTGCTCTTCCTGTAGTTCCGGTTCCACCGAATGGGTCCCATATAGTACCGTTTTCAGGAATAAAAGATAAAAGAAATGGTACAGGAAGTAATGTTGGAAAAGATCCGAAAAATCCATTTTGTAAACCATCTTGTTGAGACCTTTCTTTTGAAATATTTAATTTTAATATCTGCTCAATATCATTATCACAAAGAAAATTTCTGATTGTTTTATAGTTGTTGGATATATGATAAGATGATACTTTATCGGCTCCTTTATTACCCTGTTCAGAACAACCTTTTTTAACTGTTGCAGATTTCTCAGAATCAAATACCCTTAATTGATCGTAGTAATAATCTTTAGATTTAGAGAAAATAAGAATTGATTCGTATCCATTTGTAAATCTCTTGGTATTATTCCCCTGTGGTTTATTGTTAGATTTTTGCCAGATTACCTGATCGATATAGAAAAATCCGGCTTTCTGCATTTCCGTTACTAAAAGAGCAACTATACCTACACATATTCCTCCCTGGTAAGAATCATGAAGATTTATTATTATGACCCCGTTATCATTCATATTTTCAGCTCCAAGTTTCATAACATCCACGATATTTTTGATAAATTCTAGAGGTTTTTTTTCACGACCAATTTCAAATTCCTGCCCTTGAGTATTCTTGTCTGAATACTCAATTTGATTATAATAAGGAATTGAGGTGAAAATACCATTTAGTAATGTGTCTTTTGGAAATTGAGCATCAAGGCAATTACCAGGTAATATGGAATATCTTTCTGAATTGATTTCAGTTATCGGATTTATATTTGTAATCCTTTTATCCTTTTTCGTATTATATTGATTAACTAGTAATTTAGCCTTTCTAAAATCATAATTCTTGTTTAGGAATCCATCAAGTATTTTAGCCTCTTTTTCTTTTTCAAGACTATAATTAAATTCTTTATTAGTCAATAAATCTAATGCTTGCTTTGCCCTATCACATGAGATTTCATTTTCTAAAATTTTAGTCGAAAGATCTAAATTGTTATTTGGATTTTCTTTATCAAAAATTAAAGATTTTTTAAAAGTAATTACGTTATTTCTTCCCCATCCTTTACCATATTGTTCAGAAATAAATTTGTATTTTTCGTTATAAGAACTCTCATCCAATTCGCTTTGGCAATCAACTATCCGAAAATAATGAGATAAAAGTCTTTTACGTTCCTTTATTGTTGGAACGGATTTTAAGTTGTATTCGATTATCCTATCTTTAAATTCCTCCTTTGATTCAGGAGTATTATCTAATACTATGCAGTTAATTTGGTTTAAATTTAAATTTAGTAACGTCAAAAATCTTAATACTCCATCTACAATAACATATTTATTATCAAATCTAAAAACAACTATTGGAGAATAATATCCAGTTTTTTGTATTTGATCTTCAAGGTTTTTAATGAAGAACGATTTTCCTTTTTTGTCAAACAATTCTTCCCACCCTTCTGAGATTTCAATTTGTGATGTAGGTATTGTCATAATTTTGTTTACTAATGGTAATACAACTGATGAATTTTCTAATTTTTTCATAATGAAATTTTTTTATTTTTTAGTAGGTTATTTTCAATTTGGGTAACTTATTTTTTATTTATAAAAAAAAGGGAATTATCCCTCTATCTCCTGATTTAATCAAAGATATTTACAAGTTGTATTCTTTTTTATATAACTCCCATATTTCCTTTCTTACTGCTTCTTGTATATAGTCGTCTTTGGTTGCCATTTTAAATTCAAATATCCAATCTTCTCTGTCAATTTCAACAATTAGATCTGAACTAAATAAACCATCAACAACTTTAATCCTTTCTTCTTCTCTAGGATTTTTTGCGTTCTCATTAGTTACAAGAAATTTTTTCATTATTTCTTTTAAACTCTCTTCACCAATTTGCCCGAAAGTTCGAGTTGTATTTTTATCTTTAATTCCATTGGAATCGATCCAAACAATCTTCACCTTATCATACTTAAAACCCGAACCTTTTTTTTCGAAAACAGATCGGTAATATTTAGGTTCATAAATCAAGATTAATTTCTCAATACGGATTATCCATTCGTTTGTTCTTTCTATAATATCAATTACATTGAGAGAATCAATTTTTTCATGAAGAAACTTATTGAAATTTTGGATCACCTTTTTTTTCTCTTCTTCAATATCCTCAAAATAACTATCTGTAAACTTTTTATATAAATTTCTAGCGGGATTCCTCAGTTCATGCATAACCTCCTTTTTATTCATCTTTTTTATTTGAACTATAGGTAATCCCACATAAAATGTCCTAGGTTTAATCGTCATTTGACTAAGTTTTTGAACAATGTTACTTATATCAATTTTCATATTATCTATTTTGATGAAACAAAGGTATGAAAAAAAAATAATAGTTACCCAATATAAAAGTGGTAATTTAAATATTATTAATTTAATGTACTGTATATCAATCTAAAAAAAGTTATAAGTATAAATTAATATCACCCTGATATGCTAAAAAACGCTAAAATTAACTTTCTTATTTTGTTTTCTTCGAAAATGCACTTATATATTTAATAGTTTGATGAATAATCGAATAAGATTTAAAAAATATGGAAGAAACAAATTTTAAGTATTCAATAAGTAATACTATATTCAATATTAAGTTGGAAAAGAAATATTTCTGGAAAGTGAATCAGTCAATGGTTTCAACAGAAACAACAATCAGAGATTTTGCGACATTAATTACCAGACCAAAGGCACATTCTTGGAGTGGTGGTATTTTTAAAGAATCGATAAGTAATAATGAATGGATTCAATCTTCTATTATCGGATTGGATTTTGATAAAGGAGAAATTTCATTAAAGGAAGTTTATCAAAAATTTAAAGAATTTGGAATATGTCCTAATCTTCATTATGATACATTTGGAACTTCGGTGGAACTTCATAAATTCCGGATAGTTTTTTTCTTTGATAGTGTGATTAATGACATTAGTATTTATGATAAGATTATGATTGCCTTAGAAAAAATATTTTTTATAGACCCTAAATGTAAAAATCCTTCCAGAATATTTTATGGTGGAACCAATGTGAAAATAACTAGTACTGTACCAGTATCTCTAATGAAGTTCATTGAATTTATTGATATTAATAAAATATCTAGAGATAATTATCTTACAAGAAATATTCTTGGTACAAATTCAATTACTGCTAATTTTTGTAATAATCTATATAATGATTATAGGAATAAACACTTTTTAGCACAGAATAATAATCTTATTTGTACTTCTTTAAAAGGGGGAAAAATCGTTGATTGGGATATGGCAAGAAAGAAAGTGAAAATTCTGGATAGTTTTCTTAGTGGAAAATGGTTAGATCATAATCAACTTTTTGGCCTGGTTACTAATATTATATACATAAGAGGTGGTGAAAAGAAAATAAAAGAAACAATGAATAGATTTAATTTAGAAGGTAAGACAAAATACAATTCCAACAATTTTGCCATTATACCTTATGTCAAAAAGATGAAATACTATTCAATGCCTGTTTATAAGTTTTCCCCTCATATTGAAGATAGTGAAATTCATGATATAATTACTGAAGTCAATAATATTAGAGGACATGTAGAAATATTAGATCCGATTAATAAAATAAGTCTTAAGGAAGCAGAAGAAAAGATGATCTCAAGTTTTCGTGAAGTTCTCGGTAATAATGAGACGAACAAAACCTATATATTTTCATTACCAACTGCAATTGGAAAAACAAGATTATTAACTAATGTTGAAAAATGTGTTATTGCATTACCAACTAATAGTCTTAAGAATGAGGTGAAAGAAAGAATGAATATAGATCATACTTTTTCACCGGATACTATTGTGTTTTCTGATAATTATCTTAATGAAAAAATAGGGTATTATTACCGTATCGGGTTGCCAAAGAAATCAATGGGATTAATTAGAAAAGTTTCTGAATTTGGATTTGTGAAAAATTTGGATGATATTCAATTGGCTGCAGATTATATAACTCAACTTGAAGAGTGTAAAAATCCAAATAAAACGGTTTTAACAACTCATAAAAGAGTTTTAAATTCAGAATCATTCGTACATAAAACTATTATTTTTGATGAAGATCCTCTCAATTCACTGGTGGAAATAAAATCTATGTCAATTAAAGATATTATTGTAACTCAATACTTATATAGTCCATTAAAAGAAGTTATGGATTTTTTCTCATCTCTTGAAGCAGGCATTTATGCAACTCCGATTTTTAATATCAATTATGACAATCTTTTTGAATTTGTCCATGATAAAAACATTTTTCAAACGAATGTTTTTGATTTTTTTAATAGTAAATTCTTCATCAAAAATGAGGATACAATCTATTATATAATAAAGAAGGAATTACCTGTTGACTCAAAAAATATCATTATGTCCGCAACTATTCCAGTTGAATTTTATAAGAAATTATATACTGATATGGAATTTGAAGTTTTTGATATCAAACATGTTGAACAAAAAGGGGAAATAATACAATATACAGGTCGATCATGTTCCAGAAAAGGATTGAACATTTATGGTAAACAAATTAGTGATGAAGTTGGAGATAAAACTGTAATTACATTTATTGATCACAAGGAAATTTTTCAAAATTCACCAAAAGAAGTTCATTTTGGTAATTGCTCTGGCTATGATAATCTTAATGGACAAAATATTACAATTGTTGGTACTCCGCATCGAAATAATGTTGAATATTTTCTAATGGCAAAATTGATGGGAGTTAATTTTGACATAAAAAATTCACAAATGACCTATCAAAAAATACATTATAATGGATTTGAGTTTATGTTTAATGCATTTGATAATGAAGATTTAAGAGATATTCAATTATCTTTAATAGAATCCGATTTAATACAGGCGGTAGGACGCGCAAGAACATTAAGAAATGATTGTAAAGTGGAAGTATATTCAAATCTCCCTTTGTATGTATCAGATCAATTTATTATTAAGAAGAAAATAGCATAGACTGTTAACTAAGTAAATCATGATTTCATAGAAAAATGATAAATAACTTCAATTTTTAGATTTTTTTCCAGAAATTTTTTTATTGAGATTTCAGTTAAATTATTGAACCTAGTTTTTTTTATCAAAATACCATAGGGGGAGGAGGGAGGATTTGAGGGGGGCCAGACGTGCGATAATGATGATTTTTTGAATATGATAAGAAGGGGGAGTGTCTCCCTTCTTTATTATGTAATTATTTTGCCCTTATAGTAATCTTCTATAAGTTTATCCTGTTTTCCTTTATATTACAATAAAAGGGAATGCGTTCTGAAAGTGCTAAATAGTGCTAAATGCTTAGGCGTAAAGGTATTTTCGCTTTAAATTTAATCTGTGATTAAAACAACCACAAAATGAGAGTAAAATACAATAGAGTTTCTACATTACTTCAAACCGGAAATCGTTTTGAAGCAGACAAAGAAAAATATGATATGGTTTTTCTTGATAAAATATCTGGATCGGTAAGTTTTAAAGACCGTCCCAAATCTAAAGAACTCATTAAACTGATTGAAGAAGGGAGAGTTTCAGAAATCGTGGTAGAAGAGTTTTCAAGACTAGGAAGAAACACCGGAGATGTAATCCAAACACTGGAATGGTTGGAAGATGAGAAGATTAATGTGGTTGTAAGAAATATAGGTCTTCAGTCCAGACCTAACGGTAAGAAAAACGCAATATGGAAAATGATTTCTTCTGTAATGTCTTCACTATATGAAATGGAACTTGAGAATATTTTGGAAAGAACTAGTGTTGGGAGAATGGTTTATCTTCAGAATGGTGGGATTTTAGGAAGGCCAATGGGAACCAATGAAGGTGATTCCAATTTTATTAATAAACCAAAAAACAAGAAGGCATTAGAATATCTTAAGAAAGGAAGAACCCTGAGAGAGATAGGTAAAATTCTTAAAATGTCAACAAAGACGGTTATGAAAGTAAAAAAAGTGGCAATAAAACTTGAAATGATTTAATTAAAAAATTGTATCCTAAGATATATAATACTAGTTGTTTTCTCCGGCAAAATAATATTTTAAGAATTTTGAAAAAAATATTACGAATTTGAAATAGATATCGATGTTTTTAAGTGTAATAAAATTAATATTTACCCTAGGTAAAGAGTGAAAAAGCTTTATTCATACCATTATAAATGGGATTTTATTTTTAGTTTAAATTTAAACCGGGGATTATAATTTCAGGCAAAAAAGGTTTAAAAAGATAGCGTAAAAGTTCTTTAAATATGAAAAGTTGCTAATAAAATTACTAAAATAGGTATACTTTAGATACTTATTTAGCAGTTTGTTTTTTCAAAATCTCTAATAAATCTTCTTGAGATTTTATTATTTTTTTCCAATTAATCTCTGAAGAAGAAAATATTTGATCCTCAATTATCATATTCCCTTCACCTCTAAATAACCAATTGGCATTCAAATCAGAATACCTATATAGTATTTTTGCTATATTTTCCTGAGATAATCCTCCTCTTTTTCTTCCCTTTCCGATTATACCTACAGAAATACCTGTCTCAACGGTAAGTTTATTATCGTTTAAACCTTTGTATTCCATGTATTTATCTAATCTTTCAAAAAAATCATTCATTATTACTATATATTTATTGATTTGTATTGAAATATTGATATATTTGTTTCGTATTTGAAACAAAGTAAGCAATGGATAAAAATACGCAAAAAAGACTGACATACAATACTCAAATAGTCAAAGTTCTCTCATCATCTTTTCAGGTTTCTGAATATTTCGTCCGTGAAAGTATCAAGGGAAACAAGAGTAGTTTCACTGCGGATGAAATAAAGAAAAAATACAATGAACTCAATAACCCAACTCTTGAAAAATTAGAGGAATATAAAAAAGGAAAATAACTATGAAAAAAACTCAAATAATTATTGGAATCAGCATTCTGTTATCATCATGTGGAAACCACAATGATGAACCTTTAGAAGAAAAGAATACAACTAATCAACTTACAGGGGCCTGGCACAGATACAAAACAGTTATTTTTAGCGGAAAGGATAATACAATCCTACAATCTTATGAACACTCCAAATGTGAAAAGGAGTCAATTCATGAGTTTAAGAACAACAATAAGTATTATCTAACAACCTTTGTCATGAACTTTTCAACAAATCAATGTAAACAATCAGGTACTATAGAACAATTACCCTATAACTACAATCCCACCACCAAGTTACTTGACATTGATGAGGAAAAATACTATTTAAATAAAGTAACCACCCAAGATATGGAACTTCAGGAATATGATTATTATGATCAAAACGGAGATGGGAAAAAAGACAAAAAGATTGACTACTACAGAAAATAAACATATAATTTAAAATATAATATAAACGGATGTACTATAATGATTATCTAAAACTGCTTAACACTGAGTCTTTACTATCTCCCAAGTTTATTATTTCATTTTTTATCTGTTTTGTGTTCTTTTCGGTTACGTCTCGTTTAATTTTTGGAAAACGTACTGATAAAGATTATATATTTATTTTAAACAGATCATTAAATGTTGTTGGATATGTAGTTTACTCCTTTATACTGATTACAATCACTGATTACAATTACAATTTTGACAAAACAGGATTTTGGTTCTCAGAATTTGAACTTGAACCTATCCCTGAAATAATAAAACAACATATTAATGAAAAGTATTCTGATATTAATGAATTAAATCAGAAAGAGAATATTGAATTAACTTATACAGGCTTTAATTGGTCAGAAATAAGTATAACTCCTGAAGCGGAAAAACTTATTAATACTTCAAAAGTAATTAGTCAATATAATCTTAATGATGAACAGATATTACAATTAAAAAAAATATTGAGTGATCCCAACCCAGACCCAAAAGATTTATCTGGAAAATCATGTAGTTCTGAAACAAAGAATTGTAAATGGTGTGGAAAGGAATTCATTCTTGAAAGCAAATATTATTCCTCTAAACAATTGTTGAGTAATATCGTAGAACCTGCCGAAGATCCACTTCAATTAATAGGACTTTTAATAAACATTGGTTATGTTGATCCGCTTAAATGTATTGAAAGTTATGAGAATGGAAATAAATACCAGTGTATTGTTACTGAGGATAAAGAATTTTGTTCTTTAAAATGTGAAAAAGAATTTAAAAATTCCAGAGGATATTAAAAAACTGACCACGTTGTTTTTTTGCTAATATTAAACCTTGTTGGTATTTGATGTCTAGGTTATTTCTTCTGTTATGTTTCGTAGGTTGATAAAAGTTGTAATTTCCGACAAGTGTTCCATTGACATTTTTGATGCAGTGTTTCCGGTTAAGACATTATTTATTTCTATTATTATTTTATTTTCTAATACTCCTATTGTATAATTTAGTGATTGTAATTGATTTTTAAATATAAGTCCATACTCATCATCACTAAAATGTTCTTTTAATAATTTTATTATAGTTTTATCTTTATTCCAGTATATCAGTTCTTTTCTATTCAAACTCACTTCGGCTATAAAAATAAGTCTACTATAAAATAAGGTAAAAGCGAAAAAGCTATAATATAATTTTTCACCTAAGAAAGGTCTATTGTACGATATCTTTCTTTGCAATTCACTATAAAATTCGATGAACTTCTCATTATTAATTTCACTTAAACCGCTAGAAATTTTATCCCAATTTACTGAATCTTTGTTGGAGTTTATTAACCTTTCTATTTCTTGCTCTGTATAAATGCTATAAACAGTTATTATAGATTTTGGAAATTTAAAATTAAATTCACAAATAAGATTCCAAACATCTTCTATTGCCTTTATTCTTCTTTCTTGACTAAAATTATAACTTGACTTTTGCACATCTATTAAATTGTTCAGTATAGATGTCTTTTCACTTAGTTTGTTTTCTAAGGTTTTCAATTTTGATTCGGTGCCTAATCTCCATTTTTCATTTCCCCAATCAGATACCTTTTGTGCAAGAAACCCCACAATAGCAGATATAACAATGGAAGAGCCCCCACAATAAGCAATAATTTCAGATATTGACATTTCCATAAATACTAGTTTTAACAAATATAAACAAATGCTATATTAGTTAACAAAAGATATTTACTACAACCTACATTGATATAGGAGGAGTATATTCTAATATTATTAATATCCAAATTTATATGGAGTAATTAGAATTGTAAACTAAAATTTTAAATAAATTTCATAATATTACTCAAAACTAATTAACAATGAGCTTCAAATTAATAGCAATTAGACCACTAGAAAATTGTAACGAAAAATTCCGGAAAAGTTTAGAAGTTGGAAGGATTTATAAATTTTATCATGATTACAAATTTTTCAGCAATGACATTGAACTTGATAATACATTATTAGATGACATAACCAAAATAGAATATAAACCTGTAATATCCATTCCAAAATCATTTTTTAGCAAAGCCAATATTAATCTGAATATTTCGGCAATTGTAGGTAAAAATGGAAGTGGGAAAAGTGCATTAGTGGAATTATTATATATGGCATTATATAATTTATCAGTATACAAAGGTATATTAAGTAAGAAAATAAATATTCAGCCAGACGAAGCGGAAGAAATATCCAAAGAAAAGATCATTGAAAAAATTGATGATGTTTTAAATAACACTTTTGTTGAAGAATATGAACTTAAAAACTATATAGAACAGATTATTTCGGTAAATCAAAATAATAAAAATGGTATTCCCCAAGGAGAAAATGGTATAAAAGAAAATTTTGAAAGAGAAATAGATAAACTAAAAGAAAAAGCAGATACTGGATTTATTTATGATGAAGATTTTGATAAAGTTGATAAAATGTTAAAAAATTTCAGTGATTTTAAATTTGACAGACAATTAAGATACTTAAGTAAAGTAAAAGATGGTTGTAATATTGCTGTTAAAAACATTAATGTTGAAATCTTTTTCGAATATATAATTAATAAAAAGTGTAAAATTTATTCACTTAAATTTAATCAGGAAAAAATACAATTTTATGAATTCACTGGAATTAAAGAAGACTTAACCACTTTTAACAATCCTACTTTATTAAATGAAGAAGGCACTACACAATTCATTAAAACTAATTTCTTTTATACTTTAGCGATCAATTATTCATTTTATGCCTTAAATTCAGATGATTTAGGATTATGGCTTAAAAATATTTTTCATAAAAATGACTCATATCAAATGCCGGTGGTACTAAATCCAATGAGAACAAAAGGAGTAATTGACGTAAACACTGAAACAGAATTAACTAAATCAAGATTTTTGTATAACTTGTTCTACCCACTTGTATTTGATAAAATGGAAAACCCCAGTCAAATTAATGGTAAAACTCCATACAAATTAAAAATAAGAATAAATCATCACAAATTAATTGAAAGTTTATTAGATAATAAAATAAAGTATTTATCATTTACTATATTAAAACAATATGAACATTTTATTCCAGTAATTAATGAAGTTTTTGAAACTAAGATCAATTACACAGGTTTTGAAAATCTAAAAGAATTTGAAAAAATTTGCTATCAATACATTTTAAATAAAATATTCTCTATTGTTGAAAATTATGGGACATATAAAGATGAAAAATATCTTAAGATTTTCTCCATTAAAGAGCAAAGAGGTGATATTGATGAATTAAAAAAATTATTGATCCATTTAAAAGAAAAAGATAATAGTCATATTACAACAAAATTAAAACAAGCTGTGAACTTCTTGATTAATTATGATGAGCACTTTAAAAGTGACATTAAACCAATTACAGAAGAACAAAGTAATTTTCTAACTGATGAATTTGAAATTAAAATTTTAGATTATGCAAAGGAAATAATTGCTTTAGTTGAAAAAGGAAATGTTTTCCATCAATTATTATTACCATCATTCTTTGAGTTTGATGTTATTTTTGAAGACGGTAGTAACTTTTCTTCACTAAGTTCTGGAGAGAAACAGTTAGTTTATAGTACTACTACTATAATCTATCATATACTAAATATTGAATCAGTATTTGATAATGATGATAAAAAATTGTCCAAGTACAAGCACATAAACATGATATATGATGAGATTGAACTTTATTATCATCCTGAATATCAAAAACAATTTTTAAACTACCTTCTCAATGAAATTGATAAATTAAACTTTAAAAATATAAAGGACATTAACATTCTTTTCATAACACATTCTCCATTTATATTATCAGATATTCCAAAACAAAATGTTTTGTTTTTAGAAATTAATGAGAAATCAAGATCTATAATAAAAGATAGTTATTCGATGAATACATTTGGAGCAAATATTACCGATTTATTTGCAGATAGTTTCTTTATTAAAGAAGGACTAATAGGTGAATTTGCCAAGACCAAAATAAATGATATGTTACTTCACCTATTGAGTAATAGGAAATTCGGAAAAGTGAAACAAAAAGAACTTTTTGAAAGTATTAATTTGATAGATGAGCCAATTATTAAAGACAAACTCCAAGACATGTTTAATTATAAATATCAAGATTATGATACATATTAACAGAGATTTTGAAAAATTGACTCTTGCACATTATCACCAATTAAAATATGATTTATTAAAAAAAATAGATAATGGACATCATTTTATAAATGATCAAAATAAAATTCCTATTTCAGATTTTCATAAGAGGGCGTTGAAGATTTTCTTAAAAGAAATTTTAACATCTAAACCAAATAAGTTAATTAGAATTTATAGGTTATTTGAAAAAAAATTTCCAATGACTGATTATAGACTTATTTTTGATTATAAGTGGTTTAGTTCAAAGTCTAGAAAATATGGGACTTATGAGTTAGCAAAAAAATTAAATGTAAGGATTTGCTGTTATTGTAATAGAAATTATACTACCACAGTTATTAGTTCTGATTCTAAAATTTCAAGACCACAATTCGATCATTTTTATTATAAGAAAAAATATTCTTTACTAGCCCTTTCATTTTATAATTTAATACCATCTTGTAGTTTATGCAATACTACATTAAAAGGAGAAAAAGACTATAACATACTTCATCCTTATGTAGAAAATATAATTAATGATTTTAAGTTTGATGTGATTCCGCAAAATATTACTACGTTATTGAATGTAAATGATGATTTTAAACTTGGAGTAGTTAAGAAAAATGAAAATAACATACTAAATCCAAAATTAGATGAAAACATAAAACTTTTTAAGCTAAAAGAAATTTACGCATCAAACGGTAGTGAGATTAAAGATTTATATTTTTTGCGATATAAATATTCTGATAAATATTTAGAAGAATTACATAAAATGACTAAAGAAAAATTCACACAATCAGAACTTTTCCGTCTTGCATTTGGATCGGAAATTAATGAAGTAGATTTTGAGAAAAGACCATTTAGTAAATTAAAAAAAGATATTTTAATAAACTTGAAAATTCTCAAGTCTTAATATCTATTTTAATATTACTATAAATTGATAGACTGTTATCTATATTTTACTTCTTACTTCGGGATTAGCATAAAGACGCTTTAATCTAGATTAATCCTTTTTGAAAATAAATCTTCATTAGTTAGAAGGTGTTTTGTGAATTAGTTTTTCTGTGAACTCTATAAAAATGAAAAAATTTTAGTACTGCAAAATGATGTTTATAAAACAATATATTAAAATGATAAATTTTGATTAGAGTTTTTTTATTGTCAATTCTGACTTGTTCTCATTGTTTTGAAAGTTATTATTTAAATTTAAATTAGAGAAATGATTTATCTTTGGGAAAATGATTACACATGGATATGAAGAAATTATATTAAAAACTTACGAGTTTTAAGTTGATGAATTTTGTAATAATGAACGAGGGTTTTCAGATTTTAAATAATTATACCTTAACATATATGTCAAATTACTTGTTTGCAACCGTTGAAGAGGCTAGAAACGGATTACGTTTGTTAGCACAAAAAAAATTTTCAGAAAAAATTAAAGCTTTAGGAGTAGATAAAGATTCACTCTCAAACTTAGATGTCGAAATACTAAAACAAAAAAAGGATGCAATCTGGACATTAATTAAAAGTGAAACATTCATAAAAGAAAATTCATGGTCATTTAAAGAAGGTGTTGATTATACTGTGGAAGAACCTGCTAACCAAAGGAAATATGCTGTAGTAGGTTTTACTTTTACTATACAAGAGCAGTTAAATACAATACTGCGTTATATAAATGAAAAAATTTCTGAAGAGGAACAAACAAAAATTATTGATTCTATTAAAAACATTATAGAGGATCTACCAAATGAAGAATTGCGTAAAAAAATTGATGCGGGTTTCGAAGATCTAAAGGAACAAACAAAAAAATTTGAAGATATTTTAAAGGAGACGGATAACAAATTTCCAACAAACGAAATTGAAATAAGAAGATACGAACTTGAATTGTTTGATAAAAAGACTGAAATATGGCTAAAGATTCTGGCAAAAGAGTCAATAGCATCAATTTTAGGAGGTATTTTATTAATTGTTTTAACAATTTGTTTAATTTGTATTATGTTTTTAAAAAGAGAACCTATAAAAATAGTGGAGACGGCATTTCTTTTAATATTAGGATACTTTTTTGGTCAATCGACATCAAAGTCAATAAAGTAAATTTTATTTGCAAGATTTGTTGCAAGACTTTTTTATTAAATGGTCATAGAACATATTAAATCATCAAACAAAATAAAATGTCCCCTTTTCTGTCCCCTTGATAGACAGTGGATTATGAAAACCCTGCAATGACTCATAATCAGGTGGTCCCTGGTTCGAGCCCAGGTGGGACCACTACACGGAAAACCGTTGCCACATTAGGTTTTCCGTGTTTTATATCAGCTTTGACATGAGTAGAAAAGTCCGGAGGGTAACTTTTACTACATCATGAAAAAAGAAAGAACTAAACTTCTAAACGGTTGTTCCAGAACCGGTGTTTTTATTAGCCCCAAGGGTTATAAAAACTTCACAAGTAAATCAAAATTTCCAAAACAATGGAGAGTGACATGTATTTTTCATGATCCAAAACAAATTGACAAATATTCAAACGGGTTTCAATTTGTAAAGAAATTTTCAAGTGATGATCTTACTGCCACTTTCTACTTCTTTTACGACTGCTAATTTAAAGGATAGACTATAATCCTTTTGACTGCGTTTTATATATTGATTATTAAGTGATTCCATAATATTACTTTTTTTGGTGTAACGCTATATTAGGACGAGACATTTTAATAAAAAAAAGGGAACAATATACTTGGGAGAAAAAGATAATTCTTAGGGTGGCATTCCATATTGGAGAGAAGTTTTATCAGAGTGTCAGAATGAAGAGGATTATTTATTTTCTGCCGGGTTGGTTCCAGATGAAAAACCTATTAGTGCAAAACAGATTTCAAGGCGTTTGAAAAGACATGTAAAAAGACTCTAATGAAATAAAAGATGCAGAAGGTAATATTTTGAAAATGACAGCTGATTTCTATACTCATAAACATTTATTCCTTGACATATTAGATGAAATGAGTGATAACAAACTGAAAGAACTGGAGGCTCCTGCACAAAGAATGGCAAATCACACTACAAATAAAACTACAGGTAAATATGCAATTGGCAGAAAAAACTGAAAAAATAGAGATTTGAAAGAAATAATTGTTGACAATATTGAGCGTAGTAATTAACTGCGCTTTTTATTTCGTGAATGTTCTGGAGTCTTTTCTGATTCAATTTCAACAAATGGAAGGTCTTTTATGAGTATTAAATCTGGCTTTATTGGCTTTTACAACATAACCTGTGCTTCCTGTTTTTTACCTACCTGAATATCCCTTAAAATGATTGAGGAAGTAACCTGTTCATTTATCTTAAGAAACCTAGTTTTAAATGTAAGCTTATTATATGCATAAATATCCAAAACCTGATCTTTATCAAAAGATTTTATCTGGATAACTCTTTCTTTAAAATCATCTTTTTCTGTCTCATCAAAAATTTTCAAAACTATTCCAGAAATTTACATCTTTAAATTTACAATATTTATATATTTACTCGTTGAAAAAAAATATAATCCGATAATAATTCTTTAATGCTTTTTAATTCATTAAGTTTTGCTGTCTTTTTCCCAATTGTTTTAGTATTTTATTGGTTATTAAGAAGTAATCTAAGATATCAAAATATATTACTGGCAATCGCTAGCTGCTATTTCTATGCATGTTGGGATTGGAGGTTCTTGTTTTTACTAATGTTCTCAATAGGACTAGATTTCATATCTGGAATAAAAATTGAAAATAGTAAATCAAATAAAGAAGCTAAATTCTGGCTTACATTAAGTATTGTGATAAATCTTGGATTTCTAGGGTTTTTCAAGTATTATAATTTTTTTGTTGAAAGTTTTGCAGAATTCTTATCGGGAATCGGGTTTAATTCAAATATTGGTTTGATTCAGGTAATTCTTCCAGTTGGTATTTCGTTTTATACATTTCACGGGCTTTCTTACATTATTGATATTTATAAAAAAAGAATAAAGGCAGAAAGAAATTTTATCGACTACTCTTTATTTGTTAGCTTCTTCCCTTTACTTGTGGCTGGCCCTATTGAAAGAGCAACCCACTTGCTACCTCAGATAAAGAAACAACGTATTTTTAACTATAATGATGTCGTAAGTGGTCTAAAACAGATAGTGTGGGGATTGTTTAAAAAGATTGTTATAGCTGATCAGTGTGCTATATATGTAAATGAAATATTCTCACTTCATTATGGATTATACGGAAGCACATTAGTTGTAGGGGCTGTTTTATTTGCTTTTCAAATATATGGAGACTTTTCTGGATACTCTGATATTGCTTTAGGGACAGCTCGAATGATGGGGTTTGATTTGTTGAAAAATTTCAACTATCCCTATTTTTCAAGAGACATCGCCGAATTTTGGAGACGCTGGCACATTTCGCTTTCTTCGTGGTTCAAAGATTATTTATACATTCCATTAGGGGGCAGCAAAGGGGGGAACTGGATGCGTATCCGCAATACATTTATTATTTTTATTGTAAGTGGTTTTTGGCACGGAGCCAATTGGACTTTTATTGTCTGGGGAGCACTAAATGCTCTTTTCATTATGCCATCCATTATCATGAAGACCCATCGTAATAACCTGGAAACAGTAGCACAGAATAAAGTATTGCCAACGGTAAAAGAATTTTTTCAAATGATAACAACCTTTACTCTGGCTGTATTTGCATGGATTTTTTTTCGGTCTGATTCTGTAATAGAAGCGCTAAGATATATCAGGAGAATATGTAGTTATACGCTTTTAAAATTTCCACAGAAGGATGTTTTGTGGCTATTTATAATTATTGTTGTTTTTATGATTGTAGAGTGGATTGGAAGGAATAGCAACTATGCAATAGAAAACCTTACATTAAATAATAAATTTGTAAGATGGTGCTTTTACTATACAATTATTGCTTTTATAATTTACTTTTCAGGAGAAGAACAAACATTTATATACTTTCAGTTTTAAAGCTATGAAAACACTGTTTCGTAACATATTATTTTTCTCAATCCCATTAATTCTATTTATTTCATTTGTTGAATATTCATTAAGAATAATTCCTAATGACTATTCATATAAAGAAAAATATTTATCCACAAAATCTTCTGGTATTGAACTGCTTTATCTGGGTAATTCACATATATATTTTGGATTAAATCCTGAATATTCAAAATATAAATCGTTTAATGCAGCAGCTATTTCTCAAACAATTGATATTGATGTCGAGATACTTAATAAATATAAAAAATGGGATTCTTTGAAGGTTATAGTTTTACCCGTTGATTATTTAACAATGTATTTTCGTTTAGAAAATCAAATGGATTCATGGAGACTTAAAAATTATACATTATATTATGGTTTTCCATCAAAAAATATTGAAAATCACTTTGAACTATTTAATGGTAAATTTTCCAAAAACTTCAATAGACTAACAAAATATTATTTTCAAGAGAAAAATAATATAGATTGTAATAAATTAGGGTTCGGAATTGATTATGTTTTTAATAAAAGTGAAAATTTAAAAACTACTTCAGAATCTGCAATTAAAAGACATTCTATTAATATTAATGATCCAAAATACAAATCTAATTTTGATCAAAACACTATAGTTGTAGATAGATTAATAAAATTTGCCAAACAAAACAAAATTAAATTAATCTTTGTATCAACTCCAGTTTCTAAATATTATTTTAATGAAAGCAATAATGTGCAAATGAATAAAACTCTTCGTTTTGTAATTTCAATAGTAAAAGATAATGCAAGCTTTTGTACTTACTTAAACTTCATGAATGACAAAAATTTTGTTGATAATGATTTTTTTGATGGAGATCATTTGAATAATAAAGGAGCAAAGAAATTTACACAAATGTTAGATGATGAAATTAAATTTTAAAAATAATTAGAATTACGGAATTAAATTACAGTCATTTATATAAAACAATTAAAGTTATACTTTGATTAAATTGGAGTGTTTTTTATAAGCTGCTTCCATTTTTTTATTATATTCGTTTATATGATAATTTCTACCGTTGTAAACACGGGCAAAATCAGCCCATTTTTCTAAAAATTAAATAAATGAATAACAATAATTATCAATACTTTTTCTATTGCAAAAAGTGAAACTAAATAAACAGGGTAAGTGCCCTATAAAATGTATAATTACTTTTCACCAGGATAGAAAAGGATTATTTGGAAATCCTAAACAATGGGATAGTACACTACAGAAGGTTAAACCACACAATGAAGAAAACAGTTTTATCAATATGCAGTAATTTAAATATACTACTTTCATTATATACTGTCTTTTGAATATTATTAATTTTCAAGTTCTGAAGAAGATTTGTATATACTTCGCCTGACTTTATGGTAATCATCAAGCCTTGGTTATAGCTTGGTTTTTCTTCAATCAATTGATAAACTAAATAGAATATATAGTCCAAAAAAACAATGGACTGAAGAGAGTTTTTAAGAATTCATCCTAGGAGTGTTTCAATATTTTTTTATCATTCATTGTTCTTATCTTTTATATTAGTTACTTATTCTTTAATACATCTGAAGCTTCCGCCTCTTGTTTTATACATAGGATCTACCTGAATATTTTTCAAAGTGACCACCACTATAAAAAAATAAAGCGGAGGGATAATCTAAATAAAGCTTCTAAGATGTACTGGAGTACTACATCCCAGAAGCGTTATTTGAAGTTATTGTACCATCTGCATTTTGAGTTCCTGCGGTTGGTAAGAAAAGGAAGTTATTGATCAAAATTCCATTTTATGAGGTGTTCCTATAATGTATAGAAAAACCTTGCGACAAAGTGTGTTAGAAAAACCGGAATTCCCATTTCATTTTAATAGTTTTGAATTAACTCACAAGAGCCCTTAATTCTTCTAATTGTGCTTTTGTGAATACAACACCTCCGAAAACAAATTCATCATTATAAGTGTTTCCAATAACCACTTGATTGTTTTTATTTATTTTTACGCTATACCCAATGGCAATCGAATTTAAAATAGTACCAGAGATAACATCAGAACACCATCCAATTAATGTATTCCCGTTACCTGTTGTTATATTATATCCAGATTGAAGACCTATTGCAGTATTTCTGATTCCTTCTACTTGATATAAACCTAATTGGCCGACAACGGTATTTTCATTGCATCCGTTTTTAGCCATATTCATTGCCATGGCTCCTATAGCTGTTACACTTTCGGCAGCCATCACTACATCAACAGTTGTTCCTTCTTTATCTTCATTTGAAAGCTCAGTTCCGTATAACACGGCATTGCCTATTAATACATTATTCGTAGAATTTGTAAATCGCCCCGCAGCCTTTCCTATTCCAACTGTAGCAGTATTTTTAAACCCGTACTCCATTGCAACGTATCCAACCGCAACATTTCCTGCGCTTATATTACTGCCTTGTGTGGCTTTGTTTCGGAATAATGTAGAATCACCAAAAGCGGTATTATTTGATGCCCATAAGGCTCTAGAAATAGATCTTCTTCCCATTCCAGTATCTCCAACGCCACCTTTCATGTTTAGCCCAGCTTCGTGACCTATTAATGAGCAGTCGTTGCATGTCTCAGAATTCATCATAGCATCAGAGCCTATAGCAACATTGCTGTTTTCTGTTTTGTGATTTTTTAAAGCCCTGTTTCCAATGGCAACAATAGCGCTTCCGGTCTGAATGCTTTTAAGCGCTTCTTGTCCGATTGCAAGAGAATATGATCCTGTTGATGTCCAATTCCCCGCCCCAAAAAGAAATATATTGTTTAATGTGTCTGACCCTTTGTAATCCTGCAGCTTTTCTTTTGCTACAGATCCGTCCACTAAAACTTTAGGCTTGATATTTCCTATGAAGTTCATGTCAACAGCAACCCTTCGTACAATTTTTGTAGAATTAGCACCCCCGTCTCCATTGTCAATAGATAATAATCTAACCATTATACCAGTAATATCATTGTTCCAGGCAGTAGATGTATTGCTTGCTTTTGGTATCAATATGGTAATTATAAATCCAATAATACTGATTTCATTATTTGTACTGGATGTACTTTGATTTACGCTATCTTGTGTCGTGGTGATATTATTAGCTTTTATAAATGCTGAGTGAATGACTACCTCGAATTGAGGATTACCTGATGGTGCTGCTTGACCATAAGTGTAAGATACTCGTAACATATAATTAGTAGTATCTTGAGTATAATCTAATATTTTTATAGTTGGTAATACTCCTCCTATTGTTGCGGAGCTTGCTCTGTTCTCCCATCCAAAAGTACCATCAGGCTTAGCAATAATAGCTTTAGTATACGTAGCATCTCCCTGTAGAGAAGTTGCTTTTAATCCTGATATAGTAATCGAATTATTTGTTACAGAGTTTCTGCTAGTAACAGTATCTAATGTGTCGGCTTCACCTGGTGTTGTATCAACGTATGTACTACCGCTCCATCGATAAATTTTATTGGTGTCTAAAGTCAAATAAATTTTTCCATTTTCTCCGGGAGCAGGCAAGGCTGCCAAATTAGCTGCTTCAACTACATCATCTACATAACTTGGTAATTGTGAAGCAGGAACTTTTCCTGAAATCAAATCTGCTTTTAAAGATAAGTTTGGTAAATTATTGAGACTGTTGTAGTCTTTTCCATTCAAAAAAATAATATGATCTGGAGTAATATCATGCGCCGAAGAGGCTGTAAATATGGGGTCGACTTCAGAATCCCTGGAGCTGGGTTCGGTTTGGCAAAATTCACTATTGGACTCCTGGGCATCAGAAATCTTTCCATAAGAATCTGAAACAAGATAGTATGAACCATTACAATCTTCAATTTTCGTCAAAATTTTCGTATTCTGATCAATTTGATTAGAAATTTTCAGTGGTGGGTCTACTGAAGTGTCATACATTGAACTGCTTATTTTTTTGTTATCAGTTGATGTAGAGCATATCAGGTCAATATCATTCAATCCTGTTTTTTGACCGGTTGAATCATATACAACATTAAGAGTAATTAGATTTGGCATTTTTTTAAATTTTAAAGGTTAGTTGGAATTATTGTGTTGCTGCAATATTTCAGAATGAAAATTTCGTTCTGATCAGCATCTAAATAATTTTCTACAATGGTTTTTACTAATTCAGCATAGACTGAAGGCACATATTTCCAGATAGAACATTTTGGATCGCATTCCCAAGTCTGGTCAATAAATTGGAATGCCTCATTACAAGATAATTTTCACCAAATGCAGTATCGAAATTCCTATTATAATATAAAGGAGATAAATATGTAGGTGTTTTTATATCAAAATTTGTTGCAATCAGGCTAATGATTTGTCTTTCAGTTAAGACTGATTCTCCATAAATAACATTGTAAAGAATTATTAGATTATTGTTGATAATGTTTAAATTTTAAACAATTCAACGGTTTCGGTAAGCTTTGGTTTTATTCGGGAACGTATTTTCCATAATTTTCTCTAGATTATTTTTTTTAATTTGTTTAAACAATATTATAATTATGATGCGTCAAAACCTGTCGTATATTAAATTTTCATTAAAATTTTTAATAAAATGTTTTCATTGATGAATATATGTTAAATTGAATAAAAAAAACTTTGTTTTTCAAGGTAACATATGATTTAATAGGTTGGGATAAGCAAAGAATTTATTTAATAAAGTTTTCTGCTCTCTTTCCAACTGACTTATAATTCGAATAAATAATAAGCATAAATTTCTTATGTATAACATTAAACATTTGTTTAAAAAACCATAAAATACATTTAAAATTCAGTTAACAGCCTTCTTCCTCGGATACCGTTGCTTTGCAAAAAAAGTAATGATGGAAAACAACAACCATTTCAACAGAAGAAGGTTTCTTAAAAATTCACTATTGGCAGCCGGAGGAATTTTCATTGCTCCTTTAATTGAAAGCTGCGCCGATGATTTTACTGAAAATGAAAATGCTCCCGACGATCTTAAAAACGGAGGTTTTGAATCCGGAGTGGCAAGTTTTGACCCAAGTGCAACAGGAATCATTATCTGGACCCGATATTCAAGAGGAACTGATGCGGAAATTACATGGGAAATCAGTAAAAACAGCAATTTTTCAGAAGTGGTAAGAAGAGGTCAGGCTAATGCTACGGTAGTCAACGACTTTACAGTAGCTGTAGATGTGCAGAACATTTCTTCCAATACAAAATATTATTACAGATTTTATAACAGCAAAACAAAAGAAGTTAGTGTAACAGGAGAAACCCTTACTTTACCCTCGAAATCAGATGTTGTAAGTGAGGTGAAAATGGCAGTGGTATCCTGTTCTAATTTTCCTGCTGGTCTTTTTAATGTATATGGAGCCATTGCAAAATCTGAAGCTGATGTTGTAGTACATCTTGGAGACTATATTTATGAATATGCTCCCGGACAATATGGAACAAATCCTTATACGAATCAGTTGGGAAGAACCCATCTTCCTGCAAAGGAAATTCTTAATCTCAGTGATTACAGAGAACGTTACAGGCAGTATAGAGGAGATAAAAACCTTCAGCTTCTTCACCAGAAAAAACCGTTTATCTGTGTTTGGGATGATCATGAGTTTGCCAATGATACCTATAAATCCGGGGCAGAAAATCATCAGCCTAATGAAGGTGACTTTCAGGCAAGAAAAATGGCAGCTTTCCAGGCGTACAGCGAATATATTCCTCTTAAAACAGGGAAAGATATGAGAATTTACAGAAGTTTCAACTTCGGAAATATAGTTTCTCTTTATATGATGGATACAAGGGTAATTGCCAGAGATAAGCAAATGGAATACTCCGATTATCTGGATAACGCAGGGAATTTTAACCAGGTACAGTTTAAAACAGACTTTTTAAGTACAAACAGAAAGCTGATAGGAAGTGAGCAGATGTCATGGCTGAGTTCTCAGATCAATAGCGATACAGCAAAATGGAAAGTACTTGGACAGCAGATTTTAATGACTAAAATGATGGTTCCAGCTGAATTATTAATGCTTTTGAATCAGATTCTGGCAGAAATAAAGCAACAGGGAAGTGCACAGCCGGCCACTATGCAGGCTCTTCAGAATACCATTACACAGTTGATTATCCTAAAAACAAGATACAAACAGCAGGATCATACTCTGACACCTCAGGAAATCGCAAGAATTACAACTACTTTACCTTACAATTTAGATGCATGGGATGGATATTTCATGGAAAGAGAACAGCTTTATTCCATTCTTGCAGGGAAAAATGTAGTGGTACTGGCAGGGGATACCCACAATGCATGGTTAGGAAAACTGACTGATGCTCAGGGTAAATTTATCGGAACAGAACTGGCTTGCAGTTCCGTTTCTTCTCCAGGTCTGGAAGGATATCTGGGAATCAGCGCAGATCCTACAAAAGCAATAGAACTGGCGCAGGCATTTTCATTGCTGATTGATGATCTGAATTATGCTAATCTTTATAAAAGAGGATATCTGCACGTGAAATTTACTTCCGGAAGCTCAGTAGCAGAATGGAGATTTGTAGACAATATCATTTCTGATACCTACAATGTAAGTACAGAAAAAACCTATACGATTTCATAGTTTCAATTATCATATCTTATTTTCAATTTAGTGAAAAGAGTCATGGTGTGCCACTGTGGCTCTTTTGTATTATTTAGTTTTTTGTACCTTGAACAGATGCGAGAGGATGTAAGAAAAGAATTTTTACCGCTGGTTTCTAAAACGTGGTGGTTTATGACATGGCTGACGAGAACTTTTGGGATACTTTTATTGTTGGTGGCATTTCTGCTGATATTGGGATTACCCATTGTGTTGAGTAATAAAACTGTATTATTTATTATTGTAGCAGTAGTTTATTATCCGGCTCTTGCTTTTGGCCTGTATCGCTTTATTCTTTATCAGAAGAAAATCAGAAAAAGAGTGGTCAGAAAGATCGTGGTTGATGACCTGGGTATTCATTACGAAAGAGCGGACGGAACCATAGATGAAATTCTTTACAGTAACCTTGAAAAATATTACTTTTCAGATGAATATGATATAAGTATCACTCCCAGAAGAAAAACTTACGTACTGCAGGTATATGAAAATGGTTCTGTAAAAGAGGTAGATTTTGACGGAATGGAGGCAGGCTATACTTCCTATATTGGAAACTTGAAAACCTTACGCAGAAGATATATCCAGGGAATTGTGTACTTTAGACCAGACGTGCGTATCAATCCATGGGTTTATGATGTTTACTATATTAACCCTGTTGATTTTACATTTGATCATAAAAAATTTTGGATAGCATTAGGACAAACTTTTGCTGTAATGATTGTATGCTGTTTAATATTAGGAGCTATCATGCTTGGATTGATTAAATGGCTTTTTTAAGGACACTTCCTTTTAATTTTATTTTCACATCTCTAAATCTTATGCTTATATTTATTTTAAAATAAGATTTGCCAGCCAATGCAATAGAGATCATTTCTTTCAAAATCAGGGCTGGATTTAAAATTAAATGGATGAAAAATTTAAAAAAGCAGCTTGGGCAATTTCCCGATGAAAAAAGAAAAGAGTACTTCAATACACTTCCCAATTATCTCAACGGAAGATTTCAGAATATATTGGAAACTCCAGCTTTACTAGAAGGCGAAAGTATGACCAAATTACTTCTTCAAAGCCTTTGTAAAGTAGAAAATACATCACCAAAAACGGTACTCCCGTTTGTGGTAACTGATCTTAAGAATCTTCAGCCGGAAGAAAATGTTTTGGTGTGGTTCGGGCACAGCTCTTATTTCATGCAGGTAGATGGAAAAAAGTTTTTGATAGATCCTGTTTTCAGTGGCAATGCATCTCCAATGCCGGGTTCTATAAAAGCATTTCAGGGAGCTGATTATTACAAGCCGGAACATATGCCGGATATAGATTTCCTCCTTATCTCCCATGATCATTGGGATCATTTGGATTATAAAACCGTTCAGGAATTAAAAGATAAAGTTGGCAAAGTTATTTGTGGTTTGGGAACCGGACAACACTTCGAATACTGGGGCTGGGATCTTGACAAAATCATTGAAAAAAACTGGTGGGAAAGTATAGACATTGCAGAAGGTTTCAGAGTCACGCTCACGCCTGCAAGACACTTTTCCGGAAGATTATTGAACCGTAATATCTCACTCTGGACTTCCTTTGTTTTAAAAACACCTACGAAAAATCTGTTTTTAGGTGGTGACAGCGGTTACGGAAATCATTTTACAGAAATTGGAGAAAAATATGGCCCCTTTGATCTAGCTATAATGGAAAATGGACAGTATAACGAAAAGTGGCCTTACATTCATACCTTACCGGATCAGTTGATGACAGAAATCAAAGAATTGAAAGCCAAAAACTTTATCCCGGTACATAATTCCAAATTTAAACTGGCACAACATACCTGGTATGAACCTTTGGAGTTAGCTGCAAAACATGCAGAAGAAAACAATATTCCTATAAGTCTTCCTGTGATGGGAGAAAAATTAAATCTGGATCAGCTGGGAACAGTAACATGGAAAAAATGGTGGGAAGAATATAAGTAATAGATTCCGTTTAATTTTAAAATATAAAAACCTGCTCAGTAATGAGCAGGTTTCTTTCTTCTTATCAAAAAAATAATCACTACAAAGGTTCCTTATGGCTAACCTTAGTATGAATAATATCGTAAAATATAGCTGGGTTAGCAGCATCAGGGGTAATTCTGTAAGTAAACGTTGTTTCATTCAAAACCAGAATATCCACAACACGGGTGAACGTAGGTGTCGTTAGCGTTCTCTTTTTCCCATCGGGAGAAATAGACCATGTTCCTTCGGATCTCAATACATCATTTAAACCGAAAATTTTAAAAGTTCCGTTTGCCTTGAAGTAAGAATATCCCACAAATCCGGCTACACTGGCATCACTTAATGCAACATTATTCCCGCTTTTATCCTTTGCACCTGTCGTTTCCCATGGAGTAGAAGCCAAAGTAAGCTGTCCATTAGCTGGTTCTGCATGAGACGTTCTTGTATGGATGATATCATAATAAACAGACGGATCGCTAGAATTTGGACGGATTCTGTACGTGAATTCATTTCTGTTTAAAACAAGAATCTCCACATCACGGGTAAAAATAGTTGTGCCATCCGGGTTCAATGCGGCAATAGTTCTGGTTTTTCCCTGTGCATCTACAGACCATGTTCCCATAGATCTCAGAACATCCGTAAGGTTATAAATAGCAAACTTTCCATCTGTTTTAAAATAAGCGAAACCTACATATCCGGAAACGCTGGTATCAGTAAGAGCCACACTATTTCCATTTTTATCTTTGGCACCGGTAGTTTCCCAAGGAGTAGAAGACAGTACCTGTGAGGGAGTCTGCTGTTCAAAAACAATTTCATTATCATCATTTGAACATGAAATGAAAGAACCTGATAACAGCATTGCTGCAGACAGATAACATAATTTTTTCAGTGTATTCATAAGGGTATTTTTTTAAGTCTTTGCAAACTTATTTCTAATAAATATCAATGTGTTGTACGAAATATCTCTTTTGTTGTAGAAAACATAACAAATGCCCAATTAGAATGAGAAAAGTAATAGCATTGGCAAACTTCTCTATCAAAGGTTTCCAATTCCCCTCCCTTGGAGGGGTGGCAAAAATTCAAAGAATTTTTGACGGGGTGGTTTCTAATCTTCATTAATTAAAACAATTTCCTATCATAAAAATCCATCAAAAATTCTATTTTTGAGTATGAATAACAGAAATCGTGGAAAAAATACCGGCGATGATACCCTCTTCGGTTCAGAGAAACAGATCAGCAAGCTGAAACTGGCTGTTGAAGACATGCATTACCTGTTGAGCAGAGAATATCCGGAAAAAGCGGCTTCTGATCTTGTAGGAAACAGATATAGGTTGAAAACCCGTCAAATACAAGCTTTGAGGGGAGCATCTGCATCTGCTGTACAGCTTCACCACAGACAGTTGAAGCAGTTGGAAGCCACAGATTTAAGAGGAAAAACAGTTTATCTCGACGGTTTTAATGTTTTGATCCTGTTGGAAAGCTTGCTTTCCGAAGCTTATATTTTTGAAGGAATGGATGGCTGTATTCGTGATCTTTCAGGCGTTCACGGAACTTATAAAAGAGTTAATCAAACCTTAAGAGCAGTGGAACTCGTTGCTTTTTTTTATCAGAAAAATCAAATTCATAAACTGGTATGGATCTTTGATAAACCAGTTTCCAACAGTGGAAGAATTAAACAGATTATTCTTGAATTTGCCGAACAGCACCAGCTCAATTGGCAAGCAGATCTCCAGTACAATCCGGATAAATTTCTGGCAGAAAGCTCAGCACTTATTGTCTCTTCTGATGCATGGATTTTGGATCACTGTAAAGAATGGTTTAATCTGATAGGATATTTGATCACAGAAGAAAATCTTACTATGAATCTGATCAAAACGAAGTAAATATGAATCTGTTTAAACCCTATATTCCCATGTTTTCTGAAACATGGAAAGACCAATACAAGGCTATTCTCGTACAAGAACATCTGGCCAATCTGGAGAAAAACATTCATAGGTTTAAGGAGGAAACCTTAGAATGGGATTTCCCCTATTTTAATGAAGAAATAAAGATCAACAGACAGGAAAGCTTTGGGAAATTTATTGCGGTTTTTGAAAGCAGTGATTCAGATGAGGTAAAAGCCAGACTTTTGGAAGCCATTTCAATTGAGCATTGGCTAAATATTTTAGGACAACGGCTGACCTCAGCAAGTATCCGTGATGAAAAAGCAATTCCGCCTTTGAAAGCCATCTTGATCAATGCGTGTCAGGAACCCTTCAACAATGAAATTACGATTGCACAGAGAGCCTGGGAAAAGCACATTGGAAGAATGGATGATGAATTTTGGGGAGAAATCAAAGGAAATAACCAGCAGAAACAGGAAAGAGTAATGGCAAAAATCAATGATATCCTTGAAAATAAAACATGGTGGAATGTTTTCTTCCATTACAAACACGAACTGGTTTTTGAGGTGCGTGAAAAAGAAGGCCATGGAATCCGTTGGAGCCACGGAGGAACAAAACTTATTGGTTTTCTCGAGAAATTTATCAACGAATAAGTAATCAACAAACATCTCATTTGTAAAATCTTAGGGGAAATAAAAACTTTCGCAATTTCACCCATTTGCCTTTTCAGCTTTTTTCTCCTACGTAAAAACATTACGTACCAAACTTCTACTTTTGCAGCGATAAATAGAAGCTATGAATTAATCATAACAGAATATTATCAACTTCCATTTTATATTTATAAATAACATATACTAAAAAATAAAAAACAAAATGAACACTTACATTGATATTGGCATTAATCTGACCAATAAACAGTTCTATAATGAACACGAAGAAATTATCAACCGCGCTTTGGATCATGGTGTTGAGCATATGATTCTCACAGGAACAAGCGTAAAAGGCAGCAAAGAATCTGCGGAAATTGCAGAAGAATATCCTGAAATTTTATTTTCAACAGCGGGAATTCATCCCCACGATGCCAAATCTTTTAATGAACAAAGTATAAGCGAACTCAGGAAGCTATTGAAACTGGATCACGTGATTTCAGTAGGAGAGTGCGGACTGGATTTTGATCGTGATTTTTCTCCAAGGCCTATTCAGGAAAAATGTTATCAGGCACAACTGGAGCTTGCCATAGAAGTAAATAGACCCCTTTTTCTTCATGAAAGATCAGCATTTAAAAGATTTAATGACATTACAGATGAATATCTTTCCAGATTACCTGAAGCTGTAGTACATTGTTTTACCGGAACTTTGAACGAAGCAAAGACTTATCTTGATAAAGGATTTTATTTAGGATTTACAGGAGCAATCAGTGATGAAAAAAGATTTAAACATCTCGAAGACGTTATAAAATATGCCCCGCTAGACAGAATGATGATTGAAACTGATGCCCCTTTTATGCTTCCGAAAAACATGCCCAGAATACAGAACAGGCGAAATGAACCTTCATTTTTACCTTATGTAGCACAAACAATTGCGCATCTGAAGAAGATCAGCATTTCTGAAGTTGCAGATGAGACCACAGAAACCGCCAGAAATTTTTTCAAACTATAAAAAAGAGCTCTACTGATGAAGTAAAGCTCTTTTTTTATAGATAATTTATTTTTTATAAACTCTTTATAGCTGATTCCAAAGCCAGTTCCATCATTGGATTCAAAGCTGTTTCTCTTTCGTCAGCAGAGATTTTTTCGTGTGTAGGGATAATATCCGTTACCGTAAGAATAGTCGCTGCATTTTTTCCTAAATGCTGAGCATTGGCAAATAAACCAAAAGCTTCCATTTCTACTGCAGGACAGTTGTATTTTGTAGCAATTTCCGGAGTATTGGGATCTTTTCTGTAGAAAATATCACTACTGTGAATGTTGATTGCCTTAGCATTTAAAGATAAATCTTTAGCTGTTTCATTGATGGTAGTAAAGATATTCCCTTGGTGAGAAAGGATTTCATCTTCAATTCCCCATGCATATTTAGCATAAGTACTTTCACTTGCTGCTTTGTCAATATTTAAAATATCAAAAAGTTTAAGATCTGTATTGTAAGCACCACAAGTCCCGATTCTGATAATCGTATCTACTTCATATTCTGTGAACAGCTCAAAAGAATAGATTCCGATACTTGGGAAACCCATTCCACTTGCTCCTACAGTAATTTCCTTCCCTTTATAAAGACCTGTATAATAAAAAATACCTCTGGTTTTGCTTACCAGTTTAGCATTTTCTAAATAATTTTCAGCAATATACTGTGCACGAAGCGGATCCCCCGGCTGCAATACTACTTTAGCAATTTCTCCTTTTTTGGCACTGATGTGAATACTCATAATGTTTTTTTGAATGGAGCAAAGATAATAACTTTTAGTTTGTTTCGGTTATTGCGATAATAGAAACAATGAAGCGGTCTCTCATCAATAGAATGTATAAAATATTATTAATAAATGTTTTAAATGAAATTTTAGATAAAGTATTTTGTATGAATCAAAAAAATAACCTGGTAAATACAGAACAACAAAAGAATAATGTAGAGCAGGTATTGTGAAAGCAGCCCGGCTACTTTTGCAGAAGTAAATATTTAAATTTTAAAAATGAAAATTGAGCACATTGCCATTTGGGTTAAAGATCTTGAAAAATCCAGAACGTTCTATCAGAAGTATTTTGGAGCGGTATCTAATGAAAAATACCATAATCCGGTTAAAAATTTTCAATCCTATTTTTTAAGCTTTGAGAATGGCTGCCGCCTTGAAATTATGACCAAACCGGATATTAAAGAAAGTGAAAACTCTTACGAATCCCAGCAGTACGGAATCATTCACCTTGCATTTTCTGTGGATAACAAACAAAAAGTAGATGAGCTTACCGAAACATTAAGAAAAGACGGATATAAAGTTGCGGGAGAACCTCGTACCACGGGAGACGGCTATTATGAAAGCGTAATCCTTGATCCGGAAAATAATATCATTGAAATCGTATCACAATAAGTCATTGCGAGGAGCTTTAGCGACGAAGCAATCTATTGTTAAAATAATGAAATGAGTTTAGAAACGCAAGGGCGCAAAATTTTTATAGTATTAGTGTATTAAATAGTTAAGAGAAAGCTTTGCTGAAAATCTTTGATTTTCTTGCGCCTTAAAAAATATCATCATCCTTATTCTCTTTGCGCCTTTGCGTTTTCCAACCTTATAATTACCAAAGAACCCATATTTAACATGAATCTTCTTCATAAAAATTTTATTCTCAACGAAATAATTTTATTTTTGTTAGATCATGGAAACCAAGTCACCGTTTTTAGACACGATCTTTTTGCTTCGTAAGGAAGAATGTATTACTCTTTTTTCAAACTTACAGAAAATTTCCCCTCAGGAAGAGGTGGAAGCAGGAGATTATTTTGAAGGAGAATTTGAAAAAGAACGACTTGAGTTTTTGTCAGACCAATTATCCTGCAACAAAGAGGCTGCTGTTTGGGCAGCAAAAGTCCTCTACCATAGTGCACAGCTATATCTGATCAGAGAAAATACTGAAAAAAATATCGACAATCTTATTCCCGGATTCAAAGGAACTCGGGATATTTCTTCTATCTTATCTGTAGATTTGTCACTGAGATTTTTACCCCAGGTAATTGTTGCTTTAAACACAGTTGATCCTGAAGATCCCTTAATTTCAATGCTGGAAAATATTCTGATACAATTTCACTATTCCGGAATTGGGTATGATCTTGATCTGCCGAATATGAATTGGAAGGAGGAACTGAAAGACAGTACATACCGGAAACTCTATCTGGAAAGAATTGTTGAGAAAAAAGATTATAAACTGGCGGAAATTCCGTTGATAAATAAACTGCTGACAGCCGAATTTGGAATGCACAAAGACGCATTCTGGAGAGAACTAAAAACTATAACCGAAGAAAACAATGAAAATGTATGAGAAAGTATTTGAATTTTTAACCGATCCAACAAAAGAAACATTCCTGAAATGTCGTGAAATGGTGATCAATGATCCGGAATATGATCCTTATTCTGAAGATATTGAAAACATACAGGATTTACTCAATGAAGGAAAATTTGAAGAGGTTATACAATATGTTAATGTCAATATTTTGCTGAGTCCAAGAGCCCATATCTATAAATATTTTGCTTACAAAGAACTGGGTGATGAAAAAGGAAGAAATATTGAAATGACCATAGCACAGATTATTTTTGAATGTCTTGAAAAGACAGGTGACGGAACCAAAGATTCTCCCTATATTATCACAAGAATTTCTGATGAAAGAGACCTGATCAGACATCACCTCAATAAGCAGGATGTCTCCCAAAGTCTGGTCAAGGATGGAGATAAGATTATGGATGCACTTACACTGGATGATGGAACGCAGCTATATTTCGACATCAAAGATCCTTATCAGAGACTGGCTTTTTCATTCAGTAAAAGAAATGAACAGGCAGAGAATAAAGCAGAAGAGAAACCCCAGAAGAAAAAGTGGTGGAAATTTTAATTTTTTAAATCAATGAACCAGAATATAAATCAGCTTAACACAGTCCTTAACTACGTAAAAGATACTTTTGTAGGTAAAAATGATGTCGTAGATCTGCTAGGAATATGCCTTTTGGCGAGAGAAAATGCTTTTTTATACGGACCTCCGGGAACGGCAAAATCAGCAATTGTCAGAACGCTGGCAAAAACAGTAAGAGATGGCAAAAATTTTGAATATCTGCTGACCCGTTTTACAGAACCGAATGAGATTTTCGGACCTTTTGACATCAGAAAACTGAAAGAAGGAGAACTTCTGACCAATACGGAAGGAATGATGCCGGAAGCTTCCATGGTTTTCCTGGATGAGATCTTCAATGCCAACTCTGCTATTTTGAACTCACTTTTGACAGCGCTCAACGAAAAAATCTTTAAAAGAGGAAAGGAAACCAAACACTTACCTTCACTGATGTTTGTAGGAGCGAGTAACGTTCTTCCGGAAGATGAAGCTTTGAATGCTTTATTTGACCGTTTTTTGGTAAGAATTAATGTAGATTACGTTAATCCGGAACTCTTACAACAAGTACTTTTGGCCGGAAGAAAGCTGGAAAACGAAGAAGAAACCGAAGTTCCGGAAATTCATGCTGATGAGATCAGACAATTACAAAATCTGTGTAGAACAATAGATCTTAAACCTATTTATGAAGTTTACCTGAATACCATTATGAGCCTCAGAAACACAGGAATTGCTATTTCAGATCGTAGAGCTGTGAAACTTCAGAACCTGATTGCTGCAAGCGCCCTGATCTGCGGAAGAAAAGAAGCTGTACTTTCCGACCTCTGGGTTTTGAAACATATCTGGGATACAGAAGAACAGATTGAAATTCTGGAAGGGATTATCAACAGGACGATTGAGAAAGATGATCATCCGGATTCCCATCCACAGGCAATGCAGAATAAAACCCCCAATCCTGAAGAAGTCATGAAAGACGTAAAAATTCTTGTGGAAAAATGGAATGGAGGAACATTGAGTTTCGAAGAACAAAATGTAATAAAAGATAAACTGAGATATCTGCAGACCCGTTGTGACTGGATCAGAAATCCGGAACAGAAGCAGTATATACAGCAAGAAATAGAAAACTTATGGCAGAAGATTCTTCAAAGCGTTTAAAAGAATTCTGGGCGGAAATTCCCCGTTCTGATGAAGATTTTCTGGGCTCAATCAGAGACTGGAAAAACATTCATATTGCTGTAGATGATGACACGATCTGGCTGAAAGGTTTTACCGATGAACAGGCAGCCGCTTCTGAAATACAACAATTGCCGGATTTTATTTTATATGAACTTCGTGATGGACTTTTATTCAGGAAAGAAGCTTTGGTTCCAAGCAAAAAAATGAGAACCGCATTGCTTTGGATTTCTATAGATAAAGCATTGCAACTTAGTTTTCCACCTTCCAACCAAAATTATTTTGGTATTCATGAACAGGTTCAGATACAACTGAAAGAAAGTAATGAAGAACAGCCGGTAATCGCTTTACTCAGCAATATTGCTGATATTAAAGAAAGTATCATCGCATTGCCCAAATTTAAACTTGAAAAAATAAAATGGACTTTGCTGGGAGATAAAGCTCTGTTTGTTGGAGTTCCACTTCTAAGCTTTCCCGGAAAGACCTATTGGACCAAAGACAGACATCTGCTGCCTGCCGGTTTGGATTTTGAATTTAAAAACGTCAGTACGCTGTTGCAGCAGAAATATAATAAAGAACCGGAAGACTTACTGTTATGGGACGAAAAAGGAAACAGTCTTTTAATTAAAGGAACCGATTTCCGTCCGTTATCTGTAAGTTCATTCCGTCTTACCGAAAAATCAAGAGAATGGAATTAAAGGCTTATTTCCAGTCCTACGAAAATTACTTTTGGGAATGGAAAACAGATGAAGATGTTCCTGGAGATTGCGGTTATCATGATAACAATCTTCTCTCCGTTCCGGAGGTGGGAGCCATTGCTTACAGACCTTATGTAATGGAAATTCTGAACCAGCTTCAGCCCGTGGGATGGCCTCCTTTCGGGGCATTGCTTATGGTTTTATACGCGATGCAGGACGGCTATACAGATTTTGCCAGTCCGTTGAGACGCACAGCCAAATTTTACAGTGGAGAGGATTTTGAATTCCGTGTGGAAAAACAAATTGAATTTCTGGAAAAAATAAAATCACTTCCCAAAGTTTACAAACAGAAGCAAACCAGAATTGTATTGCTGCAAACTCTTTTTGGAAATGGTCATAATAGTTTATCATCAAGTCTTTCAGACGCTTTTTTAAAGATCTATTATAAAAGACCACAGGAACTTGCTGTCAGTGCAGAAAAATACGAAGACGGTTCATCAGCTTTAAACAAAGATTTAAGCGCTTTGAATCTGAATGAAAAGTTTCCCACTGTACAATCCATCATTGATTCCATGAAAGGATTGATTCATGAACCTGAATTGGATGATGAGGTGGTAGAAGAAGAAACTACAGCAGATACCAATAAAGATTTCATCAAAGAATTGATTGAAGAGCCCAAGACTTTTCAGGTAGGAAGCCTGATCAAAAGAATCTGGAGCGGACTGAAAATTCCAATGCGTCATCTCTCTCCAGGGGAACAACCCATCGGAGGAATTTCTGATATGACCAATAAAGGTGATTTCCACAGAATGCTTCTTTCCGAATTTGCCAATGAAGATGACGTCTTCATGAATCGTGTAGCCAATAATGAGGCGCTTTACATTCAAAGAGAAATACCGCCTGAAGAAAATATTTTTGAAAGAATTATCCTGATTGATACTTCCCTTAGAAACTGGGGAACACCTAAAGTATTAGCCTATGCTTCTGCAATTGCGGTTATAAAACATCCTAAAGCCCATTCAGAATGTAAAGTCTTTGCCTTAGGACAGGCAGGCATTCCCATTACACTCAACAAAGTGGAAGAGGTGGTTGAAAATCTTAATCAAGTTAGTCCCGTTCTGGAAGTTTCTGAATCGCTGGAGAAATTTTTTAATGAACACAATTCAGAAAATGATATTGAAGTGTTCTTCATTACCCATCAGGATAATATGGCTGATGAGAAAATTCAGAGGGTTGTACATCAAAATAGAGATCAATTAAAATTTCTGGTGACAACGTCTTCAGATGGAGAAATCAATTTTTACAAACATCATAAAGGAGCAAGAAAACATATCCAGAAGATAAAACTTCCATTGCAGGAGTTGTGGGCCAACCCACCGCAGCAAAAACAATCTACTCATAATTTTAACGGAAAGAAAACAGATCTCCCACAAAACTACCCGAGCTTATTTCCAACACCAGTCAATAAAATCGCTAAGTTTTTATATGAAGGAGAATTTTTTATTCTAAGTTCAAAAAAGGAATTACTGAAAACTTATCTTTCCGATAATTATTACGACAGACACTCTTATGATTATTATAAAACACATCATGGCTGTGAAGTTTTGTTTGATAAAATTTCCATAAAGCCAAAAGGACAGTTTGCCCTCGCAAAAAACAGACAGCAGCACTTTATTCTCTGTCAATATCATTCTGGTCAGAAATTAATATCAAAGCTTAATCTTAATACAGGAGAATACTCTGACCAGAATCTTACTGGGATGAATATTCCTGAGTCCTACAGACTGGTATATTTTGGGCGTAATTTTTACCTGCATTACCCGGATAATGAGACCTATTATAAAATTAACATTGATGGAAATATTTCTGTAGAACCTGTCACCGGGAAAGAGAAAGAATTTGAGAAAAATAATATAAAAGCCGAAGCTGAGGTTGCTAAGCTGAAAGGAAGCGGTTTAAGAATAATCAATAATTTTAATAAAATCGGAATCAATAAATACGAAAACCTTGTTGTTTCCGGGAATGAATTATACAGTGCTTCCGAAAACACGTTAAATTTTTCCAAAAACAAATATGATATCCGAATTTTTGCAGAGCAGAATAAAAATAAATTTACATTCCCTGATGGAAGTGAAATCATTACCGATTCACGAGGAATGCTGACCTTCCGAAGCAGTAACAAGAGTATTGAAGAATTCTTTATTCCCTCCACATTGGGCGGTTTCCTCTCGTTGGCTACCTATACGGAATTTGGTGGGTCAGAATATTATCTTCCGGAACATGCATTGTTGAAAGTAAGAACAATGGATGATATGTGCGACAGGTTTTTAAAACCATTTATAGAACAGATTTTGGAGTATGGAGCTTAGAATAAAACCTTTCCCGAAAAATAACTATCCCAAAAAAGGACTTTTGATTAAAGGTTCCTCACCCGTGGTATGGTTTCAGGAAATGGAAGTCCTTGGGATCAATTTAAGTCAGGTTAGGTCTTATGCTATTCCGGCAAATAGCCCTAATGTGCTGTATGGATGTTTTCTTATTTTTAATGATCATGCTCCACAAGAAATAGGTAGAAATGCTTACTTTCAAAGCGTGGACGACAGGCTTTTTATCCCTGAAAATACAACCTTTTACCCCAAAATAAATCAGGAAGACTGGTCACAGCTTGACTCCCGTTTTCTGATTATGCATCCAGAATTCGGATTGGTAAAATTGTCTGAAGAAATCGACTGGATTTCATTAATTCAACAGCCGGAAACAATTGATGAAACCATCAGAAAGCCTCTGAAAGGAGTTTCAATTCCACAAAAAATAGAAAGTTATACGGTGGAAATGGATGATGAAAAAGTAATGGAAGCATTACAGCCAAAACAAACCGAAGAAGAATGGATGAACAACCTGCCATTTGATCTTAAAAAAGTAATGGCCGGGAATAAAAAAGAAATAGAAAAATATTTAAAATACATTGAAAAATATCCTGAAAGAGCGGTAGAATTGGGTGTTTCCCTGGATGTAATGGGAACTTCCAGAGGTGATGGTTTTGGTCAGTTTACCTGGCTGGAAGGATTATTTGGCGGAGGTTCTACAGGTAAAACAGAAAGTGCAGGAACAAAGAATTTTCGTAGAATATTCTGGGCGCTTATTATTGCAGCTATTGTACTAAGAATTGCATTACCTTCAGATAAAAATAATTCTGAGCGGGAAGAAGTAGGTTCTTCAGGAAAAATTGAAAGTAATGCAGTAAAGGCACCTTCGGACATGATTGCTTTCCAGTCCGGAACGTCAGAAATTGATCTTAAGATTGATTCAATGTATCACCAGCAGAGAAAAGGATTATCCAAAGAGCTTATTAATGCAGGAATCATAGAGTCCAAAACAAAAGAAGATAAAGAAAACTATAAAAAAGCAGGCGGAAGAGAGGTCAGTGAAATAGGGAGTGACATTGGGAAGCTTGTGAATAAAGAAAAACAAAGCAGAGATTCTCTCAAAACGATCTACACAAAAAAAATTACAAAACATATAGAAGAAAAAACCGAAAAGCTGCAACGTAAAATTTCAGATTCTCTGAAACAATACACCAAAGGAAAGCCAGTGAATGGAGATGTCATAAAATATCTTCTGAAAAAAAGAAAAGCTTTAATGGCAGATTCTTTAGGGAAACTTTACGGGACGCTAGATATTGTAGATCCTTCTTCTGCATCTATTGATAAAGCAAAAGTAAAAGCGATCGCTCCCGAAGGAAGCCCATTAGAGAAAAAGGCTCCGGTTTCAGATATTATGTACATGGTGATCCTGATGATTGCCGGAGTAGGATTGTATTTATTCCTGTTTAAAAATAAATCGTTAAACCTTGGCGGAGACAATGTTCCGGTATGGGTAAAGTTTATTTTAATTGCCATCCTTGTAGCCATGCTTGTATACTTATTTTATCCGCTGGTCAAAATGTTTGGGTACAATTGGTTTGTATGGATTTTGGTGATTTGTGTGATGTTACTTCTCTATCGTCTGTTTAGAGAAGATAAAACCATTTTAAATTCCGATGATGATGAATAGACAGAAATTTATAGACAAATTTATAGCAGCATTTGTACTGTTGGCCATGTTTAAGGTTGTCGGGATTGTAGCCCAGCTATTCCATGAAAGTTTCTGGAGTGTGATCGGGACTTTAATCATTTTCCTGATTGTAGCTTTTATCATTCTTTTGGTGATCACCTCTTTGAAAGATAAAGAACAAAACAACAGAAATTCTGCAGGAAGAAAAGGCAGCGGAAGCAGTAGTTTCTATCTGGAAAATTCACTTTTTGACAGAATCAGAAGCAAATACGAAGAACTTGCCGAAAAATATATTGCTGAAAAAGACTATAAAAAAGCAGCCAGAGTATACATGAACCTTTTACAGGACAACTACAGAGGAGCAAAAACTCTGGAAAATGGAGGATTCTATAATGAAGCAGCCGTAGTATATCTTAAAAAACTGAATAATAAATCCGATGCTGCCGTCTGCTACGAAAAAGCAAAACAATACAAAAAAGCCATTGACCTTTATAAAGAAATGGAACAAAAAGAAAAAGTAGGAGATCTCTACAAAGAAATTAACGATCTTAGAAATGCCCATTCCTATTATCAGATGGTGGCAGATGATTATGTAGGCAACAGCCAGATGGTGAAAGCTTCACTGGTTTATCGTAAAAAGATGGAAAAAACAGAAGATGCTCAGAAAGTACTGTTGAAAGGATGGGAAGAAGATAAAGACGCCTTCAACTGTTTGAATAACTATTTTGCCAATATTTTTGACGTTAAAAAATTAGAATCTGAAATTCTGAATTTGTACGAAAACACGCCAGCCTACAAAAAGATCACCTATCTGGAAGCCATGAAACATGAATTCAGGAAAGACCCGAAGTTACAGGCAGCAACCAGAAATATAGCCTATGAAATCATCGCGGAAAAAGTAAATACCCGTTCAGAGATTGTCAATGAACTGAAATTTTTTAATCCCCATGATGAGGTAATTCTCAAAGACATTTCTAGATTCAAAACAGGAAGAAATAAAATGTTTAGAAATTAAACACAAAATTGAGAAGAACAACTTATACTAAGCAAAAATAAAACGTTCGCCTCATCCAATCGATTGAAAATCGCTTCTTTCTTAGCTCCCTTAAAATATTGTATAAAGAAATAAATACTTTGCGTTAAAAAAAGCATTATCTATAAGTATCATAACCTCCCTTTTTATTACCCTTCCTTGTGAAGATGATAAAATAAAACCAAAAAAGATTTATCTTTGCACCAGAAAATTATGACAATACAAAGAGCACATATCAATGCGGAACTATTCGAAAGTCCTTCTAATAAAGGATTATTCGGACGTGATGAGGTGATATGGAATGAGGCGAAATGTGCTGACTTTGGAAATTATTTACTATAAACTTGTAAAAAATTAATCAAAATACAACAGAAACGCCTCGGAAAACCGAGGCGTTTTTTGTTTTTTAGGTCAGAAATTATTTAGAATGAAAAAAAATAACTATAAACATGAAAATTTTTTAATTAACAATGAAACTTTAATACGATAAAATAGAGTGATAAGCAACCCGATGAGAGACAGTCATTTAGGTAATTAAGATATCTGCAAAATATTGCGGACAGAAATTCTCTATTCTAAATTTAACTCGTAATTAATTGGTTATCAATGTTTTAATTTAAAAATTTATTTGCAGGTTAAAAAAAATCATATTTACTTTGCAACCGAAAATTGAAAGCAACAGGTTTTCAGGATTCAATTAAAAATAATTTAGAAACAAACAAAAATAAAATGAAACAGTTACACAACATATTCAATCGATATTCAAGACTATTCGGACAAGAGCCGACAGGTGTTGCGTGTATTCTTGAAAGTGGAATTGTGGATAAAAGGTGCTTATATACGTGGGTCAGCTAATGATCTCTTACGTTTAAATATATGAAGCGCCTCCCGAAAAGAGGCGCTTTTTTTATGGTTTCTTTAGCTTATTTGGTAAAGCGCCGGTCTGTGGAACCGGAGAACAGGGTTCGATCCCCGGAGATACCCAAAATAGAAAATCTCATAGCTCAAATGGTTAGAGCACCGGTCTTTTAAACCGGGGGTTGAAAGTTCAAATCTTTCTGGGATTACAAAAACGGTTCCGTAGCTCAATTGGATAGAGCATGGGTTTTCTAAACCCAGGGTTAGAGGTTCGAGCCCTCTCGGAATCACAAAGAAAAGGTTCATGGAAAATTTCCCATCCGGCTGTCTCCCGGAAAAGAAACAGAAGTGAACCCCAAAGCTGGAAAGATAACGGTGGTTGTTTACCCGTCTTGGACGCGGGAGGTCGCAAGTTCGAATCTTGCTTTCCAGACAATTTGTTCCATTAGCATAGTGGTAAGTGCATTCGGCTTTCTACCGAACGACAAGGGTTCGATCCCCTTATGGAATACCAATGATTTCGTAGCTCAAGTGGTTAGAGTGTCGGTCTGATACACCGAAGGTTGAAGGTTCGAGTCCTTCCGAAATTACAATGATTTTGTAGCTCAATGGAAGAGCACTGGTTTGTTAAACCAGTAGTTGAAAGTTCGAGTCTTTCCAAAATCGCAGGTAACTAATTGTTAATTGTTTCAGGAGAAAAAGTAAAAGTTTGTCGAGAGCAGAAGATCTTTACGCCAAACACGAAAAATACAGACAGGCTTTTCTTCTCTCCGGAATCATTAGAAATTAATTGTGATCATTTATAAATTTTTAGGTAAAAATAAAGTTTGTCAAGCGCAGAAGTTCTTCAAACAAATTAAGACAGGCTTTATTTTTTTATTTGATGGTTCGCCGAAGTGGAAGAGTCGGGGCGGTCTGCAAAACCGTTGTGTAAACTGAGTGGGTTTGAATCCCATAGCCATCTCAATGTAAAAACTATAGGAGATATAAGAATCTTTTATCATCTATAGCAACGAATATCCTTTATTAATAAAAGAAAAAGGCTGTCGAGCGCAGAAGATCTTTAGTTAAACATTCAATATAAAGACAGCCCTTTTCTTTTTTGAAAGGAAAAAAAATGAGAAATTATTTATTACTAATTGCTCATAAATATCCGGAAGTACGCCGAAGTTGGAGAGTCGGGGCAGACTGTAAATCTGTTGCTTCATTGCTGAGTAGGTTCGAATCCTACTACTTCCACCAACCACTGATAATGTAATGGCAGCATGCAGGAAATGTACTCTTGTTGTTTAGGTTCGATTCCTGGTCAGTGGTTCAATGCTCTATTCGTCTAACGGTGAGGACGCCTGCCTTTCGAGCAGAAAACAAGGGTTCGATTCCCTTATAGAGTACTGGATGTGAATAGCTGGTCAATATTGAATTGATATTAATACCATGAAAGTTCAGATTTTTTTAAAAAAATTGGCCAGTTACCATTCACACAAAAAATAAGAAAAGAGAAAAAAGGACTGTCGAGAGCAGAAGATCTTTAGTCAATAAAAACAGACAGCCTTTTACTTTTTTAAAATACAATACAATTAGGAAATGAGAAAGGTTTGTCCAGCATAGAAGATCTTTACAAACACTAACAGGCATAGTTTATAAACAGACGGAGCTTTCTCAAACCTAAATATAATATGAGCAATAAGTAATAAATAATGAGTAATAACCATAGATTTTCTATTACTAATTACCGATTACTCATTACTTATAAAAACAGCAGCCTCTCTATTCCAATTGGCAGAGAAAACGGCTTTAAACCCCGTAAAGTCCCAGTTCGAATCTGGGGAGAGGTACAAAATATGAGCGATAAATGATGAGCAATAAGTAATGAATAATAATGACAGATTTTCATATTACTTATTACCAATTAATCATTACTCATAAAATCTGCGGGAATGGTGGAATGGTAGACACTCTTGATTTAGGATCAAGCTTTTGGGGGTTCGAATCCCTCTTTCCGTACCAAAAATATAAATGATAAAAGATCAATGATAAATGATTGCTGAGCAACTCATTATTTATCGATTATCATTTATCAATTATCAACAATCAACAATCATTTATGAATTAAAACATGTAGAAAAAATGGAAACGCAACAACAAACATGGCAGAATATGAATGGAAAAATTTTCCAACACTCTATCACACAGCTGGTAGAAGAAGCCATCCTCCGCGAACAGGCCAATGGACACCGTCTGAAAGTATGTGTGGGATCAGACTCTCATGTATATGGAAATGCCATCAGCTATGCTACAGCAGTAGTATTTATTCGTGAGGGAAAAGGAGCGTTTACCTTTATTAGAAAAGAAAGAGAAATACAGAGTATCAGTATCAAGGAGCGAATGCTGAATGAAGTCAACAAATCTGTTGAAATTGCATACGCGATCTGCTCTGTGTTGGATACTTATGGTGTGGAAATGGAGGTACACGCAGACATTAATACCGACCCGGATTTTAAATCCAATGTAGCATTAAAAGATGCCATGGGATATATTCTGGGAATGGGATATGTGTTTAAAGCAAAACCTTACGCTTTCGCAAGTTCCAACTGTGCTGATATGATGGTGTAATCTTTTTAATCAAAAACAATGAAAACAATTTTAATCATTAACGGAGAAAAATATTGGAAGGAGTATTTTGCAGGGTTTGATGTCGTTCAGAAGAAAGTTCAGACATCTGAATTCATTTTAAAAGATTCTTCATTATATGTAACAGATGCAGATGGAGTTTGCAAACCGGATATTATTTTCTGGCGATTAGGTGCAATTAATCCTGAACCTAAATACCGGAGTATATTAGAGCTAATAGATTATTCAGGAGTACCTTGTGTAAATTCAGCTTCTACATTATTAATGGGGTATGAAAGGCTTACAATGCTTAAAATTCTTAAAAAACTTGGACTTCCGGTTATCAATTTTAATGTGGCAACTAATACCCATCATTTGAAAAATCTGGAAATGAGATTTCCTTTCGTAGTAAAAGTTGGAAATCATCATGGAGGATATGGTAAAAGTTTAGTTTCAACAGAAGAAGAATGGGAAGAATTGAAAGATTTACTGTTTATTCATCAGGATTATGTAACAACTGAAAGGTTTATTGATTATAAATATGACATTCGATATCTGGCTATCAATGATAAAGTTTGGGCAATGAAAAGAAAAGGGAAATATTGGAAAGCCAATTCTTTAACTCAGGAGTATCAAATCATAAATCCAGAAGATGAATGGATTGAAAAAGTAAAGCTTTTACAAGAATATATCAAAGCCGATATTGTAGCTATTGATGTATTGGAAATGGAAGATGGGAAAAAAATAATTTTAGAATATAATGATATTCCAGGTCTTTCAGGGTTTCCTGAAGATGCAAAATTGGAATTGTCACAGACAGTGAAAAGTAAATAAGAAAACCTTAAAACAAATAACCATGTATTTTCTAATTCAGGCTAATGTGTATTTAGATCCGGATCACTATAAAATTTTTGATGCATTGGAAGAATTGAATATTGATTATGATGTAGTTAATATTCCTCCTGCTGCAGAAAAAATTGATTTCGAAACAGGTAGAAAAGATGTTTTTGTATACGGTTCGGTGACAATCGCAAGATTGGCAAAACAAAATTCAGACTGGTTTCCGGGTTCCTTTTATGGAGGCAATCACCTATATGAGGTATATTCCAAATATTATGGAGAAAATCTCCTTAATGATAATGCTTCTGTTTATAAAATTTCTGAGCAGCTTAATTGGGAAAAAGATGAGATGAAATTCATAAAACCCTACAATGAAGCAAAAATTTTTACAGGAAAAGTATTTTCAGAGACAGAATGGAAAGATTTTGTATTTGAAGCAATGGAAAGTCAGATCAATAGAATTACACAAGATTCTTTAATACAGGTTTCCGAGGCAAAACGAGCAATAAAAGAAGCAAGACTTTGGATTGTTGGTGGACAGATTATTGATGGTGGTTATTATAAATTTAATGATGATGCTCCTTTTGAAGAAAAGGTTTCAGAAGATGGGCTCATTTTCGCTCATGAAATGATCAACCTTTTTAATCTTGGGGAAGCTTTTGTGATGGATATCTGTTTAACAGACAAAGGCTGGAAAATTGTTGAAATAAATTGTATTAACAGTTCAGGATTTTATCCAAACACCAATGTAAAAAGTGTTATAAAAGCTTTGAATATTTATTTTTCAAATTAAAAAATAAATCATGGAAAAAACTAAAAGATTATTATTTCTGGATGATATAAGATACCCGATTGAGGCTTATCATTATACCAAACAGGATATGTTCCTCAGAAGCGACTGGCATATCGTTCGGAATTACGAACAGTTTGTCAACAGGATTTTGGAAAAAGGACTTCCGGAAATGATTTCTTTTGATCATGATCTTGCAGACGAGCATTATTTGGAACAGGGCTCTCAGGAGTTTGTTGAAAAAACAGGATATGACTGTGCCAAATGGCTGATAGAATATTGTATGGACAATTATCTGGATCTTCCAAAATTCTATTGTCACTCCATGAATCCGGTAGGAAAGGAAAATATTCTTAGCCTTTTAAAAAATTTTAAGAACAATTAAAAACTAAAACAAAATGATTTTCAAAACATATAACACAATAGAAAATGCTTACCAGACCCGCGTGATCGAACAGATCAGAATTCAGGGTTTTGGGGATGAGGTTTTCATCGTACAGGAAAAAGTTCACGGAGCTAATTTCTCTTTCTTTACCGACGGAAAGGAAATTAAAATCGCGAAGAGAACTGCTTTCATCGAAAAAGATGAGAAATTTTTCAATGCCCATCAGATTTTGGAACGTTACAGAAAAAATGTAATAGAAGTGTTTCAAAAAGTGAAAGCCATCCATCCGGATGTTGAAACTGTGGTGATCTACGGTGAATTGTTCGGTGGCGGATACAAACATAAAGAAGTAGAACCCGTAAAAAATGCTGTGAAAGTACAGAAAGGTATTGAATATGCACCTTACAACGAATTTTATGCTTTCGATATTAAACTGAATGGAATTACCTATTTGGATACAGAAGTAGTCAATCAGATTTTTGAAGAGACAGGATTTTTCTATGCTAAAATTTTGTTTCAGGGAACTTTGGAAGACGCTTTAAAATTCCCTAATGTTTTCAATTCACAAATTCCGGCCTGGCTTGGATTACCTGAATTGGAAGACAATATGTGTGAAGGGACTATTGTAAAAACTTTGAAAACCAAATATTTCGGAAATGGAGCCAGAATTATTCTAAAAAATAAGAATGAAAAATGGGTTGAAAAGTCCAAAATGGTTAAAAAAGAAGCTAAAGCTGTTCAGAAACAGGTTCACTTCAGTGAAAAAGCACAGGAGATTTGGGAGGAAATCCAAAAATATGCTACAGTCAACAGATTGAATAATGTGATAAGTAAAATTGGCGAATTCGAACCTAAAATGATAGGTAAGGTGATTGGTCTTTTTTCACAGGATATTTTAGAAGACTTCCAAAAAGACTTCCCGGCAGCTTTCACAGCTATTGAAAAAGAAGAGCAGAAAAGGATCAACAAAAAGTTGAATTCTTTAGTGATTGATTTTATAAAAGAAGAGTTGATGACTCTTAAAGTATAGTTTCGGTATTTTTTACCGAAACTTTTTTATGTATAATAAGTAACCATAAAAGTCAGAAGAACGGAAACACTTCATTTTATTAAAGAGAAATAGAACTAATGAAAGTGTGAAAATTCCCATCCTTTGGAGGGGTGGCGAAAATTCAAAGAATTTTTGACGGGGTGGTTTTAAAAAAGAAAAAAAAATTAAAAAAATGAAACCCAATATATTTTTTACAGCAGACCATCATTTTGGTCACGAGAATATTATAAAATTTTCAGAGAGACCCTTTGAATCACTGGACCATATGAATGAAGAACTCATTAAAAGATGGAACGAGAAAATTGAAGCCGGTGATACAGTCTACCATTTAGGAGATATGAGTTTAGGAAAACCGGACTTTACAAAAGAGATTTTGGATCGGTTAAATGGAAATATCCATCTGATTAAAGGCAATCACGAAGGAGCTGCTTTAACGTATCCCAAACGATTTGCCTCCATCAAAGATTATCACGAACTGAGAATTGATGAACCGGATCAAAACAACGGTAAACAGAAAATCATCCTTTTCCATTACGCCATGCGTACCTGGAATGGTTCACACCGAGGAGTCTGGCAATTATACGGCCATTCACACGGAACTTTGCCGGATGATGAGATGGCACTTAGTTTTGACGTTGGGGTAGACTGCCACAATTTTTATCCGGTTTCCTACGAGGAAGTCAAAGAAATAATGAAAAGGAAAAAATGGACTCCTCCATTTGCTCCTAGAAACTAACAATTAACAATGAAAAAGAAGCTGAAGGGTAGGAGAAGTAGAAACCTAACTAATTTCTAACCTCTAGCTTCTCATTTCTAAAAAATCATGAAAACAACCAATGAGATCATAATCATCGATCTGGAAGCTACATGTTGGGAAAACGACAGAATTCCCATCGGGCAGAAAGTCGATATTATAGAAATAGGAATTTGCAAATTAAACGTAACAACAAAAGCAATTTCCCAGAAACAAAGCATTTATGTAATTCCGGAACGATCAGAAATCAACAGATTTTGTACAGAACTGACAGGAATTACTCCGCAGCTGATAGAAGAAAAAGGAATCTATTTCGAAGAAGCCTGTAAAATAATCAGAGATCAGTACCATTCTGCACCGCTTACCTGGGCAGGATATGGAAACTTCGATGGAGAGCAGATCATAGAACAATGCGAGTGGCTCGGGATAACCAATCCTTTTTCAGAAAATTATATGAATGTGATGCATGAATTTAAAAGGCATTTTAAATTACACAAACAAATAGGACTTAAAAGAGCCTTAAGTTATCTGAATATGAACTTTGAAGGCACCCATCACAGCGGAGCAGACGATGCTTATAATACAGCCAGAATTTTAAGTAAGATGCTGTAAAAGTAATTAGGATGGAAGACTGAAACTGGAAGCTGGAAGTAAATGAAACACTGTAAAAACTTCCATCTTACCACATGCATCTTCCACCATGAAAATCAAATTTTAAACAAGTGAAAACAACAGAAAATATATTAATAGTAGACCTCGAAGCAACGTGTTGGGATAACCGGCCGCCAAGAGGTCAGGAAAGTGAGATCATCGAAATCGGGGTGTGCATTATGAATGCAAAAACCGGTAAGATCTCCAAAAATGAGGGAATTTTAATCAAACCTCAGTATTCAAAAGTAAGTCCGTTCTGTACGGAATTGACCACCCTTACCCAAAATATGCTGGATCATGAAGGAATCATGCTGGATGACGCTTTCGATATCCTGAGAGCAGAATATGATTCCGAAGAACTGACATGGGCAAGTTATGGAAATTATGACCTGAACATGCTTCAGGATCAGGCAAGAAGATTCTACACGGATTATCCTATGAGTGATGACCATATCAATGTGAAGACATTATTTGGTGAAATTCATCCTACCATCAGGAAAAGTGTCGGCATGAACAGAGCTTTGGGAGAACTGGGCATGACCTTAGAAGGTACCCACCACAGAGGTGTTGATGATGCAAAAAACATTGCAAAGATTCTGCATTGGTGCCTGAAAAATTATTAAACAATCTGAAATAATAGCAGATACATTTAAAACCGGGACTGTCTCAAATAATGAGGCAGTCTTTTTATTTTGCCAAATCAGATATCTTGTCACTGATAAAATCATAAAGTTCCATCGGAATAGAATGTCCCATTCCCTCAATGAGGACAAACTCAGAACCAGGAATAGAATCCGCAATATCTTTTCCACATTCTAAATGAAAGATCAAATCATCTGTTCCATGAATAATCAATGCAGGAGCATTTATTTTTTTCAATAGTTCAGGATCGTATTGAAAAGAGCCCATTGCCATAAGCTGCCGGATGATTCCGTTTTTTGTCTTTGAACGGGTAAGTTCTTGTTCCAGCAATACTGTTTCCAGATTTGGATCAAAAACATATCCCGAACCTGATATTCTTTCCGCAAAACGTATCTTCTCCCTTAAGTATTCTTCTTTATGGAGAACAGGATCTGCAGACACCCGTGTCATCATCGCCATCACTTCAGGATCTGGTTTGGGAAGAGAAGGATTCAATGAAGTTGACATAATGATTGTCAATGATAAAATCCTTTCAGGATAATAAGAACCTAAAAGCTGAGCAATAATTCCTCCCATGGAACGCCCTGCAATATGAGCTTGTTTGATATTTAAATGATCAAGAAGTCTAATGACATCATTCGCCATATCCATCAGCGAATAAGGAACTCCTTCCTTACTAAGTGCGGCAAAAATCTCTTTAATACCTTTATCAGAAGGGATTTCTTTTTTTGTATTAAAAACAGAGCTCCCGGAATCTCTGTTATCAAAACGAATCACTCTGAACCCTTTTTCAACAAGATGCTCACATAATGCAGCATCCCAACGGATCATCTGACTTCCTAATCCAGGAATTAATACAATATTCTGCTGATGATCTTCTCCGAAAATTTCGTAGCATAGATCAGCCTCTTTTGTATGGATAATTTTCGTCATGATGAATAGAATTCCATGTTGCTTTCTGATATGAATGCCTGTTCAGCCTTTTGTATCTCCTGACGATAATTGATATATTCATTGTTCTGATCCGGAACGATTACGGCAAATTCAAAAGAAAAAGAATCACTACCCAATTCTGTCCATTCCTTTTGTAATTGTGAATGCTCAAACATTCCGCCATTTAAAAGAAACTTCATTTTATTCACCAGTGCTTCCAGATTTAAAGAAGCTTGTATATATTGTTTTCCGTTTAATGTATTGGTAACAGCAAGAACTCCCATCGTTGTTTTGTGGTCTTTTGCTTTTTCCCTGAGCTGTTTCTTTAATGCATTTTTCATGTTTTCATTATTGTATATTTCCTCCTAAATCAAATAAAAGTTCGTTGATCATTTTTAAAGACTTACCTTTTTTAGAAGAGAGAATTTCTTTCGTAATATGCTCAGCACTTAGCTTAGCTTCTTCAAATATCTTTTTGCCGTTAGGTGTGATGACCACATAGCTGACACGGGCATCTCTTTCATTGGTTTCTCTTGTCACCAGTCCGATTTTTTCCAATGGGTTTAATAATCGGGTTACTCCCGAAGCTGTAAGACCTATTTTTTCAGCAAGGTCTATTCTTCGCATCCTGTTTTCCGATGAAGAATTGAGGACGTAAAGAATAACAAAGTCATTGAATCCTAAGCCATGAACACTCAGAGAGTCAAATTTTCTGGCGATTACAGACTGCAGCTTATTGATGTTTATTAAAAATAATAATTCTGTGCTTATCATTGAAAAGTATTTGAGTTGTCAAGTATTTTTGTTTTGCAAATATATAAAATTTAGAGAATTACAATCCTATTTTATTATTTTAAATAAAATTAACGTATCTGTATACTAATCCAATGGTCTTGGGTGGCATTACAAATTCTTAAATTAAGACACCGAATTGTGTGTAAATATTAGAATACAGGGCTTTTATTCACTTTTTTATCAATATATCTTTAAACAGGGAATTGTTTTTATGGTACTAAAGGTATTGGTAATGGTTGTTTCATTAACTTAATATTTTGTTAAAAAATTCACTTTAATGGGATAATTTACTGTCTGTCAGTCATTTTTTTTTATTTTAGCTGACAAGAATAAATTTATGTTTGTTGATGAAGGTTTTGAGGTAATATATTTAAACTATAAAATAAATGGAACGACTCCTTTTCTTAAAAAGCTTACACCAGAAGATATAATAGAAGTTGTTGTTCATTTAAAAAAACATAGTAATAAAAAACTGAGGCACAATATAACTTCTGTATTTCCTTCTTTAGTTGGCAGTAGAGCGGGAAGTGAGTACAAAGACAGATCAGTCCATAATGTGGTACTGGCTTTTTTTGCCGACAATTTTTTTGAAAGTTACCATCCTCAGAATACTTCTTTTTTGACCAGTTTATTCAATCATTATCATAGTGTTTATTATAATAGATTAATTAAAATTTTATTTTGGAGACCCTTTTTTTCAGGTTCTTTTTTCAAAAAGGAAAATAATAAGATTTTATTACATGTTGTTTATCAGTGTGATATTGATGATAAGGTGGGATTTTCGGAGGCTTGTATAAAGCTGAGTTTTTCTTCCTGGCAGAGGTCAGATTTATTCCTGTTTCCGGGACTGTTTAATAATTCTGAAACCCTTTATGGTACGGCTTTTGAAGGCTTATTAAATAAGGCAGTTTCGGATGATTTGAAGGTAAATGTACTGGGAACGATAATTGGTAAAAAGACCATTTTAGAATGGTCATTTGTAATGAGGTTGAGAGATAAGATTTTAAAACTTATTGATTTGACTACCAGTTATACTACCATTTTTGAAAAACTGCTGATCCCCATTCTTTCAGCTGTTGAGAAATCAGTTTTTAATGCTAAAAAGCTTCCTGAGCTTTATTATAAACTGTAGAGAAGAAACTGATAAAAAAAGAATAAAACTGTTGTAAAACCGCTTGAAGAATGGAAAAAATAAATAACCTGAAACAAATTTATACATCAAATTAGAAGCACATGAAAGAAAGACTTTATGAGATCCTTAATGAGGAAAAAATACATGAGATTATCCCCTTTCTAAAAGAGCTTACCATTGAAGAAAGGAAAACACTGGTGCCATCTATAAAGAAAATGGATCGGGAGATTAGTAAAATTGTAATGACTAAAAACTCCTACCACACGGCAGGATCTGTGAATCAGCATTCCATTATTGATATTGCTTCATTTGTCTGCATGGACAAAAAGAATTTCGGTAAAAATTACTGGAGCCTTTTCCGTAATGCAGAACAGACCGAACAGATACTGGAGTGGGGATGCCCGGATTGGTTTTCAGACTTTATCAATGAATCTGTAGAAGCTGAATTTACAGCATTTAATTATAGAGATATTTTAGGATGGACGGAAAAAGGTTACGTGCAGCCTAAACCAGAATTACTGGGGCATCACCTGAGTAATCATCCGGCTGATCTGGATTGGCATCCTGAAACACTTAATACCCACTTTTGGTATCTGTGTGAATATCCATCTAAATCTTTGCCCTTCCGTAAAGAATGGTTTCCTATTGTTCAAAAACTCATCACAGAGAAAAAAATTGAAAGAAAAAGATTCCTAAGAGAATGTCTCCTGGCTTCGAACAGAAATTTTAATAAAAATGTTACCGGTTGGTTTATGGATGCATTTACATCTTTAAAACCTACGGAAGAAGAATTATCTGATCTGCAGGATGAATTGCTTGCAGGGCTGGCTTCTTCACAGTCAAAAGCGGTGAATACGATATTATCACATTTGAAAAAAATAGTGGGAACTTCTGAATTTAAAAATGATGAATTTTCACATTATCTTCCGAATTTGCTGAGCTCAGAGGTAAAAACAGTAGTAGTTTCCAGTTTAGTGCTTACTGAAAAAATATTTCAGAGAAAGAAAATGGATCCTGAAATGCTGGGAATGGCCTTAAGTTCGGCATTTGTAAGCAAAGATGATGGGATACAGTCGAAAGCAGCAAAAATCATCCTTAAATATATTCCAGCTTCGGAAAATATGAGAGAAGCTCTTTCTCATTATTCAGATAACATCCTGACCAATGTGCGTCCTCTTTTGGTAAAATATATTGAAGAAAAACAACCTGAACTGGAACCGATAACTTCACAAAAGCTGCTACTGACTGTAGACGAAAATGCAATACAGGTACTTCAAAGTTTTGAAGATCTGATGTTTTATCTTCCTTTGGCAATGGATGATCCGTATAGCTATCACTGTGATATTGCTTTGACTGGATTTATCCAGTTTGCAGGAGATGTAGATGCAGAATCTGTGAAGCTTATGGAACCCGTATTTTTGAAAGCCTGTAAAACCATAGCCAAATGGGAAGTTCCTTATCTGAATGTTTTATTGTGCAATGCTATCATCAACTTCGGTTTGGCCTTGCTGGAAAAATACCCGATTCAGCTTAAGAATCTTGAAAAAATATACCAGAAAACCAAAGAAGAAGAAGCTGCAAGAGAATCTTACTCTAATTATCAGAAAAAATTAGGTCTGATGGAAGAAGTAGGGGCAGACTGTCCTGCAAGACAAGCGTTCAAAGAATTGGCAATGTATGCTTTCGAAAAAATAAAATCAGGAGATAAAATTCCTTTGTTATTCCCAATTACACATGCTCCATGCTGGATATCTCCTGTTACTTTGGTGGAGAGGCTGGAGAGCTATCAGAATAATAATACAGAACCCCATCATCTGGATATTCAGCTGGCACTGCAGCGTTGTGCATTAGATGATACAGCAAAAGCAATAGTGGAAGTTGAGAAAAGATTGAAAGGTGAATATAAAGAATTACTACTTTTCTTCTTTGGTAAAAATGCAAAACCAGAAGGAGAGTTTATACATCCTTCATGGTGGATGACAGCCGGAATTACCCGCTCACCTGAGACTATTTTTGAAGAATTCAGAAGCTTTGGGTATGATAATATTCCTGTGGAATTTTTTTCAGGAGCCTATCAATGGAAAACCATTGATAATAAAAAAAATTCATATTATCCTGTAGAATTGAATATCGTTATTCCGAAATATCATCTTGAAAACAGAAAAGAACCTTTGTTCATGGAATATTTTGTTGCTGAACAGAAAGAACTTAATGAGGTTCCGGCACTGATGCTTTGTTTTCCAAATACACCGGCAAATGCTTTAGCGAAGGTCATCAAATATTGTCTTTTCTATTCCGGAATTGCAGAAGTTTTTGAAAGAAGCCTTGTTCTGAATACTGCAAATGCACTTTATCAGATCAAAAAACCTCTGGACGAAATCGGTTATCTATTCCTGGGAACTATTTTCCTGGATAGTGATAAGACCATCCGAGGAACAGCAGCAGAAATATGGCTTGAACATGTTTCCGGCCAGATGATGGATAATGCATGGTTGGGAAGAGTGATCGGTTTGCACGAAAAACTGGAGTGGGCTCCGGTTAAAAGATTAACAGATCTTATGCAGCATCACATGCTGAATGTAAGTAAAGATCATAATATTGCTTTAGAGGAATTGATTTCCAATATTCTGCTTCAAATGGAAGAGCCGGTCACCAATTTGAAAAAAATCCTTGAAATCTATCATGAAGTGCTGGCTTTGAATCATTCAACAGCTCATAAAGAAATAATAGAAAAATTAAACAACTGGAAAGAAAACTCGAGTCTGAAAAAAATCTGCAATCTTCTTCTGAAAAAATAAATTATGGAAGATACGCTTATTTACAACTATTCAGGAGCATCCTCTTTACTGAAGAAGGGAGCACTTGAAGAATTATTTCTTGCCCAATACAGCGAGATACATAAAAATACCAATGTCCCTTGTTTTTTCTGGGGAAATGTGGGACAGCCCTTTATTCTAGCCAGATGTCTGATTGCACTTTCCAATATTGTGAAATCGAGCTTTAATCTGTCTCCGTTTCAGATGACACTTCTCAAAGATCCGATAGTGACAGTAGGAAATGAAAGATTACGCTTTGAAGGTTTTTCTCACTGTGCAGGTGCTTATGCAAGAGTAGATGTACTGCCGGATGGATTGAATGGTGAATTCCTGGAAAGCGGAACAACGAATGTAGATTTTAACCAGCCAATGATAACAGCATTGGGAAGCATTCGTCCGAATGAAAAAATCATGCTTTCCGTAGGTGAAAAAGAACTGGGATTGTACAAAGAAGAAGAAAAAATCATAGAAAGAAAAGTTCCTTTACCTGTAAAATGGATCAAAGGGTTGGGAACTGTTCAGGTCTATTTATCAGAATCAGAAAAGCGCTATACTTTTAATAAAATCCAGACACAGCAATTGTTTCGTGGAATGCCGAAAGGAGTGGTAAAGTCAGATTATTACTTGATTGTAAGAGGTAATAAACCTGTTTTTTCTCCCGTAAAATCTGCAGATTCTATTTGTATAGGAGGGCTTCACAGACTTCGTCTTTTGGAACCTCTTCTTCCTTATATTGATAATATGCAGGTTTTTCCACATGCTGATATGCAGTCTACAACATGGCAGCTCGATATGGGAAATATCAGATTCACTTTTTCTTTGTCAAGAGAGTGCTGGAGAGGTTTTTCCGGAGAAGGAGCACTCTTGGACAGCCTGATTTCAAATGTTTCAGATAAATGGATTGATGCTTTGGATAAATATGCCTATGCCAATCAGTCTTTCAACCCTTCCAGACTTGCTTTGGAAGAGAATATAAGTTTTGATAAGACTGAAAATATTACAGCAAGGCTTGCAGCAATGGGATTACTCGGTTACGATCTTGATGATAAAGAATTTTTTTATCGCAGACTTCCTTTTAAATTAAGCCGTATAATTGGATTAAACCCACGTTTAAAAAATGCTGAAAAGCTTATAGAATCAGGAAAAGTTGAGATTTTAAATAACAACAAAGAAAGAACAGAAGCCAGGGTAGCTGGAACAGGTGTGGGCCATACAGTAATCATTGAAGAAGAAAGAGAACGCTGTACCTGTGAATGGTTTTCTAAATATCAGGGAGAAAGAGGTCCCTGCAAACACGTATTGGCAGTTAAGAAACTGGTACATATTTAAAACTGCTGATGCTCATTTATTATTTTGTTAACAATCGCAAAGGCGCAAAAATTTAATTTTGTTTAAGTACAGATCAATTCTGATTTTCTTGCGCCTCTGCGTTGTATCAATTTAAAAACTGTATCAATTTCCTGTTTGTTTTATCCATTCTTCATAGCTAAGCACTCCCAATTCCGGTCTACCGTCACTTTCCAGAATAGAAATAAACTCCAGCTGGTTTCCATCAGGATCATTAAAATAAATAGCCAGTGCGGGCATCCATGCAAAAACCATAGGTTCAATACTTCCATTTTTCAGAAAATTGTATGGCTTTAAATCCTTTTTTTCAAGAAACTCCACTGAATAATTTAAAATATCTTCCTTACTACTGGAAAAAGCAAAATGTCTTGTCTGGAGATTTTCCTTCTGTTCCCATAGCCCCAACATAAATTCTTTATCTTCCCCAACCCACAAAAAAGCAATAGGTCTGGTTTCATCTCTATGAGCTAATGTAAGCCCTAATACTTCTGTGTAAAACTGTATCGCGTTTTCCAGATCGCTCACCTGAACATGGGTCTCATATAATCCTTTAATCATAGCTTAATTTTAATAATAACAAAGCTAAAAAACCATTTCCGGAAAACTCAATACAGTCGATTTCTTTAATGGAAATGAGTGATAGAAGGATTTTATAATTAGGAATTAGGAATTAAATTGTTGTTAAATTTCAATGTTGATTCAATAGAGGTGGGCTTTAGCCCACCTAATAAATTATCATTTATTCATCTGGCTTTAGCCAAAACTTAAGTCTGCGTAATCCTATCAAATCCGTGTTAGCTATTCAAAATAAATCCCCCTCACAATCAATTTTCAAAAATAAAAATCAAAAAAAATCAGAGAAAAATATTCTACGCAAAAAGGTTACGTAATACTGTTTTTACTTTGCATCAGAAATCAGAGAGGAAGTATCAAACCTTCCTATGTTTAACAAATAAAAACAGTAACCATGAAATTTAATTTTTTAAAAAAAGAAAATAAAGTAGTACAGAACTACGAAGGTGCAAAAGCATATGCGATGACACCTGCAGAAGAATTGTATAGTGCTGTTGTTACAACAGGACTGTCAGATGCCAATTATGAAAAAGGAAATGACAGGTTGGAAAGAATTCAGTCTCTGATCAAAAAAAATGACCCTGAGTTTGTAGCAAAACTCGCTGTCTATGCAAGGAAAGAAATGTACCTAAGATCCATTCCATTGGTTTTGACAACTGAATTGGCAAAGCAGACCTCAGGTACAGACCTTGTAAGCAAAACAGTAGATGGAGTGGTACAAAGAGCGGATGAAATTACAGAATTGCTGGCATATTACCAGCTTGCCAACAAAAGAGCAGATACCAAGAAACTGAACAAACTGTCAAAGCAGATTCAGAAAGGCCTGGTGAAATCATTCAATAAATTTGATGAATACCAGTTTGCAAAATACAACCGAAAAGCGGAAGTAACCTTGAAAGATGCATTATTTCTGGTTCACCCGAAAGCTAAAGACGAAAACCAGCAGGCCGTTTTCAACAAAATTGCTAACAATACACTGGAAACTCCTTATACATGGGAAGTTGAACTTTCTGTTTTGGGTCAGACCAAATTTGCAGATGATGCAGCAAGAAAACTGGCCTTCAAAAACAAATGGGAAGAACTAATCTTCAGTAATAAATTAGGTTACATGGCAACCATGAGAAACCTGAGGAATATTCTGGAAGCTAAAGTATCATCCGATGCTATGAAAAAAGTATGTGCATATCTTTCTGATGAAAGAGCCGTATCCAACTCAAAACAGCTCCCATTCCGATTTCTGGCAGCTTATAGAGAATTAAAAAACATAGATTCTCCTTATCTGTCTTCAATACTGGAAGCGTTGGAAAATGCTGTTGTTGTAAGTGCCAGAAACATCAAAGGCTTTGGTTTTGATACTTCAGTAGTGATCGCTGCCGACGTATCAGGTTCTATGCAGAAAGCGGTTTCCGGCAAAAGTAAAATTTTGCTGTACGATATCGGTTTGCTAATGTCTATGATCCTGCAGTCACAGTGTAAAAACGTGGTAACAGGTATCTTCGGTGACCGTTGGCTAAGAGTACCAATGCCGAAAAATGGTATTTTGAGAAACGTAGACGCATTCTATAAGCGTGAAGGTGAAGTAGGATACTCCACTAATGGTTATCTGGTCATCGAAGACCTGATCAAAAGAAGAGAACAGGTGGATAAAGTAATGCTTTTCACGGATACCCAGATGTGGGATAGCAGAGGAAGCAGAAACTCTTTTGAAGACACTTGGAAGAAATACAAAGCCATCGCTCCTCATGCGAAGCTGTATATTTTTGACCTGGCAGGTTATGGTACACAGCCGCTTGATATCAGGAAAGATGATGTACACCTTATTGCAGGTTGGTCAGACAAAATTTTCGATGTACTGAATGCTTTGGAAGACAAAAAATCCGCAGTGAAAATGATTCAAAAAGTAGTGCTGTAACAGGCACTGCTTTTAAAATAAAAACTAACCAATCAAAAGAATCAATATATTCAGGAGCTTACTCCCGCTTTCCACTGTATCTTTTTCGCCAAAGCTTTTTTCATGCCATTAAGAAAAAGGATGCCGCTGCAATCCGGGCTAGAAAATTAAACGACAATATTATGAAACTTATTAATACTATTGAAATTAGCCCGTTACGATATTCCAAAGGAGAATTTGAGTTACCAGAAATTTCCGATTATCCAGACCACGAAGAATGGTTTACAAAATGGGAAGAAGCCGTTTCTCAACTGAATTTTAATTTTGAGGCTATTGAGAAAGGATCTTATTTGACAGATATCGAAACAATAGATGACGAAAATCTGAAGATGATTGTAGAAGCCAAAATGGAAGACACAGAACCAGACGAATCTGGAGAAGATATGTATGTCATGGCTTTTGACGGAGGAATTGTATTAAAAATAGAAGATAAAATATTGATACAACCTAACTGTTGTGGTGATATAAGCAATATTGAAGATTGGAAAAATATTTTTAATACACCATCTTCGGAATGGAAAGACCTTTGGATAGGACATCCATGGGTGTTTTACAAAAGAGAAAATGGGAAAATCTGCTTCTCAGAATATACAGAATCCAATATTGAAGATGTTGAAAATATAAAAATTGTTGCAGAAGTAGAAGAATCCGAACTCAAAGCTGAGTTAGAAAAAGTAATCATGCAACAGATCAATTTAAAAAACAGAATAGTATCTGTTCTAAAAACGCTGAATTGTAAATATCCAGAGAAAATTTCAAAACAATTGGCTGGAATTAAAGAGTGACATAGGAAATGGAGGCGTTAAGAAAATAAGCTATGCGAACGTTAAGAAAATTCTATTGTTTGAAGCGCGACACGGAAATTGAAACGAAGAACTCATATAACATTCGCGCAAGTTTTAGAATTTTTAGAGAGTGTAGATTATTTTTAGCCGGAGTTTCCAAGTCTTGAACTTTTGGTTCTTTTGCTTCAAGGCAAAACGAACAAATATTTAAATAAAAATAAAACTGTTTAAAAAATTATGGGAAATTTATTTTACAGAATTGAACAGGATCTTAAAGATGGCAGAAAGAAAAAAGCATGCGACAGACTAAGAAATATGATCAATCAGTTTCCTAATGATTTTTCCTTGAGAAAAAAATTAGGACAGATTTATTTTGAAGCAGGATTTCTTGACGAAGCAGGTAAATTCTGGATTCTTTCTAAACCGGAGAATCATGAAATGGAAGATGCAGTAGAGATTTACAGAAAGTCTTTAAGTAATTCAGGAAATGCCATTTTAAAGGACATTGTTTTCAGAGGAGATAAAAATCTGCTTGATGAACATGCCAGGAAAATAATCATAGCGCTTGAACAAGATAGCCTTAAAGCGACCAAACAAATTCCTGTTTTCAAAGCCAAAACAAGAGAGAAAGAAAGCTATTCAGAAAACAAAACAAGCTTTTTAAGTAAGATAGGAATCTTTTTATTGATCGGATTCATTATTTTACTTCTGGTTTTAGGGATTTTTAAACTGCGTGAATTGATCTTATCATTGTTTTCTCAATAAAAAATAAAACTACGTAAATAGATTGCGTACCTATAATGTAATTTTGCAGTGTTAATAATACTGGTGTCGTTAGAAAGACCTACTTCGATTCCAAACTGACAAAGTCTTTCACCAGATTGCCCAGTTGCAGACCAATGTCGTTCATAAGAGTTCCATCATCAAACTTTTAATTTGACTCGAATCAAAAACTCTTATACATTGTTACTTGGTTTTTAAATAAAAAATAACTGCGTAAAAAGAATGCGCATCAAGAATATAAATTTTAATAACCATGAATAATTATAAACCAGATTTAAAAGAAGCGGTGTATTGAGGTTAATACTCAATACTTATGAAAAAAGCTAAAATGTTAAGACAAAAATTCGGATTCAATGAATTTGGATTAATCGACTTTCCAAAGAAAATTTCAGGCGTACAGATCTCAAGACTGATGTACGGAGATGATATGGGTTGTTCATATTGTTTTCCACATGGTTTTGAAGTTATAAACGCAACGTATACAAAGTTCCAGCGAAACTGGAAAAAATACAGGAAAACCCAATGGAAAAATTAGAATCAGGTGTCGTATAGGAATCATACTTCGAGTCCCCCGTCAGATGTAGGTTCAATTCCTGCCATTCCTGTTGTAAACGGAATGTAGTTCAAAAGAAAGAATAGATGGTATAGAAAGATTCCGCTGCTTTTACCCTGATTTATAAAAGAGTGCCGTAGAGAAGACTTACTTCGGTATAATTTGGTTCAACTCCAGAACAGATCATGAAAGTGATCTTGTAAAAGTTTTTTCGAATCTAGCCTCTTTTATTTAAATTACATCAACGAACAAAATCTAAATAAAAAAATAACTACGTAAAAAGATTGCGCAGTCACAATATAATTTTGCAAAAAGAAAACTAATAACTATGAATAAACATATAAAGTAAGTGTCGTAAAACAGAGTTACTTCTTAAGGGACGGTAATACAGGTTCGAATCCTGTTCTGCATCAGCAGATAGTAGAAATGGTAACACCCCGTATAAGTCTCTGTTTAATTTAATCACCTTACTAAAATTAAAATCAAGTGTCGTCTTAGAATCATACTTCGAGATTGAGTAAACATTGGGTCGCAGGTTCGAATCCTGCCTTTTCCCTCGAAAAGGAGAGGTAGCTCAGCAGGTAGAGCAAATGCACGGAAGATTCTGAAAAATATTACCTTGATTTACATAAAAAGAGTGCCGTAGAGAAGGCCTACTTCGGTTTAATTTGGTTCGACTCCAGAAGGTCATGAAAGTGATCTTGTACAAGCCTTTTCAAATCTAGCCTCTTTTATTTTAAAAAACAAACAAGTGCCGTAGGAAAATGTTACTTCGCTCATCACGACGGGGTCACGGGTTCGAATCCCGTCTCTTCCACAACAAAAAAACACGGTCTATATAGGAAGAGTAGCTCAGTTGGTTAGAGCACGACTGCATTATTCGTTTTTCGCCTTGTTTTTATACTATCAGAAGCCGGAAGTGGGATGTTGAAAGATATCTTTGTATATAATTTTCTATAAAGTCAGATATATTTTCAGACTTTAACCCCTTTCTTCTTCCCACTTCCAGCTTCTTTATATTATTATTTTGAAGTGTCGTTAGGAAAAAATTCATCGTAACACAATTAGGGAGGAATAGCGAAGCCGGTCATTCCGGCAAGGTTATCCGGTTCGATTCCGGCAAACGTTTAGCCCGGTTTTTTCCTTATTTTTACCTTTAAAAAATGCCGACAGATTACTGATCGGCATTTTTCATTGTATTTTCAAGCTCTTCCTCAAACATGAGTTTCCATTTAGAAAGAGTAGTTCTGCTTATTTTATATTTTCTCGACATATAGCTTGTAGAATGACCGTGCTTTTTCTGATACTGCAACAATTTTAGCATGGTCTGCCTGTCGTAAGTTTTAAGTTTTTGATTTTCTCTGGACTGTTTGAACAGTTTTTCATTGAACTTAAGCACATCTTCACTGGTATGAAGCTTTTCAAGGAGTTCTTTAATTTTTGGATCCTTTAGCTTTTCCGGATATTCCATCCTGAGCATATCCAGATAAATTTTCTTGTAATTGGGGCGCATGTTGTGTCTGTTTATCCGTTTACATTATCACTCTTCTGAAGCCATCTGTGGAGTGTACTTTTCGGGATAGAGTATTCTTTAATGACTTCACTTTGGGTCATCTCACCGGAAAGAATTCTTTTCATAATAAAGTCTTTGATTTCCTGAGTGTAAATGTTTTTCCTGAAATAAGGTGTTTTCTCAGATTTCTGTTGGTTTTTATTAACTGCAGAAGGAGGCGCATATAAAATCAAATGTGAACTGTAGAGTCTGAAAAAATCGTATTCCAATAATTTACTCCATCTTAGAAGTAGATCTGAATCCATTGATTTATTGGCATACATCATTTCAATAGTTCCTTCATCCTTGCCTAAAAATTTGCATATCCTTTCTGTTGTTATTTCATTTTCATCTACCCTTTCCTTAATAAACTTCCCAATATGAATTTCTTTATATAACATTTTTAATGAATCTTGTTCTTTTGTTTAAACTTATGTATCAAAAAAACGAAAATAGGGTATGTATATTATTTATTATAGCGAAAATGATTTAATCAGATTTGAAATCGATAAAAAATAGAAATTATGATTTAAAAATATTAAAATATATTTAATAAGATCATCAATCTTAAAAAATGGATTTATAACTAACCAAATATATAAAAACAGGTGGGTAAGGATCACCTTAATGTACTTGGGTATATTCTTTATTTTTAATGGTTTCCTCTTCTCTCTTTCAAACTTCTCTTCCTGCCATTTGTGTAAAATAATATATAACCTATTAAGGTTTTTATATAATTCTATGAGTGAAAACTGTGCATACATTGATAAACAGTTTTTTACGCGTTGAATTTTTAATTAGTACCAAATAATTGCTTATTCGGTTTCAAATGTAAACAAAAATAAGAAGTAATAATAGTTGAAAATGTAAAAATCATACATTATATCTATTTTTTAATGAAAATTAACATTTTATAAGAATTGATATGTTAATTATTGAAAGCAGTATTCTTACTTGTAAAAAAATGATAAAAAGAAAAAATTGTATACCACTGAGACAGTCCATACCTTTGCAAATCAATGAAAAATACTATAAGCTTATTCGACTTTTCGAAAAAAATAAACTACAAGAATGAATTGCTTGCGGGTTTCACGGTAGCAATGACGATGATTCCCGAATCACTTTCATTTGCTATTCTTGCTGGTCTGTCCCCGCTTACAGGGCTTTATGCAGCTTTTATGATGGGACTCGTGACGGCAGTTTTAGGTGGACGTCCTGGAATGGTTTCCGGTGGAGCGGGAGCAACTATCGTTGTATTGATTGCTCTTATACAATCTCATGGAGTAGAATATCTTTTTGCCACCGTAGTACTTGCTGGAATACTTCAGATGGCTGTAGGAATCTTTAAACTTGGAAAATTTGTAAGACTGATTCCACAACCAGTTATGTATGGCTTCCTGAACGGATTGGCTATCATTATTTTCATGGCACAGGTAGAGCAGTTCAAAATTACAGATGCTAATGGAGCAGTAAGTTGGCTGCAGGGAATGCCTTTATACATCATGGCAGGATTAACTGCGCTTACAATTGCCGTAGTTTATTTTTTTCCAAAAATCACAAAAACTGTCCCTGCCTCTCTGGTAGCCATTATCATTGTATTTGCTGTTGTTCTCGGGTTTAATATTCCGACAAAAACAGTAGCAGATATTGCCCATATCAGCGGAAATCTTCCAACCTTTCATATTCCCCAGATTCCTTTTTCTCTGGAAACTTTACAGATTATTTTCCCGTATGCCTTAATTATGGCGGGAGTAGGTCTTATTGAATCCCTTCTGACATTATCTATGGTAGATGAAATTACCAATAGTAAAGGAAATACAAATAAAGAATCTGTAGCTCAGGGATTGGCGAATATTACCAATGGCTTCTTTGGCGGAATGGGTGGATGTGCCATGGTAGCACAAACACTGGTGAATCTGAATGCGGGTTCCAGAGCAAGATTATCCGGAATAATAGCATCCTTATTGATTCTAATCATTATTTTATGTGGAGCACCTGTCATAGAGAAAATTCCTATGGCGGCTTTGGTAGGAGTGATGATGATGGTTGCAATCAGTACTTTCCAGTGGGTATCCATCAGGATTGTGAATAAAATGCCGAAATCGGATATTTTTGTAGGTGTTACCGTAGCTTTGATTACGGTGATTTTGCATAATCTGGCTTTAGCTGTTTTGGTCGGGGTAATTATTTCAGCACTGGTTTTTGCATGGGATAATGCTAAAAGAATCAGAGCAAGAAAATATGTTGATGAAAACGGGATAAAATATTACGAAATATACGGACCTTTGTTTTTTGGCTCAGTGACAGCATTTACAGATAAATTTGACCCAATGAATGATCCGGAACAGGTGGTTGTTGATTTTAAAGAAAGCAGAATTGTAGATATGAGTGCTATAGATGCTCTGGACAAATTATCCAAACGTTATAAGCAATATCATAAAACCTTACATCTGCGTCATCTCAGCGAAGACTGCCGAAAAATACTTAAAAATGCAGAAGCTGTAGTGGAAGTCAATATTCAGGAAGATCCTACGTATAAGGTGATGCCGGAAAAATAGAAAATAAAATTGAATTGTTTATCAATTATCAATTATGAAGAATAAACCCCAATAACAAGACAAGGACTGTAAGAAAAATCTACAGTCCTTGCTTGTTTAGGTTATTAATGTATTCGCGATAAAATCAGGCACTAAAGCATAATTTGATAATTTCATACTGATGGAAGCTCTTCCACTGGTTAGAGTTCTCAGGTCAGAAATGTACCCGAAAGTTGAAGCTAACGGAACTTCCGCTGCAAAAATCCTTCTTCCTGATTTTTCATCAATAGAAGTTATAATTCCTCTTCTTCTGTTGATGTCCGCAGTGACAGCGCCCGTGTATTCCTCAATACTTTGGATCTCTACCTGCATAATAGGTTCCATCAATTTAGGATGACATGCTTTTGTCGCTGCTTTGAATCCTTCTCTTGCAGCAATTTCGAAATCAAATGCTGCGGAATCCTGAGCATGAAAAGAACCATCCAGAAGAGTCACCTTCATATTTTCCAGAGGATATCCTTTCAATGGTCCATGATCCATAGCTTCTCTGAATCCTTTTTCAACAGAAGGAATGAATTCGCTAGGAATAACACCTCCTTTGATCATATTGATGAATTCCAATCCATGTTCATGGTCATTTCCTGGTCCGATTTCAAAAGTGATATCAGCGAACTGACCGCTTCCTCCATTTTGTTTGGAAAGCTTTTCTCTATGAACTTTGGTTTCCGTTAAGATCTCACGATAAGAAACTTTAGGTTTTCCCTGATTGATTTCAATACCATGATTCAGGCGGATTTTCTCCAGTGTAACCTCAAGATGAAGTTCTCCCAATCCACTTAATAAAGTTTCCCCGGTTTGCGGATCTCTTTCTACCACCAACGAAGGGTCTTCTTCCTGAATTTTTGCGAGCACCAAACCAAAAGATTTTTCATCACCATTGGTTTTTGGCTCGATAGCAACTCTGATAACAGGAGTTGGAATCGTGATGGCTTCCAGTAATATTGGCTGATTAAGAGAAGATAAAGAATCTCCGGTTTTGGCATCCTTTATTCCCGTTAAAGCAACAATATCTCCTGCTTTGGCTTCATCTAGTGATAACGTTTTGTCCGACTGCATCTGTAAAATTCTCGAAATTCTGAAACTTTCACCCGTCCTTACGTTCAATATCGTATCTCCGGATTGTATCTTTCCGGAATATACACGAAGCATAGCAAGCCTTCCCATATGTTTATCAATCACAACTTTGAAAACAAGCCCTGAAAAAGCAGCCGTTTCATTTCTTTCCAATGTCACGGTTTCTTCCGTTTGAGGATCTCTTCCCTGCAAGTCAGCAAGCTGATCAGGGGCCGGAAGATAAGTAACCACAGCATCAAGAAGAGGCTGAATTCCTTTATTCTTAAAAGCAGAACCGCATAGAACGGGAACAGCTGATCCTGTTCTGCAGACTCTTTGTATAGCTTCTGAAATCATTTCAACAGTAACTGTTTGTTCAGTATCCATAAAAACCTCAAAGAACTTCTCATCGTTTTCTGCAAGAGTTTCCATTAACTTTATTCTGTATTCATCAGCTTCAGCAATATAATGGTCAGGAATTTCCTTTTCCACAATGGTTTCACCGTTTTCATCGGTCCAGTATAATGCTTTCATTTTGACAAGATCAATAACACCTTCAAAATGTACTTCAGCACCCATTGGAATCTGAAGAGCCAAAGGAACAGCATTCAGTTTGGTTGTTATCTCATTGAGAACTCCAAAGAAATCTGCCCCAATTCTATCCATTTTATTGATGAAACAGATTTTGGATGTTCCATGTTTTTCAGCCTGGAACCAAACATTTTCAGTCTGTGGCTGAACTCCTGACGATGCACAGAAAACAGCAACAACACTGTCCAAAACCCTTAAGGAGCGTTCCACTTCTACTGCAAAATCAATGTGCCCTGGCGTATCAATAATGTTGATATTATACACTTTATTGTCTTTTTTCCATTGGGTAGAAACTGCAGCGGATGAAATGGTAATTCCTCTGTTTCTTTCCTGTATGTCTTTATCCATGGTAGTATTTCCGTCGTCTACATTACCGATTTTATGAATGAGTCCAGTGTAATACAAAAGCCTTTCTGATAAAGTTGTTTTTCCTGCATCTACGTGTGCTATAATCCCTATATTTCGTGTGTTGTATTTCATTTTGTTTGATTTAAATTGTTGATTTTTAGATCTGTGTCTGGCAGAGATTCTGAAAAAAATGAGCACAAAATACACTCCGGTCTCATAAAGCCGGCAAAACATTTTCTGTATTTTGTATCAAAGGAAAATTTTCAGAGATCTTAACAAACAACAGAATTTTCTTGAATTGTTAAAGTCTGAAATCAGGGCAGCAAAAAAGACCTATTTGAATAGATAGGTCTTCAATATATTTTTAGGTATAAAAGATCTATAGAACTATTCAGATAAATATTCAGTGCTGCCAAAGAACACAGCTCTGACAGGATTGCTTAAAGTTATAATATTTATCATTTTTGTTGACATTGTTGATTTTTAATCGGTTGCGAAATTATAATTTTTTTTTGATTTCCAAAGAATTTTTCAAAATATTTTTTTTGAGTTGTTATTAAACGCTTCGAAAATCACCTTCAGTGAATCTACCAAAATTGTGGATTTTCATAAAAATATCTTAAAACAGAGAATGAACGTAATGCTTTTATGATAAAAATTTTATCTTTGGGAAGAATAGTCTTATAAACACTTTTTGATGAATGAAAATTTTAAATCTTTTTCAAGAAGCTAAATAAAAACTTTTAACTTAAAACCTATTGAAAACAGATATCGACATTCAAAACCACTGTCATTTTTCCTTTGACCTGTGGCTCACCTTAATCAAATCTCACCCTGAATTTAAAGCAAAAAGAGTTGAGCTGTTCTCCTCATTTTTCAACGTAGATAAACCAATAGAGGAGGTTGCGAAAACCGTAAAATATTATGATGATCTTTGCAATACGATCAATGAGGTGACAGGAGGGAATATTGATACTTTTGAAATTTATCTGATGATTTTGGGTGCTTTGAATGTAGATGTAAAACAATTGAATAAAGAAAAACTCAATGCGTTTTACAACAAAAGTGAAGAATTATTTCTGGAATATAAACCGGTTGTGATTTTTGAAAATATTCATGATTTTTTTGAGGATATCAAAAACCAAGGGAAAACCATTAATATTCTGAGCAACACCGGGTTTATCAAAGGCAAAACAATGAGAAAATTCCTGATTCATGAAAATCTGGATCAGTACATAGACTTTCACATCTATTCTGATGAAATCAACTGTTCCAAACCGAACCCGCTTATTTTTCAGGAAGTGAAGAATAAGATCGAAGATCAGGATTTGCCATTGCACCAGATTCTGCACATCGGAGACAATCCTGTAGCTGATTATCAGGGAGCAAAGAACTTCGGTTTCAGTGCCCATTTACTTAAACACTAAAAATAAACATGAATACAAGATACAGCTTACACCACATTCATTCGGCAGATGAGTTTACTTTCTCACCTGCAGAATACAGCTATTTCAAGTATGGCGATAAGTCGTATGCTGAAAAATTTGCAAGAGAATTATTCGACGGATTTGTTTCCGAAAATGCAGAACTTTTAAATACAGATAAAGAAATTGTAGTGCTGCCAAGCCCTTATATGGCTATTCCAACAGCATCCAATTTTTTATGTTTTTTCTTTAAAAAGCATCTTGATTTTTATCTGTTTCAAAAAGGAAAAAAGTCAAGTATTTTATCAAAAATCAACAGAAATCATACCTATATCACAGATTACGGGAATCTTAATTTTGAAGACCGAAAAAATCTGATCGCAAATGACACTTATTACATTGATAAGGACTTTTTGAGAGGAAAACTTTGTATTTTTATAGACGATATAAAAATCACGGGAAGTCATGAATATACAGTCAACAGAATCCTGGATGAATATAGTGTGGAAGCAGACTTTATGTTCCTGTATTATGCAGAACTGATGAATTTTGACCTTGACCCGAAAATTGAAAACTTTTTCAATTATTATGCAGTGAAAAATGTAAATCATGTTGCAGAAGTGATGAATAAAGAAAGTTTTGAATTCAATACAAGGATTGTAAAATATATTTTAGGACTGGATTCAAGTAATTTTGATTATCTTACGTCTAAAGTAAAAAAAGAACAGATGGATCTGCTTTTGGAGCTGGCTATCAGTAACAATTATCATTTAATAAAAGAATACGAAAATAACATCAATACTTTAACACAAACGGAATTATATTATGGCTATTAACTTACAAAAAGGACAAAGAGAAAACATTAACGCACCTAAATTTACTGTAGGTTTAGGATGGGATATCAATAATACTTCTACAGGAACGGCTTTCGACCTTGATGCTTCTTTATTTTTGCTTGGGGACGACAAAAAATTAGTTTCAGATAATCACTTTATTTTCTATAACAACCTTGAGTCTCCGGACAAATCTGTAATCCATACAGGGGATAACCTTACAGGAGAAGGATCAGGTGATGACGAGCAGATCAAAATTGATCTTACAAAAATTGATAGTGCTATCAAAGAAATTACAGTAGTAGTAACTATTCACGAAGCAGATTCAAGAAAACAAAACTTTGGACAGGTAAGAAATTCTTTCATCAGAATTTTCAATACAGATACGAATGAAGAGATCTTAAAATATGAATTAGACGAAGATTTCTCAATCGAAACGGCTGTAGAATTCGGAAGAATCTATAACAGAAACGGAGAATGGAAATTTGAGGCTGTAGGAGCAGGACAGAGAGAGGGCCTTGAGAAATTTGTATCAATTTATCAGAAGTAATCATGGACAATCAGGAAAATCAACCCATAGATCCACTAGGATCAATAGAACCTCTTAAAACCTTTGAACCAACTCCAATGGTTCCTCCAACTCCGGCTCAGCCTGTTCAGAATGCAGCGCCGGCAGTTCTTGTGGATAGAGAAGGAAATGTAAACCTGACGCAATTGCAGTCAGAAGAACGCCAGAAATATGAAGTTCTTGCCAACTCTATTGACGAGGCAAATCCAGGTTCCATCGTGAATTTTGGGGCAGAGCTTCAGAAAACTTTAACCAATCAGAGTGACAGCTTTTTAGGAAATGTTAGAAGATCAAACTCTGGAGAAGTAGGAGGACTTATCAATGATCTTTTGGTAGAGCTTAATTATGTAGACGTAGATGAGCTTAACGGAAATAAAGTAAAAAATTTCCTGAGTAAATTACCATTCATGAAGAAAGTAATGACTCAGGTGGAAAACTTATTTGCAAAATATGATAAGATCATCAACAATATCGAGCAGATCTCTTACAAAGTAAATGCAGGAATCATCACTTCTACAAAAGATAATGCTGTATTGCAGACTATTTTTGAAAGTAATGTGAATTCTATCAAGCAGATTGAAGATCTTGTAATTGCAGGAAATATAAGAATGGAAAGAGCTGCAGTAGAATTGGCTCAAATGGAGGCTAGTCCTCAGGATTATCAGGATTATCAGATTGCAGATAAGAGAGATTTCATTGCAAGGTTAGACAGAAGAATGGCAGATCTTAAAGTAGTGCGCGTGATCATGATGCAGTCACTTCCACAGATCAGACTGGTACAGAATAACAACGTTTCTATTGCTGAAAAAGCACAGACGATTCTTACCACAACACTTCCAGTCTGGAAAAACCAGCTTTCATTGGCTGTAGCAATGTACAGACAACAGCAGAATATTGAAATCCAACAGAAAGTATCTTCTACTACAGAAGAGATCTTAAGAAAGAATGCAGAGCGTCTTGGACAGAACTCAATAAATGTTGCAAGAGCTAATGAGCAGACCATTGTATCTGTGGAAACATTGAAAGAAACAACATCAATGTTAATCAATACATTGAATGAAGTGAAACAAATTCAGAAACAGGGAGCAGATAATAGAAGAAAACTGGATCAGGATCTTCAGACATTGGAGCACGAACTTAAAGCTAATGTTAGAGGTTAATTTATAGCATACTAAGGTGGGGGATGATGCAGCAACCATATTGTCGCAAAGCAAAAGAAGATTAACAAAGCTTAAGCTTCTCGCTAATTTTTTTGAACATATTGACATCATATCTATTTACATCAAAACAGATATTATCCACAATCTGTTCCAGGAAAATACGGCTTTAGATTACAATAAACTGGAACTTTTTCACCTGCAGTATACGGACAGCCTCATAGAACTTCTGACTAAAATTAAGAAGCAGAAGGAAAATGATATGCTGGCGGTCATCAATGAAATTAACATCAACGGTAAATATATTTCAGGTTTTGAAGAAAGGCAGGTAGACAGTTTTCAGACCGACAGGAAAATGTATAGCGGTGTATTTTCCCAGCATCTGAAAACGTTGTATAAAGATCTTACTGAAGATAGTTTTACAGCCAATTGGGAGAATGTATTGTACTTTCATAAAAAGTATGCCCAGGAATTTTACAGAACAGATGCAGATGAAACCCTGCTGAAATCTGATTCTTTCCCGGCATATCAGTATAAAGATTATTCCATTGAAAGAAAACTGTTGGGAAGACTTAATATACAAGGATTTAAAGTTCGTTTTGTCTGCGGTTACCTTGTTGGAACCCATGATTATGAGCTTTTCAAAATCTTTCAGTCTGATGATCATTTTATTTTCAGTGTAGACGAAAAGAAATTGTATCTTTTTGACAAAGAACTGGATAAACTGGATACTTCTGAAAATCAATCAAATCAAAGTTCTATTATTGATCAGCTGAAAAGTAAAAATGAACAGCTGGAACACAGTATGAACGAGAGAAAACGTACGTTACCACCGGAAGTAGAAGGTGTTTTGAAAGACTATATCAAAAACCTGGAAAATATGGATATTATGAGCAAAATATTTGACTTCGATGAAGAAACCAATATTCTGCGGGCAATGCTTAATTTGAATTTAAATAATAACTAGAACGAAATTTGAAAAGCAAAGAAGATTCACTTTTTTGCAAAATAGTAAATAACAACTAAACATAAAAAGATGGCTATCAACTTACAAAAAGGTCAGAGAATAAACCTTAAAAAAGAAAATGGAGCTGAACTTTCCCAGGCTTGTGTAGGAATCAACTGGGGAGCAATTGAAAAGAAAGGATTTTTTGGAACTAAAAAAGAAGCAGTAGACTTAGACGGAAGCTGTATTTTATATGATTCAAATAAAAACGTTACGGAAGTAATCTATTTCGGAAACCTTAAATCAAGAAACGGATCTGTAAGACACAGTGGAGATGACCTTACTGGTGACGTAGACGGAGATGACGGATTGGATAATGAAGTAATCACAGTAGATTTCAGCCAGCTGGAGCAGAATGTAGAGCATGTGGCAATGGTACTGAACAGCTACAGAGGCCAGGATTTCGGAACCATTCCTTTTGCTTCTATCCGTATTTATGAAGGAACACCTACCAATGTAAGAGAAGTTTTTGCAAAATATGATATTGCGAATGATGCATCTTTCAACGGACACGTTGCTATGGTAATGGGGGTTTTCTATAAGAGAAATGGAGAGTGGAAATTCAATGCGATTGGAGATCCTACAGCAGATAAAAAGCTGGAGCAGACGATCCAAACGGTACAGATGAATTACCTATAATCAATTGACAATCAAAAGATAAATAAAATAGCAATATTTGTACTCTGTGCATCTATTGCTTTTATCATATAATAACATAACTCAAGTGGAACATCAAAGTATTTTAGAACTGCACCCAGGTCTGGTGTGGGGATTTGCAATAACAGTCGTTATCATGCTGCTCCTGGACTTAGGGGTATTTAATAAAAAAAGTCACGAAGTATCTTCCAAAGAAGCTACTATATGGTCTATCGTATGGATTTCGCTTTCAATGGTTTTTTCAGGAGTGGTATATTGGGTATTCAATACCGATGGAAGTCCTGCAAGCCATGCTTTGGCAATAGAGAAATTTACACAGTATCAGGCTGCTTATTGGATTGAAAAAGCACTTTCTGTGGATAACTTATTTGTATTTATCCTGGTTTTCGGGTTCTTTAAAGTTCCGAAATACCTTCATCACAAAGTTCTTTTCTGGGGAATTATTGGAGCATTGATCTTCAGAGCTATATTCATCTTTGCAGGAGTAGGACTGATCAATCTTACCTATCTTCCTGAAATGAATATCTTCGGAGAAGCTGTGAAAATCAACGTTGTAATGGCCTTATTCGGATTATTCCTTGTGTATGCGGGGATCAAATCCTGGGGTGATGGTGACGATGATGATGATGAAGATTACAGCAATACAGCAGGAGCAAGACTGATCAAAAGTTTCTGGAAGGTTTCCGATAACTATGATGGAGATAAGTTCTTCACCATCCAGAACGGAATCAAAATGGCAACACCTCTTTTAGTAGTGGTAGGGGTTATCGAATTTACTGACGTTCTTTTTGCGGTAGACTCTATTCCGGCGATCTTCGCTATTTCTAATGATCCATTCATCCTTTATACATCAAATATCTTCGCTATTTTAGGATTAAGATCATTATATTTCCTGTTGGCCAACTTTATCCACATGTTCAGCAAACTTCCCTACGGATTGGCGATTATCCTGTCCTTCATTGGAGTTAAAATGCTTATTGCACCATGGATTCATATTCCGTCTCCGGTTTCTTTGGGAATCGTAGGAGGGGTATTGGTAATATCTGTTCTTTTATCCATCATCTTCCCTGAAAAAGAAGAAGAGAAGAAAGAAGAATTGGAAGAAAAATAATTGTATTTAAAATATATAAAGAGCCTCTGGAATTTATTTCTGGAGGTTTTTTTATTTGTGTTTTTTTCGGAAAAATATAAAGGCACTAGGAGGATAAGCATTTTGCAATTACTTAAGGCGCAAGAAAATCAAAGATTTTCAGCAACGTTGAATTTTAAAACGCAGAGAATTAAAACTTCAAAGATTTTCGGCAAGGAGGCTTATAAATTATTTATATTATTCAGAGTTATATTATTAACGATATTAAATTTTATCGCAGATAAAATCCTTACGCCTTTAATATATGACATCTATAAAAATTTAGTGCCTTTGCGTTTTCCAACATCTTACTTAAAAAAAATATTTTAAAAATAAAAAATAGACAGACTGGTCTGTTTGTTGTTTTTTTTCATACATTTGTTCCAGAAAAGAAAAGTATATGAAATCTCCAAGAGAAAGAATTGTAGAAACAACCTTTGATTTGTTTGCCAAACAAGGATACAACTCCACAGGAATCAACCAGATTATCTCTGAAGCAGAAGTCGCCAGAGCAAGTTTCTATCAGTATTTTAAATCCAAAGAAGATTTGTGTGTAGAATTTCTGAATGTGAGACATGAATATTGGTTTGGTGAACTCAATACCTTTGTCGCAAAAGAAAAAGATTCAACATCTAAAATCATCAAAGCTTTCGATTTTCTAGTCTATATGAATGACAAGGAAAACTTCAGAGGATGCAGTTTTCTGAACATTCTATCGGAAATACCTACGGATAATACCAAAATTCTAAGTGTGATTCAGTTTCATAAAACTGATCTTAGAAACTATTTTCTAGAGTTGATGAATGACGATATTGTTTCTGATCACATCTATATGCTTTTTGAAAGCAGTATCATAGAAAGTCAGCTTTTCAAATCCAATGAATTAATTGAAAAATCAAAAAAAATAGTCACCAATTTAATACAATAAATTATGGAACAAAAACATCCGCTTCCGCCTTTCACTCTTGAAACAGCATTAGAAAAAATCCAACTGGCAGAAGATGCCTGGAACAGTCAGGATCCCGAAAAGGTTTCTAAAGCTTATACTATCAACAGTGAATGGAGAAACAGAGATACCTTCGTGAATGGTAGAGACGAAATTGTAGAATTCCTTCAGAAGAAATGGGAAAAAGAACTTCATTATAAGCTTAAAAAAGAGTATTGGGCACATACAGATAATCGTATTGCCGTTCGCTTTGAATATGAATATCAGACAAAAGAAGGAAACTGGTTCAGAGCCTATGGAAATGAAAACTGGGAGTTTGATGAAAACGGTTTGATGGCGAAAAGATATGCAAGTATCAATGATCTGGCTATCCAGGAACAAGACAGAAAGTTCACATAAAATAATAAGAAATTATCTCAAAACTCAAATTATTTGGTTTTTGTCATTCTGACGAAGGAAGAATCTTAATGATAGACAATGATATGAGATTCTTCATTACATTTCTGAACTGCGTTCGCAGACTTTCAGTCTGTGTTCAGAATGACACTTCCAAGAAATGCTCTTTTTTATATAAAATCTTTGTTTTGCGTTCAAAAATTCATAATTCATCATTATTTTAACTGTTTTTCCCATGCAGTAGCTTATTAATCTTCCTTCTTGTTTGTATAGAAACTTTATAAGCTTCATCGCGTAACTTTTGTATTTTTCCTACAGGCTGAAAAAAGATTTTACTTTCAAAAGGATTGAATGAAAGAAGTTCCGTGTTACAACTGCGGGAATCCAACAAAGAATCTTTATCAATTTTTACCTCACCGATTTTAATAAAAGGAGAATTTTTCCACTCCACATTCAGTTTGTTGATGGGTTGGTCTTTCAAGTCATAGCATACCTGGATCAAAACATCTGCAGTAAAATCATGAATTTGCAGGTAACTTTTCAACGAGTCTTTTATATTTTGTTTTCTCCCTGTATTTTTGTCCACAGATTGTGGGCATAGCTTTATTTTAATAACCTGGTCTCCCAGACGGTAAGCTCCTACAGAATAATAATCAAACGACAGAATAAAATCATTTCTCTTTCCAATAAGCTTTAGCATATTGCGGAGCATATCACCAGTTAACAATGAAGGAAGCATTTTACCCATCTGAATAAACATAGGGAATAAATTTCTCCATTGCTTCATATAAAGCCGGTTGATTGCTGTAAATAGCTTTAGAAAAGTAGAAACAGATTGAATTGGGAACAAAGGAAAATTAACCAACGGATAATTGGCAAGCAACACTCCGTTTTCGTCCTTGATCTGTACCGCAAAACCATAAGCAGGAATATCTTTTTTAGTATTTCTAATCTTCAGCTGCGCATTGGAAAAACGTATAGTAAGATCAAATTTTTCCTTATCAAAATAGGGCTGTAGCGATTCCGGGATATCAGGTTCTATCCAGAATGTTCCCTTTGCTACGGCATAAGTTTTCGCATGGGCATTCCGGGTTGCATAATTGACATCACTGATGGAAGAGGACTGCTCAACAAAATCAGCTATTGTTTTTTTATTGATTTCCAGAAGTTTTTTTTCCTCTTCATTCAGCTCGTCAAACTTCTTATTATATTTTAATGGATTTGGCATTTAGTTTTTAAAATTCAATTATAACGCCAAGTTTCGAAATCTGTGTTAAGAAAGTATTACAATTATTTGAATTTTGTGGAAAACAGTATAGAAAATAAGAAAATGTAAGTCAATATGGTTGCTGAATTTTAATTGATAATTTGTTTAATTAATTGATTGTTAGGTTTTAATTGTTTTAAATAAGAATGAATTTAAAAAAATAGGATTGAATATGAAAGAGCTTCTATTTTTAAGCTTCCATCCTCATGCTTCCATTTTCCAACCTTAAAAAGCCTTATCTTTGTAAAAAATTATAATATGGGAGTAGCAGATATGTTATTTAAACGTAAAAAAGAATTGGCAGAAAAGAACCTGAAAGATGGTAAAGAATATATGGAAGAGTATGGTAAAAGAGAAAGCGTAGTGCAGTTACCAAGCGGCTTACAATATGAAATTATTACAGAAGGAGACGGTGCAAAGCCAGGTCCTAAATCTACTGTAAAATGCCATTACCACGGAACTACTATTTCCGGTAAAGTGTTTGACAGCTCTGTAAAAAGAGGTACGCCTGCATCTTTCCCTTTAAACAGAGTAATTTCAGGTTGGACGGAAGCTCTTCAGTTAATGCCTGTTGGAAGTAAATGGAGACTGATCATTCCTCCGCATTTAGCATACGGAGATCAGGAAATCAGCAAAGAAATCGGACCAAACAGTACGTTGGTTTTCGAAGTTGAATTGCTTGATATTAAATAATCCTTCTTAAAAATAGATTAAAAATTTACCTGATTTCAGGTAAATTTTTTTATTTGTACTATATTCGTATAGGTGAATTGTAAGATGAAGAAGAAAAAAGAAATGATTTTTACAATACAATCCAGGCAACACAAAATATGACTGCATGAAAAAACTTTTTTACCTTTTTGCTATTGCTGGCTTACTGGTATCCTGTGTTTCCAAAAAGAATCAGGCTATTCAGCAGAATATTCTTACCCTGAAAGACAGCTATTGTAAGGCACCTTTCAAGTACAATTACAATAATAAACTTCCGTCTTATAATTCGGATTCTATTCTGACGGCCAATAAAGATCTGAAGGAAACTTTTACGGATCAGAGTATTTTGATCTTAAATGCTTTGAATAATCTGGATGATGTTCATAAAATTATTCAACTTAAAAAAGATTCTTCATTGACTTCACAAGTCAAAATATTGCAGCTTAAAACCAAAATCAACAGCAGAATTACCATTGCGCTAACTGAACTTGATGCAGTAGCTGCTGAATTTGATTGCGAAGGAGAAAGAGTAGCACAAATCGGAAACTATGTAGATAACCTGAATTCTTCCAGAAATAATAAACTTATTTTATATTCTATCATTGCCGGAGCAGCTTCTTCCATAGCGGGGGGTATAGTGAAAAGTGACGGTTGGGATAATGCAATAGGCATTGGAGGTGGTATCTTAGGAGCAGGGTTTGGTTTGGCAACCCTTAATCCCAAAGGAAAAAAGGTAGAGTTTATCCACCAAAGAAACCTGTTAAGAGATATTTGGAGAGAAAAACTGGAGTCTCCCAATTTTCCACCTTTCATCTGGTATATGTATACGGAGAAAAAGTTTTCCAACAAGGAAGAACATTCTATTATCGGAAATATGAAATCGAGATGGCTTCATTATCAGTTTGATGACAGTAAAGAAGCAGCGGATAAGTCAGTTATTTTCAGTGATGGAGGATTCTACAGAGCAGATGATCTTCACAACCGGGCTGCCATGCTCAATCAAATGCAATCGGCAACTCGCACCATCAATCAGAACATCAATTATTTACTGCTTGATTTAGACAAATTAATTCTTTAAGAAAAATTTAACTGTAATAAATTTTGTTACATTTAAAAAATGTTTATCTTTGCAACGTAATTACAATGAACAATACAAGATTTGCTACGGCAGTACATATTATGACCTTATTGGCAAAAAGTCCTCAGGAGTGGCTTACTTCTGACTGGATGGCCGGTAGTATCAATGTAAATCCGGTGATTGTCCGAAAGGAGATCAGCGTGTTGAGAGAAGCAGGTCTGATTGTCAGCAGACAGGGAAAAGAAGGAGGAAGTCAGCTTGCAAAAAATGCTGAAATGATCACTATTTCTGAGATCTATAAAGCAGTAAAAAATACAGAAGTATTAGGTAAAAAAAATCAGAATCCTAATCCGGCATGCAGTGTTGGTAAGGAGATCAATAATCATTTAAATACATTGTTTGAAGAAACAAATCAATTGGTGGTAAACTTTTTAGGAGACAAGTCATTACAGGAATTCGTGGACCAGTTCGAATAAAATTTTTTTAACCTTAAATGTAACAAAATTTATTACAATTTAATTAAAAATAAAACATTATGAAAAAAGTAGCAGTAATCGGTGCAACAGGATTTGTAGGAGCACACGTAGTATCAGAATTAGCAGAGAGAGGATATGCAGTGGAAGCATTGGTAAGAGATGCCTCAAAAGTAAAAACACAGGAAAATGTAACCGCAAAAAGTGTTGATGTAAACAATGTAAATGAATTGACTGAAGCATTGAAAGGAAGCGATGCGGTAATCAGTACATTCAATGCGGGATGGACGAATCCTAATCTTTACAATGATTTCTTAAATGGTTCTGAAAATATTCAGAAAGCAGTAGAGCAGTCAGGTGTAAAAAGACTGATCGTAGTGGGTGGAGCAGGAAGCCTTTATACTCCGGATAATGTACAGATTGTAGATACTCCAGATTTCCCGGAAGCATACAAGCCAGGGGCAACAGCAGCGAGAGACTATTTAAACAAAATCAAAGAAAATAATACATTAGATTGGACTTTCTTCAGCCCTGCTATAGAAATGAATCAGGCCAATGTAGGGGAAAGAACCGGAAAATACAGAACTTCATTAGAAACTCCAGTATTTGATGAAAACGGAAGAAGCCGTCTGTCTGTAGAAGATGTAGCCGTAGTTTTAGTAGATGAATTAGAGCAGAACAACCACATTCGTGAACGTTTTACAGCAGCTTATTAATCCATAAAAGAACAAAAATGATACAAAAGAAATTATTGTCGTTATTAGCACTATTGGGATTTATCAGCATATTCGCCGGAAATCTCAAAGTAAAAATTTATAATCCGGGAACCAAAGCTATTTTTCCTATTACTTCAACCATTATTTATGGTGATAAAGATGCAATCCTTGTAGATGCTCAGTTCCAGAAACAATATGCAGAACAGTTGGTAAAAGAAATAAAAGCCACAGGGAAGAACCTGAAAACCGTTTTTATTTCTCACAGTGATCCGGATTTTTATTTTGGTCTGGACGTGATTAAAAAAGCTTTTCCTAATGCTAAAATTATCTCAACAGCACAAACTGCTTACCTTATATCAGCTTCAAAAGATGATAAAATGGGAGTATGGAAACCACAGTTGAAGGCAGATGCGCCATCGGAAATTATAATTCCTGAAGCAGTTACTTCAATTCCTGATCTTGAAGGAAACAAAATTGAAATCAGACAAAACCCGGAAGATCCGGCACACAGTTTCCTTTGGATTCCTTCCATCAAAACCATTGCAGGTGGGATTTCTGTGTCTGTAGGTTCACACCTTTGGATGGCAGATACCCAGAATGCAAAAGCGATAGATCAGTGGATTGGGCAGATAGATGCTATGAAAGCATTGAATCCGGAAAAAGTAATTCCTTCCCACTTTGCAGAACTTTCCACATCTCCACAATCTCTTGATTTTGTGAAAGGCTATCTGGAAAATTATAAACAGGCAGTGACTGAAAATAAAACGTCATCCGCTATCGTAGATTATATGGTTAAAAAATACCCTGATCTGCCAGGAAAAGATGAGCTGGAAATGGGCGTAAAGGTTTATCTTAAAGAAATGGACTGGGATCTGAAATCTCCATATCCGGCAATTGGCCGCAAGGTTGAAGTGGATTTCGGAGCTGTAAAATTCCTTCTTGATTTTAAAGATAACAAAACCATGACGTTTACAGGAACAGCCGGAAGTTCAAAAGACAGTACAGATACAGTAGAATATACTGCTGTGGAAGTAGCAAAGAATGTTTTTATGGTGTACTGGCATGAGCCCCATCTTGGCTTCAATGTGACCCATATTCAGGATTATAACAAAAATATCATCTATTCGAATATTGCAGGTCCGGACGGTACATTTACCCATCCGAAAGGAACTCTTAAAATTTTGAAATAAGATAAAAAAACTGCCATCACATGATGGTAGTTTTTATTTTGAACCATAAGACTTTTGAAGGCTTGAAGTTACATTAAGGAAAAAATAGAGAAAGAGTCTGCTTAAAGCGAAGCTCTTCTTAATATTCTTAAAAACTTAATAGAATCTTAATGGTTTAAAAATTTCATCATCAGTAAAAAAGGCTGTCGAATAGACAGCCTTTCTTTTTATAAATTCATAAACAATTTCGGATTAACCGGAGTATTGTTTTTGTGTACTTCATAATGAAGATGAGGTCCTGTGGAACGTCCGGAATTTCCGGATTTAGCAATTACCTGTCCTACTTTTACTTTTTCATTTACTTTAGCAACAAGCTGAGATAAGTGTCCGTATAACGTAGCCAGTCCGTTTCCGTGAGAAACAATCACACAGTTTCCATAACCTCCTTTCTGCCCGGAAAAAATAATAGTTCCCGCCGCAGCAGCTCTTACATCAGAGCCATAAGCGACAGCAATGTCTAATCCTTTATGGAATTGTATCTGATCAGCTTCAGCAGGAGGATTGTTTTTTTCAGCAACAGCGGTTTTAGTTGTAGTAGTTCCGGCAACAACTTTTGTAGCAGTGGGAGATGGCGCAGAAGCCACAGGAGCCGCTTTTGGCGTAACCATCACTTTTACTTCTCTTTTATTTCCATAGCTGTCAGTAAGTTCTATGATTTTCTCTACAGGTTCAGCTTTTACTTCGGGCTTTGCAGCGGCAACAACTGCAGGCTTTGATTCTGTAGCCGCACTTGTTTTTACTGAAGCGTAAACAGTTTTAAAAGGAATCGGGTTTTTTCTTATCCCGAAATTAGAGGAAATATACCCATCCGTAGGCATTCCTAATGGAACCTGCATCAGTTTTTTCTGAAGATCCATCAGATATTGGCTGTATCGGTTAGCCTGCTTGGAAAGATAAATAGAATTTGAAATACTGTCCTGATCCAGTATCATCAGTTTTTCGTTGGTAATGTCTTTAGATTTCAGGAAGGAATTGAGTTGGCCAACGGTCTGATCTACAAGAGTAAGATCAGTTTTCATTTTTAAATAATCTACACTGTCTTTTTCAGTGTTTATTTTTACAAGGTTTACTTCGTAGGTTTTATCATCTCTTTCAGAAAAGAGTTTGGCAATACATACACCTTGTGCAAAAACTACTAGTAAAAGTCCTCCGAGGAGAATGTTTACGTTCTTCTTGCTGTTTAGAAATTTTTTCATATTTCTTCTCTTAGTAAGTTAAAACGGTTTTGAAGATGCAAATTTAATTAAAAATACGTTTTGAGAGTTATTTTTAATTAAAATTCAGTTTTTTCTGTATTTAACGGTTAATTAGCTATTTAATTGTGTCGGAATGTTAATTTTTTCAGAAAATGGCTTTTATCATAGTTTCAAAGCCTGCGTTACGTCTTTGTTTTAATATCTTTGCAGTTCACATTCCAATTATGGCTAAAAAGAAAATTATTTCAGAGTCTTCGAATCCAAAAAAGAATAAAAAGGATATTTCTGTAGGAGTTGTAGGAAGCGGAAGTTTTGCAACCGCGATCGTAAAAATGCTTGTTGAAAACTGCAAAGTAGTACACTGGTGTGTAAGAAGTGAATTTGTAAAAGGAGCCATTGAGCTGCGTGGGCATAATCCCACTTATCTTACGGCAGCTCATTTTAATCTGAAAAGTTTAAAACTGACAACGGATATCAATGAATTGGTTACTGCCTGTGATGTTATCGTTCTGGCAACTCCGTCGATCTATCTTTCTGATACATTAGATAAGATGACCTGTGACTATTCAGATAAGATCTTTATCTCTGCAATTAAAGGGATTATTCCTAAAGTAAATGATGTAGTGGCTCATTATCTTCGCGATGAATTTAAAATCGGTTTCAGAAACCAGGCTGTTATTGCAGGACCTTGCCATGCGGAAGAAGTAGCGATGGAAAGACTTTCTTACCTTACTATTGCTACGGTAGAAGATGAAACCGCTGAAAAACTTGAAGGTATTTTCAGTTCAGATTTTATTAAAGTACAAACAAGTAAAGATATTTTAGGAAATGAATACAGTGCAATTCTTAAAAATATTTTTGCAATCGGAGCAGGAATTGCAAGCGGATTAGGCTATGGAGATAACTTTACAGCAGTATTTGTTTCTAATGCAATCCGTGAAATGGAAACTTTCTTGGAAGCTATCTATGAAGCCCCAAGAGATGTGAATGAAAGTGCTTATCTGGGAGACCTTTTAGTAACAGCCTATTCACTTTTTTCCAGAAACCGAAACCTTGGAAACCTTATTGGGAAAGGATATACCGTAAAATCTGCCATTCAGTCTATGAATATGGTGGCGGAAGGATATTATGCAGCTGATTCTATCTACAAAACTGCCAAACAGAAAAATCTTAAATTACCAATTATAGATACCGTATACGCTATTCTTTATGAAGGGAAAAATGCCGAAAAGCAGTTTAAAAAACTGACGGCAAAACTGAATTAATAATATAAAAAAACAAGGTTTTATTAATAAAACCTTGTTCATGAAAAAAATCTTTAATTAAAACTTAGGTAGGTATGCTTAAGTTTTTTTATTGTCCCATCCTTGTAATGACAAGAGAAAATGATGATCTTACATTAAGTGTACTCAGTGTGGAACCATTTCCTGTGTCAAATTCAAATTTCTGACGAATAGTAGTCGGAGCAGCCAATGTTAGAAAATAACTTCCCTGGAAAAATGTAAAAGAATTGGATAGCAGACACATTCTGTTGGTCTCGGTGATGGTAGCACTGGTCGCAGAATTAATCAGGTAAGATCTTGTACAGGTGATAGTCTGGCCAGCATACTTTGTATCAGGCGTACCAGTACTGTTTTGGGTGTTACTTACATCCACCCCGTAACGGATAATATACGTTCCTGCCGGTAGGGTAATGGTTGAATTATCTGCAGCAAGTGATGCTCCGGTAATCTTATTAGATGTTACTGTAAAACTAGACAGTGTATTATTGGTGCCTCCGCTTCCAGTTGGAATAAGTGTTCCCGGACTTATAAGCAGAGACATGATCTGAGGTTCACTTCCTGCAATAAGGGTACGCTGCCACTGATCCCTTACCCATACATAGTATCCTTTTGGGAAAGTAGAAGCTCCTCCGCTGTTATAGATCATAAGCCCGTCTGCCGGATTAGCTACAGGAGTTGAAGTGCTGTTAAGAACAACAAGGTCATACTGTGGAAAAAGAACCCCTTTGTTCGAAGAATTAATGTCCAGGACACTGCTTGCATTAGGCGTGCTTGTATTGATACCGACTTGTGCTTTTGTGTAAGCGCTGAAAAGTATCAAACAGGCAATATAAATATATGTTTTCATTGTGTTTTTAATTATTGGTTAAGGGCCGATCTTTGAATGTCAAATTTGGCATTGGTAATAATGATCTCTCCGTTATTCGGAGAAGTTCCTCCTGCTCCGTTCTCATATGTTCCTCCTGCATCATGAGCAATGGCCGGTACTAAAAGAATAGGGGATGTAGATGTCGTTACAAACGAAAAGCTCATATTCAGGGTATGGGTTTTATTGCTGGCAATGGATTGAGCATTGATGCTGATTGTTTTGCCATACTGCGTTCCGCTCACAGGATCTACCAATTTTACCAGATACTGATGCAGGTGTACCTGAGTTCCTCCGATTCCGCCTGTTGTATTTTCAAGAGCTGTTCTTACATTCAGACATACATTGATCAGATAACCGCTGTTTCCTGGAAGTGTAACCACCCCTGTAGAGGTATTATATGAAGCTCCGATGTCATTGGATACCACAGTAAACGCAGCATCGTTGAAATTTTTGTAGGTACCGTTGGCCAAACTACCTAATATAGTATAATCTGTAGTACGCTGAAGCATCATATAGCTTACCAGATTGTAAGTGTCAGACAACAGGTTCCACATATTGTTTTTCCAGATGTAAACACCCGGGCTGATCGAATTTCCTTTATTGTATACAACCAATCCATCTGACGGATTGTTTACCGGTGATGTATTGCTTAATACATCTATAATATCTACTCTTGGAAGAAGAACTCCCTTGGTTGTAGAGGCCACATCTAGAGCAGCTGAACTGTTTACTGTGGTCTTTCCAATTGCAACTTGTGCGTATATAGTCTGCGTTATGATCAATAATAACAGGATATAACTTTTTTTCATATTCATTGTTTTTAAAGCTGAGATATTTTAATATAAGATCCGGTTGAGATTACATTCACAAGATCATAAAATGTACTGCCTGACATTCTTCCCAGGCTTAATCTTAATGCGCCGATAATATTGGCATTGGCATTTGCCGGAACATTATAATAGAAAGACCATGTAGCCAGATGGTTGGTGCTTACTTTTGAAACAATAGGTGTCTCTTTCCTATTTAAAGTTCCTGCGGTAAAGGTTTTAGTGGTGTTATTATAGGTATCTGGGTTGAAATCTATAAAATACCCCATCAGATAATAAGAAGACGACGGAAGTACGGTAGCCTGTGTTGAAGGATTGGCAGGAGGTGCATTTAGATTCAGATTCACTTCCACCAAATACCTTCCCTGTGGAAGAATCAAAGAATAGCCTCCCAAAGTGCTCGGAAGAACCTTAAATCCGCTGATATTAGATACTCCGGAAACAGCAGGATTATTTACCAAAAGCTGAGCACTACTACCTGACCCGGCATTATCTAATACGGATAATGATCCGGTAAAATCAAGGTAAGCTACCTTTGGCGTATTTTGAGCATCAATGGTACTTTGCCATGAGTTTGTGGTACTGTTAAAAACATGCAACGCTTTATTATTGCTGTTCGTTCCGCCGTTAAAACCAATCAATCCATTGGCGGGGGAAGCAACAGGGGTTGTAGTGCTGCTCAGGTTTGCAAGATTCAGATTGGGGAATAACATTCCTTTGTTGCCTGCAGAAATTGTTACCGTAGGCGCTGAAGTATAACCGCTTCCTCCGTTATTAATCGTAATGCCTGTAACAACTCCTCCGGAAATTGTTGCAGTCGCTATAGCCTTTGAACCTCCGCTTACAACTGGTCCTCCTCCATAAAAATTAATCGTAGGCGCTGAAGTATAACCGCTTCCTCCATTGGTAATGGTGATACCGGTAACTGCTCCCCCTGAAATGGTTGCAGTAGCTAACGCTGGAGTTCCCTGGAAGTTCTCAATGTGCAGAATCGCACTGGGGTCTGGTGTGGATGTGTTAATTCCTACACTTCCGCTTTGGGCAAATGCCGCTGTCGCGAAAAGTACACCGATTAAATTAATAATTTTCATCCTTTAATATGTTTTTAAAAATTGTTATAAATAAATGAGTAAGTGTTTTCTAATGAAGGATATCTGCCTGTTTTTTAATGGTTAAAAATTAGTGTAGTAGAATTGAGATAATTATCTTTTATTGAATTCTTTATGCAAAGTTATTTCCATTTGGCAAAAACTAATATTTCATAGGTATTACATATGTATTACATTGATTTTTATTTTAATATATGCATATTACATATGTATTACATTTTAATTTGTTATTGATTATCAGGGTTTTATATGTATTAAAAATAAGCGTTGTACTTATCTAGTACATTTTATTTCATTGTTGATTATCGGTGTTTTGTGTGTATTGGGAACAAGTGTTGTACTTATCTATTACATTTTATTTCATTATTGATTATTGATTATTGGTGTTTTGCGTATATGTTAGAAATAAGTGTTATACTTATCTATTTTTTTTAGTGGAAAATTAGGTTCAGATTTGACTTGATTTTTATAATTCAAAAGAAGAGTTTTATCAAGATGAACAATTATGTTATACTTGATAAATTATTATTTATCATTTTTATCAATCAGTCTAATTTAGACAAGGATTAATTGATGCTGTTTTTTAATTTGATTGAAGCAAGTTTTGGTTGGTAGTATAGTATGTTTTATAGGGATGATGATCGTAATAAATGATTACATCTTTAATAAATTGTCACCTACGTCTTTTTTGATAAGAAATAGGAACCTGTCTTTATTACTGTTGTTGAATAATGGGTAGTGTATGACAGTTTTGTCATTCACATTATGGAAATGCTAACGAAAGAGAAAATTGCTATTTGCCGGAAAAAGTAATAAAGAAAAAATCCAGAATAAATAACGGGATAGAATATGGATGCTTAAGGATAGTAAATGTTCCGGATAAGCAATATAATCCTGGGTGGGATATAAAAAAACAGAACTTTAAAAATAAAGCTCTGTTTTAAATATAAATAATGAAGCTAAGCACTAGAAATGCTTACACTTTTTTTTATTGACCCATCTTAGTAATTACAAGGGATAATGATGATCTGACGTTAAGATTACTGAATGTAAAACCATTTCCTGTATCAAATTCAAACTTTTGACGAATAGTAGTAGGAGTAGCCAATGTTAAAAAATAACTTCCCTGGAAAAATGTAAAAGAACTGGACAGCTGACACATTCTGTTGGTCTCAGTGATGGTAGCACTGGTCGCAGAATTAATCAGATAAGATCTTGTACAGGTGAAGTTCTGACCAAGATACTGTGTATTAGCCGTACCGTTATTGTTATTGGCGTTACTTGCATCCACTGAATAACGGATAATATAAGTTCCTGCCGGTAAGGTAATGGTTGAATTATCTGCAGCAAGTGATGCTCCGGTAATCTTATTAGATGTTACTGTAAAACTACCCAGTGTATTATTGGTACTTCCAGTAGGAATTAATGTTCCTGAACCTATAAGCAGAGACATGATCTGAGGTTCACTTCCTGAGATAAGCGTACGCTGCCATTGGTTTCTGACCCATACGTAATAGCCTTTCGGGAAAGTAGAAGCTCCTCCGCTGTTGTAGATAATAAGTCCGTCTGCAGGATTAGCCACAGGAGTTGAAGTGCTGTTAAGAACAACAAGGTCATATTGCGGAAAAAGAACCCCTTTGTTCGAAGAATTAATGTCCAGGACACTGCTTGCATTAGGTGTGTTTGTGTTGATACCCACTTGTGCTTTTGTGTAAGCGCTGAAAAGTATCATACAGACAATATAAATATATGTTTTCATTGTGTTTTAATTATTGGTTAAGGGCTGACCTTTGAATGTCAAATTTGGCATTGGTAATGATGATCTCTCCGTTATTAGGAGTAGTTCCTCCGGCTCCGTTCTGGTAAGTTCCTCCCGTATCATGAGCAATGGCCGGTACTAAAAGAATAGGAGAAGCTGAAGTGGTCACAAACGAAAAACTCATATTTAATGTATGGGTTTTGTTGCTGGCAATGGATTGAGCATTGATGCTGATTGTTTTGCCATACTGCGTTCCGCTCACAGGATCTACAAGCTTTACAAGATACTGATGAAGATGAACCTGAGTTCCTCCTATTCCGGCTGTTGTGCTTTCAAGAGCAGTTCTGATATTCAGACAGACATTGATCAGGTAACCGCTGTTTCCGGGAAGAGTAATTACACCATTAGAATTATTATATAAAGCTCCGATATCATTAGATACCACAGTAAAAGCAGCATCATTGAAATTTTTGTAAGTACCATTGGCTAAGCCACCTAATATAGTATAATCAGTTGTACGTTGTAGCATCATGTAGCTTACCAGGTTATAGGTGTCAGATAACAAGGTCCACATATTGTTTTTCCAGATATAAACACCAGGACTTATAGAATTTCCTTTGTTGTATACAACCAACCCTTCTGTCGGATTGTTTACCGGTGATGTATTGCTTAATACATCTATAATATCTACTCTTGGAAGAAGAACTCCCTTATTGGTTGTAGAGGCCACATCCAAAGCAGCTGAACTGTTCACAGTGGTCTTTCCAATCGCAACCTGTGCATATATAGTCTGCGTTATGATCAATAATAGCAGGATATAACTTTTTTTCATATTCATTGTTTTTAGAGCTGAGATATTTTAATATAAGATCCATTGGCAATTACATTTACAAGATCGTAGAATGTACTGTTTTGCATTCTTCCCAGGTTTAATCTTAATGCGCCGATAATATTGGCATTGGCATTAGCCGGAACATTATAATAGAAAGACCATGTAGCCAGGTGGTTGGTACTTACTTTTGAAACAATCGGAACCTCTTTTCTGTTAAGAGTTGCTGCGGTAAAGGTATTGGTGGTATTATTATAGGTATCTGGGTAGAAATCTATAAAGTATCCCATCAGATAATAAGTGCTTCCTGTTAGTGGAGCAGTACCGTTTACCCCTGCTGGGTTTTCCTGGGGGGAGTTTAAATTTAGATTCACTTCTACCAAATACTTTCCCTGTGGAAGAATCAAAGAATAACCTCCCAAAGTGCTCGGGAGAACCTTAAATCCACTGATATTAGATACTCCGGAAACAGCAGGATTATTTACCAAAAGCTGAGTACTGGAACCTGCCGCATAATTATCCAATGCAGATAATGATCCGGTAAAATCTAGGTAAGCTACCTTTGGAGTATTTTGTGCATCAATGGTACTTTGCCATGAATTGGTAGTACTGTTGAAAACATGCAGCGCTTTATTATTGCTGTTCGTTCCGCCGTTAAATCCAATCAGTCCATTGGCAGGGGATGCTACCGGAGTAGTAGTACTGCTTAGATTAGCAAGATTCAGATTGGGGAATAACATTCCTTTGTTACCACCTGAAATTGTTACCGTAGGAGCTGCTGTATAACCGTTTCCTCCATTGTTTATGGTGATGCCGGTAACTACTCCTCCGGTTATAGTTGCTGTAGCTCGGGCTTTTGAACCTCCGCTTACAACCGCTCCTCCTCCATAAAAATTAACTGTAGGTGCTGTTGTATAACCGCTGCCCCCATTACTGATGGTGATACCGGTAACTGCTCCCCCTGAAATGGTTGCAGTAGCTATAGCTGGAGTTCCCTGGAAGTTCTCAATGTGCAGAATAGCACTGGGATCTGGTGTGGACGTGTTGATTCCAACACTTCCACTTTGGGCAAATGCTGCTGTTGCAAACAGTATACCCAGGAAGTTAATAATTTTCATCTTTAGTATGTTTATGAAATAATTTTAATTAAATATTTGGTCTAATATGTATTAATTCAATTGAAAGGTACGTAAAAAAAACGATTGTTTTATGGTTTGCATATCGATTTACGTCTATTAATTTGATTATTTTTCAATAAAAAGTGATTTTGATTAAATGCTTTGTAATTATTTGTCACTTATGTTTGATAAAAAATAGTAACGTAAATGTTTATGATTACAGTGTTTAATGTGTTGAACTTAAATAAACTTAAGTTTTTGCAAAATTTTAGCCTGGGAAAATGACGTAATTATTTACCCATTAGTGAATTAAAAAAAACGAAATTTTAATATTTTTTTAATGTAAATCGTGTTATTATCAATCATTTCGATAATTATTTATTGAAATTTTTCCATGGTTTTTTATTGTGTACTAAAGAAATATTTTTGAATCAAAAAATAACGTGTTAAAATCGTTAAACGCGTTCCGGTTTTTAAAACTTTTCCCGAAATTTGAAGTAAAATTTTAAATTATGTCACAATCGCTTACAAGCAGAACACCGAAACCTAAATACGATGTTGTACTGATAGGGGGCGGAATCATGAGCGCCACTTTAGCAACGCTGCTTCATGAATTTGATCCAAATCTTGAAATCGCTATCTTCGAAAGACTCGGAAGGTTTGCCAAAGAAAGTACAGCTGCATGGAACAACGCCGGAACAGGGCACTCCGCTTTTTGTGAGCTAAATTATACCCCGGAGAAACCAGACGGATCTATTGATATCACCAAGGCAGAAAACATTGCAGAACAGTTTGAAATTTCAAAACAATTCTGGTCTTACCTGATTACCAAAGGATATATTCATGAGCCAAGAGAATTTATCAATTCCTGCGCGCATATGAGTCTGGTATTTGGAGAAAAAGATGCTGAATATCTTAGAAAACGTCATGATAAAATGTCAGAATCTGTGCTTTTCTCAGGAATGGAGTTTGCTACGGATCACGAAAAACTGAAAGAATGGATTCCGTTGGTAATGAGTAAAAGAAATCAGTCTGAAGTAATGGCCGCAACGAAGATGGATATGGGAACGGATGTGAATTTCGGAACACTGACAAGAAAAATGGGAAGACACCTTCTGGAAGATTCTAACGTTGAAGTATTTTTATACCATGAAGTGAAGGATATCAGCCCGAGAGAAAGTGGTAAATGGGAGATGAAGGTGAAGGACAGGATTCATAGCCACAAACAGGAAGTGGTAGCAGATTTTGTATTTATCGGCGCTGGAGGATATGCTCTTCCATTATTGGATAGTTCCGATATTAAAGAAAGTGAAGGATACGGAGGTTTCCCGGTTTCAGGACAGTGGCTGGTAAGTCATAATCAGGAGCTGGTAGAAAAACACCATGCTAAAGTATATACACAGGCTACAGTAGATGCTCCACCAATGTCTGTTCCGCATCTTGATCTGAGAATTATTGATGGGAAAAAAGCACTTCTTTTTGGACCTTTTGCAGGATTTTCAACAAAATTTTTAAGAGAAGGAAGTTATCTGGACCTTCCGGAAAGTGTAAATACGAAAAACTTAAAATCACTTTTCGGAGCATGGTGGCATAATATTCCACTGACGAAATATCTGATCCAGCAGGTTGCGATGACGAAATCTCAGAGAATGCAGCATTTGAGAGAATTTATCAAAGATGCAAAAGAAGAAGACTGGGAATTGAAAGTAGCAGGACAGAGAGTTCAGATCATCAAAAAAGATGAAAAAGAAGGAGGTAAGCTGGAATTCGGAACTGAAGTGGTGGTGAACAAGAGCGGAACAATTGCTTCTCTGTTGGGAGCTTCACCAGGTGCCTCTACAGCAGTATATGCCATGCTGAATGTGCTGGAAAAATGCTTCCCGGAAAAACTGCATGGAGAATGGAAAGGAAAACTGCTTGAAATGGTTCCTTCTTATGGACAAAAACTGGCTGAAAATCCGGAATTGACCCATGAGGTTAGGAATTATACAAAAGAAAAATTAGAATTAGAATATTAACATTAATAATGAGCAATGAGTGATAGTAACTATTATTCATTGCTCATTACTTATTACTCATAAAAAGGTGGAAGAAGTAATTGTAAAACCAGTTATTGCAAAAGAAATCCTGGAATCTCTTCAGACTAAAATAGAAGAAGAGAAGCAGGTTATTGTACACTGTTGTTTTCCGGCATCACCGTTTTTAGGAAACCTGATCAGGATCTGGCATTCAACCTATCTTTTTGATAACCAGTCTGAGCATAGAAGCAAAATGATTCATGTGGAAAATATTTCAATTTCCCCATACTGGACACCGGTTCCCTTTATGAAAGACTTTTGGTTTACCCTGATATTTTCCGGTCTTCCAAAAGATTGCAAAAGTTTTGATCTGAAAGAAGTTATCCCCGAAGAAGGAGGCTTTTTTGTAGAATCAATCAAGAGAAATTCCTCCGATGTGTATCGCGTGAAAATATCAGAATCTTATTAATGAAAGTGAGGGACGAAAAACTGGAACAGATTATTCATTGGGCTGAAAAGAATCCTGATATCCGTGCTGTTCTCCTGACCAGTTCACTGGTAAACCCTTACGCTCCTGTGGATGATTTTAGTGATCTTGATGTAGAACTTGTTTTTGAAAACAGAACATCCTATGAATCCGGAAATGAATGGATCAGTCTTTTTGGAGATCCTATTTCCATGATTGAAGAAGATGACCGTATTTTTGAAGGAAAGCATGCTATGAAAATGGTGTTGTATAAAGATTATGTGAAGGTTGATTTTAAACTTTATCAGGTGTCAGAGTTTATCAAAGAAATCAATGAAGAAAACCTTCCCGAAGATTGGGATGTAGGGTATAAAGTTTTACTGGATAAAGATAATTTGACCAAAAATCTAAAACCTCCAACCTACCAGTCAATCATGATTCAGAAGCCTACGGAAAAAGAGTTTCAGCTGCTGCTGAACGACTTTTGGTGGGATACAGCGTATGTTGCAAAATGCCTGAAACGTGGGGATATCTTTTATGCTAAATTCATGTCTGAAAATATTCTGCGTACAGACTATCTTGTTCCTTTGATTGAATGGTATATTGCCGGAAATCAGGATTGGAATCATGTTACGACCAACAAACACGGAAGACTTTTTAAAAAATATCTGCCTGATGATCTTTGGAATAGGGTGGAAAACACATTCTCAGGAAGTGATATTGAAGAAAACTGGAAAGCCTTGTTTGTCTTTGCAGATCTGGTACATGAGCTGGGTACTTCATTGACAGAAAAACTCAATTTTATCTATCCGGTAAAGCTAGAGAATGATATCAGAAATTACCTTAAGGAAGTACATACGACGCTTTAATTTCAAGCAAATTCATTCTGTTTAATCAGATTTTCAATACAGTATTCCGCAATGGCCGTAATGGTTACAAACGGATTTACTCCAATAGTTCCCGGAATTAATGATCCATCCAGAACAAATAAATTGTCATGGTTCTTTAGTTTTCCATATTCGTTGGTTGCTTCACCAAGTACACATCCTCCAAGCGGGTGATAACAGATATCTGCCCCAAACCCATTATTGAAAAGTAAATGACTTCTGGTACCGCCATTAGCTTTGTTCATTTTCTGAATAAAATATTGGGCATTTTCTTTCATTTTGACAGTATTACTTTCGTCCCAATTCAAAGTCAGGGATTGGTTGGCTTTATGGTAAGCTACTTCTCCCTTTTTCTCAACTCTGTTGATCAGCAGATATAAAGCAGTAGCGACATCCATTCCCATAGGCAAAGGAGCAATTTCTGTAAAAAACGGATGTTCAGGATCATCCCAATTATCAATTCCTCCCACGGGAATCGTAGATTGCTTAGCTCCTGTACCACCAGATAAAGGCTTAACCCAGTTTCTTCCGGTCATAAAATTTCCATTGTTCCCCCAGTTTTTTCCGATGTTTTCATGAACAGGAAGATTGTTCATTGCATGAGATTCCAGCAGAAGCTGTAAAGTGCCCATTGTTCCAGCAGAAAGAATCAGTTTTTTACAGGTGAAAACTTTGTCGGTAACTAGGGTTCCGGAGGTATCTATTTGTTGAACATTGAGTGTATAGCTTTTATCATTATTCAATTGAATGGTCTGGACCCGATGAAGGTCAAGGATTTCTAAATTTCCGGTTTCCATTGCTTTTCTGAGATACGTTTTATCCAGGCTGTTTTTCCCGTGGTTATTTCCGTAAATTACTTCTGTATTAAGAGCAGAGCGTGGAACTTCATTGCGGAATTCTTTTTCCATGTATTTAAAATCATACACATTTGGAACTCTCATTGTTTTAAAGCCAGCTTTATGGGCCTCATCTTCACCTATCCGTGTAAATTTATAATAAGGACAGTCTTTCAGAAACTGTTCATCAATCACATTTACCTTTAGCTCTTCTTGTACCAGAGGAAAGTAATGATTGTAAAATTTTTCAGCATCAAGATGAGGGAAAACCTCTTTGAAATAGCTTTCTTTAGGAGTGACAGCCATCCCGCCATTTACCAGAGAACCTCCGCCAACACCTCTTCCTACCCAGATCTTAATATGTTCAAAATCCAGACGATCCAATGCCCCGGTAAAAGGAGTCAGAGAAAAAATATTCATAAAAGGGGCAATACTTTTCTTTTTCAACCATGCAGAACTTTTTCCAGGTTTCAACAGATTGGAAAACGGAATGCCTGCTTTTTCCCAGTTAAGACCCATCTCAAGCAATACTACTTTTTTTCCGGCTTCACAAAGACGCAGGGCTGATACAGCGCCTCCATATCCGCTTCCAACAATGATAATCGGAACATCAAAGTTTTCTTTTATATTGTTGTTTTTTCTTTCCGTAGCATAAAATAATTCGGATTGAAGAAAATAAAACCCTGAAATCGCCAATGCACTAGTCTTAATGAATTTTTTTCTGTCCATGACCTTTGATTTTCAAAAAGCATGCTAGATCTTCGGGTGCTTATTTTATTTATTACAGATTATATTTTTTTATTACAATTTTAACTTTTGTTGTTTCGAAAATTCATAGTTTTACTTATAATTTTAAACTCATGAAAAAATATATACTCCTCTTTTTACTGCTTCCGCTATGGTTTTTTTCACAAAAAAAGATGTCAAAGGAAGAAAAAGAGGTGCAAAAATTTCAGAAAGAACTAAATGCTGAATATCTCAATCCAAAGGAAACTCCGTTAAGGGGAGATAATTTTAAAAACTTTAAACAACATCCTTTCTTTCCTTTTGATGCTAAATATAGAGTAACTGCAAAGTTTGTTAAATCAAAAGATACCCAGCCTTTTGAACTTCCTACTTCTTCAGGGAAAACAAAAACGTATCAGGAATACGGAAAAGCAACCTTTACATTGGATGGTAAGCCTTATACGGTAACATTGTATCAAAGTCTGGCTTTAATAAAACAGGAAAAATACAAAGACTATCTCTTTCTTCCATTCCGTGATGCGACCAATGAAAAGGAAACCTATGGAGGAGGGAAATATATGGATCTTAAAATACCGAAAGGAAATACGATTGTGCTTGATTTTAATCAATCTTATCATCCTTTCTGTGCTTATAACGCTTATGATTACAATTGCCCTGTTGTTCCTGAAGAAAATAAACTTCCAGTGGAAATCCGTGCCGGGGTAATGTATGAAGATATTTACCATCACTAATACCATATGATACACCTAGAATTTTTTAAACAGGAAGATCTCTCCGGAGTAAGTTATGCCTTGGATGAAAATCAAATGAGGTTCACTGCAACGGCTCAACAGGCTTTGAAAAACATCAGCGAACGGGATGATAATGATGCATTTCCGGTAACCATATTTGAAAATGATACACGAGTTGGATTTTTTGTACTTGATTTTGGAAAAGATAAATTGGAGCTTACCGATAATGAGAATTCAGTTTTAGTACGTTCTCTATCCGTGAACCCTCAGATGCAGGGTAAAGGAATTGGAAAAGCTGCTATGATGGAAGTTGAACATTTTGTCAAAAACCATTTCAATACCTGCAATGAAATTGTATTGGCTGTTAACCAGAAAAATGATTCTGCTTACCATATTTATCTTCAGGCAGGATATATTTACGATGGCAAAACGAGAATCGGAAGAAGCGGACCTCAATATCTGATGTATAAAAAACTTTAATAAACTTTAAGAGTTATAATTTTTTATCTGCTGATATCTTTCCATAAATTTGAGTAAGAACAAATTACAAAAGATGGAAATATCACTTAAAAATCAGGTTGCCATAATCACAGGAGCTTCCAGCGGAATCGGATCCGGAATTGCAAAATCATTAGCGTCAGCAGGAGCAACAGTCATTGTCAATTATCCTTCAGAAAGGTCTATAGAAGATGCTAAAGCTGTTTTAAAAGAAATTACGGATGCTGGAGGAACGGGAATGACTTATCAGTGTGATGTTTCCAAGGAGGATCAGGTAGTCAAAATGTTTCAGGATGTTGTGGCTGAGTATCAAACCGTAGATATACTGATTAACAATGCCGGAATTCAAAAAGATGCAAAATTCACCGAAATGACTATGGATCAATGGAATGCCGTCATAGGAGTGAATCTTACCGGACAGTTTCTATGTGCCAGAGAAGCCATTAAAGAATTTCTACGACGCGGAATAGATCCCTCACGTTCTATTGCCTGTGGGAAAATCATTCATATCAGTTCAGTGCACGAAATTATTCCATGGGCCGGGCATGCTAATTATGCTTCCAGTAAAGGGGCGATCAGAATGCTGATGCAAACCCTTGCTCAGGAATATGGTGCAAACAAAATCCGTGTGAATTCTATTTGTCCGGGAGCTATTCAGACTCCTATTAACCAGAATGCTTGGAGTACTCCGGAAGCACTCAATTCTCTTCTTACGCTTATTCCTTATAACAGAATCGGACAGCCGAAGGATATCGGAAATTTAGCTGCTTTCCTGGCCAGTGACCTTGCAGATTATATAACGGGAGCCAGCATTTTTATAGATGGTGGAATGACTACGTTTGAGAGCTTTTCTACGGGAGGATAGGGGAGTTTAAAGTTCAAGGTTTAAGGTTTAAGGTTCAAGGTTTTCCTCATCACTTTAAACAGTATCAAATATTACTTATTGCTCATTATTCATTACTTATAATTATCGTTTATGTCAGAAAAACAGAGAATTTCAGATGTTTCATGGAAAAAATGGGGTCCTTATGTAAGTAACCGCGAATGGGGGCTTGTTCGGGAAGACTACAGTGGAAACGGAGATGCCTGGAATTATACCAATCACGATACAGCAGAAGCCAAAACATACCGTTGGGGCGAAGAAGGAATATGTGGGATCTGTGATGATCTTCAGAAGCTGGTCTTCTCTGTGGGATTCTGGAATAAGAAAGATAAAATGGTGAAAGAGCGGTTCTTCGGATTGACCAATGGACAGGGAAATCATGGGGAAGATGTAAAGGAATATTTCTATTATCTGGATTCCACACCTACGCATTCCTATATGAAAATGCTGTATAAGTATCCTCAGAATGCCTTTCCTTACGAAGATCTCATAAAAACAAATGCTGCAAGAAGTAAAAATGAAACAGAATATGAGCTGATAGATACTGGTATTTTTGATCACAATGAATATTTTGACATTTTCATCGAATACGCAAAAGAAAGTCAGAATGATATTCTGGTCAGGCTCACGATCGTTAATAAATCTGAAAAAGAAGCTCCTCTTTTACTATTGCCAACAGTTTGGTTTAGGAATACCTGGAACTGGGGATATGATGATTATAAACCACAACTGCATGCTGAAGAAGCCAATCATATCAATGTTAATCATCAGGATATTGAGATTAAAAATGTATACGCAAAACAATCTTTAAAGACTCTGTTTTGTAACAACGAAACCAATAATGAAAGGCTTTACCAGTCTTCCAATGAAGCAAAATATTGTAAAGACGGGATCAATAATTTTGTGATGACGGGAAATTCCCAGTCTATAAATCCTCAAAATATCGGAACCAAAGCTTCTTTCTTCATTGACGAAGATTTTAAAGCCGGTGAATCGAAAACATTTGAATTCAGACTTTCAGATAAAGATATAAGGGAACCATTTAAAGATTTTAATGCTCTTTTTGAACAAAGGCAGAAAGAAGCAGATGAGTTTTATGCTGACATCCAGAAAGGAATTTCTTCGGAAGATGAAAAGCTGGTTCAGAGACAAGCTTTTGCCGGAATGTTGTGGAATAAAATGTTTTATCATTACAATGTAGAAAAATGGCTGAAAGGAGATCCATCAGAAATGCCTCCGCCAAAATCCCGTGAAAAAATAAGAAACTATGACTGGAAGCATCTTAATAACGAACATATTATTTCCATGCCAGATAAATGGGAATATCCTTGGTATGCCACATGGGATCTGGCATTTCATACCATCAGTTTCTCCCTGATAGATTCTGATTTTGCAAAACATCAATTAAAACTTTTTCTTTTTGAATGGTATATGCATCCTAACGGACAGCTACCCGCGTACGAATGGGATTTCAGCGATGTGAATCCTCCTGTGCATGCATGGGCTGTTTTCAGGGTATTTAAAATTGATGAATATTTAAAAGATAAACCCGATCTGGAGTTTTTGGAAAGTGCTTTCCAGAAGCTATTAATGAATTTTACATGGTGGGTTAATAAAAAGGATCTTAATGGTAATAATATCTTTGAAGGAGGATTTTTAGGGCTTGATAATATTGGTGTTTTTGACCGAAATTCTGTTTTACCGAACGGAGAACAGCTGGAGCAGTCGGATGGAACTAGCTGGATGGCCATGTTTGCCTTGAATATGATGAGAATTGCTCTGGAACTGGCACTTTATAATAAGGTGTATGAAGAAATGGCAATGAAGTTTTTTGAACATTTCTTATCGATTGCCCATTCATTAGATAATATGGGGGATGAAAACTTCAGTCTTTGGGATGAACAGGATGAATTTTTCTACGATGCCATAGCTTCCAGTGACGGAAGTCATATGTATTTGAAGTTAAGAACGATTGTTGGGTTGATTCCGATGTTTGCCGTTGAGGTGATTGATGATGAAATGATTGAAAATCTTCCCAATTTCAAGAAAAGAATGAAATGGGTACTGGATAACAAACCTGAGCTTGCTTCTCTGGTTTCAAGATGGGAAGTGAAAGGTCAGGACTCTAAACACCTTTTGTCTCTGCTTCGGGGACATCGTTTAAAAAGGCTTTTAAGCAGAATGCTGAACCCGGATGAGTTTTTAAGTGAGTATGGAGTGCGAGCTTTATCAAAAGAATATGAAAGTAATCCTTATACACTAACATTGAATGATACAAATTACAGTGTAAAATATACCTCTGCAGAAAGTGACAGCGGACTTTTCGGAGGAAACAGCAACTGGCGCGGTCCTGTATGGTTTCCGATAAATTTCCTGATTATAGACAGTCTGCAGCGATTTTTCTTCTATTACAGCCCTGATTTTTTGGTGGAATATCCTACAGGAAGTAGAAATTATTCAAACCTTGATCAGATTGCAGATGCTTTAAACAAGAGGCTTGCAAAGATATTTTTAAAAGATGAAAATGGGAAAAGGCCTGTTCATGGACAGTATGAAAGATTTCAGACCGATCCGGATTTTAAAGATTATGTACTTTTCTATGAATATTTCCACGGAGATAATGGCCGTGGAGTAGGAGCATCCCATCAGACAGGATGGACGGGTCTTATTGCCAAAATCCTCCAGCCACGGTTCTCCAAAAAGCAGATTGCAGAGTCCGAAACTGAAATGCCGGATGATGTTGAAAAGACAAAAGAGAAGTAAAAAACAAATTTATTTTATTCAAATATCTGCTGAATAATTTCTAAGGATGTTGGAGTTTTAAAATCCGTAATATGATAATGATAATACACCAAAAGACTGTCCAGGAAATCTTTTCTTAAAGAAGAATGGATCTTTGTTGCATAAAAATCTTCCGCACAAAGGGCTTCTTTCCATAGTGTAGATATTTCTTCATTGAAAAGCTGATGACAGATTCCAAGGGAGAAAGTTCCTGTTTCCGGATCTAGAAATCTGCCTTCACTCAGAAGCGGAGCAACTCCCTGAATTTTTAAAAAAGCTAATAAAAACAGAAGGTGAGCCTGATAATTTTTGTTGGTCAGCTCATTGATAAAATGATCAATGCCGGAATAAATTGGGGTGTTTTTATTCTCATATTTAAGAATATGACTCAAAAAGTCTGAGATAAAGAAAATAACAGTATTGACTTTTATATCGGTATAAATGTCATTATTCTTTACCAATTCAAATTTTGAAACAGTTGCTATACCATTACCCCGTGATGGATTTACAGAAAAATTAAGCTGGCTCAGTGGCTGAAGCAGGGCTTTCTTTTTATTCTTTTTAGCATAGATCCCTTTCAGGAAATAGCTTTGAAAACCCTCTTCTTCTGTAAAACAATGCAGTACAGCATCATTTTCTCCATATTTGATAAATGAAAGTAAAAAACCGTTTTGTGAATTCATTAATTAATTGACTACTCCTATTTTGGCTGTAGCTTTGTCAGATCCGTCTTCATTAGTCATCAAAACAAAATAAATCCCTGATGCTACTCTTGTTCCTTTCTGATTATTAAGATCCCATTCATAATAACCTCCTCGTGCTACAGCAGAGTGAACTACATTTCCTGCAGCATCTACAATTCTTATATTGGTTTTTTCTGCAAGACCTTTAATGGTTACTTTCCCTTTGAAATTGGAATAAACAACAGGGTTAGGATATACCATAACATCTCCAAAATTAGACGTTACATCAGCAACATCACCTTGATAAGTTACAATACCATTATAAGTTACAAAATATACTTTACCGGTTTTCTTATCAATTTTGATGTCTGTGACACTGTTGGTAGGAAGTGGTGAGTTTTCTTTGGTAAAGTGCTTTATTGTTTTCTGGCCATCAGAAGACAGATAATATACACCACCTCCATCAATAGATACCCATTTATGATCACCTCCATCTACAGCAATCTGAAGAATAGCTGATTCTCTGAAAAGCTCTTCCCCCAGACCATTCTGTTCTATTACAATAGGTTCCATTGTAGGATGAGAATTTTTAATTTCAGATGAGGCACTAGGCATTACTCTTAAACCACTGTCTGTACCAATCCATGCATCACCGGACTTGTCAAATGCTACGGATAGCACACCTCCTGAACTTCCTGGAAGTCCATTGTTTTCAGCAAGGATATAATCAGTGTCATCAGAAAGATTGGTTGCATTTTTATAATCATAAACCCAGAAGTTATTGGATCTCGGTAGAGGAGTCCATAACATGTTTTCATGAAAAACGGTCTTCTGAATACCGTCACTGGCAAGTACAATTTTTTTGATAACAAAATCATCGGCTGCTTTATCAAAGATTCCAATAGAAGGGTTGTGGTCATTAAATCCAAAAGATACAAAAAGGTTATTTTGGGAATCGGTAGCAAAACCTACAGGGCGTCTGAAATAAGGCTCTGCTCCAAGATTATAATACTTTACCAGTTCAAAATCTTTGCTGGTTGCATTGTATTTCATTTTGTAAACCCCATTCTCTCTCATTGTATAATTGGTAAAAAGAACTTCATTACCGCTGAATGGGCTTATAATTGCATCCAGTACATTAATATCTGGTGATGGATTATTAACAAAATAGGAAGGATATATCCATTCTGTACCATTGAAATAATAGAAGCCTGGTTTCTTAGGATTGATAGCCGGCTCGTTATAGTTATTTGCTCTGGCTCCTGAGGAGACAAGCATTTGATTGTTGTCAAAAAGATTAATGTTATAAGCTATATTGAAATAAGGCCCTGATGGTTTATAAGTATTGTTACCTTCATCTTTTATTCCTGATAATACCGTTCCTCCCAAAATTTTCCCGCCAGCAGTGAGCGCTGTATTGCATGCTTCACCAAGACTTACTGCATTCTGAGAAACTCCGTTTATTCCATAGGTATAAACTCTGTTGTCTGTGACAATAATATTATTAGATGTAGTAACAACATCACGTATATTTTCGAAATTAGTAGGAAGCTGTATTGGAGTACCATTGTTGTAAGCATAGGCAGCTGTAGCATTAGAAAATACCAGTTCAGATTCTGAATCAATATGTTTAAAAGCTCCGGGAATCTCGGTAGTCCATGTAGAATACACCGGGAAAGTGGTATTCATTTGATGACTTTTTAATCCTGTATTGGTTACAGAATATACTTTATTCCCGAATATGGTAGCTTCATTACTTGCCTGATATACTCCACCGGTCAGGAAAAATGCAGAATCTCCGAATTCTTTATTGTTCAGATTAAAGATGGAAAGTCCATAGCCTACTGAAATTACAGCCTGATCTCCCGTAATGGAAATATGGTTAATCTTTTTATTCCCGTTATAGCCCATAGCAATAGGGATATCAACAATATATTTGATTTCCTGTGGAGTGATGATATCCATAGAGCCATTTTCATAACCAATAAGCCCAATTTTAGTCTGTGGGTTATAATCGAAAGCTGTAATTCCGATATTATGCAGACCATTGGCTTTGGACAACTTCGTAATTTCTCCTGTTGCAATTGTATAATAGAATATTCCGTTTTCTGTGGCTGCAATAATTTTCCCATTGTCTTCTTTCATGGCGAAAACATTATTGTAGGAAAACAGATCTGCCCATTTTTTTGATGAAATGACCTGAGCTTTTGTAAGCTGAAGAGAGGCTAAAATACCAAGAGAAATTAGAGAGAGTTTTTTCATATTATGCGGTTATGCTGCTGTCTATTGCCTGGTTGTTCCAGGAAATATGCTGTACGTTTTTGTTTATATCAAAATAAAAATCTATTCTACCCAAAAGAAGTCCTGCCCATCCAACTTGGTTCACCAGTACATTTTTGCCCTGTCTGTTGGTATAGGATTGAGGTTCCGGTAAGAATGTATGAGTGTGGCCGCCTAAGATAATATCAATATTTTCTGTACTGGCGGCTAAAATTTTATCACTTATTTTATTCGGTTCATCTTTATAATCGTAGCCGATATGCGAAAGACAAATAACGAGATCACATTTCTGATCTTTTTTCAGAAAATTTGAATAATGCTGTGCTACATCTATCGGATTGGAATAAACGGTTTCTCCATACTGTTTTTTACCTACAAGGCCATCCAGCTGAATTCCCACTCCGAAAATTCCTACTTTGATTCCATTCTTATTGAATATCTTATAGGGGGAAGTTTTCCCGTCAAGAATAGTGTTTTTAAAATCATAATTGGAACAGATAAAAGGAAACTTGGCATTAGGAAGCACTTTTAAAAATCCGTCAAGACCATTGTCAAAATCATGATTCCCCATGGTAGAGGCATCATACTTCATCATGGACATTAATTTGAATTCCAGTTCCCCTCCAAAGAAATTAAAATAAGGAGTTCCCTGGAAAATATCTCCTGAATCAAGTAGCAGTACATTGCTTTCCTGACTTCTGATTTGCTGAATTAAGCTTGCCCTTCTTGCAAAACCTCCCTGATTAGGGTTTCTTGTATAGCTTGAATCGAAAGGTTCTATTCTGCTGTGCTGGTCATTGGTGTGAAGAATAGTGAGTTTATTTGCAGATTTTAAGTTGAGAATTTTTAATTCTTCCGCCATCATCATATTGGGAGCTAAAGCCATTGCTAAAGATCCGCCGCCTATTGCTTTTAAAAAACTTTTTCTATCCATTATTTCTTCCCGATAAAATTTAAACGAATATCAGAATTGACTACAACTTCAGGGGCTTTCTTAAAATAATCAATAAATAAATCTCTCATTTTAATACCTGTTGCTATTAATTCTCCCTTTGCAAAGAATTTCATGTTGTCTCCACCCAGAGCAAGATAGTCTGAAGTGGCAATATAATAGTCTTGAGCCGGATCTACTTCTTTACCGTTGATTAATGATTTAATGATCTGTCCGTTCTTGGTCTCAATATACAAGTGAGAAACTGGGTTGTTGACCTGCGTTTTTGCATAATATTCAAAAAGTCCCTGTACATCAGCTCCTTTCATTTTCACAATAACCACCTCATTCTCGAAAGGCATTACTTCAAATACATTTTTGAGTAAGATATCTCCCTTTCCAATAGTAGTACGAATTCCTCCGATATTGATTAATGCAGCATCTACGTTTTGCTTAAGATGAGTCTTTATCCATTCATTACCTCCTTCAAATGTATAATCAGCTAAAAGATTTCCCAGATTGCTGTTATCACCCTGCTTGGTAAGATCTACATTGGTGTGTGAGATCTTCTGGTTCATTTCTTTATCCAGTTTTTGTTTATAGGGCTCAATAAATTTTACAAATTCTTCTTCATTTTTTAGCTCATTATTAATAGAAATGTTTTTCTGAGTCTTTACAGACATAAGCTGCTGCGGTGCAGAAGCCGTTTTACATGCTGCAAGGGACGTCAGGGCAATTCCTAGTAATAAGAATTTATTTTTCATAATATCTTTTAGTATATGCAAATATAACTATATGTATAATAAAACATTATTATTTATTATAAATTCTTGGCGTAAATGACTAAATTTGGCAAAAATAATTCTAACAGATGAGCATTTTAAAAGGAGTAGGTGTTGCATTGGTAACACCCTTTAATGAAGATTTATCCGTTGATTTCGACAGTTTAACAAAACTTGTTGAATACAATATTGAAAACGGAACCAATTATTTAGTAGTATTGGGAACTACGGCAGAAGCCGCAACGCTTTCTGCAGGGGAAAAGAAACAGGTAATTGAGCATATCATTAAGGTAAATAATAAACGTCTTCCTTTGGTTTTAGGGATTGGCGGTAACGATACTCTTGACGTCAAGAAACAGATAGAAGAAGCCGATCTTTCAGCATTTGAAGCAGTACTTTCAGTATCTCCATATTATAATAAACCGAATCAGGAAGGTCTTTATCAGCACTATAAGGCGTTAGCTTCCACAGGAAAAAATATTATTATTTATAATGTTCCTTCAAGAACCGGACAGAATGTAGAAGCAGATACGACACTTCGTCTTGCTAAAGAATTCCCTAACTTGTTTTTGATTAAGGAAGCTTCACCTAATATTTTACAATATTTTGATATTCTGAGAAAGAAACCTGAAGGATTTTCTTTGGTTTCAGGAGATGATGAATATACATTACCGGTAACCCTGGCAGGTGGAGATGGAGTGATCTCTGTAATTGGGCAGGCTTATCCTAAGGAGTTCTCTACGATGGTACAGCTGGCTTTTGAAGGGAAAGTAAAAGAAGCTTATGAAATCCATAATAAGCTGGTTGATATTACCCGTATGATTTTTGCAGAAGGAAACCCTTGCGGAATTAAAGTAATTCTGGCTGAAAAGGGAATCATCAAAAATTTCTTAAGATTACCTTTAGTAAAAGCTTCAGAAGGTCTTCATGCAAAGATTAAAGCTGAAATGGCAAACATTTAAGAATGATTAAATATGTTTCTGGAAATAAATTCTAAATTTTTCAGTAACATTTTAATCTTACCATAAACTTATTAAGGTGAAAAGTTAAACGCTTTTCACCTTTTTTATTTTCCCATAATCGGTAAGTAGAAAAAACATCTGTAAGAGTAAAAAATAAAATATTCAGAAAGAATTTTTGTAAACTTTGTATTTAAAATTAAAATAATGAAATTAATAGAAGCGAAAGAAAAGGATATTCCTTTGATCCAGGATTTGGCAAGAAGATCATGGGAGAGTGCGTATGTAGGAATTATCTCCAATGAACAGATTAATTATATGTTGGACGAAATGTATTCTCATGATGAAATTTCAAAGCATCTGGAGAATCCTAATTATCATTATTATTTAATTTTTGATGAAAATAATGAATCTTTTGAAGGCTTTATCGGTTATGAGCATGCTTATGAAGAAGAAACTACAAAACTTCACAGAATTTACCTTGTTCCGGAAAGTAAAGGAAAAGGCTTCGGCAAAGGGGCACTTGACTTCTTGAAAACAAAACTCTCCGAAAGCAACGACAAAAGGATTATTTTAAATGTAAATAAAGATAATAACGCAAAAAAATTCTATGAATCTCAGGATTTTAAAGTATATAATGAATTGGTTTTGGATATTGGGTATGGTTTCGTAATGGATGACTACCAAATGGAGTATATAATTCACTCTGATTTGACTTAAAATTCTGTAACATTTAATTATAATTCTATAACAAGTGATGTGTTTTTTTGATTCATCTTTGCTTCAGAACCAAATCACTTATAACAATACATTCATATGCTTGGTTTTGAGCTGAACAGCTTTTTATCAGTATATTTTTTTCATCCTTAGTGTTTAAATTCCTGTATTCAATGATACAGGAGTTTTTGCGTATATACGTCAAAATAAAAAAAATAAGGCTATTTCACTTTTAAATGAAATAAATTGTTATATTTACTAAATAAAATTGGCTTATATAATACTAGGATGAAAATGTATGTTAAATTTGATTTCAATGCCCTTTGCAAAAAGGTATTGGACGAGAAACTTAAAGAACACGGACTGAAGTACAGGTTGCTGAACTTTGGTGAAGTGGAGTTCTATGAGCCCCTTACTCAGGAACAGCACAACCTTTTTAAGAAGAATCTGGAAGATTATGGTATCGAAATCATAGAAAGCCAGAAAACCGCATTGGTACAGAAAATAAAAGATGCCATCGTAGAACTTGTCTTTTCTGATGAGATTATACCTGTAAAAGCATCCATTTACATTTCTGAAAAATTGAATCACAGCTACGGATACCTTTCCAACCTGTTTTCAGAAGTTGCATTTACTTCTATTGAGAATTTTATTATTCTGCAAAAAATAGAACATGCAAAAGCCCTGATCATACGAAACAAACAAAGCCTCACAGAAATTGCCCATAAGCTGAACTATTCCAGTGTGGCGCATTTGAGCACCCAGTTTAAAAATACAACAGGAATTACACCCTCTCAGTTTCAAAAGATTATTGGAAAACGAAGAAGAGCCCAAATCACGGTAATAAATCCAAAAATGCAGTATGAATAAAGAATTTCTGAACGTAATAGTAGCAGATAACGATGATAGCACCTTGATTATTTTTAAAAATATTTTAAAAGACCTGAAAATCTCTATAAAAGTCCAATGCTTTAACAATGGGAAAGACCTGATGGAATATCTGAATAATGAAGATGCAGTCGTTCCGGAAATTGTTTTCATCAACTATACAATCCCGGGAAAAGAAAGCATGGATTGCCTTGAAGAAATCAAATCCCATTCAAAATTCAATAATATGGTAACTGCCATTTTTTCTGAACCAATTTCAGAAAACGAAATAGAAGATATTTTTGTAAAAGGAGCTCATATTTTTATGAAAAAAAACTACTGTTTTGAGAGTTTCAAAAAGGTACTTACAGAAGTTATTACGATTAATTGGCAGTATCATACTTCCGGCTTAAATAAAGATCATCTCATTCTAAAAGTATGATTAATAAAGGATTGTTAATTTAATATTAATAAATCATAAATCATATTTATTGCATACTATTCACAAATAAGTGATAATTTTATAACTAATAATTAAAATAATATAAAAAGGATTTGAATTAATATACTGACATTTGTAAAAGTAAACTCAGACACAAATTTCATTATATAGTAGAAGATACGGATGAATGAAAAGTAATTGTTTCTAAAAACAAAAATTATATAAATCACGATGTTAGTTAAACAAAATGGATTATAATAATTTTCCAATTTTAAAGCACAGAAGATCTTTAAACAAAACGGTACAATCATGAAAACTCAAAAGTAGTTGGAGATATTTTTATTCGTTTCATTCCCTCATCTCCACCGAAAGACAGTTAGTTTTTATAATAAGTAAGTTGGAAAAAATAATTCATTTTGTTTTTTTATAATTTATTTTAATAGTTATGGTTTTGACTCATTATTATATTGTTATATAAATATTTTCACACCACATCACAAAATATTAAGCCATAACTATTAAAATGAATTTCTTTGGACAGACCAAAAGTAATTTCTTCTAAATAACAGTTTTATAAGGGGGCCGCAGGAAAATTTTCTGCGGTTTTTTTTATGATATTTTACTCCACTTATTTTTTCCTTTGTAATATCTGATATAATAGTTTTTAATAATCAGATTGTCAGGTCTGGAAAGCATTGGATCCGCTTCCAGAATTCTTTCTACCATATTTTTCGTAGTTTTAATGATCGCTGAATCATTGATCAGATCCAATCTCTTAAAATCTACCACACCACTTTGCTGAGTACCCAGAATATCTCCCGGACCGCGAAGCTGCATATCCACTTCAGAAATTTTAAAACCATCATTGGTTTCAGTCATTGTCTTGATACGTGTTCTGCTTTCCTTGGACATTTTATCTGAAGTCATCAGAATACAATAGCTCTGTTCTGCACCTCTTCCTACACGTCCTCTCAACTGGTGAAGCTGTGAAAGTCCAAATCTTTCCGAACTTTCAATCACCATGACAGAAGCATTGGGAACATTTACTCCCACTTCAATTACTGTAGTTGCTACCATAATTTCCGCTTTTCCGGAAGCAAAATAAGCCATAGCCGCATCTTTTTCGTCAGGCTTCATCTTTCCATGCAGCATGGTTACGTTATAATCTGAGAAAAATTCCATAACGTGCTCCAGTCCTTCCATTAGATTTTTATAATCCAAAGTTTCAGATTCCTCAATAAGAGGATATACGAAATAGACCTGTCTGCCTTTTTTAATTTCATCTTTACAGAAATTATACACATACAATCTGTCTTTTTCACGTCTGTGAGCGGTAATGATAGGTTTTCTTCCTACAGGCATTTCATCAATTACAGAAACGTCCAGATCAGAATAAAAGCTCATTGCAAGCGTCCTTGGAATAGGAGTAGCGGTCATCACCAAAATATGCGGTGGAATTTTATTTTTAGCCCAAAGTTTAGCCCTTTGAGCCACTCCAAATCTGTGCTGCTCATCAATAATAGCTAATCCAAGATTTTTAAATTTGACTTTATCCTCTAAAACAGCGTGCGTTCCTACCAAAATAGAAAGTGAGCCGTTTTCCAGTTCTTCATGGATAATTCTTCTTTCTGCTGCTTTGGTAGAACCGGTTAGAAGACGGATATTGATTCCTGTTTTTTCTAATAATTCTTTGATCCCGTTATGGTGCTGCTGGGCAAGAATTTCAGTAGGGGCCATCAAACAGCTCTGGAAGCCATTGTCCATCGCAATAAGCATGGTAAGAAGGGCAACCATCGTTTTTCCGGAACCTACATCACCCTGCAGAAGTCTGTTCATCTGAATGGGTCTTTTCATATCCAGACGAATTTCTTTTAATACTCTTTTCTGTGCATTGGTAAGCTCAAAAGGAAGATGATTTTCATAAAAATCATTGAAATGGTCGCCGATAATAGGGAAAGGATTACCATACGACTGTGTTTTGTGATGGAGTTTCTTCAAACCATATCCCAATTGAAAGAAAAATGATTCTTCAAATTTCAATCTGTAGTCTGCTTTATCAAAATGTGCCTGATCTTTTGGAAAATGGACATTCAGAAAAGCATGCTGTCTGGACATGAATTTAAAGGTTTTCATCAGGTATTCCGGAAAATTCTCTTCAATAAGACTTGGAATCTCTTTACAGACGTTTCTTAATGCATTCTGAAAAAATCTTTGATTTAAACCTCTCTTCGTTAGTTTTTCAGAACTCGGATAGATTGGCTTAAGACGGGTGTCGCCTTCTTTGTTTTCTTCAGCTTCTATTTCCGGATGCGGCATAGAAAACTGACGATTGAAAACATTGATCTTTCCAAAAATATAAACTTCCTTGTTGATAGGAAGCTGTTCTTTCAGCCATTTGGAATATTGAAACCAAACAAGATCCATACTGCCAGTTTCATCATTGAATTTGGCTGATAATCTCTTGGTCTTTCCGGTCTGTATTTCCTGTACGTGAGTGATTCTTCCTTTTAGTTGTATTTCCTGGCTGGTCTCTTCCTTCAGCTGAGAAACAGTATAAATTTTACTTTTATCCAGATAACGGATAGGATAGAAGTTCAGTAGATCTTCCACGGTAGATAAGCCCAACACACTTTTGATGAGTTTGGCTCTTTCCGGACCTATTCCTTTTACATATTCTATGGAGGTTTCGAGATTCATTTTAAGATATCGGGATGCAGTTTTCGAATTTTTTGAGCCTTATTCGGGACAAAAGAAATAAAAGTTCGAATTTCGGTAAAATAAAAAAGACTTCCAAAAAAATTGGAAGCCTCTATAATGAATTTTTAGAATTGAACCTTAAAATCAGGTTTCAAAATTCTCATTTAATCTTTGATTTTAGATTTGAATTTTTTCTGATAATCCTCCCATTGTTCTCTCGTTTTGATTTTTTTGAACAAATCTTTTGAGATTAGCTCCAGATAAGGTTCCAGTTCTTTTGCTGAAAGCTCTCCCTGAAGAATGGTTATAGGATCTCCATGTCCGTCCAGAAATACTGTACTTGGAACAGCTCCCACATTCATGTATTGTGTAAACTCGTGCAGCGAATTTTTCCCTTTTTTATGCTCGGTATTGGGATTGGAAAATGTTCTTCCAAAGATCTCAATACTATTTTTTTCTTCTGCATTAAACTTGACCGGATAGTAATTCTCATTTAAAATCTGAGCAATCACAGGATGTCCGTAAGTTTTTTTATCCATGATTTTGCATGGGCCACACCAGTCTGCATAAAAATCAATCAGTATTTTTTTTGGATTTTCCTTTTGAGCTTTTAAAGCTTCTTCAATGGTCATCCACTTTACCTGTGCAAAACTGAAATTTAATAAAAGTAAGAGTATTATGCTTAAAATTTTCTTCATATTGTGATATTTAGGTAAAAATAAGCATAACTACTTATTTTTTTATTTTACATCCTGCATTAATTTTTTCACGTACGGAGATATCAAAATTAATACCACTCCGGCAATTACCGCGTATAATCCTAATTGTTTATATCCATCAGTATAAGTGATCAATTCATCATAGTTGGTAGAACCTTTTTTTGCCGTAGCAAGACTGGCTCCGATAATCCCTGCAACATACTGCCCATAAGCTGATGCCAGGAACCACATTCCCATCATCATTCCCTGAAGATTCTTAGTAGAAAGCTTGGTCATGATGGATAATCCGATAGGAGAGAGACACAATTCCCCAAGGGTAATGATCAATAATGCCAATGTGAAGAAATTCAATGAAGTGATTCCCTGAAGGTCTGCAAACAGGCGGGTAGCAAATAAAACATAATATCCTAACCCCAGGAAAATAAATCCTAATCCGAATTTGATAATCGTGTTGGGTTCAATTTTTCTCTTGTTTAGCCAGATCCAAAGAAGCCCGATCAGTGGGGCAAGGAAGATAATGAAGAAAGCTCCCCCTGAGTTATTCACCCCATTTGGGTCTAATCCTAAGAGATCTTTGTTTAGATTTTTAGCCGCAAAAATACTTAAAGAACCTCCACTTTGTTCATAAATTCCCCAGAATATAATTGAGAATATAATGAAAACTAAAGCTGCCCAAAGCTTTTTACGCTCTGAAGCTGTTACTTTTGACATTTCATAGAATAGATAGATTAAAGTTAATGGCCCGATTGTCCACATAAAATAATCTGTATATTCTGTTTTAGCAACCATAGTCATAATGATAGGTACAAAAACCAATGACAAAACATAGACTCCATATTCTTTCCATTTTGGTATTGGAACTGTTTTTTCTTCTGCTAAAGGATGTCCTGGCTGCAGGCCAATAGTACCCAATGTTCTTTGAGTAAATACAAAGTTAATTAAGCTTATCACCATAACAATTGAAGCCAGTCCAAATGCAATGTGCCATCTCATTTCTTCTGCAATCACATTACTCAGGAATTCTCCTTTACCGATGGCAATACACAAATAACCACCTAATAATGCTCCAAGGTTGATTCCCGCATAGAAAAGTGAGAATCCAGCATCTGCTCTTGAATCATTAGGCTTATAAAGCTGACCTACCATGGATGAAATATTAGGTTTGAAGAAACCTGTCCCTACTACGGTAAATGCTATTCCCAGGAAAAAGAATTTGTGTGGGTCTGTAGCAAGAATTAAACTTCCTACAATCATCAGGAGACCACCCCAGAATAGGGACTTTCGGAATCCTAAAATTTTATCTGCAAAAAGACCTCCTACAAAAGTAAAGGCATATACGAAGGCCTGTGTGGCACCATATTGAAGGTTGGCTTCTTTTTCATGGAAGTTAAGCTGGGAGATCATAAAGAAAACCAGCATTCCACGCATTCCGTAGAAACAGAAACGTTCCCACATTTCAGAGAAAAACAGGCTCCAGATTTGTCTGGGATACTTTCCTTTGAAATTTTGTATTTCATCTAAAGTTAAGCTCATAATGATATATGATTAAGTTCTAATTAAGGGTTGTTATTGTCCTGATCCAGTTCAAAACGGATTCTGTCCTGGTCAATAATTTGTTTTAATTCTTCTTCTTTTGGGAGGTACAGCAGGTATTTGCTGGCAAATAAATTGTTTTTATCATTCAAAACGGAATATTTTACAATAGTTTCATCTTTTCTGAACATAATAAAATTCCGATAATTTGTCTTTTGAGATCTCTATAGTTCCAGTTATTTTGTACGGACTCATTCAGATAATAATGTCTTTTGTCTTTATTATCCTGGCTGGAAAGCAGTCTGTAGTTTGACCAGCTCAATTGTTGAGACAATGTGTCAACAATTGGAAACGCCGTGTAAAACTTTCGCATATTGGATAAGTTGGTATAATCAAACCCCTTCCCAAATTCTAAAGTAAGCTTCTGAGAAAGTTTTTTAAGCGTATATTTTCCATATTCTGCGCGTTCTTTTCCCTGTTGTTCATCTTCAACAATAAGTTTTCCAATCTGCCAGTAAGTAAGCAGTAGCGTAGAATTCGCTATTCGAAAAACCTTTTCGCGCGACTGTCTAACAATTTCCTTTACGGATTGGAATAAAGAATCTTCGGAAATTTCCATCGTACGAAAATAAAAAAAACCTCTGACTTAGCAGAGGTTTTATTATATTTTGTTGATACAATTAGTTTACACCGTGCATCATTTTCTTTAAGATAGGCGAAATTAAACCTAAAATGACAGATGCAATACCGCAAAGTACTACGAATACCATAAAGAATTCAAATAGATTGTGGATTTCAAATCCTACAAAAGTAGGGTTGTGTAATGGAAGCTGAGCTTTATCAAAAGCGGCCACCTGATCAGCTGTCAGGGTTACTTTTTTATCCAAAACATCCTGTAGATTAACTCCAATTTCTTCAGCTTTCTTGAATTTATCACCTGTTGCAGGGATAAGAGCTCCTAATGAACCAGCCAATGCGTAACCAGCAGCATTCGAAATGAAGAAAACACCATATAGTAATGAAGCAAATCTTTTTGGAGCAAGCTTACCGACCAATGATAAACCAATTGGAGAAAGACAAAGTTCACCACAAGTCTGGATGAAATATAGTAACATTAACCATTTGATTGCTAATAAACCTGAGTTTCCAAGATCCTTTACATTGTGTGCAATGATGAAATAAGAAAGAGCAATTAATGCCAATCCCATTGCTTGTTTGAACGGAGATACCGGCTCTTTTCCTTTAGCTCTTAACTTGTCCCAGCATAAACTGAAAGGAACTGCTAAAAGAACTACGAAAATACCGTTGAAGATCTGAACCATTGAAGGTGGCATATTCCATCCGAAAATGTTTCTGTCTGTCTGGTTATCTGCGATAAATGTTAACGAAGAACCTGCCTGTTCGAATGCAGCCCAGAAGAAAATAATAAAGAATGATACTATATAAATTACCCAGATTCTTTGTCTTTCAACCTTATTCTCAGCAGAAGACATGATAAGGAAAGCAAGAGAAATACCAGCAGCATAAATGAAAGGATAAATAATTCCTTTAATCAGCTGTCCCATTTCTACGGAATTGAATCCAAACTCACCTACAAGAAGATATCTGAAAGCAAAGAATAAAATAACGAATATTCCACCTGTGATTCCTAACGCCTGACCCGAGAATTTAGCAGTTTGTGTTTCTCCTTCTTCAAAGTCAGCACTTGTATTATTTTTTGGTAATCCTCCGATAGGTCTTCCTTCCGGAGTTACTACATATTTGTTTTTAAGGATAAAGAATGTTATTGTTCCGATTACCATTGCAATAGAAGCTGCAAGGAATCCCCATTTGAAAGCAAAGATATCTCTTACGCCAGTTGTTGCATCTTTTACGTCTCCTACGTATGGACAGATAAACTGACCTAAGAATGCCCCAATATTGATCCCCATATAGAAAATGGTGAAAGCAGAATCCAGTTTAGACTTTTCCTGCTTTGGATAAAGGCTTCCTACCATTGAGGAAATATTTGGTTTGAAGAATCCGTTACCAAAAATAATAACGAATAATGCCAGCCACATAATCATTTTGGAACTACCCAAATCTGCGGAGAAGGTAGAAGCACTGATGAATAATAAGAACTGGCCAATAGCCATTAATGATCCACCAATGATGATAGCAAATCTGTTTCCGATATACTTATCAGCAATAAATCCACCCAAAAGAGGGGTTAAATAACATAAAGCTAGAAATCCACCATAGATGATTGCTGCATCAGCTTCCTTTATTAATAAGGAATTTACCATGAAGAGCGTCAAAAGAGCTCTCATTCCATAAAAGTTGAAACGCTCCCACATTTCTGTTCCGAAAAGAACCCATAATCCTTTAGGATGCCTGGAATTCTTATTCTCTACAAATTCATCCGGTTTCGGACTCAATGCTTCAATATTATCCATTTCTATTGTTAATTTTTGTTAAGACTGACAAATATAGTTTATTTTGGGTTTTTGGCAAGGTTTTAATTTTATTTTTAAATAAAAAAGCTGCGGAACTATTCCGCAGCTTGCTAATCGTTATAATATCAAGGATTAATGTCCTTTTTCCTTCATGATTTTGTTCAGTCTTTTTAACATAGAAAGACCCAAAAGTGTAGCAAATATTAACAAAGCGAAGTTCACCAGGAAATAATTTGTCTTGTTTTCGTAGTTATACCATGTACTTGCAAGGATTCCTGAAAGTTTATTTCCAACAGAGTTAGCCAGGAAGAAACCTCCCATCATTAATGCTGTAATTCTTGCCGGTGAAAGTTTAGAGACAAAAGAAAGTCCCATTGGAGACAGACATAGTTCACCGATGGTGATTACCCCATAGCTGGCAACCAGCCATAAAGGAGAAACTTTCACAGCTCCATTATCTCCGGCCATCACTGCTAAAACCATCACAAGACAGGAAAGTCCGGAAATAAATAATCCCAAAACTATTTTAGTAGGCGTTAAAGGTTCTTTTCCTTTTCTTCTTAATAATGCCCAAAATCCTACGATAACAGGCGTAAGAGCAATTACCCAGAACGGGTTGATAGACTGGAATAATTCTGTATTATACAGATATACTTTATTTTCAGGGTTTTTCTCAAGGGCAGCACGCTGCTCAGGTGAAATGTTTTTAAAATAAACATCTTTCCCCATCTCTTTCTTCGTTTCTCCGTTATCATCTTTTTGAGAACGGAACTGATTATCATAAACAGGTGTTTCTTTGTCTTCATAGCTCTTTCCTTCCACCATGTAAATTCCTTCCAATGGCTTTTCAAGAGAAGCAGGAACACTTCTGTCTGTATAATAATTCGCCCATCTTGTCAAAGCGGTTCCGTTTTGTTTGAAAACCGCCCAGAAGAACATACTGATCAGGAATACAGAAAGTAATGCTCCGATAGATGCTTTTTCGTCTGGCTTAGCTTTAAAGTAAAGAGAAGCATAGAAATAAATAACAGGTATACAAGCGAAAATGAAGGCATCCGTACTGTCGCTTCCGAAAATATTGCTTGGAATAAACCAACCTATAGCTCCTGCAACGATAGCTGGTACAAATACTTTCAGCATAATTTCTGAAAGCTTTGTATCTCCTTCCTGTACTGGTTTCATCTGTGCAGCATGAATGTAATGCTTTCTACCGATCGTAAAAATAACCATCCCGATCAACATTCCGACTCCGGCAGTGATAAAAGCCTCGCCCCAGCCGAATTTATTACGCATGAAAGCGGCAATAATGTTACAGATAAATGCTCCGATATTGATTCCCATATAGAAAATATTATATCCGGAGTCTTTATTGGCCTTATAAGGTTCCTCAGAATAAAGGTTTCCTAATAAGGTTGAAATAGTAGGCTTAAAGAAACCATTTCCTATTATAATTAATGCTAAAGAGGCATAAAATAAAGGTAAATCTTTAAAAACACCCATTCCTATATATCCCGCGGCCATTAAAAAACCACCAAGATAAATAGATTTAATATATCCCAACACTCTGTCCGCTAGGAATCCTCCGATAAAAGGTGTCAGATAAGTTAAGGCAATGTAAGTTCCGAAAATATCATCAGCAGTTTTGTCTGGCAGTCCAAGCCCTCCTTTCATACCAGTAGGCTCAATAACATACAGCACAAAGATTCCAAGAATCAGGTAGTACCCGAAACGCTCCCACATTTCTGTAAAAAAGAGAAAGGGCAGCCCTTTAGGATGTTTAGTCTTCATATATTCAATTTTCAAATTTCCCAAAAATAAGTTTTTAATTTCAATTGATAAAATAAATAATATGGGTATAAATGATTAATGAAATGAATAAGAAATATGAATGTGCATAACTGTTTTCTGTATATAAAAATCTGTACACATCCAGCAATTTACAGGAAAGTTAAAACGCAAAAAATATACATATGTATTTCCTTTAGTAGTGATATTTGTTTTCTACTTTCGCTAATGTCAATAGTGACATATCATTAAAAAAAACATTTTTATGAAAAAACTTAATTTAAAAAAGATGAAAGGAAGTTTATCCAGAAATGATCTGAGAACAATTAAAGGAGGAGTAAGAGCAGAAGACCCTATTGCAGGTGTAGGATGTGGATGTACTAATGCTGCTTGTGCAAACACTCATAATGGAAATGGTGATTCTTATTGCAACGGTACTTTTTGTTGTGGTTAATCAGTGTACATCTTTTAAAATGGCAACAGGAAACTGTTGCTATTTTTTTGAAATACAAAAAGTGATATTAAAATGACACGCAAAAGTTATACTGCTGTTATCAATTATCTGGATGATCATAAAATATCTATTGATAAGGATGAGTTTGAACTTCAACTGGAAGGGCATCCCGATTTTCCAAGCCTTCTGGCATTTTCAGATGCTTTAAGCTTTTTCAATATTGAAAATTACAGTTATAGAATTGATAATGAGGAAAAAGATATTTTACCTGAGGATTTTTTGGCTTTAGTAGAAGGAGAGCTGGCTGTTGTAAACAATAAAAACAATACAATAACAGTTAATGGTTCTCCAACAGAAGATTTTTTTTCAGAATGGGAAAATATAATACTGATTGTAGATCCATCTGAAGAGCTGCCCCAGACAACATCAAAATTTCAGTATGGCTCTGTTAATTGGGGAATTGTAGCTTTGTTATTTCTGTTTCTTTTCGGATATGATTCCTCTAATCTGGTTTTGAAATTGATCTTTGCTGCTACCAGTCTCATCGGATTTATTTTTGCCTATGAAGCCTACAAAAAAACTCATGGAAAAGGAACATTCATACCGGTTGGGGTATGCAAAAGTGATTATCTGAATACAGATTGTGACATGGTTTTTAATTCAAAAAAGTGGAAGATTTTTAATAAAATAGATTTATCTGAGATTTCACTTCTGTTTTTTACCAGTCAATTAGTATGTTTTATTTTATTGAGTCTGATAAAAAATATTGAATTCTTTTTTGAGATCTATCGGTATGGGCTATTTGCATTCGTACCCATTGCTTTCTTATCATTATTTTACCAAGTATTTGTGGTTAAAAAATATTGCCCTGTCTGCATGGTAATCATAGCCTCTGTATGTATTCAGTTGATTGCTTCTAATCTTATTTTCTTTATGAGCAAATCAATTGATAGCAGTACTATTGCCTTATTTATCATTGGCTGTTTCGGTTCACTCATTGTTTTGTTGAACCTTCGAACAAAAAATAAAAATGCACAGAAAGATGAAAATACCCTTAAAAGAAATTTAAAATTCAGGAGAAATTATCAGTTTTTCAAAAATAATTTGTCTTTGCAGAAAAAGTTGATCAATAAAGATTTTTCAAGCGCTTTTGTGTTTGGAAATGAAAATGCAGATCAAACGTTGACCTTTATTACCAATCCCTTTTGTAAACACTGCAAAGAATTTTATCCTGTTTTTCTGAAGATGGTCAGAAAGTACTCTGATGAGTTGAGAATCAATATTTTCTTTGATGTAGATCTTAGCAGAGAGGATCTTGATAACAGAATGGTTCATATAAATCTTACCAATATTTATATCAATAGCGAAAATAAAATCGAGTTTTTAAAAGCACTGAGCGGCTGGTATGATGTTCAGGGGTATAGTGAAAACAAAAATGAATGGTATAAAAAATATTCTAAATATTTCGGCAGTTCAGAGAATGCGCTTGAATTATTAAAAGGGCACGAAAAATGGGTAAGCGGCAATAGTGTGCATTTTACGCCCAATATCTTTATTAATGATAGGGAATATCCTATGCAGTATGAGAGAGCTGATCTTGAGTTTTTTATCCCGGAATTTTTATCTGAAAATTAAAATGAATTATGAAAAACTTATTATTTATATTGCTGGGAACATGCATGATGTTTTCACAAAACAACAGATTTATCTATGAGGTCAAATTTAAGAAAGATTCAACCTTAAAAGATATTACTAAAGAAAATTACTATCTGGACATCACAAAACGAGATATAACCTATTATAACAGGTTGTATTATATTAGGGATTCTGTATTTACTACTACCGGACAATCTCCAATTAATAAACTAACCTCTTTTCTCATTAAAAAAAAGAATAACCCATCCTATCAAAACTATGAATACATTGGTGATGTGAACTTCTATAAAATTAACGAAAAGGCAGAACAGAATTGGCAAATTTCAGACAGTACCAAAACATTTAGGGGCTATCAGGTTCAAAAAGCTGTAACACAGTTTGGTGGAAGAAATTGGGTGGCATGGTTTTCCAAAGATATTCCCATTCCTTATGGTCCCTATAAGTTTAATGGCCTTCCCGGATTGATTATGGAACTCTATGATAACAAAAAGAATTATTATTTTAAAGTTATCAAAAGCGAAAAAAATCCTGAGGATTATAAACGTATTTCATTGGAAAGTTATATGTCCAGAGCAATTCCTGTTACACAGAAAGAACTGGATAAATTAAAGTTAGATCTTTATTCTAATCCTTTTAAATATGTTTTGAATGGAAATCTTACAATACCTGAAGGAAAAAAGCTCCTTCTTGATGACGGAACTGTTCTCTCGAAAGAACAACTGAAGCCTGCAGAAGCCAACGAAAGAAAGAAAATAAAAGCTTTTAATAATCCTATAGAACTGGATAAAGCTGTAAAATATCCTTAATAAATATGCTAATAAAAATCCCTTTCAGAAACTCTGAAAGGGATTTTGTTAGATATAAAGTTGATATTTATAGATTATTCAAGATGAAATCTGTCATTTTCTGATACAGTTGAGGTCTTGTCTGTCCACCATAAATTCCGTGGTTTTTATCCGGATAAGCCATGAAATCAAACTGTTTTTTGTTTTGAATTAAAGCTTCTGAGAATTCCATAGAGTTCTGGAAGTGAACGTTATCATCAGCCGTTCCGTGGATTAATAAGAATTTTCCTTTCAATAGATTAGCATATTCTGTAGGAGAGTTTTTATCATATCCATCAGGGTTTTCCTGAGGTGTTCTCATGAATCTTTCTGTGTATACAGAGTCATAGTATCTCCAATTGGTTACCGGTGCTACAGCAATTCCCATTTTGAAAACATCAGCACCTTTGGTCATTGCTAAGCTGGTCATATAACCCCCAAAGCTCCATCCAAACATTCCGATTCTGCTCTTATCCACATAAGATTGGTTTCCGAACCACTTTGCTGCTGTGATCTGATCTTCAATCTCATATTTTCCTAAGTTCATATAAGTTACTTTTTTATACTTAGCTCCTTTGTAGCCAGTTCCACGTCCGTCTACACAAGCCACAATATATCCTTTTTGTACAAGGTGGTTGAACCACATTGCGTTTCCATTATCCCATGAATTAGCAACCTGTTGAGATCCCGGGCCTGAGTATTGGAACATAAACAGAGGGTATTTTTTATTCGGATCAAAGTTTTTAGGCTTCATGATCCAGGCATTCATCTGATCACCTACAGCATTTGGAATGGTGATGAATTCTTTTTCAACAAAATTATCCGTTTTTAATTTCTGTAGCTGATCATTATTGTTCTGAAGCTCTTTCACTGCTTTTCCGTTTCCGTCTTTCAAAACATAAGTGTATGGTTTTGCAGCGGTAGAAGAAGTTTCGATGAAGTAATTATAATTTTTGCTGAAATTAGCAGAATTGTTTCCTTCTGCATTAGAAATCAGTTGAGACTTCCCGTTTTCAATATTTACTTTGGAAACAACCTTATTGATACTTCCTTTTTCAGTAGTCTGAACGTAAATTTCTTTCGATTTTGGATTAAAACCATAATAATCCGTTACCTCCCAGTTTCCTTTTGTGATCTGCTTTTTAAGCTTACCATCTTTGTCATACCAGTAAAGATGGCGGTTTCCGTCTCTCTCGGAGGTCCAAAGGAAAGAATCATCCTCAAGGAACTCTAGAGTAGGGCTGTCTGTGTCAATCCACTTATCATCCGTTTCGGTGAATAATTTCTGAACAGCTCCTGTTTTAGTATTAACTTTTAAAATATCTGAAGCATTCTGAATTCTTTCAGAAGTAATTAAAACAATTTCGTCCGGTTTTGCAGTCTGAAATACATTCGGGATGTAGTAATTTTTGAAAGAACCTAAGTTCAGCTGCATTGTTTTCCCGTTATCAAGACGGTATAGCTGTGCTGAAACTACAGAGTTTTTTTCTCCTGCTTTTGGATATTTATAACGCATTTCCGCTGGGTAAAGGCTTTTTCCGTAGATTGGAATATAAATTTCCGGAACCTGGCTTTCATCAGACTTTACAAATACGATAGCATCAGAATTTTTTGTCCACTCATATTGTCTTGCGTGACCGAATTCTTCCTCATAAACCCAGTCTGCCAGACCATTCAGAATAGCATTCTTTTTACCGTCAGTCGTAATCTGAGTGATTTTTCCTGAGGTAAGATCCTGATAGAACAAATTGTTGTCAGAAATGAATGCCACTTTTGTTGCATCCGGCGAAAATGTCGGCTCCTGCACCGTTTTACCTTCATTCAGACTGATTACTTTTCCGGATTTTAAATCTTTTACATCAAATTTTCCTAAGAAAGAATGTCTGTAAATAGGCTGGCTTCCTGTTTGTAAAAGAATTTTAGATTCATCATCAGAAAAAATATAGCTTTCAAACTTTCCGTCTACAAGATTTCCTTCTTTTTGTGAAGTTTTGTAAGAATATTTTGCAATTCCTGAAGGTTCAATCACAAGATAATTTTCTCCGTTTTTCATTGAAGTAATCCCTGCGATCCCTTTTCCACGGTAATATCCTGAATATATTTTATCTAAAGTAATTTCCTGTGCTGACACATTTTGAAATACCGCAGCCACAGTAAGAGTTAAAAGGAGTTTTTTCATTTTCAATTTTAATGATTCCAAATTTAATAATTCTTACTTACATAACCATATAAAATAAAAATCAGGATATGATGTCCTGATTCTGTATTTTGATTAAACTTCGTGCATAGTTCCCGGATCTTCTGTTTCCGGGGGATAATAACCTTCCGGAGCACAGAAAGGATATGCGGCAGTGCAGGGAGAATTTAATCCACCTCCGATCCACCAGGTTCTGATTTTGCAGGTAATTTCGTCTACACATCTTCTCATTCCGGGTAAAACCCCGCCGTGTACTTCTTTTAATTGAAGTCTTGACATTTTTTTTAGATTTTTCATGGTAAATACTGTTTTTAGTTTTCGACTCTAAAGTAATAAAAAATATTCATTAATGAATTTTCTTAAAAAAGGCAATTTGGCAAAAAAATTGAATATATAATAAGTATAAATCAAATCAAATGATAATTATGGAAACGAATGCATATAACCAAAAACTGAATCGTTATGTATTGAACGATCAGATTATTTATACAGGTTTTTCCAGCTTTAATGATGCCGAAGAGTGTGCTCATAAGAAAGGAGGAACATTAGTGGAAGTAGTGTTTAGAGACGGAAATGATAACCCAGAAATTACTGATGAAGCAGGTTTGATAGAGAAAAAACTTCACTACCATGTGGATGCAGGTGATGAATACAAATTTATCCATTCTTCAGATCCGGGATTCCGGAAATATGCGGATGAACTGCAGAAAATAAAAGCAAGGAATGACAAGACAAGTCCGGATGAGAGGTATTTTGCCAATTTTGAAATTGAAAATATAGAAGACCCGATTATTGTCATCAAAAATGATCATTTTGAATCGGTAACATCGAGAGAGCGTTCAAAGTATTTGAAACATGCCTGTGTATATGAACTAGGGGTTTCCCTGCCAAAATCTTAAAAAGTCAGATTATGAGCAAAACGAAATATTCAGAAAAAGCTCAGGACAAAGTAGGAAAAGTAATGCACGAATTCAAGGAAGGAAAACTGAAATCTTCTTCCGGGAAGAAAGTGACCAACAGAAAACAAGCCATTGCTATTGGTATTTCTGAAGCAAGAGAAGAAGGATTGAAAGTACCTTCAAAGAAAAAAAGCAAATAAACTTCAATAAAAATACCCGGAAATTTTTCCGGGTATTTTTATTGAAAAACGAAAAGCAAATGGGTTATTTTGCCTCGTTGTAAAGTAGTCTGTAATATTCATCAGCCATTCTGTCGCTGTTGAAATGATCTTTCACATCATTCATTGCATTGTGCTGAATTTTTCTCCACTGGTCGGGACGGTCATAATAGGTTGGAAGGATTTCGTTTTCCAGGATTTCGTATAGTTTGTTTAAATCATAATTATCCTGCTCATAGATACTCATGTTATGATAATCTGCTTTTGGAACCACGAAAGAATTTTCTCCATGTTTAGCAAATTCAGGGATCCAGCCGTCATCTGTAGATAAATTTACTGAGCCATTCATAGCAGCCGTCATACCTGATGTTCCCGAAGCTTCTCTCGGAACTCTTGGATTGTTAAGCCATACATCAGAACCTTGTTTTAAAGATTTACTTAAAGAAAGCTCATAACCTGTAAGAACCGCTATATTTTTATGATATTTACTTTCTTCCACCAAAGTATTGAACGTAGAAATAGCCGAATAATCCATTGGGTAAGGTTTTCCCGCCCAAATGATCTGTACCGGATATTTCGGATTGTTCAGAAGTCTGTAGAATCTCTCTTTGTCATGTAAAAGGAGGTCTGCTCTTTTATAGCCTGCAAATCTTCTCGCCCAGACAATCGTGAAGATATTAGGATCAAATAAATTCCCTGTCTGGTCCGCAACGATGCTGAAAAGTTGTTTCTTTAAATGCTTTTTACGGATGTCAAAAACAACTGCCTCATTCTCGTCTTTTGCATTGTATAAAGGTTTATCTGCCCAATATTTAAACTCCTGAGCATTGGTGATCGACGTAATTTCACAGATACCGGGATATTTACTCCACATCGCTCTGGAAACTACACCATGAAGCTGAGAAACTCCATTTGCAATCCTTGCCATTCTTAATGCACAAAGAGAGTGATTGAAACGGTCGTCATTGGAACCTTCAATTTTTTTTACCTCTTCCATGCTGTAACCGGAGAAATAAGACATGTCATAACATAATTTGAAATTATGTTTTTCATTTCCTGCTTCTTCCGGAGTATGAGTGGTGAAAACCAGTTTTTCTCTGACTTTATTAAGATCGCCGTTGTATTTTCTTAAAAGATGAAACGCTGCCGGAAGTCCGTGAGCTTCATTAAGATGATATACATCTCTTTCTGTATTCAGCTCATCCAGTAATTGAGCTCCTCCTTTTCCTAGTAGAATGTATTGAGCCAATTTAGTAGATTCATTGGCATCATATAATTTGTGACAGATTGTTTTGGAAACATGATCGTTTTCCGGAACATCTGTAGAAAGGAAAAACATAGGTGCTGTATTGAAAATTTCGGGATCAAGATACCATACTTTTACCCAAACCGGAGCACTGTGGATTTCGATTTGAAATTTTATTCCGGTATCTTCAAGAAAACTGTACATCTTTTTTGTCCATACCGGCTGTAGCGTCTGGTCTTGGTTTCTTGCCTGGTCATAATAACCGAACTTCCATAAGATACCGATTCCGATAAGGTCCTGCTTAAGATTATAAGCACTTCTCATATGAGATCCTGCCAGGAATCCAAGTCCTCCCGAGTATATTTTCAGTACTTGCTCAATGGCAAATTCCATTGAAAAATAGGCGGTTTTTTTGGAATATTGGGGGTTGATATTGTAAGGTATTCTGAAATTCTTAAAATCCATAAATAGGTATTTGTGTTTAAAAAAGGCAAAGGTATTAATTATGAAAATAAACTTTACATTAATTAACAGATAAATTAATCGTAAAACTAAGTATTGAATAGTTTTTTTACTTACCTTTAAGTGTGTAAATTTTTGATTATCAAAAACTTTTAACGATGAAAGCCCATGGCTGCATGTGTTCTTTAACTAAATAAAAAAATCACACATGAAAAAGACGTTTTCTGAGGAAGATCTGATAAAGAATCTGAGTTTATATTACCTGAATCGGCATTTGAAAAAAAAGCCCATAGAGAAATATCACCGTACCATAGACGAATCTCCGCTTCATGACCGTGAAAAATACAGAAAGAAATCCGAGATTCTTCTTCTCAATTCTTTTATGCATCACTTCCCCGATGTGAAATTTGAAAATCTTACCTGCGAGAGTCCGGACTTTATCGCAAAATTAAACGACAAAAAAATCGGAATTGAATTGACCGAAGTAATTAACCATCTGGAAATGAAAAAAGTGGAAAGTACTTTGAACAAGATGTTCCGCCAGGCAGAAATATTATTAGAACAAGAAGACACTACGAAATATCGTGGTGTTTATTTTTTAGAATTCCACTCAGAAACAAAATTTGATAATCTGGAAGTACAGCAGGAAAATATCATTAATATTTATAAAAGCATTAAAAAAAATAAAGCGGTAGGCTGTGTAAAAAGCATCAGGAAATCCTTCCACCGAAGAAATGTTTTCATCACTCATGAATACAGCATGAGTCTTTTTGATGAACTCTGTTCGGACAAAATTCTGGAACTCATTGAAAAGAAAAATGAGAAATTTCCTTACTATGATACCTCTGTGGACGAATGCTGGCTGGTAATTGTTTCGGATATGAATTCTATTGCTTCAAGATATACCTTTATCCAGGATAAAGAGCATTTGAAAGAAGTAAAAAGCCCCTTCCATAAAATATTCCACCTCGAAAATCTATGTGGAAATATTACAAGTATTAAATAAAGTTGTGAGTTTGGTTATTCTTTTGTTTAATTTGAATTAAGATGAATAATTTTAAATCATTTGGTGTTTTAATTTAAAATAGTTTAAAATTATATGGATTTTGTTATTTGTAATTAAAATATAGGTATATTTGATGTATGTTGAATATCAATACGATGTATAACTAATAAACCACAAAAACATATAATCTATGAGAAAACTTTTACTCTTCATACTTCTGTGTATCTCTCATGTTTATTATTCTCAGGCAGATTGTGCTACGGCGCTTTCAGTTTGTGGAAACTCAAATATCACTTATAGCCCTACAGGATACGGTAACATAAAAGAATTGGTGAATTCCGGAAGTTGTATAGATTTTACCGGTGAGCACAACTCAATCTGGTATAAAATTACGATTGCTACCGGAGGAACACTTACTTTCGATCTGGTTCCGAATAATCCGGATGCCGATTATGACTGGGCCATTTTTGGTCCTAATGTGACCTGTGGAAGTTTGGGATCACCCATACGTTGTAATGCTGCAACCGTTATTGGGCCAGGTCCTGCAACAGGACTAAATATGACCAGTACTCTTTTAAGTGCTGCCGGAGGTTCACTGACTCCTTATTGCAGATATCTGGACGTTTTGCCGGGACAAACTTATTATTTGTTTATCGACAACTGGGTAAGTGCCACAAGTTCTACAACAGCTCCTTTTTCTTTGACTTGGGGCGGAACTGCAACATTGGCTTCTCCGTTTACAGATCCTGGTATCCAGACGCAGCCATTTAATCCTCCGGGGATTCCGGCTGCAAATCCTGCAGACCCAAGAGAAGTGGTAATATGTTCTCCTACAGCCTTATTTGATTTTTCTACCTTATCTGCGGGAATTCTTAATGGAAATCAAAACTTTGGGGTGAGTTATCATCTGACTCAGAATGATGCCTTAACGGGAAATAATCCTATTACAGCTCCTATAACAGTAAATACAACAACGGTTTACTATTACAGTATCAATTATACCGATCCTACGAACGCAACCAATCCGCTTAATAAATGTAAACAGGTTGGAACATTTAAATTCAAAAATGGAGCTATTACAGCCCAAAATGTAACATTAACAGCCTGTAACAATAATAATGCAGGAACTGCATTGTTTGATTTAACAACCGCTGACGTTATTGCGAATCCAAATGTTACGAAGAAATATTATCACACGATGGCGGATCTCAATGCCGGTATCAATGAAATTACAACTCCAATGACATTTGTATCTGCTGAAGGTGTTATTTATGTGAAAATAATATCTGAATTTGGCTGTACTGCCATCGCACAGATTACCCTGAAGTTTAATCCGGTAGTAGTAGTGAATGAGGTCACCTTGAGATCATGTTTCATAGAAGCCAATCCATCCACAGCCTCTTTCAACCTTGTTAATGCTTCGGTAACAGGTCAAACGAATCCTACCAAAAAATATTATCCTTCATTGTCAGACGCCATCAATCAGACCAATGAAATTCTGAATGCCAATAATTATATTGCTCCTAATGGATTTGTTTATGTAAGAGTTTCCAATGCTCAGGGATGTTATGCCGTAGCCAGAATTACTTTGGTAGTTATTGCACCTGTATATTCTGATACGCTTAAAGATGTTACCATTTGCGCAGAAGATCAGACAACACTGGATGCAGGAGCCGGATTTAAAAGCTATGAATGGAGTACAGGAGCCACAACAAGAACAATCAAAGTGGGAATCGGAGTATATTGGGTAAAACTGAAGACAGGAGAGTGTATTACAACACAAACCGTGAAAGTGCTTCCTTCTGATCAGCCAGTTGTTTCTGGAATTGATATTTCAAATAATACCATTACCATATCCGTAATAGGAGGAAATCCAGCTTATAAATATTCAATTGATAATATCATTTGGCAGGATTCTAATGTGTTCAGTAATCTTTCAAGAGGAGATCACACCGTATATGTAAAAGATGCTTATGACTGTGATCCAATAGAAATAGGAATCGTGGTGCCAAATCTGGTCAATGTGATTACTCCTAATGCTGATGGGATCAATGATGTGATTGATTATTCAGCATTAGCCAAAAAACAAAACCTGATCATGAATGTTTTTGACCGATATGGAAACAAAATCTTCCAGGCAGACCGATCAAACGGCTATAAATGGGATGGTACCCAGGGCGGAAGGAGAGTGCCTACCGGAACATACTGGTATTCTATCACATGGAATGAAAATGACAAGAAGAATACTCCAATCAAATTTAGTGGTTGGGTACTCGTAAAAAACAGAGAATAATAATCAATAAAATGCATAGATAAAACCACTTCATCTGAGGTGGTTTTATCTTTCTAAAGTTGTTACATTAGATAGCAAAATAGAAAGCATGAAAGACCTTTTTGTAAAACGCTTTGAATACTATAAATCTCTTGGTGATAAGACATTCGGCCAGTTGACAGATGATCAGATGTTCTGGCAGTACAATGAAGAAAGTAATTCTATTGCGATAATAGTGAAGCATATCGCAGGAAATATGCTTTCCAGATGGACTAATTTCCTTACAGAAGACGGAGAAAAATCCTGGCGTAACCGAGACGGAGAGTTTGTCAATACCTTTACCACCAAAGAACAGGTTCTGGATTTTTGGGAACAGGGCTGGAAATGTTTTTTTGAAGCTCTTGAAAAAATAAATGATGATAATCTCTATTCAATAACGTATATCAGGGGAGAAGCACACCCGGTGATTGATGCTGTTCTCAGACAATTGGCTCATTATCCTTATCATATTGGTCAGATTGTTTATATCGCTAAAATGATAAAAAATGAAGACTGGAATACCTTGTCTATTGCCAGAAACCGCTCTCAAGAGTTTAATACTGAAATGAAAACGAAATTTTCAACACAAGAACCGGAAGCCAATTCATCACCCGTCTGCTTTCAAAACAGTTCTGAAGTAAGGGATGAATATAAACAATAGATTCAATCAATCTTGGATTCTTATTAAAATTACTATCTTTGCACCCATAAAATTCAGGAGTAACAAATGTCTACTTTTCACAGAACTGCCGCGTTTCATACACTTGGCTGCAAGCTCAACTTTGCAGAAACATCTACTATTGCCCGTCAATTAACAGATGCAGGTTATGATAAGGTAGGTTTTGATGATAAAGCGAATGTGTATGTTATCAATACATGTTCTGTGACAGAAAATGCAGACCGTGAATGTAAACTTCACGTAAAAAGAGCAATGAAAGCCAATCCGGAAGGACTGGTAGTAATTGTCGGATGCTACGCACAGCTAAAGCCTGAAGAAATTTCACAGATCGAAGGGGTTGACCTTGTTTTAGGCGCAAAAGAAAAATTCAATATTCTTAGCTACCTTGACGATTTGGAGAAATCTGAAAGTGAAGGAGTAGTTCATTCATGTGAAATTGAAGAAACCGATTTCTTTATCGGAAGTTATTCTATCGGAGACAGAACCAGAGCTTTTCTGAAAGTACAGGATGGATGTGACTATAAATGTACTTATTGCACCATTCCTTTAGCCAGAGGAATTTCACGTTCCGATACTATCGAAAATGTTCTCAGAAATGCCACAGAAATTGCTGCAAAAGACATCAAAGAAATTGTTCTTACGGGTGTGAATATTGGTGATTATGGTAAAGGAGAATTTGGAAATAAAAGACACGAGCATACGTTCCTTGATCTTATTTCGGAATTGGATAAAGTAGAAGGGATTGAAAGAATCCGTATATCTTCTATTGAACCTAACCTTTTAAAAGATGAAAGTATAGAGCTGGTTTCTAAAAGTAAAAGCTTTGTTCCGCATTTTCATATCCCGTTACAGTCCGGAAGCGATGATCTTTTGAAAAAAATGAAGCGCCGTTACCTGACAAAGCTGTACAATGACAGAGTAAACAAAATTCGCGAGGTAATGCCTGATGCAGCTATCGGTGTAGACGTTATTGTAGGGTTCCCGGGAGAAACAGAGGAATTATTTATGGAGACTTATAATTTCCTTAATGAACTTCCTATTACTTACCTTCACGTATTTACCTATTCTGAAAGAGAAAATACAGAAGCTACTGCAATGGAAGGTGTTGTTCCCGTTGCAGAAAGAAAAAAACGTAATAAAATGCTTAGAATTCTCTCCGAAAAGAAGAAAATGGCATTTTATCAGACACAACTTGGAAAAACGCTTCCTGTTCTTTGGGAGCATGAAAATAAAGACGGAAAAATGTTTGGCTTCACAGAAAACTATGTGAGAGTCCAGAAAGATTTCGATCCTGCATTCGTAAACCAAATTGAATTTCTAAATTTAGAAAAAATCCTGTCAGATGGCACGGTTTCTGTGCAATCTTCTTACCAAAGTTTTTTAGCAAAAGCATAGGCTCTTTGCAAAAATTCTACTAAATTTATTTTTAAACTTTTAAATACTACATTCATGAGAGATAAGTTTTTATCTTGGGGAATTGTATTAGTAGCTGCTACATGGATTATAGCACTGCTGATCAGAGCGCATTACTGGATACCAACACTGTTATCCGCCATCTATGCATTGGGTGTTTACAATGCTTACCAATCGAAACATGCTATTTTGAGGAATTTTCCTGTATTGGGGTACTTCAGGTATTTTTTCGAAAGTATTTCACCCGAAATGCAACAATACTTTATTGAAAGGGAGACAGACGGGAAGCCGTTTCCAAGAAATCAGCGTTCTGCAGTATACAGACGTGCAAAAAATTTAAGTGATACTGTAGCTTTTGGGACACAGCTGGAAGTGAATCACAGAAAATATGAAGGGATCAAGCATTCTATTTATGCCAAATCACCATCAGAAGAACTTCCAAGAGTATGGGTTGGTGGAGAGCAGTGTACGCAGCCTTACCACGCATCGTTATTCAATATTTCTGCAATGAGTTTTGGAGCATTGAGTGACAGAGCACAAATTTCATTGAACAGAGGAGCAAAAAAAGGAAATTTTTACCATAATACAGGAGAAGGAGGGATTTCACCCCACCACATGGAAGGAGGTGACCTTTGCTGGCAGATCGGAACAGGATATTTCGGATGCCGTGATGCAGAAGGAAAGTTCAATCCGGAGCTTTTTGAAAAATATTCTACTCTTCCTAATGTGAAAATGATTGAGATCAAATTATCACAGGGGGCAAAACCAGGTCACGGAGGAGTACTTCCGGGCGTAAAAAATACACCGGAAATTGCAGCCATCCGTCACGTAACACCAGGTATGACTGTTATTTCACCACCATCACATACTTCATTCTCAGACGCAGCAGGATTGTTGAGGTTCGTACAGCATCTGAGAGAACTTTCAGGAGGAAAACCAGTTGGATTTAAACTTTGTATTGGTGATACGAAAGAATTTGAAGATATCTGCGTTCAGATGAATGTACTGAAAATTTATCCGGATTTTATTACGATAGATGGTGCAGAAGGAGGAACGGGAGCAGCTCCGCCAGAGTTTTCAGATGGAGTAGGGATGCCATTGGAACCAGCTTTGATATTTGTGAACAGAACACTTAACAATTACAACGTAAGAAATAAATTAAGAGTCATTGCCAGCGGAAAAGTTCTTACCAGTCTGGACATTCTGAGAGCCATTTCAATGGGGGCAGATATGTGTAACAATGCCAGAGGATTTATGTTCTCTTTAGGATGTATTCAGGCATTGAGATGTAATACAAACAACTGTCCTACAGGAGTTGCTACACAGGATAAAATGCTTATCAAAGGGCTGGATGTAACTGATAAGGCAGAAAGAGTATATCACTTCCACAAAAACACACTCCATACCTGCAATGAACTGATTGCTGCTGCGGGAAGAAGTTCTTATGAAGAAGTAGATGCTACCATGTTTATGAGAGGAGATGAATTCGACCACCTTGCAGACCTTTATTTCCCGGATGTCTTAGGAAATGTAAAACAGAAAGCAAGATCTTAATACTAATAATATGATCAATATAAATAAACCCCACAATAATCATTGCGGGGTTCTTATTTTATGTAAACTTTGATGTTATACCTTATGGTCTTACAGTTCTGTTATAAACCTGGAAGTTGAAAACAAAAGTTTTATTTCTCAATGAAATTACCTGGCTGTAACCTTGGTAATTGTAAGGGAAATAAGGATCTCTTGCGAAAGCAGCTCTTGAAGGAACAATAATTACTCCCTGAAGGTTATACGGTGATGCAGTAGGATAGTTGTCAAATGCTTTAAATTTTTGCAATGCTTCACGGAATCCTTCAATCTCATAGTAACTTCTTTGTTTTGCAGCATCAGTAGTTGCATTTTTGATTAATGGATCTTCCTTGTCTTTCACATCAGAAATATAATAGAACTTAGGGTCAATCGCAGGAATTCCAGTCCCATTGATTGTATTCATGAAATCTGTAGCAGCAGTAAATGAAGACTGTCCGTCTGTATTGATTGCCAGATACGTAGTCGCTTTCATCATTACTTTAAGAATATCTGTGCTGCCAATTACTTGCTCATCTGCTGGTGAAGGCTGAGCTCCATTTCTAACAATATAGATTGTTCCTGAAGGAAGTGTTACAGGATTCAACTCAGATAATTTCTTTTCGGTATCATCTGAAGTATCTGTGGAACTAAAAGCTTTTACATTTCCCTGCGCATCCAGATAATTTTCATCCATAAATTTCTTAATGGCCTGATCGTCATAGGTGTTTTGAGTATTAATGTCTTCCGGCTCTACATAGGTTGACACATCATCATCTTTCTTACAAGCAGAAAAACACAAAGATCCTGCAAGGATATATAAAAATATTTTTTTCATTTCAAAAAACTTTAATTACTTTACAAATAATATAACGGCAAAAGTATAAAAAATTATGAGAATAGATAAATTTTTATGGAGCATTCGTTTTTATAAGACGAGAAGTATTGCAGCAGAGGAGATTAAAAAGAACAGAGTTTCTATAGGAACGTCTGCCGTAAAGTCATCTAAAGAGGTAAAAGAAGGAGATACTATTAAAATCCGTAAGAATCAGATTGATTATAAAATAAAGGTAATTCAGATTCCTAAAAGCAGAATAGGAGCCAAGCTTGTTTCCCTTCATATCAAGGATGTTACCGATAAAGAACAGTACGAATTACTGAAACTTCGTAAAATGTCACAAGACTATTACAGAAACAAAGGAGAAGGAAGGCCTACCAAAAAAGACAGACGAGAGATGGATGATTATGTGGGAAATGATGTTGATTCTGATTTTACAGACTGGGATGATTTCTTTGGAGAGACAGGTGGTGATGAAGAAAATGAAGATTAAAAAAAATAATAAAAGCTCTAGAGATAGAGCTTTTCTATTATTTCTTTGACAATGTCTTCCGGTTCTCGTGAATCTGTACCTACTGTAAATTGTGCTTTACTGTAAAACTGATTTCTTTCAAACAAATGTTTCGCGATAAATTCCGGGAGGTCTTCATCAGAAATATTGGCAATCAATGGTCTTTTTTCTTTTTGTTTTGAAAGTCTTTCTACTAAAGTTCCAACAGAACTTCTCAAAAACACACTTTTAGAATTATGATTGATGATCTCCATATTATTATAATACACAGGAGTTCCTCCGCCAAGACTTAAAACTATATTTTCGTCAGAAGCCAATATCTCTTCAAGCGCCTCTCTTTCCAGCTTTCTAAAGTAAATCTCACCCTTTTTTTCAAATATTTCCGGGATGGTTAATTTATTTCTTCTGGAAATCTCTTTATCTAGGTCAATTAATTTAAAATTGATTTTTTCGCTTAATATTTTGGAAATGTGAGATTTGCCACTTCCCATGTATCCGATCAATGAAATTACCATGAAATTTTTTTTAACAAATTTGCGAAAAAGTTTTGAGATAAAGAAAAAAGTCATATCTTTGCACCACTTAAAACAAGGGACATTACTTAAATGAAAACTTGTTGCACAAGTGGCCGACTCGGTAGCTCAGCTGGTAGAGCAATACACTTTTAATGTATGGGTCCTGGGTTCGAATCCCAGCCGGGTCACTAGCAATAAATATTACAAATTCTGTGATTTTATTGCCTGCGTGGTGAAATTGGTAGACACGCCATCTTGAGGGGGTGGTTTCCTAAGGATGTGCTGGTTCGAGTCCAGTCGCAGGCACTGCAAAGAAAATTTTATAATTAATATTGAAATTTATTTCATTTTAATTGTGGCCGACTCGGTAGCTCAGCTGGTAGAGCAATACACTTTTAATGTATGGGTCCTGGGTTCGAATCCCAGCCGGGTCACAAGTTTACTGAAAAGTAAATTTTTTTCATATTAATATTTTGTGATTTGGTGTTTCAAAGGCTTCCCTCAGGAGGCCTTTGATTTTTGTATGAAGTCTGAAATGATATAAGTAACAATAATTATAATAGAACAAAAAAAACTCTGACGGCTGTTGTCGTCAGAGTTTTTTTATTTTATAAAGTATATTGTATTAATCCAAATGCATATTGTCGATTAATCTCACTCCATCCACTACTACAACAATAAACGCTCTGAAATTTCTGTCTTTATAGAAGAAATCCGTTTCCTGTAATGTGTTTTCATCAGCAATCAGGAAATATTCAAGCTTCATGCCCTGCTGGTCGTCAAAAATATCAGTTACTCTTTGTTTTATTTCAGGTATGGTAACAGTTCTGAACCAGTCATTCACTTTATTTAGAGTTTCATAAATAAGTTTTGAAGCTTCTTTCCTATCTTCATGCAGCCTTTGGTTTCTAGAGCTTAATGCAAGTCCATTTTCTGCTCTGTAAATAGGAACTCCGGTTATTTTAACAGGAAGATGCTTTTTCTCTACCATTTTTTTAATAATAGCAAGCTGCTGGAAATCTTTTTCTCCAAAATAAGCACTGTCAGGCTGTACCTGTCTGAATAGCTCTTCTACAACTGTTCCTACGCCATCAAAATGTCCCGGTCTTGATTTTCCTTCCATCTCATTTTCCAATCCGTCAAAATCATAATGCTGGCTTTCGGTTTTTTCAGGATAGATGTCTGCTACCTCAGGGATATAAACAGCATCCACAAGCCCTGAATTCTGAAGAATAAGGATATCTCTGTTAATATCTCTTGGGTATTTTTCAAGATCTTCAGGATTATTGAACTGGGTTGGATTTACAAAAATTGAAGAAATAACAAGGTCATTTTCTTTTCTTGCCTCTTCATACAGAGAAAGATGGCCTTTGTGCAAAGCACCCATAGTAGGAGCAAAGCCAATTTTTTTTCCCATTTCTTTCTGTCTTTCAATGAAATCCTGAAGGACTTTCCTGTTTTTTATAACTTCCATAGTTTATTTTAATACTATTTCAAAAATACTAAAAATATCGCATAATAATATGTACTTTTAATAATTTGGGCGAGGGAATTTTCGTAAAAAAATGTTAATTAAAATAATGTTGGATGTTTTTTTGTAATTTTGCACATTAAAGCATTTTTACAAAAATTAGATAGAAAGTTTATGCCGAATCAAAAAATACTGTACATTACTACAGAGATGTATCCATATCAGGAAGACACGAATATGGCTGCAGTGGTAAACAAAATGGCACTTAAGATGCACCAAGAAGGCAATGATGTAAGAGTTTTTATGCCAAGATTTGGACAAATAAGTGAGAGAAAGTTCCAGCTTCATGAAGTAATCCGCCTTTCAGGGATGAATATCATTATCAATGATCTGGATCAGCCTCTAATCATTAAAGTAGCGTCTCTTCCGGGGGAAAGACTTCAGGTTTACTTTATTGACAATGAAGAATACTTCAAAAGAAAACAATATTATTTCGATGATGAAGGAAATCCTTTCGAAGACAATGACGAAAGAGCTATTTTCTTTGCCAGAGGAGTTATTGAAACGATTAAGAAGCTAAACTGGGTGCCAGATGTTATTCATTTGAACGGATGGATGTCTTCTTTTGTTCCAATTTACCTTAAAACTTACTACGAATCAGATACTTATTTCAAAGACGCGAAAATTGTGCTTTCTCTGTATAATGAGAAAGATGCTGATCTGGATAAAAAGATCGACGAAAAGCTACAATTTGATAATATTTCAGGATTAAAAGCGTTAGATAAACCAACAATCAAAAGTTTTGTTATCGAAAGTATGAACTATGTAAATGCCGTTGTAAAAGGTGACGAGTTTCTGGATGAAGACCTGGATAAGGCTTTCAATGAAACAACAACCGAAAAATCGGAATATCTTGACGTAGATTCTATTAATCAACTTTATTAAAAACACATTTTTAATGACTCATACTCTTAAAAGGACCTTCGCCATGCTTTTATTGGCGATTTTCGGAAGTACAATCCTTTATAACTGTGAACCTGATCCGGATTCTCTTGGTGAGCAGTTGTTTAATAATGACGCAGCACAAGGTAATGAAATATCATATGATGTTGTTGCATACAATTATAATAATAATGACTCTATCAGGAGTGATGCTGCCAGATTGATCAATGGATTGAATGAAAGTGGCGGAGCCTTAACGGTAGGTGTTCTTGGAGCTTTCACAGAAAGCCAGTTCGGAATGCAGAGAGCTTCTTATCTTACTCAGCTAAGAATGCCTGTTGATAATTTCGATTTTAATGGTGCAAACCCAAAAGTAGACTCTGTAGTTCTTGTGGTAAGACCACCAGCCAATACAATTTCCAATACTTATTACTTTGAAGGTGATTCATTAAAGACCAATACATACGCGAAAACTGATTTCCCGGTAGATGGAGTCGCTACAGAAGTTTCTATTGAGAAAAAAACGTATCCTGTTCGTAAATATGGTAAAATAGGAGGCGCTTCAAAATCAATGAAGATCAATGTACATGAGATTACCCAATTTCTGGATTCAAATGATGATAGCTTTAAGCGTTCTAATGTGAATGTAAGTACTGGGGAATTGTTAGGGTCAGGAGTATTTGACGGTAACGTAAGCGCAATCTCTATTACCAAAAAATCTGATAATTCAGTTGTATTCACAGGAAATCTTGGATACAGACTGAAGCTGACCAATACAGACTTTTTCCAAACTCATATTCTTGATAAAAAAGGAAAGCCTGAACTTCAGGATGCTTCCAACTTTATCAGATATTTTAAAGGAATCAGAATTTCTGTGGATGAAACGGATAAATACCTTTACCAGTTCTCTCCTAATGATTTGCAGCTTATCATGTATTATAAATATGATAAAGTAGATAACGGAACAACTACAAGACCACAAACAAATCTTGTATTTAATGTAGGAGGTCTTAATGCTCATATTGGACAATATGAATTCGACAGAAGCGGAACTCCGTCTGCAAATGCATTGGCATCAATTAATACCAATGACGGAGATGCAAAACTTTATGTTCAGGGTATGGGAGGTCCTTCTGCAGTTGTGAAAATTAAGGATGAAACGATTGCTGCTCTTAGAGATATTTATACAAAAGATAAGATAGGTATTTTAAGTGCTAAGATCAGAGTATATCTGGATCCTGCAAGCTGGAAAAATACCAATTCAACAGAAGACCGTAGGTTTACAGTGAATCCAATGAAGGCTGATGGAACTCTTGATTTCTCAAAATTAGCTTATTCATCAGACTTATTAGCTGGTCTTGGGTTATATAATTACAATGAAAGTAAAGGGTACTATGATTTTGTAGTAACAAAAACCCTTAAAGATCTTGTTGAAGGGAAAACAGAAAAGGATGCGAGTGGAAATGATCAGCCAATAACTAATAAACCATTATGGATCAATGCAGGAACATTCGCTGCAAATGCTACAGGAAATCTTTTAGGTGTTCGTAATACAACAAGAGCATTTGATATGAATAGAATGATTCTTACAGGTTCATTAGACAAAACAAACGCGAACAGAGTCCAGCTTAAAGTGACTTACGCTACAAAAAAATAAATACAATAAAAAAACACTAGACAAAATAATATGTGCGGAATAGTAGGATATACAGGTTTTCAAGACGCTTACGAAATTGTAATCAATGGTCTTAGAAGATTAGAATATAGAGGGTATGACAGTGCCGGAATTGTTTTAGAAGGTTCAGACAATAAGCTTGAAGTAGAAAAAACAAAGGGTAAAGTTGAGGATTTGGTGAATATTTCGAAAGATTTAAAAGGAACATCCAAAATTGGAATGGGGCACACACGTTGGGCTACCCATGGAGTTCCAAGTGACAGAAACTCCCACCCGCATTTGTCAAACAACGGAAAAATAGCAATTGTACACAATGGTATTATCGAAAACTATGATACCATTAAAACAATGCTTACTGAAAAAGGATTTACTTTCAAATCAGAAACAGATACTGAAGTATTGGTAAACCTTATCCAGTATTTTATGGATCTTAATCCTGAAACTGATTTCCCGACAGCAGTAAGATATGCATTGAATGAAGTATATGGAGCATATGCCATCACTGTACTTCATGAAGATTATCCCGGAGTATTGGTAGTAGGAAGATTAGGTTCTCCTTTAGCAATCGGAATCGGTGATAAAGAATATTTTATTGCATCTGATGCTTCTCCTTTCGTAGAGTTTACAAAGGAAGCTATTTATCTTGAAGAAGGACATATGGCTACCATCTCTCTTGAAGGTGGAGTAGATATCAGAACCATCAATGATAACTCTAAAATTGAGCCTGAAATTCAGGAGCTTAAACTTAGTCTTGAACAGATAGAAAAAGGTGGATATGAGCATTTCATGCTTAAAGAAATCTTTGAACAGCCAAAATCTGTACACGATACAATGAGAGGTAGGCTTATTGTAGATGAAGGAGTGATCAAAATGGCAGGAATCTGGGATCATGTGGAAAGATTCAAAAATGCCAACAGAATCATTATTATTGCTTGTGGTACTTCATGGCATGCAGGTCTTATCGGAGAATATCTTATAGAAGAATATGCAAGAATCCCTGTTGAAGTAGAATACGCATCAGAATTCAGGTACAGAAACCCAATTATTACAGATAAAGATGTAGTGATTGCCATTTCTCAATCCGGAGAAACCGCTGATACGATGGCTGCTTTAAAACTGGCAAAAGAAAAAGGTGCATTTATATATGGTATATGTAATGTTGTAGATTCTTCAATTGCAAGAATTACAGATGCAGGTTCATATACGCATGCCGGTCCTGAAATTGGAGTTGCTTCTACAAAAGCATTTACGGCACAGCTTACCATCCTTACTTTAATTGCATTTAAATTAGGAAAACACAACGGAAACTTAGGAAACGCTGAATTTATGAGCTTAATTGCTGAGCTTGATGCTATTCCTAAGAAAATTGAAGAAGTGTTGAATACAACCCATGAGCTGACGCAGAATATTGCAAAAGATTTTGTGAAAGCTACAAACTTCCTTTATTTAGGAAGAGGGTACAATTATCCAGCTGCCCTTGAGGGAGCATTAAAATTAAAAGAAATTTCTTACATCCATGCAGAAGGATACCCGGCTGCAGAAATGAAGCACGGTCCTATTGCCCTGATCGATGAAAATATGCCAATTGTAATTATAGCACCTAAAAAAGGCCACTATGATAAAATTGTAAGTAACGTTCAGGAAATTAAAGCGAGAAAAGGAAAAATTATCGCTGTAGTTAATAAAGGAGACCGTCAGGTGAGTGCAATGGCAGATTATGTTATTGAAATCCCTGAAACTTCAGAATGTTTCTCACCAATCGTTGCTTCCGTACCACTACAACTGCTTGCTTATTATATTGCAGTATATAGAGGAGCCAACGTAGATCAACCAAGAAACCTTGCAAAATCTGTAACCGTGGAATAAAAAGTTGTTGTAAATAAAATAAATTTAGATTTCTTCCGTTATTTCAAAAAAAATCTTAAAAGTTTCTTAAAAAAATTATATATTTACGGCTTAATTATAAAAATTAACATGAAAAGGATATTTCTTTTATTATTGTCTGCGTCGGTAGCATCGGTATCTTGTTCAGGTGGTGGCAGCTCTTCTGTAGGGAAGCCAGGAACAAAAGGAGAATTGATACCAAGAGAAAAAACTAAATCATTTGTTGCGGAAAGACCATACGGAATGGTCGCAATTCCTGCAGGTTCATTTGTTGCTGGTTTAGCAGATCAGGATCCAACAAATACTCCTGAAAAAGCAGCATTGAAGACTGTTACTGTTTCTTCTTTCTTCATGGATGAAGCAGAAACTACCAACTCGGAGTACAGAGTATTTATCAATTATGTAAGAGACTCTATTGCGAGAACTTTACTTGCTGAAGCTGCCGGAGAAGGTGGTGATGAAGGCGGACGTAAAGGAGCAGCAATAGGAGATTACGCATATCTTGCTAAAAAAGAAGAAAATTTAACACCTTATCAAGAATATATGGAAGGCCAGGGAGGCCGTGAAGATGGAGGATATGATGCTAGCAAAAGGTTAGATTGGAAAATTCCTTTACACTGGAGTACAACAAAATACCCGGATGTAGAATACGCAGAGGTTTTAGAATCTATGTATCTGCCTTCTTCTTCAAGAATTGGAAACGAAAGAATTTTAGATGTAAGTAAGCTGAAATATACTTACCGTTGGGGAGATATGGACGCTGCTGTTGCAGATAACGAAAGAGGAGCTAATTACCTGAAAAGTGAAAGTATCGCGATCTATCCTGATACTACAGTTTGGGTAAAAGATTTCCACTTTGCTTACAATGAGCCATTATTTGAACAATATTTCTGGCACAAAGCTTACAAAGACTATCCTGTAGTTGGAGTAACCTGGGATCAGGCAAGAGCTTATTGTAACTTCAGATCTAAATTGAAAACTGATTACAACGAAAGTTTAAAAAGAAAAAAACAAAGACCATTAGAGTTCCGTCTTCCAACTGAGACTGAATGGGAATATGCTGCAAGAGGAGGTATGCAAAATGCTACTTACCCTTGGGGAGGTCCATATTTAATGGATGACAGAGGTTGTTACCTTGCGAACTTCAAACCGAAGAGAGGTAACTACATGGAAGACGAGAAAAAAGGTACTTATACATATACAGCTCCAGTTAAGAAATTTAAGAAAAATGGGTTTGGGTTATTTGATATGGCTGGAAACGTTTCTGAGTGGACATTATCTTCGTTTAACAATTCCTCAGCTGGATTCTCTTCTACACTAAATCCTTCTACTAAAGATAAAAAGGATACGAAGAAATCTGTAAGAGGAGGATCTTGGAAAGATATAGGATATGCACTAATGACAGGTGCTAGAGATTGGGAAAGAAAAGATTCCGCAAGAAGCTATATCGGATTCAGAACTGTACAGGATATTCCTGAAGCAGCTGTTAAGCCAAGAAGAGTTAACAGAAATTAATCAGACAATTTTTCAATAACAATTTTATTTAACATTAAAAAAACTAACTCAATATGTTTAAGACTAAAGATGCTTGGATGAATTTCTTTTATTCATTCGGTGCTGCAATTGTAATTCTCGGAGCTTGGCTTAAAATTACTCACTATACCTTGGGACCAATTAATGGTAATCTTGCTCTTACAGTGGGACTTATTACCGAAGCTGTTATTTTTATCATTTTTGCATTTGACCCTCCAAAATCAGAAGAATCTTATGCATGGGAGAATGTTTATCCTGAGTTATTAGATAAACATGCTAACCCAAATCCTTTGCACTCTAATGTTTCTTCCAGAAATAATAACGCTGCAGCTCAGTTTGCTGAATTAGAAAACTCTCTTTCAACTAAATTGGACAAAATGCTTGAAGACGCTAGATTAGATGTTCAATTATTTGAGAGATTAAGAACAGGAATTGATAAATTTTCAAACTCTGTTGATCAGATCAATCAAACTGTTGACGTATCTGCTTCTACTCATAAATATAATGACCAATTGAACAAAGCAGCTCAGCATATGGAAAGCATGAATGCTCTTTATGCTATGCAATTGGAAAGCGGTAAAAAACAATCAGAATTTGCTAATAAATATGTAGCAGATATGCAGAAATCTGCAGAGCACTCTGAAAAGTTCAACCAAGAGCTACAAGGTTTAACATCTAATCTTAATAATTTAAATAGAGTTTATGGTGGTATGCTAACTGCTATGAAGTCTTAATTCCTAACCATTTCTAAATTTAACTACTTAATCAAAAAACAAAGAAAAGAGAATGGCACAAGGAAAACAGACCCCTCGTCAGAAGATGATCAACCTGATGTATTTGGTGTTCATCGCGATGATGGCCCTAAATATTGATGCAGAAATCATCAGATCATACTATGACTCTACTAGAGCATTAAATGAAACCAGAACTTTAACAGAAAGAAAGAACGAAAAGATTTTTGAAAGAACATTAGAAGCTAAAGCTCAGCAAGTTCCGGATACCTACGCACAGCCTTGGGCTCAATACAAAGTGTTGAAATCTAAGATTGATGTATTGGTGAAATCTTCTCAGGATATTAAAGATTTGTTAAAGAAACAGTCGGATTTTCATGATAAAGATAAAGACGGTAAAGATCTTGATGTAAGTGAGAATTTTTCTGCACTTAACAATAATGAAGCTACTACAGATTATTTCTTTAAAGAAGGAGATGAAAATTCCCCTTCAAAGAATGCATTAGATTTGAAAGCTAAAATTGATGACGTAAGAAATTATATCAATGCTACTTTTGGAAATAATGCTCAGCTTAAAGACTTAGTTGAAAGAGCTAACAGGTCTCTTATTGCAGAATATCCTAAAGGAAAATCTCCAAATGAAAAGACTTGGTTCCAAAATAAATTTTTTCATCAGACACTAATTGCTGCAATATCTAATTTGGAAATTATCCAAAATGATGCCAGAAATGTACAGTCTGATGCATTGGCACTATTACTTCAGGAAAAAGTAGATGCGAATATTAAATTCTCAAGCTATGAACCAATCGTTTCAGGTCCGGTAGATATCCAGGCAGGAAAACAAGCTGAAGTAAAAGTAATGTTAGGAACTTATTCTAACAGCAATAAGATCAGTATCTCTGGTGTAGGCAGAGTAGAAAACGGTAAAGGTATTACATCTATTTCAGGTTCTGGAATTGGTGAACATAAATTAGGAGGTACTATTACATTAACAGATGCTTCAGGTAAGCCACAAAGTTTCCCTTGGACGCATACTTACAATGTAATCGCAGGACCTAGAGAAGTAAAACTTGAAAAAGGACTATTACTTTCTGCAGACAAAATGAATGTAATGTATAGAGGACTTGAGAACCCTGTTTCAGGATCAATCTTAGGTGCTGACAATTCTAAACTTTCATTATCTGCTCCAGGTGCATCTGTGAAAAGTACAGGCCCAGGAAAATGGAGTATAAAACCAACTTCGGGTAATACGGTTAAGTTAACATTGTCAGGAACAGATCCTTACGGAAAATCTGTATCTCAGGTATTTGAATACAGAATTAAAAATGTACCACCACCACAGGGTCAGATCAGAGGAAGTAGTATAGTATCTATGCCGGCAACTTCTATCCAGAACCAAACGGTACAGGCAGCAATTCCTGACTTCGACTTCCCTGTTTCATTTACTGTAACGCAGTTTATGGTAAGAGTACCTGGTAGAGCAGCATTACTAGTTCACGGAAATTCATTAAATGATGCCGCTGGATTAGTGAAAAATCTTAGATCAGGAGATGTAGTTTCTATCTTTGATATTAAAGTTACAGCTCAAGGTTTAGATGGCCAGGTTATTAAGAACATTACTCCTATAATCATTAACATTCCATAGGACTAAAATTGTAATTTATTATGAAAAAATATATTAGCACCCTTTTAGTATTAGTTTCGGGATTTGCTTTTTCCCAGACTATTCTGAACGCAGCTTCTCCGGAAGAGTTCAGACAGATGAGAGCAGAAAACAAACAGAAAGTTGGTGATACTATTGTAGATAAAACGGTAAAACCTCTTGAGTATGGTTTTGTAGAAGAAAAAGACATCCTTAAGAGTATGTTTGTATGGGAGATCATTGATATGAATGATAAGATCAACCAGCCATTCTACTATGATAATGAGAATAGTCTTCTTTCTACTCCAACAAGATCTTTATACCAATTATTGCTGGATGCAGCTTTATCTGGAAAGATCGAGCAGATATATGATGATGAAAACTTTACTGTAAAGCTTTCTCCTGAAGGAATTCAGAAGAGATTGGAAAAAGTAATCATCAATGATGCTGCTATTGATATCTTAAACTCTGGAAGACAGCTTACAGAAGCAGAAAAGAAACAATATACTGACGTATTTAAGACAACTACTGATAAAGTAAAAGTTCTTAAAATTATGGGTATGTGGTTTATCGATAAGAGAGATGGGCAAATGAAATACAGACCTCTAGGCATTGCTGCAATGGGACCAGATCCTGCAGTACAGGGTGTTATTGGTCCGGATGGTAAACCTATTGCAGGTAACGATGAGCTTATTGACCTGTTCTGGATCTATTATCCAAATGCTCGTGATGTTTTAGCAAACAATTTTGTCTTCAACAGAAAAAATTCGTCTGCTGATTTATCTTTCGATGATGTAATCAATGCAAGAAGATTCTCTTCTATCATCTATAAATCTTCAAGCGGTTTAGGAGATGGTACTATTAATCACTATATCCCTAAGAATGCTGATGAACAGCTGGAAGAAAGTGATAGAATCAAAGCACAGATTCTTGATATGGAAAATGAAATGTGGAATTACTAGATTTCACTTGATATTTATAGAAAACCTGAGTATTTTTACTCAGGTTTTTTTTATTATGAAATCGCCCTTTGTTTATTGCTAATCAATAATCATAATCAATAATGTAGGCGATTACATATGACCTTTAAATAAATGAAATTTCTCATATGAAAAATGTAGATTATATTATTGTAGGAGATGGATACGCAGGACTATTTATGGCTCATCAGCTAATTAAAAATGATAAGTCCTTTGTTATCTTTTCTGAGGGAAGGAAAAGTGCTTCACAAGTTTCAGCAGGAATTATCAATCCGGTTGTTCTAAAGAAATTTACCACATTCTGGAAAGCACAGGAACAAATAGATTTTCTTAAAGATAGTCTGAATGAAATAGAATCTTATACCGGAGAAAACTACCTGATCAATGCTCCCATTCACCGAATCTTTCATGATGAGAATGAACAGACTCTATGGCTGAAAAAATCGGGGAATGAAGAATTATCGGCTTTTCTTGATGAAAATTTTGATCGTTTAAATGTATTAAAAAATGACTTTCAGACCGGAAAGGTGAATCAGTCTGCCAGACTGAATGTTAATGGATTTTTCACAGGTCTATTCAATTATTTTGAAAAAAATGATCATTTGGTAAAGGAAAAATTCGATTATACCAAATCGAACCCTTCAGAATCCACATACAAAGATTTTACCTTCAAAAATATTATTTTCTGCGAAGGGATGGGAGTGAAGGATAATCCATACTTTTCAGAAATAGCAGTGAATCCAAACAAAGGTCACCATATTAAAGTAAAATTGTCTCAGCCAATTCCTGAAAACATAACGGTTAAGAAAAAACATTTCTTATTTCCGACCGGAAACGGACTTTATTTCTATGGTGGAACCTACGATAGGGAACAGCTTCATCATCATATTGACGAATCAGCAGTTGAGCAATTGGTCAAAGGACTTTCCGAGTTTTATCCTTACGATTTTGAAGTGGCGGAAGTACACTTTGGCTTCCGTCCCACAGTAAAAGACAGAAGACCCATCATTGGCAGGCATGAAACATTGAAAAATTTATATGTTTTTAACGGATTAGGTGCCCGTGGTATTCTGAATGGCTGTTATTTTACAAGAGATTTATTCCGCTTTATTGAAGAAGGTATTCCGTTGCATGAAGAAGTTTCTATGAATAGATTTCATTAACATATTTTAGTATATCTATCCAAAAATGTACAATGTATGAATGAGAATATATTAGGTATCATTGCCGGAATTCTGACTTCTGTTTCCATGATTCCACAGTTGATAAAAGTGATCAGAGAGAAGAATGTGGAAGATATTTCTCTGCTTATGCTTTTGGTCCTTATTTCAGGGCTTTCACTGTGGGTCTGGTATGGCTTTGAAAAAGGTGAATTACCTATTATTTTGTCAAATGCATTTGCTGTTTTGGTGAACATCAGCCTTCTAATTTGTTACATCATTTACAATAAAAAAGAGTAAAGTATATAAAAAAAGACGCCCAATTTTCAGGCGTCTTTTTTTATTTAAGTGAGATAGAATTATTTTATTGAAGAACGAATTTGGCTAAAGGAGCCATTCTTGCTTTGTTTAAAGTAAGCGTATTTCCATTCACAGAATAGTTATCCGCTGCAAGGATTGCTTTTGTAAACTGGTTTTCAATATCCAGATCTTCGCAAGCCATCATGGTAGACATTCCCTGGTTGAATTTTATTCTCATTATCTCAGGTTTGATCTCGAAAGTTCCTCCCAAACCGTTGCATCCTGCATGTCCTTGGTATCTCATGCCATTCATATCAAGTTTGAAATAAGGATTGTTCTTAGGATTTTTAAGATCAATCGGCTTTCCATTAAGCTCAGTAAGCTTCCATGTTTTTCCTGTAATATCAGTAGTTGCTTTTTGTGTATTCTGTGTTTTACAAGAAACTACTAAAAACGTTGCGATAACAAGTGCCGATAAATAATAATATAAACTTTTCATAATGCTTATTTTTTTTAAGATGAATGGTGTTCAATATGCTAATACGATGCCATTTTCGCCGGTCCTGATTGTTTTTTTTCCTGTTTAAGGTGGAATAGGACCATATCTACATTCTTCTTCAGGAAAGTTATATTTCCTTTAATATCAGAATATTGATACTCATCATTAGAGGCTGTATACTCCGGTAAAGCATCACTTTTTTTAAGGTCAAAAGTTTTACCGTTTAAATGTATAGTTGCGGTATTTTTGGTGCTGTTGATGGTTACTTCTATCTTTTCTCCATAGCTGTCAACATACACATTTTTGGAAATGTCGTCTGCATTTTCCGGAGCAGTAGTAGTAAAGGTTTCAGTTTCTTTTCCGGGATGTTTACACGCTGTTAGGGAGATAATGATCAATCCGAAAAGGATTGGTACTAATAATTTTTTCATAGTGAGATGTGATTTTAAAGTGTTTCATGAATAATGATGTTAATGCCTTATAAATTTACAAATATTTTTAATAAATATATGTTAAATTTTCATAAACTAACAGAAAATATAAATTAAAGTAGATTTATCTCACTATTTTTTGAATCATTTTTCAGGAAACGGGAAATAATAATTATTGTAGAAAAATCGGGAAATAGAGTCTAGTAAGGGGTTTTTAAACGTCTTATTTTCAGAAAGATGCTGTGGTTTTTTTTCATTTTTTATCTATTTGTGTTAATCTTTGGCAAAAATAATTCAAAAAAGAGAGACAAACAATAAGTTAATATTAATAAAATGAAATCATGACAAAAGTTAGGTTAAGTTGTTTTAATTCAGTAATACAAGTACCCTAAAACTGATTTAAATGGCACTTTATAATGTCAAAAAACACAACAGATTTATGACTAGAATTTTTTCTAGGTGTTGAAATTGGCTTGATTTTTGAAAATTGAAAATTACACAGATGGAATACAGAATTTCCCGAATTGTGCTTGAATAGAGGAAGTATTTACTATTTATCAGTTTTTTATATTCAGGTATTTTAAAGGATAGTTAAATTTTGTTAATCCATGATGATAATGTCATAATCTGGGTGTACATTTGCAACTTCAAAATGAGAAACTTCGTAGTATACTTTTTAACCGGTCTTTTTCTACTCTTTGTAGTAGAAAGCAGAATCGATATTAAAACTCTTCGAAATGACTACAGCGGTCATACTTCTCATCATATGCCCAAAAGAGCCAATCGCCTGAATCAGACTTTTGAAAAACTTTCTGTTCAGCAGATGGCAGACAATGTAGACAACTCAACCTTAGAGCTTACCGAAAACGATTTCCAGCTTTCTGATGTATTACAGGCTGTAATTGTTTTTGCCGGGGTTTTCTCATTAGTCTACATTTTTGGATTAAAAAGCTATAAAAGATCAAAACCGGATATTCACGGCTTTGTTCTGGGCTTGGCAACCAAAAGATTTATTCTTATCCGTTCCATCAGAATTTAAAATTTTTCTGTTCTATTTATTTTCTGCCTGATACCAGGTGGGAAGTCCTTACGTTGTGCATGTTGGTAATCATCACATCGTACCCTTTTTATTACCGTTTTTTATTTCTATCAAAACATTAACGATTATATAAACTCTAGAATTATGATAAAAAGAGTTGCTTCGGGAATTGCGCTGAGTGCCCTTTTGTTGGCGGTTGGCTGCAATAAGAAAAAAGAAGAAAAAGAAGAAGTTACCGTCTATCCGGTGACATCCCCTGTGGTAATGGATACCGTAATCAACAAAGAATACGTAGCCCAGATTCAATCTGTAAAAAACATTGAAGTGAGAGCTCAGGAAAAAGGTTTCCTGGAAAAAATCTTTGTAGATGAAGGACAATATGTACAGGCCGGACAAACCTTGTTCCGGATTATGCCTAAACTGTATCAGGCAGAATTATTAAAAGCAAAAGCAGAGGTAGAACAGGCTTCTATCGAACTGAAAAATGCAAGTACATTAGCAGGAAACAACATTGTTTCCAAAAATGAAAAAGCAATGGCAAAAGCCAAGCTGGATGCTGCAAATGCAGAAATGAAACTGGCTCAGATCCACCTTTCATTTACAGATATTAAAGCACCATTCTCTGGTATTATCAACAGAATTCCTTTGAAACTGGGAAGTCTTGTAGATGAAGGAGACCTTTTGACATCATTATCGGATAATACAAATATTTATACGTATTTCAATGTTTCCGAGCCTGAATATTTAAGTTATCAGACTCACGCTGCAGACAGAGGAAGTAACCAGGTATCCCTGATTACTGCTAATGGAGAAATGTATACACAAAAAGGAGAGATTCAGACGATTGAAGGAGAATTCGATAACGAGACCGGAAATATTGCTTTCCGTGCCAAATTCCCTAATCCGGATAAGCTTCTTAGAAATGGAGAAACAGGAAAGATACAGATGACAATGCCTGTTCATAACGGTTTGATTATTCCACAGAAATCTACCTATGAAATTCAGGATCAGAAATATGTATTTGTTATTGACAAAAACGGAGTGGCAAAATCCCGAAATATCAAAGTCGCTTATGAACTTCCGGATCTTTATATTGTAGGTTCAGGAATCTCAAAAGGAGATCAGATTCTTCTGGAGGGAGTTCAGAAAGTGAAGGACGATCAAAAGGTGAAAACAAAATTCCAGGATCCTAAGAAAGTTCTTCAATCATTGAAATTAAAAGCAGAGTAGTGGTCTCTAAAATGAAGTAGTATGTTTAAAAAATTCATTCGCAGACCTGTTCTGTCTATAGTAATCTCATTGATTATTGTATTTATGGGAGTGCTGTCATTGGTAAAACTTCCAGTGACTCAGTTCCCATCTATTTCTCCGCCTAAAGTAAATATCACCGCAGAATATCCTGGTGCTAACAACGAATTGTTGATTAAATCCGTAGTTATCCCTTTGGAAAGAGGATTAAATGGAGTTCCAGGTATGAAATATATGACCTCAGATGCAGGTAATGATGGGGAAGCTTCCATTCAGCTTGTATTTGATCTGGGGACAGATCCCAACGTAGCTGCAGTAAACGTGCAGAACCGTGTATCTTCGGTAGTGAATAAGCTGCCGCCTCTTGTAGTACGTGAAGGAGTAAAGATCACACGTGAGGAACCCAACATGTTGATGTACATTAACCTGTATAGTGATGATCCTAAAGCTGACCAGAAATTCCTTTTCAACTATGCAGATATCAACGTGATGTCTGAATTGAGAAGGGTAAGTGGTGTTGGTTTTGCAGATATCCTGGGAACCCGTGAATATGCCATGCGTATCTGGCTTAAACCAGATAGATTAACCGCTTATAATATTTCAGCTGATGAAGTAATGGAATCTCTGAATGAGCAAAGTTTGGAAGCTTCTCCGGGTAAAACAGGAGAAAGCTCCGGAAAACGCTCTCAGTCATTTGAATATATCTTAAAATATTCGGGTCGTTTCAACAATGAAAAAGATTACGGAAATATTATTTTAAAAGCAAAACCGGATGGAGAATCGGTAAGACTGAAAGATGTGGCGGATATAGAATTCGGAAGTTCCATGTATGATATTTATTCTACATTGAATGGGAAGCCTTCTGCCGCAATTACTGTAAAGCAATCCTATGGATCCAATGCAAGTGACGTTATCAAAAACGTAAAAGCATTGATGAAAGATCTTGAAAAGAATAACTTCCCTAAAGGAATGCATTATGACATTAGTTATGACGTTTCCAGATTCCTGGATGCATCCATGGAAAAAGTAATTCACACATTATTTGAGGCTTTCGTTTTGGTAGCCATTGTGGTATTCTTATTCCTTGGAGATTGGCGTTCTACATTAATTCCGGCGCTAGCTGTTCCGGTTTCATTGGTAGGAACATTTGCTGTAATGTCAGCCTTTGGAATTACCCTGAATATGATTTCCCTCTTTGCCTTGGTAATGGCGATCGGGGTTGTAGTAGATGACGCGATTGTAGTAATTGAAGCCGTTCACGCCAAGATGGAAGAGAAAAATCTTTCTCCATTAAAAGCAACAGAAGAAGCAATGCATGAGATCAGTGGAGCAATTATTGCAATTACATTGGTAATGGCATCTGTATTCATTCCGATTGCATTTATGTCCGGACCGGTTGGAGTATTCTATCGCCAGTTCTCTATCACAATGGCATCATCCATTATCCTTTCAGGAATTGTAGCTCTTACTTTGACACCAGCATTGTGTGCTTTGATCTTGAAAAATAATCACGGAAAAGCTAAGAAGAAAACTCCGATTACTATTTTCCTTGATAAATTCAACAACCTGTTCACGAAAGGAGCTGGCAGATATGAGAAAATGTTGAATAAAACAGTGACTAAAAAGACAGTCACATTACCGTTACTATTAGCATTTTGTGCCTGTACATTCTTCCTGAGTAACTCTTTACCTTCAGGATTTATCCCGGCAGAAGACCAGGGGATGATCTATGCCATTATTCAGACACCTCCTGGATCTACATTGGAAAGAACCAATCAGATTGCCAGAGAACTTTTGAAAGAATCCGAAGATATTGATGGAGTGCAGTCTGTTTCATCCCTTGCAGGATATGAGATTTTGACGGAAGGTACCGGATCCAACTCAGGAACCTGTCTGATCAACCTTAAAAGCTGGGAAGAACGTAAAGAATCTGCTGCAGAAATCATTGAAAAACTCGAGGAAAAAGCCAAAAATATTCCAGGAGCTAATATTGAATTCTTCCAGCCGCCGTCTGTTCCCGGATATGGAGCAGCAGGAGGTTTTGAACTTCGTTTGCTGGATAAAGCAGGAAGTGGAGACTATCATAAAATGGAGCAGGTAAGTAATGATTTTGTGAAAGAGCTGAAGAAGCGTCCGGAGCTGGGGTCGGCATTTACATTCTATTCTGCCAGTTTCCCACAATATATGCTTAAGATTGATAATGATCTTGCAGAACAAAAAGGGGTGACTATTGAAAAAGCAATGGATAATTTATCTACACTGATCGGTTCCAACTATGAGACGAGTTTCATCCGTTTTGACAGACCATATAAAGTAATTGTTCAGGCAGGCCCTCAATACCGTGCCTTACCAACAGATATACTGAAATTATACGTTAAAAACGATAAAGATCAGATGGTTCCGTATTCAGACTTTATGAGATTGGAAAAAGTTTACGGATTATCCGAGATTACAAGACATAATATGTATAACTCTGCAGAGGTGAGTGGAACTCCGGCACCTGGATACAGTAGTGGACAGGCAATTCAGGCGATTCAGGAAGTTGCGGATAAAACGCTTCCAAGAGGATTTGGTATCGACTGGGCAGGTATTTCCAAAGATGAAGTAAGCCGTGGGAATGAAGCGGTATTTATCTTCCTGGTATGTTTAGGATTTGTTTATCTGATTCTTGCTGCTCAGTATGAAAGTTTTATTCTTCCGTTACCAGTAATTTTATCTCTTCCAACGGGTATTTTCGGAGCCTTTTTATGTTTAAAACTTTTAGGATTGGAAAACAATATCTATGCGCAGGTAGCAATGGTTATGCTAATCGGACTTTTAGGTAAGAATGCCGTGTTAATTGTAGAGTTTGCCGTACAGAAGAAAGCAGAAGAAGGGATTTCTGTAGCAAAAGCTGCTATTGAAGGAGCTGCCATTCGTTTCCGACCTATTTTAATGACATCATTTGCATTCGTTGCGGGATTGATTCCATTGGTGATTGCAACAGGACCGGGAGCTATTGGTAACAGAACGATTGGTACTGCAGCAGCAGGTGGAATGTTGATCGGAACTATTTTCGGATTGATGATTATCCCAGGATTGTATTATATCTTCGGAACAATTGCTGATAAGTCTAGACTGGCCAGATATGAAGAAGAGAATCCTTTAACAGAACAAACTGAACCTTATGAACATGATGGAAAATTCGAAGACTAAAAATATATTCACAGCCATTGCCTTATCGCTTGTACTTGCAAGCTGTAAGGCGCCAATGGCGACTGTTATAAAAGACGAGGTAAAAGAAAATATTCCTCAAAACTTTAATCAGGATGAACAGCAGGATGCTAATAACAATAGCGGAACAACTCCATGGAGACAGTTCTTTACAGATCCAAACCTGGTAACCCTGATTGAGACAGCTCTAAAAAATAATCAGGAGCTGTTGATCACTCTTCAGGAGATTGAGATTGCGAAAAGTGGTGTTTTAGCCAAAAAAGGAAGATTAACTCCCACTGTTTCTGCAGGGATAGGAGCCGGATTGAAAAAATCCGGACGCTACACCAGCGAAGGAGCAGGGGATGCTACTACAGAGATTGAACCAGGAAAAGAAATGCCAGATCCACTTGGAAATTTTGGAGCGGGATTAAATGCAAGCTGGGAGATTGATATCTGGAAAAAACTCAGAACGGAAAAAGAATCTGCAGTTGCCCACTATCTTTCTACAGTGGAAGGGAAAAACTTTGTTTTGTCTAATCTTATTGAAGAAGTTGCTGATAACTATTATGAATTATTGGCTCTGGATAACCAGTTGGATATTATACAGCAGTATATCAAGCTTCAGCAAAGAGCATTGGAAATTTCCAAAATTCAGAAAGAAGCTGCTGCTGCAACGGAATTGGCGGTGAAGAAATTTGAAGCAGAATTGGCGAAATCCAAAGCGGCAGAATATACGATCCGTCAGCAGATCACGGAGAAGGAAAATCAAATTAATGCTTTGCTCGGAAGGTATCCACAACCGATCGTGAGAACAAAGGAAAACTTTATGTCTACCATTCCTCCCACAGTGTATACCGGAATTCCGTCACAGTTATTGGCAAACCGTCCTGATATCAAACAGGCGGAATTGGAGTTAAAAGCTTCAAAACTGGATGTAGAAGCTGCAAGAAAAGAGTTTTACCCTTCTTTGGAGATTTCTGCAACATTAGGTCTGGAGGCGTTTAAACCTTCCTATCTTGTTAAAATGCCGGAATCCATTGCTTACAATCTGGCAGGTGAACTGGCAGGTCCGCTGATTAATAAGAGCGCGATAAAAGCGAATTTCCAGACGGCAGATGCAAAACAGGTTCAGGCATTGTATGAATATGATAAAACCATATTGAATGCTTATCTGGATGTTGCCAATCTAATGTCAAAGGTTAAAAATATAGATCAGTATTATCAATTGAAATCACAGGAAACCAAAGCCCTAGATCAGTCTATTGATATTGCTAATCAATTGTTCCGCAATTCAAGAGCGGATTATCTTGAAGTTCTTTTGAACCAGAGAGATGCGCTGGATGCTAAAATGGAGCTTATCGAAGCAAAACAGAAGCAGCTCAGCACAGTAGTCGACATCTATAAAAGTTTAGGTGGAGGCTGGAAATAAAACATCATAATTCTATCAATAAACAGTTAATGTTTTGGGGTCAATTCTTTTAGGATTGGCCCTTTTTTATTTTTAATACGACAGGTTTTGTCGTTGTAGAGAGATAATTTTGCATTAGAATAAGACATATTTTACTACATCATAAAAGAGATTTAAAGATTAATAGAATGATTTACGGCGTACCACATTAAAATAAGTTTCGTGTCTTAAAAAGTGTTAAATTCGCGCAGTTTTAAATAAACTGATTAATAACTCAAAAAACAACAAAGTGTGAGAAAACTTTATCTCAGTGCGCTAATCTTATGCGCAGGCTTGAGCTTATCCGCTCAGGAAGTGGTATGGCAAAAAGATATCAAATCCTCTACCCAGGATTTTCTAAGCCAGGTAACCACAACCATTGATCAGCAATATTTGATCACAGGAAGTTCTATACAGCCAGGAAGCGGGAAGCTGGAGGCTGGAAGTAAGCAAAACAACGGTTATGATTTTCATCTGGTAAAATTAAATCAACAGGGTGAAGAAGTTTGGGAAAAATACTTTTCCGGACAGAATCATGATTATTTATCAGCAACCGTTACCACACAGGATGGTGGGTTTCTCTTAGCAGGAACGTCTTACTCCGGAAAAGGTCTTGATAAAAAAGAGGATTCCAAAGGAGGATCAGATATCTGGCTGATCAGAATCAATGAATTTGGAGATCAGTTATGGCAGAAAACCTTGGGAAGTTCTTCTGATGAAGAAGCAAGAGCAGTCATTCAAACAACAGATTTAGGATTCTTTGTTGCGGGCAACGTTCAAAGTTCTTCAAAAGGTTACGGTTCTAAAGATGTCTTGATCACAAAATTGGATAAAGATGGAAAAGAATTATCACAATTAATCCTAGGTGGAAAAGGTTTAGATGAAGTGGAAAAGATGATTCCAACGAGAGACGGCGGAGCATTACTGGGAATTTATTCCAGAAGTACATCTGTTAAAACAACTCATCAGCAATCAACGATCAATACAAATACTCCGTCTGACAGAACAGCAACCCCAAACCTACTATCTGCAACTTCGAAGCAAACTGAAAACTTCGGTGAAGGTGACTACTGGATCGTTAAGCTCGATAAAAACGGAAAAGTAGAATGGGAGAAGAACTTCGGAGGAAAAGGAGATGATCATATCAGAACCTTGGCATTAACTTCAAACGGATTCATCATTGGAGGAGAATCAAGATCGGAAAGATCAGGAAACAAAACTGTTGGATTGGAAGAAGGAACAGATCTTTGGCTGATTTCTTTAAATGAAAGGGGTGATGAACAATGGCAGAAATCCTACAATTTCAAAAACCGCGATATCCTGATGGGAATGAGTGTTCTTCATTCCGCG
>NZ_CATKPG010000023.1:0-479043 GCF_949767875.1 Chryseobacterium sp. IT-36CA2 | reverse complement strand
TATCTATACCAAAAATAAAAACAAAACAAATACAAAAACAAAACAACCCCTCTCCCTTCCATCTCCCTTCTTCCAGCATCCATCTTTATCCTTTAATGAGTCTTTACCATCATTACTGTTATCTATGCCATCCCATTGTCACTCCGAAGGGAGTATAAACAAAGTTCTTCCATAGAATTACGATAGCAGAAAGATTATTCCTAGTAATAAAAATGCTTCGACTCAGCTCAGCATGACACTGCTAATACTAACTGCTGAAAAAACTTGAGACATTATCCTGTCATCTCACATCCTTTAAAACTCTCATCAATAAGTCTGGATTCCCATAAGTAAACCATCTATTTATTTTATAGGAATTTAAAAAGTCCTAATTGGTAAATTATTCAACCAAAACTCGAAACTCACAACTCAAGTTATCAATCATCATTACCTATTTGCAAAACTATTTCCTTGCACAAACCCGCTTTACTCGAATAAATTCAATAAGTTTGTAGTAGTTTTCCAAAAATAATTATAATGTCAGGAAATATTCTGATCATCGATGATGAGATCAAACTCCTTAAACTGCTAGGAATGATCCTTTCCCAAGAAAATTTTAACGTAAAAGAGGCTTCAACAGCGCGTTCAGCAATGACGATGCTGGAGCAATATGAATTTGATGTTGTTTTGAGCGATGTCCGTCTTCCTGATGCTTTTGGAGTAGATTTGGTGAAGTCAATTAAAACCAAATATCCACAACTGGAGATTATCCTGATGACGGCATTTGGGAATATTACAGATGCTGTGCAGGCGATGAAGAACGGAGCTTACGATTATCTTGTAAAAGGAGATGACAATGAGAAAATAATTCCTTTGGTATATAAAGCTCTTGAGAAAGTGAAAGATAACAAGTCAAGGATGGGGCAGCAGATTATCACGAAAGGCTTTGATCAGATCATTGGTAAATCACCTTTAATTTTGCAGGCAAAGAAGCTTGCTGAGAAAGTAGCTTTAACAGATGCCGCAGTTCTTCTTACCGGTGAGACGGGAACCGGAAAAGAAGTCTTTGCAAGTGCTATTCATGAAGGAAGTGACAGAAAGAAAAACAGTTTTGTGGCAATCAATTGCTCCGCATTCAGTAAGGAAATTCTGGAGAGCGAACTTTTTGGTCATAAACAAGGCGCTTTTACGGGTGCTTTGAAAGATAAAAAGGGATTGATTGAAGAAGCTAACGGAGGAACTCTGTTTCTGGATGAAATTGGTGAAATGCCTGTTGAACTTCAGGCAAAACTGCTTAGAGTACTGGAAACGAGAGAATTTATCAAAATGGGGGAAACAAAAGTTTCAAGATCCGATTTCAGACTAATTGCAGCCACTAACAGGGATCTTGTGGAAGAAATAAAACAAGGGAATTTCAGAGAAGATCTTTATTTTAGACTGAATGTATTTGAGATCACTCTTCCTGCATTAAGAGAAAGAAAAGAAGACCTGAAAGCAATTGCCAAGCATTTTATAGATATTTTTTCACATAAACTTCACTTGTCAGCTGTGCAGGTTGATCCAGATTATTATAAAGTTTTAGAGAAAAATGACTGGAAAGGAAATATCCGTGAACTGAGAAATGCAGTGGAGCGAAGTTTGATTTTAATGGATAACAATATCCTTGATGTGGAAAGCCTTCCTCATTATTCTGAAAAAGCAGTTCCGGAAAGTGATTCTTTAAGCATGCGTTCACTGGAAAAAATACATATCCAGAAAGTATTACAGTATACCAAAGGAAATAAAGCAGAAGCAGCCCGATTACTGGAGATTGGTATTGCCACGCTATACCGGAAACTGGAAGAATATGGATTGAAATAAATCTTTTATCATTTTAATAAAGAGCCTATCATTTTGATAGGCTTTTCTTGTTTTATAACAATTGTTTGTTATTTCTAAATTATTGTATATCAATATTTTATGTGTTTATTTTTCAAAATGGACTTTCTTTTGGCATATAGTATTTGAATAAAATATTTAAAAATGACAATTTCAAGAAAAACGTTTAAAAAACGGGAGCATTCTACTTTTAGTCTGCTGATTGTATCGTATGTACTCTTTACTCTTTTAACCTTAATGATCAAGATATGATGCTTGTAAGTTTAATGCTGCTTTTTGCAGTACTATTTTGGGTTTTGTATAAATCAGTTGAATTTTTTGATAGAATATAAATTATGTGGAGTTTATTTTTCCTCTCAATACTTGCCTTTGTGTATATCTGTTATGTTTTAATTAAACCTGAAAAATTTTAATTGGTCATGAATACAGAAATTTTAGGCATTATAGCAATGTTTGCTATTACATTAGTTATCGGAATATTTTTAGGGAAATATATAGCTAATGTCTACGGATACAAAAAGACTTTTCTAGATCCGGTTTTTGAACCTATTGAAAAGTTAATTTATAAAATATCGGGAATTAATCCTACCCGCCAGATGAACTGGAAACAGAATATGTATGCCATGCTGGCGATTAATCTGGTTTGGTTTATCATTGGTTTTCTTCTTTTGCTGAACCAGGCCTGGCTTCCTTTAAATCCAGACGGGAATCCAAATATGACACCCGATCTGGCTTTTAATACAACCATTTCATTCTTAGTCAACTGTAATTTACAGCATTATTCGGGAGAAACAGGAGTAAGTTATCTGAGCCAGCTTTATCTGATGTTTTTACAGTTTGTAACGGCAGCAACAGGAATGGCGGCGATGGCAGTTCTTTTCAAAGCTTTTAAAGAAAAAACAAGCACAGAACTAGGGAATTTCTATGATTATTTCACAAAATCAATGATCAGAATCCTTGTTCCGATAAGTGTAATTGTTGCTTTAATTCTTTCTATCAACGGAAGTCCGATGACTTTTGAAGGGAAAGATCACATCATAACACTGGAAGGTCAGAAAGCTGATGTTTCCAGAGGTCCTGTATCTGCATTTGTGGCAATCAAACATCTGGGAACTAATGGAGGTGGTTTTTTCGGAGCTAATTCAGCTCATCCGCTTGAAAATCCTAATTATATAACCAATATGACAGAGATGGTCACTCAAATGATCATTCCCTTTGCATTGGTATTTGCTCTTGGCTTTTATCTGAATAAAAGAAAATTGTCATGGGTGATCTTTACAGTAATGACAGTTGGTTTCCTGGCACTTACCGTTCCAAATATCGTGAATGAGACCGGTGGAAATCCTTTAATTACAAAAATGGGAACAGACAGCAGTCTGGGAGCTATGGAAGGTAAGGAAATCCGCTTCGGAAGTGCTGCATCCGGTTATTGGAGTATTGCAACAACGGTAATTTCTACAGGATCTGTAAATGCAATGCATGACAGTACAATGCCTCTTTCGGGAATGAATGAATTGCTTGCGATGATGATCAACTGCTTCTACGGAGGCTGTGGAGTCGGAATTCTGAACTATTTCATCTTTATCATTCTGGCGGTATTCATAAGCGGTCTGATGGTAGGGCGAACCCCAGAATTTATGGGCAAAAAGATTGAAGCCAAAGAAATGAAGATCGCTATGATTGTGGCTTTATTCCATCCTTTCTTAATTCTTGCAGGAACAGCTTTAACGGCTTATCTACCAGAATTTGGAGCAAAGACATTGAACAACCCAGGTTTCCATGGTTTCAGTGAAATGCTATACGAGTTTACTTCTTCTGCAGCGAACAATGGTTCCGGATTCGAAGGACTTGGAGATAATACCCCTTGGTGGAATATCTCAACAGGAATCGTTCTTTTATTATCAAGATTCATCCCGATTATAGGACCGGTAGCGATTGCAGGGCTATTAGCACAAAAGAAATATATCCCTGAAAGTTCAGGAACCCTGAAAACAGATACGGCTACTTTCGGATTTATGACTCTGGCGGTGATTTTACTGATTGCAGCATTGTCTTTCTTCCCTGCATTGACTCTAGGGCCTATCGCAGAACAGATTCAGTATTTCTCAAAATAAATATGAACATTAAAAATTATAATCAATATTCAACCATTAAGGGAGCTGAAAAGTTTGAGGACGCTAGTCTGACACTTACTGAAACGTTCACTTATATTATCCATATCTATCCTTATAATTTGGCAGACCTTGATGGTGATTATTGATTTACAATGATATAAACTCTTTCAAAAAATGAAAAATCAGTCACAAACATTGTTTCAAAAAGATTTGGTAAACGAAGCGATCAAACAGTCCTTCGTAAAGCTGAATCCGAAAATTATGTTTAAAAATCCAGTAATGTTCCTGGTGGAGATCGGAACCATTGTCATGTTTATCGTAAGCATGTTCAGTCTTATTGGTGATCAATCTCAAGGAAGCTTTTCCTATAACTTTTTAGTATTTATTATTTTATTTTTTACCGTTCTGTTTGCCAATTTTGCAGAAGCTATTGCAGAGGCAAGAGGAAAAGCGCAGGCAGATACCCTTAGAAAAACAAGGGAAGAAACTCCAGCCAAATTAGTGCTTGATAATAAACCGGGATTTCAGGTAGAAACAAGACTGAAAATGTCTGCTGAAATGACTTTAGGGGATATTTTCCTTTGTGAAGCCGGAGATCAGATTCCGATGGATGGTGAGATTATTGAAGGTCTTGCAACCATCGATGAATCTGCCATTACCGGAGAAAGTGCTCCTGTAATCCGTGAAGCAGGAGGAGATAAAAGTTCTGTAACAGGAGGTACAAAAGTACTTTCAGATAGAATTAAAGTAAAAGTAACAACAAAACCAGGAGAATCCTTCTTAGATAAAATGATCGCTCTTGTAGAAGGAGCATCAAGACAGAAAACACCAAATGAAATCGCATTAACTATACTTTTAGCAGGATTTACCCTTACATTTATTATTGTTACCCTCACTTTAAAGCCTTTTGCAGATTACGCGCAGACTCCGATTACTATTGCTGCATTTATATCTCTTTTCGTTTGTCTTATTCCGACAACTATCGGCGGTCTGCTTTCTGCAATCGGGATTGCAGGGATGGACAGAGCATTAAGGGCCAATGTCATTACAAAAAGTGGTAAAGCTGTAGAAACTGCGGGAGATATTGATGTTCTTCTGCTTGATAAAACAGGAACGATCACGATTGGAAACCGTAAAGCAACACAATTTCATCCTTCAAACGGAATTCAGATTGATGAATTCATCAAAGCTTCTGCATTAAGCTCTGTAGCTGATGAAACACCGGAAGGAAAGTCTATCATTGAGCTGAGTGCATTAAAATCTGAAGATTTATGGGTAGCCAATCCTACTTATATTGATTTTACAGCGGAAACAAGAACTTCAGGAATTGATTTTGACGAAACAAGAATCCGTAAAGGAGCTTATGATACCATAAAAAAACTGACTGAAAAAGCTGGGAATATCTTCCCACAAGAAACCCAGGATGCAGTAACCAAAATTTCTGAAAACGGAGGAACTCCTTTGGTAGTAGCCGTTAATGAAAAAGTATGGGGCGTTATTGAACTTCAGGATATCATCAAAACTGGGATTCAGGAACGTTTTCAGAGACTGAGAAAGATGGGGGTTAAAACGGTAATGGTAACCGGAGATAATCCACTGACAGCCAAATTTATTGCGGAAAAAGCAGGAGTAGATGACTTTATTGCCGAAGCCAAGCCTGAAGACAAAATGAATTACATTAAAAAGGAGCAGCAGGAAGGTAAACTGGTAGCCATGATGGGAGACGGTACCAATGACGCTCCGGCACTAGCTCAGGCAGATGTGGGCGTAGCAATGAACAGTGGAACTCAGGCAGCCAAAGAAGCTGGAAACATGGTAGACCTTGATAACGACCCTACAAAACTGATTGAAATTGTGGAAATTGGGAAGCAATTGCTAATGACAAGAGGAACATTAACGACTTTCAGTATTGCAAATGACGTTGCAAAGTATTTTGCGATTATTCCGGCACTGTTTATCACTTTCATTCCTTCGCTTCAGAAGCTGAATATTATGAACCTTCACAGCCCTGAAACAGCCATATTATCAGCGGTTATTTTCAATGCAGTGATTATTCCGTTCCTAATTCCGCTGGCGTTGAAAGGAGTGGCTTACAAACCGATTGGTGCAAGTGCATTATTAAGAAGAAACCTTTTGATCTATGGCTTAGGCGGGGTAATTGTTCCGTTCATCGGGATCAAAATCATTGATCTGATAATCAGTTTATTCTATTAAAATTTAAAAAATGAAAAATCATATTGTTTCAGCATTCAGATTAACTCTTGTAATGCTGGTGGTTACCGGCATTTATCTGGCAGTGGTATACGCAGGTTCCAAAATACTTCCCAACAAAGGAAATGGCGAAATTGTCTACAATAAAGGACAGAAGTTGTATGCCAATATCGGGCAGGAGTTTAAATCTGAAAAATACTTTCACGGCCGCCCTTCCTCCGTCAATTATAATGCAGCAGGAAGCGGGGGAAGTAATAAAGGTCCAAGCAACAAAGAATATCTTGAAATTGTACAGAAAAGAATTGGCACTTTAAAGATGAATAATCCTGAAATGGGAAATGTCAAAGTACCTGTAGAATTGGTTACGGCAAGCGGAAGCGGGCTAGACCCGGATATTTCTGAAGAAGGAGCATTGTACCAGGCAAAGAGAATTGCCAACGTGAGAAATATTTCAGAAGAGCAAGTTAAAAGCCTAATTAATAATCAAACTGAAAAGCCATTTTTAGGACTTTTCGGACCATCAAAAGTCAATGTTCTGAAGCTTAATATTGCTTTGGATCAGTTAAAATAATAAATTTAATAATCTCATAATCATTTCAAGGTTTTAAACCTTAACATGATTAATACAACTTAATAACAGTGAAAAAATATTTAGTTATAGGAGCCGTATTGGGAATGTTTTTCTCAAAAGCCCAATCATCAGATTCATTGAAAGCAGGAAATAAAGTGACATTTTCCGCTTATGCAGAACTCTTTTATACCTATGATTTTAATGAACCGGGCAATCATATGCGTCAAAACTTTTTATACTCATATAACAGACATAATGAAATGAATCTTAACCTGGGATTAGTTAAAGCCAGCTATCAAAGTGAAAATCTCCGTGCTAATGTAGCTCTAATGGCCGGAACGTATGCCCAGGATAATATGGCGGCTGAACAAAATGCTTTACGCTATGTAAATGAAGCTAATATTGGGATCAAAATATCAAAAAATAAAAATTTATGGATTGATGCAGGGATTATGCCTTCTCATATCGGTTGGGAAAGTGCTATCGGAAAAGATAACATCAATCTTACCCGAAGTTTTGCAGCAGAAAATTCTCCCTATTTTGAGACAGGTGCCAAAATTTCTTATACCTCAGATAATGGGAAGTGGTTTTTAAGCGGATTAGTATTGAATGGATGGCAAAGAATTGCAAAACCTGAAGGAAACCAGAGTATTTCTTTCGGACATCAGATAACGTATAAACCCAATGATAAAATTACCCTGAACAGCAGCTCATTCATAGGAAATGACAAAGCAAAAGAAGACAAAAGGATGCGTTATTTTCACGATTTATATGGAAGCTTCCAGCTGACAGAACAGTTTTCTGCTGTATTGGGATTTGATATCGGTGCAGAACAAAAATCAAAAGGAAGTGAACAGTATAATATCTGGTACAGCCCAAATGTCCTGATGAAATATCAATTAGACAATAAGTGGGCACTGGCTGGGAGATTGGAGTATTATAGTGATAAGAACGGTGTCATTATTAATACCGGAACACCTAATGGATTTCAGACTTTCGGATATTCTCTCAATGTAGATTATGTGATCTTTAAAAATGTGGTCTTCCGTACAGAGGCTAGAGGTTTTACAGCTAAAGATGCCATTTTTGCAAAAAATGACGAATTTAAAAAAGGAAATTTCTTTATTACAACAAGTCTTTCCGCCTGGTTTTAGTAAGCAGTTTAACCACAGCTAAAAGTGTTTAAAGTAAAATTAAAAAGAATAAAATCAATGTCATCAGCAAAAGATTTTTTAGAACTGATTCAAAAGTCCCGTAAAGGTAAATTCAAAATTTATGTTGGGATGAGTGCAGGTGTAGGAAAAACCTTCCGTATGCTTCAGGAAGCGCATTCCCTTTTGCGAAATGGCATTGATGTAAAGATTGGCTATGTTGAAACTCATGGTAGAGAAGAAACGGTAGCTCTTGTTGAAGGTCTTCCCGAAATTGAAAGGAAATCAGTTTTTTATAAAGGAAAAAATCTTGAAGAAATGGATCTTCAGGCCATCATTAATGAGCATCCTGAAGTGGTTTTGGTAGATGAACTGGCTCATACGAATGTAGAAGGTTCCAAAAATAAAAAAAGATGGCAGGATGTGCTGGAAATTCTTGATAACGGAATCAACGTTATCAGTGCTATGAATATCCAGCATATCGAAAGCCTGAATGAAGAAGTAAAGAAAATCACAGGAGTAGAAGTAGCAGAACGTGTTCCCGATAAGATTCTGGCTCTCGCAGATGAAGTGGTGAACATTGACCTTACCGCTGATGAACTGCTGACCCGTTTAAAGGAAGGAAAAATCTATAAAAAGGAAAAAATTCAGACGGCACTCAGCAATTTCTTCCAAAGCGGGCATATTCTTCAGCTTCGTGAGCTGGCTTTAAAAGAAGTGGCCACCCATGTGGAAAGGAAGGTGGAAACTGAGATTAAAACCGAAAATTTTAAACCCATAAAATTTCTGGCCTGTATCAGCAGCAACGAGAAAATTGCCAAAACAATTATCCGGAAAACAGCGAGATTAGCCAGCTACTATAACAGTCCATGGACTGTTTTGTACGTTCAGAAACCCTCCGAAAATCCGGAAAAAATTGCATTGGATAAACAGCGGTATTTAATTAATAATTTTAATTTAGCACAGGAATTAGGTGCCAAAGTAGTCCGGATCAAAGAAAGCAGTGTTCATAACGGAATTCTGGAATACGTGATTGCTCATAATATCACTACGGTCTGCATTGGAAAACCTCATGCCAGTTTCTGGCAGCGAATGTTGGGGTACAGCTGGATTTATACTCTGATGAACAGGCTGAATGAAAGACAGATAGATATTATTATTTTATCATAAAAATAATGAAACTTAAAACGAAACTTACCTTAGGCGTGGGCCTTTTATTTCTGCTGATTGTTTTGCTTTCAGTGATAGGTTCTGTATATATTAATAAATTAAAATCTGATACCGAAAAGATACTTACTGCCAATTACAACAGTCTGGAATTTTCCAAAAATATGCTTCTGGCACTGGATAATATCAGTACAGACAGCACTGTTGCGGTAGCAGATTTTCAGAAGAATAACAAACTGCAGGAAAAGAACCTTACAGAATTTGGTGAAAAGGAGGCCACTCAGAATCTGAATCTGCATTTCAACAGCTACCTGAAAGCTCCTGATATCAATAAAGAAAAACTCATCCGTGAGGATCTTGCCAAGATTATGTCTTTGAATATGAAAGGCATAGAACGGAAAAGCGATATTGCGATTATTACAGCAGAAAATGCCACCTTTTGGATCGTAAGTTTAGGAACCGTATGCTTTCTGATTGCTTTTATTCTGCTTTTTAATTTACCACAAACCATTGCGGAACCCATCAATCAGCTTACTTTCAGTATCAAACAGATTGCTGATAAGAACTATAATGAAAGAGTTCATTTCAAAGGAAGTGAGGAGTTCAATAGCCTGGCTGAATCATTCAACAGTATGGCGGAAAAGCTTCAGGAGTATGAAAGCAGTACACTTTCCAAACAATTAATGGATAAAAAACGGATCGAAACGCTGGTCAACAATATGCATGATGCGGTGATTGGTCTGGATGAGAATCATTTCATCTACATGATTAATGATGAAGCGTTGAAAATCACGAATCTCCATAAGGAAGATATTATTGGAAAAACAGCTCATGAAGTAGCCATCAACAATGATCTGATGCGTGAACTATTGAAAAATATAGACCATCCGGTAAAAGATCCTATCAAGATTGTTCGCGATAATAAGGAAAACTATTTTGAACAGGATATTATTCCTATCAATATTGTAAAGACAGGCGAGAAAGAAAAGAAATACATTGGAAAGGTAATTTTGCTGAGAAATATTACTCCTTTTAAAGAACTGGATTTTGCGAAAACCAATTTTATTGCAACAATTTCCCATGAACTAAAAACACCAATTTCTGCTATCAAAATGGGAGTTCAGCTTCTTGGAAACCAAAAGTTCGGAGAACTGAATGAACAGCAGCAGGAATTATTGAAAAGCATCAATGAAGACGGACAGCGTTTGTTGGATATTACTGGAGAATTGCTTAATCTTTCTCAGGTAGAATCCGGCAATATCAGGCTGACAGTAGATAAATGTTCCCCTAAAGAAATTGTACAGACTGCTGTAAAGAATGTTGAAAAACTGGCCGAACAGAAAAATATTTCCATCAGCACAGAATATCTTCTGGAAGAAAGTGATGCGGTAACTGCAGATTTTGACAAAACAGTCTGGGTAATGAATAATTTCCTGACCAATGCGGTGAAGCACTCTTTTCAGGATGAAAATATTAAGATTGTGGTAGAAAAACTCAATTCGTTTATTCAGTTCAGTATTATTGATACAGGAAGTGGAATTGATGAAAAATACCACCGCCAGATCTTTGACCGTTATTTTCAGGTTCCCGGAGAACATCAGAATGGTACAGGATTGGGATTGGCAATCTCCAAAAATTTCATTGAAAAACAACACGGAGAAATAGGAGTGAAAAGTTCTCTGAATAATGGGAGTACATTTTATTTCAGACTGCCGGTTTCTTAAGGATTATTTTATATTTGTGATAAAAATAGAAATGAGAAAAACTTTAGGACTCTTATTATTTTCAATTTTGCTAAGTATTCAGGTTTCTGCTCAGACCTTCACATTGGAAAAGCTTAATGGTTTCAACAAACTGACAATGGATGAGTTTAAAAAGGAAATGAAACAGCTTCAGTTCAGATTTTATGACAGAACTGAAGGCCTTGGTTTTCTTTTAACCGAATATGATTCCCCTGATTATACCTCGAAAATCGGAAAGTTTGAATATGCTGAAGAGAAATCAGGAGACAGAATTGAATTTGAGTTTAAAGACAAAAAAGAATATGATCAATATCTTAAACTGATATTAGCAGATGGATATAAAGAAACTGAGAAAGGGAAGATTATTACCAAAGAGCCCTATATAGATTACTATAGGAATAAAGAACATATCAGACTGATTCTGCCAAAGACAGGGGGAAGTTCTCCATATACTATTATTGTTTTCAAATAAAGTATGATTCAATTGAACTCAATAAAAGTAAATGAGATTCACTTTTATTCAAGCAAGATAAAAAGTCTTATAATATTTATTATTTCATCAATTTTTATTTTTATTTTTTTTAATAAAGATTTGGAAAATGAGGGATTAGGAATAATAATCATTTTTTATCTAGGGTTTTTACTTTTCTGGTTGGGATTTGTTTATTCAATACTGCTATTATTTCGGACAAAACCGTTATTAACAGTTACTGATAAGCAGATTATTATTTATAACTTATTGAGAAAACCCACAACGATCAATTTTGAAGATATTTCGTCATTTTATATTTCAAATACTACATTTCGGGGAATAAAAACAAATGAGTCTATTTGTATTACCATAAAAGATGATCCTTTTGGCAGAAAAGGAAATATTATAAATACAGACCTGTTGAATGTGAAAACAAATGCTTTGTTGGAAGAATTGAATTATAGAAGAACTATTATTTGTAAGAGTTAAGAAATAGATAACATAAAAGCCATTGAATAACTTAATGGCTTTTATGTAAAATATTGTAAAATACTTATTGCTTCTCAATCAAATCCAGAAACTGCTGTTCATCCAGAATATGGATTGTTCCAATATCCTGAGCTTTTTTCAGCTTGCTCCCGGCTTTTTCACCTACCACAAGATAGTTGAGGTTCTTAGAAACAGCAGAAATATTTTTTCCGCCATGTTTTTCTACCATTTCTTCGGCAGATTCTCTTGTGAATAAAGACAATTTTCCGGTGAAGAGGAATGTTTTTCCCTCTAAAACATTGGATAAAACTTCATTTGTACTTTCTCCTTTTTCAAGCTGTACTCCGTAAGATTTCAAGCGCTCGATCATCAATAGATTTTCCGAATTCTGGAAGAACTCAACGATGCTTACTGCAATTTTTGCCCCGATATCTTCTACCTGACAAAGCTCTTCTGCAGTAGCATTTTTCAAATCTTCAATCGTTGGAAAGTTTTTTACCAGTTTCTTGGCAACTGTTTCTCCCACATGTTTGATCCCGATTCCGTATAAGACTTTCTCAAAAGGAATTTCTTTGGATTTTTCGATTCCTGTAATGATGTTCTGAGCAGATTTTTCAGCCATTCTTTCCAGTGGAAGAAGCTGTTCTTTCGTTAAAACATAGAAATCAGCAGGATTTTCAATCAGTTTTTCTCTGTAGAGCTGTTCTATAGTTTCACTTCCAAGATTATCAATATTTAAAGCTTTTCTTGAAACATAGTGAATCATTCTTCCTACTACCTGTGGTGGGCAGTGAAGTTCGTTCGGACAGAAATGAATCGCCTGATCTTCAATTTTTACCAGTTCAGTACCACATTCAGGGCAATGTTTGATATATTCAATTTCTTTGCTTTCCTCGGTTCTTTTATCCGTGTTTACCCCTACAATTTTCGGAATAATTTCACCTCCTTTTTCCACGTATACAAAATCATTCTCATGAAGATCCAGTTTCTTGATAATATCTTCATTATGAAGTGAAGCTCTTTTTACAATTGTTCCGGCCAGTAAAACAGGTTTAAGGTTGGCAACAGGAGTGATAGCCCCTGTTCTTCCCACCTGATAAGACACACTTTGAAGTTCTGTCTCTACCTTTTCTGCTTTAAATTTATAAGCCATCGCCCAACGCGGAGATTTAGCGGTATATCCAAGCTGTCTCTGCTGCTGTAATGAATTCACTTTTAAAACGATACCGTCAATTTCAAAAGGAAGATTATGACGTTCAGTATCCCAGAACGTGATAAATTCCTGTACTTCAGCCATCGTTTTACATAATTTGGCCTGCTGTGATGTTTTAAATCCCCAGCTCTGCGCTTTTTGAAGTAACTCCCAATGCGTTTCTGCAGGGATATCCTCGGAGATAAACTGATACAATACAGAAGAAAGGGCCCGTTTTCTTACCTCAGCGCTGTCCTGCATTTTCAAGCTTCCGCTGGCGGTATTTCTTGGATTCATGAAGGGGTCAAGACCTTCTTCCTCACGCAGTACATTAAGTTTATCAAAGTTTTTTCGGGTCAGATAAATTTCACCACGCATGAAAAAATGAGTTGGGAAATCACCCTTTAAAGTTAAAGGAATATCTGAAATGGTTCTTACGTTCGGGGTAATCTCATCTCCCTGAAAACCGTCACCACGGGTAATAGCCTGTGACAGCTTTCCGTTTTCATAAAGAATAGAAATAGAAGCACCATCATACTTCAGTTCAGCAACAAATTCTACAGGATCTTCAATGGTTTTAATGATTCTTTTTTCCCAGTCTTCCAGATCGTCAAAATCATAGGAATTGTCCAGTGAATACATTCTGAATTTATGCTGAATCGTAGGGAAAACCTTTGTGACACCACCACCTACACGTACTGTAGGAGAGTTTTCATCATAAAATTCGGGATATTGGGCCTCCAAACTCTGTAGTTCTTCCAGAAGCATATCGAATTCAAAATCCGAAATGCTGGGAGTATCCAGTAGATAATAGTTTTCGTTATGCTGGTGAAGCTCTTTGCGGAGCTGTTCTATCTTTTGTTGAATGTTTTCAGACATTAGGTTTCTATCTTTTGAGCAAAAGTAGCTAAAGTAATTGCATTTAAAAAATAACAGAATAAAATAGTACAGGAAAATTAAGAATGCGTAATATGTCTTAATGTATTGACTGAGTGTTGAATAAAACACTTGTTTAAAATAATTTAACATATCGTTCTGATTTAATTAAAAAAATGTTAAAACTTTCTTAAACACCCCGCCGTTAAAGTCAAAATACCTTTGCACATCTAATTGAAAGAAACCTCAGATGATCTATTGATATGAAAATCAAAGAGGTTCTGGACGATCACAAAAAAAATTAATCATAAAGATCTTCGGAAGAAATGAAAAAAGTAAAGATTGTACTGGGATTATTGTTTTTAGGGCTTGGGACAATGGCTTATGCACAGACCACGCAGGCTTCTATTGTTGGGAAAGTTACCGGACCGGGAAGTACGGCTCAGGAAAAAGTGAAAGTAACGATCGTGAATGAGTCCACAGGATTCAAAACGGAAACGGAAACCAACTCAAAAGGGGAGTATATTTTTAAAGAAATTCCTCTTGGAGGGCCTTACACAGTCATTGTGAACGATGATAAAAAAGAAGGTTACAATGTCAACTTCGGTGATCAGGTAACTGTAAATATGGATCTTGGTAATGAAAAGAACATTGAAGAAGTAAAGATTACAGGAAATCTTAAAAACAAGATCGGAAACCTGGGTGCAGCTACAGCCATTTCTGCTAAAAATATCAGCATGCTTCCAGTGAACGGACGAAACTTTGCGAATCTTGCCGAGCTGTCTCCATTAAGCGGAAAAGGAGGAAACCTTTCCGGGCAGCTAGGATCTTCTACCAATTTTACGATTGATGGGATGACCGCGAAAAACCCTACTTCTGCAGGAGCTACAACCAGCCGAAGCGGAGCACCTTTTTCTATTTCCATTGAAGCAGTACGTGAATTCAAAATTACCACCAACCAATACGATGTGACATTGGGGAGAAGTGGTGGTGGAACCGTAAGTGCTGTTACCAAATCGGGAACCAATAAATTTTCCGGAAGCGCCTGGGAATATTTAAGAACAAATTGGCTTTCCAGCCCGTATGATATCAGAGGAAATAAAAGAGATAATGATTTCTCTACTTCCCAGTTCGGATTTTCATTGGGAGGACCAATTATTAAAAATAAACTACATTTCTTCGTAGCATGGGATCATCAGCTGGATTCGAGGCCATTGGCTATTGCTGACATCAAATCTCAGGATGATGAGAAGAGATTCAGTACTACCACGCAGACTCTTAATCAGTTTCTGGATATTGCAAGAGCAAAATATGGGGTAGGAAGCAGCCCGCAATTCGGAACGTTTGATAAAGTAAGAAACTCTGATGCCGCATTTTTACGTTTAGACTGGCAGATCAACGAAAAAAACTTATTAACCCTAAGAAACAATTTCACTTACGATCTTAACAAAAACGGATTGGGTGATAATACCAATATCAATTTCTTCGAATCTTACGGAAATGATAAAAACCTTGACAACAGTTTATTGTTAACCTTAAGAACCAATCTGCAGCCTAATTTAACCAATGAATTAAAAGCTCAGTACCTTTACACTTTCCAGGACAGTTACCAGAACAATCAGTTAGGAAAACCTGTCCCAAGAGCTATTGTGGAAGGAGTGGCTTCCAGCGCAGGTTCTACCAATATTCAGATCGGAGGACACCGTTTCGGGCAGGAAAGCTTTAGAAATAATGTATTTCAGGTGGTAGATAACCTATACTACAATACAGATAAGGTAAAATATACTTTCGGAGCTGATTTAATGTATACAACGGCAAAATCAGTATATGGAAGTGAAGTGAACGGAAGGTTTCATTTCCAGGGCATGAGCAACTTCGATGCGATGACTCCTTACAGATTCTACAGAGAAGTTCCATTGGTGGAAGATCCGTCTGTAAGATCAAATATCTGGAATATTGGTATATACGGACAGTTTCAGACCAAAATAGCAAAAGGTCTTGATTTAATGGCAGGTTTAAGATTAGACTATGGAGGCTATCCAAAAGCAGAATTCAATCAAAAATTGTTTGATGAAATGGGAATCAGAACGGATAACAAAATTAAATCATTTGTTATTCAGCCAAGATTCCAGTTTGACTGGAACATTAATGAAGAAAATAAAGACTTCCTTAAGTTCGGTGCCGGAATTTTCTCTTCAGATATCAACAATTATATGATCATCAACAACCTTGTATTTGATGGAAAACATTTGGCTACAGTGGATGTAACGGGTAAGGATGTTCCGTTCCCGGATTTCAACAGTTACAGAAATGATTATAACTCTGTTCCATCTCTTTCTCAGTATCAGATTCCAACCATCAATTATACGGGTAAAGATGCAAAAATCCCAATCGTTTATAAAGCGAATATCTCTTATACCCATTTCTTCAATGAAAGGTTCAGAGCAGGGATTGCAGGATATATGGCTTTAGGTAGAAATAATTACTATTACTACGACAGAAACATGGTGGCAAACCCTTTCTTTACCTTAGCTAATGAAGGCGGACGAGGAGTATTCATTCCTACAAGTGCCATTACCAATAATGCTAATAACAGTGTAAGTTTCGACTGGAAAGCAGGAAGAATCAATAATAAGTTCGGAAGAGTACTGGAATTGGTGAGTGACGGTAAAGTAAACCAGTTCTCATTCGTCATAGATACAAGTTACCGTTACTGGAAAGACGGGGAAATCACAGCAAGTTACACATGGTCTGACATCAAAGACAATACTTCCTATAACGGAAACGTAGCCAACTCAGCTACCTTGTCTACCATGATTCAGAGTGATCCGAGAGATTTAAGAATGACTTATTCTGATAACCAGTTCCGTAATAAAGTCGTGATCTATGGTAACTCTCCTACGGTTGCAGGATTTACTTTAGGAATCAGATATTCAGGAATTGGAGGTACCCGTTTTTCTGCAACCACAGGAGGAAATATCAATGGTGACTTTGTAGATTCCAATGACCTTGCTTTTATCTTCCCAAATATCACCAAAGCAATTCTGGATGATCCACAGGTAGGACAGGCTCTGAAAGATTATATCAATGAATACAGCGGTAAAATTGCAGAACGTAACGGAGGTAAAAATGGTTTCTATGGCGTTTGGGATGTACGTGTAGCAAAGAAAATTAAATTTGACAAAGTAGGTGCTTTTGAACTTTCTGTAGATATCTTTAACGTAGCAAACCTTCTCAACAAAGAATGGGGGGTAAATAAATCGTACGGAAACACATCTCTGTATAAAGTGACGAAGTTTAATAAAGATACAATGCAGTACGAATACACCAAAAATGTAAGTGGAGGTGGTTTGGTTCCGCTATCCGGAAATCCATATCAGATCCAGATCGGAGCGAAGTATTCCTTCTAATATCTGCTTTTAAAACTACAGAAGACATAAAAGAAATTGAAACGGCTGATGTATATTAAAACCTTAGTTTTAGCCTAAAAATCTTTTATGTCTTTGTGGTTTCCACTTTTTAATAACTACCTTTATCAGAAGTTTCATGACTTCTTTTTTAATTATCTAAATTATATTATGAAAAATTTTATCTTAGGGTTAGCAGTTTTAAGTACAGTTATGATGAAAGCACAAACCCAGATTATTGCCCATAGAGGATATTTCCAGGCTCAGCCTGCTACAACGGAGAACTCCCTTCAATCATTGGAGAATGCCCAGAAATTAAAAGTGTATGGATCCGAATTTGATGTGAGAATGACAAAAGATGGTGTATTGGTTATCAATCATGATGAGCACCATGGTAATATGGAAATTTCAGATGTTACTTTCAAAGAATTGGAAGCCGTGAAATTATCCAACGGAGAAAACTTTCCTACTTTAAAAGATTATTTGAAACAGGGAAAAAAAGACAAATCTCTGAAACTGATCGTTGAAATCAAACCTGCTAAAACTCCTGAAATTGAAAATGAGATCACCCAAAAGACGATCAAAATGATCAAAGACATGAAGCTGGAGTCTCAAAGTGAGTTTATTTCATTCAGTCTTAATATCTGTAAAGAGATCAAAAAACTGGCTCCTGCCTTTAAAGTACAGTATCTGAACGGTGAGCTGTCTCCAGAACAGATCAAAAAAGAAGGATTAGACGGGATGGATTACCACTACAGCGTTTTCCAGAAAAATCCTACCTGGATTGCTGAAGCTAAAGCATTAGGACTAATCACCAATGCATGGACAGTAAATGATGTTGGCGTATACGATGAACTGAAAAAGCAGGGAATCGGGTTTGTAACCACGAATATTCCTGATCAGTTAAAAAATAAATAACGATTCAATATCCTTCACCAATATAATAACCGAAGGACGAAATATTCCCCTCCCAATAATAAACAATTTACAAAGTCTGCCCAATTTAAAGGGCAGACTTTTCATTTTTAAGAGTTTACCCATTCGCTCTTTTAAATATCGAAAAAATATTGAAATTTTAAATCTTTTATACTGTTGTAAATCAATTGAATATGTGTTTTGTGTGGTATTATCCCAAGGCAAGACAATAAAGATACATAAATACGACTGTGAAACGGTATTAATAATACTTAATTACTCAAGTGTTTGTTAATTAATTATTTATGCAATGTTATTAAGGATAGATTAATATACCGTTTAATAAATTTTTAAGAAACGTTAAAATTGTGTTAAGGAGATCCTTGTTATGTCGGTCTAATTTTGCGCAAACAAAAAGGAATGCGTAAAGAGACACAGAAACTGTTGGTTTTGTCGCTGTTAGGATTCGTCAGCGTCAATCTGGCAGCTCAGCAGAAAGTTAAAAAAGACACCATTAAAGGAATTGATGAAGTAGTGGTTACTGCTTTGGGAATCAAGAGGCATGACAGGGCTTTGGGGTATGTAGCAGAAAAAGTAGATGCCAAAACATTTGAAGAAACCCAAAACAACAACTGGGCACAATCAATGGAAGGGAAAGTAGCAGGTCTTAAAATTCAGACGGCAGGAGCAGGACCGCTTGGAACTTCCAGAATTACTTTAAGAGGAGAAAAATCCATCATGATGGATCATAACTACGCCCTGATTGTGGTAGATGGGGTGCCATTGGGAAATTCTACCACAGGTTCCGGTACTGCAGCTTATGGAGCAGGTTCCGGAGGTGATGTTCCCATTGACCTTGGAAATGGACTAAACAGCATCAACCCGGATGATATTGAATCTGTAACTGTATTAAAAGGAGCTTCTGCTGCAGCATTATATGGTTCCCGCGCTGCTAACGGTGCCTTAATGATCACAACAAAATCCGGTAAAACAAAAAACGGAAAACTGAGAGTAACGTTTAATTCTTCCTCAAGTTTTGATTCCGTCTTGAAATGGCCGGACTGGCAATATGAGTACGGGCAGGGAACGCAGGCAAAAAATACTGCCGGAGACTTTTATTACTCTTATGGGCTTTCCGTAGATGGACCGAGCACGGGAGGTACAAGCAGTGCTTTCGGACCTAAATTTGCCGGACAGTATTACTTCCAATATGATCCTAACTTACAGGGACAAAGTAAAGACAGACAGTTGTGGAGACCTTACGAAAATAATATCAAAGGTTTCTGGAGAACGGGTTCTACCTATTCCAACAGCATTTCCGTAGAAAGTTCCAACGAGAAAACAAGTTTCAGATCATCGCTTACTTACCTTAATAATGAGTGGATGATGCCTAATACGGGTTTTGACAGGTTCAATTTCGCCTTATCATTTGCTCATCAGCTTACTAAAAAATTAAAAATTTCAACCAAATTTGCTTATAACACTACTACCAGTGATAATCTTCCTGCAACGGGATACAATAATCAATCAATCTCGTATTTCATGATTTTTCAAAATCCCAATGTGGATCTTGAATGGTATAAACCGATCTGGAAGCCGGGCCAGGAACAGGTAGATCAGATCCATCCGTTCAGTTCCTTTATCGACAATCCTTATATGATTGCTTATGAAATGCTAAACGGGGTCCGAAAGAAAACCATTACAGGAAATATCACGGCAGATTATCAATTTAATAAAAGTTTCAGTTTAATGCTGAGGTCAGGAATTGAAATTCTGAACGAAAAAAGAACAACCAAAAGACCGTGGAGTTCTGCCAACTACCTGAAAGGTTTCTACAGAGAACAGTTCATCAAAAATCAGGAGTACAACAATGATGTTTTATTCTCTTACAAAGCAGATTGGAATAAATTCAGTATTTCTGCATCAGCTGGAGGAAGTATCCGTTATAACGAATACCTGATGACTGATTATCAGGCTATCGGATTGAAAACCGCCGGTGAATATAGTTTAACTAATGCTCTTTCTATTCCGGTTAAATATCCCGCGCCACGAGATAAACATGTAGACAGTGTCTACGGATTGCTTACATTAGGATATGACAATAAAATATTCGTAGACGTTACCGGGAGAAATGACTGGAGTTCTACATTGCCAAAACAGAACAGATCCTTCTTTTATCCTTCAGTGAGTACCAGTTTTATTCTTTCGGATATTTTTAATCTGAAAAGTAATAATCTGAATCTATGGAAACTGAGAGCCTCATGGGCTAAAGTAGGAATCGATAGTGATCCTTATCTTTTGGATAACTACTATACAGCAAGTAATATTACAGGAAGCGTTATAGCACCTACTACTTTTAATAATCCTACCCTTAAACCTGAAAACAATACCAATATCGAAGCCGGTATGGATTTCAGCCTTTTTAAAAACAGATTAAACCTTAATCTTACCGCGTACCAGAATGTCAGTGAAAACCAGATTATTCCTGTTTCATTGCCTACCGAAAGCGGATATTCTAAAAGGGTAATCAATGCAGGGAAAATCCGAAACAGAGGTCTTGAACTTTCAGCAGATATCTTAGCCGTAAAAGGTAAAAACTTCTCATGGAAAGTAGGCGGAAACTGGTCTACCAACGAAAACAGAGTGATGACGTTGCCTGAAGGATTTGACGGAATTGTTTCCAATGTAGGAGATGTGGTATTCTATAAAATGGAAGTAGGAGGTTCTCTGGGAGATATGTATGGATTTAAATTATTGAGAACACCAGATGGAAGAGTAATTTACGGAGATAACGGACTTCCCGGAAGACCCGCAGACATTGAAAAAGTAGGAAATGCATTCCCAAAATGGAGAGCAGGTCTTCAGAATGACTTCAGAATTAAAAACTTTACAATAAGCTTTTCATTTGATGGTCAGTATGGTGGCATTGCTTACTCACAGTCCCATCATAAGATGTCTGAACAGGGCAAGCTAAAATCTACCCTTCCGGGAAGAGATAATCCTGGCGGAATGATTATAGGAGATGGTGTTATTCAAAACCCTGACGGATCTTACAGCCCGAATACAAAAGGAGTAACCGCTTCATCTTATTATGGAGATTATTACAGGAGAGCCAACGTAGAAACCAACAGTTTCAGCACAGATTTTATTAAGCTGAGAGATGCCAGAATTGCCTATTCTTTCCCGAAAGAAACCATTCAGTCTTTAGGGCTGGATGATCTTACGATTGCTATTTTCGGAAAGAACCTGTGGATGTGGACGAAGTTTCCAATGTTTGATCCTGAAGTAGCTACTTTGGATAATGCGACCATCACTCCGGGAGTGGAGATGGGGCAGCTGCCTACAGCAAGAACAGTTGGTTTTCAGTTAAATCTTAAATTCTAAAATCTTTAAAAATGAAAAAAATAATCATACATCTTGCATTGGCTGTTTCTGTTTTCATGCTTCAGTCCTGCGACAGAACATTCGAGGAAATCAATACAGATACCAGCAAGATCAAAGACCCATCAGTAGGAAGCCTTCTTGCTCCAATTCAATATGAAATGGGAAGTTACGGATATAACAGAGCGGATGACTTTACTTTCGATATTATGCAGATTGCTTTAGACTTTCCGAGTGAAGGAAATACCTACAGCAGATATTATATGGACGAAAAAAGCGGTAACGGCTACTGGAATACTTCCTATAAATGGCTTAAACAGGTAAGTGACCTTAAAAAATATGCCACAAAAGAACAGAATAATAATTATCTGGCCATATCATTAGTTTTAAATGCATGGATTGCCTCCAATCTTACCGATGCATTCGGAGACGTTCCTTTATCTGAAGCGGTGAAGATTGAAGAAAATATTCTGAGACCGAAATATGATAAACAGAAAGATATTTACATCCAACTTTTGAATGACCTGAAAACAGCCAATTCACTATTCAACACCAATCAGGCATTAACAGAAACAGATTTGTTTTACAATGCCAATACTAATAGTCAGACTGGGATTTTAGGATGGAAAAAATTCTGTAATTCCCTTTCATTAAGATTGCTGACCAGAATTCTAAGCAGAAACGGAGAAGTAAATGTATATGAAAGAATTCAGGAAATTGTCAACAATCCGGCTCAATATCCCATTTTCCAGAATAATACGGATAGTGCTGTATTGCCGCTTTCGGGAGTATCTCCATACTTACCACCAATTGCCCGTCCACAGGATTTTACGGCTTACAGAGCAGCAGGGGAGTTCTTTGTTAATGCCATGAAAGATAATAATGATCCAAGGATGAGCATGTTCTTTACTAAAGCTAAAGCCACCACAGGAGAAGACCTTGGTTATAAAGGTGCTCCTTCGGGATATGCGTTGGGAACAGCTTTCAACTATCAGCCTTCCAATTTTAATCAGAACCTTGCCAAAGCACCTTTAAAAATATTAATCATGACCTATTCTGAAGTTCAGTTTATTCTGGCAGAATTGGTCAACAGGGGAATTGTAGCAGGAAATCAGCAGGTTTATTACGAAACAGGCGTGAAATCTATCATTGAACAATGGGGAGCAACGGTTCCTGCTAATTATTTCAGCAATACAAAAGTTGCGTATGACGGTTCTCTTGAAAAAATTATGCTTCAAAAATACATTTCCCTGTTTTTTGTAGATCATCAGCAGTGGTATGAATTCAGACGTACAAAACTTCCGGTACTGCCTAATAATGGCGGACTTCAGAATGGCGGACAGATGCCTGTAAGATTTATGTATCCTACCACAACAAAAGTGATGAATGCTGATAATTACAACGCAGCTGTACAATTCATGGGAGGAGATAATATCAACGTCAAAATGTGGTGGAATAAATAATAACCTCAATTGAAAAATTTAAAAATAATTTAAAGATTTAAAAATGATGAGTATCAATATAAAATTTTTAATGCCTTGTGTGCTGGTTTCAGCAATGGCATTCTCGCAAACGTCAGTTTCAGGATATGTCTACGAAGACAACAACAAAAATCAAAAGAAAGAAAACCGTGAAAAAGGAGTAGAAGGGGTATCTGTTTCCAATGGTGTTCAGGTAGTTCTCACCGATAAAAACGGAAGATACAGCCTGCCGGTTCAGGAAGACCAGACTATTTTTGTGATTAAACCTTCAGGTTATCAAACGGCTTTAAACGCAAATAACCTTCCACAATTCTATTATCATCACAAACCAAAAGGTTCTCCGGTAGATTTTAAATACAAAGGAGTTGTACCCACAGGAGACCTTCCCAAAGAGCTGAACTTCCCACTTTATCCACAAAAAGAAGACAAAAACTTTGATATCCTTGTTTTTGGAGATCCACAGCCCTACACAGAAAAAGAGCTGGATTATTTCAAAAGAGGAATTGTAAATGAAGTGAAAAATACCAAAAAAAATGCAGTCTTGGGAATCAGTTTAGGAGATTTGGTGGGAGATAATTTAAGCCTTCAGAAACCTTATGCAGATGTCATGAAAGATGTTGGGCTGCCTTGGTACAATGTAATGGGAAATCACGACATGAACTATGATGCAAAAGAAGACAAGCTTTCCGATGAAACATTTGAATCCAATTTCGGCCCTGCCAATTACTCTTTCAATTATGGGAACGTACACTTCATCATTTTGGACGATATTCTTTATCCCGATCCGAGAGATGGTAAAGGATATTGGGGAGGTTTCCGTGAAGATCAGCTTCAGTTTATCGAAAACGATCTGAAACTGGTTGATAAAAATAAACTGATCGTTATTTCTTTCCATATCCCATTAGAACATAAAAACGAAGACAACTTTAGAAATGCAGACCGTCAGAAATTATTTGATTTCTTAAATCCATTTCAGAATGTATTGCTTTTATCGGCACATACACATATCCAACAGCAGATTTTCTATGGCAAAAAAGCAGGTTGGAATGGAATTAAAGAACTACACGAATATAACGTAGGAACTACGTGTGGCGACTGGTATTCAGGGACTCCTGATGATGCCGGGCTTCCTACTTCCACCATGAGAGATGGAACCGCAAAAGGATATTCTTTCATCAGTTTTGCAGACAATCAGTATAAAGTAAAATACAGAACGGCCGGAAAACCGGAAGACTATCAGATCAAATTATATGTTCCGAAAGTAATCCCATCCTCAAGAACTTCTGCAAAAGTATTGGCCAACTTCTTCATGGGAAGCAAAAAAGACAAAGTAGAATACAGAATAGACGGAGGAAAATGGGAAGAAATGGAATACGATGAAACCATAGATCCGAATTTTGCTCTTTCCGTTTTCAAATGGGACACCACAGAGAAAATTCTTCCGGGGAGAAGGCCTTCCAACCCCGAAATGTCAAAACACATCTGGGAAGCAGATTTTCCTAAGAAATTATCATTAGGAAAACATAAAGTTGAGGTGAAAGCGATCGACATGTATGGCAATGAATTTTCTGCTTCAGAAGAATTTGAAGTTCAAAATTCTATCCAGATTCCTTAAGCATTTTATTTTTTTACTATACCTTTTTTTAGATTTTGAAACCGGTTCTTATGAGCCGGTTTTAATTTTTATTATTCACCCAGATCATGGTTCATGAAAACCATTAAAAAACTATTAAATCCATGTTTTCACCCCCTCATAAAAATGTTCTTTCGTAACTTTGTAGTAAGAAAAGTATCATTACTATGAATATAAACGGAAAAAATGCCATCATAACAGGTGGTGGAAGAGGATTAGGAAAAGCTGTGGCATTAGCTTTAGCCAATGAAGGAGTAAACGTTGCCATTACAGGAAGAAACGAGGAAAACCTTAAAATGACGGTTGAAGAAATTAAAAAACTGGGCGTGAACTCAGCCTACGCAGTTTTTTCTGTAGACAATGAAATTCAGGTAAAAGCTGGAATAGAATCTTTAGCAGAGCAACTGGGAGGAATTGACATTCTGATCAACAATGCAGGAATCGGAGATTTTGGTTCCATTGAAGAAATGCCTTCTGAAACTTGGGAGCAGGTGATTAAAACCAATTTATTCGGAGTATATTATGCAGCGAAAGCAGCCCATCCATTCATGAAAGCTAAAGGTGAAGGTGATATCGTAAATGTAGCATCCACAGCAGGTCTTAAAGGTGGTCCGAATATGTCAGCATATGCCGCTTCAAAAGCAGCAGTAGTATCTTTATCTCAATCTATGATGGCAGAATGGAGAAAACAAAATATCCGTGTGATTACACTGACTCCTAGTACCATTGCTTCCGATATGAGTATTCAGGGAGGACTTACAGACGGAAATCCTGACAAAGTATTACAGCCGGAAGACTTCGCAGAATGGGTAAGAGATATCCTGAAAATGAACAGAAGAGCATTAATTGCAAACGGTTCTATCTTCTCTACAAATCCATAATAAGGTTTACAATTTAAAGTTCAAGGTTTAGAGTTTAATGTTTAGAGTTTTTGGCAAAGGACATTTTAATCTAGCTTGAATGATAAAAATTTAATAGGAGCGGGCTTTAGCCCGCTTTCTCTTTTAACGTGTTTCTGGGGCTTTAGCCAAAACTTACAGTTCCTTGTATTTCAATAGAATAACCAGAGGTTGTAATAAGTTTTGGCTAAAGCCAATGGAATTTGTCTTAATTTTGAAGATGGGCTAAAGCCCATCCCTATTGAATATAGTATACGCAATCATCTGTGATATCCGTGCAATCTGTGGGAAAAAACACACAAATAAACTTTTCCATAGCATCCATTCAAAAAAAATCAAAAAAATCCCCGGTTTCAGCCAAAAATCTCTTCATCATTTTTTTAACCGTAATAACATTAGTATTTTTGCAGCAAATTAGTCACATGCAAAATTATTTAGAATTCAATTTTAAGATTTCTCCATTGCAGCCTTGGAATGAGATATTAATGGCAGAGCTTATAGAAATAGGTTTTGACAGCTTTACAGAAGAAATTGACGGAATTTTAGGATATATCCAGACAGAATTGTTTCACGAAGATCAGTTGAAAGCACTTCCGATCTTTGAAAACGAAAATGTAAAAATTGAATATTCTTTCGAAGAAATGCCGAACATCAACTGGAATGAGGAATGGGAAAAGAATTTCTCTCCCATCAATATTGATGATAAAGTATTGATCAGAGCAGAGTTCCACGAATCTGTACCAGGAATGCATGAAATTATCATTCAGCCTAAAATGTCTTTCGGAACAGGACATCACCCAACTACCCATTTGATGATTCAGCAGATGATGGATATTGATTTCAATGGTAAAAAAGTCCTTGATATGGGATGCGGAACTTCTGTATTGGCCATTTATGCAAAACAGCAGGGTGCAGGAGATACCAAAGCGATCGATATTGATGAATGGTCAGTAGAAAATTCAAAAGAAAATGCAGTAAGAAATAGTGTAGAACTTGATATTGAACAGGGAACTGCTGAAAACTTAGGAAAAGAAAATTATGATATCATTTTAGCTAATATCAACAGAAATATCCTGATTTCAGATATCCCCACTTATGTTTCAGTACTGAATAAAGGTGGAAAACTGTTGCTTTCCGGATTATGTTTCTTTGATGTGGATGATATTCTGGAAGTATGCAAAGAAAGTGGACTGGAGCTGAAAAAACAGTTACAGCGTGAAGAATGGGTAAGCCTTCTTCTTGAAAAATAACACACAAAAAACAAAATATAACTATGAAAACTTTATGGACAGCTTTATTTTTACTAATGCTGCAGTTTTTTACAGCACAGGAAAATGAAGTATATGCAGACGGAGTCTTTGGTTTTGAAGAGAATAAAGCTCAGAAGATTTTTACCGACTGGACTCGTGTGAGACAGGAACCCGGAGTGAATGCTCAGATTACGGATTCACTGCAAACCAATCAACAGGTCATGATTCTTAAAAAAGAAAATACAGTCCTGAAGCTGGGGGAAAGAAATGCCAACTGGTATAAAATCTCTTATCAGAAAGGAGAAAATACATTGGAAGGCTATATCTGGGGTGGTAATCTTTGTGTAGGATATCGTAACAAAAGCGGGTATGATTTCCTTTTTGGACTATCTAAAACTATTGACAGGAAGAATAAAGAATTCAATGAGATCGAAAAACAGAACATTGCAGGAATAAAGGTAATGGAAGGAAATACACTCATTGATGAGGTGTATTTTGATACAGGAAGAGGAGAAGAACTGAGTTCTGCATCTTTCAATATTGAAAGTGGCCATAAGCTGCAAAATGTGGAATTTACTCTCAAAGCAATGGTTTCCGGAGAAGCCTGTGGAATAGCAAGCTATGATCAGTATGTTCTTTTCAAGGATAAAAAACTGGTTGCCCTTCCGCAATTAACAAATGTAGGAGATGCCGGAGCTTATTATCACAGCGAAGAATACGTTTTTCCTAATGATAAAGGAGGTGTTCCCAATGCATTTATCCTGAAAGTAGAAGATATGGAAGTGGATGAAAAAGACAGGGAGAAGAAGAAAAACTCTTCCAAAACCTATCTTTGGAACGGAAGTTCTTACAAACTGAAATAATAAGTATTCTCAATATATTAAACCGCTGTATTTACAGCGGTTTTTTTATATAAAGATCTTTTACAGTTGAAAAAAATCAAATACATTTAGAAGATAAAAAAACAAATGGATATACTTGAAGATTTACTTCCCATTCTATTCTCAGTATTTGTAGGCGGCATCATCGGAATTGAAAGAGAATACCAGCTGAAGTCAGCAGGATTAAGAACCATGATTCTTGTGACACTCGGAGCCTGTATTTTTACCATGCTTTCTATGAGTCTGGGCGGACCGGGAAGTCCTGACCGTATTGCAGCCAATATTATTACAGGAATTGGATTTGTAGGAGCTGGAGTAATTTTTAAAGAAGAAAACAGGGTTTCAGGTCTTACAACAGCTGTCACAATCTGGATTTGTGCTTCTCTTGGCATGACTATAGGAGCCGGATATTATCAGGAAGCAATTATAGGCTCGCTGGTGGTATTTCTGTTGCTTATCATGTTCAAATATGTCCAGGATATTATTGATAAAATAAGTGTGCGTTACACCTATCAGATCACACTTCCTTATGAAGATGGAGTAGTGGAGAAATACGAGACCCTTTTCACAGAGCATGGTTTAAAATCAATCAGAGGAAAGCAACTCAGAATCGGAGAAAAATACACCATTATCTGGCGCGTTCAGGGAGCTGCAAAAAAACATGAAATCTGCACGAAAACCCTGCTTAATGATCTGTCCATCGAAGAATTCCGATTTTAATTAAAACTTAAATAAATCTCATCCTATCTACAAACATCTGCGTAAATCTGTGGGAAAAATAAATGACTGTTATGATTTAAAAACAAAAAATAAGACTGGAAAAACCAATCCTACCCAAACATGATTAAGTGTATAGTTCAGCCATTAATGGCTGCAAGGAATTAAAGCACAAAAAGATTTTTATTGATTCTTAATCAATGTTTCCTTAATACTAATTAAAACTAACTAAGTGACCTTTCGGTTGCATTTACCATGTAAAAGTAATACGTCCTCCTATCTCCCGGAAAAAAGATAAGCTGATTCAGCAAAAAAGATAAGTGAAACGGAATTTTCATCCAGTGAAACGAATTGCTGAAGATTCGTATTGTTTCCTGTTCTGTTATATCCAGTCATTTATTTTAATAACATCAGCCTGTCTTGGGAAAACCTTTCTCATCAGTACATTATGTACTTCTTCATCTCCATCTTTACAACAGTCTTCTATCACAGTAAGATTATAATCCTTATCTGCAGCCTCTCTCACTGTAGATAAAACAACTCCGCTGGTAGATACTCCTGTCAGTACCAAATGCTGAATGTCCAGTCCGCGGAGAACAACTTCCAGATCACTTCCCGTAAAAGCACTGATTCTTCTTTTGGTAATCACGATATCCTGTTCTTCTGGGATGAGTTCAGGATGGATAGCAACCCATTCTTTCATATCTAGATTTACCATATGCTGCTTAAGTCCTGAAAATATTTTGTTTTTAGGACTTATTTCCGGCATTCCCTGTCTGAACCCTACTGTAATATAAATAACCGGAATTTGGCGGTTTCTGGCAGTTTTAATAGCCTCCTTGACATTAGATACCAGTTCTTGTGTATCAGGCAAGTTACTTAGTATTGATGACTGCATATCCATCACCAGTAATGCTGTTTTTTTGTTTTCCATTTTTAATTATACTTTATTTATGAATTGTTCTTCTGATTCTTCTAAAAGTTGATTATTGACAGCTTTGGTCTTATTCTTTTTGAATAATAAGCGTCTGAAAACAACAGCAATTAAAATACCTGCAATTCCTTCTATCAAAAGGGTTTTTGGTGCTCCTATTTTCTCCGAAATAAATCCGATAAGTACACTTCCCAAAGGCAGCATTCCAAATATGGCGGTCAGCAAAATACTTATTGCTCTTGAACGCATTTCGGGAATCACTTCAGACTGTACAATAATATTGCAGGTCGTAAACTGTGCAACACCACCCAATCCCGTTAATGCAGCGAAGAACATAGACCAGTAGAAATTAGTTGCATAGGAAAAACAGATGAGCCCAATACTCAGAATGGCTGTACTCAGGATAAGAATATTCCTCATAGAAGCTCCTTTCTTCATCGAAGCCAGAAATACCGTTCCGAGAACCGCTCCAATTCCAATAAAACTTGAAATATAGCCGAATGTTTTAGCATCTCCTTTAAAAATTTCCTTCGCATAGACTGGAATTAAAGTATCGTACGGTAAAATCAGCAGACCTGTAATACTCAGCATAATGATGACCAGACTAATGGAAGGTTCTTTTCTCAGATACCTAAAGCCTTCAGCCAATTCTGTAAAAGTTCCCTTTTTGGGTGGCTTTTTGGTTGTGATCTTTATTTTCATCAGGGAAATGGAAACCATCACCGCTGCAAAGCTGGCTGCATTGATCAGGAAACAGGTTCCCGCTCCGAATTTTTGAAGGATAATTCCGGAAAGGGCAGGGCCTGCTAATTTTGCAATACTTGCCATTGCCGCACTCAGAGAAAGAGCACTTGGAAGGTCTTCATCATCGGTTACCACTTCATTAATCATAGCCTGTCGGGCCGGAATATCATAAGCATTGATAATCCCGAGAAAAATACTGAGTACAATGAAGCTCCATATATTCTGATGCCCTGTCATGACCAGAAAAGCTAATAGAGATGCCTGTATTAATGATAAAATTTGAGTGATCTGTATAATTTTATACCGGTTATACCGATCTGCAGCAACCCCGCCAAATGCTGAAAATAAAAAAGAGGGGAATTGTTCTGCAAAAATGGTGAGTCCCAGCATAAATGCAGACTGGGTCATGCTGTATACAACCCATACTACCGCTGTACGCTGCATCCATGTTCCAAATTGAGAGACAGAACGCCCGAAAAAATACAACGTGTAATTGGTGCTTCTGAAAGCCCGGAATGTACTGATATTACTTAATTTGTTCATCTTTTTTGAAATGACTTTTTGACAAATAATGTAAAAATGTCAAAATTTGAATAAAAAATTTTTACCCGATATGTTTGATAACCATAGAGGTCAGTGTGTTCACTGTATTGTTTAAATTTTTAAAATTGTTTTTTAAACCCATCTCGCGCCTTATTCCCCTGATACTGCTCTGGAGAATAAAGATGATCGTTTCCTGTTCTTTAATGGTAACTTTAGGAATTGCACCATTGCTAATACTCGTTGAGAATAAATTGAGCAGAAGGTTTCTCTCCGCTTCCATCATTCGGTTGTGGGCATCAGTAATATGTTTTGATTTTTCTTCATTATCCATCCCAGCCTCTATCGCTCTGAAAAATGAAGATCTCTCTTCCGATGTTTTTACTTTAGCCAAACAAAACTCCTGGATTTTTCCTTCAAAAGTATTTTTCTTCTTCATCTTGGAATCAATCTCAGTAATAACTTCTTTGATCAGATTCTCCAAAACTGCCTGAAAAACTTCCTCCCGATTTTTATAGTAATAATAAATGGATGTTCTGCTTTTGCCAACTGCTTTTGAAATGTCATCCATGGTTACCTTCTTCAAACCATATTTTAAATACAGTCCTGAAGCGGTCTCAAGGATTTGTTGTGAAAGCTGATCTTGTTCTGTATGAGATGACATTGTCTGAAAATTGTCTGAAAACTGAATGCAAAAATAAAACTTTTTTGACAAAAAAACAAATTTTGTCAAATTGTACAAAACAGATAATTTATTCTTCAGATCCATAAAATAAAACTTCCACCTATGGCATGTTTAGAAAAATCAATGGAATTGATTATATCTTCACCCCCTTTAGATAGATTAGCGCAAAAGGATTCGAACCTTTTTCGTCCCGATTGAAATCGGGATGCTCTATTTCATCATACAAAGTTTTAGATAGGTATAAAAACAAAAAAGACTTACTAAAAATAGTAAGTCTTTAAGTGAGCGCGAAAGGATTCGAACCTTTGACCGTCTGCTTAGAAGGCAGATGCTCTATCCAGCTGAGCTACGCACCCATTAAATAGTTTTGAGAAAACTATTAAAACAGTCGGGGCGGCAGGATTCGAACCTGCGACCTCCTGGTCCCAAACCAGGCGCGATGACCGGACTACGCTACGCCCCGAGGGTGTCATCAGTAACGATATTTACTTCGTTTTTGCGGTTGCAAAGGTACAATACTTTTTCAAATAAAAAAATAAAATGAAGAATAATTTTTAATTAATTTTTCGTGAAAACTTTTTTAATACCTTTACCCTATTAATAACCATTGATTTAGCCTATTGAAAAAATGATGAAAAAATTTTCAGTTTTTTTGCTCACATTACGCATTATTATTCCAAAAAATAAAAAAATAGCCTTGAGGAGGGGAGGGCATTTTCTTTTGTTCAGCTGTTTTTTGATGCTGCTAAATTCCTGTTGTAAGGATGAAAAATTGGTAACACATAAAATATCCAACATATCCTTCAGCTTACCGAACTCTTTTATAGTTAAAAAAGAACCTGCTGAAGTTTAGTATCAATACCGGAAATAAGCGTATCGGATACATTTTATGGTGATTATAAACCTTTTGAAGAAGAGCATTATATGGTGGCTTCAGAACCTGAAATTTTTGAGAAATTGAAGAGTAATATTGAGCTAAATATTTACCTGTTCAATAATTAATGTTGATAAGAAAAAGTAAAAAAAAATGAAAGACATATTAGAATTTAAGATGGTAAGTAATGAAAAAATAGAAGCTTTTACAATCGATAGTTTTATTTTTTTTATTGAAAATCATTCGATGTATTGGGGAGGTGGTTTCTCAAATCATGATATCAAAGGAAGTATATACTCTGAAGATGATTTGATCATTAATATCAATAGTTTTATGAAAGAATTGGCTGCTTTTTTTATCAATCTTAAAATTGAAATACATAAAATTGAAATAAAGATTGAAAGTTTTTATTTCAATTCTTTTGAATATGATAATTTTATAGAAAAGTTTTCTTCATTGCCAATAAGTATTGGTTGCTGGGAAATTAACTTGTGAAATTAAATTCAGGTTAGCGTAAAAATTTGTTTCTGATGATTAAGGTTTTACCTGTTGAACACAATGTTTGATGCATTTTTATGTTTTATAAGTACTATCTTTACTCCATGAAACGATTAATGCTGCTGTACGTACTTCTCCCTGTATTTCTATTCTCACAGACTACCGGAAAAGTGATCAAAATTTCAGACGGAGATACCATTACTTTACTGTTAAAAGGAAATCAGCAAAAGAAACTCAGACTTGCTGAAGTTGATTGTCCGGAAAGCGGGCAGGCATTCGGTAAAAATGCAAAACAGTTCACTTCTTCTCAGATATTTGGGAAAACGGTAAGCTTTGTAGAAACCACTACAGACCGCTATGGAAGATCTATTGCGAAAGTGTATTATGATGATGGAAAATACCTCTCCAGAGAGCTTATCAAAGCAGGAATGGGCTGGTGGTATTTTTCTTATTCGAAAGATGCTTCTTTGGGTAAAATTCAGGAAAATGCCAAAAGTAAAAAAGTGGGTTTATGGCAGGATATTAATGCTATGGCTCCCTGGGATTACCGTAAAATGAAACGTGAGCTTAGAAATAATAAGAAAATAGAAGCGGCTAAGAACGGTACAAAAGTAAAAGAAGTAGCTTAAATACTTTGGTAAGGAAGCCTGAAGATGGGAAACGAAAGTTAATTGAAATCATTTATTGATATAATACTTTCATCATCCACCTTCCAGCATTTTTCTAACCTCCTTTCTTTTTTATAAAAATATAAAAGCTTGTGGCCATAAAAATAAATATAGCTGCAATGTTACAGTAATCAAGTCTTTCAAAAACGATATTTTCATTCATAAAATTCAACATGGATTTGTAGCCTCCTGTATAAATCAGGAAATCAGAAAATTCTCTTTCATTAACGATCGTGGAAAATAGCAGCATAAATACCCCAAAGCCAATAGGGTAAATGAAATTTTTGAAGAAAAGACTCAACGTCATCTGTACCATAGCAATCGCAGAAAGTGTAATAAAAAACTTTAAAAAGGTATAAAATATTACTTCTCTGAAATCATAATTCTGGAAACCCAGCTGCGGGAATGCAATGCTTAGTAAATAGCCGCTTAACAGTAATGCCAGGTATGAAAGAAGAACAGAAAGGAAAACCGTAATTTGAATAAACAGAGCCTTCGAGAAAAATATTTTAGTCTTCGAAACTGGAAGTGTAAACAGAATTTTATAATTATTATTCCGATATTCTACATCACAGCAGGCCTGTACAAAAAGTGAAACAAGGATAGGAAACAGCAGATAAAAGAACATAAATACGGTTCTTCCCAATGAAGCTTTCCATGGATTCACAGTTCCTTCTGACGCCTCTATTCCGGAACGGATTACATCATAAGAAATATAAAGATCAACAGCGAAAATAATCAAAACAGGAATCAGCAAAATTCCGAAAATCTCTTTGTTTTTGGACAGCTTGTACTGCTCCGATGAAAATGCCTTAAAAAAAGTATTGGTATTAGTCATGGTTTTTAGCAATTAAATTAATGAAGATCTGTTCAAGATTAGTACTTTCAGACTCTATGTCATAGATCTCAATTCCGTTTTGGATCAGCGTTGTGAGTAGTTCGTTGAATTCCTTGTCATCATTGATTTTCACAGAAATTTTGTTGGGACTGTTCAAGGTTGCTGTATAGCTTTCCTGTAGGAGAGATAAAGCTTTCTCAGGATTATTAATTTTTAAGACAATATCTTTTTCTACTTTGCTTAAAAGTTCATTTTTAGTTCCCTGGAAAATCATTTGTCCGCCCTCAATAATTCCGATATGAGTGGCGGTTTTCTCCAGCTCACTCAAAATATGACTCGAAAGGAAAATAGTTTTTCCCTGTTCATTCAAATGTTGGAAAAGTTTTCTCATCTCAAAAATCCCCTGAGGATCAAGTCCGTTGAGAGGTTCATCCAGTATCAGAAGTTTCGGATCATGGAAAATGGCCATGGCGATTCCTAAACGTTGTTTCATTCCCATAGACAGGGCGCTTGCCTTCTTTTTCTTCTCATTATGCAGATCTACAAGTTCCAGAACCTCATCAATCCTTTTATTTCCTTTGCCATAAATGATATCCAGATATTTTAAATTCTCATAAACGGTAAGTTTGGTATAAAAACAAGGGGATTCAATCAGGTTTCCGGTGTTGGCAAGAATCTCTGTCCGGTTTTGTTTTAAACTTTTATTCTGAATAAAAATGTTGTCATCTGATGATTCCAAAAGACCCAAAAGAAGTTTTATGGTAGTAGATTTTCCTGCTCCGTTTCTTCCCAGATAGCCATATATGCTGCCTTCAGGAATATTGAGGTTGATGTTGTCCAGAATAGTTTTAGAACCTATTGTATAGCTGAGATTTTGTGTCTTAATGCTTTCCATTATTCGATGGGTGTTAAAAAAGTATTGGTGTCTATATAAAATATTCCGTCAAAAAACGCACTCCAGTTTTTTTTCTGATCTACTCCCTGGTTGATGGTAGAAACAAACTCTTTCTTTAAAACAGAGCTTTGCGGAATGTTTCTCAGATTGATAAAAAAGTAAGGTGTTTTCGTTGCATGAAACCTATTCTCAATGGCAAGTTTTCCGGGTTTATCCATTAATGTTCCGGTTTTATTGTATTTGGCGTAGGATGAAAAATCAATCATATAAGAAGCTTTTCCATACTTGTTTTTGATAGGGGCTCCCAGAGGCAGATAATCTTTGTTGTAACGACTTGCGAAAGTATGAATGTTCGCACACCATACAATAATTTTTTGTCCCTGATAAATGGAATCAATCTGATGAATAAGGTTTTTCGCCATCAGAGAATCTCTGAATTGCATACTCTGCATAGATCCGGGTTTGTATTTCCATATTTTATCAAAATTGTTTCTCATATCATGTAAATACCGTGCATACATGATGTTTTCAGGATTTTTTTTCAACTTTAAAACGGTTTGTTCCAGTCGGCTGATTTCATTGAGAATGTCTTTTTGCTGATTTCCGGGTAAGCTTTTACTGGCAAACCCTTTGTAGATAAAATTAGAAATCCGGTCAATATGTTTATTTAAAAGAGGAAAAGGTTTGAGATCAATCTTATTTTTGCTTAAAAAATCTTTCAGAAATTTACTACGTTTGTCATACAGCTCAGCCCCGGAAAATTGAATATCAAAACCTCCCAATTCAATCGGATGAACCGAAGTTTTAGTTTTTTGATAGTAGTTGATCAGAGGCTGGGTTTCCTTATTATTCCACCAAAAATCGAAAAGTCCAGTTCCTCCTATAGAATCGGAAGAAATTTTCAGGTTATGGTTTTTCATTTCCTCATTCATCATCCAGGTATCATATTGTCCGGCTTCATACAGAACTACATTGTATCCCAGGTTTTCGTGTAGATATTTAATCAGTCTGCTTTTGGCCTGCATTGTAGCTCCGTCGTAATGGGTATTTTCCCCCAACATTACAATTCTGTTGTCTTTAAGCGCAGCATCCAGTACCTTCAGGTCACTGTTGTCCTTAGAATCCATTGAAATACTTTTTATAGGATGCTTGTACCGCTTAATATCGTTCATGAATTCCTGTTTTTCTTTTTCCGGAATATCTTTAAAAACAATTGTATTCAGAAGTAAAACTGCAATAACTGAAGCTATAAAAGTGTAAAGTATTTTTTTCATCCATTCAAATTTATACAGTTGTTAAATGTATATTCAATTTCTTATTTAGCTTTAAATTTAATAAAAAATAAAGGGTTTGTGTTGAAACTAATTATATTTAAGTCGAAAATAATACCATAAGAGAAATGGTGTCAATTCGTCATGTTTTTCCTGTTGTTGGGAAATATTGGAGTATATTATTCCTCTGAAAATAAAAAATGTCTCAAAAAAATGAGACAATTCATGAGAGTAGAGAAACGTTTTGTAAAAACAACTTAAAACCTCTCAACAAAATTGAGAGGTTTTAAGTTGGTATCTAAAGTTTAGACTTTATTTAAGGATTAGATTTCACAGCATCATACATCATTGAGTTTTTCTGCTGATCGGTGTAATCGTATTTGTAGTTATAAAATGAAGATTCCCAGTCTCCATACCCTACATTCGGAATGATAATGAATTTCTTACCAAAATCATCGGCGGAATTTTTCACGGCTGAAGAACGTTCTGTCTCTGATTTTTTATCAAACAGATCGGAGAAGTCGGCAAGATTATCACCCAAAAGTAAAACGATATTATAATTTTTAGCAATATCTTTTCTACGGGTTTCTTTACTGCTTTCTTTTGATCTTAAAATAAGGTTGGCGTCGCTTTGAACAGGGAAATTATATTTTTTTAAATTCTTTAAAGTTCCCTCACGTTCCTGCTCAACACGGTTGGTCACATAGAAAACCTGGATTCCTTTGCTTGCAGCATACTGATAGAATTTTTGAGAACCCGTAAGTGGAGTAGCAACGCCTTTCGCAGTCCATTCTTCCCATGTTTTCTGATCGTAATTTTTTCCCATTTTTGAGCGTTCCACAGCGTAATAGGAATTATCTAAAAAAGTTTCATCAATATCTGAAACGATGGCTAAAGGTTTTTCAGACTTCTGAGCTAAAGCCTGATCAAGGCGGAGTGTTGCAATATTGTAAGCCTGAAGGCACAGTGCTTCATATTCTGCTGCTCTTTGCTGATAAAACGCGGCGTATATTTTTCCGTCACGTCCAAGGTTTTGATAAGGAGTATCCTCAGTGGAAGTCTTTGCAACCGGAGCTGCTGTTGTGCACGATATAACCGAAACGAAAAAGCAACTTGCGATAATGAGATTAAAATTTTTCATTGAATTTGAATAGGAAAGACAAAATTATGACAATTTGATTGTATGGCAAATATTTTATGGAAGTAAAAAAAGGAGACTGGCCATAAGAATATGCCAGCCTCCTAAAAATCAAATATTTCTTTAAAAACTATTTTCTCTTTTATTCTCCTTTAAAATCCGGATTTCTTTTTTCTATAAAGGCACCGATGCCTTCATTGTGATCTTTCGTATCAAATAATTCCCCGAATAAAACAGCTTCCTGTTGTAAACCATCAGTAATATGTAATTCGACACCTGTGTTCAATGACTGCTTTGCCTTCGATATGGCTACGGGGCCTCTTGATGCTATTGTTGATGCCAATTTCTGGGCTTCATTCAATAATTCTTCAGGAGCAATCACCCGATTTACAAAACCTAATTCTTTACAAACTTCTGCTGAGTAAAATTCACCAGAGAATACCATCTCTCTTGCTTTGTATAATCCGATTGCTCTTGGTAAACGCTGTGTTCCTCCAAAGCAAGGCAATAATCCAAGGGTTACTTCTGGTAATCCAAATTTCGCTTTTTCACTGGCCAGAATAATATCACAGGACAAAGCCAGCTCGCATCCTCCACCTAACGCAAAACCGTTGACTGCCGCTATCACGGCAAATGGTAATGCTTCAATGGAATTGAAAGCGGTTTGAGCCATGATAGAAAAATTTGTCGCTTCCTTTGGTGTCATACTCTGCATTGCTTTGATATCAGCACCTGCAACGAAGGCTTTTTCCCCAGATCCGGTAATGATTAAAACCCGGATGTTTTTATTGGATTGGATTTGATCAGCAAATGATTTCAGCTCTTTTAAAACTGTTTCATTCAAAGCATTTAAAGCCTGCGGGCGGTTAATGGTCAAGGTACCGATATGTCCTTCCTGGTGGTATAGTAATGTTTCAAAATTCATGATTACTGATGTTTGTTTAAGAATTGAATAATGCTTGAAAAATCGCTCGTGCCATTTCCGGCTTCACTCCAGATTCTGTAAAGGTTTAAAGCTGCATTTCCCAATGGGGTAGAGGTTCTGGTTTCCAATCCTGCTTCCGCTGCCAATCCTAAATCTTTTGTCATCAGATCCACTGCGAATCCTCCTGAATATGCTCTTGATGAAGGTGCATTTTCCATTACTCCGGGATATGGATTATAGACTTCCAATGACCAGTTTCTACCGGAACTTTTCTGCATAATTTCACTTAATATTTTAGGCTCCAATCCGTGACGGACTCCTAAATTGATCGCTTCAGATGTCCCGATCATGTGTATGGCTAAAAGCATATTGTTACAGATTTTTGCTACCTGTCCCGCCCCGGAATCTCCGGCATGGAAGATATTCTGTCCCATACATTTTAGTATCGGTCTTGCCTTTTCATAGTCTTTGGTTTTACCGCCAACAATAAAGGTTAATGTTCCTGCCTGTGCGCCTGCAGTACCGCCAGAAACGGGAGCATCAATCATTTTACACCCCTTTGAAGCGGCCAGTTCAGCAACAGAACGGGCGGTTACGGCATCAATGGTACTGCTGTCAATGATGAGTGTATCTGGTTTCAGCTGACTGATAAATTCGTCAGAATAGAGTTCCGCAACGTGTTTGCCGGATGGAAGCATTGATATGATCACATCAGCGTCCTTTGCAGCTGCTATAGCTGAATCCGAAATTTGTCCGCCTGCAGAAACCAGTGCTTCTAAAGCTGACTTGGAAAGATCAAACCCAATAACGTTATGACCTTTGTTTACAAGGTTGATGGCCATCGGACCACCCATATTTCCTAATCCTATAAATGCTATATTTGACATAATTAATCTTTTTTACCTAAGTTTTTTAATGGATGTTCTTCATGCGACCAAAGCGGAGTAAAATAGCTGTCTACCCATTCTTTGGTTATATCATTTAATGTTGCAGGCTGCCATTTTGGAGACTGGTCTTTATCTACCAATAAAGCTCTTACACCTTCTGCAAAATCTGGGTGAATGCAGCATTGGCAGGATAAGTTTAATTCGGATTGAAAGACTTCTTCCATGCTTAAGTTTTCACCCTCTTTCAATTGCCTGAAGATGATATGTGCTGAGCTTGGTGAGCCTGCTTCAAAGCTTTTGATTCCTGTATTAATCCATTCATCTTTATCAGGATATTGCAGTAAAATTTCTTTAAACTGTTCTAAAGAATCTATTCCTTCAAATTTTTTAATAAATGTATGATGGCTCTGTGCCTGTGATTCGGGAGTATCTGTTTCTTTGGAGATATTTTCCAGAATTGCGGAAACGGTTTGATGGTTATTTCCATTCCATTGAGTCTTGTCAAGAGCATTTAACAGAGCTTCTTTTGAAGTAGATGAAACATAGTAATCTGCTAATCCTAAGAATTTGCAGTCGGCTCCATCTAATCTTGCCCCTGTTAATCCCAGATAAATTCCGTAAGCGGAAGGCATTTTATTCAAAAACCAGGTACCGCCAACATCAGGATATAAACCGATGGTGATTTCCGGCATTGCCAGTTTACTTCTTTCTGTAACAATACGATGAGAAGCTCCTACCATAATTCCGATGCCGCCGCCCATCACAATTCCGTGTCCCCAGACGATAATAGGTTTCGGATATGTGTGAATAGCATAATCTACCTGATATTCCTTTAAAAAGAAATCGAAACAGGGCTGAGGTATTTGTGTTCCATCGATGCTTTGTTGTTCAATAATAGCATCGTGCAGTTTTCTCACATCTCCTCCGGCACAGAGGGCTTTTTCACCTGCTCCCTGAATGAATAAACAAACTATTTCATCAACTGTTTTCCAACCTTCCAAAACAGCTTTCAATTCTTCAATCATTTCAAGTGAAAGAGAATTGAGTGTCTTTTCGGAATTCAGGGTGATGATCCCGACTTTATTTTTTATTTCTGTTAGTACTAAACTCATTTTTAATCTTTTGAATTAACGGATTTGTATCATGGCTCCTTCCTCTAAAATCTTTCTTGAGATCACCAGTTTCATAATTTCATTGGTTCCTTCTACCACTTGGTGTACCCTGGCATCACGCATAAGACGTTCCACTGGAAAATCCTGTGTACATCCATATCCACCCAATATTTGTAATGCTTCATTACAGATGTTGAAGCACATATCGGTAGCCAGACGTTTTGCCATGGCACAGTAAGTAGTAGCATTCGTGTCTTTAGAATCTAATTTAAAAGCAGCTAAATGTACCATCTGGCGGGCTGCTACAAGCTCTGTAGCCATATCAGCAATTTTAAACTGCAAAGATTGAAACTGAGCTAGTGATTTTCCGAACTGTAGTCTTTCATGCATATATTTTCTGGCCTGGTTAATGGCTCCCTGTGCTGCTCCTACAGAACACGTTCCGATATTGATGCGGCCACCATCCAGACCTTTTAATGCTATTTTAAAGCCTTGTCCCAATTCACCTAAGAGGTATTTTTCATCTACTTCTACCTGATCAAAGAAAACAAAGCGTGTCGGCTGGGTATTCCAACCTAATTTTTTCTCTTTTTCCCCGAAACTGATTCCTTTCGAATTTGCGGGTACCACAAAAGCACTGATTCCTTTGGGACCGGAATCTCCTGTACGGGCCATTACAATGAGTATATCACTTTCGCCTGCCCCGGAGATGAATGCTTTTGTTCCGTTAATGATGTATTTGTTCCCATTTTTTACTGCCGTTGTTTTTAAAGCTGCTGCATCTGAACCGGAGCCCGGTTCAGTAAGACAATAGGATCCTAATAATATTCCTGATGACAAATCCGGACATAATTGTTTTCTGATCTCTTCATTCCCAAATTCATCAATCATCCATGAAACCATATTGTGTATGGTAATGTAGGCGGTAGTGGAAGGACAGGCTGCAGCGAGTTCTTCAAATATAATGGTGGCATCTAATCGCGATAATCCCAGACCTCCGGCATCTTCACTGGTATATACTCCGCAAAAACCCAGTTCTCCGGCTTTCGCGATAGCTTCTCTCGGAAATATCTTCTGAGCATCCCATTCCGAAGCATAAGGTGCCAGTTCTTTATGTGTGAATCTTCTTGCGGCATCCTGAAACGCCAGCTGATCTTGATTTAGGTTGAATTCCATAGAAAACTTATTTTAAACTGATGGTCATATTCAGATCACCTGCAGGGATATCTTCTTCAAACCAACGGGCTGTAATCGTTTTGGTTTCTGTATAAAAACGAACACCTTGTTTTCCGTAAGAATGCAGGTCGCCAAAGAATGATTTTCTCCATCCTGTAAAAGAGAAAAACGGTAATGGAACAGGAATCGGAAGGTTTACCCCAATTTGTCCCACTTCAATTTCGTGCTGAAATTTTCTTGCTGCTGCTCCTGAATTGGTAAAGATTGAAGTTCCGTTTCCATAAGGGTTTTCATTGATGATTTTAATAGCTTCATCCAGTGTTTCTGCTTTCAGCAATAATAGAGCTGGCCCAAAAATTTCTTCTTTATAAATATCCATATCCGTAGATACGTTATTGAATAACGTGGCACCTACAAAATATCCGTTTTCATAACCTTCTACTTTACAGTGGCTGCCATCCAGCAATACTTCGGCTCCCTGGTCATAAGCGCTTTTAATCAATCTTAAAACCTTGTCTTTTGATTGTTTGTTGATCAGAGGACCAAATGCTGCTGAATTATCAGACCAAACTCCAGGTTTAATGGTACTTAAAGCTTTTTTGATATCATCTGCCCAATTTTGAGCTTCACCTACCAAAACAGCTACACTGATTGCCATACAACGTTGTCCGGCTGCTCCGCAGGAAGCTCCTACAAGATTGTTAATGACCTGTTCTTTATTGGCATCCGGCATTACTACCATATGGTTTTTTGCACCGCCAAAAGCCTGAACTCTTTTTAAATTATCAGTTCCTGTGCGGTAAACATGTTCCGCAACGGGAACTGAGCCTACAAATGAAATGGCTTTTATTTCCGGATGGTTCAGAATGTGATTGACCTGATCTTTGGAACCATGAACAATATTCAGAACTCCTTTAGGAAAACCTGCTTCTAAAAATAGTTCAGCCATTTTCATAGAAGTCATAGGGGTTTGTTCAGAAGGTTTTAAAATAAAGGTATTTCCACAGGCAATCGCCATTGGGAACATCCATAGAGGAATCATTGCGGGAAAATTGAAAGGAGTAATTCCTGCACAGACTCCAAGGGGCTGAATATAGCTGTAGGTATCAACACCTCTTGCTACGTTTTCTACCGTTTCTCCCATCATGAGTGTCGGAATGTTGCAGGCGTGCTCTACTACTTCAATTCCACGCCATACATCTCCCATGGCATCAGGAAATGTTTTTCCGTTTTCTTTGGAAAGGATTTCGGCAATTTCTTTTTGATTTTCTTTTAAAAGCTGCTGGTATTTTAGAAAAAATCTTGCTCTTTCCGGGGTGGCTACTTCTTTCCAGGCTTTGAAGGCTTCTTTAGCAGCTTCTATGGCTTGATCTATTTCAGACAATTCGGTTAAAGGAACTTCTGCAAGAATTTCTTGTGTGGCAGGATTTTCTACGGGAAGATGCTCTGTAGCTTTACTTTCTATAAAATTTCCGTTGATTAATATTTTTATTTTTTGTGACATGATTTTTAGATTGAGAGTGAAAAGCTGAGAGTGAATTTCCACTCTCAACTTTTTAATTACATTATATTACCAGAAGATCAACAAACTTGTTGACATCCAGATTGATAAGAGTGTCGTATTCTAAAGAATTTTCTAATACAATTCTCTGTTGTTTTTCCGGGAATATTCTGGCAAGGTTTACTTTGTATTTTTTGATCAGTTCAGGAATTCCTTCGTCTCTTCTGCGTTTGTGCCCGATTGGATATTCTACAACGATTTCTTCCAAAACAGTTCCATCGTTTAATTCTACCGTTAAAGCATTGGCAATGGAACGTTTTTCAGGATCATGATAATCTGTGGTGAACTGTACATCTTCCACACATTCAATTTTATCACGAAGAATGTCGATTCTTGGATCTGATGCCACATTATCTTCATAATCTGCAGCAGTCAGCCTTCCGAAGATCAAAGGAACTGCTACCATGTACTGAATGGCGTGGTCACGATCGGCAGGGTTGTTCAGTGGGCCTTTTTTATCAATGATACGGATACAAGCTTCGTGGGTACGGATGGTTATTTTCTTGATATCTTCAGCAGATTTTCCTGATGCTTTTAGCTGATGGTGTAAAGTCATGGCTGCTTCTACAGCGGTCTGGGAATGGAACTCTGCAGGGAAAGAAATTTTGAAGAGTACATTTTCCATGACATAAGAACCATACTCTCTCTGGAATTTGAATTCATTTCCTTTGAAAGATACGTCATAGAATCCCCATGTTTTTGCCGTTAGTACAGATGGATAACCCATTTCGCCTGTTTGCGCAATTAATGCAAGACGCACAGCTCTTGAAGTAGCATCTCCTGCAGCCCATGATTTGCGGCTTCCTGCATTGGGAGCATGACGGTAGGTTCTTAAAGACTGTCCGTCAACAAATGCTAATGAAACGGCATTGATTAATTCATCACGGGTCAAACCGATCAGTTTTCCTACAACGGCTGTGGAGGCTAGTTTCACCAATAAAACATGGTCTAGGCCTACTTTGTTGAATGAATTTTCCAAAGCGATAACTCCCTGGATTTCATGTGCTATGATCATTGCTTCCAGAACCTGTTTCATTTTTAGCGGAGCTTTTCCTTCTGCAATATTTGTTCTTGAAAGCCAGTCTGCTGTTGCTAAAATTCCTCCCAGATTGTCTGAAGGATGTCCCCATTCAGCGGCTAACCAGGTGTCATTGAAATCCAGCCAACGAATAATTGCTCCAATGTTGAAAGCAGCCTGCACCGGATCTAACTGAAATTGCGTCCCCGGAACTTTAGCCCCGTTCGGAACTACAGTACCTTTTACGATAGGTCCTAGAAGTTTGGTACATGCAGGGTAAGTCAGTGCTTCTAATCCGCATCCGATAGTGTCTAATAAACAGTAGTGTGCTGTTTTCCAGGCTAAATCGTTTTTGATTTCATAGTTTAATACATAATCTGCAATATCTGTTAATACCTGATCTGGTTGTGGTCTTTCGTTTGAAATGTGTGATGACATCTTTATTTTTTAATTTAATTATGAATTGATTTTTTATTTTCTATTTTCGATGGATACAAAGTCTTTATTTTCAGGACCTGTATAATTGGCACTCGGGCGGATAATTTTTCCATCCTGTCTTTGTTCGATAATGTGCGCGCTCCATCCTGTGACTCTTGAGATAACAAATAATGGGGTGAACATTAAAGTAGGAACTCCCATCAGGTGGTAAGATACTGCGGAGAACCAGTCCAGATTAGGGAACATCTTCTTTTCTTCCCACATTACAGTTTCCAGTCTTTCGGCAATATTATACAGCAGCATATCTCCTGCTTCTTCGGAAAGTTCTTTGGCTACTTTTTTTATCACCACGTTTCGTGGATCCGATATGGTGTAAACAGGATGCCCAAATCCGATGATTACTTCTTTGTTAGCAATACGTTTTCTAATGTCCTCTTCTGCTTCATCAGGCGAATTGTAACGGCTTTGTATTTCAAAAGCCACTTCATTGGCTCCTCCATGTTTTGGACCTCTCAAAGCACCGATAGCTCCTGTGATGCAGGAATAAAAGTCTGATGAGGTTCCGGCAATAACACGCGCGGTGAACGTAGAAGCATTAAACTCATGTTCAGCATACAGATTAAGGGATATTTCCATTGCTTTTACCCATGAATCGGGTGCTTTTTTACCATGTAAAAGACGAAGGAAATGCCCGCCGATAGTATCATCATCCGTTTCTACGTTGATTTCTTTGCCATTATGCGTATAGTGATACCAGTATAAAAGCCCGGAACTGAATGATGCCAGTAATTTGTCTGCAATATCTCTTGCCCCAGCCACATTGTGATCGTCTTTTTCAGGCTGGATACTTCCAATTGCTGAAACCATAGAACGCATAACATCCATTGGATGCGCCGCTGCCGGAATACTTTTTAAAATATTTCTTACAGAGTGGGGAAGTCCTCTCAGGGATTTTAATTTTGCTTTATAATTTTTTAATTGAGCTTCAGTAGGCAGCTGACCATAGATAAGCAGGTAAGCTACTTCTTCGAATTGTGCTCTCTCTGCAAGATCCAAAATATCATAACCTCTGTAATGAAGATCATTTCCACTTTTTCCTACACTGCAAAGAGCGGTATTACCTGCTGTTACTCCGGAAAGAGCTACACTTTTTTTAGGTTTAAATGTTGGTTCGCTATTCGTTGACATGAGTATTTTGTTTAAAAAGGTTATCTAATTTTTGTTCATAATCGTGGTATCCAATACTTTGATAGAGTTCTTCTCTTGTCTGCATTGTATCCAGCACATTAGCTTGCGTCCCGTCTTTACGGATATGCTGGTATACATTCTGTGCTGCTTTATTGGCTGCTCTGAAGGCAGAAAGAGGGTAGAGGACGAGCCCTACGCCAGCATTTTTTAATTCTTCTACAGTGTACATTTTGATCATCCCAAATTCTGTGATATTAGCCAGTACAGGGATCCCAGTAGCATCAACAAATTTTTGATAAAAGCTTAAATCAGGCACGGCTTCGGCAAAAATGAAATCTGCACCAGCTTCTTTATAAGCAATGGCTCTTTCTAATGTTTTTTCCAGACCTTCATTCGCAAAAGCATCTGTTCTTGCTCCAATCACAAAATTTTCATCGGTGCGGGCATCTGCAGCGGCTTTAAGTCGGTCTACCATCTCTTCTTTGCTTACGATTTCTTTGCCGGGACGGTGTCCGCAGCGTTTTGCACCCACCTGATCTTCAATGTGAATGGCTGCTGCTCCTGCTTTAATTAATGATTTTATAGTTCGGGCAACATTAAAGGCAGAAGGCCCAAATCCTGTATCAATATCTACCAAAAGGGGTAGATCACAAATATTAGTAATACGCTGAACATCGATGAGTACATCATCCAGAGTAGTGATTCCTAAATCAGGAATTCCTAAAGACCCTGCAGCAACACCTCCTCCTGAAAGATAAATAGCATTAAAACCAGCCTGCTGCGCCAATAATGCATGGTTTGCATTGATGGCTCCTACAATCTGGAGGGGATTTTCTTTTTCCATGGCCTCCCGGAATTTTAAGCCGGGGGACTTCCAGTTTTCATTTTTGATCATTTTAATATGTATTGTTGAGTTGAAATTTGTTTGTTAGTGAAGAAACAGAAAATCTGTTAAGACTTAGCTTTTGAGTAAAAAAGAAAAGGAGGTAAATGAATTGAGAAAGCATACAGTCGTGCAGATGTTGAGAATTTTGAAAAATTCTGATTGTCCGGGTCTGTAAAATAAACCTGTTGTGACTCCACGAATAATTAAGATTGCTTTGGTACACCATCACTTTTTACATTGATTAAATTCAATAAAAAGTTCTCTGTAAACTTCGCGGTGCTTTATGAAAAAAGAAAAATTACGGAAAGGGGGATACGAATGAGCTAAAAAATCATGAGAAGCACCTAATGTACACTCATATTCATCTCAAAAAAATAACACAGTTTGATAAAAAAGTTATCGCACTATATCCATATCGCATCATACCTGACTGTAAGCTTCAAATCGCGAAAGCATCGTCAATACGAAATAGGCAGGTCTCCTGACTTGTAACGGTTTTTATCATCCTTCCCGTATGAAAGATATACAGTGGATATCAATGGATAAAAACTTTTTGTTTGTTACTTACAGTTGCGCGACAGTTCGTGATTTGCACACGATTCCCTTTTAATACACAGCTAAGTGTAACCAGTTTCGGTTGATAAAGAAGGTTTTAAGAACTCCTTGGTGGTAAATATAAGTATTTTATAATAACGGAAAAGATATTTTATGTAATCAATAGTTTTTTTTAATGTAATCTATTGAAAATGCGTAAGTTGTGATGTGTATTTTAGAAGAGAAAGGGATGAATTGTGTTGTTAAATTAATATAAAAGATAACCGGAAAATTAAAGATAGTTAATAAATTTACTGTTCTTCTTTCATTTTATAAATTTTATTAATCATATATAATTGATCATGGTAGACATTGTAGAATTTAAACAAAACTTGGGTTTGAGTGACATTCCGGTAGAGCTGGAAAAACTGATCTATTTCCAGAATACTGTTTCCTCGTTTGAAAACTATTCACAAGGTTTTGGTGTTTTAATCGATAGTAAGTCTGGATTGAAAAGCTGGAGTGATGACGAAAATTTTTTGAATAGCATGCTGCCTTTTGCTCAGGCCAATGGTTCCGGTTCATTCTATGCCATCTGGAATAATGGAACGGATCAGCCTTTACATAAAATGCCTGTTGTAGTTTTTGGAGATGAAGGAGGTGTTCATATTGTTGCTGAAAATATTGTACAGCTTTTACATTTACTCACTTTTGACACTGAAATTTCAGTAGATTTCGATGAGGCTTATTTTTATAAAGAGGAAGACGATTATGAAGAGAGTGAAGATTTAAACAAATACTTGACGTGGATGAAAGGAGATTATGGTTTAAATCAAATTGAAGAACCTGACTTACTGATTAAAAATGCTCAGGCTCAATATAAAGAAAGTTTTGATCAATGGTTTGGGCAATACTTTACAGATAATTAATCTTGTATTAATAGTTTCTCTGTTTAAGATTTTTATTTTTGATCAATGAAAACCATGAAAAACAAAAAAGACTTACTAAAAATAGTAAGTCTTTAAGTGAGCGCGAAAGGATTCGAACCTTTGACCGTCTGCTTAGAAGGCAGATGCTCTATCCAGCTGAGCTACGCACCCATTGAGTAGTTTTGAGAAAACTACTAAAACAGTCGGGGCGGCAGGATTCGAACCTGCGACCTCCTGGTCCCAAACCAGGCGCGATGACCGGACTACGCTACGCCCCGAGTATATAAATGAGCGGAGGGTAAGGGATTCGAACCCTTGCGACACTTTCGCGTCGACAGTTTAGCAAACTGCTCCATTAACCACTCTGGCAACCCTCCTTTTTGTTTATTTTTTAATGATCGTTGTTCCGTTATTGCGAGTGCAAATATAGAATAGATTTCTTTATTTACCAAATAAAATTCAAGAAAATTTTGTGTATTTTTGAGGTAATAAATCATCCAAAAACCAAACTGATGCGTAAGACATTATATATCATCGGATTAAGCACATTCGTTTTTTCCTGTACTTCCCAACAAAATGTAAAAAAAAATATTTACAAACCGAAAACCCCGGTAACACAGGCTAAACCGACCGTTCAACCAACAACTCCGGTGGCTCCAAAACCAAAAGTAGTATCTGATCATGGAGTAGACTTTTTTACTACTAATATAGCAGACCCTACAAAAAATGATAATACGGCAAGTTATGGTTCTATTGTATCTGCAAAACCAGCCGGATATAAAGTAGTGAAGACTTATTTCCCTGCTGTTGCCCAAAATTTCAGACAGCGTTATCTTATATTACATTATACAGCTATTCCGGACGATAAATCAATTACTGTTCTTACCCAGCAGGCGGTGAGTGCCCATTATCTTGTAAATAATACTGGAGATAATGAGATCTATCAATTGGTGGACGAAAATAAACGTGCCTACCACGCAGGAGTAAGCGCCTGGAGAAATGATAAGAATCTTAATGATAATTCTATCGGTATTGAAATTGTAAATATGGGTTATACCACAGATGCCACGGGTAAAAGAACATTTGCTCCTTTTAGTGATGATCAGGTGAAAAAAGTAGCCGCTTTGGTTAAAGATATTGTGACAAGATATCAGATTCAGGCTACCAATGTCTTGGCTCACTCAGATATTGCTCCTACAAGAAAGCAGGATCCGGGACCTATGTTCCCATGGAAAAAGCTTTATGACGAATATCAGGTTGGAATGTGGTATGATGAAACTGCTAAGCAAACGTATCTTGAACCGGCACAAGCTGACATTACTGCAAGATACAATGATGCGAGTTTTATCTTCCTTATACAGACAGGATTGCAGAAATTCGGATATGCATTAGACTTGAGCGGAAAATGGGATGATGCTACCAAGAAAACAATCGAAGCATTTCAGTACCATTTCCGTCCACAGAATTATGACGGAATTATGGATGCCGAAACATGGGCAATACTTCAAGCTTTAAATCAAAAATATCCAACAAAATAATTCAAATTAAAACGCATCGGTTAGATGCGTTTTTGCTATCTTTAAACGATCAAAAACAGTAAAATATCTGTAATGGAAAATTTCAGGAAAGAAAGTGATCTATTAGGCGAACTGAATGTGCCTTTAGATGCTTATTATGGGGTTCAGACACAAAGAGCTATCGACAATTTTAAAATTTCAGGACAGCTTTTGTCTTCATATCCGGATTTCATAAAAGGATTGGCTTTTGTAAAAAAAGCAGCAGCCAAAACCAATTATGAACTAGGACTTCTAGACGAAAATCTGTATTTTAAAATAGCAGAAGCGTGTGATGAAATTGTAGAAGGGAAATATCATGACCAGTTTCCGGTAGATATGATTCAGGGAGGAGCAGGAACTTCCATCAACATGAATGCGAATGAAGTGATCGCCAATATCGTGTTAGAGAAATTAGGAAAAAATAAAGGAGAATATGAATTCTGTTCACCTAATGATCATATCAACCTTTCACAGTCTACCAATGATGCTTATCCTACAGCGATCAAAATGGGATTGCTTCAGATGAATATCGGACTGGTTGAAAAATTAGAAAGAATTATCACTGCTTTCCGTGCAAAAGGACAGGAATTTCATGATGTGATCAAAATGGGACGTACACAGCTTCAGGATGCCGTTCCAATGACTTTGGGTCAGGAATTTGAAGCTTATGCCGCTACGTTGGAAGAAGATATTTCTAAGTTGAATAACAATGCCAACCTTTTTGTAGAAGTGAATATGGGAGCAACAGCTATCGGAACAGGATTAAATGCTCCGGTTGGGTATGCTACGCTTTGTGCTAAAAACTTAGCTCAGATTACAGGATTTCCGATTGTTTCGGCACCAGATTTAGTAGAAGCAACGCCTGATACAGGTTCTTATGTAATTTACTCTTCAGCTACAAAACGTCTTGCAGTGAAGTTATCCAAAATCTGTAACGATTTAAGATTGCTTTCATCAGGTCCAAGAGCGGGTCTTTTTGAAATCAACCTTCCACCAATGCAGCCGGGATCTTCTATCATGCCAGGGAAAGTAAATCCGGTAATTCCGGAAGTGGTCAACCAGGTTTGTTTCAAAGTGTTCGGAAATGATCTTACCGTAACTTTTGCCGCAGAAGCAGGTCAATTACAGCTGAATGTAATGGAGCCGGTACTTTCTCATGCCATCATGGAAAATATCAACTTTCTTTGCAATGCATTAGATACTCTTCGTGACAAATGTGTAGTTGGAATTACTGCCAATAAAGAAATTTGCCTGAATATGGTAAAACACAGCATCGGTATTGTAACAGCATTGAACCCTTATATCGGTTACAAACAATCTACACAGATTGCTAAAGAAGCATTGGAAACAGGAAAAAGTGTTTATAACCTTGTTCTTGAAAAAGGTATTCTTTCTCAGGAGAAACTGGACGAAATCCTTGATCCGAAAAACATGCTGAAACCGCATAACAAATAAATTCTATCAACGATGAATGATCAATGATAATTGAAATTATAAAAGTTTCTTATCATTGATCGCTCATCATTAATCACTTATAATTCGTGAGGTTTTTAATCATAATTCCTGCCCATAACGAAGAAGACAATCTCCCCTTTACCCTTGATTCTTTACAAAAACAAAGCAGTAAAGATTTTAAGGTAGTGGTAGTGAATGACGGTTCTACAGACAGAACACCTGAAGTTATCAAAAAATATACTGAAACTGATTCCCGTTTCGAAACAATCAACCTTCAGAAATCTGAACATCAGCCAGGATCTAAAGTGGTTCATGCTTTTAAAAACGGACTTCAGACTCAATCTATGGATGAATTTGATAGCATCTGTAAATTTGATGCCGATATTATCCTTCCGGAAAACTATCTGACAACAGTAGAGGCAGCATTTTATAATAATCCTAGATTTGGACTTGTAGGAGGTCTTCTGTATATAGAAAAAGACGGAAATTGGGTGTATGAAGGAAATTCTAACAAACATCATGTAAGAGGTCCTATGAAGGCTTACCGTAAAGAATGTTTTGTTCAGATCGGAGGCCTAAGGGAAACGCTGGGCTGGGATAATATTGATTCCATATTACTGGAAAATCTGGGCTGGAAAGAAGTGGTACTTCCTGAACTTCACGTGAAACTGATCAAAGTAAAAGGAGCTGATTACACCATTCGCCCCGCTGATTATTACGGGAGGTATTTTTATTTCTTAGGACTGAACAGATTTCTGGCTTATATTGCCTCTTCAAAAGAAGCGATGAAAAGCAAGTCTGCTGGTTTTTTCTTTGATATTATTAAATCTTATGAAAGCTGCAGATCACAGAAATTAGAACTGAAAATTACTAAAGAGGAACAGAAAGCCGTCAATAATCAACGTTGGAGAATGTTGAAAAAGAAATGGTTGAAAATGTAATTTTTTTATACGCTGTAAATGTTCATCAATAGAAACGGGTTTTAACCCATTTGAATAAAAACAAAAAATCAATTGGCTTTAGCCAAAACTTAAGATATAACTCCCGCTAACCTGTGAAAAAAATAGCTTACATAGAAATAGATACTCACGCAGAAGTTGCTCAGGCTTTCATAGATATTATGGAAGACTCTCAGGATTTTTCGGTAGACTATTATTTTTCAAAAAGAGTCAAAGATCAGGTAAATCATAGCGATGAAGCTGTGTTTTTGTCGGATAGTTCTATGATTCTGGATCAGTTAAAAGGAAAAGGATATGATCTGGTTGTTATAGGGACTGTGCATCGTTATTTTAATACATTTTTAGCGATAACAAAAAAATATAATACAGCAATCATTACCCATAATCTTAATTTCATAAAAGCTTCAAAGCTGGATCTGATGAAAAGTATTTTCAAAGGAGATATTATTTTCAGATTAAAGCTATGGCTGAAAGAAGGATTATTCTACAAATCCAAAGTTTATCAGTCCTCCAGGTCTCTTTTTGTGCTGGATGAGGCATTGATGTCAGAGAGATATCAGTTTTTGCCATTATTTTATACAAGAGATTTTGACAGAGCAAAAAATGAAGATTTTGTAGTGGTGATTCCCGGTGGCGTTTCGCAGAAAAGAAGAGATTATACCTATATTTTTGAAACCATTCAGGATCTAAAGATTGATAAGTCATATAAATTTATTTTCCTTGGAAAAGCAAGCGGATATGAGTTAAAACAAATTGAAAACCTGTCTGAAAAACTCCCTGAAAATATTAAAATCATCTATTTTTCTGAAAGAGTTTCTTCCGAAGAATTTGAAAAATGGATGCAGAAAGCAGATGTTTTATGGTGTCCGATTCAGCAGGATACAGAATTTTTCAGTATGAAAGAAACCTATGGAGTGACTAAAATGACAGGAAACCTGGGTGATGCCATTAAGTACGGAAAACTGGCTGTTTTTCCAACGAATTATCCTTCCGGACTGGATTTCATTATTCCTGAAAGAGAAAATATTCTTGAGCAGCTAAAAATCATTTCGGAAACTCTATTTGACTTTTATGCAACATACAATAAAAAAGATGTTCAGAAAAAACTGGAGCAGTTTTTAATGAGCTTAATTTAAAACTTATCTATTCAAGATGACTATTCTCTTAGTCTTAAAAATACCTATTTAATCTTAAAAACGCTTTTAAGGAACCTTATATTGAGATATTCTTCAACCGGGAAAATCTTGGTGAAGTAATTTCCGATGTAGATTAGGATCAAAACAACTGCCGGTTTGTAAATAAGGTTAAGCAGATTGCTGTTGAAGTTCGGAAGAACAATAGCAACTGTAATAGCCAGAGTACAGATGATAGAGACAAAAATCATTTCAATAGTCAAAGGCGAAACTTTAAAGACAATATAATTGAAAACGATTTTCACAACATTGTAAATGGTAAGGGAAATAGCTGTAGATAAAGCAATTCCGATCAGTTTAAGGTCTGTATTTTTAATGAAATAATAGTTGAGCCCAATAGTAAGCCCTGCCAGTAAAAGCATGACCAGAATATTGAATCTGTAATATTTTGAAAGCGAAATAATATTCCCATTAAATCCGGTGGCAAGATCTATCAATACTGCAGAACCCCAGATCCAGACTACCGGCTCATATTCTCTGAGCATGGTTCCATTCTTTGGCATAAACTGCGTAAGGTATGGGAATCCGACCATAATACATGAGAATAAAACAGCTCCAAGGAAATACAACGTCAAAGAGGTTTTCTTGTGGAATCTGTCAAGCTCTTCCATATCTCCGTCTGCCAGCGTTTTGTTGATGATAGGGGCGGAAATATTAAATAATCCAAGCTGTGGAATAGAAATCAATGAGATTAAGGCATACAGAACAGAGTAGATTCCTACTTCTTCCATTCCCATAAATTCCCCAATCATAAAGCTGTTGATCGCCAGATAATTTCCAAAGGTCCCCAAAAATCCGAAGAAACTGTAATTGAAAAACTCTTTCCAGAAATTGTTCTTTTTAAAATAATCCGTATTAAAATCCAGCTGAATTTTTTCCAGTTTATTTGTATAATAGATGTAGCCCAAAAGCATTAAAAAGAAGATTCCAAAAAAGAAAGCAAATGCTATGTTCTGTGATGCAGCTGTTGTAATATTTTGTGATAAAGCAAAGAAAAAGAGACAGAATGCCCCCAGATTGGCTATTTTCGGAAATAAATTATCGAAAATATTGGAAACCACAATCCTTTTATAATTGGACGTATATTTATTGAAAATAGCACACAGTGAGAGAATTAGAATCAGTGGAAGAATCATCTCCTTAATTTTCCATGCTTCTGAATGCCTGAACTTCGGATAAAAATAGGGAAGTATAAAGAATACAACCGTGAAAATAAGAAAGTTGATAAAAACAGTCAGTAATGATAAGGACAGCATATTCTGCTTTTTACCGTCCCTTTCTACCCTGTGAAAAAACTTTACATTCGAATAGGAGATACCTAAAACGACGAAAGGAACCAGCATTTCCGCTGTTGGAAGAACGTAACGCAGTTTTCCGTAAAATTCAAAATCATTCGGAAATATGAATATTGCGGAAACGGTGCCCAGCAAAAAACCAATATAACCGATAATGGAATATTTGAAGCCTTGTCTCGCTACTACACTCATAAGTCGTTTTAAATGTTTTTAGGTATAAAAATAATATTGTTGATGTACTGAGTTTTATTTTTTTCGTCGTTTGTATTTTGTGTTATAATATCTTCTGTAAGGTTTTCCAGCGTAAAGCTGTTTCTGTTCAGATATTTGGCGTCATATCCCCAGTTTATCACTTCGGATATTTCATTCCATATTGGTGTTTGGTGGTGTCTTTGTTCCATTTCGACCATTAAAGTCGGCTTGAATTGTCTGATGGTTTCTCGGGCTCCGGAAAGAGTTTTTATTTCATTTCCTTCCACGTCTATTTTGATGAAATCAAGTCTGTTGAAATGTTCCAGTGCAGCCCATTCATCAAGCTTGATAACCTTCACTTGTTCCGTGTAGCTTTTCTCTTCTCCCTTCTCCTTATAAGAAGTGTTTAGAGTACCTCGGGAAGCTATTGTTTTTCCATTAATCACAGGTACTTTAAACTCAGCAATTCTGTTTTCGTCAGAAAGTGCCAGAGGAAAGATACGCATAGCAGGAAACAGTCTCTTCAATCGTCGGTATAGCTTTTTATTGGGTTCGAAGCCATAAATATGTTCGTGATCCAATGCATTTTCCAGCTGGTATAGGAAAGTTCCTACATTCGCACCAATGTCCAGTATTACAGCATTTTTCGGAAGGTATTCTTTGATCCATACCAGTTCCGGTTCTACATTACGTTCCGAAAAATTGTTTTTATTAAGATTATTTAAAGTTTTAAAATATCTTTTTTTGTAGAAATTCGGGGTTATGTATTGTAGTTTCTCTGCGATTTTTTGGTATAAAGACATCGTAAGCTTTTTGGCGAACAGCAAAGATAAGGAAAAATGTAAAACTTTTCTTAAAAAATGTTAATTATAATGTATTGGTTTTCAGGATGAATCTTTAAAGTTTGTTTTTGTAACCCACTGAATATTACTCTATTTTGAATTTGTCACAGAGACATCTGTATACCACAAGCATCTCTGTTAAAAGTAGATAAAGTATTATTCTACCCAAATAACTCCAATCATCTGTGGTGAAAAAATCAGTAGACCCTAAAAATAAAGGTATTAAAGGAAAGGGGTATTCAGAAAATCATTGAAAGGCTTTATCAGCTTGAAAACTTTGGTCATATTTTTCACTGCATTTTTATCCAGCACTTCTTCGTCTTTCAGAGAATATACCACAATGAAGTTCTTTAATTTCAGATATTCTCCCATAGGATCTTCTTTTTCAAAACCTTGAGGGATTTTTTTCAGCTTGTCATCCTGATCAAGTTCAGGGAAATGTTTTTTGAAATCTTTATTATTGAGAATTTTAAGAAAATCGTCTCCGTACAAGGAAATTTCTTTACGTACTTCTTTCAGAACAGAAGATTCAGGCATGTAGATTCCTCCGGCTAGAAAAGATTTTCCAGGTTCCATATGAAGATAGTAACCTCCTTTCTGGTTTCCTTTTCCCATTCCAAGAGAAGCTCCGAAATTGGTTTTATAAGGAACTTTATCTTTTGAAAAACGGGTATCTCTGTAAATTCTGAACAATGCTTTTTTACTGTCAATTTTCGCAAGTTCTTCATCAAAACCGGACATTTCTTTAATCAGCTCATCCAGAAATGAAACCACATTTTGCTGAGATTCTGTGTAAAGATCTTTGTTTTCATTAAACCAGTCGCGGTTATTATTTTTATTTAATTTTTTTAAAAAATCGAATGTATTGGAAGAAATGCTTGCAGACATATTGTGTTGGGTATTTGTTGTTAAGTAAGATTTATAAAGGCATCTCAACCCCGAATCCCGAAACCTCGCAACCCGAATCTCACAACTCAAATGTACAAAAACTATTCATATCTCAATGCCTCAATAGGATCAAGTTTTGAAGCTTTCAATGCAGGATAATATCCGAAAAATACTCCAGTGACAGCACAGACGATGAATGAAATGATAATGGAAGATTCCGTTATAAACGTAGGCCACGAAAGGAAAAAAGTAACGAGTTCCGAAGACAGAACCCCTAAAAGTACCCCAAGAATTCCACCCGTGATACTGATCAGTACGGCTTCAATCAGAAACTGATAAAGGATATCTTTTCCTCTGGCCCCGATAGACATTCTCAGTCCGATTTCCTTGGTTCTTTCTGTTACAGAGACGTACATGATATTCATGATTCCAATTCCTCCTACAATAAGAGAAATACCAGCAATAGCTGATAAAAGTACAGTTAGAAGCTGGCTGGTAGAGCTCATGGTAGAGATAAGTTCTGCCTGGGTTCTCACACTGAAGTCATCATTGCTTCCGTCAACAGGTAGTTTATGTTGCTTTCTCAAAATTTCTGAAACCTGATCAGTAGCCTGTTGTGAAGTGTTTTCATTCGAAGAAGCGGCATAAATGGTCTGAACATAAGTAATTCCTAAAAACCTTCTCTGAACCGTATTGAATGGTGCAATAATCACATCATCCTGATCCTGTCCAAATGCATTGGAGCCTTTTGGAGCCAGAATTCCGATAACTTTCATGGGAACTTTATTGAATCTGATGATACTTCCTACAGCATCTTCACCATTTGGAAATAGATTTGTATAAACTGTTTGCCCTAAAAGACATACTTTATTGGACGAAGTGACATCTTTTTTGGTGAAAAGATTACCCTCTGCGATACTCCAGTCTCTGATGCTGAAATACTCTTCATTCACACCTTGTAGTTGAGTAGGCCAGTTATTGGGTCCGTTGATAGACTGTCCATTGGTTTGTACAGCAGGGGAGACATACGAAACATCAGGTGCTCCCTTTGAAATAGCATCTGCATCCTGAGGTCTCAGCGTTTGTAATCCCGAAGCTCCGATTCTTGCCCCTCCGGAAACATTCACATTACTTGAAGGACGTATGGTGATCATATTGGAACCCATGGAAGAAAGCTGGTCGCTGATGCTTTTTTTTGAACCTTCTCCAATAGCGGTCATTGCAATCACTGAAGCCACCCCAATAATAATACCGAGCATGGTTAAAAATGCACGAAGCTTGTTTCGTAACAGGGCTTTCCAGGCAATTCTGAAGAGGTTTGAGAGGTTCATTGCAATAGATTTTTAGTTGAAACTAGTTATAATCATCATTTACAGGAAGATTTTCCAGGGCTTCTTTGGCTGATTTTATATTGTCATTTTTTATATCTTTAATGACTTTTCCATCCCGAAGGGTTACTGTTCTGCTGCTGAAAGTAGCGATATCTGGCTCATGGGTCACGAAGACAATAGTTCGTCCCTGTTTATGCAGATCCTGCATTAAAGCCATAATCTCGTAAGATGTTCTGGTATCCAGGTTTCCCGTGGCTTCGTCTGCGAGAATCATGACAGGTTCATTCACTAAAGCTCTGGCAATTGCTACTCTTTGCTGTTGTCCTCCGGACATCTGGTTGGGAAGGTGATCAATTCTGCTTTCGAGTTTTACAGCTGTTAAAGCTTGTATAGCTCTTTTGTGGCGTTCTTCTGTAGATACTTTTGCGTTGTAGAGAAGAGGTAATTCTACATTTTCTTTTGCGGTAGTTCTGGGAAGAAGATTATAAGCCTGAAATACGAAACCTATTTTTTGATTTCTGAGAACAGCAAGCTCATCACGATCAAGGTTTTTGATGTTAACTCCGTCCAGAATGTAATCCCCGCCAGATGGCTTATCCAGACAGCCAATTATATTCAGTAACGTAGATTTTCCTGAGCCACTGCTTCCCATGATGGTCACAAATTCACCTCTCTCCACCGTAAATGTTACGCCTTTCAGTGCATGGACAATTTCTTCGCCCATTTTGAATTCTCTTTTCAGATCCATGATCTCCAGAATTTTTTCTGCCATGACATTTGTTTTAGGTTTGCTAGTTGTTTTGTAGATGGAAACTGTAAGATTAATATTTAGACCTCTGTTATCTTGGCCCACTGCCACCGCCGCCACTACCTCTATTGTTTCCGCCGCCTCTTCTTTGAGGCATGAATGGGCTTTTAGCTTGGCCGCCGGACGATTTTTTCGATAGAACTTTATAGCCTGTGATGATGTTATCATTTTTATTTAATCCTGAAACAACCTGTATTTCGGTGTCATTATCCATTCCTGTTTTTATTTTTTTGCGAGAAATGGTGCTGTCCTTTGCAATGACCCAGACTGCGGATTCATCTTTATTTTCAGTGCCTTTATTTTGTTTTTTCCATTGCCCTTTTTCATGTTTTTTACCATTGGCAAACGGAGAATTTACTTTATATTTTTTGATCACCAGGCTGTCTGGTCTGAAACTGGTAGCAGCCACAGGAATTTTCATGATATTGTTTAAAACCTGCGTGTAAATTGTGATATTGGCCGTCATTCCCGGTTTCAGTTTTAAACTGGAATTATCTGCATTGATGATAGTAGTATAGTTTACCACATTCGATGAAACGGTAGGATGAAGACGAACTTCCGAAACTTCGCCGTCAAAAGTCTCATCCGGAAAAGCATCCACGGTAAAAGTGGCTTTCTGTCCTACCTTTACGTTTCCGATATCTGCTTCATCTACGGAGGCACGTACCCGCATTTTGGTAAGATCCTTAGCAATACTGAAAAGAGTAGGAGTACTGAAGCTTGAAGCCACTGTTTGTCCTTCACTTACATTCCTGTTGAGCACCGTTCCGTCAATCGGAGAATAAATATTGGTTAGGGACAGGTTTTTGTTGGCTGTGGAAAGCTGAGCTGTTACAGAACCTACCTGTGCTTTTGCAGCATTGTATTGATTCGTAGCAATGTCATAATCAGCTTTACTGATAGCGCCCACTTTGTACAGCTGCGACTGTCTGTTGATATTAATTTCGTTGTAAGCCAGATTGCTTTTTGCATTCTGTAGGTTGGCTTTGATCTGCTGTGACTGGTATTGAAGCAGATCCGGATCCAAAGTAGCCAGCAATTCTCCTTTTTTTACGGTAGAATTGAAATCCACATAAATATTTTTAATGATTCCTGATACCTGGGTACCCACTGCAACGGTATCCACAGGCTGAATGGTTCCGGTAGCGGTAATGGAATTTGAAATTTCTCCCATTTCAGGCTTTACGGTTTCCAGCTGGATTTTTATTTCTTTTTCTCTGATGAAGAAAAACCAAGCTGCACCTATTGCAATGATGCCGCCCACAACCCAGTACAACCATTTTTTATTCTTTGTTTTCATAACTTACTTTAGATTTATAGGGTTACCTGCGTAAAATTCGTAGATCTGTTTATTGAGAACTGCAGTGTATTTGGCCTGAAGATAATTCTGAACAGACTGTATATAAAGCAATCGCTGTTGTTGAAGCTGTACAAAATCAATACTTCCGAGTTTCATCTGAGCATTTACGATATCATAACTCTGCTTGCTGATATTCATTTGCTGGGAAGCTGAATCGTATTGGGACAACGCATTCTGAAGGTTAATGTAAGACTGCTCTACCTGTTGATTCAAAACTGTTTTGGTGTTTTGTAAATCGAGATTGGCTTGTTCTATGGCAATTTTTGATTTCTCAATTTGTGTTTTATAGATTCTGTTGTTGTAAATCGGAATTCCAAGGCTTAATCCGATAGGCATATAGAAATTGTTTCCCAGCTGATTAAAATAATTTCCATTTCCGTTGGAATAATTGGTGGAGATATTTCCTACCACGCTTAATGTGGGTTGAATGGATGCTTTCGCCATTTTCAGATTTGTGTTGGAGTTTTCTACATTCAGTTCACTGTATTTTACTTCCGGACGTTGATTTTGTGCCAGATTTTGAACATCCTGTAAAGGTTTCAACTGGTCATCTACAGTAATGCTGTCAGGCTTTACAATTTGAAAATCGTAACCGGTAGGAAGCTGCAGGATTTGTTTTAAATTCACCGTATTGGTTCGAAGATTGTTCTGAGCAGCAACCAGATTGTACTGATCCTGGGCAACCTGCGACTGAATCTGAAGATAGTTTAATTTGGAAAGGCTTCCCGCTTTGTATAGCTGATCTCCCTGTTTTAATTGAGTTTGGGTTGTTTTCAAAACATTTTCAAGGGAAATGATATTTTCCTGATTCATCAGAATATTCAGATAAGCCTGGGTGATATTCAGCGTGATATTGTTTTCGGATTCCTGTACAGACAGATCGGCCATCTGTACGAGAAGATTCTTTGAAGCCTCATTATTTTTAATATAGTTGGCATGATAAAGCGTCATGGAGGAATTGGCTCCTATACTTTGAGATTGTGCGCCGGTCATATGAAGCCCGTCATTGCCATTAAGTGCAAAAAGACCTTGTGAAACGGTTCCACTTAAGTTGGGGTATTTTGCATCTTTTGCTTGAAGAAGATCCTGTTGGGCAGAATTTTTTGAAAGCCGGAGAGAATTAATAGAAATATTATTCTCTTTTGCATATTCGATACAATTTTCCAGAGTCCAAACAGACGGATAATTCGGAGTTTGGGCAAATATTTCAACGACGATGCATGAGAATATCAAAAAGAAAAATTTGCTTTTCATGGCTTTATTTTTGAAAATTCATAAATAACACAGAAAAAATCAATCCAATTTAATAAAAAAAAACAATGTTTAACAACTTTTTAACCTAAGGTCCGTTTTTTTGGATTTAATTTTCCAAAAATTAAAAAAATATTAAAGGATTGTGAATTTAAGTTTGGATATTTAAAAATTTATTCAAAAACAAATCAAATATTTATTGTATCTTTGCAGAAATTTTAAAATAGTTAATGAATTTATTTACGGAAACCAATTTAAGTCCTGATATCCTTAAGGCAATTGGCGAACTGGGCTACGAAAGCCCAACAGAAATCCAAAAACAGACTATCCCTTTTATTCTTTCAGATATTCGCGACTTGATCGCACTTGCGCAGACAGGGACAGGCAAAACAGCAGCGTTTTCGCTTCCGATTTTGGATATGATTGACGATACGAGTCGCAAAATCCAATTATTGGTGCTTTGTCCGACACGGGAATTATGTCTTCAGATTTCGAAGGACATAAAGAATTACTCTAAGTACATGAAAGACATCAAAACTACTGCGGTTTATGGTGGAAGTAGTATTGTAGAGCAGATGAGATCTTTGAAGGATAAACCACAGATTATTGTGGGAACTCCAGGTAGAGTAATTGATCTTATCAACAGAAAAGCATTAGATTTTTCTGCTATTCATTGGTTAGTATTAGACGAAGCTGATGAAATGCTTTCAATGGGATTCAAAGATGAATTAGAAACCATTCTAAGCGAAACACCGGAAACTAAACAAACTTTCTTATTCTCTGCAACGATGAATAAAGAAGTGGAAAGAATTTCCAAAAATTACCTTACAAAGCCACACCGTATTTCAGTAGGTTCTATCAACGAAGTGAAGAAGAACATTGCTCACGAATACTATGTAGTTGGGTACCGCCAGAAAAAAGAGGCGTTGAAGAGATTAATCGATGCAAATCCTAATCAGTATTCTATTATCTTCTGTAGAACGAGAATGGAAACTCAGGAAGTTGCTGATTTCCTGATGCAGAACGGATATGCTGCTGATGCTCTTCACGGTGATCTTTCTCAGGCGCAGAGAGATACGGTAATGAAGAAGTTCAGATTGAAAAATATTGATATTCTTGTAGCAACAGACGTTGCAGCAAGAGGATTGGATGTAAACTCTCTGACTCACGTTATTCACTTCTCTTTACCAGATGATCCTGAAGTATTTGTTCACAGAAGTGGAAGAACAGGTAGAGCTGGAAAAGATGGTATTTCTATGGCTTTGATTAAGCCTGAAGAAAGCAGAAAGCTGAAGCAGATTAAATCTACAACAAAAATTGAAATTAACGAAAAATTCATTCCTACAGGTGAAGATATTATCAAAGCTCAGGTAGGAGGTGTATTCGAAAAATTATTGACGGAGCACGAAGATCTTTTCGAGTTTGATGATAGCTTAATTCCTGATCTAAGCAAATTTACCAAAGAAGAATTGGTACATCAGTTGCTTCAGTTCCAATTGAAAGACCTTGCTCTTTATTATAAAGATAAGCATGATCTTACTGACATGAAACTGAGCAATAGAGATGATGATTACTCCAGAAGAGATCGTGGACGTGATAGAGATAGCAGAGACCGCGGACGTGACAGAGACAGAGGAGATCGTGGAAGAGACAGAGATCGTGGAGGAAAACCAAGAAGAAAAGATGAAAACATGGTAAGATTCTTCTTTAATCTTGGAAAAAAAGACCAATTGAAGAAGCTTGATGTTTTGGATATTATCAATAAAGCAACTGCTGGCGGAAAAAGCAAGAAAAGAGCTGAAATTGGTGATATTGAAATTCTAGAGAAATTCTCTTTCTTCGAAGTTGAAAAATCTTTTAAAGACAATGTCTTAAGCAGTATTCAATCAATGAAATTTAAAGGAAAAGATATGAGGGCTGAAGTAGCTAACTAATCTCTTCTTATACCATACAAAACCGGCATTAATGCCGGTTTTTTTATTTGATAATCAGTAGTTAAGCTAATGTTAACAAAACTTAATGTCATATAGTTTCACGTGCGATCCTTTTTTAGGAAATTTGCACTCGAATTATAAATACTAAATAATGGGAATTGGTAATATTTTCCACGCTTTTCAACCAAAAGATAAAATCTTCTTTGTACTTTTCGAGAAAGTAACTGAAAATCTAGTTGCAATGTCAGAAGAATTCAACACAGGAATCAAGGATTTCGATCTTAATGACGATTCAATGTTGAAGAAAATGAGCGACTTCGAACACAAGAATGATGAACTTACTCACGAAATTTTCGTAGAATTAGGAAAAAACTTCATTACACCTTTTGACCGTGAGGATATCCACACATTGGCAACAGGATTGGATGATATCGCTGATTATATCTACGCTTCCACAAAATATATTTTCCTGTACAAATCACCTGAGATGAAGGCTTATTCAGACTTCTCTTTATTAATCCACAAAGCATGTCTTGAAATTCAGAATGCCATGAAAAACCTTAAGGGGTTCAAAAATATGGAACAGGTGAAAGAAGCTTGTATTAAGGTGAACTCTATTGAAAATATTGCTGACGATTTGCTTTCCAATTCAATGGTAGAATTATTTGAAACCAATGATGCTATTAACATTATTAAAGTTTCATCTGTATTGAACTACCTTGAAATTGTAACGGACAAAGCAGAAGACGTTGCCAATACAATTGAGAACATCATGATTAAATACGCCTAATACATAGCAAAAAATGGAATTTCCTATTTTACTTGTAGTTATTATTGCGCTGGCCCTGATCTTCGATTATATCAATGGTTTCCATGATGCAGCCAACTCAATTGCAACTATAGTTTCTACAAAAGTTTTAACTCCATTCCAGGCTGTACTTTGGGCGGCGCTTTGGAACTTTGCAGCTTTCTTTATTGCTGCTTACATCATTGGAGAATTCAAAATTGGTAATACAATTGCCAAAACAGTTAATGAGAATTTTATTACTCTTGAAGTTATATTTTCCGGCCTTATTGCTGCTATTGCCTGGAACCTTTTGACATGGTGGTTCGGGATCCCTTCATCATCTTCACATACGCTGATCGGAGGTTTCTTAGGAGCAGCTCTTATGCATGCTTTCATGATGGATTATAATGCTGTAGCTGCAGCACAGCCAGAGCTTGGGATGTGGGAAACCATTAAAGAAGCTTTCAGTCAGGTAACACATCAGGGTGTAGTAAAGTTTGATAAAGTAATTCCTATCTTCCTGTTCATTTTCATGGCACCGATCATAGGGATGATTATTTCGATCATCATTACACTGATTATTGTACACCTTTATAAAAAATCAAATCCTCATAAAGCAGACCAGTCTTTCAAAAGATTACAGCTGGCATCTTCAGCCTTATTCAGTTTAGGGCATGGTTTGAATGATGCACAGAAAGTAATGGGGATCATTGGTGCAGCAGTAATTTATTATCACGTTAATATGCTTCAGGATGTACAGTATCTGAATATTCCTTCTGCAGAACGTTTTGATTATTTTGCACAGCATTATATCTGGGTTCCTTTGGTTTCTTTCCTTGCCATTGGTTTAGGTACCATGAGTGGTGGTTGGAAGATCATCAAAACAATGGGAACCAAAATTACGAAAGTAACTTCATTAGAAGGAGTAAGTGCAGAAACAGCAGGAGCTATTACGTTATTCATCACAGACCACTTTGGTATTCCTGTATCTACTACACATACCATTACAGGTTCTATTATCGGGGTAGGATTAACGAAAAGAATTTCAGCGGTAAGATGGGGGATCACGGTAAGCTTACTTTGGGCTTGGGTTCTAACCATTCCAATCTCTGCAATAGTAGCAGCAATTACCTATCTTCTGGTAACCTTCGTTTTCTAAAAAACAAATCATATAATTATATAAACTTTGTCCGTTTGGGCAAAGTTTTTTGTTTTATAAAGCCTTGAAAAATCGTATTTTTGTTCAAATTATAAGATTTTATGGAATTTTTAGACAGATACCAGCAGATTGTTGCAGATGCCATCACTAAATATACTTTTAAAGATAAACCTTCGGAGCTGTATGACCCGATGAATTATATTATTTCCCATGGTGGAAAACGTCTTCGTCCTATCATGGTACTTATGGCATGTGAGATGTTCGGGGGGGATCTTAAGCAGGCAATCAAACCGGCATTGGCTATCGAGTTTTTCCATAATTTTACGCTGATCCATGATGATATTATGGATGAAGCTCCATTGAGAAGAAACAAACCTACGATTCATACTTTACACGGTCTAAACGTAGGTATTCTTTCCGGAGATGGACTGATGCTGAAGGCCTATAAGTTTTTTGAAGATCTTGAACCCGAAATCTTCAAAGCATGTATCAGAATATTTACTCATACAGGGCTTTTGCTTTGTGAAGGACAGCAGTATGATATCAATTTTGAAACTCAGAAGGACGTTACTTTTGATGATTATATCAGAATGATTACTTATAAAACCGGAGTTTTAAGTGCTTCCTCTTTTGAAATCGGGGCTTTGATTGCAAGAGCTGATTTTAAAGATGCAAAAGCTATTTTCAATTTCGGAAAACATATTGGAATTGCATTCCAGATTATGGATGATTATCTTGATGTTTTCGGAGATCAGGCGCAGTTTGGAAAAAAGCATGCCGGAGATATTTACGAAAACAAGAAAACCGTTCTGTATCTGTTAGCAAGAGAACATGCAACAGATGAAGAAAGAAAAGAGCTGGATTACTGGTATTCTAAGAAGACTGAAAATGTTGACAAAGTATACGGCGTAGAAAAGATTTTCAGAAGAACAAAAGTGGATGAAAAAGCATTACGTTTGATTGAAAAACATAATGAAATTGGACAAAGCTATCTTCAGAAAATAGACGTTCCGGAAGAAAAGAAAAAACCTTTTATCGAACTGGCAAATTATTTGTTGAGAAGAGAAAGTTAATATAGGTAGCAGAGGGTAGGTGGCAGGCAGCAATTTACCTGCAACCTATTTCCTGCAACCTAACCCCTATACAATGAAATTCAGAACAGAAGTTGATATTCCTGCATCAGAAAAGAAGATTGAAATTGAAGATAAAATATTTTCAATAGGTTCATGTTTTGCTTCTGAGATGACGGATTTACTGCAAGACGGACAACTTCAGACCCTTAATAATCCTTTTGGAACTATTTTTAACCCTTTTTCCATCAATCATGCGATAAACAGATTGCATGATTCTGCATTTTATGAGGAAGAGGAGTTGATCACTTACAACGAAGAATATATTTCTCTGGATCACCACACAAGTTTTGATACCCGATATATTCACCAGACCTTAGATAAGATTAATGGAGCTATTGAAGCCGGAAATGCCTTTCTTCAGGAAGCTGACTGGATCATTATTACTTACGGATCTTCATTTATCTATGAATTCCTTCCCAAGAAAAAGTTGGTGGCCAACTGTCATAAAATTCCGCAGAAATTTTTTGAAAAAAGATTGCTTTCCCATCAGGAATTAACGAGCTCAATTTATCAGACTATTCTGGATCTTAAAGATATTTGTAAAGAAGGAGTACAAATCCTGTTTACCGTTTCACCTGTTAGACACACAAAAGATGGGATGGTGGAAAATCAGTTAAGCAAATCCAAACTGATCACAGCTATTCATGAATCTATCTCCATGTTTGAAGACTGTCATTATCTGCCTGTTTATGAGATATTAATGGATGATCTTCGGGATTACCGTTTTTACAAAGAAGATATGATTCATCCTAGCACGCAGGCGGTTAATTATATTTTTGAGAAGTTTGGAAAATCTTATTTTTCAGAAGAGACCCAGAATTTTATCAAAGAAAATTTTAAGATCGTTAAAGCTCTGGAACATAAGACCAGTGATAAGAAAGATCCGAAATTTATAGAATTTAGAGAAAAACTGGATCAAAAAATTGAAATGCAGCGAAAAAAAGTAAAACATAAAATATTTTAAATGTTCGATTTTACCGGGATTGATTATCTGAAGGATGGAAATGAAAGGCAGAAAAAGGCCTACGAAATTTTGACAAAGTATCACGTTTTTGAGAAAATGAAGGACTATTCTCCCATTTTAGCAGGAACTGTTCCTATAGAAATTGACATCAAAGGAAGCGATCTGGATATTATTTTCGAAGTGGATTTAAAATATGAACAAGACTTTCTGGATGATTTACTATTTTGTCAGCTCATTTCTCACGATGTAGAAGCAGAGTATCCCATTGTAAACGGAGAGAAATGTATTACATTAAATTTTATGCTTGAAGGTTTTCCCATCGAGATTTTCGGACAGAATAAACCTACAACACAGCAGAATGCATACCTTCATATGGTTGCCGAATACAAAATATTACAGGAAAAAGGAGAAAAATTTAAACAGGAAATAATAGAACTTAAAAAACAGGGAATAAAGACAGAACCCGCTTTCGGAATGTTGCTGGGACTTGAAAATCCCTATGAAGATCTATTGAAATTTTAAATAAAATGATTGATACACATACACATCTGTACGCAGAAGAATTTGATGAAGACAGAAAAGAAGCTATTCAGAGAGCTTTAGATAAAGGAATTACTGAATTTTATCTTCCTGCCATTGATTCAGAATCTCATGAGAAAATGCTGCAGCTGGAAACAGAATATCCGGGACAGATTTTTTCAATGATGGGGCTGCATCCTTGTTATGTAAAACCAGAATCCTGGGAAAAAGAGCTTGAAATTGTAAAAAATTACCTTGATCAAAGACACTTTCCTGCAATAGGGGAGATCGGAATAGACCTATATTGGGATAAAACGACACTTGATATTCAGGTGAAAGCTTTTGAACAACAGATTGACTGGGCGATAGAAAAAGACCTTCCCATTGTAATTCATACAAGAGAAAGCTTTGATGAGACATTCGAGGTGCTGGAAAGAAAAAAACATCCGAAACTAAGAGGAATTTTCCATTGTTTTTCAGGAAATCTGGAACAGGCACAGCATGCTATCGACCTTAATTTTATTTTAGGAATCGGTGGAGTAGTAACCTTTAAAAATGGGAAAATAGATCAGTTTCTGAACGAAATTCCTTTGGATAAAATTGTTCTGGAAACAGATTCTCCTTATTTAGCTCCGGTTCCCCACAGAGGAAAAAGAAATGAAAGCTCGTATCTTGATCTGGTAGGCGGAAAGCTTGTGAATATCTACGGAAAAGATTTTTCTGAGATAGACCGCATTACAACAGAAAATGCAAAGAATCTTTTTAGGTAATAAAACTTTAATTTTAAAATAAATAAAAACCCCTTTCCAAATTTTGAAAAGGGGTTTGTTTTTTATTTCTTTCTTGTGAAGTTCTTATTTTTAGGCTTTTTAAATCCTACCGAAGCTCCTGCAGAAGGCTTTTTACGGTTGTTATTTGGCCTTGAATTATTACTGTTGCCAGTTTTAGGCTTCTCACCACCTGCATTAAAAGGTTTGTTATTAGAATCCCTTTTCTGGGCAACAAGATCATCAGTATGGAACGGATGGTCTTTGATTACCGGGATTTTCTTCCCAATAAGCTTTTCTGTATTCTTTAAGTTCAAAAGATCAAGTCCATCTACAAAAGAGATAGAATTACCTTCAGCTCCCGCTCTTCCTGTTCTTCCAATTCTGTGTACATACGTTTCAGAAACATCGGAAAGCTCAAAATTGATCACAAATTTCAATTCATCAATGTCAATTCCTCTGGCTGCAATATCAGTAGCTACAAGAACTCTTGTTTTCCCGGATTTAAAGTTATTCAGAGCATTTTGTCTTGCATTCTGAGACTTATTACCATGAATGGCCTCAGCAGAGATACTATCCTTCTGAAGTTTTCTGGAAATTTTATCCGCACCATGTTTTGTTCTTGCAAAAACCAATACAGAATCTGAAATATCATTCTGAAGAATATGAGAAAGCAAATTCAGCTTGTTATCTTTTTCTACAAAATAGACAGATTGTTTGATGGTATCTGCGGTAGAAGAAACAGGAGTTACCTCTACTTTTACAGGATTATTAAGGATAGAATTAGCCAGCTTCTGAATCTCAGTCGGCATTGTTGCTGAGAAAAATAAAGTCTGTCTTCTCTGAGGTAAAAGTTTAATGATTCTTTTTACATCATGCACAAAACCCATATCCAGCATTCTGTCTGCTTCATCAAGAACAAAAATCTCAAGGTTTTTCAGGCTGATGATTCCCTGAGCAATAAAGTCCAGAAGTCTTCCAGGTGTTGCTACCAGAATATCAACTCCTTTTCTCAAAGCAGCCTCTTGGTTTCCTTGTTTTACCCCTCCGAAAATAACAAGTTGTTTTAATGGAAGATATTTACCGTATGCATTAATGTTTTCCTCAATCTGGATAGCCAGCTCTCTGGTTGGAGTAAGGATTAATGCTTTTATATGTTTATTGGGAATTTTATTTTTGGATAAATTCTGTAGAATAGGGATGGAAAAAGCTGCTGTTTTCCCAGTTCCTGTCTGCGCACAACCTAAAAAGTCTCTGCCTTCCAGAATATCAGGAATAGATCTTTCCTGGATAGGAGTAGGAGTCGTGTATCCCTGCTCCTGGATTGCTTTTGCAATAGGTTCTATTAAGTTTAAGTCTGTAAAATTCAAATGAATTATTTTAAAATTTAAATAAAAATTCCTTCGGTCTGAAAGAATTACATTTTGCAAAGGTAGTTTAAAAAAAATTAAGAATTTTTTATCTCTTTTTCAGGTATGTTTGTCACCAAAAATAAATAGCTGTCCAAATATGAGCAGCCATCTTTTATTGTAAAAATTTATTCGAATGAAAAGCTAATTAACAGCTATTTCACTTTAGTCCACTGTTGATTCTTTCTTAAATTCTCAAAAAACTGATACACTTCAGAAAGCTTTTCGCTTCCATGTTTTCCGTAGTCTTCCACATTTTTTGAAGTTCCGTCAGCTAATTTTATTCTTAGATAAGAGGTAGGAAGATCCGTGATATTATGTTCTCCATATTTATCATGTAAGCTTTTTACATTTAACCCATCAAGCAAACTGATCAGTTTATTATAATCCTCTTCTTTAATCGTTCCTTTGAAAGTTCCTTCACGAGGCTTTGAAAACTCATCTTTAGAAGGTTTATCATTAAAATTAAAGTGCTCTGCTTCAAAAACGGCTGTTCTGTCCGGATTGATTGTCATTTTAAATACAGGGCAGAATCCAAAACACGGAGTCGCTTCATACTCAATTTTAGTATATTTTGAATTTACCTTTTGAGAAGTTGTACAGGAAGTTAAAAATACAAATGCACAAATGGCTAGCAAATATTTCATAGTTTTTTTCAATTTCGGAGAGTCTCCCAATAATTGTTCCAAAAGATAAAACCTTTCTTTGTTTTTATGTTAAATATAAAATGGCAAACCTATTTAAACCTTTATTTTTTGAACCATTAAGATTTAATAAGAGTTTAAGAGTATTAAGGTAAGCTTTATCTCTTAAATCTTAAGCGTTTAAATATTATGTAGAAAAATAGGAGAATTGTATAAAGAAAAACAGCCTCAGAAAAAATCTAAGGCTGTTTTTTATGATGCAGTTCTATTTCTAAAATAAAACTGATGAATCAATGTTTTCTATCCATGCAATTGTTTCCAGATAGCATCTTTCAGTTCCATAAGGCCCTCTCCGGTAACACCTGAGAAGAACAGAGGCTGTTTGTTTTCCGGAAATTCTGCTGCGATTTCCTTTTTCAGTTCATCATCCAAAAGATCAGATTTTGAAACGGAAACAATGAAATCTTTATCCAACAATTCAGGATTGTATTCTTTTAATTCATTCTCAAGAATTTTAAACTCCTGGAAATGATTTTCAGAATCAGCAGGAATTAAAAATAAAAGGATAGAGTTTCTTTCAATATGTCTAAGGAATCTGTGTCCTAAGCCTTTTCCTTCTGCGGCTCCTTCAATAATCCCAGGAATATCAGCCATTACGAAAGATTTGTAATTTCTGTAATCCACGATTCCAAGGTTAGGAGTCAAAGTGGTAAAAGCGTAATTGGCAATTTTTGGTTTTGCCGCGGAAACAGACGCTAAAAGTGTAGATTTTCCAGCATTTGGAAACCCAACAAGTCCTACATCCGCCAAAATTTTAAGTTCGAAGACCACATAGCCTTCCTCACCATCCATTCCGGGTTGTGCATATCTTGGAGTCTGGTTAGTAGAGGATTTGAAATGTTCGTTTCCTTTTCCACCTTTTCCTCCCTGCATCAAAATGATTTCCTGTTTGTCTTCAAGGATTTCTCCGATAATTTCACCATCTTCATTTTTAGCGATAGTCCCAATAGGAACATCGATATAAATATCAGAACCGTCAGCTCCGGTCAGCTGGTTTTTCGCTCCGTTTTCACCTCGTTCTGCTTTTATGTGACGGGTGTATCGAAGGGGAAGCAAAGTCCATTCGTTAGCATTTCCTCTCATAATGACGTGTCCGCCACGACCTCCGTCACCTCCGTCAGGACCGCCTTTAGGAATATACTTTTCACGGCGAAGGTGGGCAGAACCAGCACCTCCGTGTCCGCTTTTACAATGGATCTTTACGTAATCTACAAAGTTAGACATATAGTTTGTGTTGCAAGTTACAGGCTACGGGACGAAATTTTATCCCGTGCCCATATCCCGATTATTTAATTTTCTCTACCTCAGCGAAAAGTTTTTGGGAAATCTCATCAATTTCTCCAACACCGTTTACCTCTACATATTTACCCTGCTGCTTATAAAGCTCGGCAACTTCTGCTGTTTTAGTATAATATTCTTTAATTCTGTTTTCGATGATCTCTACATTGCTGTCGTCTGATCTTCCGCTGGTTTCTCCTCTTTTCAGAAGTCTTTCAACCAAAATTTTGTCCTCTACTACCAATGAAAGACAGATATCAATATCGTCATTCAATACTTCTTTAACGATCGTTTCCAAAGCTTCTGTCTGAGCAGTTGTTCTTGGATATCCGTCAAAAATAAAACCGTTGGTATCAGTAGGTTTTTTGATCTCATCGATCAGCATATCTGTTGTTACCTGATCCGGAACCAATTCTCCCTTATCGATGTATGACTTAGCCAGTTTTCCAAGTTCAGTGTCATTTTTCATATTGTATCTGAAAAGATCACCTGTTGAAACCTGTTTTAAATTGAATTTCTCGATTAGATTCTGAGCTTGTGTTCCTTTTCCACTTCCTGGAGGGCCGAACAGAACAATGTTTATCATAATGTTGATACGCTTCCAGCAATGGGCATTTTTGCTTCTGGCTCGTGGCTTTTGGCGGCTTGCTTTTTTGCTTTCAGCTTTTTTAAGTTATTATTAAATTTATTTCTTTATATAATTTTTAAGCTAAAAGCTATCAGCTAATAGCCAACAGCGTTTAATGGTTGATTTGTCCGTCTTCCAACTGGTATAAATTCGGTAGGTTTCTTCCTAATTCATCATAATCCAGTCCGTATCCAAGTACAAATTTGTTTGGAATTTCTTTTCCAATGTAATCCAGTTTAAAATCTTTCTTGTAAATCTCAGGTTTCAATAAGAAACTTGCCAGTTTTACAGATTTAGGACGTTGTGTTTCTTTAAAATATTTGAAAAGACTTTCAACAGTATTTCCTGTATCTACAATATCTTCTACAAGAATAATGTGACGGTCTTTCACTTCTTTAGTAAGCTCCATTTTCTGATAAACAATCCCTGTAGATTCTGTCCCTACATAAGAACTCATTTGAATGAAGGCAATTTCGCATTCCCCCGGGTAATATTTTAAAAGATCTGAGAAGAACATCACCACTCCATTTAATACACCAATGAAAACAGGAACCTCATCCTTGTAATCTTCATAAATTCTTAACGCTGTCTCTTTTACAATTTCCTGAATTTCGGCATCCTTTAAATAAGGAACGAAAGTTTTGTCGTGAACTTTAATGCTTTCCATAAAATTTTTAGTAGTTGGCAAAGTTACGGATTTTTGATTAAAATACTTTCCTGTTTTTATCAGTTTGAAAGTTTATTGGTTTTGTAGCGGTAGAATTGAATAGGATGATGAAGCCTGTTTAAATAATAATAAGTAGAGGCTCTTTACCAGATAGAATGATATAGCCTCAAAATAGAATTCCGAAAATGATTAAAAATAAACAGGTGTTTGAAATGGGACTGAAGAAAAGGATGATAAATGTCTTGATCATTGATGAAAAATGAATATTCCGAAAAATGAGTATCTTTGTTCCTTCAAAACCCAACAATACAGATATGTAGAATATAATTTCTTTCAGATTCAATAAAACGGTAACAAAGATGTTGCTGGTGTTCAACTATTATTAAGAAAGAAATCATGATTTTACTGCAAAATATATCCTTTGGGTTTCCGGGAGGAAATCTTCTATTTAATTATATCAATTTAACAATACAGCCTTCCATCAAATCTGCTTTGGTGGGATGCAACGGCATGGGAAAATCTACCCTGCTGAAAATGATCGCTGGCGAAATACAGCCTCTCAACGGCAATATTACGATCCATGATGATATTTTTTATGTGCCTCAAATGTTCGGAAATTATAATCACCTTACCATCGCAGAATGTCTGGAAATAGATAAGAAACTACTTTCTCTTCAAAAAATAACGAATGGAGAGGTGGATGAAATTTATTTTGAAACGCTTAATGACGACTGGGATATTGAAGAGCGATGCCAGCAAGCGCTGGAACATTGGGGACTCGAGAATTTTGAATTAACCCAAAAACTGGAAGGCTTGAGCGGCGGTCAAAAGACTAAAGTTTTTCTTGCCGGAATTCAGATTAACCAGCCTGATATTATCATCCTGGATGAACCTACCAATCATCTGGATCTTGATGGAAGGAAGCTGCTGTATGATCTTATTGATAAAACAAATGCAACAGTGGTTATCGTAAGTCATGACCGTGCTTTGCTCAATCTTGTGGATACAATATTCGAGTTAAGTAATCAGGGAATTGCAGCCTATGGTGGAAATTACGATTTCTATGCAGCACAGAAGGAAGTGGAAGAGGAAGCCTTACAGAATGACATTCATTCAAAAGAACGTACCCTGAAAAAAGCAAAAGAAAAGGAAAGGGAAACACTGGAAAGAAAGCAAAAGCTGGATTCAAGAGGAAAAGGAAAGCAGGAAAAATCCGGTGTAGCGAGAATTATGATGAATACCCTTCGGAATAATGCTGAGAAAAATACTTCAAAACTGAAAAGTGTACACGCTGAGAAAATCAGTGGAATTTCAGACGATTTAAGAGATTTGCGTTCCTCTTTAAAGAATTCTGATCAGATGAAAGTCAATTTTAATGATTCCAATCTGCATTCAGGGAAAATTCTTGTTGCTGCAGAGAATATTAACTTCAATTATGGAAAGGGAAGTCTCTGGAAAGAAAATCTTAATCTTGAGTTGCGGAGCGGAGATAGAATTTGTATTAAGGGGTCAAATGGTTCCGGAAAAACTACGTTGATAAAGCTTCTGCTGGGAAATATTGAATCTTCAGAAGGAGAAATAAACAGGGCAGAATTCAACAGTATCTATATTGATCAGGAATATTCTTTGATTGATCATGAATCAACGCTTTATGATTTTGTACAGACCTTCAATGACAGTGCATTACAGGAATCCGAAGTGAAAACATTACTATCCAGATTTCTGTTTGGAAAAGATACATGGGACAAGAAATGTGGTATGCTGAGTGGTGGTGAACGTTTGCGCTTACTTCTCTGCGGACTTTCCGTCAGCAATAAAGCTCCGGATATAATCATTCTCGATGAACCAACTAATAACTTAGATCTTCAGAATGTAGAAATTCTCACCAATTCTATCAAAGATTATCAGGGAACTCTTTTAGTTATTTCCCATGATGAAGTTTTCCTGAACGAGATTGGGGTGAGCAGTGAGGTTTTGTTGGATTAAGAACGATATTCATACTTTGTTATTCAGTAGAAATCTAAATATGATGAGGTTTCTGCGAATGTATAATGTGGGTGTATTCAATAGGGGTGGGCTTTAGCCCGCCTTCAATATCAAAACAGTTCCATTGGCTTTAGCCAAAACTTATCATAAAAAAACCTGGAAATCAATTTCCAGGTTTTTATTTTCTATGAATTAAAAAACATTATTTTTTCGTTTTCTTAATTGCATCCAGATAAATCTTTTTGATACTGTTTTTCTCTTCCTTCTCACAAATGTCTTCAACAGTAGGAAACAGAGAAGAATTATGACTGGTTTTCAATTTTAAAATTTCACCCAATGCAAATGCTGCACTCCATCGTACTACAGTTCCTTCATGATCTGTATTGCCAAGAAGGTTGGTAATAGCCTGATCCAGATTTTCAGTGAATAAATGAGCTGTATTGCCTATTACTTTGGCGCTTTCCCATTTTATTCTGGGTGCTTTTTCAGTAAGGGTTTGGATAACAAATGAAAATACGGTTTCATCTGCAAGACTGGGATTCTGTTTTGTAGTATATTCCAGGGCTTCAATGCAGGTTGCTTTTACAGGATCTTTTGATTTTTCAGCGAAAGCAATCAGCTCATCGGTAGGTAAGGATTTGTCAATAATCCATTTACTGATGATGTCTACCTTTTCCTTTGATTTTACAGCCTTGTCTTTTATAAGTTCTTCTATAGTCACAGTGATTGATTTTGTTTTTTCAGTGTTCTAAAATAGTAATTCCTTTTGAAAGTACTAATCATTGCGAGCAAAGCGAAGCAATCTCTATTGAATCTGCAGATTTGCCTGTTTTATTCTATCCAAAATGATGTCCATCTTTTGAGATAGCTCATAATTACCCGAAAGCTCAATCAGAGGGGTGTCTATATCACATAGCCATTCAAGGTGGGCTTTTAAAGTTCTGTTGGCAATGCCTGTATTATGGTCATAATCTTTAGCCCAATCCATAAACTCCTGAAACTTTTTGGCTCTTTCCGGATTGGTGATAATTTCGTCACCATATCTTTCATATTCCCTTTTTCTCAATCTTTCCATTCTAAGTTCAGAAGGCAGATAGAGAAATATAATCAGGTCAAATGTCGGAAACACATTTTCACCCCAATGAATAACCGAACCTCCAAAAATCCAGTTTTTAGTAGCATGAAGCTGTTCTGAAATACGCGCATTTCTGATGTCAGGATTTTGTCTTTCTGTAAAGGGATTTTGGGTTGTAAGTCAGAAAAAATCATCACTGTCGAGGTACTCAATATTAAGTTTTTCAGACAGTGCTTTTCCTAAAGTGGTAACCCCGGAACCGGAAGCTCCGAAAATATGTATTCTCATGATTTTTAAGTGTATTAAATCAACGAAATCTGTATAATCTGAAAGATTTTTTATTTTAAAATCCAATTATAGATTCCATTCAAAACCTCTTCTCTTATTTCCTCATTCAAAATCTCATGGCGCATATTAGGATAGATCTTTACGTCTACATTTTGAAAACCGTCAGCTTTTAAATGTTCAACAGTATGCATCACCCCTTTTCCAAAATCGCCAATCGGATCATTTTGTCCACTTACGAACAAAAACGGAAATGATTGGGGAATTGAGGAAGCCCAGTTTCTTGCTGTCGCTTTTTTATAAATAGTAAATAAAGTATAAAAAGCATTATGAGTAAAAGGAATTCCACAAAGTTCATCCTGCTCAAAAGCCTTTCTGTTGTTAGGGTTTACACTCAGCCAGCTGGTATCACTGAAATCTTTATCCTTTTTAAAATGTTTGTTATTAACGCTTGTGAAAACAGAATTCAAAAAAGTACGGTGACGAGGCGCAATGGCAGTAGCTAATGACAAATAACCTCTTAACAAGTCTATTCCCGGTAAAGGTCCGCCGGTTCCTGTAATAATAGCTCCTGCAAACTTACTGCTTGCCTTTTGAAGAAGACAACGGGTAATAAAAGATCCCATCGAATGCCCCAAAATAAAATGCGGAACATCCGGAAACTGCTCTGCAAGATAATCAGCCATCATTTCTGCATCGGCAACAAGCCTTTCATCCGGTTTTTTAAGCTGGAAGAAACCAATATCTTTTTTCTCTTCTACAGATTTTCCGTGTCCCAAATGATCATACGTCAATACAGCTATTCCATGAACTGCAAAATATTCTGCAATTTCTGCATATCTTCCGCTATGTTCCTGCATGCCATGAACAATGAGTAGCGTAGCTTTTGCTGTTTCCGGAGAAAATAAGGTGTAGAAAAGCTGGGACTCATTGTTTATTTTTGATGGGAGGTATGATGTTTGGTATACTGGCATAATAAGTGGGATTTTGCTTTATTTTATCTTAATGTCAGGGATCTTGTAATTTCCGACAGTTTCAATTAATTGAGAAGAATTGTTTTTTAAATTAGTAAAGAATGCATCAATATTTTTATCATATCCTCTTTCACTTACAGCAAAAAGAAGAATACCTTTATTTTTACCATCATTAATAAGCTTATAACGGTAAACATTTCTTTCTGCAATCAATATCTCCTTACCATCCTTTGAATTTTTGCTGATAAGAAAATCTAAGATATATTCTTCATCTTTTTCAAGAATTTTATAATTAATAACCGGATTCGTTTTTTTCATCTGCTGAAGTTCTCCTACTTTTTGATCAATAACGTCTTTCAAAGTAAAATCTCCTTTTACAAACTCAATTAAAATCATACTGTTGTATTGGTTGATGTCTTCTTTTGGAGTTAGATATTCCTGCTTGAAATAATTTTCATTGGGATGAGAGCTCCAGGCTAAATTATATTCTTTTTGGTTTAAATTAATAGGTTCCGGAACATTCAGATAATCATTTACTTTATCCTGAGCTTTTAGATAAAACAAAGGAACAATTAAAAATAGAAATAGAATTTTAAATTTCATTTTGCGTAATTTTTAGAGTAAATATAATCCATTTTATATAGGTATAAAAGTAAAAATATCAGAAATAAGATGATATTCAGCCTCATGATTTTCATTCCAACTAAAAATAAATATCCTCTATAATTTGGTCGTCAGTTTTTTTAAAAGTAATTTTGCACGAATCTAAAAACAAAAGTAAAATATGTCAACTTATGTAGTTGTAGGTCTTCAGTACGGAGATGAAGGCAAAGGAAAAATAACGGATGTTTTATCAGCAAAATCAGACTATGTAGTACGTTTCCAAGGGGGAGACAACGCTGGTCACACGGTTTATGTAGGTGAAGAAAAATTCGTTTTGCACCTTCTTCCTTCAGGAGTTCTTCAATGCAAAGGGAAATGTATCATTGCGAACGGAGTAGTGGTAAACCCTAAGTCTTTTATTAGAGAAGTTGGTCAGATCGAAAGCAAAGGCTTAAGAACAGATCATATCTTTATCAGCAGAAGAGCGCATGTAATCATGCCTTACCACATCCTTTTGGATACTTACCGTGAAGAGGAACACGGAGGGACTCAGATTGGAACTACCAAAAAAGGAATCGGACCTTGTTATGAAGATAAAATTGCAAGAGTTGGAATCAGAATGGTAGATCTTTTAAATCCTGAGATTTTAAGAGACAAAATTGAGAAAAACTTAAAAGTTAAGAACTCTCTTTTTGAAAAATATTACGGAAAGCCAACTTTAGACGTTGAAGAAATCTACAACGAATATTTAGCAATCGGAAAACAGCTTCAGGACAGAATCGTTGATACTGAATTAGAGCTGAACGAGGCGATCAGAGACGGTAAAAATGTATTGTTCGAAGGTGCTCAGGCATTAATGCTTGACATCGACTTCGGAACATATCCATACGTAACTTCATCTTCTCCATCTACAGGAGGTGTTTGTTCAGGAGCTGGTGTGCCGCCAACTTCGCTTCAAAACCTTATCGGAGTAGCAAAAGCTTACTGTACAAGAGTAGGAAACGGACCTTTCCCTTCTGAATTAGATAACGAACTGGGTGAAAAAATCAGACAGATCGGTGGTGAGTTCGGAGCAACTACAGGAAGACCAAGAAGAACAGGTTGGTTAGACCTTGTTTCTTTAAAGCATGCTTGTATGATCAACGGAATCAATAACCTTGTGATCACTAAGCTTGACGTTCTTACAGGAATTGAAAACCTTAAAGTAGTAACACATTACAAAACTGAAGACGGAAAAGTTATTGATTATTTCACTTCTTCAACAGAAAAATTGTACAACTACGAACCAATCTATCAGGATTTACCAGGTTGGAGCGAAGATATTACAAAAGCAAGAAGCTATGATGAACTTCCTGACACTGCTCAGAAATACATCGAGTTTATTGAGAAATACTTAGGAATCAACGTATACTTAGTTTCTGTAGGTCCTGAAAGAAGTCAGAACATCATCAGAAAAGAATTATTCTAATATTCTTAAACATAAAATAACAGAGAGGCTATCATTGGATAGTCTCTTTTTTTGTTTAAAAATTTTCTTCTACAGACTTGTCAAGGAGGTTAGGGAGCTCATCAATTAAGAGGTGATTCCAGTTTTGAATTTTTGTATACTTTTGTTTTGGTAGAAAAATATAAATAAGAAAAATAATGGAAGAGAATAAAATACCCCAGCGTTTTCTGAACAATATAGTGATCAGTTTATATCTTACAATGGCATATTCTGTTTTAATTATTGTTTATTTAGGATTACCATTCAATGTGAGTTCGAATTTTTTGCTGATCCTTTTTATTGTCTGCAGTTTGATTTTTAGTACAGGTGCGATTTATTTTGCTGCTAAAAGCTATTCGAAAACAAAGATCAGTTCTATTATTTTGATTATTATTAATACACTCGGATTACTAATACCGCTTGCTCTTCTTTTGATGCTTATATAACCTTTGTATTCAGCTAAGGTTCTTCTATTTATGTTTATTTGTTTTTATGAAAAATAGTGTTGTTTTTCTATATAAACTTTCTATTTATAAATGTTAAAATTTAAACATTATCATAAAATTTTCTAATATTATGTTGTTTTGCTAAAATTTTGGCAGATGTTTTGATATTACAACATTGCTTATCGATAAGAGCTAACAAAACTAATAATCACAATTTTTAACAGTTTAAATAGTAGTAGTGATGAAACAACATAACCAAAACCAGGAATTTCGTTTTAACGAAGTCCTGTTCGAGCACCGCAATAAAGAATATGGTGCCTATGCATTAAGAAACGAATCAGATAGAATATTAACCAAAGCACTTTTTATCGGAGCAAGTTTAATGGCTGCAGTATCTCTTACACCATTTGTAATTTCTGCATTCAAAACTCCGGAAGTGATTACTGATGGTGGATTTGTACTTCCTCCTCAGATGATCATTCCAGAGGAGAATAAACCGAAAGATCCTCCTGCGCAGATTGTAAAACCCACTCCGCCAGCTCCTGCTGTAAAAGCATATGACGACAGATTGCCGGAGCCTAAAGCAATTGTTACTAATGAAAAACAAGTGGAGGATAAAACAAATGCGATAGCAAGTACACAAACATCGGAGGGTAAAGAAATACCAAATACAACCTATATTCCGATTGTTCCACGTGTTATCGGAGGGGATGGTCCGCCTGCTGTAAAGGCTGATCCCGTAGTTGAAAAAGCTGATCCTAAAAAGATTGAAACAGAATTAAGTGTAGAAGCTAATTTCACGGGAGGAATAGACTCCTTCAGAAATAAAGTAATGAACAACTTCGATGGTTCAGGATTTGAATCAGAAGATGTTGTAAAAACGACAGTTACCTTTATTGTAGAAATGGACGGAACGATCTCAGGGGTAAAAGCTAATGGAACCAACGCCGATTTTAATAGTGAGGCAATGAGAACAATCAAAAACATCTCAAGCAAAGGGAAATGGATTCCTGCCAAAAACAAAAAAGGAGAATTCGTAAGAAGTTATTTCAAATTTCCAATCTCAATGAAATTTGATAATTAACACGAAAAGACAAATTTTAAATAGTTATCCACAAAGATTTTTTTTTGTGGATAATTTTTTTTATCGTTAAATTGCTTATTAACAATATTTTAACTCAATTTTGGTTTTCCCCACTCACCGAGAGCAAAGAAAAAAGTGTATTTTTGAAACTTAAAGTTCTAATAATGGCAAAAATCATAGGTATTGCTAATCAAAAAGGAGGCGTTGGTAAAACTACCACCGCTGTTAACCTGGCGGCAGCATTAGGAGTATTGGAAAAGAAAATATTAATCATTGATGCTGATCCTCAGGCGAATGCTACATCCGGTCTGGGGGTGGAAGATGTTCAGTATTCTACATATAATCTACTGGAGCATAGTGCAGAAACAAGAGTTTGTATCAAAAGAACTGCGACTCCAAACCTTGATATCATTCCGTCACATATCGACCTGGTAGCTGCGGAAATTGAATTGGTAGACAAGGAAGATCGTGAATATATGCTGAAAAAAGCATTAGCCAGTGTAAGAGATGATTATGACTATATTATCATTGATTGTGCACCGAGTTTAGGTCTTATTACCGTAAATGCTCTTACAGCAGCAGACTCTGTAATCATTCCAATCCAGTGTGAGTACTTTGCATTAGAAGGACTTGGAAAACTTTTGAATACCGTTAAAAATGTTCAGAAGATCCACAACAAAGATCTTGGAATTGAAGGACTTCTTCTTACCATGTATGACAGCAGATTGAGATTATCCAATCAGGTAGTGGAAGAAGTGAATCTACACTTCCCGGAAATGGTCTTTGAAACCATTATCAGCAGAAACGTAAGACTAAGTGAAGCACCAAGTTTTGGAGAAAGTATCCTGAACTATGATGCAGAAAGTAAAGGAGCTGTTCAGTATATTCAGTTAGCTGAAGAAGTTCTTTTAAAGAATGAAAACTTAATAAAGAATTAAATTAATAATAAATGGCCATGAAGTGAATGCCAGCCATCACTTATCAAACATCATTTATCAATTATATCTATGAAGGACAAAAAAAGAGCTATGGGACGTGGTTTGGGCGCCATTTTAAGCGCAGAATCTAAAGCAACTATCAATTCAGCTACTGATGAAGGAGCAGATAAGTTTGTGGGAAATATTGTAGAAGTTTCGCTTGAAGATATCTATCCGAACCCGACGCAGCCGAGAACTTATTTTGATGAAAAAGCATTAAACGAACTTGCACAGTCAATCAAAAACTTAGGCGTAATCCAGCCGATTACCCTTAGAAAAGACGGTGAGAAGTTTGAAATCATTTCCGGGGAAAGACGTTACAGAGCAACTAAAATTGCAGGGTTAACAACAATTCCTGCCTATATCCGTTTAGTGAATGATCAGGAACTTCTTGAGATGGCTCTTGTTGAAAACATCCAGAGAGAAGACCTTGATGCTATCGAAATTGCATTAACTTATCATAGGCTTTTAGAGGAAATCGGTCTTACTCAGGAAAATCTGAGCCAGAGAATTGGAAAGGATAGAAGTACCATTACCAATTCTATCAGACTCTTAAGATTGAATCCGGATATTCAGAATGCTATCAGAAGTGGTGAGATTTCTGCAGGACACGGAAGAGCGATTATCAGTCTTGAAAGTGAAGAAGATCAGCAGGTTTTGTTTGATCTTATCATCAAAGAAAAATTAAACGTTCGTCAGGCAGAGCAAGCTGCTGCTGCACTAAAGAACCCGAAGTCTCCTGCTGCCAAAAAAGCAAAAGTGGAGCTTTCTAATAATTATAAAAAAGCCCAGAAGACAATTGCTGATATCTTAGACGTAAAAGTAGAGATCAAATCTTCTGGAAATGGTAAAAAAGGTAAAATTGTTCTGGACTTCAAAAATGAAGAAGAGCTGGAATACATTTTGTCTCATATTAAATAATGAAGAAAATATTTTTCACATTTTTCTTGTGTTTTGCCGCACTGGCCTACTCACAAGTAAAACCCATTGATACTGTTCGGGTGCAGACACTTCCGAAACAAGAATCTCGTGTAATAAAGCCGGGCAAAACAGAAGCAAAGATTATCGAAGATCTTGAAAAAGCTAATGGCCCTACAGTAAAAACCATAAAGCTGAATCCTACCAGAGCAGGTTTATATTCTGCAGTTTTACCCGGATTAGGACAGTTTTACAACAAAAAATACTGGAAGATTCCCATTGTTTGGGGAGCGGTAGGAGCCGGAGTAGGTATTGCTGTGTGGAACGACAACCAGTACAAAAAGTACCGTGAATATTATGTAGCAAAGCTGAATGGTACCCCTAATGAATTTGTAGACAGCCACCCGTGGCTGGACAAAAGAGCTTTAGGAAATGCCCAGGACAGAGCCAAAAGACAAAGGGATTATGCCATTGCCATTACAGGATTAATCTATATTCTGAATATTGTAGATGCCGTAGTAGATGCACACCTTTACGAAAGCCGCCATGATCCGGATCTGGTTTTTAAACCATCGGTTATTCAAGATCAGTATGGATACAGCGCTCCGAAAACAGGCTTTAGTTTAAGTTACAGATTTTAAAAGACAATAAATCTGCAGAAAGATCTGAAGATTACATGCAGTATTAAAAAATAAAAAGATTATATGAAAATAGCATTAGTTGGTTACGGAAAAATGGGTAAGATCATTGATGAGATCGCACAGAAGAGAGGTCATGAAGTAGTTGCCCGTCTGAAGGAAACCCCCACTGCTGAGAATCTTAATAATCCGGACGTTGTGATTGAATTCTCATTACCGGAAGTTGCATTTGAAAACATCAAAGCTTGTCTTGAAAATAAAATTCCGGTGATCTGCGGAACAACTGGCTGGCTGGATCAAAAATCTGAAATAGAAAAATTAGCTGTAGACAACGAAACAGCATTCCTATATGGTTCCAACTTTAGTTTAGGAGTCAATTTATTCTTTGCTTTAAACGAAAAACTGGCGGATCTGATGAAGAATGTTGATGAATACTCTTGTCAACTGGAAGAAATTCACCACATCCATAAAAAGGATGCTCCAAGTGGAACTGCTATTTCCATTGCAGAAGGGATTATTCAAAATAACCCGAAATTCGATGCATGGAAGCTGGAAGAAACAGAAGGTAAGCAGCTTGGTATTTTTGCAGTGCGTGAAGATGAAGTACCGGGAACTCACAGCGTGTATTATAGAAGTGAAGTAGACGAAATCGAAATCAAACATACCGCTTTCAACAGAAACGGTTTTGCACTGGGAGCTGTAGTAGCTGCAGAATGGATTAAAGATAAAAAAGGAAACTTCGCAATGAAAGACGTTTTGGGACTTTAATTTGTAACAAATTCTGTAAATTGCAGACCAATAAGCAGAGAATGATGAATAGTGAATTGTAAACAGCAGAGTGCTTTTATCATTTATTACTCATCATTTTATCATTTATATCATAAGAATAGGCACAAAAATTTATGAATTATTTTTTAACTTATACAGTATATGTCCTCGTACTATCCGTATTGATGGGGATTTCATCTTGGAAACTGTTCAAGAAAATGGGCTATAGCCCCTTATTTGCTTTTATCCCTTTTTACAACTATTTCATCATTCTTAAAGAAACAAAACATCCGAAATGGTGGGCAATCCTTTCTTATCTTCCGATTGTAGGGCCAATCATGATGTCTGTTTTTCATCTTTATTTAGTGAAAAAGTTCGGGAAAACACTTTTCAAAGATCAGATTCTTACAGTGATTCTGCCGTTTATTTATATGGCAGTAATCAACTATTCTAAAGATGTAGAGTTAGAAGATGAGAATGCAAACGACCTGTTCCTTACAGACGAAGAGAAAAATGATAAGAAGAAAGATACATTCGTTGGTTCCATTACCTTCGCGGTAGTTTTTGCTACCATTATTCACGTTTTTGTAACGCAGCCTTTCGGGATTCCTACAGGATCCATGGAAAGAACATTATTGGTGGGTGACTTCCTTTTTGTAAACAAATGGAGCTATGGATACAGACTTCCAATGCGTCCGGTAGCAATACCTTTCCTTCAGGGAACGATTATGGATACAGGACAGAAAGGTAACCCTAAAGATGATCCAAAATCTTATGTAGATGCTGTAAAATTACCTTATACAAGAATTTTACAATTCAACAAACCACAGAAAAATGATGTAGTTGTTTTCAACTATCCTCAGGATTCTGTACATACAGCCATCGACAGAAAAGATCCTTACGTAAAAAGATGTGTAGCTACAGCAGGTGATACTTTTGAAATGAGAGCCGGAAGACTTTTCGTTAACGGAAAGCCGGAAATCGTTTTAGGAGATCAGGAAGTACAACACGGATATATGGTAACCACAGATGCTCAATTGGATATTCCAACTTTATATAAAGTGTACGGATTTTTACCGGTTCGTGAATTTCAACAGGATAGTGGAGGGTATGTTTATGCTTTTCAGGGTTTAACAGATAAGGTTGCTAAAGAAATTAAAGAACTTCCTCATGTTACAGACATAAAAGAACAAGTTTTTGCAAAAGAAGAATCAGCAGTTGCTTATAAAGATGAGGCGAGAACGAAAATTGATACGACTCAATCCATCTTCCCAATTAATAAACCTTGGAATGCTGATTGGTATGGACCATTAAGAATTCCTAAAAAAGGAGATGTAGTGGCTATCAACCAGGAAACACTTCCAACCTATCAGTGGGTTATTTCTGAGTATGAGCACAATAGTTTAGAAAAGAAAAACGGAAAAATCTTAATTAACGGAAAAGAAGCTACTCAGTATACTATTCAGCAGGATTATTATATGATGGTGGGGGACAACAGAGATGCTTCATTAGATGCAAGATTCTTTGGTTTCGTTCCGGAAGAGAATATTGTCGGAAAACCGATGTTCACATGGATGAGCCTTCAGGGAGCATTTGCGGACAGCAGCTCTACTTACCAGGCACCATTCAAAATCCGTTGGGAAAGAATGTTCAAAGCAACCAATACAGGAGAAGCTAATAAAACCTCTTACTGGTGGATTGCGGCAATGATCCTTATATTGTTCTTCGGATGGGAGTATTTTGTGAAACTGTTCAGAAAGAAAAAAACTGAAGACGATTAATAGAAAAATTAAACTTAAAATAGAATGAAGTATTTGAAAAAATACTTCATTTTTGCATTATGAATATGACGAATGTATTATTACCAGCATTTTATATGCCCCCAATTTCATGGTTTTCAGTGTTTTTGAACCCTGAGAATGAAATTGTATTGGAACAATTTGAAAACTTTCCAAAGCAGACCTATAGAAACAGAACAAACATCTATGGTGCCAACGGAAAACTGTCGTTAATAATTCCTATCAATCATAACGGAAAAAGAGAATTTAAAGATATAGAAATCTCTTACCGTGAGGATTGGAGAACCCTTCATTGGAAATCAATCAAGACAGCATACCAAAGCTCTCCTTATTTTGAATATTATGAAGATAAGTTCAGAAAGATTTTTGACCTTAAAGAAAAATTTCTTTTGGATTTTAACCTTAAAGGGATAGAAGTGATCCAACAGATATTGAAAACAGAAAAGGCACACTCTTTGAATGAAGAATATATCAAAAACCCTGAAAGTATCAACTTCAGAGAAAAATTTTCGGCAAAGCTTCCTTCAGAATTTCAAATGGAAGAATATTACCAGACTTTTTCTGACAAGTTCGGATTTTTGGAAGACCTGTCGGTTCTTGACCTTATTTGTAATAAAGGCCCGGAATCTATGGTATATATAAAAAATATAAAACAACCGTATTAGCATACAGTCGCTATTCATAGAATTCTCAATATAAAAACAGATAAAAGTAGCGATTGGCATATGTCTTAAAATAAAATTAAATATCAACATATGAAAAAGGTATTATTAGCTGCAGTTTTTCTAGCAGGTTTTAGTTTCTCTTTTGCACAGGAATCTAAAGCTAAAAGTAAAAACCCCAACGAAGATAAAGATCTGATGACATGGTATCATAAAGATTTTGCTACTTCAAAGGTATATGGGGTAAATACGGCAAATGCTTATAAATACTTAGAATCTAAAGGACTGAAGCCTAAAACAGTTGTGGTGGGAGTTTTGGATAGTGGAGTACAGGTAGATCACCCGGGATTGGTAAAAAATCTTTGGTCAAACCCTAACGAAGTTCCTGGAAATGGTAAAGATGATGACGGAAACGGATACATTGATGATGTACACGGGTGGAACTTCATAGGAGGTAAAAACGGTGATGTTGATATCGATAATATGGAAGTGACAAGAGTAGTTGCCAAATACAAACCTATTTTTGAAGGTGACAATTCTACAAAGAACAAAGCTAATCAGGCTCAGATGAAGGACGAGTTTGATATGTATATGAAAGCCAAAGATATGTTTAATTCAAAAAGTATCGAGGCTATACAGAATTTCAAGACCTATTCTATGCTCTATGAGTTGGTTCCTAATATGGTAAAATTATTGGGAGGTAAGCCGTTGACAACAGAAACTATTTCAGTGATCAAAGCTCCAACAGATCAGGAAAATGCAATCGCATTGGATTTCTTAAGCCAAATTTCACAAAGTCCCGTTTTTAAAGGAAAATCAGGCACTGATTTCGAAGAGAGTGTGAAGAAGGAATTGAAAGAGGCTATCGATCACTTTGCTCCTGCAGCAAAACAATATGATCTTTCATATGATACAAGAAAAGAAATTGTAGGAGATAATTATGATGACTATTCTGAAAAAAATTATGGGAACAACCATTATGAAGGGCCCGATGCAGAGCACGGAACCCATGTAGCAGGAATTATTGCCGGACTTCCTCAAGGAAAAGAAGTTCAGTACGGAGTAGCCTCAAAAGTTGCTAAAATCATGTCTGTAAGAACAGTTCCAAACGGGGATGAAAGAGATAAAGATGTTGCTAACGCAATCAGATATGCAGTAGATAACGGGGCAAAAGTATTGAACATGAGCTTCGGAAAACCTGTTTCTCCGGGTAAGAACGTAGTTTGGGATGCTTTTAAATATGCTGAAGATAAAGGTGTTCTTTTAGTAAAAGCTGCCGGAAATGAAAATGAAGATGTAGCCGAGCATTTGGCTTATCCTACCAATTTTAAAAATATTACAGATGAAAAACCATTTGTAAGCAATGTTCTTGTGGTAGGAGCAAGTACTAATAAAAATGATGCTTTGAGAGCAGATTTTTCTAATTACAATAAAAAAATGGTGAACGTTTTCGCACCGGGAGAAGAAATTTATTCTACCGTTCCTAAAAACGAATACAAATACCTTCAGGGAACTTCTATGGCTTCTCCTGTGGTAGCCGGAGGAGCCGCTGTTTTATTAGCTTATATGCCGGATCTGAAGCCTTATCAGATCATTGAAGCACTTGTGAAAAGCAGCAATCCAAGCACTGCAAACGGCTTTACAGACCAGTCGCAGGCAGGTGGAGTTATAGACCTGAAAAAAGCAGCAGAATATGCCTATACGAATTTCTATAAAGGAAAGGTATCAACACCTTCTAAGCCTTCGAAATCCGTAAAAAAGGCTGTTAAAAAATAATATATCTCCCTGTATTTAAGGAGAAACGATAAAGAGTCCGAATTTTTTTCGGACTTTTTATTTTTATTTTAAATTTTGGCACGGTTTTTTGTAACTTTATAGTAACAAAATAATAAACAACAAAATGAAAAAGTTACTACTTGCAGGGATGTTGGGAACATCACTTTTTGCAGTGTCGTGTTCCTCTGTTAACAAAGCAGCTACGTCTCAAAATCAAAGAGCAGACTTTCTGAAAATGAAAGGAGATTGGCAAATCGTAAGTATAGATTACGAAAAAGGATATAAAATCAAGCCTTTTGATGAAGGTGCAGACGCACAATGTTTTGTAGGAAGCCACTGGAGATTAATTCCTAACAACTGGACAGGAGCATATACTTTAAATGGCGGTGGAGATTGCCCTGCAATTACACAACCTATCAAATTTGAAGTAAAAGACGGTAACACGTTTATGTTTAAAAAAATTGCTGCAGGTACAAAAGCAAAACAAAACTCTGTAGGGTATAGCCTTACCCTGATCAATCAGACAACAGATCAGTTTTCACTTCAGCAAGATGTTCCTTTTGAAGGAGGTAATGTAAAAGTAGTTTACAACTTCCAGAGAGCAGGAATGAAATAATTTATCAACATAAAAGATCAAAAAAAAATGAAATTTACAAAAACATACGTAGGAGCTCTTTTCTTGTCATCAGCATTATTATTGACAAGCTGTGAAGCGGTTCAAAATTCAAATCACCAACAAAGAGGTACAGCAGTAGGTGTTGCTTCAGGAGCAGTACTTGGAGGTATCCTTGGGAACAATGTAGGAAAAGGAGGAAACGGAGCTATCGGTGCTGTATTAGGAGGTATTATCGGAGGTGTTGCTGGTAACGTTATCGGTAACAAAATGGATAAGCAGGCTAGAGATATCAAAGAAACATTACCTGGAGCTCAGGTAGAAAGAGTAGGAGACGGTATTAAAGTTACAATGAATGAAAGTATTGTTAACTTTGCATTCGACTCTTCAAACCTTACTTCTGTTGCACAGGCTAACCTGGATAAACTAGGTGACGTATTGGTTAAAAACCCAGATACAAATATTAATATCTATGGGTATACAGACAGTGTAGGTAAAGATGCTTACAACTTAGCACTTTCTCAAAGAAGAGCAGACGCTGTAAAAGCTTATTTAGTAGGAAAAGGAATTGCATCAAGCAGAATGTTCACAAAAGGTGAAGGTAAAAATATGCCGGTTGCAAGCAATGATACTGATGAAGGAAGAGCTAAAAACAGAAGAGTAGAGTTTGCTATTACTGCAAATGAAAAAATGATTAACGATGCCAAACAAGGGCAATAGTTAATTTATTATATAAATATTTTCGTAAAAGACCGCCCCGGCGGTTTTTTTTGTATTTTTAGGCTAAGAATTTTAATTTTATTATTTTTGCATTCGAAACAACATAAATGAAGAAATATTTAAAACTACTCCGTGTGGAGCAATGGGTTAAAAACCTGTTTGTATTTGTCCCATTGTTTTTTTCAGGTAATATTACAAATGTAGAATTACTTGTCAAAAGCATTTTTGCGTTCATTATATTCTCACTTGCTGCAAGTGTAGTTTATATTTTGAATGATTATAATGATATTGAGGCAGATAGGAAACATCCTGAAAAAAGAAGAAGACCTCTGGCTAGTGGAGCCATTTCAAAGTCAACAGCTATAGGAATTCTTATCGGCTTGGTCATTACAGATATTACTCTTGTATTTTTCTCACAACTTTATTTCCACGAGTATCTTTGGAAATTTGCAACCATTATAGGTTTCTATGTGGTGATGAATCTTGCTTATACCTTTAGGCTTAAACATGTTCCCATCATCGATATTTTCATTATCGCTATAGGATTTGTTCTTCGAGTACTGGCGGGAGGTTATATTACCGGAATCAGTATTTCACAATGGGCTATTCTGTTAACTTTTGTACTGGCACTTGTACTGGCAATCGGAAAAAGAAGAGGAGAGCTTATTAATGCGCAGGTTTCTGGAAAGACAAGAAAGGCTTTGGATGGATATAACGTTCAGTTTGCAGACATTGCATTGTCTATTTCTATTACGTTAGCCATCATTTGCTATCTGATGTTTACGCTTTCTCCGGAAGTTCAGGAAAGATTCCACGCAAGAGTATTCTACACCGTTATTTTTGTAGTGTTTGCCTTGTTGAGGTATCTTCAGCAGACATTAGTGTACAACAGAACAGAGTCTCCCACTAAAATTGTTTACAGAGATCGCTATATTCAGGTTACCCTTTTACTTTGGGTAGTTGCATTTTTAATTCAAATTTATTTTAAGAAATGAAACCTAATTTCACGCAGAAAGTTACCAACTGGGGCAATTTCCCGGTAGTGGAGAAAGAAATGAGATCTGAGGACAATTTCAAAAAAATAAAAGAATTTGTACTCAATCACAACGAAGTTATAGCAAGAGGAAATGGAAGATGCTATGGTGATGCTTCGTTGGGAGAATCTATATTTTCAACAAAGAAATTAAATAAGTTCATCAATTTTGACCGTTTAAACGGAATAATGGAATGTGAATCCGGAGTTCTTCTTTCCGAAGTTCTGGAGATTTCCGTTCCGCAGGGATATTTCCTATATGTTACTCCCGGAACAAAATTTGTATCCATAGGAGGGGCTATCGCTTCCGATGTTCACGGTAAAAATCATCATGCAGAAGGATGTTTTTCGGAATATGTGATTGAATTTAAGCTAATGACTGAAAACGGGGAAATTATTACCTGTTCAAGAGAAGAAAATCCAGAGAAATTCTGGGCTACTATTGGAGGAATGGGCCTTACAGGAATTATTCTTACTGCAAAGTTTAAGCTTAAAAATATTGAATCCGCCTACATCCGTCAGGAAAGCATCAAAGCAGAAAATCTGGATGAAATTTTTAAACTGTTTGACGAAAGTGAAAGCTGGACGTACACTGTTGCCTGGATAGACTGTCTTCAAAAAGGAAAAGACATTGGAAGAAGTATTCTGATGAGAGGCGAGCATGCTTTTCAACATGAGCTTCCTCAGAATTTTTTGAAAACTCCTTTAAGATTAAAGAAAAAATTATCTCCTACAGTTCCGTTTTATTTTCCCGGATTTGTATTGAATGCACTTACGGTAAAAATATTCAACTGGCTGTATTATAAAAAGCAGGCTAAAAAAGAAGTGAAAAACTTTATCGACTACGAGACGTTTTTCTATCCTTTGGATGCTGTTAATGACTGGAATAAAATCTACGGCAAATCCGGATTTATACAGTATCAAATGGTAATTCCTAAAGAAACAGGAAAAGAAGGAATGAGAAGAATCCTTGAAACGATCGCGAATAGCGGAAACGGGTCATTCCTGGCTGTTCTTAAACTTTTTGGAAAGAACAATACTGCTGCTTACAACTCTTTCCCTGTGGAAGGGTATACGCTGGCATTGGATTTTAAAGTGAATTCAAAACTGAAAAGTCTGGTAGATCAGCTTGATGCCATTGTTCAGGAATTCGGAGGAAGAATTTATCTTACCAAAGACAGCATGAGCAGATCATCGCTTACCAATTACCTTAAAAATATTCAAAATCCTAAATTTGTGTCTTTACAGCACAAAAGAATCATAAATAATAACTCATAATGATAGTTCTGGGAAGCACATCTGAAGTGGCACAGGCTTTTGTGGAAAAGGCACTTCAGGAAGGAGAAAAATTTGAAAAAATATATCTTTTTACCTCAAATAAAGAAACTACAGAGCGGTTTGCAAGACATATTGATGTGAAATTTCTGCAGCAGGCGGAAGTCATCGAACTGGATCTGACAAAAGAAATTGATTACAACAGATTTGAAAATATCAATTCAGATGTATTATTTTGCGCCGTAGGATATTTAGGAGAAGGAACCGAAGAAGGATTATATGACAACAGGAATACAGAACGTATCATAGATATCAACTATTCAAAACTGGTTCCTGTGATGAACTATTTTGCTCAGAAATTTGAAAGCAGAAGATCGGGAACAATTATTGGACTTTCATCAGTAGCAGGAGACAGAGGAAGACAGAGTAACTTTATTTATGGAAGTGCAAAAGCTGCATTTACAGCCTATTTGAGTGGTCTTCGAAACTATCTTTTTGATAAAAAAGTACATGTTCTTACAATAAAACCAGGGTTTATGGCAACTAAAATGACAGAAGGTCTGCCTTTAAACCCAAAACTGACGGCCACTCCGAAACAAGCCGCAGACTGTATTTATAAAACCTTCAAAAAGGAGAAAAATGTGGCATATGTTTTGCCGGTTTGGAGTATTATTATGATGATTATCAGGAATATCCCTGAATTTATATTTAAAAAATTAAAGCTTTAAGAGAAATGAAAAAATTGTATTGTTTTGATTTTGACGGGACCCTGACGTATAAAGATACCATGTTTATGTATCTCAAATTCTACGATTCTACAAAATACCGTATACAATTTTTAAGACACGTTCCTCTCTTTATTCTGCTGAAATTAAAGCTGGCTGAAACCGAAAAGGTGAAAAAAAGCTTTATTGGTTCTATTTTAAAAGGGCAGACTCAGGAAAAGATAGAACAGAAGTCCAAATTGTTTTTTGAACAGCATTATCCTAAAATTGTTCGTGAAAATGCACTTGACTTTATTAATAATATAGATCATAACAATACACAAAGTTTATTGGTTACTGCTTCATTGGATATCTGGGTAAAGCCATTCGCTCAGGCACTTAAAATGGAGCTTGTTTCTACGCGTGCAGAGTTTAAGAACGGGGTTTTCACAGGAAATTTTGTGGGGAAAAACTGCAACGGGAAAGAAAAACTGGTAAGAATAAAAGAAGAAATAAACGATTCTAAATACGATAAAATTATTGCATTTGGCGATACTTCCGGAGATCGACCAATGTTGAAATGGGCAAATGAAGGACATTATCAATTTTTTCACTAATTTTGGGAGATAAAATTGTAAAAAATGAAAAGTCTGTTAATTGCATGTACGGTAATCTTCATGAGCTGTGCAAGCACTTCATCCCAGAAGTCTTCTGCTGTGCAGGAAAATGCTGAACTTCTTGTCTCTGAATCCCAGGGAGGAGCAGATAGACCCGGCTTTACAATCATTAAAGACGAAAAAGATTTTCGAAACAGAATCAGAGGAAGTTTTGGTGTTGTAGATCTTGATAAAGAATCTTATATCAAATATCCTTCATTTCCGAAAAATAAAAAAGTCGTTTTATACAATTTGGGAACTTTCAGATCCGGAAGTCACAAAATTGATGAAATTAAGAGTGCATCTGTAAAAAATCAGATTCTTTATGTAGAAGTTCCGGCCGGAGAGCCTTCCGGTGGAATGGAAATTCAGGTGATCTCCAGTCCCTGGATTATTTTCACTGTTCCCGCCAATTACCAGTTTACCTCTGTAGAATTAAAATATTCAAAATAATAATGGATAAAGTATATTTAGATAATGCCGCAACCACTCCGCTTGCAGAAGAAGTTATAGATGCAATGGTGGGCACTATGAAGATGAATTTCGGAAACCCGTCTTCAACGCACAGCTTTGGTCAGGAAGCAAAAATCCTTATTGAAAATGTAAGAAGACAGGTTGCAGACTATCTTCATGTAACTCCTGCTGAAATTATTTTCACTTCCTGTGGTACCGAATCAAATAATATGATCATCAAATCCTCGGTAGAACACCTGGGAGTAGAAAGAATCATCAGCTCTCCTCTGGAACACAAATGTGTTTCTGAAAGCATTCTGGATATGAAAAGCAGAAAAGGAGTAGAAGTAAACTACATCCGCCCGAATGAAAAAGGAGATATTGATCTTGTAAAATTAAAAGAGCTGTTAAAAGCTTCAGATAAAAAAACATTAGTAAGCTTAATGCATGCTAACAACGAAATCGGAAACATAATTGACCTTAAAAAAGTTGCCCAGCTATGCAAAGAGCATAATGCGCTTTTCCATTCGGACACTGTACAGACCATGGCTCATATGAACCTTGATTTCTCCGATATTCCTGTAGACTTTGCTTCATGCAGTGCCCACAAGTTTCATGGACCAAAAGGAGCAGGATTTGCATTTATCAGAAAGGCAACAGGCTTAAAAGGGATTATCACCGGAGGACCTCAGGAAAGAAGTCTTAGAGCCGGAACAGAAAATGTTTGTGGTATCGTAGGATTAGGTAAAGCCTTAGAACTTTCTTTAAATCATATGGATGAATATACCAACCATATGCAGGATATCAAAAATTATGCAATTGAAAGACTTTCTGCCGAAATTGAAGGAATTAAATTCAACGGAAGAAGTGCTGAAAAGGAAAACAGTCTTTATACGGTTTTAAGTGCATTATTACCTTATAAAAACCCATTGATAGGACTTCAGCTGGATATGAAAGGAATTGCAATCTCTCAGGGAAGTGCATGCTCATCAGGAGCTTCAAAACCTTCAATGGTAATGATGATGGTACTTTCTGAGGACGAAATGGATCATTGTACCCCATTACGTATCTCTTTCAGCCATATGACGACTAAAGCAGAAATTGACACATTAGTAAGTGCCTTGAAGGAAATTTCAAGTGATTATACTATAGAAAAAACTAATGTTGAGCATAGATAGGCTTATGCTTTAAAAATCGTAATTTTGAACATCCAATAAAGGATTAAAAAGAAAATAATATTAATTAAAATAAAAGAAACAAAATGGCTTTAGAAATTACAGACAGCTCATTTCAGGATACGGTTTTAAAATCAGACAAACCGGTATTAGTAGACTTCTGGGCAGTATGGTGTGGACCTTGCAGAACGTTAGGACCAATCATCGAAGAAGTAGCATCAGATTTTGAAGGTAAAGCAGTAGTTGGGAAAGTAGATGTAGACAACAACCAGGAAATCTCTATGCAGTATGGTATCAGAAATATCCCTACAGTTCTTATTTTTAAGAATGGAGAAGTGGTAGACAAATTAGTAGGTGTAGCTCCAAAAGAGGTAATCGCTGAAAAATTAAGCGCTCACTTATAAAAAAACAACTTTGGTAATGAATGCCTTCCATGATTGGGAGGCATTTTTTTTGAAAATAATTTGCAGGTAACGAAAAAAGGTGTAATTTTGCAACCACGAAAAAGAAACGAAGTTCTTTAATAATTTGATCCGGTAGTTCAGTTGGTTAGAATGCCGCCCTGTCACGGCGGAGGTCGCGGGTTCGAGTCCCGTCCGGATCGCAGAAGTTTTCTCAATTTCTTTTTAAAAAAATTGATCCGGTAGTTCAGCTGGTTAGAATGCCGCCCTGTCACGGCGGAGGTCGCGGGTTCGAGTCCCGTCCGGATCGCAGAAGTTTTCTCAATTTCTTTTAAAAAAATTGATCCGGTAGTTCAGCTGGTTAGAATGCCGCCCTGTCACGGCGGAGGTCGCGGGTTCGAGTCCCGTCCGGATCGCAAAAAGTCTTCTAGAAATAGAAGACTTTTTTTGTTTATAGACTTTGATAAAGTCTGGATGCTCAATCACAAGGATGGAGCATATATATTTTAATTTAATGCAAAGATTGAGTTTCTGATGTTAAAAATTATTAAGAAAGCAAAGGTGGAATTAATGAGATTGATCCTTTCTAAGCGTACTTAGATCTATATATTTCGATGAGTGGTTGTATCGCTTTTACATAAGATGACTTGATGAGATATTTAAAATAAAAATGGCCGGAAGAAATTCCGGCCATCATTGCTTTTAAGATGTGTTATTGTAATTTACTTTTTAATGATTTTTACAATAGTCTCAGAGTTGTTGATTCTTACCAGATAAGCTCCGGTTAACAATGAAGTAACATCTGTTTGTTTGTTGTTAAACTTGCCTTCTTTCATCAGCTGTCCAGACATGTTATAAATCTGATAATAATAATCTTTATCATCTTTTGCATCAATATACAGGATATCTTTTACCGGATTAGGATAAAGAACCAGTTTATCATCTTGTACCTTTTCCTCGATAACCGTTTTGCTTAAAGCAGTTCTAGCCTGAGTTCCTGAGTTTGGTGTTACAGGAATACCTGGCAGTGGACCTCTTGGAGTACCGTTGTCTTCCTGTTTTACACATCTGCAGCTTAGAGAAGCAAAAGGATCTATATCTACATTTTTCACATTATTTCTGCTGTAAATATCGAAATACATATAAGTAGCTCTTCCTGTCATTTCCCCATTTAGATTAGCATACCATACTCCTCCTGATGCACCAACAGCAGTGCTTATCGCACCTGCATACATTACGCTTCTACTTCCTCTGCTAACCGCCTTTGGATAATTTCCTACGTTATACAAACTGTTTGTGAATGCATATCCTACTGTTTTGCCCCAGAAACTAGGTGCAGTTACGCTATAGATAGGAGCTCCATAATAACCGGCTTCTGTACCGTCAATGGTTCTGAGTGCTTCAGGATTACCCTTAAGACTCCATGGAGAAGTTTTATTGGTACCTTTACCAAGAACTTCAGGAATTCTCCATCCATTCGGACAAGGGTCAAATACAGATTTTTTACCTCCTAAGCCCCATCTTTCATCATATAATCCCTGATATTGGGTGTCAAACAACCAGTCTGAAGCAAGAGTATAATGAGGGGTATTGTCTCCACGATATGGGTATGCAGTTACCGGCATCATTAGTTTTAATGGGTTGGCCACAGAATATCCCAGAATCTTTTCTATTCTCACATCTATTTTATCAGCGGCAGTTATGCTGCTTTTATAGGTATTATAATTCACAATATTGCTTGAGTTATAATTCGCTTCTGTGAATGTAGAATAGGCTACAGCGCCACTGCTATTGGTAGTACCAAGGAAAATATTGTACTTAGATCCGTTGATATTATTGAATATTGGCAGAGGATCTTTTCTTCCCCATTGGTAATGTAATCCCTGTGAGCTGTTCAGTTGGGTTACCTGAGCAGCAACCGTTGGGTTGTAAGCACTTGGCATTGCTTCCGTAGCTCCCAGGTTTCTATCCATGGTAGCTGTTTTCATTAGGGTTCCATATTGGGTATAATTCACGTAATTATCTGTGGTAATAGGGGTGTCGTTTACATGAGTAAAAGAATTTACAGATGTATTGGTTACCCAGATGTGCCAGCTCCAATAGATAGGGTTAGTGATTGAACCATTGTGTAAAGTAACAACAGCATTACCGGATTGGTTAGCATTTACTTTTACGTTGATGTTTCCATCTTTGGAAGAGGTATTATCTATGGTTAATTGTGTCACTAAAGCAGGGTTATCCGTCCAAAGTACATTCGCTTTTAAATCATTAAAGCTTGTTGTATTCAGAATTTGGGTATTTCCTAAATAATTACTCTGTACAGAGAAGGCTTTACTTACAGGTACTGAGATAATTTGATCTGCAGTAGATCTTGTAACCATATAAGTATTAGGATTATCTAATCCTGTTTTATAGGTTTCAGTTTCAGTGAAGTAAGTGGTGTCAAAATTATAGTTATTTTTTACAAATAACGGATCTTTGATACATCTGCATGCTTGTGCATTATTGGTTGGATAATCTTCAGCTGGTTTATAATTGTATAGACCATATACATTAGGATAATTGGCAGCATCCGGTCTGTAATTATTGACAATCTGGTCAGCAGACGGAATTAATCTTAATGCACTTGCTATTGATGAATATCCACCAAAATTGGTCATAGTAGATGTCCATAGGTAGGTTTCAAGCTGATCTGTAAAGGTTGCTTTCGTGTGATATCTTCCATCACTGGTAGCACCTCTCCCAATCCATCCTGTTCCTGGAAATATTCCGATATTGTTACCTCCAACATTGGTCATATCAAAACCGTATTGAGGATATATTTTTATACCAGCCAGATACGGTTTTAAGTTTGATAATCCCGGAGGAATATTAGACTGAACACCATTCAGTGCAGATAACGGACTGTTTACTTTAGCTCCAAAAGGAGTAAAATCCATTCTCATATTTTTTGTGGATGATGCTACCAATAAGGAAGGTAATCTCCATCCATTCGGACAAGGGTCATAAGAGGACTTATCTCTGTATGGTTGCGGAACAGAAATATCTGTTGCCTGTACTCCCTGAGAGTTATCTGACCATAAATTAACTTTACTTAACTCACTGGTCTGTAATCCTGGTACCTGCCCAAACCAATTGTAGTAGTAGGGAACACCACTCACAGTACCATAGGTAGATGGAGTAGCAGTGCCATCATCGTTCACATACATCAGGCTTAAAGGATTTTTAACCGATGCTCTGATGTTATCCGTAATATTTGCTGCTGATTTATTGACAAACAGTCTTAGATCATTAAAGTTTTTATAATCGTTGAAAGGACTATTGGTAAATTTCAATCTCGGTATTGCATCATCATAGATCACTTTTCCTACACTTCCGGTTACCTGATAAAAAGTAGCATCACTATACGTTAAAGATGGAAAAGGATCTTTTCTTCCCCACTGGTATAAAAGACCTCCGTTTCTGTGCCATCCATCTCCATTAAGAGAGTTCCCCAGTGCACCAAGGTTTCTGTCCATCCATCCCCATTCGGAGTTAGGAATAGTTTCTACAGTACCGTCACTTAGCTGTCTTTTTACATCGTCATAGCTTTTATAGGTAGAACCATTTCTAGGATCATCTGTTACCCAAACATGCCATGACCAGAAAACCTGTCCATCTACTTTATAAGCAACAACTGCATTTCCTTTTTTTACCTTGTTTACAGGTACTTTTATTTTTGCTGTTTCACCAGAACCTATAATATCCAAAGTATAATTTTCCTTAGATTTTATCAATCCCATCGTATCTTCCCATAATACATCAGCGGTAATTACTCCGGAAGGAACGTCAACTCCTTTCATATAATTTCCGTTTCGCCACATTTCGTAGGCTTTTTTTACAGGAATATACAACCCGTCTGCATTATTCCCGTTGTTATCTTTCCCTGTGAAAATATAACTGTTAGGAGCTTTTGTCCAGTCTGATATTGTATTATCCGGCAGTGCTCCGGAATTAATTGTAAAACAGTTATTGGCACAATCTGCAGAATCAAATGCTGTTGAATTTCCAAAAATACCTACATATTTGATAAATTTTTTGATTTCAGCTTCCACCTCAGAAAGAGGTCTCATTGGTCCATTCCAGTTAGCTATTACTTTTCTGTTTCTGATGGCTCCGATACCATATAAAGAAGCTTTAGGAGTATTGCTCAGAAAGAAATTTTCAGATCCGGGACCTCTTTGTTTGTCATATAATGGAGGGTAACCGAAATCATTCACTGTATTATAATTGCTTAATGCATTGACAGTGATATACTGTCCGGTAGATTTGTATACCCTGAAACCGGTTATTTTGCTTACAACAATAACTACAGGTTCCTGATCCGAAATAATGTCGGTCAGTTTCTCGTTGATGTAATTGTAAAGGTTGTAATACCTGTTCACTAAAGCATTAGGGTTTGTAAAATCTAAATATCCTCTACCCCAAGGTTCTCCACCCTCCTCAGGAGGTAAAAACCAGTTACTGAAGTTAATAAAGAAACCCGAACTTGAAAACTTACCGGCAAATACATAAACAGGATCATGATAAGAAAACTCAAAAGGGCTTGTGTCACTGCCTTGGTAGATGTATTTTTGTGAGCTGGCAATCGTAGCGATATTATTAGGATTGTCAATATTGATCACAGGTGCATTTGGGTTGCTGCTATCCAGAGTACCACTGGCGTTAACGGATAATACAATATCATCCAGTTTCTTAGTCAGATGCTGTGATTTTACCCTGTCTTTCACACCGGAAACACTTCCGTTAGGATTAAATAATACTGTACCGTTTTTTTTCGGAGTGAAAAGTATCGTGTACTCATTTTCATCCAATTCACACGTGGCCGCAGTATAATCTCCGAATTTGTAATGGCTTACCGCTTTATTCCATGTAATTCCGGAGAAGTTATCTGTTTCTGAACTCAGCACAACTTTTAAATTATACGTACCGCTGCTTGCAGAAGCTGGTAATTCAAAGGTAGCATTAAGGTTTTCATTATACAGATTGCTGGCATATAATGTTTTGCACCACGCAGTAACCCATTCTCCCAAGGTATTCTGATATTTAACGGAAATCAGAACATCGCTGGTGGTAACAGGTTTGTTGAGTTGTCCACTCATAACTACCGCTCCTTTTTCATTAAGGTTTTGTGAAATAGACATCACAGGCCCCAAATCATAAGTGAGAGTGGTTACTGGAAGGCGACTTTCCAATATAAACCGATCATTAGAAAAGCGCCGGTCCGTATCGCCTCGTGACGAAGCATAAACGGATGCAACTGAGCAGAATACAGCCCAGACTGATAGCATTGATTTTTTTCTCATACGCATGTTTTTTTAGGTTATTAGATTCTATTTGAATACCTTTTATTCAAATTTTATAGCTTATCAACAACAGTATAGGAAGGAATAGAATACAATAAAGCAGATGTACTTTTTGTAGAGTAACCGCTAGACAGAAATCCGATATTATCAGTTGTGGCAGATTTTTGAAAACCAACTGTTTCTTACAATCGTTCATTTTCTATTACTAACCATGATAAATAATCCGAATTGTGCTTGTATTAAAGCCTTCCAATATAATTATTGCAGGTTTTCGGGCTTCATGTTGTGTTGTGAAGAAAAATAGGCAGGTAAATAATAGGGTATATTATAGCCTAAATCGAGAGTAAAGTTCTTTTTTTTCATGTTTGTGTTTCAGGTTTTAGTTTTTATAAAAAATAATTGATAATCAATTATACAATTATGCAAATTTACAATCAGAACAAATTAGAGAGAAATATCATAAAAAGATGTGTTTTTTAATGAAAATTTTCTACTGAGTTTTTTGTGCTTTTTGTAACTTTTTTTGTTAAATGTGTGGATAATATTATGTTAATTTATTATTAACCACTATGTTTGCAAAGTTACGATATTAAAAAAAACACACAATGAGTCAAAAAAATCTGACTAATAACAGCTCTGCTGAAGGGGCAGAAATATGCCCTGTACAGAAGCTTTTAAAAACACTTTCAGGTAAATTAAAATTAGAAATTTTTATTCTTGCCTCCAAATCTACTTTACGTTTCAGCAGCTTGCTGCGCGACATAGAAGGATCTAATAAACAGACATTATCAACAGCTCTTAGAGAACTGGAAGAAATGGATTTGTTGGAGAGGGTGGTCATCAGGCAAAAGCCTCTGCACATAGAATATAATCTTACTCAAAAAGGAAAATCCCTGATTCCTATTTTACAGCAATTAGAGGGATTGGTATAGCAATAGAATGATGAGGTTTGAGGAGAGATTATGAATTATGAATTTCAGATTTTCGAGATCCGGGTTTTTGGGTATAAGTTTAGATATTCAATTGGGTCGGGCTTTAACCCGGTTTCCGTTTAATAAAAATGTTTTTCATCTGGCTTTAGCTAAGAATTTGAGGTTTGATTAGTCATAAAAAAACCGGTTCTGTTCAGAACCGGCTTAGTAGTTATTTGCACGAAGAATTTAAAGGATTATTAAGATAGTCTTTCCCCTGCGGTGGCTGCACAAAGTAAGGTGTTCCATAAGTATTCCCGGAACGGAAAAAGTCGGTGGAAACAACCTGGGCACCACTGCTGAAAGCGGCTTTAGATCTTGTAAAATCATTGGTTTTAGCTTCATAGGTTTCAATATCAGATCTGGTTCTGACCATAAATCCCTGCTTTACCAGATCCTGTATCTCTTTCTGTCTTACTATAGCGTTGTCTCTTAGGATAAATCCAGCAAAAGAATCATCTGGTTCACTATTCAGAAACATGATTCTTTCTTTTAGTGATCCATTTACAAGATAAGGATTGTCTTTGGACGAAAGGGTTCCGGCACTTCCGGGAAGAAGCATAAAGATAAATTTGCCTTTACTGTCACTAATTTTTGGCCAGTTATTGTGTGTTACAGCCTCTTTGAGTGTTTTATATTTACCCTGAACATCTTTTGGAGTGATAATTTTATCTTTTCCAAGATATTTTATAATCTCTCCGTCCAGTTCATCATAGGCTTTTTTATCAAAGGAAAGAACTTTCGTACTGTTTTCAAGAATTGGGAAACCGGAATCTTTAGCTTCAATCATCATGAAGATAGGAGTGTGTCCGGGATGTTGATCAGACCATAATTTAAGAGCAGTCAGCGCATCTTTTAAAGTAGGATAATGAGTTCTGAAATCTATATCTGCCATATGCAGGACTTTAAAACCTGGCTGATCCAGCCCTTTTGTATTAAAAGGTGCCAGATCAGTGACTCCCTTTGCCTTTAGCACCTCATAGGTAGCAGGATGGCTGAATCTACCGCCTTCAGGATCGTAGTAAACATCTATTTCCAGCCCTCTGAGATTGGCGTTGAGCTGTTCTGTGAAATCAGGGTGGTTATAATTCAGGCCTTCTTTCAGATCCATGCCGTAAGGATGATATTCTTTAAATTTAGCCTTTTGCTCTTCAGACATCATACTGCTGTATTTCTGCATCATTCCGTTGATGATCGGGGTTACCAGATCCAGTACTTTGGGATCTACAGGTTGAGCGTAAGAATTATGAGTTCCCACAATCTGCAGCTGATTGATTCTTATATTCTGGCATTTATCCTGTGCCTGTATCAGTGCTGTCATACACAATGCAGCTCCATATATATACTTTTTCATATGAATAAAATTTTTGATTAAAAATTGAAAGTGAATCCGAGTTGTCCACGTATTCCTGAATAAGAAATATTTTCTACGCGGTCCTTGGTTCCCATGTAATACCGGTTCGGTTCATTAAAAATATTGTTCAGTTCTACAAACAGACGAACTTTCTTTGTGAGACTGTAAGAAGTGGAAAGGTCTACGGTAAAGTTTTTATCAAAATACTGATAATGATCTGCTCCGGCCGCTGCTCTGATCTCGCTTACATAATTTCCTTTATAATTTCCTGCAAGACGGATCATGAGCTTGCTGGTTTCATAGAACAGGATGGTATTGAAAATATGTTTGGCCTGGTTCGGAATTGTGGTGGACATTGTTCCTGTTTGTTGACCGTTTTCGTAGACAGGCATATTCATTTTGGAAGAAATATAGGTGTAGTTTCCTTCAAAACCGATGTTTTTCAAAAATCCGGGTAGGTTTTCAAAACGTTTTGATATCCCGAATTCAAAACCGAAAAGTTGAGCTCCTTCCAAATTTTTAGGAGCTGTGAAAGTATAGGTTCTGCCTGCTAAATCTATCACAGACTGATCTTTGTAAATAAGATTGCTAATGTCTTTATAGAACACTCCGGCAGTGATCAAATCCAGCTTTCCGAAGTAGTTCTCAAACATAAGGTCAAAATTGTTTGAAAATGTAGGATTCAGCTTGGTATTTCCCTGAGTGATGGTATTGGTAATGTCATTAACGATGGTTCCGGGATTCAGATCATTGAAATCCGGTCTGGCAAAAGAACGGGTATAGGCCAATCTCAGGATACGGTCACTGGTGATATTCCATTTCATATTGACCATCGGAAGGACTACATTGTATGTTTTATTGTCCTTAATATCTTCCGTTATATTGCTTTTATCTGATACTACTTTTTTGCCCCAGAAGGTAACATCATTGTATTCATTTCTGAAACCTCCCAATACCTGCAGCTGATCTGAAATCTTCCACGTACCCATTACATAAGCTGCCCATACGTTTTCAGTACCACGGTACGAACTTGTAATGTTCGAATTGCTGTCCTTGCCGCTTACCTGCATCAATCCTAAGCTGTTTTGTGTAGCAGGATTGTACATCTGATCAATTTGCGCATTGGTAATTTGGTTGATGATAACGGGATTATAAGGATTAACCAAAGGATTCATGAAACCTCCTTTATAGGGAAAGCCTTCTTGCTCAAGCTGACTTAAATAGGTTACCGGAGATCCAGGAATTCCCAATGATGACTTAGGCATCCAAACCAACACAGAGCTGTCTACAATTTTGTTTTTATTGTTGTATTTGGTTCCGAATTTAATTTCAAAATTATCGGCCGCTTTATATTTAATATCAATCTGTCCTCTTAGATCCGTCTCACTGTTGTGGTTCTGACTCAGAATAATTTGATTGAGCTTAAGTTTGTCTGCTGCTATTGCCTGCTGGTTGTATGGCAAAGTGTATTTTTCGGTATCTCCAATGCCGTCCGGAGCATCCATTGCCATATATTTTCTTCCATCTGCAGACAGATTTCCATAGGTCATAGGTTGCATGAAATTAATAATAGGATAGCCTCTTTGATCTTTTTCAAGCTGATCTGGTGAATTGAACTTAAATTCGGAACGTGCTTTGGATGCAGACCAATTTACTTCCATACGCTGTCCTACCTGATGATTACCACCTATCTGCATAGAGTACAGATCCGTAAGATAATCCGCATGACGAGCCTGCAGCATAACATTTTTGCTGTCAAAATTAAAATAGGTTTCCCTTACAGACTGCCCGTCTTTGTATTGGCTGTATAGGGCTTTTGCATATAATTTATTCCTGCTGTCTATTTCATAATCCAATCCCAGGTTGAATCCCAAAGTTCTGCGGTTCGCCAGATAATCCCGAAGCTGAAGCTGGTTGATTGAATAAGAAGCTGTTTTATCTTTCAGTCCGTAATTATAAATATTTCTCATCTGATCTATAGCGGTAGAGCGCTCCCAGATCACAGCAGAGGTAATGAATTTAAGCTTATCCGTAATTTTATTTCCATAGACGATGGATGTGTTGTAAGAAGGGGATTTGGACATGTTAACATACCCCGAAGCCATACTTATCGCTAATGTTTCTTTATTGGGAGAGGTTTTCGTAATAAAATCTACATTTCCACCAATAGCATCACCATCCAGATCCGGAGTAAGAGCTTTAGACAAACGTACATTCTGAATAAGCTCCGAAGGGAAGATATCCATCTGAACCCCCCGATTGGCATTGTCGCCACTGGCACTTGGCATTCTGTTGCCATTCAGGGTAGAAGCAGTCCATTGTATAGGCGTTCCTCTTACTGCTACAAAACGTCCTTCCCCCATATCCCTTTCAATAGAAACTCCCTGCATACGTTGTACGGCATCGGCAGCATTACGGTCCGGCAGTTTCCCAATGGCATCGGCAGAAAGTACTTCAGTGATTGTATTGGAGTTTTTTTTCATGGTAATCGCTCTGGCCTGTGATGCTTTATACACGCTGGTAACGACTACTTCCTGAAGATTGTTTTCTTTAAATTTAGTTCCAAATTTAATTAATCCAAGATCTATTTCCTTTTTATCTTCAACAGTGAAGGGAATATAAACACTGTCATATCCTTTATATTCTACAACAAGCTTATAACTTCCGTCATAAACATTATTAAGAACAAAAGAACCATCAGTATCAGAAGTTACCTTCTGCCCGCTGTTTTCGATATATACCAATGCATTGGGAAGATTTCCCTGACTGTCTACTACAGTTCCGTGAACGGTGGTTTGAGCAAAGGCCAAAGGCCCAAGAAGAAAAAATGCTGCTTTTGTTAAAAAAAGTCTTTCTCGTGACATCCTTATAAAGTTTGGTGCAAAGATGTCAGCTCATTCAAAAGTTTTAGTTCATTTAAATTTTATACAACTTCTTATCTTGAGTTCGAGGTGAACTGTATTGTAAATCAATAAGTTGCTAATATTAAATAATTGTAACTAATGAACAAGCTGAGAGGGAAGGCAGTGGAATTCTTTTTTAAAATATTTATAAAAAGTAGATTTGGATTTAAAACCGCATTGAAATGCAAGATCTGTAACACTGGCTGACGGATCTTCCTGCAAGATCTGTTTAAAGTGCTGAATACGGCTCCTGTTGGTATATTCGTGAAAATTGGAATGAAGATGCTTATTAAAAGTGATACTTAAGTCGGCTTTGCTTATTTTCAGATGACTGGAAAGCTGGTCTAAAGTAAATTCTTCATCCAGATAATCATGGCTTTCCTTATAGAAAGAGGTAATGGCATTTTGTACAGCCTCAAAATCTATTTTTGAAAGGTCTTTATACTGATACGTTTCTTTAGGAATAGAAAACGATGATGTATTCTGAAGTTTGTGCTGGTACGTTAAAATATAAACGTACAAAATCCACCCGAACTGGAACAGAAATAAGAGACTGTAGATCTTCTGATAGACCAAAGTATCCCAACCCAATTGATAGACTGCCCAGAAAAGTAATACCCCCGTCAATACATAATAAACCAGATAACGGAAATTACCGGCTACAGGATGTGTAATCTTTTTTCTGTATTTTGTCAGTAAATAAATACACAAAACAAGACAGGCGATCCAATAATAACTGTAATAAACGAAATAGGACTTATAAGAGGTAATCGCCAGATCTGCCCATGGAAGATCAAGCATTTTGGCGGACGTTGCAATCGCATGGTGAACGACCACCAGAGTCAACGGAGCAATAAGGTATTTAAGCTTGTCCCGCCATTTTGCATGGATTAAATACGTAGTGATATATAAGAAAATAAGTCCTTTGAATACACGAAGACTCCCCGGAATTTCATATAGAACAGATTCATAACCAGACCTTTGGATGATGAAATATTCATAGCCCATATCCAGAGCAACCACTCCAATGTACAGGAGCAGCATATTCAGTACAGATTCCCTGTTTTTGATCAGGGATATCAGAAGAGTAAGGGTGATAAGTGCCTGTAGTACAACTACCATAATGATATATAACATGATAACTGATATTTTGCCAAAATTATAGATAATATGTGCACAGCTTCTTTAACAAATTATTAAATATTAACCCAGTAATATAATGATGAGTAAGAGGTTAATTCTGAACGGGTTTTCGTGGGTTTTCCGGTTTTGTATATTAAGTAGTTATTGTTATTTTAGCTAATAAGTATAAGTCGGATGGCTGTCTTTTGGGATATTTTGTAGTTACAGATTAATAGCCGTTTCATTATAACTCATCAATGATATTTGATATTCATGAAAAAACAATTTCAAAACTGGACCCTCTTTTTTATTGCAGGAATCATCGCCATGATTGTCGGATCGATTGCTGCTGTTGTTCTGATGACAGGCTCGTCAGCACCTGATGCTCTATTCGGCATGTATATTCTGTTCGGTTTAGTTCCTTTATTGCTGGTGATTATCATAGACCGGATTCTGGTATGGAAATTCGGGAGCAAAAATGTTAATAAAGTTCAGATTTTTATACTTCTGTTGATTATATTTTTATGGATTGTAAGATTTATGTTGGATCTTTTTATATAAACTGCTGATGATGAAAAACTTGTTTTTATTCTATTTAATTATGATTTCTGCGCTGGTCTCAGCACAGCCTTTTACCCTAAAATCTGTGGGAGAGGTAAAAGAATTCAGACTGAAAATATATTACGGAGCGCAGGGTAAAGGAGCATTTGTGCAATATTCCGGGAAGAAAGAAATCATCCCTTTACAGATAAAAAGTTTTAAAGTAGATACAGACAGGAGAAGAGACGGGGAGCCGGACATTAATTATTATGTCTGGAATGAAATGATCGGAGGGAAAATCAACGGGGTATATACATTAGAAATGATAGATGATAGTGCTTCAAACATTACCTATACCAGAGCAAAAGATGGCAGAAAGTTTACACTGGAAATGGTAGAGGGCGAAAAGTATGACGGAAGCGATAAATATCTTCTGCATGATGCTGTATTGGCGTTTAATCATTCTTATAATAATCATTTTACCATTGCTTATCCTGATGGTAAGAAAACTGCAATAGAACTTCCGTCTCCGGATAAACCTTCTTTTGCCAGGCAAAGCATCATTGAGGATTACAATTTTGATGGTTACGATGACATTGCATTCTCTGTTCCTGATGAGGGAATGGGTGTTTACAGAACGTTTGATATATATCTGTATAATCCGCAAAGTAAACACTTTGAAAAGCTTAAGGAACCGGATTACTCCCACTCAAGTTGTTCGTGTCTATGCGATGTAACTGTTGACAAAAAGAAAAAACTTTTAACAATGGGATGCAGAGGGGGAGCTCGTTGGCATCTGGACATCTACCGTTATGGTAAAAACGGGAATTTAGAATGGATTTCTACAAAAGAACAGACCGAAGAATAATGTTTCTGTTGGCATCTGAAAACACCTTTAAAATCTATGAAATTTTAAATATTGTATACTATAACTCCTCATTTACAGTGATAAAGCCTCCGTTTTTTTACGGTATTTTTAACAATCTCTTTTATGATTCGATTTTAGGTCTGATATTTGTACTGGGTAGCCAAACTAAACGGCCAATTTATTTATGAAAAACATATCTGTGAAAAAATCCTTTATTTATGTCTGTTTATGCGCTTTGTTCCCTGTTTCCTGTAAAAAGGAAATAGAGAAAATAAGTGATACTTTTAAAGATACTGTTTCTTCTTCCGAAGTTCAGGAGGCAGAAAAGGATTCTATAAAGAAAGATTCTGTTCCTGTGGTAAAAAAAGAATCTGTTCCGCCTGTGATGCAGGAAAATGGTTTTTATAATGCTTTTGTTCTTCCAAAGGATAAAAAGATGAGAGATTCTATCTACGCAGAATACAGTAAAAAATACAGTGTAGGAGAGCGTACCGCTATTTTAGCATTGAACAGATTGGATTCTAAAAGTAAATGGAATGCCGATACATTGGTCGTTCCGGCCAAAATAGATACAACATTAATGGCATATTCACCATTTCCGATGCAGCTGGATGTATTGAGCGGGGTGAAAAAATTTGTTATATTCTCATATCCTATTCAGGCTTTTGGAGTTTATTCCAATGGTAGCCTTGTGAAATGGGGACCAACCAGTATGGGTAAAAAAGCAGCTCAGACAACAAGAGGACTTACTTTTGCCAACTGGAAAAAAGAGCTGGCTATTTCTACGGTGAGCAGCGAATGGAAACTTCCTTATAACTTTAATATTCATAATTTAGGAGGTATCGGATGGCATGAATATACGCTTCCCGGATATCCTGCTTCACACTCTTGTCTGCGATTGCTGAGAAAAGATGCGAAATGGCTGTATTCTTATGCAGATACCTGGATCCTGAATCCCGGAGGTGCTACTACAAAAGCCAGAGGTACGGCAGTAATGGTATTCGGAGATTATAAATGGGGTGGAAGAAAACCATGGAGAAAGCTTCTGGATGATCCTAATGCCAATAATATTTCTGTTGAAGAATTAACTAAGCTTCTTGAACCTGAGGTTCCGAAAATGCTGAAAGAACAAAGCAATAGAGAAAAAGTAGCAGATTCTATCAAAGCGGCTAGAGCAGCAGCAACACCTATTCAGAATGAAAAGCCGGTAGAACCTCAGTCTAACTAATTTTCTTTTCAAACTGAAGAGTAGATTCTTCAGCAAACTGTCTCAATTTAAGCATTTCTTCTTTTCCTTTATGCTGCCCGAATCTGGCGGCGATATAAGTAAGAAGAATAAAAAATAACATGATAAAAGAAGCGCTTAGTGCCCACGGGTATTCGGCGCTTTTTATTTGTTTTTCCACATAATACATGGTGAAGAAAGTCATCCAGAGAATAGAAAAGGAAAAATACAGGAACATAAAGAATGTCCACACCGCTGAACTTGGTCCAAATACTCCGCGTATTGCTGTATGTTCATCTTCCATCTCAACCCGTAAAGCAAGGCGGGGCTTCCAGTAATTGTCATATGCTGTTTTCACCCAGATGGTAGCAACTTCTTTATTGATATTGCCTGAAAATTCGCCTTTATGCTCTTCCATATATTTTTTCAAACTTTCAGCATACTCTTCTTTGGTAAGATGAGTAAACATTTTAAATCTGGGTCTGGTTCTTATTCTGTCTAAGGTGCTTTCTTCAGTATTCATATTTTTATTCTTGATAAGGAATGGGATCTTCCAAAGCGAAACTCAGAGTAAGTTTTTGAGTTTTTCTTTGAATGACCATGTTGATATTTCTACCTTCATTGGATTTCATAAGTTCTACTATTTTTTCCAGAGTCATATCCGAGGTTTGCTCTCCATTGATGGTTAGAATTCTGTCATCTTTTTGGAGACCTGCTTGATAAGCGGGAGAATCTTTTCTTACCCCGGCAATGGAAAAAATTGGTTTTAATTTAAATTTATATTGAAAAGCATCTTTATATACTTCAGTGGTAGACATATTAGATTTTTGGGTTTCAATTTTTACCCTGTCCTCCTGCCATTCCAGTCCGTCCTGCTTGAAATCGAGTCCGCTCATGTTAAAATGAAAAGGATCATCGAAATATCTGTTTTTCTTTAAATAAAGCTTCTTATTAGCATAATCAAAAACTACGGTAAACCTCCGCATAAGCTCACTGCCTATTGAGCCTTTTCTGTTTTCTACCATATTAACATGCTGAATAGAAAATTCATCCGGCATAGCGGTAAGAGGTTTTTCAAACTTGAATTTTCCAAGATAGAAATTATGAATCCGGCTTCTTTTGCCATAAATATCTCCATTGAAACCACGGCCTAGAAAATCATCAATATTAGGTCTGTTGTAAACAAAATTCTTGATAAGGGTAGGAAAGAGCCATATAGCATCACTGTTTCCGAGATCAACCAGCAGTTTTGAGTCTTTCTTCTCATTTGTCATTTCTACACCGCCGTACAGATAAGGCTTATCTTTCTCAATGGTGATCGGAAATTCTTCAAACCTTTTGATTTTCTTTTGCAGAGCATCTGCATTTTCATACACGGTAATTTTCTTAGCGCTGTAATCTATATAAATAGGGTGGTCTTTGAAAAAATGATACCCGATAACTCCATTTACAGGAATTCCTACGTGGGGAGAAATATTAAATTCTTCATCAATAATAATATAAAGAGACATGGAGGTATTTACAATTCCGTCTCCTATTTTGCCAATATTGCGGTCAGATTTTAAACCATCAATACTTATACTGCCTCCAAGACCGGAAAATTTTACTTTTTCCACATTGCTCAGTTTGAGTTCCTTATTTTCCAGACTGAAAAGGATCGTTTCCGAAACGCCGGTATCCAGCAAAAAGGTAAGCTCCGCACCATTGACATTGATGGGAATAAAGATAAGATTATTGATAAACTGAAAAGGGATAACCGCTTTTTTAGTATTAATCAACTCAAAAGAATTCTGGGCATTTATAAAAATGCTTAGAAATAATCCTAGTAAAAGCAATTTAAATTTCATTTACTGAATTTACTGAAATTATCTTTATGATAAAAAAAAACATTCCAAAAGCTGGAATGTTTATATAAACTACAATGAAGTAGTGTCTTTTATTGAATTTGTTTTAAATTGGTATCTGTTTATTTGGAAAAGAATTCCATCAGATCCATATAATTCTTCTGATTGACGCCATGTCCGCTCATATATTCTCTGAAAGTGAAGTAACAACTAAGATCGTAAAGAAGATCCGCAGCTTTTCTTCCCCATTCAAGTGGAATCACAGCATCATCAGTACCATGCGAAATGAAGAAGCGAAGTCCCTCCAGTTTCTTTTTATCTTTTACAATACCATCCAGAATTTTCTCTTCAGGATAGCTGCTTAGGCAGGCAATACGATTAAAAAGTTCAGGATGTTTTAACGCTAAAGCATAACACAGTATTCCTCCCTGGCTGAAGCCGCAAAGGTGAGCTTTGCTTTCCATAAGACCATAGTGGTTGACGATTTTTAATATATTTTCCAGAACTGAATCTAAAGATTCCTTTGCCTGGGGAACATCAATAAAGTTTTCAGGATCATTGAAATTAATATCATACCAGGAGTATCCTTCAAATTGAGTATCACGTGGAGCTCTGAAACTTACGATAATCCAGTCATCGGGAAGAGTTTCCCTAAAACTGAAAAGATCCTGCTCGTTACTGCCATAGCCATGAAGCATAAAAAGAATGGGAGTTTGGGAAGTAATATTTTCCGGTTCTCTTACTAGATAATCTAAATTCATACAGCAAAGATAATTAAATTACCTGCAGAATCTTACTTTTTATTATTCATACAATGAACTTCGGGACAAGGTACCGTATGTTTAAAGATTGATTCTTCGGAGTGTATTTTTGGATTTTTGAGATGTGTTTTTATTTTTATTGATTTGATATTATTTGGAAATCTTTATTGGAAAATTTTCATAAAAGTTATTTTTATATTAATAAAAAACTTATATTTGAAACATTAAAAAATCTATTTGGAGAAATGAAGCAATTTTACAATTCAAAAAGTTTACTTAGACTTTCTTTTTTATTCGTTTTATTATTTTCTGTAATTACCGTTGTTAATTCTTGTAAAAAAGATGACGATGAAGAATTCAAGGATCATGTTGTTCAATTCGAAGTGAAGACAACAGCCGGAGGAAATATTATAAGTGTTGTAACACAAGTAGGTACAGCTCAGAATACTATCTACAATACTCCACAATCACCTGTAACTTCACCATGGACAAGTGGGGAATTCTTTGTAAATTCCAGCCAGGCACAGTTGAATCTTGATGCTAATGCATCAATGCCGGATGATAATTCTGAATTGACAATCAATCTTTACATAGATGGAGAAATTGCCAGAACAGTTAAGAAAAAAGGTAAAGGGGTATTAGTAGCCTCTATCGATTACAGTTTCTTAGAGCCATAAAATTATTTTAATTATTGATAAAAAAAAACCGCTTCGAAAGCGGTTTTTTTATTCATCAATCATGCGTTGCTGTACTGCTCTGTTGATCAATTCTGTTGAATTTTTTGCCTGAAATTTCTGTAAAAGATTCTTGCGGTGAGTATCTACAGTAAGAGGACTCAGAAACAACTCTTCAGCAATCACATTACTTGTTTTTCCCTGTGCTACCATCTGCAGGATCTGTTTTTCTCTTTTTGTGAGCCGGGGAATCGGCATGTCATTTTGAGAAGGACGGCTGATGATTTGCTTGGTTTCATTACAGAAAACAATATTTCCGGAAAGAGCTCCCCGGATACAGATAACAAGTTCATCAATAGAAGTATTCTTTAGAAGATAGCCACTCGCTCCATTTTGTATAGATTGCATGATAATGCTTCTTTCCGAGCGGTTACTGAACATAATCACGGAGGTATTAGGCGATATTTTTTTTATTTCTCTGCAGAGTTCTGTACCATTAGCATCGGGCAGCGTAATATCAAGGAGAATAATATCCACCATTTGAGTCCGGATATAGCTGAGTGTTTCCTCACCGGATGCAAAACTTCCGGCCAAATGAAAGAAAGGCTGGCTTTTTAGCATCATTCTTAGCCCTTCGATCACAATAGGATGATCATCAACGATGACTATATTTATTTTTTCATTCTCCATGGATGTTGAGTTCTATATTAATTGTTGTTCCTTGATGATCAGAATTGATTTCCATTTTTCCTTTCAGATAATTGACCCTGTTTTTAAGGTTATGAAGTCCCATACTTTTGGCGGTTTTTTCTATATTTTTATCAAAGCCTTTTCCGTTATCTTCAATTGTTATCAGAAAACTTTCACCGGATTGTGAGCATTGAAGTAAGATGCTGCTAGCCTCGGCATGTTTTATAGCATTGGCCAATAGTTCCTGTACGATTCTGTAGATATTAAGCTGAATATTTAAAGGTAATGTCTTGTCAATATCAATGGCCTGAAAATCAATTTCGAGGTTTTTTCTGTTGTAAAATTCACACAGGTCATGTAAAGCGGTTTCCAGACCAAAATTAAGAAGTGATTCAGGCATTAAGTTCCTGGCTACATGCCGGAGTTCACTCACAGAATTGTCCAGTTGTCCTAAAATCTTATAAAATTCCTGTTCTTTTTCTGGATTAAGGTGGCTGGAAGACCAGACGGAGAAATTAATCTTAACTCCGGCAAGCATACCGCCAAGACCATCATGAAGATCTCTGGCAATACGCTCTCTTTCTCTTTCTTCACCATCAAGAATGGCTTTGGTAAGTGATAATTCTTCTTTTTGTTTAATATCTTCTATTTTTTGCTGAAGATTGATTTCCTTTTGTTCAGATAGTTTTTTATTTTTTCTGTAAATAATATATAGAAAAATAAGAAGACCGATGAAAGATAATAAGGCAAGGCTTAATAACCATAAATACGAGTTTTTTTTGCTTACTTCCATCTGTTTCTTTGCTTTCTCGGTATACAGCCACGCAATTTTTTTCTCATCTTCAGCTTTTCTGTATTTGGCTTCCAGAAGTGCAATGTTTTTATGAATGCTGATACCATTAATGCTATCCAGGGAATTAATATATTCTGTAGCATAGAGATTGGCTTTGGCAGTGTCCTTTAATGCGGTATAATTTTTAAAAAACTCCCTCATAACCTCCTGTTTTGTTCTTTTGTATGAGGTTTTTTGATAGACTTCTTTTAAAATGGTATTAGATTGTTTGAAATTTTTAAGCTCTTGATAGATTTGGTGTTTAAACAGTTTTATCCTCTCCGTAATATTGGTGTTTTTATATTTTTCTGCATTTTGTAGACCCAAATCAAATGTTTTAAGAGCTTCAGGATAATTTTTTTGCTTCATCTGATAATAGCCCAAATTGCTTAAATACAATGAGTTAAAGTTAGATTCAGGATAGTTTTTAATGATTGAGTAGGTTTTATTCAATTCTATTTTTGCCTCCGGTAGTTTATCCTTTCTCATCAGACATTCTGCTTTCAGTAAAAGAACTTCTCCCATTATACCATTAGATTGGGGAGTTTGCTTTTTTAATTTATTTAAAAATAATTCTGCCAGATTACAGTATTCTATTGCTTTTGAAAAGTCACGGGAGTTATAAAACAGAAGGGCAACATTTTTATACAAACCACCTATAAGTTCATTATCTCCAATGGATATTGCAATAGGAATTGCCTTGTTGATAATAAGATTCATGGCTTCCGTTTCTTTGGTCTGCATTACTTTTAGCAGAGACAAATTTTGAAACATGATGATTCTTATTCTTCTAGCTTCAGTACTTCTATATTTTTTTAGTGCAGCTTCAGCGGTGACAAAATCTTTTTCAAGAAGAGTAGCAAAATCAGGTTTTGTAAAGTGGATGAGAGCCTGGTAATATAATCCAATATCTTTGTATATCTGACTTTTGGAGGAACTTTCTAAACCTTGTTTTACATATTTATTATAATTCTCTAAATCCTGCCTTGTAAAATAAGTAGCAGCTATCTGGTAGGATTTTAGAGCTTTTACGGTATCTATAGTTTCGTGATTAGCAGCTGTAACCAGACTATCGAAGTTACTGTTCTTTTTTTCAAGATAATAAAAATATGAGCTTTGAGCATATACATACGGTGCTCCCAAAGTAAATAGAAGTAAAAGCAAATATTTATTTATCATGTTTTTTTTACAATATAATTGTTGATAATTCAAAAATAAAAAAGCCACATAAAATTATAAAATTAAAATTATCAATTATATTATAAACCTGGAAATTATGATTTTAGGTCTGTATTTTCAAATATACAGGGTATGAGATCCCTAAAAATCAGTAGAAAAAAATACACCTTTTTAAGGGTTGTGTTCTATGGAATTCACTGATAGTTTTGCAGAACAGACAATAACAAAAAAAACTATTAAGAATGAAAAAGAGAATCTTTATCCTGGGAATGATTTCCCTGTTCGGGAGTATGCATGCACAGAGAATACAGAAAGGAGAAGCTCAGATCAATGTGGATATAGGAGTAGCAAACGGATGGGGACTTCCTATATCAGTAGGAGTAGACTACGCTATACATAATGATATCACAGTGGGAATAGAAGGAAGTTATGCTACTGAAAAGTATTCAGAAGACATTAAAGGAAGCTGGTTTGGAGTAGGAGCTAACGGAAATTATCACTTCAATACTTTGCTTAAAATTCCAAATAAATGGGACGTATATGCAGGAGCTACCTTAGCCTACAATTCTTTTTCCTATAAATATAACGGATCAGATTTCGATTATTTTGACGGGAAGTCTTCAGGAGTTGGTTTTGCAGGACAAATCGGGGGTAGATATTTTTTCACCAAAAATCTTGCAGCTCATATAGAATTGGGTGGAGGATCTGTAGCTTCAGGAGGGAAAGCCGGGCTTACTTATAAATTTTAAACTCCATATTATTTTCAATACAAATCAGTTTTTTCATAGCCTATATGATGTCAGCAGTGACAGCAAGTTTTTAAAAAATGGTAACTTTCTCAACAGAGCCGTGGATCTATTTCACGGCTTTAGTTTTATAAAATATGATTATAATCATGTTTAATGTTTTTTTAATATTCTATAAAATTTTATAATAATATGTATGTTTTTTAATAAAATATGTTTTTAATGATTTTTATAAATAACACAAAGTTTATTTCAGGTTTCTAATCTATAATTATGTATTTTTCAAAAAAGGTCGTCTGTAATAAAATTATAAAAAGGCTGTTTTGTAGGTACCAACTTAAATATAATTAAAAAAATGACAAAACAGAAAAAAGTATTTCAGAGATTCACAACCGTATGTTTGGCATTAGTAGGCTTGTTAGCTGTACTAACATCTTGTAAGGGTAATGATGATGATGTTCAACGGGAAATCACACATAAGTGGTATTATAAAGTAGAAGCATCTTCAGGCTCTACTATCAATAATATTATTTATCCTAATCATTATGAACCTATGAGTCCGAATGTCTCTCTTACATCAATTAATGGTACAACCTGGAAGAGTCCTGAATTTGAGAGAAAAACATGGATATGGTCTTCAGGAAAAGGTGGAGAAGGCCTTTTTACTGCGATTAAAGCAAAAGCAACAGGTGTTGATGCTTCTTCAACTTTAAAGGTGCAAATTTATGTAAATGATATCTTGGTAAAAGAAATGAAAGATGTTGGACAAACTCTTACTGCTGAGGCTAATTATCAACGTTAGTTTAAAAAACAAAACAAAAAGTATTTCAAAATATCATAGCAGTATTTCTTCCTTTATTACTAGGAAGTTTATTTGTTTCAGTAACTTCTTGTAAGAATAACGAAGATGAAATTGAACAGAAAAGTATTATAATGTAGAAGCATCTGAGGGAGCTACCATAACTAATATTAGCCATGCAAATCATATTTGGGAGAAACAAAGAATATATCAATTGGAATTAGTGGCTCTATGTGGACGAGTGGTGAATTCTCTGAAACAAGTATAACGGTTCCGAGTAAGCATAAATGGGTTGTGCCTATGTATAATTAAGGCAAAAGCAAATGATACAAATATTTCTTCTACATTAAAAGTGCAAATTTATGTAGATGGCGCTTTGAAAAAAGAAGTAAAAGATGTAGGGCTGGTTCCTAGCGCTGAAGCTCGTTATGGGTTTATTACTAATTCTAAAAAAAGAAAGGAATAAATTCTTTTTCCTATAAATATAACGGATTAGATTTCGATTATTTTGATGGGAAGTCTTCAGGAGTTGGTTTTGCAGGACAAATCGGGGGTAGATATTTTTTCACCAAAAATCTTGCAGTTCATATAGAATTGGGTGGAGGATCTGTAGTTTCAGGAGGGAAAGCCGGACTTATTTATAAATTTTAAACTCCATATTATTTTCAATACAAATCAGTTTTTTCATAGCCTATACGATGTCAGAAGTGATAGCAAGTTTTAAAAAAATGGTAACTTTCTCAACGGAGCCGTGAATCTATTTCACGGCTTTAGTTTTACAAAACATGATTATAATCATGTTTTATGTTTTTAATATTATTTTAATTTTCTATAAAATTTCATAATAATATGTGTGTTTTTTTTAATAAAATATGTTTTTGATGAATTTTATAAATAATGCGGAGTTTATTTTAGATTTCTAACCTATAATTATAAGTGTTTTTCAAAAAAGGTCGTCTGTAATAAAATTATAAAAAGGCTGTTTTGTAGGTACCAACTTAAATATAATTAAAAAATGACAAAACAGAGAAATGTATTTCAAAGGTTCACAACGGTATGTTTAACACTCATAGGTTTGTTAACTGTACTAACATCTTGTAATAATGATGATGAAAAGTTTTATGATGTAACACATAAAGTAGTTTATAAAGCAGAAGGGTCTGCAGGAGTTAATATTACAAGTGTTAAGTATAATAGTTCGCCACCAGGGGTAATAATTAAGTCTGCTACAAATGTTAGTGGTACTACCTGGGTGAGCCCAGAATTGGGAGGTATAGAAAGACTACCTGTGGGAAGAGTTTCATCGTCTCGAGCATTAGCTATAGTAGAGGCAACTGGAGCTAATGCATCTTCTACCTTGAAAGTTCAGATTTATGTAGACGGAGTTTTGAAAAAAGAAGAAATGGCTACAGGCCAAAACCTTAAAGTTGACTTAGGATACGATGTTGAGTACAAGGTAAACTAATCACAATTCAATATTTTTAATATGAAAACTTAAGGTGTCTAATAACACCTGCATACTTTTAATTAAAATCTACACCACTAATTTAAAATATAAATGACAAAACAAAAAGTATTTCAAAAAATCGCAGCAATATTTCTTCCTTTATTATTGATAGGTTTATTTACTGTAGTAACTTCTTGCCATGGCGAAGAAGAAAAATATGAAGTAACACATAAAATAGTGTTTAAAGCAGAAGCATCTGCAGGAGCTAATATTACACATATAACTCACAATGGAGAAGGGTTTCATGAAATAAATGTCAGTGGTACTACATGGACAAGTTCTGAAATTACGGAAAAAGATCGATTACGTGTAGGAGATGCTGTTAATCGGACCAAAACTGTTGTTGCAAAAGCAACCGGTGCAAATGCTTCATCTACACTTAAAGTCCAGATTTATGTAGATGGTGTTTTGAAAAAGGAAGTGATAACAACCGGACAAGATCTTAAATCTAGGGCAGATTATGATGTTGAGTTTAAGGTTAATTAAACTATATTCCTATTAAAATAATTTAACATAAGAGTCTTATTTATAGGGCTCTTATGCTATAAAAATAAAATGTGATAGTATATAATGTACTTATTGAATAGTATTACATTGTTTTTGATTAATACCATAAACTACATAAAAATGAAATGATAACACAGAAAAAAGTATTTCAAAATATCATAACAGTATTTCTTCCTTTATTACTAGGAAGTTTATTTGTTTTAGTAACTTCTTGTAAGCATGATGAAGATGAAGATGAAATTGAGCAGAAAATAACACATAAATGGTATTATAAAGTAGAAGCATCTGAGGGAGCTACCATAACTAATATTAGCCATGCAAATCATATTTCGGGAGAAACAAAGAATATATCAATTAATGGAATTACTGGCACAATGTGGATGAGTAGTGAATTCTCTGAAACAAGTATAGCGGTTCCGAGAAAGCATAAATGGATTATACCTATGTATATTAAGGCAAAAGCAAATGGTACAAACATTTCCTCTGCATTAAAAGTGCAAATTTATGTAGATGGTGTTTTGATAAAAGAAGTAAAAGATGTAGGGCTGACTCCTAACGCTGAAGCTCGTTATGAATTTAATACTAATTTAAAAAAAATGAAAGGAATTCAAACCTTAGGAAAACGATTGAAGAAAATTAAATTAAATAATACATCTATAATAAAAAAATAATCCTGATTCCAGGATTATTTTTTTGCTTTCTTATATATTTTAAGATGTTAATTTACCTTCACAATGAAGTAGCTTTTCTTGCCCTTTTGTAACAATAGGAATTTACCATCAATAAGGTCTGTTTCATTGGCTGTAAAAGTATCATTTACTTTTTGCTTGTTTATAGAGATAGAGTTTCCTTTGATCTCTCTTTGGGCCTCACTCTTAGATTTTAAAAATCCTGATTTTTCAGAAAGAAGATCAACAATATTCACTCCCAAAACATCATCTTTTGCAATTTCTTTCTGAGGAACTCCGTCAAACACTTCAAGGAATGTTTCTTCATCAAGACTTACCAAATCTTCAGCTGTAGAACGTCCGAAAAGGATTTCAGAAGCTTTCAGTGCTTTTTCATATTCTTCTCTTCCATGTACCCAAACTGTTACTTCTTCTGCCAGTCTCTTTTGCAGTTTTCTTTCGTGTGCGGCTGTTTTGTGCTCTTCAATTAAAGCCTCAATTTCTTCTTTTCCTAAGAAAGTATAGAACTTGATGAATCTTTCAGCATCTTCATCAGTAGCATTCAGCCAGAACTGATAGAATTTGTATGGTGATGTTTTCTTTTTATCTAACCAATAATTTTCTCCGCTTTCAGACTTTCCGAATTTGGAACCGTCAGCTTTCGTAATTAAAGGAACTGTTAAAGCAAAAGCTTCACCCTGTGCTTTTCTACGGATCAATTCTGTTCCTGTAGTGATATTTCCCCACTGGTCAGAACCTCCCATCTGCAGCTTTACATTGTTGTTCTGGTATAAGTGAAGGAAATCATATCCCTGAATTAACTGGTAAGTGAATTCTGTAAAACTCATTCCATCTGCACCTGATTCTCCAGAGAATCTTTTCTTCACAGAATCTTTAGCCATCATATAGTTGACCGTGATATTCTTCCCTACATTTTTAGCAAAATCAAGGAAAGAAATATTTTTCATCCAGTCGTAGTTGTTCACTAATTCAGCTTTGTTAGGCTCATTTCCTTCAAAGTTTAAGAATTTTGAAAGCTGATTTTTTAAACAGTCAACATAATGTAAAAGAGTTTCCTCATCCAAAAGGTTTCTTTCAGCCGATTTTCCGGACGGGTCTCCGATCATTCCTGTAGCACCTCCTACCAAAGCAATTGGCTTGTGGCCATGCAGCTGGAAGTGCGCTAAAATTTTTATCTGGATAAGACTTCCGATATGTAAAGAATCGGCAGTAGGATCAAAACCAATATATGCAGTAGTTACCTCTTTATTCAGTTGTTCATCGGTTCCAGGCATCATATCGGCAAATAGACCACGCCATTTCAGTTCTTCTATAAAGGAATTCATTGATTTTTAACTTTAAAATTTTAAGATGCAAAGATAGTAAATTCAGAAGTATTAAGCGTAAAAAAGCAAAAGGACGAAAGGGTAGGAATACAAAATAAGAATATCTCAAAAACTTTTATCCGGTCACTTTACCAATAGAACAGATTAACCTTTTTACCCCTTTGTTTTTTCACCTCAAATAATCTATATTTGTTATTAATGAACGACGAACAGCTATTCCTGCTCATACAGAAGGCCAAGGATAAAGATCAGAAGGCCCAGACTAAACTCATTAATGTTTTTTGGGTGGACGTTTTCTCTTTTGTCATGAAAAAGGTAAGGGATGAAAATGATGCAGATGAAATCACCGTGAATGTTTTTTCAAAAGTATTGTCGAAGCTGGATATGTTCGATCCTCATTTTCAGTTCAAGACCTGGATTCTTACCATTGCTCAAAATACGGTTATTGATTTTTGGCGAAAAAAGAACCGCGAGAATGAAGACACTGTTGAAAATCTGGATGAAGTCAAAAATCAATATGCCAAATCTCCGGAGGAACTTCTGATTTCCGAAGAAGAGCAAAAGAAAATCATCAAAGCCATAGAATCTCTGGATGCCAACTATCAGGATATTATCAAGCTGAGATTTTTTGAAGAAAAAAGCATCAAAGAAATTGCCGATGAACTGGGGATTTCAGTTGCCAACACCAAAGTACGGGTAATGCGTGCCAAAAAAGTCTTAGCCGAACTGTTGAAAAATAATGAGTTTGATGATAATTAAGCTCAATAATTCAATACATACTATTCAATAGAAACGGGTTTTAACCCGTTTACTAAAAATGCAAATTCAAAATTGGCTTTAGCCAAAACTTAAAAATAAACCTCTTCTTTTGTTTTTGGAAGAATTATTTTTTGCTGTTTTTCCTGATTTCTGTTTTGCAGAGTAATCTTTAATCCTTTTTTAATGTAGCTTTCCTTTAAAGATTTACCATATTCAGCTGTATTTTCCACCTCTTTTGAATAGTTTAATTGCCCTGTTGAAAGATTGAAGTCTACTTCTTTCCAGTAATCACCGGGTCTTCCTGAAGTGGAGGAGGTTCCTATAAGTTCAAAATGTCCGTTCTGAAATCTATACTTATCTGTAACATCCCATTTCCAGCTGCTTCCGCCGTTTTGTGAAATGATCAGAATACCTTTTTCTATTTTTGTTTCTCCATAAGGATCACCCATCATGCCTCCACCATTGCTTTCCATAACTGCATTTCTGGATTTTTCAAGAATTGTCCATGCTCCGCTAACTTTTTTCAAAATCTGAATTTCACGGATGTTTCCCATATCAGTAGTATCCTTTGTATTGTAAATAATTATTTTTTCAGGAATTTTATCACCATCAAGATCTCCGTCTACCGTTTCAATGATCGAAGAACCTGCAGGCTGAAATTGTTTTTGGGCAAAGCAAAATGTTCCGTATATAACAGATAAAAGCAAGAATATTTTTCTCATAAGAATATTTTGAAGAGATAAATATACAAATGAAATTTGAATGATAAGTTTCATCAATATATCCGGTTGATGGTTTCCATTAAAAAATCCTTAACTTTGAACTTCAATTTTAGAAATGGAAAATTCAGTTCAAGACACTACCGTTCAAAAACCAAAATGGATCCGCGTAAAACTTCCTACCGGAAAGAATTACAGAGAGCTGAGAACATTGGTTGATAAATATAAATTAAATACAATTTGCCAAAGCGGAAGCTGCCCGAACATGGGAGAATGTTGGGGTGAAGGTACAGCTACTTTCATGATTTTAGGAAATATCTGTACTAGAAGCTGTGGATTCTGTGGCGTAAAAACAGGAAAACCACTGGACGTAAACTGGGACGAACCTGAAAAAGTGGCAAGATCCATCAAATTAATGAAGATCAAACATGCCGTTCTTACTTCTGTAGACCGTGATGATCTGAAAGATATGGGATCTATCCTTTGGGGAGAAACAGTGAATGCTGTAAGAAGAATTTCTCCGGGAACTACGATGGAAACTCTGATACCAGATTTTCAAGGGCTTACAAAACACCTTGACAGATTGGTAGATGTGGCTCCTGAAGTGATCTCTCACAATATGGAAACGGTAAAACGTTTGACCAGGGAAGTGAGAATCCAGGCAAAATATGAAAGAAGCCTTGAAGTATTAAGATATTTGAAAGAAGCCGGACAAAGAAGAACCAAAACAGGTGTTATGCTTGGATTAGGGGAAACGAGAGATGAGGTTTTCCAGACTATCGAAGATATCAGAAATGCCAACGTAGATGTGATCACACTTGGGCAATATCTGCAACCGACTAAAAAACATCTTCCGGTAAAGAAATTTATCACTCCTGAAGAATTTGATGAATTCGGAGATTTTGCAAGAAGTTTAGGTTTTAGACACGTTGAGAGTTCTCCACTCGTAAGAAGTTCTTACCATGCAGAAAAACATATTCACTAAAAATACAGACCGTTCAGCAATGAACGGTTTTTTTGTTTTTAGGTGACAGGTGAAAGATGACAGGTTGCAGGTTATAGGGATTAGGGACTGAAGGGAATAGCTTTATAATAGCGGCTGCCATCATTCCCATCCTTTGGAGGGGTGGCAAAAATTCTTTGAATTTTTGACGGGGTGGTTAATAAAACACTCACCAAAGTCTACTTAGCAAGTCGTATCCTTCGTAATCACCCCAATTCTTCCATTAATTTCAATCGGTCTGAAATGTTTCTTCTTGAATTCAGAAGGCGTTTCTCCCGTATGCTGCTTGAATAATTTATTAAAATAAGAAAGACTTTCAAAACCTACCTGAAAACATACTTCTGTCACAGACTGATCTTTCAGCAGGAATATTTTAGCCTGATTGATTCTGTAATTGTTGACAAAATCTGTAAAGGTCATATTCGTCTGCTTTTTAAAATACCGGCAGAAAGCAGGTGTACTAAGGCTCACCACTTTAGCCACTTCATTTACATTGGGTTTTCTGTCATAATTTTCGTGAATATAATCGTAGATGGTTCCCATTCTGATTTTATCATTCAGAAACCATTTAATTCGGGTATCTTCCTTGTTGAGTTCTTTTACTTCCGTAGAATCGGCGAGGATTTGCAGAATTTCAATCAATCCCATCAAAGATTCAAAGGAATTTTTATCTTTAACGGCCTGCAACTTTTTTACCACTATATTTTTGGTCTCTCCGGAAAATGAAAGCCCAAGATAGGAACGTTCCAGAAGATATTTAATATTTTCAAATTCAGGAACGGGAAGAATGATATCCTGAAGGAAACTTTCCCGCATCTGCAATACAAGTTGTTTGCATTCAGTCTGAATCCTATAATCAAAATTAAGATGAGGTACATTGGAACCAATCAGTAAAAGATCACTGTCTGTAAACCCTGAAATATTTTTTCCAACATGCCGGATTCCATTCACCGCTTCTACATATACAAGTTCAATTTCCGGATGATAATGCCAGAAAAAACAGTTTTTCAGAGAAGGGGCAAACAGCTTAAATGATTTCCCTTTTTCAAATTCAATAATTTCTTTCTGGATTTTCATTTTGTTCTGATTTGATTGTTTCTGAATTTAAAATTAAATAAAAAGGTTAATACGGAGCAAATTTTTATCATTCAAAGAGGTGTGAAATTCAAACTTTCTTTCGATTTTTGCACTTTCAAATTAAAGATACTCAGTGAGTCCTTTAATTTGAACGAAATTAATTCAGAAAAAAGATTTAGATACAATGAAGATTGATAAAAGAATAATACCACTGGCTATCGGTGGTTTAGGAATAGGAACTACGGAATTTACCGTTATGGGACTGTTGCCGGATATTGCCAAAACACTACAGATTACCATTCCGCAAGCCGGACATTTGATTTCTGCTTATGCAATGGGAGTAGTTATCGGAGCTCCAATTTTGATTGGATATTCCGTAAAATTTCCGCCGAAAAAAGTCCTGATGGCTTTTATGATCCTTTTTACGTTATTTAATGGCCTTTCTGCTATTGCTCCCGGGTACAACAGTATGCTGGCTATCCGTTTTATGTCCGGGCTTCCTCATGGAGCGTTCTTCGGAGTAGGAACGGTGGTAGCTTCAAGAATGGCTGGAAAAGGAAAAGAAGCCTTTTATATATCCATGATGTTTACAGGGCTCACGGTTGCCAACCTTGCAATGGTACCTCTGGTCACCTACATTGGGCATACCTTCCATTGGAGATTTTACTTCGCTATTGTAGCCGTTATTGGGCTTTTTGCTATCTTATTTTTAAAACTGTGGCTTCCACCGATGGAATCTAATCAGAATACCCATTTCATGGAAGAACTGAAATTCCTTAAAAATAAACAGTCGTGGCTGGTATTGGCTATAACTGCAATTGGATTTGGAGGATTGTTCACTTGGTTAAGCTATATTACACCTTTAATGACCGTTGTTGCAGGAATTAAAAGCAGTCAAATGGCTTATGTGATGGTTCTTGCGGGAGCCGGAATGGTAGTTGGAAATTTGGTTGGAGGAATTGTTTCAGATAAATTAGGTCCTGAAAAAACCTGCGCACTTTTGATTTTTCTGATGATGATTTCTCTTGGAGGTGTTTTTTTCCTTGCCGAACACCAGAATATGGCACTTATCCTGACTTTTATGTGTGGCGCTTTATCAATGTCTATCGCTTCACCCATCAATATCATGATGATGAAAGCTGCCCCGAAAAGCGAAATGATGGCTGCTGCTTTTATGCAGGCTGGTTTTAATATTGCTAATGCAATGGGAGCTTTCTTGGGCGGAATTCCTTTAGAATATGGTTACTCGTTCAATTATCCTTCACTGGTAGGGGTTGGGATGACCTTTATTGGAGTGATTATAAGTGTAAGATACATGTATCTGTACGGCTCTAAAACTCAAAATGAAGAAGAAGTGGCTGCAGAATGTGTTTCATGTGATAAATAAAAATGGGATTGATTCTATTTTAAACATAAAAAAGAGCCTGTTTCGGTAAGAAACAGGCTCTTTTTTTATAAAATAAGTTTTTTATGCTTCTACTTCGTCTCCATTTTTGCACCAGTAGAGCGCATTGTATAAATTTTCTTTAGGAAAAGACTTAAATTCTCCCGGCATCAGAACACTAAAAATACTGGTGAAATCACGTATGCCCTCCCTGTCTGTAACAATGGCTGAACGATTCCAGTTGGTAAGATTTTTTAATCCTAACAGCAAATCTTCAAGCCATGCTCCCACGGTAAAATTATCCAGATCGGTATCCAAATACAATAAATAATTCAGTTCACCGAATTGCTCTACCTTCTCTTTCACACGCGGAATGACCAATCTTTCAAAATCCTCTTTCGTTACCTCTCCCGTTGCATTAAATGCTGCAACATTCTCCGGAGCTTCTGGAATAATTGTTATCATAATAAATTTTTTTGGTGGTTTGAATTTAATATAACAACAATAATTACACCACAATTTGGGGAATAATTGTTAAAAAAGGTATAAATATTGTTATTTTGAATGTAAAATATTAATATGAATCTTAAATCTAATGAACCTTTTTGGCTTTTGAAAAACGGATTAATGGCATCGTATCCCTCTTTGAAATCAAATGAAGAATGTGATGTTCTCATCATAGGTGGCGGTATTACAGGAAGCCTGATTGCCCATCAGATGATAGAAGACGGACACAAAACAATTATTATTGATAAAAGAGAACTTTGTAATGGAAGTACTTCTGCAACTACCTCAATGCTCCAATACGAAATAGATGTTCCTTTATATAAACTGAAAGAAAAGATAGGTGAAAAAGGAGCTGTTCTGAGCTATAAAGCCTGCAGCGAAGCAATTGATACACTGGAAAAACTTTCACAACTGACTAAGTCCAGAGCAGGTTTCAAACGGAAAAAATCACTGTATTTTGCTTCAAAAAAGAAAGATGCAGAATGGCTGAAGAAAGAATACGAAGCCAGAAAGCAAAACGGATTCAATGTAGAATGGCTGGAAGCAAAGGATATTTTGGAAAAGTTTGAATTTGAGAATACCCATGGCGGAATTTTATCAAAACAGGGTGCCAGTATTGATGCCTTTCAGTTTGCCCATGAGCTGTTCATGCATAATGTAAAAAAAGGATTGAAAATATTTGATAAGACTGAAATGATAAAAGTTGAAGAACGTAAAGGTTTTAATCTGGTTACTGTAGACAATGGGTTTGAGATTAAGGCAAAAAAAATCATCTACTGTATTGGGTACGAAAGTAAAAACTTACTGAAAGAAAATTTTGTGAATCTGAAAAGCACTTATGCGGTTGTTTCTGAAATAGATAATGACAAGTTTAAAAATATCAGCAGTACATTAGTCTGGAATACTGATGATCCTTACCTCTACATGCGCACTACGGATGATGGAAGGCTTCTTATCGGAGGAGGAGATGAAGATTTTTATGATGCAGAAAAGCGGGATGCTATTTTGCATAAAAAAGAAAAAGAGATTCTGAAAAACCTTAACAAAATTAAACCTGATTATCATTTTTACACAGATTTTATCTGGGCAGGAACTTTCGGTGAAACTAAAGACGGACTTCCTTATATTGGCGAACATCAAAAATTTAAAAATTCTTTTTTTGTGCTGGGCTTTGGAGGCAATGGGATCACCTTTTCAGCAATTGGAATGGAAATGGCTTCCTTGTTTATGAAGAATAAAAAACATCCATTATCAAGGTATTTTAAATTTGGAAGATAAGTAATTGAATCTCTTTTTCTTTTGTATAAATACTATTTGTTTTGGATAAAATATCTTTTTTTCAATCTGCTCAATGATACCGGATGCATTCCCAGATAAGTTGCCAGATCTTTGGATTTTACCCGTAAAATTAATTTAGCGTCCTGATCAAGCAATTGTAAATATCTTTCTTCGGGAGTTAAGCTTACAAAAGAATAAAAGTTCTTGTACATGTCCATTGCTGTACTTTTCCAATACATTAAAAGAAGTCTTCCTATATTAGGATAGTCTTTAATTGCCTGCTCTAGCTTAAAATAATCAAGTAAAAACATGGTAGTTTCTTCTAATGTTTCATGGGTTAGTGTAGCAGGAGCCTGATGAGCCAGCACATCTATTGAACCATAAGGTTGGTTTTCATAAATAAACCAAACAGTTTTATCATTTTTATCATAAACCCGTATCAAACCAGTGATCACAATTCCCACATGGCCTATCTGTTCTCCCCGATGCAATACAATTTTATTTATTGGGAAGGTTACAAATTGAACCATTTCAAGTAACTTTTCTCGATCTCTGTCATCGAGAAAATCATTTTGCTCGAAATAGGCTGTAGTAAATTCATTAGATTTTATCATTTGTTGTTTTTTTGTAGAGCTAATATAAAATAGAAAAATGGATAGTGCCTCATTTAGGTAAGGGAAAATATAAATTTCCTAGTATATTAAACTTATTGAATGTATTTCTATTTACCTTAAATCAATTAAAAAACAGATTGTTTGAAAGAGCTTTTCTTTAAAGAGGAAGTAAGCTTGATTGCTTCTTAGAAAACTAAAAGTTTAAGCAGGTTTTATATAAATTATAGCTTTTAGCTCCAAATTTTATTCCTCTTCTTATCCGAATTCAGAATGAAGGATCAATTATCTGCAAACTGTTTTTGCACACAGATGGACTCAAGACAAAACGTCTTACAAAGCACATAAAACAAACATTCCCGATATAGAAACACTATTTTTTTCATAATTTAAGAAAACGGCTTGTGGATGAGAAACCGGATTTACTCTGTTATATTCAAAAAAAAAAACAATAACTGTTTGAAAATAAGATGGTAAAAAAATAAATTCTCAAAATAAAGTAAACAAATAACTGTCCTTTTGAAACGTATTTTGTTTGCCACTAGTTAAAAGTGGTTAAAAAAAAATATTATATTATTTTGTATATTATCTTTGAAAAATCAAAAAAAAAAATGAAAAAAATATTCGCTGCAGTCTTTCTTAGCTTAACATGTGCTTCATTTGCACAAACGGTGAATGATGTACCAATTAAAAATATTGATGTAGAATATATACAAATTGTTGGTATAGATCGCTTGTTTAGTAACAAAAAAACGGTAGACATAGATTTTGGACAAAATTCAAGATTCCTTTCCACTAAAGATGTAAGAATACTTGATGAAAAAGGGGAGACCGTAAAATTTAATTCGATGATTGATGCGCTTAATTTCATGTCTGCAAACGGATATGCTTTTCAGTTTGCCTATACTTCTTTTAAAAAAGACATTGAAGAAACACATTACATTTTAAAGAAAAAATAAGTAAAAAATTCCCAATGAAATTTCATTGGGAATTTTTAATATAATTAGAATTTATCTTGGAATTCCAGAAAACAATATTATCTAAAGTTTGAGGATTCTCCCTTCTGGAGAAATGATTATTATGGTTATTTTACTGCTGTCTCAAAATTTATATTAAATTCATAATTTCCAAAAACATTTCCTATAAGAATGACTAAAGACCCTTACTGTTCGTTTACAGAAGGATGTCTGTCATATATCAATTTCATCTATGATAGCTAAATCTGTAGAAATCTTCTGTATAGTAGATTTGGTCTGACCCTAAAGTGGAACTTCATTTTCCAAACTGTGTGATCCTGTATGCCAAAGTATGAGAAAAATGTCATGCTTTTATACTAAGGAATGTATTGCTCCAGAATCGAATCTATAATTTTTTTTTGCAGGAGCACACTGGATAGTGTTGCTAAGATTGATATTGTTGCATTATAATCAATCCTTTTTCTTCAGCCTCAGTGCTAGTAAATGTTGTTTCGCGATTACTAAATAAAGGATAAATGTGAAGGATGATATTAAAATCTTTCTTCATATCATGTATAAGAAATCCAGCTATTAATAGACTTATCATAAAAAAATATCATAATCTTTGAAATACTTTATTTATTAACACGTGTTAAAAATTAATTATCCTTTGTTAATAAATGCTTGATATTTCATTTTATGTGTTTTTTTATTGATAGGTTTAAATATATTTGGTAACGTATTTGACAAAAATATAATTGATAAGTTATTAAAAATTAAATATTTTTTTTCATTAGTTGTCTGGCGTTTTCATCATAGTCAGATATAATAAATGTGTTTGACCGCTTCGTAAGAGGCGGTTTTTAATACGTGTGATATGATTTTAGAGAGAGTATATTATTTCGCGAATAATCCGGCAAATAGCCGGATTATTCGTTGTTAAAAATTAATTTCTAATGAAATGTTCTTTTGCATTATCTGCTGTAATATTGAATCTGCATATCTTTTGGATATTTCACTTCGTAAGAGAAAATAATCTTCTCTGAACTTCCTGATCCAATGTTTTTATTCCATAAAATACTTCCGGTTTTTTCATCGGGAATTCCACCGGAAAGGTTGATTGTTTTTACCAAAATCTTAGAGTTTTCACTAATTGGAAGCTGATCAAGAACTTCAAGCTCAACATTTTCCTTCGTATTATTTCTGATGCTGATCTGGTAAGATTCTGTTTCCCATTTGTTAGAATTCATTGCTTTTTGAGAAGTTTTATCTTCAAGCTTGATTCTTTTTACCGTGATTCTTTCATCCACTCCAAGAGAAATCGGAAACTCATCTTTTACATAATTGCTTGTAATATTGGTTTTTCCGATATAATTATCTTCAAAATAGATATTGGCTTCTCCATTGATAAGGTTGAGATTCTGCCAGTTTTTCACAAAAGCCATCAGGAATACCTGATTATTAAGTTTCGGAACCGTATGGTATTTATAGGTAGCATCAACCTGTTTTTTATCCAGGATTACATATTGTTCCTTTTCCTGGCTTACAATGGTCTGATTGTAATTCAATTCATAAATCACATTCATCTGGCTGTCAGAAACTGTAGCTACCGGAATCTGGCTTGGTTTTGCAGCAACATCTTCTCTCATCTGATACGCATTAGCTGCTGAAATTTCCTTTTTAGATTTATAACCTGCAATTTCCATCTGAGAGTTATATGGCGTGTATTCTGCTACATAAAGCGGAGACAAAATCGGTCTGTCCTGATTGTATGAAGGTCTGTAAGTAGAGACAAACAATTTCACATTTTTCCAATCCTGTCCGGTTTTCTGATAAATTTTACCCTTATAAACCATTTCAAGAGGCTTTTTCACAGACTCTGCACGCAGGTCGTAAGAAGGAATCCACCCTGCATCAGAAACAATATAGCTTACTCCAAGATTCAGATTCGTTTCATGATCGGCAAGAATTTCCAGCAGAAGCTCTTTACGATTGGTATTTTTATGTGTTTGCTCTTCTGCAGACTGATTGTTGAGTTTTGCGATACTTTCATCCAGAACTGTTTTCTGTTCATTCAGAAGAAATACCTGATTATCAATTTCCAGCATTCTCTTTCTGTAAAACTCAGTAAGCTTAATCAGCTGTTCCTGCGGCGTAGATTTATCATTGGTAGAAACTTTTAAATTATCATTAATGATATGCTGTTCACCTGTCAGGTTTTTGATTTGGATATTCAGCAGGCTGACTTGTCTTTGGAGCTTTTTGGTTTCCGTTTCAAGCTTTTTTTCATTCTCCGACAGTTCATCGTTTTTCAAAAAATTGCTTTGAGGAGTAATAGAAAGAAGCGTTGTATTTTTTTCAAGATTGATTTTGTAGGTATTCTCATCCAGATTGTTGGGAAGGTTGACAATCTTCACAATATTTCTTCCTTTCTGAAGATTCACATTTGTACTTCCGAAAACCTTTGCTCCCTGTAGAAATACAGTGGCCTGTTTTACTTCAATTTCTTTTCTGATTTCCTGTGCTTTGAGAAAGGAAAACGAAAAGGTGATTAATATTAAAAAATAGCGTTTCATCGTTTATTATTTTAAATTCCTGAAGTAAAATTATCCCTATTTAAGGCTGGAAATCGGGAAACTTGGTGAAAAGGCAGTTTGACTTGGTGAGGCTGAAGAAGCTAAAAAAATAAAAGGCAGCTCCCTAAGAAACTGCCCTTTTAAATCTGTTATTTTAAAGGATTTCGTATTTTGTTTTGATACTGTATTTCAGCTTGATATTTTCAATATTATCAAAGGAGAAATCTACAGGAGCATCAGCCATTTCCATTTGAATATTGCTTGCTCTTCCTTTATAAGATGCAGGCATGATCATATCGCTGGTGTAGTCTTCTATCTCTACAATTTCAAGAGCATTTCCTGTTTTTTTTCCCATGCTTTCCAACAAATAATCAGCTTTTTCTTTAGCTGCTTTCAAAGCGTTGATCTTCACTGCTTTTCTGAAATCTGCAATTTTAGTATTCTTTACCTCCGCGATGTTCAGGCTGCTTACCCATTTTTGGTTCAAATCTTCAAAGATTTTGCTGAGACTTGATTTTGTGCTGGCTTTAAACTGATAGTTCTTAGAAAACTTAGCCGTTTTAGAATAGATATTCTGATACATTGATTTGAATTTAATATCCTCATTCTTTACTCCTGCATTTTTTAAAATATCAAATAACTTCTTTTCATTATCTGCCAGATCGTTTTTATTATCAGCTTTTATCCCGATGCTGAAGATAATTTCATCCGGTTCTACTTCCATTTCGGCAACGCCTGTTACTTCAATTGCGTTTTTCTTTACTTCCTGAGCATTTACAAAGCTTCCAAGGGTTAAAATTCCGATTAATAAAAAATGTTTCAATTTCATAATTTCCTGTTTTTAAATTTTTAATTCTGATGTAAAATTACACAGATCAGAAACCGGATTCCGGGAGACTTGGTGAAATGGAGTTTTCACTTGGTGAGCCTTTAAAAAAAGAAGAACGAGGTAAAAAAAGACTTTTGAACGGTTAAGATTTTTTAAGCCGTTAAGATGATGAAAAGATGTTTCACTTTATTTCTCTTTATTCTTTTTCAGATCATATTTTACGCTGAGGTTCATAATATATTGTATACCTACTTCAGGATCAGCATTATTGATGACCTTATCAAAACCTGTATAATCTGTACCGTCATAATAAAAGGTTTTTGATTTTCTTTCTTCCTTCTTTACATATCTGGTGTCATATCCATAGGTAACATTGGCACTTTCAAAAGCTGTATAATTTTGATATTGGCTTTTAGGGAAAACATATGTAAAACCTGATGTAGCTGTAGGAGTTCCAATAATTTCCTTTTTAAACAGTTTAAAATAGTTTTCCTTCTTTTTGTTAAAAACAGAATATGCTTCCTTGAGCAGATCTTCCTGAATGGTATCAATATCATTGCTGATATAATCTACTTTGATCACATCAAAAATCTGAAAATCGGAAGCTTCAGAGATTAGCTTTTCAATCATTGAGTGCTTGTTTACTGTAATAATGATATTTTTCTTGGTTTCAAATCCATCCATTTTCTGGGTGGTTGTCTGTGAGTCTTTATTGATGTTGTAATCATAGACTTTCGTCTGTGAAATAAAATCCACAAAAATAGCATCACTTTTGATTCCCATTGAAGATATTCTTTTGATAAAACCATTGATTCTCTTATTGATATTCTCCAGTGCAATCTTTGGAGTGTCGGCTTCCTCATTTAGTCCAAGGGTGATTTTATAACGGTCTGCAGGTTTATTCATCAATATTTTTACATTGACAATCAGTGTGGAGTCGTTGGTGAAATAACTATTGGTATTGTTAAATTCAGGGAGATTTTTGAGAGTGGAATAATCGGCATTATTTCTGTCTCTGTAGATTTGGTTTCCTCCCACCTGTGCTTTTGAAAGATTAAAAAAAGATGCAGCGATGATACAAAATGTAAATGTTAGTTTTTTCATGATTTTTAAATTTGAATTATTTTGCCTCAAACTTAGCCTTACGGTCACAGTATCAGAGACTCAACTTGGTGAAAAGGAGTTTTCACTTGGTGAATAGTTTTTGAGCAGACTATATATATGTATATCTTTGTTTTATGAAAATGCTTAAACTCTTTACGTTCTTTTCACTGACGCTTTGGGGAAGTACAATCTATTCCCAAACTACCAATAACAGTACTGCTGCTGTGGAAGAAGTGCAGATAGAAACAAAGAAGCTGAAAAAAGCAATGGATACGAAGAATGAACCCGCCCAGGCAGATTCATATTATAACATTGGGGAAACCTTTTTCAATGGCGGAAACTTTCCCAAAAGTGAAGAGTATTATACAAAAGCAAAAAATCTGTATGAAAAACTCAACGACAAACCCAATATTGAAAAAGCAACCCGCAGATTGGCCCAATCACAGGAAAAACAGAACAAAATAACACCTGCTATCAGTAACTATGGCAGAGCGGCACAAATGGGGTACAGTGAAAAAAGTAAAGCGGTGAATTCTAATGATGTGGCAAGACTTTCTTCTCCTACACCCGAACTTAAAGCAGAAGCAATCCAGAATAATATCAATCTGACTAAAAAGGAAAATGAACAGGGAGACCTTGCGGAAAGTTACAGTCAATTGGCAGATGTGAATTTAAAACAGAAAGATGTTTCCAGTGCTGAAGAAAATCTGAATACAGCGTATAAAATTTCCAAAAAAGAAGCACCTCAGCAAGCCCTTGCGATTAATCAGAAACTGGCGGATCTCTATGTAGAAAACAAAAACTTTGAGAAAGCTATTGAAGCTAAAAAGAAAGTGCTGAAAGAAGATTTCGTGAAAGAAAACTCACAGGAGAAAGTCAATCAGATTCAGGAGTTAGCGGATATTTATATTAAGAAAAATGATCCTAAGGAAGCCGTGGATCTATTGAAAAATGCCTACGAAATTGCTTTGGACAAAGGCCATACGCTGGAAGCACAGAGAAGTGTAAAAAAACTGGACAGTCTTTATGCCATTTCAGGAAATGTAGATGCATCAGTTCAGCTTTACAGAGACTTTTTGGGAAAATTTCCAAATCTCGTTTCCAAAGACAGAAGCCTGGTAGATAATAAAATCCTGGAAGATACAGAACAGCGAATTTCACAGCTGGAAAAAGAAAAAGGGTTGAAAGACGAACTTATCAGAAAAAAGAATGTCTTCAATTATACTTTGATCGGAGCTTTGATATTGCTGACCGGATTAATTATTTTTATTTTCAGAACACTGAAAAAGGTGCAGACAAAAAATAAGAAAATAGCCCTTCAGTCGCTTCGTAGAGAAATGAATCCTCATTTTATTTTTAATAGTTTAAATAGTGTCAATCACTTCATCGCAACTAATAATGAACTGGAAGCGAATCAGTATCTGACAAAATTCTCCAAGCTGATGCGTGGGGTAATGGAAAATTCCACGGAAGATTTTATTCCTTTTCAGCAGGAACTGGATCCCCTTCAGAGTTATCTTGCCCTAGAAAAGACACGTTTTGCAGATAAATTCGATTATGAAATTGAAGTAGATGAAAGTCTGAATATGCAAAATCTACAAGTTCCGGGAATGCTGATACAGCCGTTTCTGGAAAATGCCGTCTGGCATGGGCTCCGTTACAGAGCTGACAAGGGGTTTCTAAAATTGAGCTTTGAGAAAAGTGAATCTCATCTGAAGATCCTTATTGAAGACAACGGAATAGGAATCGAAGAAAGTAAAAAGCAAAAAACCCAGCATCAAAAGACCAGAGAGGGCAGAGGAATGAAAAATACACTGGAAAGAATTCAACTCCTGAATGATCTGTACAAAAAAGATATCAGCTGTTCTGTAAAGGACAAGGAAAATAGCAGTGGTGTTTTGGTAACAATCCGGATCAATCTGGTATAAACTGACAGGGGATTACTGTTTATAAATTAGTGAAGATTTAGGTAAATAAAAAGGCATATGCTTTGTATGTTTTGGGTCTGATTGTACGATTGGTTAAATATTACTAATTTGCATCTGTAACCTACACACTGCCACCTAATATCTATTCAAATGAAAATAAAAGCCGTAATTGTAGATGATGAGCTCATAGCAAGAGAAGTTTTACGAAACTATCTGACCAAATACTGTCCGCAGGTGGAAATTCTTGGCGAAGCTGAAAATATCAAAGAAGCTGTTCCGCTAATCGCTGAAAAACAACCTCAATTAGTCTTTCTGGATGTTGAAATGCCTTTTGGAAATGCTTTTGATGTTCTGGAAGCAACCAAAGATTTCTCCTATGAAACCATTTTCATTACTGCATTTTCGCAATATTCTTTGCAGGCTTTAAACAAGTCAGCAAGTTATTATATTTTAAAGCCTATTGATATTCAGGAACTGATTCTTGCAGTCAATAAAGTGGCTGAAAGTCTTGAGAAAAAAGATGAGCTCAACCGAAACAAAATTCTTCTTGAAAACCTGAAGTTAAAACCGGAAAAACAACAATTGATTTTGCCTACACTACAGGGATTTGACGTCGTAAAGACCGAAGATATCGTAAGGCTTCAGGCGGATGGAAACTTTACGCAGGTATACCTTACAGATGGCTCAAAGAAGATGGTATGCCGTTTTTTGAAACACTTTGATGACCTTCTGGAAAACCCGTTTGTAAGAGTTCACCGTTCCCATATTATCAATACAGGTTTTGTAAAATCCTATCATAAAAGCGGAACTGTAATGCTGTCTGATGATACGGAAATTGAAGTTTCAGGAAGCTTTAAAGATAATTTCCTGAAAGTATTTTCTTAGAATTTATTGTATCTTTAACAGACTTAAGGCATTATTTTTGAAGTTTTTATAATAACACCAAAATATTCCTGTCATGAAAACCATTCATAAAATTATACTTCCCGTTTCCCTGGGAGCATTGGGTCTTATCGTTTTCAACTCTTATTCTGTAAGAATTCCCAGAGGAGCATCTGCTGTAAAGAATTTTGATCTTAAAAAATACCTTGGCAGATGGTATGAGATCGCCCGTTTTGATTACAGGTTCGAGAAAAATATGGATAACGTTACTGCAGAATATTCCGAGAATCCGGATGGAACGGTTCAGGTCAGAAATAAAGGGTATGATTACGTTAAAAAAGTATGGAACGAATCCATCGGGGAAGCAAAATTTGTAAAAGATCCGAAAGAAGCCCGGTTGAAAGTTTCATTTTTTAAACCCATTTGGGCAGGCTATAATGTCATAGATATTGATGAAGACTATCAATATGCTCTGGTAGCTGGAAGCAGCTTAAAATATTTGTGGATTCTTTCCCGTACTACCAACATTCCTGAAAGCATCCGTCAGCGTTTCATTCAAAAAGCAAAAAAAATCGGATATAATACCGATGAACTGATCTGGGTGAAGCATAATTAATATAAAAAGCGAAGAAAAAACAATTTTCTTCGCTTTTAGTTTTTTAACTTTTAATATACTCTTTCCATTCCTCAAAACGGTGATCAATAACCTGTTTCATAAGATCATAGTTTTCGTACGTGTCCTCGATGTGATAGAAAGTTTCGTACTCGTAGTCATTTTCCTCTGCTTTACCATCAAAAAGATTTACATAATCATCAGCAAATGAGCTGTATCTGTTTCCGAAGTCCGTATCGTCTGCATAATAATCTTTTGCAAAAAGATTTCCTAATTCATTCAGATCATATTCGGAAAATTTCCCGTCGCAGGAATCCATAATGAACTCTGCGCCAGTAATTTCTCTTCGCTTTACTTTTTCTATTTCCTCTTCATTATCTTCTTTCAGTTCATCTGAAATCAGATTGTTATGAATACACCAGTTCAGGAACATTCCTGTGTGGGTTGCCCCATTTTTCTGAGGAAGTCCTTCCGGAAAATCACCGCCATAATGCCATGAAGCATCATCATATTTAGACATAATTCTTGTTGTAGTTTTAGATAATTTCGTCAAAAATAGAAAAAATCAATTTATATTGCCGCTGCCACAGAATTTTCCGTCATTTGCATAGAATTTTTTTCAACAAAAAAACATATGGAAAATGCTGTTCTGGTTACTATCGGTGATGAGATCCTTTCTGGAAACACGGTAGATACCAATTCTAATTTTATTGCTACAGAACTTAAAAATGTAGGGATAAAAGTTATTCAGATTCTTACGATCTCAGACGAAATTGAAACCATTAAAAATACATTAAGCACAGCCTTTGAAACTGGAGACTTAGTGATTACAACGGGTGGATTGGGGCCAACGAGAGATGACAAAACCAAAAAAGCACTGGCAGAATACTTTAATGATGAAATTGCTTTGGATGAGGTTACTTTCAACCATCTGAAAGGTTATATGGAAAGAAGAGGACGAGCAGATATTCTGGAGAGAAACAAAGAACAGGCTTTTGTTCCTACCAAGTCCATTGTTTTTCAAAACCATTACGGAACTGCTCCATGCATGATGATGGAACAGGAAGGAAAATTGTGCTATAGTCTTCCGGGGGTTCCTTATGAGGTGAAACCACTCATTAAAGATCAGATCATTCCTTATTTGCAGAAAAGGTTCAAACTTCATTATATCCATACCAGAATTGTTTCTGTAGTAGGAATTCCTGAGAGTATTCTTGCAGACAAAATTGAAGAATGGGAACTGGCGCTTCCAGAAAATATTGCATTGTCTTATCTTCCCGTTGGAACTCGTGTAAAGCTTCGTCTGACGGCTTCCGGTGAGAATGAAGAACAGTTGAAACAAAGAACAGAAGAAGAAATACAAAAACTGCTTCCTTTGGTAGAAGGCCACGTTATTGCAGTATCTGAAGATAAAATTGAAAACATTCTGGCAGAAATGCTTACCGAAAGAAAGCTGACGATTTCGACCGCAGAGAGTTGTACAGGGGGCGAACTGGCAAAAATGATCACTTCGGTTTCCGGCAGTTCAAAATATTTCCTTGGCGGAATGGTAGCCTATGCCACTGAGAAAAAAGTTAAAATTTTAAATGTTTCCAAAGAAACCGTAGACCAGTTTACGGTAGTGAGTGAACAGGTGGCACAGGAAATGGCCAAAGGATGTCAGGAACTGTTTGAAACTCATATTTCCCTTTCTACAACAGGCGTTGCAGGACCTGGAAAAGGAGAGGACGGTAAAGATGTGGGAACAGTTTACTACACCATCAGGATTAATGATCAGGAAGTAACCTCAAAATTATACATGCCCCATCTGGAAAGAGTAGACTTTATGGATTTTGTTTCCCAAAAAGTGATTCAGGATTTGGTAGGCCTTCTTGTAAACAGTTAACTACAATACTTTATTTTTAATTTTTTTTTAATTAATTTTAGTATAGTTTTTCACACTTTTTGAAAGCCCTTCAATAAATTTCAAAAATCGTGGAAAATTCCAAACAGATTTTTCAGACCAGCAGCAAAAAACGCTGGAAAAGTGTACAATGGGGAAGCCGTGTTTTTATCTTTATAGGAATACTGCTTCTGCTTGCTTTAGGTCTGATGATGACCCTGGACAGAAGTCCTAAAATTCCTTTTAAAGAAGACTATAAAGCCGTTATTACAGCCAATAAACCTTATCTTCAGGAGAATAAAATTTCCAAAGAATACAAAGGTTTCAGAAGTTTTATTTCTGAAAAAACAATCCATACCAGCCTCGATAAAATTGAGAAGGCAAGACAAGAAAGATACAAAAATCAAAACCGAAACTGGACTCAGTTTCCGGGAGGAATCCGGTCTGCCTTTTATGTGGCATGGGATCCTCAGTCACTGATGTCTCTGAAAAGAAATATCAGACATGTCAATCTTGTTTTTCCTGAATGGTTTTTCCTTGATCCGAAAACAGGTGATCTGAAAACCAATGTGGATCCGGAAGGATATAAAGTGATCAAAAGAACAGGAGTTGCAGCCATGCCGATGCTGAGTAACAATTCAGACAGAGAGTTCCGTTCAGAGGGATTGGTGAAAGTTTTGAATGATCCGCAGAAAAGAACTCATTTGATTCAAAAGATTACCCAGCAATGTCAAAAATATCATTTCAAAGGAATTAATATTGACTTTGAAGATATGAACCTGAATTCTGATGAAAATCTGATTGCCTTTATGAAAGAGCTTTCAGAAACCTTCAAAAAGAATCAGTTGCTGGTGACCATGGATATTATGACGGATAATGATGATTACAATATCCCAAAACTGAATCCTTATGTAGATTATTTTGTACTGATGGCTTATGACGAATATTCTGCAGGAAGTGATGCAGGTCCGGTTTCTTCCCAAAAATGGATCGAGGAACAGACTGGGAAAATCGTAAAACAAGTTTCTCCGCAAAAAATTATTCTGGGGTTAGGAGCCTATGGCTACGACTGGAGTTCCAATAAGGATGACAATACTTCTGTTACTTACATGCAGGCGATTACCAAAGCCAGTGCCAGTAAAGCGGTTATTGATTTTAATGACAATACGTTTAATTTAAATTATTCTTATACGGATTCTAAGAACTTGACTCACACTGTATTTTTCAATGATGCAGCTTCTATTTTCAATACAATGCGTTTCTCTTCAGAGTATCCTTTGGCAGGAACAGCACTCTGGAGACTCGGAAGTGAGGACAGTAGAGTCTGGAATTTTTATGATAAAGATCTTACGTTTGCCGGTCTTTCCAAGTTAAATTTAAAAACACTGGAGAATGTGAAAGGACAGACCATGGTGGATTACATCGGAGACGGAGAAGTATTAGATGTTTTGAATACTCCTCATGACGGAAAAATTGCTCTGGAAATTGATCCGAAAGAGAAAATTATCACAGACGAGAATTATATTACCTATCCAAGTTCTTATGAAGTTAAAAAATATGGAAGTGCCCCTCAGAAAGAACTCGTCCTCACTTTTGATGACGGTCCGGATGAAACGTACACTCCGCAGGTATTGGATGTTTTATCTAAATACCATGTTCCGGCAGCTTTCTTCTTGGTAGGATTAAATGCCGAAAAAAACCTTCCGCTCGTTAAAAGAATTTATCGTGAAGGACATGAAATAGGAAATCACACCTTTACTCATGAAAATGTGGCCAAAGTAAGCCCTGAAAGAGCTTTGCTGGAAATGAAACTGACAAGACTATTGATTGAATGTATCACAGGCCACAGTACTATTCTGTTCAGAGCTCCATACAATGCAGACTCGGAGCCTACCACTTCAGAAGAGATTATCCCTGTTGCTTTGGCAAGACAGCAGAACTATCTTGATATTGGAGAAAATATAGACCCAGAAGACTGGCAGCCGGGAATAAAAGCAGATGAAATTGTAAAGCGTGTAATGGCCGGAATCAAACAGGAGAGAGGGAATATCATTCTTCTTCATGATGCGGGTGGTGATACCAGAGAAGAAACCGTAAAAGCTTTAAAAATTCTGATTCCTACTCTTCAGAAACAAGGCTATCATTTTACCAACCTGACCAATATTTTGCATAAAAGTAGAAGTGAGCTGATGCCTGAAGTTCCCAAAACAAGATCGTATTATATCATGCAGCTGAACCTTGTATTGGCTACTGTTATCTACGGAATAAGTCATTTCCTGGTTGCATTGTTTACCATTTTCATTGTGTTAGGACTGATTAGATTACTGCTGATGGCATACTGGGCTTTTAAAGAAAGAAAAAAAGAGAAAAAACTGGGTGGATTTCCGGTGTTGGAATCCTATCCAAAGGTTTCAATTATTGTTCCTGCTTATAATGAAGAAGTGAATATTGTCTCTTCTTTGCAGAATTTGTTGAAACAGACTTACCCAAATTTTAATATTATTATGGTAGATGACGGAAGTAAAGATTCTACTTATGAAAAAGCATTGGAAGCATTTCCGGATCATCCAAAATTGAGAATCTTCACCAAAGGAAACGGTGGAAAAGCCACTGCCCTGAATTTTGGAATATCACAGACCGATGCGGAATATGTTGTGTGTATTGATGCCGATACCAAGCTGCAGCAGGATGCGGTGAAATATATGATTGCAAGATTTTTAAATTCAGATCCGGAAGAAAAAATTGCTGCTGTTGCAGGAAATGTAAAAGTAGGAAACAGAGTCAACTGGCTTACCAAGTGGCAGGCTATAGAATATACAACAAGCCAGAATTTTGACAGACTTGCGTATGCTCATATCAATGCTATTACCGTAATTCCGGGAGCTATCGGAGCATTTAAAAGATCTGTAATTATTGAAGCAGGAGGTTATTCGTCCGATACTCTGGCAGAAGATTGTGATATTACCGTGAAAATATTAAAAGCTGGATATACAGTTGCCAACGAAAACAGAGCTGTTGCAGTTACAGAAGCACCTGAAACAACGAAACAGTTTTTAAAACAACGTTTCCGCTGGACCTACGGAATCATGCAGATGTTCTGGAAACAGAGACAGACTTTCCTTAACCCCAAATATAAAGGATTGGGACTTTGGGCAATGCCAAATATTTTATTATTCCAATACATTATACCATTTTTCTCGCCATTGGCAGACGTGATTATGTTCTTTGGAATCCTATCCGGAAACGGAGGTAAAATATTTACCTATTATCTGATCTTCCTTTTAGTGGATGCTTCATTAGCTTTAATAGCATTCATCATGCAGCGGGAAAAACTGATTAATCTGTTGTATGTTATTCCACAGAGATTCGGGTATAGATGGCTGATGTATATTGTATTATTTAAAAGTTTAAGAAAAGCATTGAAAGGCGAAATGCAGTCCTGGGGATTCCTGAAAAGAACCGGGAATGTAAAAGAGATAGCAACTTCTTAGATAAAGCTATAGGTGGGAAAAGTGAGGCTGGAAGTAACTTTTATTTTATCATTACTGAGGACTATAATAAAATTACTTTTAAAAAATAGGATTACAGTTATGTTATCATTTTTTACGATTTTTATAACTTCCAGCTTCCTCCCCAGCTTCCATCTTTTATACATTCTTATCATGCTATGATGTTATTTGTTTAAATTTGTTTCCTTGAAACGTAACAAATACGAAATAAATCATACATATTCTAAAAATTGTTATCATAATGAAAAAAATAACGCTTTCTTTGTTTTTAATAGCAGGGATCTGCACTCAAACTACTATGAGCGCACAAGCTAAAGCTGCTAAAATAGCAGTGAATAACACAGACAAAGGTTTAGACCTTAGCTTGATGGACACTTCGGTGCGTCCTCAGGATGATTTTTACAACTATGTAAGTGGAACTTGGATGAAAACAGCCAAAATTCCATCTGACAAACCAACTTGGGGAAGCTTCAACAAACTGGCTGAGGATACGGATAACAATTCCATGACAATCCTGAACTCTCTTTTGAAAGACAAATTTGCTGACGGAAGTGAAGGGAAAAAAATTCAGGATCTGTATGCTACTTACATGAACATGCAGAAGAGAAATGCTGACGGAATCAAACCAATCCAGGAAAATCTGAATAAGATTGATGCTATTAAAAACATGGCTGATCTTCAGAACTATCTTACTTCTGTAACCAAAGAAGGTGAAAACGTTTTCTACGGATGGGGAGTAGATGCAGACCTTAAAGATTCTAAAATGAATGCAGTTTACTTAGGTAATGCTTCTCTAGGTTTAGGAAGAGATTACTATCAGAAAGTAAACGAAAAAAATACAGAAGCAATTGCTGAATATCAGAAGTATGTAGCTTCAATGCTAAAAGAATTAGGATATAAAAATGCTGATGAAGCAGCAAAAGGTATCGTTAATTATGAGAAAAGTATTGCGCAGACTTACCTGACAAACGAGCAAAGCCGTGACAACACACTTCAGTACAATCCTAAGACAATGACTGAACTTTCTGCTTTGGTGAAAAATGTTGACCTTCCAGGTTATCTTAAAAAAGTAGGCGTAAATTCTGACAAAGTAATTATCAGTGAATTAGGATTCTATAAGAACTTTGATAAATTAGTAAATGCTCAGAATCTTCCTGTAATTAAAGATTATCTGAAATTCCACATGATCCACGGAAGCGCTTCTTACTTAAGCGAAAACTTAGGAAATATGAAGTTTGCTTTCTATGGTAAATACCTTAGAGGACAACAGGAACAAAGAGCTCTTAACAAGAGAGGATTTGAATTGATCAATGGTTCTTTAGGAGAAGCTTTCGGAAAATTATATGTTGAGAAATATTTCCCAGCTGAAGCAAAAGCTCAGATGGTGGAATTGATCGATTATTTAAAGAAGAGCTTTGCTGTTCACATCAACAACTTAGCGTGGATGTCTTCTACCACTAAGGAAAAAGCAATGCAGAAACTGAATAAGTTCACTGTAAAAGTGGCTTATCCTGATAAATGGAAAGACTATTCAAAATTAAATATCCTTTCTGAAGCCAATGGTGGAAACCTTTACAAAAACCTTCAGAACATCGGAGAATGGCAGTACAACAAAGACTTGGCTAAAATTGGTAAGCCGGTAGATAAAACAGAATGGGGAATGACTCCACAGACTGTAAATGCATATTACAACCCGGTAAACAACGAGATTGTATTCCCTGCTGCGATTCTTCAGCCGCCATTCTTTAACCCTAAAGCTGATGCAGCTGTAAACTTCGGAGGTATTGGTGCTGTTATCGGTCACGAAATGAGCCACGGATTTGATGATTCAGGAGCACAGTTCGATGCTGATGGTAACTTGGTAGACTGGTGGACACCGGAAGATAAAGCAAACTTCGAAAAAGCTACAAAAGCCCTTGCTTCTCAGTATGACAAATATGAGCCTGTAAAAGGAACTTTTGTAAACGGTACGTTCACAAACGGTGAAAATATTGCTGACTTAGGTGGAGTAAACATCGCTTATGACGCTCTTCAAATGTATCTGAAAGATAAAGGAAACCCAGGAAAAATCAGTGGATTTACTCAGGATCAGAGATTCTTCCTAAGCTGGGCAACCGTTTGGAGAACATTATCAAGTGAGAAATATATGGTGAATCAGGTGAAAACTGACCCGCACTCTCCAGGATATTTCAGAAGTTTTGGTCCGCTTATCAACGTTGACGCTTTCTATAAAGCGTTCGATGTAAAACAAGGAGACAAATTATACAAAACTCCAGAAGACAGAATCAAAATCTGGTAAAAATAACAACCGCTCAGCAATGGGCGGTTTTGTTTTTTTAGGTGGAAGCGATTAGGTAGCAGATGGTAGGTAATAGATAATAGATAATAGATAATAGGGATTAAGGAAAATAGGTATAAGTAATAAGGAACCGGAGGAATAATAGTTATAATAACGGCCTCCATCATTCCCCCTCCGCTGGAGGGGTGGCAAAAATTCAAAGAATTTTTGACGGGGTGGTAAACATTAAACTTTAAATTTTTAATCCAAATCTTCAATTTTCAGCCATATATAAATATCATTCATTACATGTCATTAAAGTTTGTATATTTGATAAGTTTGTGTAAAATCAAAAATTATCTTTAATGAAAAAGCTAAATATTGGAATACTTGCCCTTTCAGGTATTGTATTTCTTAACTCTTGTGGTGCAGCAAAGACTGCAGGGACAGACAATAAAACAGAAGCTGCAGCAAAAGTAGCTGAACCGGTAAAAGAAGAAGCAAAAGAAGAGGGAATCAATTTATCGTACATGGATACCAGTGTCCGCCCGCAGGATGACTTTTTTAGCTATGTGAACGGAAATTGGGTGAAGACTACTCAAATTCCTTCCGATAAAGCAAACTGGGGTTCTTTCAATGCGTTGAGAGAAAATGTGGATGATGCTTCATTAGATATTTTGAATAAAATTCTTACAGAATCATATCCGGCAGGATCTGAAGGACAGAAAATCCAGAATCTGTATGCCTCTTTTATGGATACCAATAAAAGAAATGCAGAAGGTCTGGCGCCTATCAAAGCTGATCTTGCCAAAGTAGATGCTATTAAAAGTGTGGGTGACCTTCAGAAATACCTTTTGGAAGCTACAAAATTAGGCGATAACTCTTTCTACGGATGGAGAGTAGGTGCTGATATGAAGAATTCCAATATGAATGCGGTGTATCTTGGTGGTCCGGATTTGGGATTAGGAAGAGATTATTATCAGAAAGTAAACGATGCCAATACTAAAACATTAGCAGAATATCAGGCTTACGTTGGAAAATTATTCGGAGTTTTAGGATATAAAAATAATACTCAGGCTGCGCAGAATGTGGTAGACTTTGAAAAGCAGCTGGCCAATTATTTATTGACTCTTGAGCAGAACAGAGATGCCAATTTAAGATACAATCCTAAAAATGTATCAGAATTGTCAGGACTTGTGAAAAACGTTGACCTTGCCAAATATCTGAAAGATGCAGGGGTAAATACAGACCGGGTGATCATCGGAGAGCTGAAATACTACCAGAACATGGATCAGTTCATTACCCAGAAAAACCTTCCTTTACTGAAAGATTATCTGAAATACCACATCATCAACGGAAACGCAAGCAACCTGAACGACAGCCTGGAGCAGATCAGATTCGATTTCTATGCTAAATATTTACAGGGACAAAAAGAGCAGCGTCCAATGAACAAAAGAGGACTTTCTCTTGTAAACGGTGTTCTTGGAGAAGCTTTCGGAAAACTGTATGTAGACAAATATTTCACTCCTGAAGCTAAAAAGCAGATGGAAACGTATATTGATTACCTTCTAAAATCATTCAAAACACACATCGCGAATATAGATTGGATGTCTCCTGAAACCAAAGTGAAAGCTCAGGAAAAACTATCCAAGTTTACAGTGAAAATCGCTTATCCGGATAAATGGAAAGATTATACTCAATTAAAAGTAGAATCTCCAAAAGAAGGTGCTACCCTATATTCTAACCTTCAGAATGTAGCAGCATGGCAGTATCAGAGAAGTCTGGACAAAGTAGGAAAGCCAGTTGACAAAACAGAATGGGGAATGTCTCCACAAACTGTAAATGCATACTATAGCGGATCAAACAACGAGATTGTATTCCCGGCAGCTATTCTTCAGCCGCCTTTCTATAACCCTAAAGCTGATGCAGCAGTGAACTTTGGAGGAATCGGAGCCGTTATCGGCCACGAAATTTCTCACGGATTTGACGACAGTGGTTCACGTTTCGATGGAGATGGTAACCTTAACAACTGGTGGTCAGATGCTGACCGTAAAAACTTCGATGCAAAAGTAGGTCAGTTAGCTGCTCAATACAGTGCTTATGAACCTGTAAAAGGAAGCTTCGTGAATGGTAAATTTACAAGCGGTGAAAACATCGGTGACTTAGGTGGAGTAGCAGTGGCTTACGATGCTCTTCAAATGTATTTAAAAGATAAAGGAAACCCAGGGAAGATCAGCGGATTCACTCAGGATCAGAGATTCTTCATGAGCTGGGCTACTGTTTGGAGAACTAAAGCTACAGACCAGTATATGATCAATCAGGTGAAAACAGACCCGCATTCTCCGGGAATGTTCAGAGCATTTGGACCATTGGTAAATCAGGATTCATTCATCAAAGCATTTGATATCAAACCGGGGGACAAACTGTATAAAGCTCCTCAGGACAGAATAAAAATCTGGTAATTTTACCCGAAAATTGTTAGAAAAGAAAGAATCCGCTTCGTTTTGAAGCGGATTCTCTTTTTAATATTCTTTCTTATAATTCCGGAGTACAAACTTGATTCCGGTTTCTATGATATCTCCCATGGTTTTACAATACTTGAAATTCACATCATAGGTGAGTTTTTGTAAAGCCGTCCTTAGTTCTGTAACATTGGCTTCCGGCGCGATGTTATCTTTTTTCATAATAGAAATGAGCTCATCGAATCTATTTTGGCTGCTGGTCACTCTTTTTACGATCTGTGAACGTACTTCTTTACGGTACTGTTCTATAGAACTTGGTTTCAGCTTTTCCATGACCATATTCACCATTTGATTGTTTTCTTTGAAATACTGTGGAAGATAGACTTTCAAATTTCCCTCATACGTTTGTTGATCAAAATCGATAGGACGAATTCTGTAAATAACCTGGTCAAAATCGTGTATGGGAATTACAACATAATTATAAGAACGCATGTCACCAAGAAGCCCGATAAGACAACGCTCATTGAATTTCACAAACTCCTTGGAAATCTGTGCTTTTTCCAGTTCTGTACAGTTGAATAAATGTTTTTGAATGAAAACATCTCCGGGAATTCCTAAAATATGCTCTTCAATTAACGTGTTTTTGTAAACCAAAAAATTTATCCGGTTGGGAGAAAGCAGATCTTCAAGCTCCAGCCCGAATATTCGGGAAGCATCAGCCTGTTTAATATAAAAATAAGTATAATTATCATTAAGTACATTTCTCACCCGAACCCGGAAAGGTTTTGAATTTCCGAACGTACAAAAGTCAATCGTGTCCACTTTCAGATAGGGTAAAGTAGCAATATCTCCATCAGAATGAAGAAGAGTATAAATCTTATTTAAATTAGCCTCTATTTCTTTAAATTCAAATTCAGGATATAATACCCCAAGCCACAAAGTATCTTTTCCGTCTTTATCCAGAATTCTTACACTATCACTGAATCTTAAGAGGTCTTCATACAGAAACTTAATTTTGGTGGTTCTATTATATTTTTCCAAATACTGCTGTAATGCTTCTGAAACTGGAAATATTGGTTTTCTGAACGCTATTTTTACATCTTTCATGACACTGTTCACTTTGATTAAATATAACGAATATTTTTTGTAATGTCTGAGGAACTCCTATTTTAACATTCATTGGATAAGAGTAAAGCGAACAAAAATTTTATTTATTCTTTCTTGAATTTTTTTATTTATTTTTTCATAGCTTAGTGATATCGTAATATGGTGATTTTATGTTGAATAAATGTAAATAAATTGAATTGATTCAATAAAAATCTTAGTAAAATTTTTTATGTTACAGTTTTTTTTTAAATTTAAACACTGGATTGGTAATTTATTTGATTCATCGGTAAATTACTCAAAGACAGATCCAAACCAAATTAATAAATCTCAAAATAACAATAATATGGCAATGTTTAATTATGGTGTTGGCGGAAACGAGGTAAAAGTAGACGCTAATGAAGCTATTCAGGAAATACAGGAAAATAAATCACTGATAGTAAGCCAACTTACAACAGAAGAGTCTTATACTCCTGAAATCGTAACAGGATTAAAAACAGTGGAAGACGTTTTCAAACATTTTCAGCCAGCAATATCTGTACAGCACGAAACAGAAGATGGTGGAATGGTAGAAGAAGAATTCCGTTTTCAAAACCTTGGAGACTTTACTCCTAAAAGCCTTACTCAGAAGTCAGATTATCTGCAGCAGCTGAGCATGGAACAGGAGCAGTACAATAAAATAGTACGTCAGCTGAAAACTAACAAAATTCTACGCAACATGCTGGAGAATGATCAGACAAGAGCTGCGTTCGTAGAAGTATTGAAAGAAGTGGCACAAGAACTTGAAAAATAATTAAAGACTACATTAAATCATGGATAGCAAATTACAGGCACAAGAAAGCCAACAACAGGGGCAGCAGCAACATGCAGGGCAACCGAAAGGTAACCCGCTTGCAGAGCTCAATAAAATGGGAGGTTTTGGCTTTGTTGAATCCGTTGTAGACGGTATCGCCAATATGAACCCAACAAGAAAGGCAAGAAAAGAAATCTTCCTGAATGACAGCAATAAAGCAGACGAAAGAAAAGAACTTCTTCAGAAGATCAATCTTTGGGTGAACCTTTTAGAAGGGAGTGAATCTGCAGATAAAATGGCTGATACGTGCAAAAGTAAAGCACAACAGGCCGATCAAAACTTAAAAACAAACTTAAAAAATACACTGGATGCCGTTCGTCTGTTGGAAACCAACTACAGAACAGTAGCTCAATTCTACAAAAATACAGAATTGGATAAAGTGGACAACGTAAGTATCGTAAATGCAAGCCTTGAGCAGGTTTCCGATCTAGATAACCCTTTGTTCATTGATGCAATTTCAGAAGAATTCAAAAATTATTACGACCGTCTTGACCTTAGAGATAACTATTCAATCCTTGCAATACCAGGATATTTAGGATCCAATAAAGTAATCGAGAAATGGGCAAAAATCTGTAACGAAAATAAAGTAATGATGGTTACAGACTTTGCAAACCTTGACAAGCCGGATGACGTGGTAGATTTATTCCATTCTGCAAATCTTACAGGAGGTGAACTTCACAGAAGTAACGTTATTATGACGTGTAACTGGCTTGTAGGACGTGGTAAAGCTGAAGAAGTAGGGGAAGAAGAAAACGTAGAACTTCCACCTTCCACTTCATTAGCTGGAAAAATCCATAAAACACTGATGTCTCAGGTAGCAGCAGGTAAAAAACATGGTAACATCAACGAAGTAGACGCTGTAAAATTCGAATTGAAGAAAAGTGAAATTTCTCAATTGGAAAAAATGGGTCTTGTACCAATGGTAAACGAGTACGGAAAAATTATGGCCTTCTCTGCGAAGACCTTATTTACAGGAGATAATATTGGCCTTCAGACATATTCCGTAGTGCGTGTATTCGACTATGTAACCAAGGTATTACTAGACTTCCTGAACAGAAGAGCTTTCGAAAACTGGAATGCTAAAAATGAAGACGATTTGAGAAGACAAATTGTAACCTTCCTTGATAATATCAAAGGACCGGACAAATTGATCGAGAAATTCAAAATTGTTCGTTTCGAGCAGGATAGAGTAAACAAAGACAGAGTATGGCTGGATATTCGTATGACCCCTTATTTCCCTACAAAAAGTTTCGTTATTAAATTAGACGGACACAAAGGAGATGATGGTAACGAATGGGATGCAGAATATACTCAGGAGTAACATCAACGTACTTTACATAACAAAAACCGATGCAATTTTACATCGGTTTTTTTTCAACCAACACCTATGAAATTGAATATTAATAATAAGCTTATTATTAGTTTACCCATCATATTGATGGTCATTTTGATAAGCTGTGAAAAAAAATACCAAAGTCCCGGCAGTTACGAAAATGATCTTTTTGCAGACGAACGCCAGGAAGGAAAAGCATACATTATGAATAGGAGCGAATGCTTTGACGGCAGTGAACTCGTTATCGCAAGTTCAGACGTAAAGCTTGCAGACAGTTCAAAAGGCCGTGGAAAATCATTCTTTCTTTATAAAGTAAGATCAGGGAAAGTATTGAAAACAGTAAGAGATTCTACTGTAGATATGCCAATGCTGTTTTTATCCCAATACAAATTAAAGATCAAAAATAGTGATTCCATGTACGTTTATCTGAAAAAACTGGAAGGTTATCGTTTTATTGCCAAAGACAGAAACCTGGAATATCAGTGGTTAAAAGCAGCTCCCGTATATTCTGTTAAAGCTGATAAATAAATTTTATCTTTGCAGATACAAAATGTTTTGACTCCGCAATGCATAAGACAGTAAATAATATTCGTTTATTGAAAACGGTTGGTATTAGCAATGTCATACTGAGCGAAGTCGAAGTATCTCATAAAAGCAAAACAAAAATTTTTGGAGAAGGATAACCGAAGTTCTGATTTTCTGCATATAGGCAGCAAAATCCTTGAATGGTATAGTAATAATGCAAGAGATCTGCCTTTCAGACAGACAAAAGATCCGTATAAAATCTGGATTTGTGAAATCGTATTTCAGCAGACAAGGATCAATCAGGGATTGAATCATTATAATAATTTCATTAAAAGATTTCCAGATGTAAAAACGTTGGCAGAAGCTGAAGAAAACGAAGTTTTACTCTATTGGAAAGGATTGGGATATTATTCCAGAGCCATTAATATTCATAAAGCTGCCCAGCAGATCATGAATGATTATCAGGGTGTCTTTCCTGATCAATACGAAGAAATTTTAAAATTAAAAGGAGTAGGGAAGTATACTGCAGCTGCGGTATCAAGTATCTGCTTTGGTGGAAGAATGCCTGCTGTTGACGGGAATTTCTACCGCGTTCTGAGCCGTCTTTTTGCGGATGATTTTGATATTTCGAATTCAAAAGCATTTACCTATTTTTCTGAGCTGGCTGCTTTGGTGATGCCGGAAAATGTGGGAGATTTTAATCAGGCGATGATGGATATTGGTTCAGAGATCTGTAAACCCAAAAATCCATTGTGTGGAGAATGTCCTGTGAATGAAGACTGTCTGGCATTTTCTACACAGAAAGTCTCCGCTTATCCCGTAAAAACAAAAAAAGTAAAAGCAGAAGATCTCGCTTTGACCTATTATTTTGTACACAGAAATGGACAATTTCTGATCCGTCAGAGGGCAGATGACTTCATCTGGAAAAAATTATTTGAATTTCCTGATAGTATTTCTTCAGATATGGAAACCTTTATTACAGGTTCAAAAACAGTTAATCATAAACTAACCCATAAGAACTTAAGTATTGAAATATGGAATGTTGAGGTTACTTCTGAGGAGGTATGGAATGATTTTATCATTGAAAATCAGTACCTGATTACAGATGCTGAGGGCTCTCATGAAAAATCGTTTCCCAAGCCTCTGGAAAATTACATTCAAAACTCTCTGAAAGACTGAAATTTGTCTTCCGAAATCTGAAATCTAATTTGTACTTTTGCAAAATGATTAAAAAAGTCATTTTTATTTTTGTATCACTGCTTTTAATTTCATGTGGAAAAGACCCTTCACCAAAACCTTATGGAGAACTGCGTCTGGAATATCCCGCACCGAAATACCAAAAGTTTGAAAACGATTGTGCCTATACCTTTGAATATTCGGAATTTGCGTCGATTGCACCTGCTAAGAAACCTTGCTGGTTCTATCTGAATTATCCAAAAATGAAGGCTAAGCTTTTCGTTACCTATTACCCTATACAAAACGACTTTGCAGATCATATCAAGGAAGCTGAAAAGATGGTATATGAACATACCATCAAAGCCAGTTCTATAGATACAAAATCTTTCGAATACCCTGAAAAGAAAGTATACGGGAATTTCTATGAGCTGAAAGGGCAGAGTGCTTCCAATCTTCAGTTTTACATTACAGACAGTACGAAACACTTCGTTACTGCTTACTTATACTTTAATACGAGACCGAAACCGGACTCTCTTGCGCCTGCAGTGAACTATATCAAAAATGATATGAAGCATCTGCTGGACACTTTTGAATGGAAAAAATAATTACTTTTAATATACATTGAAAAATATATGAAACTTTTAGTTGTAGGAAGTGTTGCATTTGATGCAATTGAAACACCATTTGGTAAAACGGACAAAATTTTAGGAGGTGCAGCCACTTATATCGGAATCACTTCATCAATTTTAGGTGTTAAATCCGGAATTGTTTCTGTAGTAGGAGGAGACTTTCCACAAGAACATCTTGATATGTTCACAGACAGAGATGTAAACATCGAAGGAATTGAAATCGTAAAAGAAGGAAAAACGTTCTTCTGGTCCGGAAAATACCATAATGACCTGAATACAAGAGATACTTTGGCTACAGAAGTAAATGTACTGGAAAACTTTGATCCGAAAATCCCGGATTCAATGCAGGATGCCGAAATTTTATTACTTGGAAACCTACACCCTGGAGTTCAGTTATCAGTCCTTGAAAAAATGAACAACCGTCCTAAATTGGTTATTCTTGATACCATGAATTTCTGGATGGACTCTGCATGGGATATATTAATGGATATGATTGCTAAAACAGACGTTATTACAATCAATGACGAAGAAGCAAGACAGCTTTCAGGAGAATATTCTTTAGTAAAAGCAGCTAAAAAGATCCACACAATGGGTCCTGAATACGTAATCATTAAAAAAGGAGAGCACGGAGCTTTACTTTTCCATGATAATAAAGTATTTGCTATCCCGGCACTTCCATTAGAAGATGTTTTTGATCCAACAGGAGCTGGTGATACATTTGCAGGAGGATTTGCGGCATACCTTGCTAAAAAAGAGAAAATTGACTTCGATACCATGAAATCTGCTCTTATCGTAGGATCTGCAATGGCTTCTTTCACTGTTGAGAAATTTGGAACAGAAAGAATAGAAGAAGTCAACGAAGCAGATATGTTCAACAGATTGAGACAATTCAAAGAATTAACGACTTTTGATGTTGAACTGCAGTAAATAAGTCTTTTTAAGAAATATTTATAATAAAAAATTGAGTGAAATTCGTTAAGAATTCTAAATTTGCAACTTGTTAAAATAGTAAAATGACAAATAAACTAAAAATCACTTTTCTTCTTGGGATTTTCATCATGATATTTTCTTCTAATATGATGAATGCCCAGCTAAAACAAGGAGATTTGGTGGATGGTATTGCAGCTGTTATCGGGAATGAGATTGTGTTGGAATCTGATGTATTGGAGCAGATGAATTATGGAAAACAACAGGGAGCTGCAAATACAGACAAATGTGAGTTTCTGGAAAATCTTATCAGCAACAAGCTTCTTGTATTCGAAGCAAAAAAAGATACCTTAATTGAAAACCGTTCTGCAGCAATCAAAGAACAGGCTAATGCAAAATATCGTCAGATGCTTGCTCAATTTCCGGATGAAAAAACAATGCTTGCAGCCTACAAATTCAGAAATGCTTATGAACTGAAAAATGCTATTGAGAAGATAGACACAGACCAGTACTACGGACAGGCAAAATACCAGAGAGTAACTGATAAGGCCGATGTTACTCCAAATGAAGTAACTGATTTTTATAATATGTATAAAACTCAGCTGCCACAGGTAAAAGACGAAGTTACCCTGGCGCAGATTATGATCTATCCTACATTAACGGAAGCTCATAAACAAGAGCTGATCAACAGATTGAAAAAAATCAAACAGGATATTGCAGGAGGTGAGACTTTTGAAAGCCAGGCAAGAATTTATTCTGAAGATGAGGGGTCAGCTGCCAATGGTGGTTTATATAAAAATATAAACAAAGGACAGATGGTGAAGCCCTTCGAAGCTGCTGCTTTGAACCTTCAGGAAAATGAAATCTCAGATCCTATCGAATCTGAATTCGGATTCCATATTATCCAGTTGCTGAAGAGATCGGGTAAGGTATATGATGCAAGACACATCCTGTTGAAAGCTACCCCTACTGATGAAGAGATCAAAACTGCAAAAGCAAAATTAGACAGTATCAGAGGGCTTATCATGGATGGAAAGATCACATTTAAAGATGCTGCTTTTAAATTTTCAGATGACAAAAGAACAAAATTCAACGCAGGAGTAATTCCTGGAGCTGATGGTTCTGATAAAATTGAAAGAGAAAGTATTCCGGGAACAATCAGCTACGAATTAGCAGGATTGAACAAAGGAGATATCACTACTGCTTTTGAAGATGAAGAAAATAAAAGAAAGCAGATCAAAATCATCAAAATTGATGATGTGATTCCTTCCCACCAGATTACACTGGAAACAGACTTCAGCAGAATCAAGCAGATGGCGCTGAACAAAAAGAAAAGTGAAATGGTTGAAAAGTTTGTCAATTCTAAATTGCCAACAACTTTTATTTCTATTGACGGACGCTACGACAGCTGTAGCTTTAAGTCTAACTGGAAGAAACAATCCATGACAAAATAAAATAAAAACCTTCAGAATTTCTGAAGGTTTTTTTATTGATATATTTACAAAAATTAAGAGTATGGACTATGATTTTTATCTAAAGAAGTTTCACCAGGCAACATCCGGAATCTCTGAAGATGTTCTTCTCAGTAATGGGTTGAAATGGTCTGTAGACATAGTTTTAGAATCGGTTGCCTTTAAAGTTTACAAACCTGAATGGTCAGGAGACCCACAATCGCCTTTAGATGCTCAAGGAAGGATTTTCTTTTCAGTCTGGGTAAATGACAAGACTATTCTGGAAAATAAGATCTATTATAATATTCATGCCCTTAAACTGAGAACCTTGAAAGACTATAAAATACCAGCCAGAAATTTTGCACAAAATTTCAGGCAAGAGTTTTTAAAATATCAGAATGACTGGCCTAATGTAAAGGTAAACTATGGTCCGCTGACATTAATGGAAGGCTGGATAAAATTAGATGAAGATACTATAGAAAAGGAAGTTCATGAACTCACCCAAAGGTTTGTAAAAATAAGCCCTGTTATTGATCGGGTTTTAGGGCAATATAGAAAATAACAATAAGAGGTTTTTTACACATTTTTAATCAATAGAAGGTTCTGGAAATCGTTGTTTTTAGTATTTTTACACATGAGCAATTTTATAGATTTCAACGCTGCAAAAAAACTTCATGATATGGAGGCTACACAAAATAGAATTTCACACCTTTTTAATATTAAATATCCAATTATCCAGGCAGGAATGATCTGGCACTCCGGATGGAGGCTGGCTTCAGCTGTTTCCAATTGTGGGGGATTAGGACTCATAGGAGCTGGAAGTATGTATCCGGATATCTTAAGAGAAAATATCAGAAAATGTAAACTGGCAACAGATAAACCTTTTGGGGTAAATGTACCGATGTTATATCCGAATATTGAGGAGATCATTCAGATTATTCTTGAAGAAGGAGTGAAAATTGTCTTTACATCTGCAGGTAACCCGAAAACTTATACAGAAACCCTTCAAAAAGAAGGAATAAAAGTAGCTCACGTAGTTTCCTCTACCAAATTTGCTGTAAAATGTGAAGATGCAGGAGTAGATGCCATTGTTGCAGAAGGTTTTGAAGCAGGTGGGCATAACGGAAGAGATGAAACAACAACTTTCTGTTTGATTCCGAATGTAAAGAAACATATTTCTAAACCATTAATTGCAGCAGGCGGAATTGCCTTAGGCTCACAGATGAAAGCCGCAATGATTCTTGGAGCAGATGGTGTACAGATCGGTTCCCGTTTTGCAGCTACTACAGAAGCAAGTGCCCATGAAAACTGGAAAAAGAAAATCACAGAATTACAGGAAGGAGATACTCACCTTACTTTGAAAGAACTGGCACCTGTAAGAATGGTAAAAAACAAATTCTTCAATGAATTGGAAGATATCTACCTGAATGGAAGAGATAAAGATGCTTTGATCGCCTCATTAGGAAGAGCCAGAGCAAAACGCGGAATGTTTGAAGGAGATATGGAAGATGGAGAGCTGGAAATTGGTCAGGTTTCTGCCCTGATTGATGAAGTTCTTCCGGTGGAAACTGTTTTCAATCATTTGTTAAAGGAATTTGAAGAAACAAAAATGCCCACTTTTTAAATATAATTTTATTCAATGGAAGGAAGAATAATTGATGTAAAGGGAAACAAATTATATATAGAACACCATAATCCGTTTGAGGGCAGGCCAACCATTGTTTTTCTGCATGATTCACTCGGTTCAGTACAACTTTGGAGAGATTTTCCTGCTAAGTTGTCTGAGGTTACAGGATGCAATGTTTTGGTCTATGACAGGTTAGGATATGGAAAATCTTACCCTATGCTTACTCATGTAAGACCTGTGAATTATATGGCACTAGAAGCTCATCTATTGAATGAACTTTTGCTTGAAATTGAACCTGATATTGAGGATGTTATTTTATTCGGACATAGTGATGGAGGAACAATCGCCCTGATTATGGCAGCCGTTTATCCGGAATGGATAAGAGCCGTTATCTGCGAAGCCGGACATATCTTTGTGGAAGATATAACATTGAAAGGTGTTTATGACGCGTGGGAAGCCTACAAGACGACTAATCTTGCAGAACGTTTACAAAAGTACCACGGAGATAAAGTAGATACGTTATTCAAAGCCTGGACAGAAACCTGGACGCGAGACGACTACAGAAGCTGGAATATTGAACACCTTTTGAAACATATCACAGCTCCATTGTTATTCATCCAGGGAGAAGCTGATGAATATGGTACTTTGGATCAGGTAGAAAAAACCATATCTCAGGTAAGTGGTTATGCTGAAAAATATATTATTCCCGGTATCGGGCATACACCGCATAAAGAAGTTCCTGAACTTGCATTGAAAAAAGCAGCAGAATTTATCAGTAAATTTTTTTAATACAGTATGAGCGGTAACAATATTAATAAGACATCTTGTAATCAGGATGTCTTATTAATGTAAAAAAGAAAAATTAAAATAATATCCCTTTCAATTACAATAATTGGAGTTCCTTAGCAATATTTTCCTTGGCTTGAACTTCATATTTTTCTTTAAAATGTTCTGTTTTAAAGATGCTTTCAAGCTCCAGAAAATGCTTAAGCACCTTTTTTCGTCCCGGTTTATAAAGAAAGTCAGGATAAATAGAATATTCTTTTCTGATATTTTGAGTGTATTCCAGATAGGTGTTAAAATCTTTACCCAATACAGAAAGATCAGCATCCAAAAGATAGTTAATGTCTTTCTGATCAGAACGCTGATGAGATTTTGTGGCAAGAATCTGCTCAGAAATTATTGAAATGGTATCTTGATGCATATGAAGTTCTGCAAGCCTTTTTTCTGCCTTAGCAGCACTTTTCTCTTCATTAGCTTTGGAAGTTGCATCATAGATTATATCATGATAGAATACAGAAAAAGAAAGAGCTGTAAAATCTGAGATATTCATTTTCACTGCTTTAAACTCCCGAAACATATTTTCAAGATGAAGAAGATTATGATAGTGTCTGCCTTTTTCAGAATATCTGGTTTCAATCTCCTTCCAAAGATCGTGGATTAATTGCTGATCTTCTGTAAACGGAGAACAAAGCTGTTCAAATTGATTTTTCAGATTCATAGGAATAAGGTATAAAAAAAGGAACTTTTAAAAAGTTCCCTGATTTGCTTCCAGAACAGCCTTTAGATCAGCCCATCCGCCGCCGTTATAACCGTCCTTTAATCCTTGAGCAGTAAGATAATCCAATGCTTTTCCGCTTCTGTTTCCACTTCTGCAGAATAAGATGACAGGCTTTTCAATAGAAAGAATCTCATCTTGTCTATCTTCTACTTCACCTAGAGGAATATTCTTAGCACCATCTATATTACCGTCCATTTCAAGCTCCATTGGCTCACGAACGTCAATTAATTCATAGTTTCCAGATTGTATTACTTCTATTAAAGACATAGTTGTTGAGTTTAAATATTAAATTAAAAACGAAATTACGTAATTTTTTTTTGAAAAAAATCCTAATGAAAACATAATTTTTCAGAAAAGAAACCTGCTGTGGTATGAACTTCCTCCAAAATCAGAAGATTGATAAAATAATCTTAATTTTGCACTGTTAAATTATGAATACAGGCGCTGAAAAATATTCCCAACTGATAAAATCCAAGGCAAAAAGTTTTGGGTTCCAGAACTGTGGTATTTCCAAGGCTGATTTTCTGGAAGAAGAAGCGCCGCGTCTTGAAAAATGGCTCAAGAATAACTATAACGGAGAAATGAAATATATGGAAAATCATTTCGATAAAAGGCTTGATCCACGGCTTCTGGTGGAAGGTTCCAAATCTGTTATTTCACTTTCTTACAATTACTTTCCCGAAGAAAAAATCTCAATATTAGAAAATTTTAAGATTTCAAAATATGCTTATGCAGAAGATTATCATGAAGTAATTAAAGAGATACTCCGTGAAATGGTTGCTGAGTTGCAGGAAGAAATAGGAGAGTTCGGATTCCGGGTTTTTGTGGATTCTGCACCAGTTTTAGAAAGAGCTTGGGCTAAAAAATCAGGAATCGGGTGGGTAGGCAAAAATGCTAATCTTATTACAAAGCAAAGCGGTTCTTTTTATTTTCTGGCCGAAATCATTTGTGATCTGGAACTTATTCCCGATCATGCCACCACAGATCATTGCGGAAGCTGCAGAAAATGTATCGATGCATGTCCCACAGATGCTATTGTTTCTGAAAAAATTATAGATGGAAGCCGCTGTATTTCTTATGCAACCATAGAATTGAAAGATGAAATTCCGGCTCATTTCAAAGATAAAATGGAAGACTGGATGTTCGGCTGCGATATCTGCCAGGATGTATGCCCCTGGAACCGCTTCTCAGCACCCAATAAACAGAGTCGTTTCCAACCCAATGAAGCCTTGAAAAACTTCAAAAAAGGAGAATGGAAAGAACTTACCCAGGAAATTTTCTCCGAAATCTTCAAAAAATCACCTGTGAAAAGGACCAAATTTGCAGGACTTAAGAGAAATATTGAGTTTTTAGAGAAGTCTTTTGATTGATTTTTTTCTAAACTTTTGGTGACAATTCCTCCTTCGGAATTTTTTGTAGTTCCAAACCAGAGCTGATAATCGTCCATTCCTTAAATTTTTAGTTTTAAGGAGGTAAAGATTTGTATCAATAAGTTTCTTGAAAAGCCTTTCCTATAAAGAAAAATTGATCTTCAGGAGATTAAGATCTCACCGAAAATCAACGTTTTTTTTGTATTCTTTTAGGAGCAGTTTTTACTCTTACTTTAAATCTTTTTTGGGATTTAGTATTTTTACGCATATTTATGAATATTTCGTAACTAAATATAGCCAATTTTTCGATTAAAACAAATACTTTTACTAAAAATTAAAGATTAAATTTTATTAAAAAACATGACTGTGAAAACTGTATTAATGTATCTCCTGAAAGTGATAGGAATTATTTTGGGAATTGTGATTATTTATGTCATCCTTGGGCTATTGATTCCCTATATTCCTGTGTCTGCAAAAGATGATGGACAGAAGAAAGATATTCCAATTTACATTTATACCAATGGAGTGCATACCGATATCGTAATGCCTGTGAGAAATGACCTTCAGGACTGGAGTCAGAAAATTCCTTTTGCAAATACAAAATCAAAAAAAACAGATTATCAGTACATCGGAATAGGATGGGGAGACAAAGGATTCTACCTTAATACACCTACCTGGGCAGATCTTAAATTTTCAACTGCTGTAAAAGCAGCATTCTGGTTAAGTGATTCTGCAATGCACTGTACTTATTATAATACGATGAAAGAAGGTGATGATTGTAAAATGATCATGATCAGCAGAAATCAATATCAGAATTTAGTAAAGTACGTGGAAGATAAATTTGACAGAGATCAGAACGGAAACTTTATATTGATCCCTACAAATGCTGTGTACAGTGATAATGATGCTTTTTATGATGCAAAAGGCACTTACAGCTTTCTGTATACCTGCAACACATGGTCAAATAACGCTTTAAAGGCTGCTGGTCAAAAAGCTGCACTTTGGACACCTTCAGATTTCGGAATTTTTCAACACTATAAATAATATATGAAGAGGATTTATCTGTTTTTCATCATTTTTTGGATTGGTTCATGTTCACAAGAAAAGAAAAGCAATATAATAAGTACGGTAGAAAAAGTTGTAGTTGCAGAAAAGCGACCGGAAGCCGATCTTTCCAAACTCAAAATAAAAGCAGAAGAAGCTTTGAAATTCTGTACTTCAAAGAACCTTAATAAAGATTTCTGTATCCTGATTGATATGAGTCTTCATTCAGGCATTAACCGTTTTTTTATTTGGGATTTTAAAAATGATAAGATCTCAAAAAAATATCTGGTAGGACATGGTTGTGGTTCTAATGCCTGGAGTAAAGATAATTCTAAAGCCAATCCGGGATTCAGTAATGAAGACGGAAGCCATCTTTCTTCCCTGGGAAAATATAAATTGGAAGGAAGAGGTTACAGCGATTGGGGAATTAATGTAAAATATCTGATGCACGGACTTGAAGAAACCAACAGCAATGCATTAAAAAGATTCATTGTCTTTCATTCCTGGAATATGATGAGTGATACTGAAACTTTCCCGAACGGATCTCCAGAAGGATGGGGATGTCCCACTGTTTCCAATAATGCGATGAAAGAAATTGATCCGATGATTCAGAAATCAGGAAAACCTGTCCTGATGTGGATCTATAATTAAATCTTTGTCATACATTTGTTTCGTAACCATCATGTAAACTGATTCTGTCTTATGAAACATACGCTTTTCCGTGAACAACAGCTCAATTGTGATATAGAAACTGCCTGGAAATTCTTTTCCTCTGCCAATAATCTTTCAGAAATTACTCCGAAAGACATGGGTTTCATTGTATTAACGGAAATGGAAGATGATGAAATCTATGAAGGAATGACCATCGATTATTATGTTTCTCCATTATTCGGGATTAAAATGAAGTGGCAAACAAAGATCACCCAGGTCGATTTCCAGAAAAGCTTCACTGATTTTCAGAAAAAAGGTCCATACAAACTATGGAACCACCACCATGAATTTATTTCCAATAAAGATGGCGTTTTGATGAAAGATACCATAGATTACGAACTTCCCATGGGATTTCTGGGAGAAATTGCTCACCGTCTTTTTGTAAGAAAAAAATTGGAACACATCTTTGATTACCGCTTTAGAGTATTGAGTAAATTGTTTTAATTATTCAATAGGAACGGGCTTTAGCCCGTTTTAAATGATACCCAAAATTCCATTGGCTTTAGCCGAAATTTAAGCCTGCCTAAAAAATGATCTAGCCTTCCTATAAGGTTACATCAAAACTTTCAGTACCAAATTGTGTTCTGCTTTTGTTACTTTTATAGCTAAAAATATCCTTTATTCACCCCATTGTTTAAGTTTTTTTAACAGTTCAATGGCCGGATTTCCCGGTAGAAATCCCTATTTTTGCACTACTATCGTTTTTACTGAAAAACTAATGTGTTCTGATTGACATGACAAGTCTGAGGTCATTTTTCTTATTTTATATCCTGTTGGTTTTTACCCTTTTCAATTCGAATTGGGCAGAAAAATCATGGCAGAATATTCCTCACGTTCCTCATGTAAACAACATTCACGTTCTGGATGTCTACGAAGAGGCAGATATGAACACGCACGCATTGCCTGCTGCTGCCAAAATTGTAAAATATTCAGTCAAAAAAAATGATCCTGCAATCGCAGATTTTTCAGGAATTTTAAAAAGTATTCCGAAAATCATCCTTCCGGAGATTGCAGTCTCTATGATTTGTGGAGTTAAATCCTTTCTCCATCTCCTCCAGTTGTACTAGTTGTAAAATTCTGTAAACCAAATCATTTTATCGAAAATTTTATAACCTAAACATTTAAAAATGTATTTTAAAACTGTAATAATTTGCTTAGTTGCAACATTATTCGCTGTGTCATGCAGTAAAGACAAGGAGAAAAACAATAAAAGAGATAAAGAAGTTCCCGTACTGGAAATCAAAGAAAAAGATACATTGGTGAGTAACCAGTTTGTCACCGATATCCAGGCTAAAAAAAATGTTGAAATACGCTCCAGGATCGGAGGCATTATACAGCATATTTATGTCAACGAGGGACAGTTTGTGCATCAGGGACAGGCTTTATTCAAAATCAATGACGCTGAACTTCAGATGGAACTTCTGAAAGCCAATGCAGCATTAAAACAGACCGAAGCAGACGTTCGTATTGCAGAAGTGGAGCTCAAACAGATTCAGAGTCTTCATGCTAAAAAATTTGTTGCCAATAACGAGTTGGAAATGGTGAAAGCAAAACTTTCTTCAGCCAAAGCAAAACATGCTTTTGCCGATGCAGAAAAGAGAACCGTTCTTCAGAAAATAAGCTTTACAAGAATTACTGCGCCTTTTGATGGCGTAATTGACGTGATTCCTCATAAAGACGGAAGTTTGGTAGAAAATGGTACGCTATTGACCACACTTTCCCAATTGAACGAAGTATACGCCTATTTTTCCATTCCTGAAAACCTATATTTTGAGCTTTTGGCCAATGATAAAATTGGAAACCATCAAAAGATTGAACTGACGCTTCCCAACGGAGCCAATTACCAGTTCAACGGAGCTTTAAAAACAGCAGAGGGAGAAATCGACAGAACCACAGGTTCCATTCGTTATAAAGTACTTTTCCCAAATCCTGATCGTTTGATCAAACACGGTACTTCTGGGAAACTTATTATTTCAGAACAGCAGAACAATGCGATTCTTATTCCACAGAAATCTACCTTCTCCATCCAGGATAAAACCTATGCTTTTGTAGTGGATAAACAGAATAAAGTGAAAATGACCAACATTAAGATCGGAGCTACTTTAAGAGATTCTTATATGGTAGAAAACGGTCTTAAAAAAGGAGATTTAATCATTTATGAAGGGACTCAGTCTTTGAAAAATGGTGATGTGATCAAAATCAAAAAGAAGTATTAACCTTTCATAATCTTTAAATCAATTGACTATGGTAGAAATGTTTATAAGACGAAAGGTTCTTTCGTTGGTTATTTCCATATTATTTGTTTTGCTGGGAATTATGGCTTTACTGAAGATGCCGATCACCCAGTTTCCTGATATTGTACCGCCTTCAGTAACCGTTACGGCAAAATATACAGGAGCGAATGCCGAAGTATCCGCCAATGCGGTAGCTCTTCCTCTGGAACGTGCAATTAACGGAGTACCGGGAATGACTTATATGTCTACGGTGACTTCTAATGACGGTCTTACCCTTATTCAGGTTTTCTTTGAAGTAGGAACAGATCCGGATGTAGCAGCAGTAAATGTTCAGAACAGAGTAACTACGATATTGGATGAGCTTCCTGAAGAGGTAATCAGAGCCGGTGTAACTACTGAAAAAGAGGTAAACAGTATGCTGATGTACCTCAATATCACCAGTACAGACCCGAGCCAGGATGAGCAGTTCATTTATAACTTTACGGATATTAACGTCCTTCAGGAGCTGAAACGTATTGATGGAGTAGGACGTGCAGAAATCATGGGACAGAAAGAATACTCAATGAGAGTGTGGCTGGATCCTCAAAAAATGGCAGCTTATAGTATTTCTGCAGATGAAGTCATTACTTCTTTGCAAAAACAGAATATTTCTGCAGCACCCGGAAAAGTAGGGGAAACATCTGGAAAAACCTCCAGCCAGCTTCAGTATGTCATCAAATATAAAGGAAAGTTTTTTGAGCCTAAACAATATGAAGAAGTTCCCATCAGATCTGATGTGGACGGAACTATTTTAAAGCTTAAAGATATTGCCAAAGTGGAATTTGGAGCGATGAACTACGGAATGGTTTCCAAAACAGACGGAAGACCTTCTGCATCCATCATGATGAAGCAGCGTCCCGGTTCCAACGCTTCCGAAGTTATTGAAAGCGTAAAAGCAAAAATGGAAGAATTAAAAGTCACTTCCTTCCCTCCCGGAATGGAATATAACATGGCTTATGATGTTTCCAGATTCCTGGATGCTTCCATCAGTGCGGTACTGACAACTCTTATCGAAGCCTTTATTCTTGTAGGAATTGTGGTATTTATTTTCCTTCAGGACTGGCGTTCCACGTTGATTCCTGTGCTGGCTGTTCCGGTAGCTTTGGTAGGAACATTTGCCTTCATGAATATGCTGGATTTCTCTGTCAATCTTTTGACATTGTTCGCTTTGGTGCTCGCCATCGGAATTGTGGTGGATAACGCCATTGTCGTCGTTGAGGCCGTCCATGTGAAAATGGAAGAAGGAATGAATGCTATGGATGCCACCATCAGTGCCACCAAAGAAATTGCAGGAGCTGTAGTAGCGATTACGATTGTCATGTCTGCTGTATTTATTCCTGTAGCGTTCCTTGATGGTCCTGTGGGAGTATTTTACCGCCAGTTTTCATTAACGTTAGCCATCAGTATTGTAATTTCCGGAGTGAATGCATTGACGCTTACTCCAGCACTTTGTGCTATTATTTTAAAACCTCACAATCACGATAAAAAGAAAACCTTTATTGACAGGGCTTTCCAGAGTTTCAATACCGGTTTTGAAAGACTAACGAATGGTTATGTAGGTGTTTTATCAAAATTTGCCACAAGAACTACAGTGACATTCGGATTGTTGTTTTTATTTGTCGGGCTTACTTTTGTGACCAGCAGATTCCTTCCGACAGGGTTTATTCCGATGGAAGATCAGGGAATGGTGTATGTAAGCGTTACAACTCCACAGGGAGCAACGGTAGAAAGAACAGAAAAAGTGCTGGATGAAGTTACCGTTATTGCCAAGAAGATCAAAGGGGTAGAAAACGTGACCACACTTGCGGGATACAGTATTGTAACTGAGATAGCAGGTTCATCTTACGGAATGGCGATGATTAACCTTAAAGACTGGAAAGAAAGAAGTATTTCAGTGAATGACCTTATTGCAGAGCTTTCTGATAAAACAAAAAGCATTGCAGATGCACAGATTGAGATTTTTGCACCACCAACCGTTCCAGGTTTCGGTAATACCAGTGGTTTTGAATTGCGTTTGCTCGACAGAACCGGAGGTACCATCGAAAATACAGATAAGATCACGAAGGACTTTGTTAAAAAATTAAACGAAGCTCCCGAGTTGCAGAACAATTTTACCAGCTTTGATGCTACTTTTCCGCAATATATGATCAATGTAGATTATGATATGGCAGCGAAGAAAGGAGTATCAGTAGACAACGCAATGTCTACACTACAAACCATGCTGGGATCTTATTACGCCACGAATTTTATCCGTTTCAGCCAGATGTATAAAGTAATGGTGCAGGCAAGTCCGGAGCACAGAGATACCCCTGAAAGTATTTTGAATTTATATTTAAAAAATGATAAAGGTGAAATGGTTCCTTTTTCCACATTCATTACCATTGAAAAGGTATACGGACCTGAAGTTTTGACGAGATATAATATGTATATGTCTGCCATGATCAACGGAGAACCCGCAGACGGTTATAGTTCCGGAGACGCCATTGCAGCAGTAGAACGTGTAGCTAAAGAGACTTTACCAAGAGGATTTGATATTGAGTGGTCCGGGATGACAAGAGAAGAAATCTTATCAGGAAACCAGACGGTTTATATCTTCGCGATCTGTCTTTTGTTCGTGTACCTTTTATTAGCAGCACAATACGAAAGTTTCCTTCTTCCGATGCCTGTATTATTAAGTCTTCCGACAGGAATTTTCGGATCTTACATTGCGTTGGTAATGATGGGACTGGATAATAATATCTATGCACAGGTCGCATTGGTGATGTTGATCGGGCTTCTGGCCAAAAATGCCATTCTGATCGTAGAATTTGCCGTAGCAAGAAACAAGCAGGGATTTGATATCATTCCGGCCGCTATTGAAGGGGCAAGACAGCGTCTGAGACCTATTTTGATGACTTCTTTTGCATTTGTAGCAGGACTTATTCCATTATGTATTGCATCAGGAGCGGGAGCGATCGGTAACCGTTCCATTGGTACTGCTGCAGCTGGAGGAATGTTAATTGGAACCATCTTCGGACTGGTCGTGATCCCCGGACTGTATATATTCTTTGCAAAACTTGAAAATAAGAAGAAAGATGAAAAGATTAAATCATAGAAATATATTGTATGGAATAGCATCACTTACGCTGGTTTCGTGTGCTGTTCCCAAAATAACAGAGCTGAAAAAAGCCCAGGAATTACCAGAGGAGATCATCAAAGCTGATAAGAATAAATCTGCCGATGAATTCCAACAGATTAACCTGAAGGCCTATTTTACAGATCCGAACCTGCTGGAGCTTTTTGATAAAGTGGTTCAGGCTAATCCGGATTTCCAGATTGCTCAGCAGAGAGTAGAAATTGCCAATAGCTTCCTTCAAAGATCAAAGATGGACTTGTTACCTTCACTAGAAGTAGGTGTTGAAGCTTCCGGTAACCGTTACGGAAAATATACCATGGAAGGGGTGGGGAACTATGATACCAATCTTTCACCCAATATTACGGAAAATCAGAAAATCAACAGAGATTTTACGCCTAATTACTGGGTAGGAGCAAGAAGCAGCTGGGAAATTGATGCCTGGGGAAAACTGAAGAATAAGAAGATTGCTGCCCAGAAGAAATTTCTGGCTTCCACAGAAGGTCTGAGATTATTGCAGGTAGAACTTTTTACAGATATTGCTAATCTGTATTATCAGTTGGTTGCTTTAGACAACCGTCTTGCCATTTATCAGAAGAATTATAAGCTTCAGCAAAGAGCTTTTGAGATTGTTTTGGCACAACGTGAAGTAGGAAAAGCCACAGAATTAGCGGTTCAGCAGTTCAAAGCGCAGAATAACAACTGGCTGGCAGAGATTGAACACATAAGAGTGGAAATTGTCACAGTAGAACAGGCGATCACAACATTAACAGGAAGCTACGGCGGAGATGTAAAACGCGGGAAAATCCTGATGCCTACCAATATGGAAGTATTAAATAAGACTATTAATGTAGAAAACGTCATCCATTCCAGACCGGATGTTGCTGCCAATTATTATGTTTTGGAGGCTTCTCAGGCTGATGCAAAGGCTGCGAGAGCTGCTTTTTATCCTAAAATTGATCTTGGGGCCGGTTTTGGACTGAATTCTTTTTCTGTAGAAACGTTCTTCAAGCCAAGTTCACTGGCTGGGCAGCTGTTGGGTGGATTAATGGTTCCTGTTTTCAATAAAGGACAGCTGAAATATGAATTTAAAGTGGCAAGCAAGGAGCAGGAAATTGCTTTTTTAAACTATCAGAAAAGTATCACAACCGCTTTTAATGAACTGCAGTCTATTCTGAAACAGACCAAGATCTATGAACGTGTTTTGAAGCTGAAATCAGAAGAAGTAGGTTTCCTTGACCGTGGTGTAGAGGTTTCCAATGATCTGTATCTGACAGGATATGCCAATTATTTTGAATTGATCAATTCTCAGAAAAGCAAACTAACCGCTGAACTGGATTTATTGCAATTCCAGCACCAGAATACCAGAAACAACGTCCTGCTGTTTAAAGCACTGGGAGGGAAACTGGATTAATTTTTACTTTTTTTACGATGGGAGAAGTCGTCTTTTTTTAAGACGGCTTCTTTTATGTTGAAAATTTTAAGTATGTCTTACGGATTCCCGTAATGAAAATCGAATTAATTCCAGGATCTTTACAGTAAAGAAAATAACTAACCATGAAAACTCAGAAGAACATGTCAGGAAAGCTCTGATAAGGGTAAAGTATATAATACTGCCACCCTGAGTTTTCAGACAGGTACTCCTGAGTTTCTTTTTAACAGAATCTAACTTATTACAAGTTGAGATAGTTTTTTTATATGATTAAAAAAGAGACTGCCCGGAAGGACAGTCTCTTTTTGTATTGTTTAAAATAAATCTGCTGTGTGGCAGAATATTTTATGTTTTTTTATTTAACAAGTTGAATTTCAACCGCAGAAAATCCTTTAGGAGACTTCTCTTTTTCGAAAGATACTTTGTTTCCTTTTTTCACAGGCTCCGCACAGTTGTTGTTGTGGAAGAAGATATTTTCTTTGTTATTGTCTTCAGTAATGAAGCCATATCCTTTTTCACTCAGGAAAGTAACAATTCCTGTTTTTCTTGGATCTTCCTCAATAATAGGAGCAGCACCCAGCTGAATATCATCAAGGTTTACTTCCTGTCTTTGTTCAGGTGGAGTAGAAGTTAATCTTCCGAATTCGTCTACATACATGAAGACATCCTCCGCTCCTTTGTTGTTGTTCGTTTTACGTTCTTCGCGTCTTAGCGCCTTTTCTTTTTGCTTTTGAATTTTTTTCTTGAAATTTTCCTTTTTAGAAAAAGAATCTGCCATAAATTATTTTTAGTATTTAGTTTCTATAAATTAATTGGTTCAATCTGGTCTGTTTTAGACCCCTATAAAGCCTGGTATTGTTTTCTGTTTTGGATAATCCCAATCATACAGAGCTTTAAAATTCCGACAAGTATTGTTCTTAATAGAAGAATAAAAGTTAAAAAGATGACTGCTCAAAAAGCAAAGACTGAATAAAAATATTCGGGTCGTTACAGAAAACAAAGTGGTGGCCTGATTAATAATGTACAAATATACAACAATAAAATGAATAATCCTGTTTTAAATGATTGATTATCAGAAATGGTTTTACGGTCTTAATGTAAGATGTACTAGAAAGTCTTAAAGGGTAATAAAAAAATCCTCAGAATGCTGAGGATTATAAAAAAATATATTATAAAATGAAGTGGTGTATAATACGGGTGGGAGAGTATCAAATGTTATGCCTAAAATAGATGGCTATTAGTGAATTATATGGATGTGTTTAATCAAAAAGCAGTATTTCAACCCGTATCTGGCTGGTAAATAGAATTCTATTGAAATGTGCTGTTTGTATAAAAAAATAAATATTTCTGTTTTGATTTAAATAGGAAATTGAAAATTTTGTTGAATTTTTATACAATTCCCGAAAATTTCACCATGTTGAGACGATTTTTATGATCCATCTTTGCTTCATTAACATTTAAATATAAAAACATGTCAACACAAAATGTAAAAGGAAAAGTTGTTTTAATTGCAGGAGGAGGTAAAAACCTGGGAGGGCTATTAAGTAGAGATTTTGCCGCAAAAGGAGCAAAACTGGCCATACACTATAACAGCGAAAGCTCGAAAGCAGACAGTGAAAAAACACTTGCTGAGGTTCAGGCTTTAGGAGCTGAAGCATTCTTATTTCAGGGAGATCTTACCAAAGTAGACAATATCTCTAAGTTTTTTGATGAAACCATTTCCCGTTTCGGAGGGGTGGATATTGCGATCAATACCGTAGGAATGGTCCTGAAAAAACCATTTGCTGAAACTACAGAGGAAGAATACGATACCATGTTCAATGTCAATTCCAAGTCGGCTTACTTCTTTTTGCAGGAAGCGGGTAAAAAACTGAACGACCAGGGGAAAATCTGTACCATTGTTACTTCATTGCTGGCGGCCTACACAGGGTTGTATTCCACTTATGCAGGAGCAAAAGCACCGGTTGAGCATTTTACAAGAGCGGCTTCCAAAGAATTTGGTGCCAGAGGAATCTCCGTAACGGCTGTAGCACCTGGTCCAATGGATACTCCTTTTTTCTATGGACAGGAAACCGATGATGCGGTGGCTTATCATAAATCTGCATCTGCATTGGGAGGACTTACCGATATTAAAGATATCGCTCCATTGGTAGAATTTCTGGTAACAGAAGGCTGGTGGATTACCGGGCAGACCATTTTTGCCAACGGAGGTTATACAACAAGATAATCTATAACAGATCCATTAAAAAATAAACTCACTGAAAGCAATTTTCAGTGAGTTTTTATTTAAAAAGAAATCAAGGAGTTAAGCCGTTTTAGCCTTTCCTTTTTCCAATATACTTTTGATAATAAAGAATAATCCGAGAAGAACAAACGGAATACTCAGTAGCTGTCCCATATTCAGACTCATCCCGTGTTCGAATTCTACCTGGTCTACCTTGATAAACTCAATCAGAATTCTCATAATGAAGATCAACAGAATACTGGCACCTAAGTAAAATCCTTTTCCGATCTTAAATATATTTTTTCTATAAATAAAATATACCAGAAGGAAAATAATAAAATAAGAAATGGCTTCATAAAGCTGGGCAGGATGTCTCGGAAGATCATCTACCTGACGAAAAATAAACGCCCACGGAACATTGGTGGGAGTTCCTATGATTTCAGAATTCATAAGATTGGCAAGCCTGATAAAAGTACCTCCCAACGGAAGTACAATTGCTATGGAATCCAAAACGGTCATGAACGGGATCGAATACTTTCTGGCATATATAAGAAGCATAATCACCAATCCTATACCACCACCATGACTGGCAAGACCAGCAAATCCTGTAAAATGGTAAGCTCCATCCACATCTTTCTGAATAGGTAAAAATACCTCAATCGGATGCTGGGAATAATAATCAAAATCATAAAAAAGACAATGCCCCAATCTTGCACCCACTAAAATTCCTATCAATGCATAGGAAAATAAAGCTTCATGGGCCTGTGTGCTGAGACCTTCTTTTTTATAAATTCTTTTTAAAATATTGAGTGATAAAACAAGCCCTGCAAGGAAAAGTAATCCGTAATATTTTATGGGAAGTCCTAAGATATTAACGATTTCGGGATTAATATCCCAGTTGATATATAATAAATTCATTGCTGCAAAGATAAGAAAATAGGATTTTCTGAACAGAATGGGACAGTTTTTAGGATTTATTCCTTGAATTTTAATGGGTTACGAATATTTTATTGTCTTTTGCCTTATATGGATTACAAAATATATTACTATTAAATTCATTTAGGTAGAAGCTCTGTACACCAGCTCTGCATCCATTAATACAGTTCTGCTTGGGAGTAGACTGTTTTTGATCTTTTCCAAAGCCAGTTCTGCCGCCGCTTCACCCATTTTTTCCAAAGGCTGCTGTACGCTGGTCAGCTGAGGATATACCATGGTTGACAATTCTGTACCCGAAAAGCTTGCTATAGACACTTCCTCAGGTATCCTTACTTTTTGTTCAAGAAGAAGATTCATCGCTCCCATGGCTAAGGTATCACTAAAAGCAAAAATGCTGTCAAACTCTATATTCTTATTTAATAGTTGTTTAACCGCTTTTTTTCCATGTTCGAAAGTCATCCCATCTGTTTGTATAACCAGGTTTTCGTCAAAAATATTGTATTTCATCAGAATACGCTTATATCCGTTCACTCTTTCAACCGCATTTCGGATGGTTGAAGGGCCCATGATGTGGACAATTCTTTTCCTTCCGGTCTTAATTAAGTACTCCACCATTAATGCCGCTTTAATAGAATCATCAATAATCACCTTCGAGACATCCAGAGATTTATGAGGAATCCTGTCGAAAAATATTAAAGGAGTTCCTTTATCCATAATGCTTTGGTAAATATCATTATTGTGAGTTTCATGGCAGAGATTAATAATAATAGCGTCTACATTAAATTCTTCCAGAAGCTGAAGATTTTTCCTTTCAATAAGAGGATCTTCATCAGACTGAGTAATGATGATACGGTATCCCAGAGGATATAGGATATTCTGAATCCCTTTCAAAACCGTGGAGGAAAAAGGAGTAATCATTTCCGGTACTACAAACCCTATTGTTCTGGATTGTCCGGATTGTAAATTCAAGGCGGTAAGGTTCGGTTTATAGCCCAATTTTTCTGCCGCATCCAGCACTCTTTTTCTTGTTTCTTCATTCACATTTTTATCATGAAGCAGCGCTCTGGAGATGGTAGAGGTAGATAATGACAAAAATTTGGATAGATCTTTAATAGTAATACGTCTCATCAGCCTTGTTTTTTGGCTAAAAATAATAAAAAAATAGGCAATTGGGAACGTTCCCTGATTTTTGGGAACGTTCCCAATTTGAATTTTGTAAAAAAAATGTCTTGTTAATCATTTGTTAATATAGTTTTAACGAATTGGTTAATATGATAACAAATTTACGGTTATGAATATGATTTATTACAATTATGATGTATCGGGAATCCGAACAGGAATCTTACATATTGGAGTAGGGAACTTTCACAGGGCTCACCAGCAGTTTTATACGAATATGCTTCTCAATGATGAAGATCAGAAGGATTGGGGAATTTGTGGCGTATGTCTGCTGCCGTCAGATGAAAAGATCGTAAAGAACTTAAGAGTTCAGAATCTTCAGTATTCTCTTACCGTTTGCGGAAGAAATGGAAAAGATGAGGTGTATAAAATAGGTTCTTTAAAGGAGCTGATCTGGGGAATAGAAAATCCGGTGGCTGTAGTGAAAAAAATTTCAGACAGTTCTGTGAAGATTATTACGTTGACCATTACAGAAGGAGGCTATAATCTGGATAAAGAAACCGGAGAATTTATATTGGAAGATGAGAAAATACAGCATGATTTGAAAAATCCTTCCTGTCCTACTACTGTTTTTGGCTTTGTTGCAGAAGGGCTGCGCCAGAGAAAAATTCAAAATAGCGGAGCTATCACAATACTTTCATGCGATAACCTTCAGCATAATGGAAATACGGCAAAAAGAGCTTTTATGTCATTCATAGAAGTGCAGGATGTAGAACTGGCAGCATGGGTAAAAGAAAATGTAACCTTCCCGAACAGTATGGTAGACCGTATTACTCCGGCAACAATTCCCGAAGATATTGAAAGGTTAAACAAAAAAAACGGAACAGATGATCGTGCTCCTGTCTACTGTGAAGACTTTACACAATGGGTGATAGAAGATGATTTTATTGCAGGAAGGCCAGCCTGGGAAAGAGTAGGGGTAGAATTTACGAATGACGTAACTGCATTTGAAAATATGAAATTAAGCCTGTTAAATGCTTCCCACACCCTCTTATCTTATCCGGCTTTCTTAATGGGGTACCGCAAAGTAGACCAGGCGATGGAAGATGAAAATCTGGTAAAATTCATTAGGGATTTTATGGATAAGGATATTACACCTTTTGTTCCTGCTCCGGAAAATACAGACCTGGAAAAATACAAAAAAACACTGATCGAAAGATTTGCGAATCACAGTGTAAGCGATCAGGTGAGCCGTTTGTGCTTCGACGGAATTTCAAAATTCCCGGTATATATCGTTCCTAATCTTGACAACATGATAAAAGGAGCGAAAGACCTTACCAGACCGGCTTTTCTTATTGCTTCCTACAGACATTATTTAAAATATAAAACAGATGATCAGGGGAATACATTTGAAACTACAGAACCCTGGATTACAGAGAATGATCAAAAGCTTATTGCAAGTGAAAATCCACAAGACTTTTTGGAGCTGTCAGCTTTTAAAGGAGTCCAGCTCAAAGCTTCTGAACAATTCATAAAACAGTACAACAGTTTTGTAGAAGATATAAAAAATTCAGGAACCGCCTCAGTTTTACAATCCATCATAAAATAATCAAGCCATGCAGATAAATCCAGGTATCACCACTTCAGACAACAAAACAAACAATGCTATACTGCCGTTTGCGATCATTACGTTTATCTATTTTATCGTAGGTTTTCTGACCACTGTGAATGAACAGTTGCAGGCACCCCTGAAATTTACTTTTCTGAGCCATGCGGGCAGCCTGAAAAACACATTTACTACTTTGATTTCCTTCTTCTTCTTTTTAGGATATCTCCTGAACGGAACATTGGGAAGCAAATGGGTGAATGCCTTTGGATATAAGAATACAATTTTGCGCGGGCTTTTCTTTATGATTTCCGGCCTTTTTATGTATTTGTGTTCATCGTGGGTTGGTGATCATTATCCTGATTTGAAATTTAGCATAAAAGATGCCGTTATTCCTGTTGGATTTATCGTTTTTGTTATCGGTTCTTATTTAATGGGAACATCCGCAGCAATCATTCAGGTGGTGGTAAATCCTTACGCTGCTTCCTATGAATTGAAAGGAACTCAGCCTGTACAGCGTTTGAATATTCTGACGGCTATCAACTCTATCGGAACTACTTCTGCACCTTTCTTCGTAACGGTAGTGATGTTCAGCGGAATTTCCATTGAAAATATAGAAATCAGGCAGCTTTTACTTCCGCTTTCTGTATTGATTGTCTGCATCCTTACAGTCATGATTATCACGAAAAGACTTCATCTTCCTGATCTGGCTCACACAAGAGTGGTGGGAGAGGAAAAACTGGAGAGAAGCATCTGGTCGTTCAGGCATTTTGTATTGGGAGTTTTAGCCATCTTTTTTTATGTAGGAACTGAAGTTGCGATAGGTGCTAATATTAATTTATATGCTTTTGAGTTGATGGATTCCGGCCACCCAATCACATTTTTCGGAAAAACTGATATTATTGTCGGAGGAATGGATTTAGGAATTCATGCATTACTATCAACATTATATTGGGGAGGTTTTCTGGTAGGAAGAGCGGTGTCAAGTTTCTTCAGTAAGATTTCTGCAAGAACTCAACTGATTACAACCACAGTGTTGGCTACAATACTAGCAATGGTATCGATGATTACTCAGAATCTTTGGTTTCTTGTCGCTATCGGACTTCTGCATTCATCCATGTGGAGTTGTATTTACACGCTTTCCATTAAAGGATTGAACAAATATACCTCAAAAGCATCCGGTATTTTTATTTCTGCCGTATTTGGTGGAGCTGTATTTACCCTTATTCAGGGAGGTTTAGCTGATATTTTAGGATCATGGAGATGGACATGGTGGCTTACGGTAGTCTGTGAACTGCTGATGCTTACTTACGCCTTGTTCGGATCGCGTATAAGAGAAAAAGACCTTATTCACTAATCATATATTTTCTTTTAACTAAAGTAATTATCCTGTAGACTACTACTGGATGCAGGATAACTACAATCTTAAAAAACACTTGAATCATGTTAAAAAACTACTTACTACTTGTTTCCTCTTTTGTAGGAACCTGCTTAGGTGCACAGGAAGTACATTCAGCATTGCAGCTTAGAAATAGCCATTTGTGGCGTGGTATTGAAGTCTCTGCGGGATTTATTTATACCGGGGACCTACATCTTGATTATAAAAATTTTTATGCAGGATTCTGGGCAGGGGGTAATTTTGATGGTTCCTATAAAGAATTCAATAATTATATAGGATACAAGAACAAACATCTTACGGTGGAATTATGGGATATTTATAACTTTTCACCTGGAGCTACCTATAACAACAAGGAGTTTTTTAATTATTCCGCGAAAGAAACCGGACGTTTTTGGGATTTCAGATCTTATTATACTATAAGTGATCAATTTCCTTTGGTGCTCAGCTGGAATACAGTTGTTTTTGGAAGAGACAGAAACAGTGAAAACACAGGGAATAAATATTCATCATTTGTGTCGGGAGAATATCCTTTATACAAAAAAGATAACCTTGAGGTAAGGGGAAGAGCAGGCTATGCTTTTGCTTTAGACAGTCATGGAGAAAAGAATAATTTCTTTGCTAAAGATTCGGGATTCAATGAGATAAGTCTAATTGTTTCTAAAAGTTTTACCATTGAAGGCTATAAAATTCCTGTAGGAATATGGGGAATGTGGAATCCGGTAAACAATAATGCGTTTCTTCAGTTTTCTGTACAGGTTTATTCATTCTGAAACGAGGAAATTCAAAAAGTAAATTTTTTACAAAATCAATACATTTAATTATTTTTATATAATGGAATACAAAAAAAATAAAGCAGTATGTTTTGGAGAAGTGCTCTGGGATATTTTTCCGGGAGAACAGAAAAGAGTAGGTGGTGCACCTTTTAACGTAGCCTATCATCTTTCCAAAATGGGCGTAGAAGTCAATATGATAAGCAGTATCGGTGATGATCAGCTTGGGCGTGACCTTTTGGATAAAATGAAAAACTGGAATATTCCTGCAGATCATGTTCAGATCAATACTGAATACCCAACAAGTACGGTAATTGCTACGGTAGATGAAAATAACGATGCTCATTATGATATAGTGGAAGGCGTAGCTTGGGATTTTATTGAAGCGACTCCGGAAAATCAGGAAATTCTCAAGACAACAGATGCATTGGTATTTGGAACACTGGCTGCCAGAAATGAGAAATCCAGAAATACATTATTTCAGTTGCTTGAAGTGAGCGATTATAATGTCTTTGATATCAATCTCAGAGAACCTTATTATGAAGTGGGGATGATTAAAGATCTACTCCATAAAACCCATCTTGCTAAATTCAACAAAGCAGAAATGCGTATGATGCTTGATTTTTTAGGAAAAGATTACACCACGGAAGAAGACGGCATAAAATATCTGCAGGATCAGTTTGATCTCGAAGAAATTATTATTTCCAAAGGAAGTAAGGGAGCTCTTTATGCCTCCTGGGATAATTTTTATCTGTATCCCACCATACCGGTTACTGTAAAAGATACTGTAGGGAGCGGAGATTCATTCCTGGCAGGATTTCTTTCCAAAAAATTAGAAAAGGGAAGTACTATTCATGAAATTATGACTCAGGCAGTGTCTCTGGGAGCATTTATTACCTCACAGGAAGGCGCATGCCCGGAATATTCATTAGAAGATTTTATCAGATTTAAGAACGAACATCCGGTATCAGTTTTAAGCTAAATTGGTAGAATCTCATGTTAATTTAAAATGATTCTTGATGAAACATTTGGTAACTTTAGGCTACCACCAAAACAAAAGTTATGCATCATCAGCTGGAGAAACATTATGTAAACAGAGTAGGCTGGCTTCGGGCGGCTGTATTAGGCGCAAATGACGGGTTATTATCCACCACAAGTATTGTCATCGGGGTTGCTGCAGCAGAACCGGAACGTCATATCATTATTCTTGCCGCTCTAGCAGGGATGATTGCCGGAGCAATGTCTATGGCTGCTGGCGAATATGTTTCTGTAAGTTCCCAGGAAGATACGGAAAAGGCAGATTTGATTCGTGAACAACGCGAACTGGAGCAAATGCCCGAAATAGAACTCAGAGAATTGGCTAAAGTATACGAAAGAAGGGGCTGTACAAAAGAAACAGCCATGCAGGTTGCCATTGAACTTACAGAGCATGATGCCCTTGGAGCACACGCCCGTGACGAACTGGGAATAAATGAAATCACACAGGCAAAACCTTTGCAGGCAGCAGTAGCTTCCTTTGGTTCATTTGCAGTAGGTGCTTTACTGCCGTTTACCGTTTCTCTTTTAGCACCTCTTAAAGAAATGGTGTATTTCCAATATGGCTTTTCAATTATATTTTTAATGCTTTTAGGAGCGGTTTCTGCCAGAGCCGGAGGTTCCAGTATTAAAATAGCCGTGCTAAGGATCTGTTTCTGGGGAACCGTAGCAATGGGTATTACAGCATTGGTCGGTCATCTTTTTGGAGTCAATGTAGCCTGAAAAATTTGCAGTTTTCCTTTGAATTCTTACTGGAAAGCAAAACAACTTTACTATAGTTTTTTTTGCTGTGTTGATGGTAATGTTCTGATTTATAGATTAAATTTTACCTAACAAGTGTTAGTCGTAAAAGTACTACACTTTTTCAGATTTATGCGTAAATTTTGTTTTGTTATGATCAATACTTCTAAATTTGGTGATATAACAAACATCAAATCAAAAGTATTAACGATTAAAATTTACAATCATGGCAGAAAGAAATTCAAGAGGAATCTTAAAATTCAACAACGGTGAAGGGCAAAAGTTATTAAAACTGAACTACAGCGTATCAAGAGCAACAGACGTTTCAGGACGTGTAGCATCAGACCCTTCCAATGCGCTTATCAAAATTACAGTAGAAGCTACTGAAAAATCAGACATCCTTGAAAGCTTGTTAAATGGAAAATACAAGCCTACTGTAGGAGAGGTAACTTTCAATAAGTCTCACGAAGAAGGAACTTTAACAACATTGAAATGGACAAACGGTTACGTCATCCAGCACGAAGTAGATTTCGATGCAGTAGATGAAAACAGTATGTACATCAGCTTTGTGATAAGTGCAGAGCAGATTGAGCTTGGTAATTCTTCTTATGACGGAGCTTGGCCTGGATCTCAGGGATAAAATCCTTTAACAATTACAGACATAAAAACAGAATAGTAGATCCGTTATCAGGGATCCTGTTCTGTTTTTTTGTCAATAATCTTTTCCCTTGGAAAGGAGCATTATTTCACTAAGATTTAGAAAAATAAAGCTGATAATGTGAACTTTATATTGTGAAAAATTGATAACTTTATAAAAAGCTGTTTATTTTAGTTTTTTTCAAAAATAAAAAGCTCACCAAACACTCTACATCATATGAATAAAAATATCTCGAATTCCGAAAAGATTTCAGAGAATCATATTCCTGGAATCAACCGTGTGGTAAAACTGGATATTGTGATTGAAGGCAAAATGATTAAGCACTTCAAACATTTCCGTTTACAGCAGAGCGTAAAAAAACACCATTATTTTGAACTTACATTAGCCCATGATACTTTAGACGGAGTCCAAAACCATGACCTGGAAGAAGCTCAGCAATTTTTAGGAAAACGATTAACAGTCGTTTTTAAATATAAAGACGTTGAAGGAAGCCCGGAAAGAACCTTTGTAGGAGTCATTACAAAAGTAGGATTCAGCCAGGAGAATCATAGCTTGGGAAATATTGTACTGAAAGGATACAGCCCTACCATTTTGCTGGATGGCGCTCCTCATACCCAAAGTTTTGGCGGAGATAAACCTGTGAATATGGGAATCATTGCTGAAGACGTCATCAAACAGGGTATAGAAAGCAGTAAATTTGATGTAAAAGTAAATGCAAAAGCATCTTCCCAGATTCTTTACAGTGCCCAGTATAATGAGACCCACTATAATTATCTCTGCAGAATGGCAGAAGCCTATGGAGAGCAGTTCTATTACGATGGTGAAGTATTGCATTTCGGAAATATGCCGCCTCAGAACAAATCACTTGAATTAATATACGGAAGCAATGTTTCTGATGTGAATGTGGAATTGAAAGCCGTTCATATCAGACCTAATTTTTACGGATATAACAGCAGTTCCAATGCTAAACTTATTTCCGGGGAAACTCCCATAAAACACGTTGGTAATCTGGCTCAGACAGCCTATAAAAATAATGAAGGAATATTTAAGACTCCATCATTGCAGGTGGCTCCCATAAAAGCGGCAACCGATATGGATGTTGTCATTTCTCAAACAAGTACTGCCGGAAGCAAAGCGGTGGAAGTTTTTACTGTTTCCGGAGGAACTACTATTCCGTTTTTATATCCGGGATGTGTAGCTGATATCAATATGAGAAAGACGGATACCAGCAAAACATCTTATTTCACTAAACTGATGATGACGGAAGTTATTCATGAAGTAGATACTCTCGGGCGTTACAAAGGAAGATTCGAGGCCATTGCTTCAGATACAGGTTATATTCCAACACCGGACTTTACTATGCCTATCGCACAGCCGCAGATTGCAACCGTAATTTCCAATACAGATCCGCTGGCACAGGGAAGAATCACGGTTAGATTCGACTGGCAGCTGCATGACACCACCAATTTTATCAGAATGATGGCTCCTGATGCCGGAGGTACAGACCAGATTACTCAAAACAGAGGGTATGTAGCCATACCGGAAGTTGGAGATCAGGTGATGGTAGGTTTTGTTCACAATCATCCCGATCGTCCTTTTGTCATGGGAGGAATGTTCCATGGAGGAACTGCTCTTGGAGGCGGAGTAGATAATCATTTAAAATCAATACAAACCAGAAGCGGAATCCGTATTTTAATGAATGATGCCGAAGGAAGCGTAAATATCATAGACCCAAGTGGGAATAACTATTTGATGGATGGTAAAGGGAATATCATTGTAACTGCTCCTAAAAATATGACCTTTAATGTAGGAGAAGATCTGGCAATCAACGTAGGAAAAGATATGAAGACCAGCGTAGGAAATGATAATGCCGTTAGTATCATCAATGATCATAAGTTTACCTCGAAAAATTATAAACAGACCGTTAATGAAAATAAAACGATTAATGTGACAGGTGATCTTAAAGAAACTACTTCTACTACCACACATAAAGCAAAAAACGGAGATATTTTACTGCAGAGTTCAGGCGTAGCCAAAATGTTAGGTAAAATAGATGCTAAAGTGAATAAAGGATAATATGTTAAAAAAATCGTTAATCTCTTTCTTTTCATCTTTGCTGGCAGTAGTGTTACTTGTCATTATTGAATTAAGTTTCATAGATATGACACAGTTTCGAAGTGGAGATTATGCATGGGTTGCCCTGTGGCTGATTCTAGCATTTTTTCCGGTGCTGTTTGCACTGCCATTTTTCCTGACTTCCATCAAAAAGAAAAATGAAATAAGAGATTTTGTTTTGTACTGTTTTTATTCTTTTGGCATATGCTTTATCGTGATATCATTAATTTTAATAATTATTCTTCCTTTGATGGCATAAGAATAACTGTCACAAACAATTTTTAAGATTGCAAAATGTTTATAATGAATAAAATAATAAAATACCTGTTAAGCTTTTTATTTTTTATCCAGATCTCGTGTCAGGAAAAAAAAGAAGACCAAAAAACTAAGACTATGACAAAATATGAATGGACAGAAGGAACTTCTGCAGCTTTAGGATATCCCATGGAAGTATATAAAGGAGGAATAGAATGTGAAGGAGGAGAATGGGTGGGATTAAGTTTTGGTATTGTACCTGGTAGTAATTCCTGGGGCTTGATCAATCATGGTATGGGAAATGGTTTTAAGAGTCTTCCGGCCCGATTGGATTTTGTCTGGATGTCATATATGGAAAACCAATTCTACCAGATAGATACCGAAATAGATACCGCTAAAATCAAAGAATATTTCAGCAAAGGCTATCAGGTAAAAGCAACCAGTGGAAGTGGTAATATTAAACATTTAAATTATAAAGATATTGGTGTGGGAATGACTCCGGGAGGAGTGGTAGTAGTTTGGGTCGCTGGTGTTGGAGTTCAGAAAGAAGTAGGCAGGTATCAGGGAAAAAAGGTAACAATTCCTGAATCAGAAATTGCTAAGCTTGATAGCCATGAAAACCGGTTTTGGCGGAAAGATTATCTTGATGAGGTGTTAAATAACGGTAAGGTTATCCCCACTGAAATAAAAGAAAAAAATAAAGGAAAAGCTATTCCATTTGGATTGTGGGATACCTACAGAATACGATATAGCTGGAAACCGGTTTTTGAGTTACCGGAAAATGCAAAGCTCAATCCGTTGACAGATGTTGGAATATCAACTGTTAATGGCGAATGGGAACAGCTGGGAGCAGAAAAAAATCCTTTAACTGAGAGTGAATGGAGAGCAATACCAGCTACTATTTCATTTTCTTTGGTGGGGGCAGATCAAATCAAATATGAAGCAGGATGTGATCTTGATGAAAAGTCTGCTTTTGACGCTTTTACTAAGGTCTTTGGTAATGATCCTAAATCAACTAAAGCAACAATCTTTATTAAAGTAAATGAGGCATATAGTTTCTTTACTGTTGTATTGAAGGGTGAGAATGGAAAAGAAGCTTTTATTAAAACTGATAATTTAGAAATGTTCAAATCTAAAGTTAAGTATAAATACTAATTGATTATAAAAATGATTAGTTATGGGAAAAACATTAGTATACAACACAGGCAATGCTAAACCTCCTGTAGATGAATTACATTTGGAAATAGGAGTGTTCTTTGATGGTACTTTGAATAATCTGAAAAATAGTGAATTAAGATTAAAGTACAGAGATGGAAAAAATAAAATGGAGAGCACTGACAATGATGAAGAAATATCGAAAAAAGAAAAAGCAATTGAAGATACAAGAGCATTACAGGAAAAGGAATATAAACAGCTTAAAAATAAAAATATAACAGATAATGATTCTGAGTATGAAAGATATCTCAAAGCCAGCCATAGGGAATGGCTGGACAAACAAGGGGTAGATAACAGTTTTAGTAACGATTATACCAATGTGGCAAGGATGTATAAATGCTGTAAACAGGTAACGTACGGAGTTTATGTAGAAGGGATTGGTACATTGGATAATACCAGAGATGTGGATGATGGGTTTCAATATGGTTCAGGTAAAACAGGAGTGCGGGGGAAAGTAAGAAAGGGATGTGAAATGGTTGCTGATAGGATTGATGGCTTAAAAAAGAAATTAATGAAGAAAAAAGCATTAACTAAAATCACCATTGATACTTTCGGATTCAGCCGTGGAGCCGCCGCCGCAAGAAATTTTGCCTACGAAATCAATGGGAAGAAAAGACCCGTTGATGTGGAAATAAAAAAATCCAGAAAAATAACAGGTTATACCCAAATGGATTCTCCTGAAGGACCCATTACAGTTCCGGAATATGGAGATATCTGGATAGATAAAGATAAAACAGAAGTAGATCCTAATTACCTTGTGGATGGAAAGCTTCCGAAATTTGGTTTTCTGGGATATTATCTTTTAAGTAAAGATGTACTTACCAAAGAAGAATTAGAAGACCTGGAACTGGATGTCCGTTTTATTGGCGTGTATGATACCGTATCATCTTATGAAGAGTATGGTGATATGGGGGGAATGAGACGTGTAGGATGGGAAGGGATGAAGCATTCTACATTAGGATCCAGTTATAACTTCGGAGATGATGTAGAACAGTTGCAGCTGCTGAATCCAGGGTCTTACTTTAAAGCAGTTCATTTTACAGCAGGAAATGAACATCGGGAAAACTTCTCATTAACCAGATTTCCGGGTAGTGTAGAAAAAGAATTTCCAGGTGTTCATTGTGATATTGGCGGAGCCTATGAAAATGGAAAAGAAACGGTAGATGAGATTGAAACATCTAATCATAAACCGGTGTGGTTCTTAAACAAGCGCAGACAGCAATTGATTGATGAACATTGGTTTGATGATGGACAGATAACAATTAATAACAGCTTCCTGAATGTTTTAACAATGGGAGCGGTGTACCGCAAGATTACGGGAATTCGGTTCCTTAGAAAAGAATACAGCTATATTCCGCTTCAGTTTATGGAAGAACATGGGAATGGCTTTTATGACAATCAATTGGTCATAAAAACAAAAACCAGCTATTCTATAGAGCACGACAAATATCTGCCTTCAGCAAGAGATCTTCTGCATCATTATGTATTTGAGGATGGGGAAAAATGGAATTTCAAAACAGATGAAGAAGTTAAAAAAGAAAAAGAAGAAAGAGCAAGAGAAAGATTAGAAAACCCAGAACCAGAGCCGGTGCAGGAACCGATACCTGATGAAGTAGTAGATAAAGACGGGAATATCATTAAAACAAAGACGCTGCAGGAGGTTGTAGTTACTGCTTATCATCCTCAGACATTATTGAGAATTATGCGCAAAAATTACCTTCATTGGTCGGCAAACAGAGACTGGATGGGAATGGATCCCAATAGTAATTATGAAAGAGTAATATATCCTTAGAATAATGTTGACGCTACTGGAAAACCTTCATCGGAAAACATATAGGCTTGAAACCATTGTTACAGAGCAAAGAAACCCGGTTTATGCCATTACAAAAAGCTATGCCCGTGAAATTGAAGTTTATTATCTTGGAAAAACAAAAGAAGAGCATCAATTTCAGATTTTGGTAGTTGAATTCGATTTTTCGGATAACGATACTGCTATGGGAAAATTGATAAGAAAACTCAGTTATCTGTTTGATGAACTGGAACTCAGCGTAGATAACGAAGGGAATATAACTGCCGTAGATAATCTGCTTTTCCTGCGTTTAAGATGGGGCAAAATTCAGTCTGAATTATCAAAAACCCATAAAGGTGATGCTATAGATAATTATTTCAATCAGATAAGCAGCCTATTGGAGGATGAAACAAAATTGATTGATTTTTTGACAGGCTATAATATGTTTGGATTACTCTTCAACGGGTTGTTGGAGTCATTCGATACCAAAAGAAAAAGAATCTCTCCGGAAGGGTTTACAGAAATCATGATTCCTGAAAAAGATGGAGAGAAAATGACTTTAAAAATCTCTGCTCAAAACCTGGAACATACAGATATTGATGATTTCAGAGGAATATTTATCTGCAAAGGAAACCAGTATGAAGAAGGCTTTGTAGCCATTAAAAAACAGAATTCTCACTTAAAACATTCATTATTATGGATAGGTTAAAGAACGATGGAGAAGGAGATACTCCGGAAACTCAAACTCAGAATACAGCACAGGATAGTGAGCAGATGAAAGCGGAAAACAGCAAGAAAATGGAGGAGAAACGAGCTGAAAATGAGGAAAAAGACAAAGTAGAAGATGGGTTGAAAGTTGTTATAGATACCGCAACGCTGGAATGTACACTGTGTACTGTTCCTAAGGGAATTATGAAGGTGAATTATGATACTCCAACAATACAGGAAAAGAAAACAGCAACTGTAAAAGAGAGGGGCCCGAAAAGTCTGGTTTTTACAGGAAATTGCAAAAAGAGCCCACAAATGGCAGCACCATGTGCTTCTGTTATGAATGTAAGAGACTGGCAAGATGTAGGTACCTATCTTTCTCAGGAACAATTTATATTGCTTCAGAAGAGTATCATTCCATGTACTTATGGAGGTGTAGATATTAAAATTACCGATAGTGGGCAAGTTCATCAACCGGAAACCGTTGATGCAGCTGGAGCCCCTGTACCTGAGTCAAAAGAAAAAATAAATGGCTATTTTTATAATTATAATGGAAATTTCGAAGGAAATGTAAAAGGTCAGAAAAAAGGAAATGAAAATGATGTATATGCGTGCGAAGGAAAAGGATTGGAAGAAGACATTTACAAAAGCCCTAAAAAGCTGAATATTGTACATAGTGATTTCCAGAAAGTGTGTAATATTATTAAACATGAAGGTCTTTCATCTGAAAAAGAAGAATATTTATATATAGCACATACAAATTATAATGAAGCAAAGAGAGTTGGAAAAACAATGTTCCAGTTACTAAATTCCAGTTATTCCAGTGTGGATGCTAAGGATAAGGTTGAAATGAAAACTTCAGAAAAAGATACCATTTCTTTGTATTCCAGAGCGGGGGCAATTGATGCTCTTCTAAGAGACGTGGATGAGGTTAAAAATGATCCTACGGATAATGCAACACAATGGGATGGTGAAGATTTTCTTGCCTGGGGTATTGATACTGACTTAAAACCGGATAGTACCACAAAATATGGTCATAATAAATTTGACGAGTATGATTATATAAAAATAAGTAAAAGCCTGTATGATTCGTTTGAAAGTAAAATAACTGGAAGAAGAGGTACAACTTTAGCCTATAACTCAGTTCATGAAGAAGGTTGTGATAAAGGGACACATACACATAAAACAGTAAAAGGAAAAAATAAAGCAGTTTACACCCTTCCTAATGAAGATTTTGCAAAAAAGGACTATTGGACAACAGGTGATTTTTACTATAAAAATGCAACTAAGAGATCTTTTGGTCTGGAAGCAACCCGAGTTGCCGGATATACTATATTTTGGAAAAAAGTAAAAGTTTAATTAATGAGAAAATTAGCATACATATTATTCATTCTGGCGGTATTTCATACAAATGCCTGTGCACAAGCGCCTAAATCATATATTGTCACTCATATTGTTAATAAAACTATTGATAAGGGAGAATATGTTGATGACAAAAGAATTGATAAAAAAGATAAGACAAGCACTAATAACCTTATTTATATATTCAGTCCAAAAAAAGACAGTATTGCTTTTTACAGATTTACTGACTCGAAGGTATCAGAAAAGAAAGTACCAGATGTATATACCTTAACAAAAAATGAAAATACTCTTTTGTTAACCTCTAAAAACGAAAGTTATACAAACAAACTTAAAATTGCTTTCAATGAAAAGGATAAAACAATTTTAGTGGGAGACAAGGATGTATTCTATTTAAATGCTCCTTATTTCAACTTTTTACAGAAAAACGTTAATGAGTATTTAAACATCCCGGATCTTATTGATTTTTTAGAAGACTTCCTGCCGGGGTATAATCTTGATGATTTAAAATATATTTCTTCATATGAAAAGTACAAACATAAAGACTTTAAAATATTAAAAGGCTATATGGAATCCTATAGAACCCAAGCAAGCGATTATCTGGACAAATGGAATCTGAAGTTTTTATATGATGATAAAGGAATGCCAAAATATGTTTTAAAAGAATCTGTAGAAGGAGATCAGGAACTAGAGAAAAAAATGTTACCGTCCATTAAAGGATCTTTGAAATATACTCAACATACCAATATTGAAAGCAGGCTTATTACTGACAGTGAGATTTTTATAGATATAAACAAAAATATTTATGATGAAAAAGTGAGTTCAGTTCAGGTAGGATTAGGAAAAGAAACCCGATATGAAATGAAACAACTTTCTTATAAAAGATTTCCAACCAATGTCTTTACGCTAAACTCAAAGAGCATTTCTAAAATTATTTCATCAAAATAAAATATTTATTTAAGATGTTTAAGGGTAAAATGATGGCGAAAATGATAAAATATCTATTCAATATATTATTTATTTTTTTGTTTAGCCTGTATTCATATGCTCAAAATGTCTCAGTTTTAAAAGACTCGGTTTGTATTTCGAAGGAATGTTTCGAATTACAGGAGTTAAAAATAGGAACTAAGAATACTGGAATTTATAAGAAAATTCAACAAAGCTATGATCTTTTTAATGGTATTTTTTTCGACAGTCCAGATAAAAGATTGAACGCCAAAAAAGATACTTTAAAAAACTTAATTTCAACAAATTCATTGCGTGATAACCAATACGGGTTTGAAAGATCTTTAAAAAAATAAAAACCTCTGAAAATCAAATGATTTCAGAGGTTTTTTGTACCCATAACCGAAGAAATATCGAAACATTTGGTGGAAGATTTGGAAAGAATTTCTGAAATATTACCTGGAAAATACTCCCAAAAAAAGAAGAATTAGTTAATATATTGAGTATGCTAAAAATGTCTTATTAAAATTTAATTATTTGCAGGGTACTGTCCGTTGAAATATTTTTATTTTTGAATATTTTTCAGGTATAGTATTTCAATTATTTAATTTCCTTAAATCTGAAGGTCTCGATCTGGTAAATTCGCGGAAAGTATCACTAAATGAGCTTACAGAATTATAACCCACGTTATATGCAATTTCATTAATGGACTTATTTGTATTAAGAAGAAGTTCAATGGCCTTAATAATTCTTAAAGTTTTTAAGTATTGGAGAAAAGAAATATCCAAATCTGTTTTAAAAAGACGCGATAGAGAGCGTTCACTCAATCCAAATTTTTTACTTATACTAGCAAGACTGTGTTTTTCTTCTATTGTACATTCAAGATAAGAAACAATATTCCTAGTCATCTTGTTTTTGGTGGCAGGAAGAATAATGGGCAAGGGTTGTTGATGGGTTTTGGGTAGAATTTTTTTTAATGCTACTAAAAATTCAAAATTTTCATCAGTAGATATTACATGTCTCTCATCCCATATTTCAGTATACTTGATCATTTGTATTAAAAGTTCTGTGGCAGGATAAATACCAAGACGACTGAAAAAAGGATCAGACAAATCGTCATGAGCAAAGAAATATAATGATCGTAATACTGTTGCAGAATGACCAATTTGTAAAATATGTTCCAAACCCTGCGGAATCCAGAAGAAATGTCTTGCGGGAACAACATATGTCCGATTATTTATAGTAATATAAGCGATACCTCCTTCAACATAACTAAGTTGTCCTTTGGTATGTCTATGAACCGGGATCAATTTTTCAGATTTTTCATGCATTACAAATACACTTTTATCGTTCTTATCAATATCTGGTAGTGAATTAATTAATCCCATACTAATGTTGTATTTATTGAAAACAAAGATAATGAATTTGGCCGGAATCATGAAAAGAATGACTATTGTCGATAAATTTTTTTTATGTAAAGGATGTAGATTTGCAATACAATGATTCTAAAATTTTCAATGAAAAATTATCTCACTGGATTTCTAATGTTTGGAATAACTTTTTCGACTTGGGCCCAGAGTTCTGTTTGGAATGCAGACACATTAAAACTCTCACTAAAAGACGCTTGGAACAAAGCAGAGGAACACAGTCGCGATATTAAAATAAAACATTTGGAAGTGGGTATTTCTGCTGAAGAAGTAAAAGATCTTAGAGCGGAGCGGCTTCCCGAAGTGCAGATAAAAGGAAGTGCAGAAAAAGCAAGCAATATACCGATTTATGAAAATGGCTTATTTTCAAAACCAAGTCAACATGAAGTAATACATACACTCTACAGAGCAGGTGCTGATTTTTATCTTAATCTCTATAATGGAAATAAACTTAATCTACAAATTAAAGAAGAAAAAATACTTCACGAGATTTCTGAAATTAAGAGAGAGCAAACTGTTTCTGATATTCACTACAAGACGGCTGCTTTGTATTTAGACTTACAAAAAATATTAATTTTCAGAAAACTTATAAAAGAGGATATTGAAGACCAAAAAAAACAGCTGAAAGAAATACGTAGCTTATTAAAAAACGGTGTTGTACTAAAGAGTGACGTTTTGAGAATAGAGCTTGAGCTCTCCAGACGTGAAATGGCATTAATTACGATAGAAAATGATATTCTTATTGCTACTCAAAAACTGAATATTATTATTGGAGTTCCTGACGAACAAATTGTAGTTCCAGACGAACCGGCTTACATTTGGAACAATACCACCTCCTACGAAGAATATTTAAAAACGGCCTTAGAACATTCATTTGATTATCACATTTCAGAACACAAAACGGAGCTCAGTAAAATAAAAATAGATCAAATTAAAGCTAATGTAAGACCCAAAATTGGAATGTATGGAGAATTTTATTATGCAAATCCACAAATTTTCTTATTTCCTTACAATCCATATTGGTATTCTTTGGGGGTAATAGGGTTAAGAGCATCTTTCAATTTATCATCTTTTTATCATAATACCCATAAGGTGAGAGCTGCCAAAATAGAGTTTGAAAAAGAAGAAGAAAGTTATAAAAATACCGAAGATAAGGTAAGACAACAAGTAAAAGAAGCTTACCTGAGATATCAGGAGGCTTTAGAACAGATAAAAGTTGCTGAGGCTAATCAGGCTCATGCGAAAGAAAATGCAAGAATTATTAAAAATACTTACTTTAATCAGACTTCTTTAATTACAGATTTGTTAGATGCAGATGTACAACTTCTGCAGACAAAGTTCGAGCTTGAAGCAGCAAGAATAATGGCACAAAATAAATATTACTTACTACAAAATATAATAGGTATTTTATAAATCATGAAAAAAAAATATACGGTAACTGATAGATTTGTTACTAAAATTACAGGGTGGATTGCAAGTTTAATTCTTTTGGGGCTTATAGTCTGGGGGGGAGGATCCTTAATGGATTATTATAAATATGAGCAAACAAATGATGCACAAATACAAGAGTATGTTAATCCTGTTATTTCTAGGGCTGGAGGCTTTATAGTTGATGTTAAGTTTGAAGAAAATCAAAACGTAAAAAAGGGAGACACAATTTTGGTGATTGATAATAGAGAATATGTTCTTCAACAAGAACAAACGCAAGCATCTCTTGCAAAAGCTGAGGCTCAGCTTGTCGTTTTAGGAAGTACAATTAATACATTGGAAAATGAAGCTTCTTCTTCTCAAGCACAGATTGCCGCAAATAAAGCGAAGGTATGGAAACAAGGATTGGATTATGATAGATATCTGAAACTATATAATGAAGAATCTGCTACTAAACAACAAGTCGAAAAAGTTCAGGCACAACTTGATGTAGATAAAAGTGAATATAGATCATCTCAAGAAAACTACGCTGCATCAGTTTCAAAAATAGAAGATATTCGCGCAGAAAGAAATGTTGTAAAGGCTGAAATTCAAAGGTTGAAATCATTGCTAAATAGACATAAATTAGATGTTACTTATACGTACATTACAGCTCCTTATAATGGCAGAATGGGAAGACGTACAGTTGAAGTGGGTCAAATGATTGATGCAGGGGAAACTCTTGCTTTTATTGTAAATGACGATACAGATAAATGGGTCGTTGCAAATTATAAAGAAACTCAAATTAAAGATATGAGAATAGGTGATGAAGTAAAAATTATCGCAGATGCATATCCTGAAAAAGAGTTTAAAGGAACTATTATTTCTCTTTCACCTGCTACGGGTTCTAGTTTCTCGTTACTCCCACCTGATAACTCTACAGGTAATTATGTTAAAATTGTTCAACGTATACCCATAAGAATACGAGTAGATGGTTCGAGGAAAGAAATAGATGTTTTAAAGGTAGGTATGAATGTTAACGTATTTGCGTCAAAAAAGCATAGTTAAATGAAGACAGCAATCCCAATATTTAAATCTTGGATTCCTGACTGGATGGTGAAAATAGTACTTTTCAGTATGACCCTACCTGGAATTGTGATTTTCTTTCTTCCTCTAGCTAACATCAATGCAGCAGCAGGGTATTATGGAAGTGAACCCGCAGATATGCAGTTTGCAGTGGCTCTTTTTTACGCCGGATACGTAGGATTTTATTCTCTGGAAAGAAGGTTCTTTACTTTTCTAGCTGCGAAAGAATATTTTATAATTTTTACTACTCTGCAAATGCTTGCTTGTCTGGTATGTTACATTACAAAAGATGTTTATATATTATTTCCCGTAAGGTTTATACAAGGAATGTTGTTTGCATCCAATGTGAATATCTCTTTATCTTTAATGTTTACAAGGTTGAAAAGTGAACGTGCGAGAGAAATTGGTTTTTCAGTATTTTTTGGAACTTTGCTCTGTGCTTTGCCTTTCAACAATTTGGTTACCGCGGAATTAATAGATTCTTACAACTTTAACATCGTTTATAAGTCTGCAATATTCTCCTTCTTTCCGGGTTTACTGTTTATAATAACAGGAATGAATTCATTTCGGTTACACGTTAAATTTCCTTTATACAAATTGGATTGGCAAAGCTTTGTAATGTACAGTGCTATTCTGTCACTTTTAGGTTATATTACCATATTTGGACAAGAGTACTATTGGCTTGATGATGTCAGGATTTCCGGTAGTGTATTAGCTATTATAATTCTGTTAATTATTTCTATATTTCGTCAGAAATCATTGAAGCGACCCTATATCAATTTACGTATTTTTTCTTATCAAAATTGTAAAGTAGGTTTAGTTGTGCTTTTTGTTATGTATATCTGTCGGTTTGCGTCAGGTATTACCAATAGCTATTTCACGGGAGTATTGAAGCTTGATCCTTTTCACCTCTCTTACATGAATGTTTTTAATATTTTAGGGATAATAGCTGGAGTTATTATTTCTGCTGCGATGATTCTGCAGAAAAAAAGAATCAGAAATATTTGGTTATTAGGATTTTGTTTATTGTTTGTTTTCCACGTAAGGATGTATTATCTTTTTGATATACAAGCTGATGAATTTAATTATTTTCTACCATTATTTCTTCAGGGAATGGGTGTAGGTTTTATTATGGTACCCACAATTGTTTATATTATTGCCTCTGTACCAGTCTCGTTAGGTCCATCTGCTGCCGCTGCTGCATTAGCTATAAGGTATTTTGGTTATGCTGTAAGTATTGCTATTATAAATTATTTCGAGCTTTTCAGAAAAAGTATGCATTATAATGCTTTTCAGGATCATTTAACAAAAATAGATCCTATGGTAAAAAACTTTTTGCATAAGCAAAATACAAAACTTAGTACCAAAGGTATGCTGAAGGGAATATCTTCTAAAGCTTCTGAGAAATTACTTATTAAAAATCTTAGTACTCAAACACAGATCCGTTTTGCTATGGATTATTATGAGATGATGGCTATTTTCTTATTAATCATTATGGTGCTTATTGCAATATTCCCGTATGTTAATAGGACTCGTGTATATCTTAGATCCAGAAGACTTTCACCGGCTTAAACTTTTTAATTAATACTTATATTATGAAATTAAAACATATATTAATTAGTCTTTTGATATTAAATGGTCTCTTTTCCTGTAATAATGATGACAATACTTTTCATCTGAAAACAGTGAAGCTTCTTGAATATTCAAAGAATCTACCCGAACAAAAGCTATATATAAAGGCTTTTAATGACGATGTACCTGTAGCCATTGCACAAACTGATGAATATCCAAGTACATTACCATTGCCAGCAACTCTAAAAATGTATCCTTCACCAAATATGAACCTATACGGAAAAAAATATCACTTGGAGCTTTGGGGCGGGATTTCAGGATATATTGGAAGGTGTGATATTGATATGGATGACTATAAAATTGTTTTCCCTATTGATATGGAAATTGAAAACGAGAGTTTAAGTATTTCGATGCAAGGTACCTGGGAATAAGAATAAAACAAGTATGGAGGAAATAAGAATTTTTAGTGAAACTATATCAGAACTCTTAGACAGTGGGTATCTTTTACAAAATGAACTAACGGAATATTTAAATTTAATAAAATATATTAAAACAGAAGGTTCTGAAATTCCAGCTTCTGGGTTCAAAGTTGATAAAATATATAAATGTTATGACGATAATTCTGAAATAATTTATGTTTTTGCAATATCAAATTCAAATAACAATATAAAAGGAATAACTACTTCAATTCGCGTAGATGAAAACATTATTGAGTTCTCGGAATTGTTCAAGAAAATTAGAAAAGGAATAGAGAAATTCGGAAATTATGTTTTTGGAATAAATAATAATAAAATATTTTAACAATTAATTTAGTATCACTTATGATTAATTTTCAACAAATTAATTAAAATTAATCATAAGATTGCGTAATGCAATCTTATGACCGAAAGTGAATAAATTAAGAGTTATTCTATATTTTGAGCCTTTAATAGCTTAAGAAATTTTTAGAATAGCTTTTATTATTTTTTCGGTGGATTACTATGGGCTACTTTTCAAAAAAAATCTAAGATAGTAAACAGGCATATAAGAAGACAGGTTATAGTTTTTATATGAATCAATTTTCTTGTGTTTTTGTTCGTAAAAACGGATTTTCATCTTCCATCAAGTCTTTGACCTTTGAAACAATAGTTTGTAGATATTGTAAACAAAATTTTGACTTTTCAATCACGATCTTGCATAAAGATCTAGATTCTGCTATTATATCAAAATTCTATTTGCGTATTAATTCTTTTGACTTTTATTTTTTCATTATCAATCGAAACAATGATCAAAATTTCTTTTTCGTTTATGACAAAACACAAATAAATTTGTACACTGAACAATAGTCTTGATTCTTTAAAACAAATTACTGAACAGGTTGTCTGGTAAAGAATTGTAATTTAACAGTTATAAACAATGCGAATATGTTTTGTTTTATCTTAAAAAAAAGTATCTAATTCTTTGTTGATGAGTATGGAATATTGTGATTAAAACAAGTTTTTTTATGTTGAGAAAATACGATTTGTTCAATCTGACATTACATCAAGTTATTGAAATATTTTAAACTAAATTAACGTAGTTCACTAAAAAAAGAGTACCTATCCAGTTTCATCTTTTTAAATGTATGTGTGAATAGGTGATAAATTAATGACTAAAGCTATAGTTTAAAACACTTTTAATATTGGCTACGTTTGCTATGATGACTTTTAAGGTATTTGTAATTTAAAAGGCCCTTCAAAATAAGTCTGATAAGAATCAATTAACTTCCCATTTAAATCATATACACCTATAGTAATATTCTGTTTGGAAAGATTCATTTGTGATTCTGGAAAGCTGATGTTGATGGTTCCTTTTGATATTTTATCACGATCTACGACTATTTTACTAGAAGCACTATAATTAATTTCAGCATGTGCCGGTTCGATAACTTTTATAGTAACAATTTTTTTATTATTTGTCTTATTAAGAAATGTGTAATTATACGTATTGATAATTTTTCCTTCTCTTACAAAAAATGTACTACCTGCAGGTTTGATAAACTTCGCTTCCATATCACCTCTGCTTGACAGAAGGAATCCAAGGAACCCGATCAGCAATATCAGAATTGCTGCAAAACCTTTCATTCTGCTAGTAAACTTATAAGGAGTCCCGGTCTCAATCTCTTTTTCTGATGCGTATCTGATCAAACCTTTTGGCAAACCTACTTTTTCCATTATTTCGTCACATGCATCTATACATGCAGTACAATTTACGCATTCCAATTGCTGTCCGTCTCTAATATCGATTCCAGTAGGACAAACTGCAACACATTGATAACAATCGATACAATCACCTTTTCCTGTAACTTTTCTGTCTTCCCCTTTTCTCCATTTAGAGCGGTTTTCACCTCTTTTGAAATCATAAAATACATTAATAGTTTCCTTATCAATTAGTACACCTTGTAACCTTCCATATGGACAAACCAATGTGCAAACCTGCTCTCGAAACCATGCAAATACAAAATAAAAAGTGGCTGTAAAAAGAATCATAACAATAAAGTTGGTGATGTTCTCAAATGGTCCTTCCGAGATAATTTTAAACACTTTTTCGTAACCAACAATATACATAAACATAATGTGGGTTATGATGAGAGAAATGATAATATAAATAGACCATTTTAGAGTCCTTTTCCAAATTTTTTCAGTATTCCATTCCTGTCGATCAAGTCTCATTTGTTTATTGCGATCACCCTCAATCCAAAACTCTATTTTTCGGAAGACCGATTCCATAAAAATTGTTTGAGGGCATATCCAACCACAAAAAATTCTTCCAAAGGCAATAGTAAAAACAATAATGAAAATAAGAGAAGCAATAGCACCTAGGGTAAGAATAAAAAAATCCTGCGGATAGAAAGGTTGCCCCGCAATAAAATATTCTCCATTAATGACATTTAACAAAAAGAAAGGGTTTCCATTAATTTTAATAAATGGAATGACAAAGTACATAATCAAAAGAGTATAACTTACTAGATCTCTGTAATTAGTGTATTTACCCTTTGGTTTTTTTGGAAAAACCCATTTTCTCTTACCTGATTGTTCCATTGTTCCTATAGAATCTCTATAGGTCTCAGGGTTTAAAACTTGCCCCTGTCCGCCGCGAACGACTTCTTCATTTATTTCTGACATTTCAGTGTTAGTATATATAAATTGTAATTCTTATTGATCATCACGGAGGGGAGCACGCTCTGCTTCATGATAAAATTTTTTTGGTCTTGTGAAAATATAAAGTATGAGAATAACAAAAAAAATAAAAAAATAATCATGGATAACGTTTGATAAAATCCTGCATAATCAGTATTTGCTAAAATGTCTTTAAAGTTTTGAGGAATCATTTCATGTATATTTAATTGTTACCAGCTGTTTTTATATCGCTTGTTTTTATATCTGTACCTAATCTTTGCAGATAGGCTATAAGGGCTATAATTTCTTTCTTTTCTAGTTCACCTTGTGGCCTTTTGGCGTAGGCTTCTTTCAAGTCTGTAGCCTCCGAAAAAATATCTTTCACTATTATAGATGCCTGATTATCGGCCCATTTATCAGCTGAATCAATTTGGGCTTTTGTGTAAGGTACATCAAATGTATTTTTCATAAATTTTAGCTTATCGATCATTTTAGATCGATCTAAATTATTGGCTATTAGCCATGGATATCGAGGCATGATAGAACCGGCGGATGTGGACCTAGGGTTATACATATGTTTATAATGCCAAGAACTTGGGTTTTTACCACCTTCTCTATGTAAATCTGGTCCTGTTCTTTTTGAACCCCAAAGGAATGGTCTGTCATAAACAAATTCCCCAGCCTTAGAATACTGGCCGTTTTTGCCATTAAATCTTACAATCTCATCTCGGAATGGTCTTACAATTTGAGAGTGACAGGCATTACAGCCTTCGCGGATGTATAAATCTCTACCTTCTAATTCTAATGGGGAATATGGTTTTACTGCTGAAATTGTCGGTATATTTTGTTTAAGCATTAAAGTTGGTATAATTTCTACAGCTCCTCCAATTGATACTGCAATAAAAGATAACACTGTGAATAAGACGGGCAATCTTTCCAACCAAAGATGGATACCTTCTCCCTCTTTCCTTTTATTACTAATATTGGCTAAGGCCGGTGCTTCGGCAGGCACTTCTTTTTGGAAAGAGCCTTTTCTAATAGTAGCTGTAAGATTAATGACCATTAAGATAGCACCTGAAAAGTAAAATAACCCACCTAAAAATCTCATTTTAAAATAAGGGATAATTGCCGTTACTGTATCTAACCAGTTTTTCCATAATAATGTCCCATCCGGGTTAAATTGTTTCCACATTAATCCTTGTGTAAATCCTGAAATATACATTGGTACTGCGTAGAAAATAATTCCTAAAGTTCCTAACCAGAAATGCCAGTTCGCCAGCTTAACAGACCATATTTTTGTTCTCCATAGGATTGGAATAAGGTAGTAGATCATTCCAAAAGCCATAAAACCATTCCATCCTAATGCTCCAAGGTGAACATGACCTATCACCCAATCGGTAAAGTGACCAATTTTGTTGATGTTTTTAGTCGCCAGTAGTGGTCCCTCAAAAGTTGCCATACCATAACAAGTAACTGCAACGACAAAGAATTTTAAAATAGGATTTTCTCGTACTTTATCCCAAGATCCTCTCAGAGTCAATAGTCCATTCAGCATTCCTCCCCATGATGGGGCAATCAGCATAATTGAAAAACCAGTACCTACAGCTTGTGCCCATGCTGGTATTGCTGTATATTGAAGATGATGTGGTCCTGCCCAGATATATACAAAAATTAACGACCAGAAATGAATAATTGAGAGTTTATACGAAAAAACAGGTCGTTCGGCTGCTTTTGGTAAAAAATAATACATTAATCCCAAAATTGGAGTGGTTAAAATAAATGCAACTGCGTTGTGACCATACCACCATTGTACAATAGCATCTTTTACTCCAGCATACGCAGAATATGATTTCCACCCCGTAAATGATAAGGGAACTTCAAGGTTATTGAATATGTAAAGCATTGCTACTGCAATCCAAGTTCCCAAATAAAACCAAATTGCAACATATAGATGTCTAACTCTTCTTTTTGTGATGGTTCCGAACATATTAAGTCCAAAAATTACCCATGAAAAAGTAAGAAGTATGTCGATTGGCCATTCATGTTCCGCATATTCCTTTGATGTATTGATTCCCATGAAGAAAGTAATAAATGTTACTACGACCATTAACTGCCACGTCCAAAAATGAATCCAACTTAATGTTTTGTTAAACATTTCTGTTTTTAAGAGGCGAGGTACAGAGTAGTATACCCCAATAAAAAAGCTGTTACAAACAAATGCAAAGATTACAGTATTTGTATGCAACATTCTTATTCGACCAAATCCGAAGGCTCCATTAGTATCTATCAATGCTTGGATACCTCCGTTTCTCAAGATATGAATAGATTGGTCATCTGTCCCAAAAATGAATTCAGGCAGTTCAGGGTAAAACAAAAGCAGAGCTGCAGTCAGTCCAAAGACGAATCCTATTAACGCAAAAACTATTGTTGCATATAAAAATGCACGTACTATGGTGTTATCATAGTAAAAATTCTGTGTTTCCATTATGTTCAAAGTTAATATACCACTATCATTTATTTATGGTGTTAATCATCGAAAAAATAGCTATTTTTATGATGATTAAAATATTACAGCAATAAAGTATGAAGGAGGTTTATCCAACATTTGAAATTGAAGGTCTGTCGACGTGTAATTCAATTAATGAAGTATTTACCATTGATAGATTTTCAGAATTTTTAGATCAAAATCCTGGAACAACAAAAGTTCATCGCCATTCTTTTTATCATGTTACCTATTTTGTAAAAGGATATGGTGAAAATTTAATCGACTTCAAAACATACGACGTTGCTCCAGAAAAGATTTTTTTTATGCGTCCGGGACAGGTTCATAGTTGGAGATTGGATGAAAATACAGAAGGTTATGTAATTAATTTTTCCACTACTTTTTTTGATCAGTTGAAGATCAATTCTTCGTTAATTGATCAATTTCCATTTTTTAATTTATTTGAAAGTGACCAGATGGTAAATATTTCAAAGGAAAACCAACGTAAGTTGAAAGTTTGTTTTGAAAATATTATTACAGAAATGACTGACATTCAATCTTGGTCACAAATAATGATTGCATCTTTAATACTTCAGATTTGTGCACTTGCTGGAAAAGATACTATCTCCAAAACTATATTTATTGACACGAATTATAATTCTTTAATATTAAAGCAGTTTATAGAGATTTTAGAAACTAATTTTCATCAATATAAATTACCCAAAGATTATGCAACTTCTCTAAATATAACACCTAACCAATTGAACTTTATATGTAAGCAACAAATTAACCTATCAGCTGGTGAAATTATTAGAAATAGGATTATTCTGGAAGCTAAAAGACTTTTGGTGAATTTTGATTTATCAATTACAAATATTGCTGAAGCATTAAATTATTCAGACCCGTCTTACTTTGTAAAATTTTTTAAAAAATATACATCATTTACCCCCGAGGCCTTCCGAAAGCAATATTATAATAAGTATTAAAAATCATTCAATAGTATTATAAATTTAATAAATTACGATTAATAGAAATGATTTCTGAAAAACATATAAAAGATTATAATTACAATATCACGCAGTATAGTAGTGGAGATTTTATCTATGAGGAAAATTCAACCTGTAAGAGTTATTTTCAAATTATATCAGGAACGGTCAAGCTTAATAATTACAGTGAAGATGGAAAAGAATTCATTCAGAATATTATCAATGCACCACAAGGATTTGGCGAAGTCTTATTATTTATTAATGAAAAGTATCCAACTAATGCCATAGCCTTAACAGATTGTGATATTATACAGATTTCTTCCAAAGATTTTTTTAAACTGTTGACTGAATATCCTAAATATGCGATAGAAATTAACAAAAGCCTTTCACGCAGGTTATATTATAAAATGATCATGTCTCAACATATATTTTCTAATGACCCTACTACGAGACTTAAAACTTTAATGAATTATTTTAAGAATATCTATTGCATAGAAAATGGTTTAAATTCCGAATATATTGTTCCGTTAACTCGCCAACAGATGGCAAATCTAACCGGATTGCGTGTAGAAACTGTTATACGAACTATTAAATTAATGGAAAAAAATAATCTGCTGAAGATAAAAAAAGGATTAATTTACTATTAAATAAACTAACCAGTTGTGATTTCAATCATAATAGAAAATTAAGCATTCAAAGTAGTTTTAAGTAAATAAAGTTGTTTCTTTAAAACTTATACTATGGACGAACTTCTTAATGAGCCTGGTTTACAAATTACAATTGTTCTTTTTTTGATTCCCATCATTTTTGCACTTATTCTTATTTTAATAAGAGTAAATCGGATGATTTCTGATACATTGAAAAAAAAAGAACTTAAAAGGATATATGAGCATCTGAGTCATCTGCAGCCAGGCGAAATTTCTGCGTTGGAGGAACGAAAAAAAGAACTTGAATTCCAACTTTCAGGAAACGAACTTTCCGCAAATAAGCAAGTAAAAGACCCGCGTGGGTTAATAGACCAAGCAAATGAAATTCATGAAATCCGTTTTCTGCAAACCAAAAGAGAGGAGGGAAGGAATATTAAAATTCTGGATGAGGAAAAAAAATTAATCCTTTGGTTTCTTGGCACTAGTGTATTCTGGCTTTTTATGGGAACCACGGTTGGTGAATATCTTGGAATAAAATTTGTCGCTCCGGATGCTGACCATATCAGCTGGTTGAGTTTCGGAAGGCTTAGACCCGTACATACCAATATGGTTTTTTGGGGATGGGCATCTATGGCAATGGTAGGTTTCTCATATTATGTCATTCCAAGGGTGGGAAATACAAAAATTTTCAATCTTAAGATAGGATATGTGACTTTAATATTAATGAATTCTGCTGTATTTCTTGGTAGCGTTTGCTTAATGGCGGGAATCAATAATAGTGGCGGAGAGTATAGGGAATATATCTGGCCAGTTATGTTACTTTTTGCTACAGGAATTATTATTAGTATTTATAATCATATCAATACGATCGCGTTCCGAAAAACAGAAGAAATCTATGTTTCCAATTGGTATGTAGTCTCGGCTATGATGTTTGTTGTAGTCATATTGGTGGTTGCTTATCTTCCATTTTGGCAAGACGGTTTGGGAGAAACCATAACGCAGGGTTATTTTATGCATCAGGGGGTGGGGATGTGGTTTATGTTTTTCAATTTGGGATTAATGTATTATTTTCTTCCACAAGAGTTGAACAGTCCGGTGTACTCTTATAGTTTGAGTATACTTGCGTTTTGGACACAGATTTTATTTTATACTCTCATTGGGACACATCATTTTATTTTTAGTGCTATCCCATGGTGGATGCAGACTATTGCTATTGTTGCTAGTGTGGGCATGGTGATTCCTGTTGCAGCAGGCAGTATTAATTTTATGATGACAATTCGTGGATCATGGCATCGCTTGAAACTGAGTTATGTACTACCTTTTTATGTAGTTTCTATTATTTTTTACTTTACAGGCTCAATGCAAGGAACGGCAGAAGCTTTCAGATCTACCAATCTATTATGGCATTTTACTGATTTTACGGTAGCCCATTCACACTTAACGATGTACGGGATTATTACATTTATGCTATGGTCTTTCACTTATACCTTAGTACCAAGACTTACTTCATGTGAACCACCAAGTATTACCGTCGGATTACATTTTTGGTTAGCTTTGGTTGGGGTTTTAGTATATACCGTTTCACTAATGATAGGCTCTACAGAAAAAGGAATGATGTGGATGGAGAAACAACCGTTTATTGAAGGAGTTATGCATATGATGCCTTTCTGGCTCTGGAGAGCGATCGGGGGAACAATGATGTGGTTGTCACACATCATCTTTGCTTATAATTTTTACAGAATGATAAAGCCCAAAAAAGAAATTAAACTTCCTCAGACACCAGACGATATTTTAGAAATCATTCACAATAAAAAAACAAAAGCATAATGGATTTTTTTAGTGATCATAAGAAACTTTTTTCTTCAGCATTGGCATTTTTCCTTTTTCTGACCCTGTTTATATGCATATTTCCTGCATTGAACAACCAAAAAGTATATCAACCTTTACAGGGAAGTAAACCTCTTACAGAAGAAGAAAGCCGTGGGAAATCAATTTATATCCGTGAAGGTTGTGTAGCATGTCATACTCAGCAGGTTCGTAATGTAGACATGGACCAAGTATTCGGTAACCGTCCAAGCCTGGCTGTAGATTATGCCAGAAACAAAAGACTCAATCTTTTCCAGAATACTGCTACCCTCATGGGAACAGAAAGAACAGGTCCCGATCTTACCAATATCGGAGCCCGACAATCTAGTAAAGACTGGCAATACTCCCACCTATTCAACCCCAGATCTGTAGTTCCCCAATCGATCATGCCTTCTTATAAATGGTTATTCCTAATTAAAGATCAACTTGATCCTGGAGATAAGGAAATCAGTCTTCCTGACGCATTTAAAAAAGGAATTAAAGGAAAAGTTGTTCCATCAAAAGATGCCAGTGACCTGGTGGCATATCTTCTCAGTCTTAAACAGACCGAACTTCCTAAGAGTATTCCGGCAAGAGAATTTTTGTACAAAAAAGAAGAGAAAAAAACTGAAGGAAGTGTTGGAGGAGATAATCTTCCTGATGGAGAAGCTTTATTTGTAGCCAATTGTGCCACCTGTCACCAGGCAACCGGAGAAGGAGTTCCGGGAGCATTCCCACCATTGAAAGGTGACAAAGTAGTCTTAGGAGATAATCTGGAACTGTATGTTACTATTATTATGAAAGGATATAACGGTCTGGCACCTCAATTTGGAGAAATGCCAGCAGTAGGGACCAATGCTAATTTCAAACCTGAAGATGTGGCTGCTATCATTAATCATGAAAGAACAAGCTGGGGAAATAATGGTAAGAAAGTAACTGCTGAAGAAGTAAAAACAATCATGGATAAAATAAAATAGTATGAAAAAATTAAAGTTTATAATTCCTATTTTTGTTCTTTGGACTGAATATGTTCAGGCTTGTGATGCCTGTAGGCTTCAGCAACCCAAAATAACCCAAAACTTTACACATGGTACGGGTCCTGAATCAAACTGGGATTGGGTTATTGTGACAATTATTACAATAATTACCCTAGGAACATTGTTTTATTCTTTCAAATTCTTAATCAAACCAAACGAGAATAGCAAGAAACATATCAAAAATAATATATTGGATTTTTAAATCTTAGAAAAATGTCAAAACATAATGCCGTAGTCTTTTTATATATAGATGAGGAACCGAATCCTATTGCTGAACTTCAGACTCCTATAGTTTTCAATCTCGATACCACGAAATTGGCAGACGGAGAACACACTTTAAAAATTGTTAGCAAATTTGATAATAAAGAAGGCCTGAAAATTACTCGTTTTAATGTGCGTAATGGACCGATCATTCATATGGAGGGGCTATCTAACAATGAAACCGTCAACGGAATATTACCATTGATGATCAATGCGTATGATACAGGTAGAAATCAGAGTTTTATTATTAAAGGAAGTGAAAACCCGAGAACTATTCCAGTTTGGGTTTGGGTTATCGCTTTGATATTTATAGCTTGGGCAGCTTTTTATATTGTTACGAATTTTAGTCTTTAAATTAAATATTTGTCTATTTTTATTAACCTAGTCACGATAAATTTTGACGATTTTTTTAATTTATTTAACATTAATACTACACTGAATGAAAATAAAACTCAAAAGAATCTATGAAACTTTTTCTCCTACAGATGGATACCGTGTTTTAGTAGATAGATTATGGCCTCGAGGAATCTCTAAAGAAAATGCCCATATTGAAGAATGGAATAAAGAGTTAGCTCCTTCTAATGAACTCCGAAAGTGGTTTCACCATGATCCTAAACTTTGGAAGGGTTTTTCAGAAAAATACGAAACCGAACTCAAAGAAAATGGTTCTGGAAAAGAATTTCTAAATCGAAATAAAAAACAAGATATCATCACTTTGGTCTATGGTGCTAAAGATGAGCAGCATTGCCATCCTTTGATTTTAAAAAAATATTTAGAAAATTTGATTTTAAATGATAAAATATGATAGATTTCTTTTTGAATCCATCTATCCAGCACCTAATTTTGTGAAAAAATTGAATTTATATTGGTAATGAAAAGAAAAAGCATACAAAGACACCATTATTTCAGATTAATTTTAATTTCTATCATAATAAGTATCTGCGCTTCTTTTCTAGGATACTCATTAAAGTTAATTACTGAATATTTTCAAAAGCTCATATTTCATTTTGCAGAAGAAGAAAATACCTTAATTTTTATTTTTCTGCCAACGATTGGGATTACAGCAATCTACTTTTTAAGAAAATACTTTTTTTTGAATAGAAAAAATAAAGGAATCACCGAAATTTACAAAACTCTTGATCAAAGAAAAAATCATCTACCTCTTTTCAAGATTCCATCACATTATTTTAATGGATTTCTTACTGTAATCTTCGGCGGTTCCACAGGAATTGAAGTATCTACGGTCGTTGCAACAGCAACTCTAGGAAATACGATATACGAAAAACATTTTTCTGCAAATATTTATAAATTGGAACTTATTAGTGCTGGGGTTGTTGCTGGGGTAAGTATTTTATTTGGAAGTCCAATTGCTGGGTGGCTTTTTGCTATGGAAGTAATTGCAAGAAAGTTTAATAAAACACTTTTTATAAGCTGTACTGCATCTGCTACCATTTCCGCTATTTTTCTTTGTTTTATAAAAAGTGAACCATTACTCTCTTTTGAAATTACTGGATGGAAATGGACTGCGCTTCCGTTTTTTGTAATCTTAAGTTTATTAGGAGGTGTTTTATCTGTTTATTTTACAGTTTTAGTTATTAAGATTAAAGATTTTTTTTCAGGAATTTCCAATAATTTTTTGAGGGTAAATTTAGGAGCTTTAATTGTAGGGGGGCTAATATTTTGTTTTCCGTTTTTGTATGGCGATAGTTATCATTCATTATCGGAAATTCTCAACCATCCCAAGAGTTACTCCTTTCTTTTTCTTCTTTTTCTAATTTTATTAAAACCATTAGCTTCTGCTCTAACTCTTGGCGCTGGAGGAGATGGTGGTGTTTTTGCGCCTAGTATTGTTGCAGGTGCATTCTTGGGACTTACCTTTGCTCTTTTTTGCAATACTTTTTTTGGAACATCTTTAATTTATGTAAATTTTGTGTTGGTTGGGGCTGCCGCTACTTTATCAGCATCTATTTATGCTCCTTTAACTGCACTTTTCTTGGTATGTAATCTAGCACCTAACGGATATGTGTTATTCTTTCCAGTATTATTAGGATGTTGGGCTTCGCAAAACTTAGCTAGGAGAATTATACCCTATAATGTATATTCATATGATATTAAAAGCTAATAATGTCTGTTTTCTTTTCTTAAAAGTGTGTAAATTAAACAAATAATTTATGCAAACATGCGGGTTTTATGACGAATCAGGAGAATTTGCCTTCCGAGTTGGTTTACCTGGAAAAAGTGGCGTACGGAGCGAAATTGTAGCAACATGCCTAAACATTATATCGTTTCGGTATGGTTTCCAAAATTAAATTTAAAAGGAAACTCGTACAGAGGAATGAAATCCTTGGAAGAATTAACGAGAGTAACGGAAGACTCAATTTTTGGGAATTATAATTACCATTGTTTTTTAGCTATTAAATGATCAAAGAATTTTCTTACAAACAATTTGACAACGTAGAATTTAGCAATCATTTTTAGGAGACCAATTATTGACAGCCATAGGCTGATCATATCAAAATTCTTTTTATTCCTGAAAATGCTATCATACAGGTTGATTTTCAAGAAATATAAATGCAAACTGATTCGTTGTTATTTATCAATCCAAATGTGGTATTAAAACCTTTCGAAACAATTGGAGGGCAACTCATGAATTTTAATAAAGACTTTTATTGTGTAGAAATCCATGACCAGGAAGTAGCCTGTGATGGAATATTATACAATAATGTCTTTGAAATCCCATCTATTAATTTGAATCAAGAGCAGTCTGCTGACATCCAAAGGATCATAGGGGAAATCTAGTCTGAAATGGAGCTTGAAGATTCAAATACGGAGGAAGTGTTGTGAATACTTCTAAAAATGATTATATTGAAATCTACAAGAATTTGAAAGGAGCAGCATCAATTGGTTGATGTTGAGCAGCAGGCAAATGTACAGTTTTTGAGAAAGTTCAGTAAGCTGATCGAGAAGCAAAGAACTCCATACGGTTGCTGATTATGCAGACCTGCTTTTCATTACTCTTAAAGACTTAAGTAAAAAATAGGATTTGTCAGTAAGGAAACGCCCAATGAAATTATAAAAAATCATATTATTCTTGAAAGTAAAAGGTTTCTGGCTTACACCTCAATTACCGTAAAGAAATTGCTATAATCTGAATTACAAGGATGATGCCTATTTTATCCGTTTTTTTACAAAAAGCGCTGGGGCTCACCCATCACTTTTAGAAAGCAGTTCAAATAAATACCATTACCTCAATAATGCATCCATACTGCTTTAAAACTTTTTCCGGAATTATAGTTTAAAGATATAATATTAATAGAAGTTATTTCCAGAACTCATCAGCATACACCTCTTTTTTCTCAGGGTGAATATGATCCAGTTCTTTTCCGATCCAGTTCAGAACAGCATTGTTAAGTTTTTCCTCCAAATGGGGAAACCAGTCCCGTTCTTCAAAACGGATATGCTGCTCAAGAAGGTCCGCAAAGTCAGAAAGCAGACGGGTATCTTCCGAGTGTTCGATTTGAGAAGCCAGTACCTTTATCTGAATATGTTCTGACCGGATGCGTTCAGTATATTCATCCTCAAGATGAGCACAAAGGATCTGTTCTTCTTCTCTGAAATGTTCTTCCAGATAATTGTGCCAGAAGTGAAGAATATACTTTTTAATTCTGTCCGTTTCAATTTCCTTCTTCAGTCCTTGTCTGATTTTCCAGCTGCAAAGCAATCCGAAATGATGATCCCGTGAAAGAAGAATTATATTTTTGTTACGTTTCATGATTTTTAAAAAAAATTAAAGAGGAAACTAAACCTCATAGATTTCAGAAACTTATGAGGTTTAAAGTAAAGATTATATTATCGTTTTTCTTTTAATGACCAGCCGAATTTTAACCCGATGATAAAAACAACCAGCAAAAATTCTCCGGCAGCTAGTAAAATATCCCCGGGAACCCGCATCCATCTTAAGAAATGCATGATATCCGTCTGCATAAATTCTGCGGAACGGGCATACCAGTATCCTTCTTTAATAGAGGCTACCGATTGCATAATACCTATAGGAAGAAGGCTTATCGTCACCATAACCAATAATCCGATATTGGTCAGCCAGAAAGCCCAACCAATTAATTTGTCATTCCATTGGCGGTCCGGGTACAGACCTCTGAGGACAAACATCATTAATCCGATTCCTAAAATTCCATATACGCCGAACAGGGCAGCATGGCCATGAACGGCCGTTGTGTTTAATCCTTGGATATAATACAGGGCAATCGGAGGATTGATGGCAAATCCGAAGATTCCTGCTCCTAGGAAATTCCAGAAGCACATGGCGATAAAACAATATATTGGCCATTTGTAAGCCTGAATCCATTTTGTAGATTTGCTGAGCTGATAATTCTGATAGGCTTCATAACCAATCAGGACAAGAGGTACAATTTCCAATGCACTGAAGGTAGCCCCAAAAGCAAGCACAGCAGTAGGCGTAGCGCTGAAATACAGGTGATGGAAAGTACCTAAAATACCTCCGCCAAGGAAAATAATAGTAGAAAATAATACCGCATTGGTAGCGGATTTCAGGCGTAATAATCCCAATCTTGTAAATAAGAATGCCGCCACTACGGTAGCAAAAACTTCAAAGAAACCTTCTACCCAAAGGTGTACAACCCACCATCTCCAATATTCGGCAATAGCCATATGAGTTTGCCTTCCATACATCAGACCGGCGCCATAGAACATGGCAATTGCTACAGAAGAAAGAGTAAACAAAAGGAGTAAGTGGCGGTCTCCGTCTTTACGTCTTAAAGCAGGAAGTAATGCTCTTACCATCAAAATCAGCCAGAGAATCAGCCCGATCAGCAATAAAATCTGCCAGATTCTCCCCAGTTCTACATACTCATATCCCTGATGTCCCCATAAAAAGTTATCTACCAACCCTAATTTTTGCATCACTCCCAGCCATTGCCCGGTTAAAGATCCTAACACAACGATCAGTAACGCTCCAAACAATACATTGACACCCAATTTCTGATATTTGGGCTCATATCCTGAAACCGCTGGTGCTATATACAATCCCGTAGCCAGCCATGAGGTAGCAATCCAGAATATTGCCAGTTGGACATGCCAGCTTCTGGAAACAGATTGAGGAAGAAACTGATCTAAAGGAATGCCGTAGAAACCACTTCCTTCGACTCCATAATGGGCTGTAATGACTCCGGCAAGCATCTGAACCAGGATTAGTAAGGCAACCACCCAGATATATTTTAAAGTAGCTTTCATAGATGGAGTAGGCTTCATATTCCGCAGAGGATCTTCAAGAGGAAGCGCTTCGTTGATTTCTTCCTCTTTATTCCTTGCGTGATAAAATACCAGAAGTCCAACACAAGCCAACAGTAACAATACACTGAATCCTGACCACAGGTGAAGCGATGGAGGTGGAACATTTCCTAAAGCCTCATCATGAGGCCAGTTGTTGGTATAGGTGACATCATCTCCGGGTCTTTCTGTGATGCAAACCCAGGTACTCCATGCAAAAAAGGCATTCATTCTGGCCATCCTTCCGCTATCTTTGATGGTATTTTTGGGAATGGCATACTGATCACGCAGTTCCGACATGGAAGGATCATTCATGAATAATCTGGAGTAGTATTGAGAAAGTTGCTTTTGTACTTTTGCTCTTTCAGGAGAAAAGACGATCTCATTTTTATTTTCATTGAAAGTATTGGTACGGAGCTCCTTTTTCAGCAGTACCTGATACTTTGCCTGTTCATCATCAGGAAGTTCTTTGTATGTCTTACCTTCCTTTTTGGCCAGTTCGTCAAGCAGAAGAACCGCTTCCCGATGAAGATAATCGGCAGTCCAGTCAGGGGCAATATAAGCGCCATGTCCCCAGATGCTTCCCACGGTCTGTCCTCCAATAGACTGCCATACATTCTGACCATCTTTAATGTCCTGCCCCGTGGCAATCACTGTACCGTCCGCACTTACTATTTGATCCGGAATCGGAGGAACTTTTCTATAGATTTCGGTTCCGTAAAATATAAGAACTGCAAATGAGGCAATCATCACAATAGCAAGTCCTATCCAAAGTTTTTTAGGTGTCATCCGGAGAAGTTTTTAAGATTCAACAGTAAATTCTTTTTCCAGCTGAATGGCCTTTGGGAAAAGAATATTGTTTTCCAGATGAATATGCTTGTGCAGATCATTTTCAAAATCCTGGAGCATGGCAAAGGCTACTTTGTATGTGTTGCAGGCATCGGCAGGGGGAAGATATTCATCTGTGATCTCCGCTATTTTTCTGAAGCGTTCTCCTTCCACAGTATGCTCATGCTGCATCATATTCACCGGGTTCTCCACGGTGCCGAACGCTGGTTGTGACAGATGGCTGCCTGATATTTTAGCTTTAATCATATTTCTTACAAAAGGAAACAGAATAAGCTCTTCTTTTTTCATATGAGCGGCCAGGTCGTGGGCTGATTCATTAAATAAGGTGTTGATCTCGAATAATTCAGGATGCCTGCCCCCGTGAACTTTACATAGTTTATCCAGGAAGGCCTGCAAGACAGGAGTTTTCTCTTCTACATAACGATGGTGCGTTTTCTCAATATAATCTGCCAGAAGGTCCAGTGGCCAGCTGTTGAAATCGATGGAAGAGCTTTCGTTTTTTGGGATTGCCTCCAGTTCTGCATAAATTTTTTCAGGATCGAGTTTCTTGTTGCTGCAGGCCTCTTCTATCGTTCTTCCGCCTTTGCAGCAGAAATCGATTCCGTGTCTTTTAAAGATAGCAGCGGTTCTGAAGTCTTCGGCTACCATATTTCCTATTAAATCTGTTCTTGTATTCATAATATAATACTTTTTTGTCTTTTATTGTTTTAAATTTTTTTGATTACTTTTTGAGCGAAAGAATGTACTTTACCATCTGTTGAGCGTCGTCTTTGCTTAATCCTTCATGAGGCGTCATCGGAATATCCCCCCAGTTGCCTTTTCCTCCGTCAATGATTTTCTGAGCCAGCTGATCAATATCTTTTTCGGTGTATTTTACAGCTACATCCTGGTAAGAAGGCCCGATTAATTTGGCATCTATTTTATGACAGGCAAGGCAATCAGCTCCTTCAATCAATGTAAGGCCGGGATCACCGGAAGTGTTTGGGGCAACAGCCGGTTCGAGGGTACTGACAGGTTGAGACGGCGCTTGTCCTGTGGAAGGTTCAGGTACTGGTATAGGAGTTGTTCCGCTTTTGTCAGAGCATGATAAGTTTATTGCTAATACACTCAAAATCATTGCTATATTTATAAGTTGTGCTTTCATAATAATTGATAATGATTTATACTTTTTGTGCAAGAATGGACACCGCACAAAGGTTGTTCTCAAATTTTTTGAATGTTTTTCTCATTTGCATTATCCTGCAACGGATTTTAGGCTGCATGACTACATTTCCCGCGATTTTCAGGAATCCGGAAAAGCCTTCATCGCTGATTATTCTTTTAATTTCCAACAGGTGCATCGGTGCTGTTTCTGTTTTTAAAACCTTAAATCCCTCTTTTTCCAGTAAATGAGTCCATTCCGGAATGGTGAGTGGACGGGTATTTACCTTCAGGGTTAAAGCGAGCTCCTTCTGAATCTGTAATTTTACATTTTCATCCAGACTGTCAGGAGCGAGGGCCAGCTCATGGATGGCATAAAAGCCCTTAGGTCTCAGGATTCTTGAAGCTTTCTGAATAATCTCAGATTTTCTGTGATCGGCATGCATGCTCAGCATAGCTTCACCATATACTTTATCGGCGGATTGATCAGCTAGTGAACTCTGTGCCGCATTTCCCAGTTGAAATTGTGCAGAAGTATGTTTGAAATTCTTTTTCAACAGGTTTACAGACTCCTGTTCGGCATCAATGCCTATATAAGATTCCGGATTTTTTTCCAGAGTGAGTTTTGCGGTAAAACCAAGACCCGGAGCAAATTCGACTACACGATCACCGGGGGTAATATTCAGCATAGCCAGCATCTCTCGGGTAAGCGCTAAACCTCCCGGACGAAGGACTTTTTTACCGATCCTGGCCAGCAGCCAGTGGGCGGACATTTTTTCAATAGGATCTGTTTTCATTGGGTTGGGTTTTAAATTGTAATACAACAGCCAGGATCAGAATAATGGCTTTTGATGTTTCGGCATAAATAAAACAATCATGCAGCGGAGTAGGAGCCAGTGGCTTACCGGATGAAATAAGATCTGCCCGTTCATCTAAAACCGGAAGCATCCAAAACTGTTCTAAGACCAGGATAGAAAGTAAAACAATGATGATTGTAAAATCAAATTTTGTATAGTGGTTCTGGCTAATTGTCATGAATATTAGAATCAGGATCAGAAATAGGGCCTGTATTTTTGTAGAGATTCCGAACATCAGTTTCCCCAACCCCAAAGCTGTTGAAAGTGTTATTCCCTCTACCTGAAACTTCAGAGGAGTTTCTACAAAGCTTACTGTTATAAACATTCCTGCCATAAGGCAGAATAACATGAGTATAACAGGGTTTTTAAGATAGAGTTTCATTTTGTTGGATTATTTAATACATTAATACCTTTTTATCTTTTATTGATTTAAATTTTTTTATGCCTTAAGGTAGGTCAATTTTAAATCCAGGTTATCTACAAACATTTGTACTTTGGATGTTTCAAGCATAATGCGAAGATCCTGTCTGATACTTTTAAACTGGTTATGGAGAGGACAGGGATGAATTTCAGAGCATTGATCGAGCCCGAGTCCGCATCCGGAAAACAGTTTATCACCGTCAATTTCCCTAACAATATCAGCAATATTGGTGTCCAGGTTTTTCTCATCCATATAGAAACCTCCATTCGGTCCCTTTGCGGATTGTACAAATCCTTTTCTGCTCAGGTCCTGAAGGATTTTCGCGATAAAATGCTCAGGAGAATTAATGCTCTTTGAAATGTCTTTGATTCCGACCCTGCTGTCATTTTTAGACTGCTGGGCAATATAAATTAAAGCTCTTAAAGCATACTCGCAGGTTTTGGAAAACATTGTAACTGATTTTATAGGGCAAATATATAAACTTATTTTTAATAAAAGATAAAAAACTCTTTTATTTTAATGAGGCTTGATAAAGATCATGAAAAGGTTTGGTAAGCATCTATTATTTTTATCATATCATTAGTTCCGGCGTCCATCGGCTCTTCGGCAACTGCAATACGATATTTTGAATTTTGTATCAGTATAGCGCTGATCAATTTTTTTGAACTTTATGAAAAGAGCAGCCATTACAATGCTTTTCAGGATCACTTGAGTGCTGTGGATCCTTTTGTAAAAGACTTTGTTCATAAACAGGCTCTAAGCTTTCGGCTGGAGGAATGCTTGAAGACCATGCTGTAAAGGCTTCCAATAAACTGTTGGTGGGAAGAATGAATGTTCAGAATCATGTAAGTTTTGCCATGGATTATTATGAAATGATGATATGGCTACTGGCAGTATTTCTGTTGCTGATTCTTCTTTTTCCCTATCTCAACCGTACTGCCCTTTATTTAAAATCCCACAGATTATCACCTGCATAAACGTCATAGAGAAGATTAAAAATAGCTCCATAAATGATTTTTTTTGTGTTACAAAAGTACTGAAAACGAACTTAATTCTTTAAGCTCAATCGTTTTAATTAGTTTGTTTTTTACAAATAATTAGAATGTTTTTTACAATATCAATTAACTTTTATTTTATAAATTTTTAACATAAATTAAAAAAAAATTAAAGCAAAATGACTTACATTTGCTGATATACTATTTCTAATCCCCTGAATTTTCAATATTACGGCTGAATGTTATTATTTAGAACGTCTTTTTGTTTTTATATTTTTACTCTGTTTTTCATTTTCAGCTCAGATAGAGCTGGCAAAACATTGGTAAATGTTGTTTCGTTTAAACATCCCGTACGCAGTGGAGCGAATCGATGTATTAAGAAGTACAACAATGTAAAGGCTGTTGAAGTTGAGAATAAGAGTTTTTCTAAATATCTAAATTACTTTGATATTCCAGATAAATCGGAGAATTGTCCCGAGGTCCTCATTAAAGTTGTTCGGAAGGGTCTGCCTGTTTCTTCTGGAGACATATTTTGTGCCGTAAAATCCTATCTTCATTTACTCCAGCTGTTTTAAACTGATATTTCCAATTATTTTTTTCGTAAAGTTTCAGTTATAAAATTCTATAATGAATATAAAAAGTTTCATATTATGCGTAAGCGCATTATTATGCGCATTATCATGTGGTAAAAACAATCCCAATAAAAATAAAAACACTAAAGAAGTCCCCGTTCTTGAGGTAAAACAAAAAGATACGTTGATCAACAGCCAGTTTGTTACCGATATACAGGCCAAAAGAAATGTTGAAATCCGCTCCAGAATTGACGGTATCATTCAACATATTTATGTCAATGAAGGGCAGTTTGTAAAAAAAGGGCAGTCGCTTTTCAAGATCAATGATGCTGAGTTACAAATGGATCTGTTAAAGGCTGAGGCCAGGTTTAAACAGACAAAAGCCGACCTTCGGATTGCTGAGGTTGAACTCAAGCAGATTGAGAGTTTATATGCTAAAAAGTTTGTTGCTGCTAATGAGTTTGAACTTGCTAAAGCCAGGTTGGCATCTGCGCGCGCAAAATGTTCTTTTGCCGAAGCTGAGAAAAAAGCGGTTATCCAGCAGATTAATTTTACATTGATTACAGCGCCATTCGACGGTGTGATCGATGTCATTCCTCATAAAAGCGGAAGCCTGGTCAATAACGGAACACTGCTTACGACACTTTCGCAACTGGATGAGGTATATGCTTATTTCTCCATTCCTGAAAATAAATACTTTGAACTTTTGGCCAGTGATAAATTAGGAAAGCATCAGAAGATTGAGCTTACCCTTCCTAATGGAACAAACTATCAGTTTAATGGTACGTTAAAATCTGCTGAAAGCGAGATTGACCGTGCTACCGGATCTATCAGGTATAAGGTGCTTTTTCCAAACCCACAACATATCATCAAGCATGGGACTTCCGGTAAGCTGACCATTTCCGATGTTCAGAATGATGCACTCCTCATTCCGCAAAAATCAACCTTTTCAATTCAGGATAAAACCTATATATTCCTGGTGGATAAGAATAATAAAGTAAAGATGACCAATATTAAAGTAGGTTCGGCCATAAAGAATTCTTATCTGGTTGAAAGCGGTATCAAAAAGGGAGATCTGATTATTTATGAAGGAGCGCAGTCTCTTAAAGATGGGGATGTCATCAAAATTAAAGACCGATTATAATTCTTAAATAGTTGATTATGGTAGAAATGTTTATAAAGCGAAAAGTACTTTCGCTGGTGATTTCCATTGTCTTTGTTTTGATAGGAATTATGGCGCTGACTAAGATGCCGATCACCCAGTTTCCTGACATCGTTCCCCCTTCAGTAACCGTGACGGCAAAATATACCGGGGCGAATGCAGAAGTTTCCGCAGATGCGGTTGCCTTACCCCTAGAGCGTGCTATTAATGGTGTGCCGGGGATGACCTATATGTCAACCGTTACTTCAAATGATGGGCTGACCGTTATACAGGTCTTTTTTGAAGTGGGTACTGATCCGGATTTGGCTGCAGTGAATGTACAGAACCGGGTAACTACAATTCTTGATGAACTTCCTGAGGAAGTAATCCGGGCCGGGGTGACTACTGAAAAGGAGGTTAACAGCATGCTGATGTACCTCAATATTACCAGTACTGATCCCAGCCAGGATGAACAGTTTATTTACAATTTTACAGATATTAATATTCTTCAGGAACTCAAGCGCCTGGATGGAGTGGGGAGAGCCGAAATTATGGGGCAGAAGGAATATTCCATGAGGGTCTGGCTCGATCCCCAGAAAATGGCGGCATATAATATTTCCACAGAAGAAGTAATCAGTTCCCTGCAGAAACAGAATATTTCCGCAGCTCCGGGAAAGGTAGGAGAATCTTCCGGTAAAAAGGCAGGCCAGATTCAGTATGTTGTAAAATACAGAGGAAAGTTTTTTGAGCCTCAGCAATATGAAGAAATTCCTGTTAGAGCGGATGAAGAAGGAACAATACTAAAACTAAAAGATATCGCAAAAGTTGAATTTGGAGCGATGACTTATGGAATGGTTTCGAAAACCGATGGAAGGCCATCAGCATCAATCATGATGAAACAAAGACCGGGATCCAATGCCTCTGAGGTTATCCAGAATGTCAAAAATAAAATGGCGGAACTGAAAGAAGGCTCGTTTCCACCGGGGATGGATTATAACCTTGCGTATGATGTTTCAAGGTTTCTGGATGCTTCTATCCATGCTGTTTTAAAGACCCTTATCGAAGCCTTTATTCTGGTGGCGGTAGTTGTTTTTCTTTTCCTTCAGGACTGGCGTTCTACGCTTATTCCGGTGCTTGCTATTCCCGTGGCATTGGTAGGTACATTTGCTTTTATGGATATGCTGGGTTTTTCACTTAACCTGTTGACTTTATTTGCGCTGGTTCTGTCCATCGGTATTGTTGTAGATAATGCCATCGTTGTTGTTGAGGCTGTTCATGTCAAAATGGAAGAAGGGCATATGCCTTTTGAAGCCACTATAATGGCAGCCAAAGAAATAGCGGGTGCAGTAATAGCTATAACCTTGGTTATGTCAGCGGTTTTCATTCCTGTAGCATTCCTGGATGGTCCTGTAGGAGTATTTTACAGGCAGTTTTCGCTTACTTTGGCAATCAGTATTGTAATTTCCGGTATTAATGCGTTAACGCTTACCCCAGCTTTATGTGCACTCTTATTAAAGCCTCATAACCATGATGGCAAGAAAGGTTTATTGGATCGTTTTTTCAGTGTATTTAATACCATTCTTGACAGAGTTACCAACGGTTATGTAAAAGTCCTGTCAAAATTTGCCACCCGGACAACAGTAACTTTCGGACTCCTGACTTTATTTATACTGCTAACGGGACTGACGTCAAAATTTCTGGCATCGGGATTCATTCCTATGGAAGACCAGGGGATGGCCTACGTAAGTGTTACCACGCCCCAGGGAGCGACGGTAGAAAGAACTGAAAAGGTACTTGATGAAATCACCAGGATCGCAAAAAAGATGGATGGGGTAGAAAATGTAACGACTCTTGCAGGATATAATGTGGTCACTGAAATTGCAGGATCATCCTATGGAATGGCGATGATCAATCTTAAGGACTGGAAAGAAAGAAATATATCTGTGGATGACTTTATTAAAGAATTAAATGAGAAAACGAAAGGGATTGCTGATGCGGAAATTGAAGCTTTTGCGCCCCCAACGGTTCCGGGATTTGGGAATACCAGCGGCTTTGAACTTCGTCTACTGGACAGAACCGGCGGAAGTATTGAAAATATGGATAAAGTAACCAAGGATTTTGTCAAGAAACTGAATGAAGCTCCCGAGCTTAAGAACAGCTTTACCAGCTTTGATGCTACTTTCCCTCAGTATATGGTGAATATTGATTATGATATGGCGGCTAAAAAAGGAATTTCAGCAGATAATGCAATGTCCACTTTACAAACTTTACTGGGATCCTATTACGCGACCAATTTCATCCGGTTCAGACAGATGTATAAAGTTATGGTTCAGGCAGGGCCTGAATTCCGGGATACTCCCGAGAGCATATTGAACCTGTACTTAAAAAATGACAAAGGTGAAATGGTGCCTTTTTCAACTTTTATAACCATGGAAAGAGTATATGGACCTGAGGTGCTTACGCGCTATAATATGTATATGTCTGCAATGATCAATGGAGAGGCTGCTGAGGGCTTTAGTTCAGGTGACGCTATTGCTGCAGTAGATAAAATAGCAAAAGAAACTCTTCCTAAAGGCTTAGATATTGAATGGTCGGGTATGACCCGCGAAGAGATCTTATCAGGAAATCAAACGGTTTATATTTTCCTGGTCTGCCTGATTTTCGTCTACCTTTTACTGGCAGCACAATATGAGAGTTTTCTGCTTCCTATGCCGGTGCTATTAAGCTTACCAACAGGGATTTTCGGTTCTTATATCGCTCTGCTGGTTTGTGGTCTTGACAACAATATTTATGCTCAGGTGGCATTGGTGATGCTGATAGGGCTGCTTGCCAAAAATGCGATATTAATTGTGGAGTTTGCCATTGCAAGTTACAAGGAGGGGAACAGCATTATTTCAGCTGCTATTGAAGGAGCAAGGCAGCGTCTTCGTCCCATTCTAATGACCTCTTTCGCTTTTATTGCCGGATTGATTCCATTATGTGTAGCATCAGGTGCCGGAGCAGTTGGGAACCGTTCTATTGGAACCGCAGCCGCAGGGGGTATGTTAATCGGTACCGTCTTCGGTCTTATCATCATTCCTGGTCTTTACATTTTCTTTGCAACCCTTGAAAACAGAAAAAAAGCATGAAACGAATTCAATTAAAACTTATATTTTGGAGTATCACAGGACTGTTCATGACTTCCTGTGCTGTTCCTAAAGTAGCATCAATGAAGGAAGCCGATAGATTACCGAATCCCGTTGCTGTTGATTCAGCTGCCGGCAGATCAGAATTTTCAGGAATAGATCTTAAGGGCTATTTTACGGATTCCCATTTATTGTATCTTTTTGAGGAGGTAAAAAAAGCCAATCCTGACTTTAAAATAGCCCAGCAAAGAGTAGAAATAGCCAACAGCTTTTTAAAGCGGTCAAAAACAGAATTACTGCCTTCTCTGGAAGTTGGAGTTCGGGTTTCCGGTGACCGGTATGGAAAATATACAATGGAAGGGGTTGGGAATTATGATACAAATCTTTCCTCGAATATCAGTGAGGAACAAAAGATCAATACTTCCTTTACCCCGAATTATTGGATGGGTGCCAGAAGCAGTTGGGAAATTGATGCCTGGGGAAAACTAAAAAATAAGAAACTTTCAGCTCAGAACAAATTCCTGGCATCAACAGAAGGTTTAAAGCTTCTTCAGACTGATCTTTTTACAGATATTGCCAATTTATATTATGATCTGATCACTTTAGACAAGCGATTAAAAATCTATCAGGATAATTACAACCTTCAGAAGCGGGCCTTTGAAATTATCAAAGCACAGCGTGAAGTTGGTAAGGTAACTGAGCTGGCTGTACAACAGTTTAAAGCACAGAACAATAACTGGCTGGCAGAAATTGAACATATTAAAGTAGAAATAGTCACTGTAAAGCAAGCCATATCAACACTAACGGGGGTATACGGGGGTGATATACAGAGAGGAGACACGCTTCTGCCTACGAATTTTAATATCCTGAATTCCAATATCAATGTTGATAAGATAATTCATTCCAGGCCTGATGTGATTTCAAACTATTATTATCTTAAGGCTTCACATGCTGATGCCAAAGCAGCAAGAGCTTCTTTTTATCCTAAGATTGATATTGGAGCAGGATTAGGAATTAATTCCTTTTCAGCCGAAACACTTTTCAAACCAGCCTCCTTGGCTGGACAGATTTTAGGAGGTTTGATGGTCCCTGTTTTTAACAAAGGCCAGCTGCAATATGAATTTAAAGTTGCTGGCATAGAACAGGAAATTGCATTTCTGAATTACCAGAAGAGTGTTACTACTGCCTTCAATGAGCTGCAATCTATTCTGAAACAGACTCAAATATTTCATAGAGTTTTAGAACTTAAAGAAGAGGAAGTGAATTTTTTAGATAAGGGAATAGAGGTGTCTAATGACTTGTATGTTACGGGTTATGCAAACTACTTTGAACTGATCAATGCTCAGAAAAGCAAGCTGCAAGCCGAGCTTGATCTTCTCAAATTTCAACATGAAAATACCAGAAATAATGTGTTGTTATTTAAAGCGTTAGCAGGTAAGTTACAATGATATATTAGTTAGTTGATTTTATATGTTAGTAAGGCTGTCTCAGAAATGGGACGGCTTTTTGTTTATAGGGGGAAGAAAACAGCGTTCTTTTAACACTTTTTTAATCTCTATTATTTGCAATCATTTTGAAGTTTACTTACATTTGTGCCTGCGATGAAAAGAAAATTTTATCAATATCTATGCAGTTTGTTATTTGCTCTGTTAACCGTCTTAGGATGGTATTACGGGCAACTTCAGCAATATGTATCTGTAGAGAATAATAATGAGTTAGGTTTTCATTTCACGACAGATATTTGTAGTACGTGTGATAAAAGTCCTGGGAAGTCATTCGTTTTGACTAAAGAGAATGAGGGTGAGGATTTATATAATATTAGCCGTCCCCATTACAATAAACTTCGTGCAAATCTTTCTGAAAATGATAGTGAAAATGACGAAAATCTAGAAACATCAGCGTCTTCAGAATTGGCCATGCTTTTAAGAGGTGATTTCTGGCGTTTAATTTCAGGTTTCGTTATCACATTTCATGATAAACAAAATGCGGTTTCATTCGCTCATTCCGAACATTTAATTATACCTTACGATGATCTGTATATCCAATACAGGGTCATCCGACTGTGATCTTATACTATTTTTCACGAAAAAATTTAAGGTTTTCATGACATGTTCTGAAAACCAATAACTCTATTTTTCAAATTTAAAATATTATAAAAATTATTATCATGGTCAAGAAAAGTCTCATGTATATCAACCTGTGCCTTATTCTGTTGTGTCAAAGCTGCCAATCTGAAAAAAAAGAAAAAAAAGAAGCAGCATCTTTCAATGTCACAAGTCCGCTTGTAAAAGATACTTTAATAGATAAAGATTATGTAGCACAGATCCGTTCAATCAACCATATTGAGCTTCGTGCCCAGGAAAAAGGATATATTCAGGGTATTTATGTAGATGAAGGGCAATTTGTTCACAAGGGACAGTTGTTATTTAAAATTATGCCTAACCTTTACGAGTCTGATGTAAATCGTGCCAAAGCAGAGGCAAAATATGCTGAAATCGAATATCAAAATACTAAAAATCTTGCAGCTAAAGACATTGTTGCTCCACAGGAAATGGCGATGGCAAAAGCAAGATATGAAAAAGCTAAAGCCGAACTTTCTTCAACCAATACCCATTTAGGTTTCACAGAAATCCGCGCTCCGTTTACAGGAATTGTTGGAAGATTGCACGTAAGAAAAGGAAGTTTGGTTGATGACGGAGAATTAATCACCGAGCTTTCCGACAACAGTAAAATGTGGGTGTATTTCAACGTTCCCGAAGCTGAATATTTAAATCAAATGGGGGAAAGAAAAAATAACGATCCGATGCACGTGCGCCTGAGAATGGCCAATGGAAAAGAGTTTACTCAGGATGGTGTTGTAGAAACTATCGAATCTGATTTCGATAATGAAACCGGAAATATTGCTTACAGAGCAACTTTCCCGAATCCAAAAGGATTATTAAGATATGGGGAAACCGGAAACGTTGTTATCACTTCACCCTATGCCAATGCTTTAATGATCCCTCAGAAAGCAACTTTTGAAGAATTAGAGAAGAAATATGTCTACGTTATCACAAAAGATAATAAAGTAAAAGCGAGAGAAATAAAGATTGCTGCTGAATTACCGCATCTGTATGTTGTAGCTTCAGGTCTTGGAAAGGATGAAAGAATTCTTCTGGACGGTCTTAGAATGGTTCAGGAAAACCAAACGATCAGTTCAAAATACCAGACCCCTGAAAAAGTAATGTCGAATCTGGATCTGTATGCCGAGTAATTAGAAAGCAAGATTATGTTTAAAAAAGTAATACACCGACCGGTATTCGCTATTGTAATATCGGTTATCATCCTGTTTATAGGAGGTTTGGCGATCAAGCAGCTTCCTACTGAACAGTTTCCTAAAATTGCCCCTACTACTGTTGCCGTTACCATTGCTTATCCCGGAGCGAGTGCCGATGTTTTGGTAAAATCCTCATTAATTACCCTTGAAAATGCCATCAACGGAGTTCAGGGAATGCGTTATATCACTACCGATGCAACGAGTGCCGGAGAAGCAACAGTAAATGTTATTTTCGATCCCGGAACCGATCCCAATGCTGCCGTTGTTTTGGTAAAGACAAGAGTGGACCAGGTAATGCCGCTGCTTCCTGAACTGGTACAGAAAGAAGGGGTAGTCGTAAACCCGATTCAGCCAAGTATGTTGATGTACGTAAATTTGTACAGCACCAACAAAAGCATGGATGAAAAATTCCTGTACAACTATGCAACTGTAAATATTATCCCTGAAATCAACCGTATTCACGGGATTGCAAAATCTCAGATTCTGGGAAGTAGAAGATATGCCATGCGTATCTGGTTAAATCCTGACAGAATGCGTGCTTACTCGATTTCTGTGGATGAAGTGATGAAAGCCATTGGAGAACAAAGTATCATCGGACGTCCCGGAAGAATCGGGCAGAGTTCCGGTATTGCAGCACAGTCATTAGAGTACGTTCTCACTTATAAAGGTCAGTATAATAAACCTGAAGAATATGAAAATATCATTGTTCGTTCCAATTCTGAAGGAGAAAATATTAAGCTGAAAGATGTTGCAAAAGTTGAATTAGGAAGCGAATTTTTTGATATTTATTCAAATCTTGACGGTCATCCTTCAGCATCCATTGTATTAAAACAAAACTATGGAAGTAATGCCACTGACGTTATTAAAGATGTAAAAGCTAAACTGGAGGAAATGAAAGGAAATTTCCCTCCCGGAGTTGATTATAAAATAAGTTATGACGTTTCGCAATTCCTGGATGCATCGATTGAGCAGGTAATGCATACGTTGAGAGATGCATTTATTTTGGTGGCAATTGTGGTATTTATTTTCTTGGGAGATTGGCGTTCAACTTTAATTCCGATTATTGCCGTTCCCGTTTCATTGATTGGAACTTTCTTTGTCATTCAAATGTTCGGAATGTCGATCAACTTAGTAACGCTTTTTGCCCTGGTTTTAGCCATCGGAATTGTGGTAGATAACGCAATCGTTGTTATTGAAGCTGTTCACGCAAAAATGGAGGAAAGCGATATTTCCCCTTATAAAGCAGTAAAAGAAGTTATGGGAGAGATTGCAGGAGCGATTATTGCAATTACAGCGGTAATGGTAGCCGTATTCATCCCGATTTCCTTTATGACGGGTCCTGTAGGAACGTTCTACCGCCAGTTTTCGATTACGATGGCGAGTTCTATTGTAATTTCTGCGGTGGTTGCGTTAACATTAACTCCTGTTCTGGCAGCAATGTTATTGAAAAATCACCACGGAAAACCTAAAAAGTCTACTATTTTTACGAAAGCTTTAGATTCTTTTAACAGGGGATTTGATAAAGTCACAGGAAAATATGCTGCATTCCTCAGAAAAATTGTTACTCGAAAAGTAGTGACTTGGGGAATTTTAGTCGCTTTCTGTGTGGGAATTTTTATTGTAAATAAAGCGCTTCCGGGCGGTTTCATTCCAAATGAAGATCAGGGAACGATCTATGCGATTGTGCAAACACCTCCAGGATCAACTTTAGAACAAACGAATAAGGTTTCGAGAGCATTACAGAAAATCTGTCAGGGTGTGGATGGAGTAGAGTCGGTTTCGTCATTGGCAGGATATGAGATTATGACGGAAGGGCGTGGTTCCAATGCGGGAACCTGTCTGATAAACTTGAAAAGCTGGAACGACCGTGAGCATAATGTAAAAGAGATCATGGAAGAGCTTGAAGAAAAATCAAAAGATCTTGGTGCTACAATAGAATTCTTTGAACCGCCTGCAGTTCCCGGTTTCGGATCTTCGGGAGGTTTCTCAATGAGATTGCTTGATTTGAACAGAACAACCAATTATCAGGATTTTGATAAGGTGAATAAAGCGTTCATTGCTGAGCTTAAAAAACGGAAAGAATTAACAGGAGTATTCACCTTCTTTGCAGCCAATTATCCTCAATACGAATTGGTTTTCGATAATAATGCAGCGATGCAGAAAGGCGTTTCCATCGGAACAGCCATGGAAAATTTGAATATTTTAATTGGTAGTACGTACGAACAAGGGTTCATCCGTTTCGGTCAGTTCTTCAAAGTATATGTTCAGTCTTCTCCCGAATTCAGAAGGCTTCCGACTGATATTTTAGGGTTATATGTGAAAAATGATCATGGAGAAATGGTTCCTTATTCAGCGTTTATGACGATGAAAAAAACACAGGGACCAAACGAAATTACCCGTTATAATATGTATAACTCAGCGGCAATCCGAGGACTTCCGGCTGAAGGCTATACAACAGCGGATGCGATTCAGGTAATCAATGAAGTAGCGGCAAAAACATTACCTCACGGGTACAAAATAGCTTGGGAAGGGTTGTCTTATGATGAAGCGCAACGTGGTAACGAAGCGATCTACGTATTTCTTGTCGTTTTGGTATTCGTTTATCTGGTTTTGGCGGCGCAGTATGAAAGTTTTATTATTCCGTTTGCGGTATTGTTCTCATTACCGGTCGGAGTTTTCGGATCTTTTATGCTGTTGAAAGCGATGGGACTAGAAAATGATATCTACGCACAAGTGGGATTGATTATGATCATCGGATTACTCGGTAAGAACGCCGTATTGATTGTAGAAGTTGCTGTGAAAAGGAGACAGGCAGGAGATTCTATTCTGGAAGCTGCGATTGAAGGTTCAAGAGCCCGTTTCAGACCGATTTTGATGACTTCATTTGCCTTTATTGCAGGGTTAGTTCCGCTTGTTTTTGCGGGTGGAGCAGGTGCGATCGGAAACCATACCATCGGAGCTTCTGCTTTGGGAGGAATGTTGATAGGAACCTTATTCGGGGTTATTGTAATTCCGGGACTCTACTACATTTTTGCGAAATTATCGGATGGCAGAAAAATGATTAAAGACGAAGACGAATCACCATTAAGCGAAGACATGATCCATTATGAATAAGAATAAAATATATCAATATGCAGGAACGGCATTCTTTTTATTAAGTCTTGCTGCCTGCAAATCAATAGACATACAGCAACGTGCCGAAAGCAGGACAGTACCTGAGAAATATGCATCAGCCGAAAATGACACTATCAACACAGGAAAATTAAAATGGAACGAATATTTTAGTGATCCTCATCTTCAGACACTCATTAATCAGGCATTACAGAATAATCAGGAACTCAATATCATTCTTCAGGAAATTGAGATTTCTAAAAATGAAATTAAAGCGAAGAAAGGGGAGTATTTACCTTCTGTAGGTTTAAAAGCTGGAGCTGGAGTTGATAAGGTAAGCCGTTATACTAATATCGGAGCAATGGAAGCCAATACCGAAATGGAACCCGGAAAAGAAATGCCAGATCCTTTATTTGATTTCGGAGTGGGGGTACAGGCAAAATGGGAAACAGATATTTGGGGGAAACTTCACAATGCGAAAAAAGCTCAGGTTGAGAGATATTTAGCGAGTGTTGAAGGGAAAAACTTCATGATTACGAATCTGATCTCAGAAATTGCAGATTCTTACTATGAATTGCTTGCATTGGATAATGAACTGGTTATTTTAAAGCAGAATATTAAAATTCAGAATGATGCACTGGATATCATTAAAGAATTAAAGAAGAATGCAAGATCCAATGAATTGGCAGTGAAAAGATTTCAGGCGCAGGTTCTCAAAACACAGGGAATGCAGTATGATATTCAGCAGAAGATTGTAGAGACTGAAAATAAGATCAATTATCTTGTCGGAAGATTTCCTCAGCCTGTGGAAAGAAGCCAGGATTTTAATTCGGTTGTACCACAGGCTGTTTACGCGGGAATCCCTTCAGAGCTGTTGGAAAACCGTCCGGATATCAAACAGGCTGAGTATGAGCTGGCTGCCTCAAGACTGGATATTAAATCTGCAAAAGCAAGATTTTATCCTTCTTTAGATATTGGTGCAGGTTTTGGATTACAGGCCTTCAATCCAACCTATTTGATTAAACCTGAATCGTTTCTGTTTTCTTTAGCAGGTGAACTGACTGCTCCGTTGGTCAATAGAAGTGCCATTAAAGCTGCATATTATAATGCCAATGCAAAGCAGGTTCAGGCGGTTTATCATTATGAGCAGACTGTTTTGGGAGCTTATATTGAAGTGGCGAATCAGCTTTCAAAAATCAAGAATCTGAAAAACAGTTTGGATATCAAAACGAAGGAAGTGGATGCTTTAACAAGATCCATTGACATTTCTAATGATTTGTTTAAATATGCACGTGCTGATTACATGGAAGTGCTTTTGACACAACGTGATGCTTTGGAATCTAAATTTGAATTGGTTGAAAAACAAGTTAACCAGTTGAAGGCAAGTATAGCGGTATATAGAGCTCTTGGTGGAGGTTGGGATCAGAATCTACCGTCTTCATCAGATGTTACTTCTCACTAATACTTTATAGCTATTTCAGATTAAAGGAGTTTATCGAAAGATAACTCCTTTTTTATTTAAGATTAATCGAAGTCTAAATAGATACTGAAAAGCAATTAAGTATATTTTTTTAAAAAAGTAATTTCGGATGCTACATCTTTTGTCTTGGCAATCCAATTTCATGTTCCTGGGGATAAGGTTTCCTAAAAGTCATACTGACATCCTCATGCAAATTACGTTGAGCTTCCAATGACTTCTCTTTATCCATTGAATATCTTGGATCCGGAATAAAAGGCATTTTGGCCATTTTATGAATGGTAACAGTAGGAAAATGGAAATCGACCTCTACGGTTCCCAATAGGAGATAGCAACCACCTCCCTGAAAAGGATATTCTTCAAGGCAGTTTGGAAAATGAGCGGTATCAAAATATTGTCCATCCGCATCAATCCAGGTTCCGAAGTACATTGTACCTTTTTTGGTGGGAACATGCTTTCTTGAAATCAGATAGGCCAGCATTTTAACCTGATGTTTATGAAACTTCAATAAATCTTTTACCAAAACAGAACCTCTGTATCGGGTTTGTAAGAGATCAAAAGGACTGAAAGAAACAGGAAATCCTAATATTTCTATTTCATCAAAAGCATCTTCAAATGGATTTCTTTCTATGGTGGGAAGTTGATAATCTTTCTGAGGTTCGTCCAGTAAAGTCAGATGCCTGAATGTAATCTTATTATTTCCCAACAGGAATCTTGATTCAATCAGCAGTTCATGTTTCTGTTTTCCGGTAAAGCGGAATGCTCCGATAAAGATTAGAATTTGTAATGTTTCGATACCAATGGGAATTCTCTTAACAAAGTTTTCCAGGGAGGTATAATCACCATTCTGATTTCTTTCTTCTGAAATCAGCTGTGCTAACTTTGTTTCCAGTCTTTCAATATGCATGAAGCCTAAATAAATATCCGAGCCATAAACCGTTGTCTGGTACTGGCTTAAATTGACACAAGGATTATGGATGACAGCTCCCGACATTCTGGCTTCATGAATGTAGACTTCAGTTCTGTAGAATCCTCCGCCGTTATTGATTGCAGAGACCATAAATTCGATGGGATAGTAGACCTTGAGATACAAGCTCTGATAGCTTTCCACAGCATAGGAAGCAGAATGGGCTTTACAAAATGAGTATCCTGCAAAGGATTCTATCTGACGGTATACCTCCATGGATAATTGTTCAGGATGGCCCAGCTTTTTACAGGACTCAAAAAAATTATCTTTTACTTTCTGTAAGGCGGATAAAGACCGGCTTTTACCACTCATGGCTCTTCTCAGTACATCACCATCAGGCGCGGATAAACCTCCGAAATGCAGCGCAATTTTAATAACGTCTTCCTGGTAGACCATAATACCATAGGTTTCTCCCAGTTCTTTTTCAAAAACCTCATGGAAGTATTCAAATTTTGTGGGGTTGTTGTGTCTGAAAATATATTCCCGCATCATGCCGCTTTGGGCAACTCCGGGCCGGATAATAGAAGAGGCGGCTACCAGTACTTTGTAATTGTCGCATTTCAGCCTGCGGAGTAATCCGCGCATGGCAGGCGATTCAATATAAAAACAACCGATGGTTTTTCCGGAACTTAAGAATTCATTACATCGGGTTTCATCTTTTGATAGAGAGGTATCGCGGATATTGATATCGATTCCTCTTTTTTCTTTCACCAGTTTTACTGTGTCGTTAATGGTACCCAGGCCTCTTTGTGAGAGAATATCAAACTTTTCAAGGCCAATTTCTTCAGCGGTATACATATCAAACTGTACAATCGGAAAACCTTTAGGAGGCATTTCGAGTGCGGAATAATTGGTAATAGGTTCTTCCGATATCAGAATCCCACAGGAATGCATGCTTCTCTGATTGGGAAACTTTTCCAGAAGTTTGCCATAGTAATGAACCTGCCGTGATACAGAATTGTTATCATGCTCCTGGATGGGTTTTGTTGCCAGCGTATCAAGTTCTTCCTTTGGAAGACCGAATACTTTTCCTATTTCGCGGAAAATAGAGCGGTATTTAAATTCGACATTGGTTCCACAGAAGGCAACATGGTCTTTACCGTATTTACCAAAAATATATTCCAAGATGAAATCCCTGGTCTGCCAGCTCCAATCGATGTCAAAATCGGGAGGTGTCTTACGGTTGAGGTTTAAAAACCTTTCAAAATACAGATCCAGTTCCAAGGGACATATATCAGTAATTCCAATGCAGTAGCTGACAATGGAATTGGCGCCGCTGCCTCTTCCTACATGCATAAACCCCATCCGGTTGCTGTATTGGATAATGTCCCAGGTGATTAAGAAATAGGCACAGAAATTAAGCTGGTCAATAACTCCCAGCTCTTTATCCACTCTTGCTTTTGCCTGCAGGTTATCATCGGAATATCTTTTTGAAAGTCCCTGATATGCTAATTTTTTTAAAAGCTTAGAATCATTTTCTTTGCTGTCGGTATAATGTTTCTTGTTTTTAGGCGTTGAAAAATCAAAATTAAAATGGCAGTTATTGACAATGTACTTTGTATTCTCAATAATTTGACCTTCATTTTTAAATTCTTCCAAAAGCTTTTTTTTATCAGCAAACACTTCATTACTTTTACAATAATCAGTTTCTGTAAGTTTACTGATTAGTGTATTATGTTCAATTGCCCTTAGTATTTTATGGAGTTCATATTCTTCAGGGGTAGTAAAGGTAACGGGATGAAGGATAACCATTTTATGGGTTAATTGTTTCAGTTCGGGTTTAATCAAATGGTTTAACTGATCCTGTCTGATGCCTATGAATTCGTGATCATATAACCTTTCAGGAATATTTTCCAGTGGATAAATCACAAAAGTATCTTTAAAATCAGGATTTACTTTAGGAATTTCAATACCTTCACAGTTATAAGCCGTTAAAATCCTGTTGATTTCTCCTATACTTTTTTGATTTTTAGCCAGACAGATATAATACAGCTCATCGTAAACCCGTATTTCCACTCCGACAATCGGTTTGATATGGTGCTCCTTGCAGAGCTTGTAGAAATCATAGATTCCGGTAACGGTATTGATATCGGTAAGAGCCAGGGTTTTAATATTAAAACGTATAGCCTGCTCAACCAGTTCTTTAATAGAAATGGTGCCATACCGAAGGCTGTGATAAGAATGGCAATTCAGAAACATCTTCTAATTATTTTATTAAGCCCGAGGCTCTTCCTACACTTGAAGTTCCAAACCGGTTCTTGATTTTATCCATTGTCTGATACAATGAGATCAGTTCTTCCGTATCTTCAAAGAGATCCATCTGATGGCATCCGTGAACCAGTCCGGTAAATTTTACTCCGACAAGTCGTATCCTCATTCGTCTGGTATATACTTTTTTGAATAATTCCAAAACATACCTGAGCAAGGTATGATCAGCTGAGGTATATGGAATCCTGCATTGTTTGGTTTCCGTATCAAAATTTGAATAGCGGATTTTTACCACCACTACCGATACCAGCCATTTCTCAGCCCGAAGCTGGTAGCAGAGCTTTTCAACCATTCCTGAGAGTATACTTTTAACACCTTGAATATCTATAGTATCCTGAGCAAAGGTATCCTCTGTAGAAATAGATTTCCGTTCCGAATAGGGAACTACAGGTGTCTCATCAATTCCGTGCGCTTTTTTCCAGAGCTCATCCCCGTTTTTACCAATCAGATGCTGAAGAACATCAACGGGCATTTCAGAAAGGGTTTGTATCGTTCTTATACCGAGTCTTGAAAGCAACTGAAAAGTCACATCACCGACCATAGGAATTTTCTTTACCGATAGGGGATTCAAAAATGGCTGGATATAAGGCTGCTTCACCTCCAATCTCCCGGTTGGCTTTGATTCTCCGGTCCCGATTTTGGATACGGTTTTATTGGTAGATAAAGCAAAGCTTATGGGTAACCCTGTATTTTTCTGCACACTTTCAGCTATTTCATGTGTCCATTTGTAACATCCAAAAAACTGATCCATTCCGGAAAGATCAAGATAGAATTCATCAATACTTGCTTTTTCAAGAACAGGTACTTTTTCCTGAATAATCTCTGTTACCATATGGGACATATTGGAATACATTTCCATATCTCCCTTAATTACTTTAGCTTCGGGACATAGCCGCAAAGCCATTTTTATGGGCATCGCACTCCTGACTCCGAAAAAGCGGGTTTCATAAGAGCAGGACGCCACTACACCACGGTCTCCGCCTCCGATGATCACAGGCTTATTCTCCAGTTCGGAGTTTTTCAGCCTTTCACAGGAAACAAAGAACGTATCCAGATCCATATGTACAATTGCTCTTTCCATATGACAAAATTAGTTACGTTTTTAAACAATTTTTGTATTTTTGTTGTCTAAAATTGTAACAATGTCAAAATTCTCTGATAACATCATGTTCCTGAGAGGTAAGAAAAATATGACTCAGCAAGAACTGGCAGATCTATTAATTCTTACCCGATCTAGGTATGTCGCCTATGAATATGGAAGGACAGAACCTCCTATTGAAATATTGGTTAGAATTTCAAAATTCTATAACATTAGTATTGACCTATTGTTGACTGTAGATATCAGAAAATTTTCTATTGACGAAATTATGGAGCTTCCTGAGAATAGGATCGTTCTGCCTATAAAGGTTGATCAGGATGGAAACAATCAGATTGAGATTATTCCCCAAAAAGCCTCTATGGGCTATTTGAATGGCTATGGAGACCCGGAATACATAGAAAGTCTCGAGACCATATCATTACCTTTTTTAAAAGGTGGTAAGTTTAGGGCATTTCCAGCTGACGGAGATTCAATGCCACCCTATAAGAACGGAACTTATATCGTAGGAAAATATGTAGAAAACCTTTCTGACTTGAAAACGGACAGAACGTATGTTTTCATTACCACCAATGATGGTATCAGCTATAAAAGGTTTCAGTTTCATGAAGCAGATGGTATATGGGTGAAGGCTGACAATCAATTTTATGAGCCCTATAAAATTCCATTACCTGAAATTAAAGAAATCTGGGAATTTGCCTGTAGTATTAATACCAAAGAATATGATCCTGATGAATTTGCAGAACATCATATTCAAAACTTTATCACAGAAATAAAAACTGATATCAAACAGATCAAAGAAAAAATGGGAGATAAGAATTGAATTTATGTGAGTACATGGCATAATCAAAAAACTTCCCCGAAGGGAAACAAAAAACACAAATGATGAAAAAAAATCCCGAAGTAACGGGATACTGCTAAGATAAATATTTTAATTTAAAGTTAAATGACCCAGCTGAGTTTATTTGATTCAGAAGAATTCTATGAGTTTCCAAAAGATCTTTTGGAATACAAGGAAAACTTCCTGAGCAGGGAAGAAGCTGACTTGCTTAAAAACAAATTATTGGAAACCGCTCCTTGGGAACAGCGGACTCAGAAGATGTACGATAAGATTGTACTTACTCCAAGATTAACGGCCTGGTATGGAGATCCAAAATATAACGATTCAGAAGAAGCTAAAAAGCCAACGAACCCATGGACTCCTGAATTGTTCTCCTTAAAACAAAGAATTGAAAAAGAATTTGGCTGCCAATTCAATGGGGTTCTGTTAAATCTATACCGTGATCATAATGACTCCGTTGCCTGGCATCGGGATAAGGAAAGCCGATATGGTAAGCGTCCGGTTATTGCGTCCATCAGCCTTGGACAAACCAGAAACTTTGATTTCAGAAGAAAAGACCATCACCAAAGCAAATATAGTCTTCCTCTTCCTCACGGCTGCTTATTGATCATGAAAGGTAATCTTCAGGAAGAGTGGGAGCACAGGATTGCTAAATCAAACGTACCCATGTTCAGGCTAATTCAGGGCTAAACTTCTATGAATTCTAATACAATCTAAAAGATATGAGTATTTATCTGTTTTGATGTTTAAATCTCAATATATTCTTACTTTATGCTTAATCTTTTGTTTTTAAATAAGGAGTCTCAAAAAGCTCGGGAGCATTTCTAAACGCTAAACTGCTATAAGGGTAGTGTTGTCTATCAACATTAATGGCGATGACCAAAGTACCTTTCATTCCGTCCATATCATCACTTTCTAAAATAGTGTGCATCATATCGTTCCTTTCATCCTTTAGACTGTCACTATAACAATAAACTGCAATACTAAATTGTCGTTTTTTTTCTCCGGTTTGCAATAATATCCAGTTGTGTCTTTGTTTCGTATTACCCATTTTAACATCTTGTGCAAGACGATCTCTCATCTGTATTAGTGTATTCTGATCTTCATAATTAATATTGTGAAGCAGGTACGAGATTTCTAACCAATTTTGAGGTTGCATCTTCTCAAGTCTGTCCAAGATGTCCTTCCACCACTGGCTTCGACGCAAACCTGGTTTGATTACGTTTTCGTTTTTTGCAGAACCGATAATGTAGTTATCCAATTCTTTAGATTTTAGGTCCATCTTAAAAAGACCATATTTTTCCTGGTCTTTACCTAGATTAAATGCATCATCCATATACCAAGCTAAAAGATCCAATTCATCGCCTATGTATTCTATATTCGCTTCCAATTCTCGTCTTCGTTGAAAGTAATGTAATTTTTCGGATGTTTGTGGTAAAAGATCAAGTACAACCTCAAGGTCAGTAAGGCTTATAGAAGTTACAAGCTCTTCGATACTTCTTTTTGTCACACCTGCTCTTATCAACTGTTTAAGATTTGTACTTGTCATTCCAAGATGTGATAAGGTAACCCCTAAAGGAATAAAATATGTAATATCAGCAGAATTAAATCTGTTGTTTGGTCCCTTTTTTACCTTTAATGATAAATCGCCTCGATTTTCATTTAGAAATTCTATAAAACGAAGTGCTTGCTCCGAAGGATCTTCAATCAGTTCTTGGAGCGTTCGAAATAGTCTTTCAGGTGCTCCTCTTTTTGCAGGTGCGCTCACCATTCCTGCTTTTGCTTCAATTACCAATGCGAACCTATCAACAATTACCAGTAAATCATTTTCGTATTGTTTTCCGTCACTCCCTATCCACTGACTGCCCGCAAATATTTGAGCTTGTGGAAAAGCTTTTTCGAAAAGACTCTTTACTTCTTGCTCAAGATAGCTTCCTCTTGCAATAGTATATTTTTGTCGAAGTTTGTTATTTTCAGCACAGAAATTTTCCAATAAGCCTATGCTAAAATGAGTCATTACTGAATACATAGTACTGAATACGGTATCATCAGATACTCTTATAAATGGTTTTTCCTGAACAGGATTTCCTAATAAAAAATGATCAATCTCAGCATCCTTTAAATCACCAAATTCAAAACTTATTTTTTGAAATATTTCCTTTAATTTCTCCTCGGAAATGCTTGTATAAGAAGCTAAAGTTTTAAAATCAAAGGAGAATATTTTTTCTAAAAAGTAATCAGAATGCATAAGAAACATTGCTTTGAGATTTCGAAGATTTTTAGCGAAATGTTTCCATAGATGGTCATGATTTTCCTTAGGTATTTTATCAACCGGGAAAAGGGATTCATAGGTTTCTATAACAGATCTGTAAGAGGATGGTGTATAGAACTCTTTTGTTTTCAATCTATGTTCGTTAATCTTTTTCTCGACCATCTCGGTCATTTTATATAAAAGCTCTAAAAAAGCAACGGGATCAAAACCATGATGTTCTATAAAATTAGATGCTATTTTTTTTGCAATATCTGTGGTTACCTTTTTCATTTTATGATCATACGACCAGTTTCGGACAGCAGTTGTATGCATAATCATTTCAGTCCTAATCAGATGATGAGGAAGATCTTCAGCTGTTAATACTGTATCTGGGAATTGTAATTGTTTAGTTCTATACAATTCGCCCATTTCCTGTAAATTTTTTTTGAAGTTATCGATCTCATTAGAAAATGGTGTGGCTTTGAAAGATCTAGGTATTGTTAGCGAAAAAGCCTGCAATAATTCCTGATAGAAAGGAGGAAATTCTAATTTTCCTGTGACAGCCTCTTCATCATATCCTACTTCAGATGTCAAGAAATAGTAAAAACAAAAAGAGAGTAATTGGGGTTGATCATATTTTTGGAACCACTCCTGAATACTTCTATATTGTTTTGGAAATTTTTCGGCGGCAACTTTTCCAACCTCTCTCACCATTTCAAGCCGTTCTTCAACTGAGCTTCCTAAATCATTTATAGATGCTTCGAAATATTTCATTTTAATCGGTGCAGGAGCGGAACCTCTGTTGTCGAAATCTGGAGAATTTATATTATTTTTTGTAGATCTTTTTCCTTTTTGGGATGATTTGTTATTTTTCCTTTTTTTGCGTGACATCTGGCCTTAGTTTTGCATAAATTTAGTCTAATTTTTAAAGACTACTGAAATAATATTCAAAGAATTCATAAAATTTTCAGTAGAAAAAGCTAACAATAAACCTAAAAAATGGGATTTGTCGTTTAAAACTGCAAAAGCCTTATTACTGACATAATTCTCGCACTTTTCCATTAAGTTCCATGCAAGGAAAATGACCTTCTGACCTTTGATTGATTAGCGTTGCAATATTCTCTTTTTTTCTGAGCAGATCAATATGCCCTTTCAGGGCATGAAGTTTAAACTCGTTAAAATATTCCGAAAGTCTGAATCTCACATAAGCTTCCTGTTCTTTATAAACCAGACCGTCATTGCAAATACGATAAAATTTTCCAAAATGAGCAGTTCCATTACGTCCGGCTCTTGGCACATAATCTTTATAGTTTACAATATCATAGATTTCTCTCTCAATTCTGCATTAATCTGGCAGGTAACCGCTAATGGTGGTGCAAAATGATATGCGCCTTTAAAATTTAGCTGGTGGTATCGTAGTGGCACAATAAACAATTGTGCGAGTGCTGCACCGAGAGAATGGGCGGTTAAGTAAATAGGGAATGTTTTTACATTAGCTTGCGGATTCACCTCATTAATTTTCTTTTTGATTTCCTCAATAAGATTTTTCTTTTGCATTAAACGTGTAAGGGATTTTCTGAATCCACCATGGCCAGCTGGCAGATAGGATAATTCTTCATCATAACCATCTGCATTCTCATAGTTCCAATATTTTGAGTCTGTAAGTCAATCTTTAAGAACAGAAGGTTCAGTTCCTCTAAATGCAACTAACATAAAGTTTTTATTTGCCCATAACAGCACTTGGTTATGATGAATTCCATAAGAGTCATCAATTAAAGTATAACTTATCTTATTTTCGGGATAGGTCTGATTCGCCTGTTGCTTCAGAATTTCAATATTACGCTCATCCTAGTAAGCCACTTCAGAGACTTGTGCACAGAATAGTGCCGTTTCCTGATTATACTCAGAAAAATCCTGATTAAAATTTGAAGGATTGATATCTGAAAGCAAAACATCCTGTGCGGGGTAAAGTCCGGTCACAGTGAAGCAAAGGAACAGTAGTTTTTTCATGGGTTAGTTTTTTTTCATTCAATATAAATATACAAAAAATTAATAATCAGTGTTTTGTATATTCTAAGCCTGCGTGCAACTATAGAAATTTCTTCGTTACTACGAAAAACTAGTGATTTTATTTCATTCCTCTTGTTCAACTTTACATCACCAATAATCATAAAAATCACTATTATGAATATCGAAAGAACAGAGTTTATAGCCTGGATGGAGAGAATCATGGAAAGATTTGACCTACTGAAAGAACAAATGCTTAAGAACCAATCCAGATTTATAGAAGTAGACGGGGAACAGCTTCTGGATAACCAGGATGTTTTACAGCTTTTAAAAATAAGTTCCCGATCATTACAGCGGTACCGAACTGATAAAAAGCTGCCTTACTATACCATCAGCGGAAAGCTGTATTATAAGCTTTCGGATGTCCATCAATTGATCAGAGAATGTTTAAACTCTTGATAGTAACAAGACATCCACAGCCAAATCATTCATCACCATTCCAATCTTCAGGATTCTCTTAATTGAGCCTATACCTTCGTTCCACTAAATGAAATATCATGGAAGATGAATTGATAACGCCTCAGGAGCCCAATGAACTCAAACCATCAACAGACACTCTGATAGTCCTGAACATTCATACCAACCAGGTTGAAATGGTTAAAGGTATTGATAAAGAAGGTAATCTTCAAAAGGTTCTACCACAAGAAAAAAAGGATAATGAGCAGCTGATCAGGGTAGATAAACATGGAGATATTTTCTCCAATTTCTTTTCCAATTTTTACCGGCAGCTTAAAAATCCCACGCATTTCAACTTTTTCAAAGTTTCAGAATACGATGCTGTTAATACCGCCAATGATCTTCAGAAATATGTTGATCAGGCATCACCTGAAGAAAAAGAAAAGCTGAAAGACTACGAAATCTTACCTCAACACAACAACAATCCAAAAAATCAAAATACAATGGACAACAACACAGACAATCAGGAATATCGTTTTCAGCCTGAACAGATCGACTGGAAAACGATGGAAAAATTCGGACTTAATCAGGAGAAGCTTGAAAAAATGAATGCTATGGATGCATTACTCAGAGGTTTTAAAACCAATACATTAATTCCGATCACTATTAATCTGGGAACGGCAGTGAGCAAAATGGATGTTCGATTATCTCTTCAGACAGGAGATACAGGGCAGGTTGCCGTTCATCTGCATGGAATCCGAAAAGAGCCCAGTCTCAATAATACATTCTTAGGCCATCAGTTCAGTGATGAAGATAAAAAGAACCTTAGAGAAACCGGGAACATGGGCAGGGTAGTAGATCTTGTCAATCCTAAAACAGATGAAATCATTCCATCAGTCATCAGCCGTGACCGTTTAACCAATGAATTAGTTGCCTATCGGGCAGAGTACATGAAAATCCCTGATGAAATCAAAGGAATACAGCTTGATGAACATCAGAAACAAACCCTATTAGAAGGAAGGCCATTGTATCTTGAAGGGATGACTTCCAAAAAAGGTGAACTTTTCGATGCTACCGTACAGTTCAATGCAGACAAGCGGTATGTGGAATTTCTGTTCAATAATAATCAGACATCGAAACAAAGACAACAACACAATCAACAGCAAACTCAATCTACGGCTCAAGAAGCACCCAAAGTATTCAGAGGAAAAGAACTGGGCGATTCACAGTATGAAAAGTTCAAAGCCGGGCAAACCGTTTACGTTGATGGTCTTACCGATGCTAAAGGCAAAACCTATCAGGGTTATATTACCTTCAACAAGGAAACTTCAAAAACTGATTTCTCCTTCAATCGTCCTAATAAGCTCAAAGGAGAGGCAAAACCTACAGAAGATCATAAGACCCAAACTGCGGTTAACTCTCAGGGTAAAACGAATGAAGCTACTAAAAATGTGAAGGAGTCTTTGGAATCAAAACAGCAGCAGCCTATTAATAAACAACAGGAAGATCAGCAAGAAAAGGTTAGAAAACCAAGAGGACGAAAACTATCATAATCATCTAAATCCATCATATGAAAGCAATCATCGCAGAAAAACCCAGCGTTGCAAGAGAAATTGCCCGGTTATTAGGAGCCCATGAAAAGAAAGATGGTTATTTATCCGGTAACGGATATTGTGTCACCTGGGCATTGGGACATTTGATCGCATTAGGAATGCCGGAGGATTATGGTATAAGAGGCTTTAACAAAGCCTCTTTGCCTATCTTTCCGAACCCTTTTCTTCTGACTCCCAAAAAACTAAAGAAAACAAAAGGCTATGAGCCTGATCCTTCAGCTTTAAAACAACTCAACACTATAAAACAAGTCATCAACCAATGCAGCAGTATTATTGTCGCCACCGATGCAGGAAGGGAAGGAGAGCTGATATTCCGCTATATCTATCATTACATACAATGCAACAAACCTTTCGAAAGACTCTGGATCAGTTCCCTTACCGAAAAAGCAATACAGGACGGTTTTAAAAACCTTCAGCCAGGCGATGTCTTTGACGGTTTGTATCAAGCTGCTAAAGCCAGAAGTGAAGCGGACTGGCTGGTAGGAATCAATGCTACTCAGGCATTAACCATCGCAGGGAACCAAGATGTTTATTCATTAGGCAGAGTGCAGACGCCAACCCTGGCTTTAATCTGTCAACGGTTTCTTCAGCATCAAAACTTCACCAAGCAAAAATACTTTCAGATTCAGCTGAGCCACAGAAAAGAATATACAGACTTCACCAGTCTTTCGCTATTACAATGGGAAGAAAAAAAGCAGGCAGAACAAATCCAAAAGATTATAGAGCGAGAGGGAAGAGCTATTGTAGAAGATGTATCTGTTAAAACAGTACAGGAGCAATCTCCCTTACTTTTCGACCTCACTGAATTACAGAAAGAAGCCAACAGAAAACTGGGGCTTTCTGCTGATGAGGTTTTACAAACAGCCCAAAGCCTCTATGAGAAACAGTTCATCACTTACCCCAGAACCGGCAGCAAGTATATTCCTGAAGATGTATGGACTGATATTCCTGAACTGGTCAGAATACTGAATCAGACCGAACCCTTCAAAACAGCTGTAACCAATTTAAAATTCGGAAACTTCAACAAGCGGATTGTTAATGATTTAAAAGTTACCGACCATCACGGATTACTCATAACCACCAAAATACCTTCTGCACTTAGCGCTACGGAAAAAGCCATTTACGAGATGATTGCTTACCGCTTATTGGAATCCCTATCCCATACCTGTACAAAGCAAGTCATCCAAATCCAGATAAAAGTCCATCATTATGTATTCCAGATCAAAGGCTCAAAAATACTCAACAAAGGCTGGCGTGTCATCAAAGGAATTCTATCTGATAATGAAAATTCTGATAATAAAAATGAAGTCCTTACTGAACTTCCGGAATTCAAAACAGGAGATGAGCTGAAAATATCAAAAACAGAACTATTGGAAAAAACAACGCAACCTCCCAAGCTTTATACAGAAGCTGACCTTTTATCCGCGATGGAAAACGCAGGAAGATCTATTGAAAATAAAGAAGAACAGAAAGCACTCTCCAATATCGGCATCGGAACCCCGGCTACCAGAGCTTCCATTATTGAAACCCTGCTTAGCAGAAACTATATCACCAGAAAAAGCAAAACCCTGCATCCCACAGATAAAGGCTTACAGGTTTACAACCTTGTCAAAGACAAAAAAATAGCCAATCTCCAAATGACCGCAGAGTGGGAAATAGCACTGGATAGAATTGAAAAAGGTGAACTCAATAAAACCCAATTCATGAACGACATCCAAGCCTACACAAAAGAAATCACCAGCGAACTCTTATCACTCCACATTCCCCAAGAAAACATCCCACAACTCAAATGCCCCAAATGCCAACAGCATCATCTTATTATCAAAGAGAAAATTGTCAAATGCCCAGATGAACAATGCAGTTGGATTCTCTTTAGAACCATATGCGGTGTACAACTTAGCATTAAAGATCTTACTCTGTTATTAGCGCAACATAAAACATCATTAATCAAGGACATGAAAAGTAAAAACGGTAAAAAGTTTAACGCTTTCATTGTCTTAAAAGATGATTGGCAAACTGTTTTTGAATTTAAATAAACTGAGAAAATGAAAAAATTCCAGCTTCTCAGCTGGAATTTTTTATATCAATCAATCTTTTTTTTATTTATCAGCCATTAGTCTGGCAAAGACTCCCATTCTCTTGTTCAAACTTTCTCCTGTTGGGACAAGTTTCTCATGGTTAGTTTTGATTAATTTATATAAATAAGATTCAATTTAGTAATTAGAATTATTCTGCTTTATGTAGTTTAACTGTGTTATCATCAAAATCAATCGAAATAAAATCGGAGTAAGCTTCCATTTGGAATAGCGAATTTCTTTTATTTACTAGAGATACTGAATCTGTAATAAAAGTTATGTTTTCATCAATTGCGTAGGATAATCTATTAACTTTAGAACCTGATAAGCCGTCCATTGAAACAGGATAACCATTAAATTTAACCCTATTATAGCTTGTATTGATTACCGAAACGAAAGCTTTTTCAGCATCAGCAATGATTCTCTTTGGGTCCTCAAGTTCATTTTTTCCTAGCTCATTCCAGTCCTCTTCAGAAAGATACTGTTTTATCTCTTGTGATTTTACTCTGAAGAAAAAAAGCATGATTTCATCCGTAACCCTAGAACCATAATTTAAAGGATGTTCATTAGTTAGGATTCTTAATCTTGTATCGTGAGGTTTGACAATCAGTCTTTCAAAACTTGTTTGGTTTTTTGATATTCCGACGTAGTGTAGATTATATGTGAAAAAGTCTGAGAAATCATCCAATTCTAAAATGAATGCTTTTTTTCCGCGACTTCTTTCAAATATAAGTTTTTCAGTAAAAAACCACTCAAATACTTCCGGTTTTTCGCGATCCATCCTGATTATGGTAATTACCTTCCTGCCAATTTCAAGGCCAATTTCGTCCACTGGAACCTTATAGTAATCGCACAACATATTCATATCCAAAACACATTGAGATTTTTTATTACCACAAATGACATTGAAAGTCAATTTTCTTTCATTATGAAAAGCACTTTCGATCTCTTCAGCTGAAGCAAACTCAAAATATGTCTCAGGTTTTTGCCCAATAAAATAAAGATTACTCTGTGATATAAGTTCTTGAACTTCCGGGTCGTCTTTCACATATTCGGCTTCTTGGTTTGAAATTGGAAAATAAACCAATTCAAGTTGATGTAACTGCGATCTCATTTTTTATCTGTTTTCCATCTTTTATAATGAATTTGTAAGCCCGTTTTTTCTCCTCCTTTAAAGTACTTACCACTATTCAAAGTATCAATCAATTTTCTAATATCATCTGCATGGCTAACCTTCCATCCCATTGCATTAATTAAATAGGAGCATACAATATCCGAATTGAGTTCAGGCTCATATTTGTGTAAAGCTCTGACATACGTTTTTGCTCTTGCATTATCAAATGGGTGATTAATACCAGTAGAAGTATTAATAACTGAGGTTAGCTCTTTGAAAGCTTTTTTTACGATTTCTGATGGTTCTTGATATGCATTGCTGCTGACTTCTTTATCGATGCTTAAATCCACATTTATTTTTATTGCTTTTGCCGTTTTAATCCAGCTATCCGTGTTTTCTTTTTGCCAAGGTATGGCAATTATTGTGTCGACGTTTCGATAATCCTGAACTTTAAAGATTTCTTCCGAATTCAATCCACAGCAGATCACTATATCAGACGGGTTGTTATAACTATTTGTGTAGGTTCTGATGGTTTCTATTTTGACACTGGTACCTGATAAACTTACACCGTTAAACATTTTTTTTACTGTTTGTTCTCCGTATAATCTATCCAACCATCCTGTAGAATTTTTAGAAGGAACCAAATAAATAATTCTTTTAAGTCCGTTGTTTGCTTTGATCAGTTTTTCTGCAAAATTGAGAGCTTTGTCATATGATTCATCATCATTTCCTTCGGTGTCAAAAAAGTAAAAATTATACGCCATGATTGTAGTTTTAAAATATTAAGGATTGATTTAGTTTATGTAGTAACATTTATTAATTTACTTTCTACTATTTTAAAGGAATTGCAATCTAGTAAGAAATTATAGGAGGAAATTACGGTTTTCCGCAAAATCGCCATAAGCAAAGATTGTCAGGCACTATATGTAAACATAGGTGCTGATAAAAAAACAATTTTAATATTGAAGGTCAGTTTTATTTGCCCTGTTGTTTTTTGGGTGGTTTTAAAGAAGGAGTATTGCCAGGTGTTTTTTTATTGTCACGCTGACGTTGATCTGGTTCTCCAGTAGATTTTGCGATTCTTTTCGGTCCTGTTTTAAGTGCCATGATATTAGTTTTTAAATTGTTATGTAAGTCAAATTTAGTAAAATCATACAAACAAAACCCAACAAATCAAAGAATAGAACTATTAAAACTTGAAAGTAATTTAAAGATATTGACGAATGAACTATATGGAAGGAATACCATAAATTTTATTCACCATTCTTTCGTTTAAGAAGGGTGCAAAATTGATTATCCAAATATAATCTTCCTTAATTAGATCAACATCTTTTTTTATCAATTCATTAAGCTCGTCAATTGTGAAAATATTTTTAAACTTACTTTTATAATATTGCAGGAGTGCTTTTTCATTTATTTTAAACGAATCGGCAAGATCATCAAAATCAATATCATTAAGCCTGTAATTTGCTGTTTCGTAGGCGGTCTGGAAATTAAAATCATTAATTTCATCGATTTTATATGAAGTAATTAATTCTTTAGTGATGGGTAAGGGAAATTCCTGCAAATAATCAGAATCGATATCATGAATAGATATATTATCACTTTTTCTTTTTTCCTCAAACTTTCTTAATTCTTTATGATGTTTCCAGTTCGGATTAAAAATTAGTCCTGCATCATATGAAATTTCATTGTAATAGCCGTTAAAATGTGTAAAGCAATAGCCAAGATGAATTTTATCCTTAACAGAGGTCATCAGTTTACGACTAAAAGGATAGAAAGCTGAAATTAGTTTATTGGCAAAAGTATAATTCTCAAATAATAACTGCAGATTTTTATCAATATAATCGGCCTCTGTCAAAAATTGAAAAATGCGGTCATAATAATCTGCAGTTTTAGGATTTTCAGCTACAACAATATTTTCTAAATTTTTGTTGGCTTTTTCAGTATAATTGTAAGAACCTGTGATAACGGTTTTGTTATCAATAATAGAGAATTTATTATGGTTAAATTTTTGCAGATTTAATTTTTTAATTTCTATATCATTTTCCTGTAACTGTGATTCAAAGAGATTATAGAAATATTTTTTATTGACATCATTATCATCTACCAAAATCTGAATTGTGATTTTTCTATCTTTTTTTAAGGAAATTAATTTTGTGATCAGGTTTTTATTTGTAAACCAGGCTACTGAGATTTTTATTGAGGTAAAGGCTTCATCAAAAGTATCCAATATAACTTGTTCAATATTGGTGAAATATGCTTGCGGTTCTTTCACAGAATTTAGTTTTGTCGAATTAAAATCGTTTGGTGTATTCTTATAATTTCTGTTCAGCGTTAAACTTACCAATTACTATGGACACGGTATTTTTCGCAGTATTCTTATTTTCATCGGTATGTCTATAGAACCTCCATAGATAAAGTAAACCTATAGCTATTAAAATATAAGCAATCCATTTTCCAAATCTTTCAACATATCTTAATACTGTAGCTTTTTCATAACTCGAAAACTCTTCAATTCCCCCTACACCTCGACGATTAAATTTTCTTCTATTAATCAAATAGCGTAAAGAAAAACCTAATAATAAAAAAACTATCGAAATAATTAACAAATACATAAACAATAATTTTTGTTTATTAAATATATGAAAATGTATTTGATTGATAATCAGTCAAGAATTTGATTTTGTTTTTATTGTTTTTAATTTAAAAAAGTCTCAGTTGATGTTCAATTTTAGGATGAAAAGTTCCAATAATCATGAAAGGATTTTTAGCTGTAAGATGATGAAGTTGTGAGGTTCCAAGATAAAGATGTAGGTCTTTTGTTCTGGCAAAGTCATCTAAATATTTTTTTTTAACATCCGCAATCGCCTTTGATTCATTACCTTCATGTCTAGCAAGGCAATTCCAAAATAATTGGCCAATTTCCCAATCCTCTATCATCATTTTGCTTTGTTTACCTTTTGAATCTCTTAGCACATAAGAGAATTTGTAGGGAAGCTTTCTCACAACTTCAAAAAGATCTTCATCTTCTTGAGCGAAAAGGTTGCTACTTCTTTCATGTTTAAGAATTTCGAGCTTTTTTTTATCCCATTCTCTTTCAACTTCTTCAATGGTAAAATCAATAATTTCGTTCGGCTTAAAAATAGCAAGTGAAGTCATTATATCTCTATTTTTAGCCTCCGCTATTAATTCATCAATGTCGGTATAAACTTTATTTTGGAAAATAACTTCTTTGCGGAGAACCCAATTACCATCTGTAGGTATATTTTCAAGAATTTTTATTTCAGTATCATAAGATACAGGTCTATAACTTTCTTTTCTAAAATCGCTTGTGTTTTTGACTAAATCTATTTCAACCCAATCATATTTTTTGTATTGTTCTCCAAAAGACTTTTTCCTAAATTGAATGGGAAATATGCGTATCCACGTACCGTCTTCTAGAAACCCGGCTGTACATACAAGTTCATCATATTTTACAGATATTGCGGGATATGTTTTAACTGCAATCAGAACTTTGGTTTTAGCCATATATCAAATATGTTTTACTTCATAGGAAAAATTAGGATTTAAAGAAATAGCTTCTGCTAAATGAGTTCGATGACATTGGCAAATATCTGCTTCAAAACAAGTCAGAGCAATTCTTTTCTTCTCTATCAATAAATTTAATATTTTATTTTGAATATCAACTGTTTTGGTTAAATTATTTTGTTTATATTTTTCAAACAAAACATCGTAATCTTCTTGGGAATTTAATTCTTGTCGATGTTCGGATTCAATGCCAACCTCAGGAAAATGTACATATTCTACGCCAACAGCGTTACAGAATTTTGAAAGAGATGTTTTACTGAATCCATATTTCATACTTAAAGGATTACGTCTAACATCAACTAAGACTTTGACGTCATTTTTAATCAGTCGCATTAAATATTCTTCGAGAGAAATACCTTCATAGCCTATAGTATATAATATTGTTTTGTCATTATAAGGGATAGAATTGACAACTCTTTGATATAGCTTTTCGTCTAATAAGTTTTTTGCAACTATACTTTTCGTTGCCCACAAAGGATAGTTAATATAGGTGTGCTTCATTAAAGAGTTATTGTTCATCTTTCCATAAACCTCCTTTAGTTCGAGCATTCTTTTCCTATCTAATGGTTTTAGAGTTTCTAAGTAGTTTACGGACTCTGTAACTCTGTAAGAAGAGTTTAAATCCTCTAAAATATCCTTTTTACTTAAAGCGTTTAAGTCGGCGTTTGCAGAGAAGGAAAAACATCCATATTTGTAAGGAACAAAGTCATATTCTGGATTCTGTTTATGTTTCATAAATAGAAATAAAAGCTTTTGCAAACTAATTTTTTCCAATTCATTTCCAAAAACCTGTATTAATGCAAGTGCTATTTTTCTTCTATAAAACATTTTGCAAAGGTACAAAAAATACAAGTGCTATAGTCTTAATTGACTATGCAAAGAATTTTTAATAAAACGAGTATTTAGTCATACATACCTTTAAATTATTTCTATTTTGTAATTTAGTTTCTGTTTGTAGTCTTTAATTTGACAAAAAACTTTGACATATTTCTCTTCCAGATTTTGTACATTTTAGCGCTAAGCTGAATGACTTATTTATTAATTGGATTTCTTGTAAGTTTAAACTTGAATGGAACTTTTTCTGTTTGAAAGACCTTTATATTTAAATCATTCGCAAGTTTTAAAATTTCAGCTTTATCATCGGGTGATACTTTAATTCCAAGGTTTATTTCTTCTACAAACTCAAATGGAACTTTTACAGTTCTATTGGCTTTGGTAGGAGTATTTGGAAAAAATAATTTTGAAAGTCTGTATTCCTCTTCGTATGCCCACTCTATTGACTTATAATGTGTTTGTTGAAAAGAGGATTCAATTGTGTGCTTAGCAAATGCATCGATATGGGGATATTCATCAGAATATGTTATTGGACCACCTTTTCCAAATAATCCGGAATTTCTCATCTTAAACTCATTATAACCAATGTTGAAACCTCTATGAAAATCAGCATAATGGGACCACATTAAAATGGAATCCCATCTTCCTGATAAAGATAAAACTCCATAACTTTTATTAACCGCTTTGGCATTTAATTTTTCATATTCTTTTTGATACTCATCTAAATTTTGAAGTCTTTTTAATTGAAATTCTCTTTCCTTTGCTAAATCATATCCTTTGCTTAAAAGGAATTCTTTGTGTTTTATCATTCCTTCATCGATATATCTTTCAATTTTTTCCGGCGTGTCCAGAGTAAAAAAATTTTGGACAATACCAAAATCAAAGGGATCATTGAAATCTTCTGGTGATGCTAGGTACACTTCACCGTCGGTCAGTATTTTTTTGTGAAATTCATTGTTCCAACTTCTATATTTGTATATTATTAGAGGATAATTGTCATCTTTCATAATTTAACTGTTAGTTTTTATTTCCATTAAAAATTGTAAAAAAAAAATTCTAGCTACCAGCATAGATTAATATTTCAACCTTTAAGTTAAAGGGTATTCATCAGTATTTTGTTAATTATTTCGGTTCAATGCTTGATCATCATTCAATATCCTCTTTTGGTATGAATTTAAAATTTCCCAGTCTTAAAAGAGCAACAAGTAAAAGCAACATTGTGGAAGGAGCATAATTTTCTGTCTTAAAAAAACAATGAGCAACGTTATTCCTTAAATTCAAACCTATTGATGTGAATAAATATTTAAAGAATGCAAGATCATTTGGAGGTATCAGGTTCTTAACTTTTTCGTTTTCCAATAGTTTATCAAAAGAAATACGAGCTTCAGTTTCTTCATCTTTTACTTCTATGGTTTGAGCTCCTACTAATCTTGAAAACTCGCGAAGTAGGCCTTCAAACTTTATAACAAGACTATCTATCGGTAATATATAGCCCTGATGGCTGTCTTTTCCTATCTTAAGATCAACCTCAATCTGTAAAAAAAAGTGTTGTAGAGAAGGTGAAATTAATTCTATCCAATCAAATCCCTGTCTTTCGCCATTAAGATCTATATATGTGAAATCTTCTTTATACCAAGTATGATTTTTTAAAAAATTAATAAAACTTTCAAAAGTAATTTTACCATGCATAATTCCTTTGGTAAAAATTAAAATAATTTGAGGTATAGAAAGAGTACGCATATGTATCAAGTAAGAATTTATTCCTATTGACCTTTTTGTATTTATATTTTTGTTGATATCATATGTTATTGTACTGACTAAATCTAAAAAAGGTGACTTTACATCATCATTCAAATCTTCAGCATTTGGCAATAAATCTTGAAACATTAAGTATTTGTAAATATCTTGACTTTCACCTTGTTCAATAAGATTGTTGATATTGTTATTAATATTTTCCCATATTTTACCTAACATATCAACAGCATCTTTATCCTGAAGTTGAACATTGATCTTTTTTAAATCCAATTCCTTTTTAGACTGTTCAAAAAGTACGGTAGTATCTTCTACCTTTTTTTTATTGTTAGCTTTTCTGTATTCATTTAATGCCTTTAGATAAAAGAAATGAGCACCAAGCCCTTCTTTATTATGATCTTTAATTTGTCTTAGATGATAATCACCATATAGTTCATGAAATTCGGAAGAGTCTAGCCCCAGTTTTCTACTAAGTATAATAAGTACCTCTAGATAACCTTCTACTGCTTTTGATTCAATTACATTAATTTTAGAATTTGAATAATCGAAGAATTTTTGGTATAACACTTTATCACTTTTCTTTATATTCTCGACTATAAATTTCATTAAAATGCATTTCGAATAATCATTTATTTTCTTAGTTGAAAGTAGCTCCACAAAAAAAGTAATGATCATATCATTTTTATAGTTTACGCTTTTACTCAATAAGAATGCATTCTGAAAATATCTGATAAACGATTTGTTAAGTAGGTTATCGCTATCTGAAAATTGTGAACTTTCAAGTATCGAAAAATAACTTTCTACGGCCTGCCTGGCAAAATTTATATGCTTTGCAGGGCTCAACCAAAGTAAATGGTTGTACTTAGATTTATATTTTGGATTTTGTACGCTACTACTTCTTATCTTAAGATATTCGAAATTATCATCAAATAATTGCAAAGTTGGGTAACAATTATCACCTATCTGGTGATGAGGAACTAGCATATCTTCTTTAATAGTGAAGTCATAAAAAAAAAGTTCATATGAGCATTTTTTTTTAGTCTCTTCATCTTTAATTTGATCTCTTAAATGTAGGATGTCGATGGCTCTACACCTCTTTGAATCAAATAATGACATATCCACATCATCTTCAATGTACTTGTACAAATTGTCTAAATTCTTAAATTCCATTCTAATATGTAAAATTGTTATTGAGTTTTAATTATTTTTAGCATTGTTCAAGCATGATTTTTTTAGATAATGATTTGGTATTTGTATAATTTTAATAAGATTATCTTCTTGAACTAGAAAGCAATATTCATTAATTTTTGTCTTTTCAACCTTAGTCAATTGGTAGAATCTGTCAACTATGCCCACTTCATCTTTGAATTTAAAATTAAGTGATTTATTATTTTTCAATTTCTTGATACTCTTGTTCATCAAATTCTTTAATAGAAGTAATCTCATTCTTCAAACTGAGATGTATTTTTTTCATGGTTAAATAAGTTTATTATAAAGATATATTTTTTGAAACACTGAAGTATAATTCTATTAAATTTTTTTGACTTTTTACAATTAAAAGATGATGATGGAATTTATCACCATTTTCACTGAGTTAGAAATTCAAATATTGACAAAAACCATAAGTAATGAAATTATCAAAGGTCTACAAAATTATTTCAATTATCATAATTTTTGTATTACCATTCTTACTTTACAGTAGAAGCTAAGAACTTAAGAAAGCCAAAAAAGAAAACAAAGAGACAGAAGAGATCCTTCAGTAATGTTCTGATCGCTATTATAAAGAAATTAGAAAATAGGGAATCTTGACAATAGGCAAGCTTTTGAATATTTATATTATAACTTTTAGGAGTGTTCTTGCAAATATATTTTTATCTCCTCCTCTGAAATATTATCAAACTCTTTACTAAAATCAGTCATGGTGAAACCCATTCCTTCAATTATACTTATTAATGTGATAGCTTTAGGAGATGTATGTCCATTTAAAGTATCATTGACTGTAGCTTTACGTAATAAAGCATTTGAAGCAACTCCGTGATAACTATAAACAATTTTATTACCCTTAATTTCTTTTTGGAGTTTTTTACCATTCTCTAAAAGCTTTTTTAAGGATAAAATTATTTTAATCTTGTAAATAGTTTCTTCAGTATTCACAAGTGCAATTAACAATTTCAAAAAAAAAATATCGTTACGCTATGCCGTACCGATATTATTTGTATATTTGAAATTATTGTTGACAGATAAATTATTGTTTGTTAACTTTGCGATACTTCAAAGAATTTTAGAAGCTATTGCTTAGAATCTCGCTATTGAAAACTGGTACTTTAAAGCAACGAGAGGATAAGTAAGCGGCTCACGACCTAGGCGTGGGCTCTCTTATCTGTTGCACGGTATACCAGTACCTCAATAGTGGATAATGTAGAGTACCCACGCCGTCTTTTTTCAATGCTGTTCGCTTTATCTTTACATAAAAAACCTAAGCCCGCTTCCTAAACATAGTATCAGACTACACGATACAATAGGAATGTACAACCTATTGCGGCTTTAAAAAGCTTACACGGGAACACAGATTTCATTCATATTAAATTCTTTCCGGTGCCCTGCGGTCACTGCTTACAAAACCTCACCAGTCCATTTTCATACCAAAGGGCATCAGGAAAGTCTTTATCTAAAAAATGAATCAAGAAACTACTCAACTTAAAATCAGAAGAAAGAAAAAAGCCCCTTCCCATAGCGTTTGGAGACCTAGGGAAAGAGCGTAGTTCAGTAATTAATCTTTAAAAATTAAAAACCTTTACAAATCTATGAAAAATTCCTATTACCATATAGGAGGCATTTTCTTTGGGCTCATGTTTACCGCTGTAAGCGTTACTGTAAAAGCCCAGACACGCACCATTTCCGGTACAGTAACCTCATCAGGTAAACCACTCTCAGGAGTTATAATCTCCCAAGAAGGCAGTGATCAGGTAACCATGACCGGCAACAACGGAACCTATACATTACAGGTTTCAGCAGAAAATCCCATCCTATTGTTCAGACACCCTGATTATGCAGAAGAAAAATTCACCGTTACAAATCAGACCGTCGTTAATATCAGCTTAGAACAAAAAGTAAAGGGAATCGAAGAAGTTATTCTCAACGCTGGCTACTACAAGGTTAAAGATAAAGAAAGAACCGGTAGTATTGCCAAAGTTTCAGCAAAAGATATAGAAAACCAGCCTGTCACCAACGTACTGTCAGCAGCACAGGGAAGAATGGCAGGAGTCAGTATCACCCAGAATTCAGGAACTCCCGGCGGGGGATTTGATATTCAGATCAGAGGCAGAAATAGTCTTCGGACCCGAAGCAATTCTGTCATTGATGGCAATCAGCCGCTTTATATTATTGATGGTGTTCCGGTGGGTACGGGAATCAGTTCCTCTTATGCCGGAAGTATCCTTCCCAATGCAGATATCAATCCACTGAACAGCATCAATCCTAATGATATTGAAAGTTTCGAGATCCTTAAAGATGCAGATGCTACCGCCATCTATGGTTCAAGAGGTGCTAATGGAGTAGTGCTGGTGACCACCAAAAAAGGAAAAAAAGGAAATTTAAAACTGACCCTGAACTCTTCCTATGGTCTGAGCCATGCCATTTCAAACCTCAAAATGATGAATACTGCTCAGTATCTTGACATGAGAAAACAGGCATTTGCCAACAGCAATATCTCTGTCTATCCTGCTAACGCCTACGACATCAACGGAACATGGGACCCCAACCGTTATACCGATTGGAGAAAGGAACTGATTGGTCATTATGCGGCTTTGTCAAATACCCAGCTTTCACTCAGTGGGGGAAGTGAAAATACCAATTTCCTGCTCAGTCTCGGTCATAATGAACAAACCACGGTGTTTGGCAGGGATTTCAGGTACAGAACCAATACCGTTTCAGGAAACATCAGCCACAGGTCTGCTGATCGAAAATTCAGTTTTAACTCATCCAATATTTTTACCGCAACAGACAATAACCTGATTACCTCTGATGTGACAAGACAGTCGTATATTCTGGCTCCCAATGCGCCCGCTCTTTATGATGCGGAAGGTAACCTTAACTGGGAAAACAATACGTTTACGAATCCCGCAGCGGCTTTTGAGAATTCCTATTCCAATAACAATCTGCAATTCCTTAACAATATCAGTATGGAGTATGAAGCTTTTGACAACTTTAAGCTCAAACTCAATGGTGGTTTGACCTATCAGACTTTTGAAGAATGGTCACTTCGTCCGAGTACGGCGTATAGCCCTTCTGCTGGAGCAACACCTCTCAATTCCATGTCTTCAAAATCCAACCAGAACAGACTGTCTATGGTGATAGAACCCCAGATAAGCTGGATGTACAGAGCAGGTAAACATAAATTTGATATCCTGGTGGGAGGTACTTATCAAAGAGATGTTTCAGACCGAGGTGAAATTCAGGGGTCTGGTTTTGAGAGTAATGCCTTTATCTATAATATAAGTGCTGCAATCAATAAGGTCGTCCTTGACCAGATCAGTACTGAATACCGATACGGTGCTTTTTTCGGCAGAATCAACTATCAGTATGATAAAAAATACATTCTCAACATCACTGGCAGAAGAGACGGCAGCAGCCGATTTGGACCCAATAATAAATATGCAATATTCGGTGCTGTTGGGGCCGCATGGTTGTTTTCGGAAGAAGATTTTATGAAGAACATTTCATGGCTCAGTTTTGGAAAGCTGAGAGGAAGTTATGGTTCATCGGGAAGTGATAATATCGGGGATTACCAATACCTCGATACCTTTGCTACGGCTAACCTCATCTATAACGGTAGTACAGGACTGGCTCCAACAAAACTCTACAATCCTGATTTCAGCTGGGAAAGAACGATCAAAACAGAAGCTGCTCTTGAACTAGGTTTGTTCAACAACAGGCTTAACCTAAGTGCTGCGTATTACCGAAACCGTTCCGGAAATCAATTGGTAGGCTATCAGCTTTCCTCAGTAACGGGATTCAGCAGTGTGCTGGCCAATCTGGATGCTGTTATTCAGAATACAGGATTTGAATTTGAGGCCAGCGGAGAAATTATCAATAAGAAAAATTTTTCATGGAAAAGTTCTTTCAATATCACCATTCCCCGAAACAAGCTGATTTCCTTTCCGGGACTTGAAGGTTCATCCTATGCCAATACTTATGTGATCGGACAGCCTGTGAACATTGTTAAACTCTACCAGCTTCAGGGGGTAAACCCCAATACCTTGGTCTATGATTTTACCGATTTCAATAGCGATGGAAAGATCGCATCACCGGATGACAGGCAGGTAATCAGAAACCTTGGACAGCAGTTTTACGGAGGACTAAGCAATGAATTACGTTACCGAAACTGGAACTTTTCTTTTTTGTTGCAGTTTGTAAAGCAACAGAGCCGAAACTATAACTCAGCAATGTCTTCTCCGGGCATCATGGCGAATCTCCCGGTAGAGGCATTGAATGTATGGTCGCCTTCGAATCCCAACGGACTTTATATGCCATACCGCTCCACGTCTAATTCTTCCCATAGCCTTTTTCAAAATAGTGATGCCAGTGTTTCTGATGCTTCATTTATAAGGCTTAAAAATGTGCAGCTTACCTATAATCTCTCTTTGGACTCAGGTCTTTTCAGGGAAGTAAAGCTTTATTTTCAAGGGCAGAACCTCTTGACGTGGACGAAGTTCTTTGGAATTGATCCCGAGATGACCTCTTTTGGCTTTCTGCCTCCTTTGAAAACGTATTCATTGGGCATTCAGCTTACGCTGTAATGCTTAATTGCAACCAAAGACCGTCACATTATTTAACCCAATACAAAAACAATGAAATCAATATTCAATAGTATAATAATGGCAGTACTCATTTATCTGATGAGTAGTGCCATATCGTGTGAAAAAATGCTGGAAGTGGAATTGCCTGACAATCAAATGTTGTCAGAAACCGTCTTCAGTGATACTCAGACTGCCAACGCCGTATTATCTGGACTGTATGCAGGATTGTGGGAATCATCACCTGTTACGGGTGATCAAAGCGGAAGGCTTTTGGGTCTCTATACTGATGACCTGACCTATTATGCAGTCAGTGCAACCAATGGACTGCCTGAATTATCCAATAATACACAGATTGATTCCAATCAGTTTGTAAGTTCATTCTGGAATGCTGCGTATCAGAAAATATATGTCAGCAATTCTATACTTGAAGGGCTTAAAGAAGCGCATAATATTCCGGAAGCTGATAAAGCAAGGATAAAAGGGGAGACCCTGGTTATCCGCTCTTTGCTCTTTTTCTATGTTCAGCAGGTTTATGGAGATATTCCTTTTCCTGTGACCACCAACTATATGATCAATCAGAGCATTTCAAAAACACCTTCTTCAGAAGTACTGATGAGAATTGAATCTGATGTGAAGGAAGCTATTGAACTGCTTTCTGATACGTACCGAAATAATGAACGCATCTATATCAATAAAAAAGCAGCGCAGCTTCTTTTGGGTAAAGTTCAGATGCAGCAGCTGAAATGGGCAGAGGCCGAAGCCACCTTAAAAACAGTTGTTCAGAGTCCGCTGTACCAGTTTCAAAATGATATCACGAAAGTTTTTCTTAAAAATGGCAGCCATATTATCTGGCAGCTTAAACCTAAGAACAATGGGGATGCGGTAAGGGAAGCAACGATTTATTATTTTGTTAATGCTGCTCCAACCTCTATGGCACTTTCCGCATCATTAATCAGCGCATTTCAGAATGGAGATCTTAGAAAGCAAAATTGGATGGGAATGGTTACAGTAGGAGGGAACACCTGGTATAGAGCGGAAAAATACAAAGTAAGGTCTGCCAACTCGACAGAAAATTCCATCGTCTTCAGACTGGAAGAAGCCTATTTGCTTTTGGCAGAGGCTCTGACACAGCAAAATAAAATGTCAGAGGCCCTACCGTTTATTAACCCGATCAAACAAAGGGCAGGACAGCCATTGCTTGGTAGCTCTGTTACACAACAGCAGCTTCTCGAAGAAATCCTAAATGAAAACAGAAAAGAGTTTTTTACAGAAATGGGACATCGGTTTCTTGATTTGAAAAGAGCTGGGAAGCTTAATGAATTGCAGCAGACTAAACCCAACTGGCAAGATAAACATAAAGTATGGCCACTTCCACAACAGGAACTGCTGCTCAATGCCAATCTGAATCCTCAAAATTTAGGGTATTAATGAGAGTTTATTGTTTAATTATTCTACTGTTTTCTCTGCATTGCTTTAATGCACAGAGGTCGATTAAGGAATTGGACCAGTGGATATCGCGTTTCTCAACGATGATAGGTCAGATGAAGGTATCCGAAGATCAGCGATTCGTTTTGGTGACTAAAATGTACGCGAATAATTCTGATTCAGTTCTTGTGTTTGATCGCCAATCAGCAGTCATTCCATCCGATACCATTTTAAAAAAGAGCAACATCAGTTTTCTGAACAATTATACGGTCTTTGCTTCAGGAGTAGGCAGGGCTGAATTAATTGAGCTGAAATCCAGAAAAAGAGAAATTTATGATAGTGTACAGCGATGCCATGTCAATGAAACCCTGAAGCAATATGTCATATTGGGTACTGATAAAAACCTGAAAATCTATAATGTCAAAGGAAAAGTGCTTCACCATGAGCCAGGAACATTGAACTATACTATTTCGGAGCAGGGAAAGGTTTATATTCTTGCTGAAAGGGGAGGATTTCATAAAATATTGAAATGGAATGGAAGCACTATGAAACTGCTTTATTCCACTGCAAATAACATTGTTGCGATGGATCTTTTAGAATCAGAGAGATTTATTGTTGTAAAGGAAAAAGAAAAAACAGATTCCAATGGAAAGATTAGGATAAGATTGTTGAGAGTATCAGACGGGCGGCTGTTTCATAACAACCGGATCAGTCTAGGAGATGCCCAAAACATGAAATTAACTGAAGCAGGTCATTCTGAAACTTTTTTGATTGATATTTCCGTCAGGAACCTCCCCGAGAAAATTGGAAAACTTGAAATATGGTATGGAGGAGACAAATATCTGCGCAATAAGGGCCAAGGGCTGATTGAGCATCAGTATATGGTATGGAATGTTAAAAATAATCAAGCTCATTCAATCCCTCCCAAATCAATGCAGGTTTATGTAGCGACAGACAATCCACGTTATTTTTGGACCTATAATGTCAGGGAGGACAATGATTACCGTGGATTCAGAAGCCTGAATGTATATCGATATGACCTTTTAGAAAACAAATCTGAACTTGTTTTTGAGAATGCCTCAGAAATGGTCATAGGAAAGGACAGTCGTTACACCATTGGATTTCTGATGTATAAGAATCAATGGATGGTATACGATCATCTGTTAGAGCAGACAAAAATGATCGATTATAATGGAATACTAAACTATCCTATCTTTATGCCGGATGGCAGCTTGCTCTTTACAGCAGGAGACCGACTGATCAATTATCATCTGGAAACAGGTATGGTAAAAACAGCATTTAAACAAGAGAACAGCAAAATCAGCTTTTATGAATACAGTGGGAAAATGATTCATCAGATGGAGTCTTTTAAGATAACACGACGAACTATTGAAATGTCTCAGCCGTTGATGCTGCATATCAGGAGAGAAGATCATAATGATTCCGGATATTACTCTTTTTATAAAGGTAAACTCAAAGAAATGCTGCCCTACACCAGCAACAGGATCAAAATGTTCTCATATAAGGGCAAGCATGATTTAATGTATTCGATCGAAGAAAACTACAACATGTCTCCACGGTTGTACAGCAAAAGCAAGTCATCAGGTCAAAATAAGGTACTTTATACAACCAACCTTCATGATAAAGAAGCGATAGACCTGCAGCAGGATGTTATTTCATACACCAACACTAAAGGTAAGGACCTGAAAGGAGTTCTATATTATCCCATTAAATTCGACAAGACAAAAAAATATCCTTTGGTGGTACAGATATACAGTATTCAGCATGATGAATTCAACAAATACCTGTATCCCGCCTGGGGACCCAGTGGATTCAATATTCGACTGCTTCTTGAGAACGGTTATATGGTTTTCCAGCCAGATATTATTTCTGACAACAGGGGGCCGGGAATTTCGGCGCTTGATTGTGTTCATTCCGGACTGGATGCGATTCAAGGAAATGTAAATATTGATTTCAGACGCATGGGTTTGACAGGACACTCATTTGGTGGTTATGAGACCAACTTTATTGCTACTCATTCAGAAAGGTTCACAGCCTATGTCTCGGGGGCAGGTCTTAGTGATATTATGAATACTTACTTTTCATTTAATGAACTGTTTAAAATAGCAGACTATTCAAGATTTGAAACCGGGCAGTTTTCAATGGGAGTTTCTTTTTCAGAGGATAAGGACCTGTATTATAAAAATAATCCCATCAATTTTATTGAGAAAGTCAACGCACCTGTATTGCTTTGGGCAGGTAAGAAAGACACGAATATTCCGCCAACGCAAACCATGAGCTTTTATATGGGATTATTAAGAAACAGAAAAAAGGTGGTGGCACTGATGTATGCAGATCAGGAACACACCTTCAAGAAAAGTTCCGAAGACATCAGGGATCTTAATACTAAAATCTTAGAATGGTGGGACTATCACCTGAAAAGCCGGAAAGATATAGAATGGATCGATAAAGAAATGAAAAGGGACGCAGAATAGCGTCCCTCATTTAGTTCATACTTTATACAATGCACTAAGGAATTTTATAAAGTGGTGTTCCACACATCGTGCCTGAACCGATTCTATGCAGTTCAACGCTGGTATCCAGTGCCCATTCACAGACATCACCGGAAACGATATTGCTGCATTCCTGATCAGCATCCTCACATTGGAACTGACCACCACCTAAGCTAACAATTCTGTAAGCCGGTTCTAAAGCTCGTGTACTCTTCTTTGCCACCATGGTGGCAAAAGCTGACCCTGTTCCCAGTGCTACTAGGATGACAGGAAAAAGAATTTTTTTCATAATAAAAAAATATTTGATTTGCTGCCTACTCTGAAACACGGTTTTCGGCTTCCCCGTTTTTAAAATGTTTTTTCAGGGGCTGGGTAAGTTTATATTGTACCAGCTGATTTCCAATAATTGCGTACAAATGCTCATCAGTGACTCTAAAATCTGACATGCTGTTATTTTTAATATTGTCGATGTACATGCTGCCAATATATTCCTGAGATGCGGTACTATAGATATCGATAACTTTGCTTGCCTTCCACCTGTCTAAAGATTCATGTCTCCCTCTTAATTGAGCAGGGTTAAATAACAGGCCTCTGTATATGATCGCATGTCCATTGACTTTTAATGCAGGTTTAGACATTTTAGATTTTCCATTGGATAGCGATGTTACTTTAATCTGTGCGATTTTAGTCGTATCAATAGTTCTCCATCTGTGAATAAGCTGCATTGAATGGTTCATGACAAGAAACTGGTTTCTGTAACTGTAGATATAGCTGACAGTCGGTCTTATAGGATCAGATGAAAGATAGCCGTCGGAATCAAAAAAACCATCCAACTGCTTTTCAAGTAAATCAGGATGCAGTGTCACCTGATTTTTGCCATTTTGATTGATTAAAATAGTTCCTAGCGTTAAATTCCTGGTTTGAGATGAGAGGGTGCGAATGGCAATTTTATTACTGTCAATAATTTCAAGCTGGCTAAAGAATGCATCGTTAAAACTGATTACTTTGTTTTTTGCATCACCTAATTTGCCTTTTAATATGATGGGTACATTTCCATCATAGATATAATAATGGTGATCTTTAACTTTAATCTCTATTTTTTTAAATGGATATTTGCTGAGTTCCAGATCAATCTTTTTATTTACAGCTTTTTTTAAAAGTGAATCAACTGCTAATAAATTTTGAGGGAGGCTTCGGTTAGCTAAGTAAAGCTCTTCATTTTTAGCACCAGCAAAATAAAATGAATGGTTCTCCAGATCCATACTTTTTACTTTTAAAATAGGATGCATCAGAAACCTTCTTGTAAAATTGTTTTCCTGTTTTATAATGTATTCTGACTTAAAAAACAAAACAATGACAAGAATACAACTCAAAATATTGGAAATCCCTAAGATCAATGCTGTTTTACGGTAAGTCTTATGATTTGCTCTTCCCATGATGAGAACAGATAGACCTCCTATAGCTACACAAAGAATATTAAAAATCAGATGTTCAGTCCATCCCATTTTTTCCAAGATCCCTCCACAGGAACAAGGAACAAAGTCACTGTAATTTAGAATGAGAAATATATAGATCGTAAATGCTGACATTAAGGCAGTTGATAAATATAATCCGATTAATCTCCTGCTTGGAGAAGTTAATAATAGTACAATAATTAATTCTACAATAATAACAGCATAAGAAATAATACCTGCATAAGCACTTACTAAAGGTGACTGAGCAATCTGTACTTGAAAGTTTTCAAAATCAAGCAATTTGCTCACACTTGCATACACAAACAACAGAATAAAAAAGCAGGAAACAGTTTTGATAAAGATATTTTGTACGTTTTTCATGGTATGTCATTATTGGGTTTAACAGACCTGAACCAGTCTCCATTTGATTTTCCATCCGCAATATTCAGGCATCGGTTCACCCTTAAAGAGGGTCACAGTTGTTTTGAAATTCCCCATACTTTCCCAGATGCCACTCTTTGGACATGGTAAGCCTGTAACAACTGTTATGGAGGTATGAGGAATCATATTTTTTTGTTTTTAATCCTGAGTAAGCCGCCAATTATCACCGTCTCTGACAGGAGGATCTTTTGTTCCAGGATCTTCAATGACTTCTATGGATTTAGCAGAATCCTGTTTCATTACTAAGTCATTTAGTGTGGGCTCTGATTTTTCAATATATTCACTATTTGAAATCATATCTTCATCTCGATGGGTGCAGTTTTGTAGACAAACTGCTACGATGATTATGCTAAAAAATGGGATAAACTTTTTCATTTTGATAATTTTAATTGGGTTATCCCGGCCGGATTATATTAGAATTCTGATGTCAAAATTATCCGGCTTATGAGCTAAAAAAAACTGTTATATGGCTCTATTTTAAAATTGTTACGTCTCAATTTTAAAATTACTACATGAGAATATCAGAGTTTAAATGGCTGTATTTGCATGTTTTACAGGATTTTTGTTTTTCTGTTATTTAATTCATTGAAATTTGATTTATTTAAAACATAAATGTTTATTTTTGAGATGGTGAGGTTCTAAATATCAGTCTATGAAAAAGTTTTATTGCTTTCTCATCTTATTTCCTGTTTTTTCACAATTTTTATTTTCACAAAAGAAAGAGGAAAAAACTTTCAGTGAAATTAGAAAGCCTTATGAAAAAATGGCAATAGATGACATTCATGCAATGCCTTATGTAAAACTGTACATTAAAAAAGCAAAAAAAGAAAATAATTTTTCAAAGCTGATTCAAGGGTATAGAGATGCAAGACAGTTTGACTATCAAAACAAGATGAAGTATGCTGACAGTGCGCTTACTGTCAGTTTGCAGCATGGAAGCCAAGATGACATCAGTAAAGAATATTTAAGCAAGGGAATCATCTATTATTTTTATCAAAAAAAATTTAAGCTGGCTTTAAATGAATACATTAAAGCCTATACGTATTCAAAAGGCTCAAAAGATGAGTACCATAGGTATAAAGTCCTTTATCATTTAGGAATTGTAAAAAGTCATTTGGGCTATTATGATGACGCCATGAAGCATTTTCTTGAATGTACTTCATTTTACAGGTCAAAGCTGAATAAAAGCCATCATGAAAATGAACAGTTTAACTATGAGAAGGCGTATCTCAACTGCTTACATCAATTGACTGTCCTCAACAGATATCTGCATCATTTTGCCAAGAGTGATAGTTTAAGCAATTTAGGTTATCGGCTAACTGCCGATAATAGTGATTTTGTACTTGAAAAAAGCTATTTCCTAAAATGCATCGGAATTTCCAGATTTCATCATAAAGATTATGTTGGTGCTCAGGATCACTTGCAAAAATCTTTACCCAATATTCTAAAGAGAAATGATTTCGCCTGGGCTTCTGTAGTATATTATTATCTGGGTAAAACGTATGAAGTACAGGATAATATAAATAGGGCTGTAGGATGTTATAACAAAATAGACTCTATTTTCAATAAACATGATTTTATACTTCCAGAGGTCTATAAGAGTTATCACTATCTTATCAATCATTATAAAGATAAGGACGTCGAAAAGCAACTGTACTATACCAATCAGCTTTTAAAGGCTGACAGTTTAATCAGTAAAGATTTTCCCTATTTATCTTTGAAACTTCATAAAGATTTTGACCGACGTACACTGATGGATGCAAAAGAAGAAATGGAGAGATCCAGTACTAAAAAAATAGTATTGGCTCAGATACTTATTGCTTCAGGAAGTGTAGTTCTTGGTTTTTTTGTTGTCCGGTATCGAAGAGATCAAAAGATAAAAAAACAATATCAGCTTCTTCAAAAGAGAATTGCTGAAGGAAGATATAATATGAATGATATTGTAAGAGAAGAAATGATAGAACTGCCTGTAAGAAAGACCTCTCTTACCCCGGAAATGGCTTTAGAAATAAAAGAAAAGCTTGAGAAGTTTGAGCAGGAGCAACATTTCAAAAAGAAAGGGATTACGCAGAAAAGTATTGCTTTAAAGCTGGGAACCAATTCCCACTATCTTTCGGTTTATATCAATGAACAAAAAGGGATGAATTTTAATAAATACATGGCTGAACTGAGAATTAATTATATCACTAATCTACTTAATACCAACAATAAATATTTAAATTATACTATCGAGGCGCTGGCTGATGAATGTGGTATAGCGGCACGCCAGAACTTTTCAAACCTGTTCTTTGATATCAATGGGATAAGACCTACTGATTATATAAAGAATCGGAAAAAGGAACTGGGTATTAGTTGATTAAGTCGTGCTTTAGGTAATTTTTGTAAATTCCTTAAAAAAGGACATGGTAACAAAAACAATTTTTAAAAGAGCTTCGAATTTATTGGAGGATCTGGACCTAAAGATTAACGAAGTCAATGCTGACGGAAATGATCTGATCAAAATTTCAGAAAAGGCATTACTTATTATTGATGAGTCGATAAGGAAATTAAAACTTTTGGTTTCCAACCATCATTTTGATTATATTGCTGAAGAAATATTCTTTTTTAAAAAACTGAAACCGCAGTTTATTGCAAAATTTATTTATTATTCAGCAGTACTGGATATTGAATCTCATAAGCCGGCTGCCGGAAATAAGACTTTAAAAAAATATTATGAAGCAGAACAGGAAAAATTGAAAGACTTTTATTTGGAGCATTCTGAATTTTACAGTTACTATAAACGGGAAGCAACCTATCTTGATCATAAAATATTTGTTCGCAATTCCTACGACCTAAAAATGAAGCTATCATCCGGATTTTATAACTATGATCCAAGCTTTACGACCTCACATGACCATATGATCGCCAGATTTATTTCCAATCAGCAGTTCGATCAGTATTTAAAGAAGCAAATCGAAAATTCGAATGATACCTTTACGGCAAAAGTATTTTCTCCTTTGAGCTGGTCGGGATCAAAGGTCGGTCTTATAGAGCTTATCTATGCACTTTACCAGATGCGTTGTTTTAACGGTGGTAATATAGAGTTAAGCGAAGTCATAAAATTTACAGAAAAGTCATTGGATTGCGATTTAGGCAACTTTCATAAAACCATCTTTGAAATTCGTAACCGAAAACAGGGACCAACCAAATTCCTTCAATTGGTGAGTGACAATTTGAATCAATATTTTATGAACGGTGATGCTGAGTAACATAAATACAAACAGAAACCTCAAATCGTATGGTATTTGAGGTTTCATTCTTTAATCCGAGTTCAATAAATGTTGCAAATCAGGATCATTTTTTATTCGATCCATTTCATCTGTGATGATATTGAGAATATCTGACTTAATTTCTCTATAATTATCTTGAATCTGCCTGGTCATACAATCATTCTCGTCTTCATCAATAAAGGATCGGATCTGCGGTATCTGCTGAAAGCTTTTCATTTCTTCAGAAAGCTTAACATTGTCTACAACAATCTCGGAATGAAAAATCTTCTGCTGAATCCTTTCATCAAAGTTATCAGATACAGCACCGACAAAAAATCCCTGGGTTAAGGTAGAGATCTTCGAAGCAGGTATCAAACTGTCCAATTGGGTAGAAATGGAGGTGGAAGTATCGTTCCTATTGATGGATATACTTTGTCTTTTTTGCAGTATTTTTCCAAAACGTTCGGATAAGGTTTTAGCTGTTTCCCCCACTACCTGTCCGCTGAAAATATTTCCGACCGTATTCTGAATCACTTTACTTTCCTTGTCTCCATAATCTCTTGTCAGCTGGGAAAAATCCTGAAACCCAAGACATACAGAAACTTTATTACTTCTGGCAGTAGCAATTAAATTATCCAGGCCTCTGAAATAAATAGTAGGCAACTCGTCAATTATGATAGAACTTTTTAACTGTCCTTTTTTATTGATCAGTTTAACAATTCTCGAATTGTATAGCCCAAGAGCAGAAGAATAGATATTTTGACGATCAGGATTATTTCCAACACACAGAATTTTAGGCTCATTGGGGTTATTGATATCCAAAGAAAAATCGTCTCCGGTCATTACCCAATATAATTGTGGTGAGATCATTCTTGACAAAGGAATCTTAGCCGATGCGATTTGCCCCTGCAACTGATCCTGTGCACCCCCTTGCCATGCATCCATAAAAGGAGATAGGTAATTCTCTAATTCAGAGTAAGAGGTTAATATCGTAAAGACCTCTTCATATTTTTTGTTCAACAGCTCTATAGCGTGTGGAAAAGTGCAGTATTTACCGTTTTCATAAATTTTAAGAAACCATATGATGGCAGCTAGCAGTATGATAGGACTCTCAACAAAGAAATCGCCCTGTTTCTGAATCCAACTTCTATTAAGGTTCAGCATAATAGTGTAAGCCGCTTCATATGCATCTGAGATATCTGTCATAAAATTAGGATTTAAGGGGTTACACCGATGGCTTTTTTTGGGGTCGTCAAAATTGATGATATAGAATTTCGGCTTTACGCTATAAGCATCAGAATGATTGAGAAGATGGTTGTACGCAATAGTAGACAAATCATCAAATTTAAAATCATAGATATACATGGAAAATCCTTTTTCAATATGTTGTTTGATATAGTTGTTGACAACAGCATAGGATTTTCCTGAACCTGGAGTTCCTAAGACAATGGTGGCACGAAAAGGATTGACTACATTAATCCATCCCTGATGCCACTTCCCTTGATAATAGAATTGTGTAGGAAGGTTAACAGAGTATTCATTATAGAGTAATTGGGTTTCCTGCTGAAAGCTTTCATTCTCATTGTTAAAAACATCCGTCATTAAGTTATGCTTCAGAAGGCGGCTTATCCAAACCCCTGCCTGCATCAGAAGAATGTATCCGGATCCAGTAGATAGAATATAAAGCATAGGAGTAAAGCTGTTGGCAGATTGTAAGAGGATTGCGTTTAAAAAGAATAAGACAAAACCAATAGAAAAACCAATACTAATTTTTTTCCAAGTGATCTTTTCATTTTTGACTCCCTTCGTTCCGAGGCAACTCAAAGCCAGTAAAACTATTGCGAACAGCTTAGAATAAATAGGTTGAGAAAAAAGGCCTGCGGTCTTATTAAAATTATAAAGAATCTTATTGATGAGTTCCAGTGTCCATTGTTGATGTGCAAAAAATCCATAACAAAACCAGTACAGATGCATTAGTATTAGAATAATGCTTACCGCTCGCATAAACGCCATGATTTTGGCAAGTCCTCTTAAATCGTCTTCACCCTGCATATTACCTTTTAGAAGCATAAATACAGGATTACGTATTCTCAAATATAAATGAGGCGTTGCAAGCATGCGTTGTCTGCCTTTGGCTCTTTGAGCATCGTTATTAGACCGTTTTTACAAAAGAAGATTATTTTTTATCTTCTTTTTCTTTGTCTCTTTTTCATTTGTGATTCAAAAATTTGTTCCTCTTGATCCTCATGAGGACCTGAAGACAATAACCCGCTAAAAAATCCGTCAAATACTTCGTAGCTGTTATTGATGAAGAAATGTTCTGAAGATTTTTCAAGCGATATATCATTGTTAGAACTATTATATGAATTGGTTTTAGGCTTTGTTTCTACCTCATTCCACAGTGTATTGAATGAGTTGGCTGATAGTTCTTTACTCAGCTGTGAGCCATTCCAAACAGATTTTGAGTTATGGTCTATAAATGTGATTCCGTAGATCCTTCCCTCATCATTCTTTCGTATGACCGTAGCGATTCCCTGTTCCAAAAGTTGAGACTTAAAAGAAGCTTCCGATTTACTCGTGCTGAGAGCTGTTTCAATAGTTCTTTTAAGAATGAATTTTGAAGGATTATTTTTCATTTTTACTTTAGATTTTTCAATAAGTACCTGAATATTTTCTACTCCTGCATACTTACCAAAAAGGGATGATTTAAAAGGACTGCTTACTTTTTTCCCATTTTTATCCGTTGCAAAATAGACCATTCCTTTTCTCATTTTACCATGAAGCTCTCCGCTAATTTCTTCAACGGAGATATTGAATTGAGAGAGTAAAGCGTTATATGCACCTATACTTTGAATGCTGTAGGTTTGAGGTATATGTCGTAGTATCGAGGATAATTGTGTTTTGATATACCCTTTAGTATAATCTACAGGTTTAAAAATAGAGTTTTGATTTAAATTTCTATTCTCACCAGCAATTTTTAAGTTGTATTGTTTTTCCAATTTCCTGCAGACTTCCATTGATCGGGAGTGATCATAGCGATCTGATATTTTCTTTCCATCGATCTGGACACAGGTGGTCACAATATGAATGTGAGTTCTATCAATATCCGTATGTTTAAAGACAACATAGGGTTGGTTGCCATAACCCATTTCCTGCATATATTGCTGAGCCATTTCCCGATAATCTTTGTCATTAACCTTATCTTCAGGATCAGGATTAAGTGAGAAATGTCTTACCGGTTTTTCAGTTTTGTTATTGGCAATCAAATAGGGTTCAAAGTACTGATGAAAAAATTTAACTGAATAAGGTCGATCCCACAAATCAGGAATCTTATTAGTAAATAAAACCGTTCCTTTTTCGTTGTCTACCTTCTGTTGATTGTAGGTAAGAGCACCCCATAGGTTTTCACCTTTTCCAATTTTAGCGATCATTATTCGGAAGTTTTTTGAATATGATTTTGCTCAAATTCTTTTGTGAGTTCGATAATCTTTTTACAAATTAAAGCTAGTTCTCTGGTATGATTTTCCAGTTTAAAGAGATAGAAAGAAGCTTTTTTCTCCGTGAAATTTCGATATAAAATTTTTACTATCTGATTATAATTGTTTCCAATCGACTGGAATTGGTAGAAGAATTTAGTGAGTTGACTATGATAATCCATTGTTGAAACATCCACTTTTACAATTTTTAATTCTTTCTGAAACAAAATTGTTGTAATAAATTTCGCTTTGCTGTTTATTCCGGAAGCCTCATATAAATTTAAAAACTTTATATTTTCTTCATCCTTAAGTCTAAATACATATCTGTTTTTACTTGGATTCATCTTGGGCTTACGCCCGCCTTTGCTTTTTTTATTTACATCCATTGCATTTAATTTAATATTAGTAAAATCACGACTTTGGAGTGGTTTTTAAAGCCCCAGCCAGGGCAAGTTGTTTTGAGGCACGAAAAAAGTTATGAGGCACTCAAAACATAACTTGCTCCTTTCGGGTGAAAGGAAATTCCAGTAAAGACCTCCTTAGTCTTCTGAAACAAAGTAAACCACAATCATTTGTAGGGACAATATTAGAAAGAAAGTCAAAGACAGTCACTTAAAGCCAAAAACGACCATTAAGAATATTTCGAAGAAGAAATCGTATTCATTTGTATCAGATTGAGGGCGGGATTTCCTGACTGCAGATCTGATAGAAATCCTGAATAGTGGAAATCCAGTATGCCAGCCTTCCGGAATTCCAGCCGTCAAGATAGTCTATGTGAAAGATAGTCTTCCGGAAAGCAATTTTTCAGTATTGCAGGATGAACGGCATTCAACCAGAACTGATTGAAATCAATAAAGCTTTCAGGAAATCTGGCCGGTAGTACTGAAAGGAGTACGGGAACCTGATATATGTATTGCCCAGGGGCTATCAATCAGCCTTTCTTCACAATTATGTATAACCAAAATTAAGCAAAATGAAAACAAAAAAACAACCTACCATTATTGCATTTTCCACCCAAAAAGGAGGCGTGGGAAAAAGCACTTTTACATCACTTCTAGCAAGTATTCTTCATTACCGGATGGGGTATCAGGTCGCTGTATTTGACTGTGACTTTCCTCAGTACAGTTTACTCCAGATGAGAGAGCGGGATTTAAAAATGGTGATGCAGAATGAGATTTTAAAAAAGATCGCTCACAAACAATTTACGAGTATTAATAAAAAAGCGTATCCCATTTTCCAGAGTAAAGCCGATCAGGTTTTAGAGGATATAGATGCTTATGTTGAAGGATCTGAAACAATTCCTGATGTTATATTTTTAGATCTACCGGGAACTGTGAATACCGCCGGGATTTTAAAAACTTTGACGAAAGTCCATTATATTTTTTCACCCATTACTGCGGATCGTGTTGTGCTGGAAAGTACGTTAAGTTTCACCGATGTTCTAACTAATGTGTTGATGAAAGAAACTCAAACGGGAATCCGGGCAGTCCATCTTTTCTGGAATCAGGTGGATGGAAGAGAACGGACGTTGCTCTACAAAAACTACAGTAAAGTGATTTCAGATTTAGGGCTGCCACTTATGGAAACAAGCATTACAGACAGTAAAAGATTTAGAAAGGAAGGAGAGGCTATTACAAAGACTGTTTTCCGATCGACTTTACTGCCTGCAGATCCTAAATTGTTGGCTCAGTGCAGGCTGGATCAATTTGTAGAAGAATTTTTAGGAATTGTAAAACTATAAGAGTATGGAATATGAAAAAAATAACAATGATGATAGGGGGATCGATGAACAATATCTGATGTCCATTATGGCAGGAAGTCCTAAGAAGGAAGTTATTTCAAAAACTGATGATCCTCCAAAGGAGAAGGGTGAAGCAAAAAATAAGTTGAAGAATAAAAAAACATCAGATTTAAGTTATGTTGAGCAGTTTCTTACTCATCATACCATGACTAAGCGGGGTGATAAAAGTATCTATATCCGTCCTGAATATCACGAGCGCCTCTCACGCATTATTCAAATCATTGCCGATGACCAGATTTCTCTGTATGCTTATCTGGATAATATACTGGCGTATCATTTCGAAATGTTTGAAAAGGAAATTACTGATGATTTCAATAAAAAATACCGTCCCATTTTTTAATATCATTTTATGGAAAAAATAATCATTACAGGTTTATTAATCGCTATCATTCTAATTCTTCTCGACAGAAGATTCCCAGTCAATGTCCGTGCGAAAGATAGGGGTAATACTAAGAAAAGTTCTCCACCGATAATGGGAGATATTAAGCAAACAAAAAGAAAAGGTTGGCCAGTTGAAGCCACTGAAAGCCACCTTGAATTTACTTCATTAGCAGAAGATAATTTTGAATCAGAAACCAGAGACGGGAAAGCTGAGGATGTAACCGAGAATAAAAACCTTGATGATATTCTAATCAAGGATAATTGGGGGCAGGAGGAAGAGGATTGGAAGTATCAGGACTCTAATATCGAAAGCGGGTTTGCTACAGGGGTTACCTTTCAGGAATTGAGTACTGCGGGTCAGCTGTTACAGCGGAAAATGCTGGAACCTGATTTAGAACAGCAAGCAGTTGCTATAATTCAAAAAATTCATGGGACCGAGCTTTTTGATCTTTTGGAGAATTCGTTGGGGGAGGCTTCGAAGCGTATTTCAAATTTGTTAAGTCAGAGCATTTCGAATGATGTTCAAGGCATATCTTCCAGTTACAAAGATGGTGTTGAAGGTTTCGATATTGGGGAGTTTGTTTAGGCAAATTCCCCTTTTGTTATTAATAAATTTCAACTAAGATCTGTTATCAAACAATTCATGCAGTTTTTTCTGCAGAACCTTTTTGTCGGGAAGCTGCGTTTTGTATTCAGAAACCATTGTCGGAGAAAGACTTCTACTCAGCGCATATTCTACTACTTCGCTGTCTTTGTCTTTACAAAGCAGTACGCCGATGCTTGGATTTTCGTTCTGACGTTTAACATCCCTGTCCAGCGCTTCCAGATAAAAGTTAAGCTGACCCAGATGTTCGGGTTTGAATTTATCTGCTTTCAGTTCGAAAGCGACAAGGCATTGCAGCCCCCTGTGGAAGAATAAAAGATCGATATAAAAATCAGAATTGCCGACCTGTACTTTGTACTCTTCGCTGATAAAAAGAAAATCCCGTCCTAACTCCAGGATAAAATTTTTGATCTGCTCAATTAAACCTTTTTGGAGATCATTTTCATTGAATGTTTCAGGCAGATTTAAAAAGTCAAATACATAGCTGTCTTTAAATGTATTGACTATATCAGCGTTAGTTTCTCTCAACACTGTTGAGAGTTTTGAATTTCCAATCATCGTTCTTTCAAAAAGGCTGCTGGATATCTGTCTCTCTAACTCCCGGAAGCTATAATTTTCCTGTTTGGTCAACTTGATATAAAATTCCCTTTCCTCGATTGATTTACATCTGGAGAATATGGACAGATTATGAGACCAGCTGATTTCTCTCAACAGTGTTGAGATTTTTGGAAATTCCTTGTAAGTTTCATAAAACTGCTTCATTCTCCAAAGATTCTTATCCGAAAAACCTTTTAGTTCAGGTTCATGAGTCTGGATAAACTGAGAAAGTTCTTTAACCACAGATTGTCCCCATTCACTCAGCTCTACCTTTTTGCTGATATACTCACCAATATTCCAGTATAGATCGATGAGTTCCTCATTGACTTTTCTTATCGCATTGTTACGAGACTGTTTGATGAGCTCAATAATATCTGTGAACCTTTTATCCATGATTTCTCTTTTTTGAAATTCCTTACAAATTTACAATTATTTATACAGGAATTCTGACTGACGCACGGTTCTTTAACTGCCAAAAGATTCCATCCACTGCCATTCCTGTTATTGAGTACCTAGACTCGGACATCTTTGTCATCAAGCCCGTAAAGTGCGGGTTTCATAATCAAAAATCTATTCATTATGAAAAAACAAAGAAAAAAATTGCTGTACGCAATCTTAACATTCGTAACAATTAATTTGGTATTTGGTCAAGGTAATGGTTCAGCCGGAATCAATGAGGCTACACAGATGGTCACTTCTTATTTTGAGCCGGCTACCCAATTAATTTACGCCATAGGTGCAGTAGTAGGATTGATTGGAGGAGTCAAGGTTTACAACAAGTTCAGCAGCGGTGATCCTGACACCAGTAAAACCGCTGCCAGCTGGTTCGGAGCATGTATCTTCTTAATTGTTGCCGCAACCATTCTTCGTTCATTCTTCCTTTAAAATATTGACTATGAATACCTATCATATCAATAAAGGAATAGGAAGGACGGTAGAGTTCAAGGGACTTAAAGCACAATACCTCTTTATTTTCAGTGGAGGACTCTTAGGAATATTGATCTGTGTCATGATTATGTATATGGCAGGCGTCAATACCTATCTGTGTTTAATTCTTGGAGGAATCAGCAGTGGACTTCTTACCTGGCAGACTTTCGCACTGAATAGAAAATACGGTGAGCATGGTCTGATGAAAATGGGTGCTCAAAAAAAGCATCCAAAATATATCATCAGTCGAAAGAGTATCTATCGCTATGTGAAAACCAACCGTAAAAGAACAGGAGTATGAGAAATTCTTCCAAAGCAGCAACCTTGGAAAGCAAATTTCCATTGCTGGCTATTGAAAATGATTGTATCATTTCAAAAGACGCTGATGTGACCATCTGCTTTAAGGTCAGACTCCCCGAACTGTTTACCGTTGCTTCCGCTGAGTATGAAGCCATGCATTCCGTTTGGTTCAAAGCGATTAAAACACTCCCGGATTTCACCATTGTTCACAAACAGGACTGGTTTATCAAAGAAAACTACAATCCTGATTTGTCAAAAGACGACCAGAGTTTTCTTTCCAAATCATTTGAAAGACATTTCAATGAGAGACCCTTTTTAAATCATTACTGCTACCTCTTTATAACGAAAACCAGTAAGGAGAGAATGCGGATGCAGAGCAACTTTTCATCACTCTGTAAAGGAAAACTGATTCCAAAAGAGATCAAGGACAAAGAAGTCATTGGTCGTTTTCTTGAAGCGGTCGATCAGCTGGAGCGGATTATGAATGATAGTGGTTATATCCATCTGGAAAGGATGACAGAAGATGAGATAGCAGGAACTTCCGAGAGGTCAGGACTACTGGAACAGTATCTGACTCTGTCCCGTGAAACCCATCCGTCATTGCAGGACATCAAATTAGGCTCAGAAGAAATGCGGATTGGTAACAACCGGATTAGTATGCACACCTTATCGGATACGGAGGATTTACCAGGCACTGTCTCATCACATAGTCGGTATGAGAAGCTAAGCACCGACCGCAGTGATTGTCTTCTGTCATTTGCTTCTCCGGTAGGGCTTCTGCTTAATTGCAATCACATTTATAATCAATATCTGTTCATTGACAACAGTGACGAGAATCTGAGCAAGTTTGAAAAAACTTCAAGGAATATGCATTCTCTGGCAAGGTATAGCAGAGCGAACCAAATCAACAAGGAATGGATTGAGAAGTATTTGAATGAGGCTCATTCTTTTGGACTGCAATCCATCCGTGCTCATTTTAATGTGATGTCTTGGTCGGACAATCCTAATGAATTAAAGCAGTTAAAGAATGATACGGGAAGTGCTTTGGCTTTAATGGAATGTAAACCCCGTCATAATACGACAGATACAGCAACATTATATTGGGCAGGAATTCCGGGTAATGCAGGAGATTTTCCTAGTGAAGAGAGCTTTTACACATTTATTGAACCTGCTTTGTGTTTTTTCACAGAAGAGACCAACTATCAGGATTCACCATCACATTTTGGGATCAAGATGGCTGACCGCCTAACGGGAAAGCCTATTCATCTAGATATTTCGGATCTGCCGATGAAGCGGGGAATTATTACGAACAGAAATAAGTTTATTCTCGGACCTTCAGGAAGCGGTAAATCCTTCTTCACCAATCATATGGTACGACAGTATTATGAGCAGGGTGCTCATGTACTTCTTGTAGATACCGGAAATTCCTATCAGGGATTATGTGAACTCATTAAAGGAAAGACCAAAGGAGAGGACGGGGTTTATTTTACTTATACCGAGGACAATCCTATCGCTTTCAATCCATTCTATACTGATGACGGCGTTTTTGACATTGAAAAAAGGGAGAGTATAAAAACCTTGATTCTGACTCTTTGGAAAAGAGACGATGAACCACCAACCCGTTCAGAGGAAGTGGCACTCTCCAATGCAGTCAGCGGATATATCGAAAGAATTAAAACCGATGACCAGCATCCTTCTTTCAATGGGTTCTATGAGTATGTCAAAGATGACTATCAGAAAGTATTGGAGCAAAAGAAAGTCAGGGAAAAAGACTTTGATATTGCCAACTTTCTCAATGTGCTGGAACCTTACTATAGAGGAGGAGAGTATGACTATCTGCTCAATTCAGAGAAGCAACTGGACTTGTTATCCAAGCGTTTTATAGTCTTTGAAATCGATGCCATTAAGGATCATAAAATTCTGTTCCCTATTGTGACCATCATCATTATGGAAGTCTTTATCAATAAGATGCGAAGACTCAAAGGAATCAGAAAACTCATCCTCATCGAAGAAGCCTGGAAAGCCATTGCCAAGGAGGGGATGGCTGAGTATATCAAGTACCTGTTCAAGACCGTCAGGAAATTCTTCGGGGAAGCCATTGTAGTAACTCAGGAAGTAGATGATATCATTCAGTCTTCGATTGTGAAAGAAAGTATCATTAATAATTCGGATTGTAAGATTCTTCTTGACCAAAGAAAGTACATGAACAAGTTCGATGATATTCAGGCGATGCTGGGATTGACTGACAAAGAAAAGTCACAGGTACTTTCGATCAATATGAACAACGATCCGCGAAGATTGTATAAAGAAGTCTGGATTGGACTGGGCGGAACGCACTCAGCAGTCTATGCGACCGAAGTTTCTACCGAAGAATATCTGGCTTATACTACAGAAGAAACGGAAAAGATGGAAGTGATGAATCTTGCATCAGAGCTCGACGGCAATGTCGAACATGCCATCAAGCGGATTTCTCTCAAGAGAATCAAATCGAATACAAAAGACCATTAAATCATTTAAAATCTTAAAACAATGAAACAATTAATCATCAAAACAATGATGGCAGCGTTCTTCGCTACCGTAACCTATACAAAAGCACAATTTGTCGTAACAGACCCTGCAAACCTGGCTTCGGGAATTTTGAACTCAGCCAATGAAATTGTACAAACTTCTTCAACGGTATCTAACGTTGTTAAGAACTTCAATGAAGTTAAGAAAGTATATGAACAGGGTAAAGAGTATTATGACCAGCTGAAAGCCATCAATAATCTGGTCAAAGATGCCAGAAAGGTTCAGCAGACCGTCCTTTTAGTGGGTGATGTTTCTGAGATGTATGTCAACAATTTCGGTAAAATGCTGAATGACCCCAATTTTAATGCTCAGGAATTAGCTTCCATTGCCAATGGTTATTCTGCGCTTCTTACGGAGAGCACGGAGCTATTGAAAGAACTCAAAGAGATCATCACTTCTAACGGTCTTTCTCTGAATGATAAAGAAAGGATGGATGTTGTTGACCGGGTTTATAAAGAGGTCAAAGTGTATCATAATCTGGTACGATACTATACCAATAAAAATATTTCGGTCAGTTATCTCAGAGCAAAAAAACAGAACAATACCCAAAGGGTGCTGGATCTTTACGGAACCTCCAATCAAAAATACTGGTAAGATGGAACCGAATAACTTACACGAAGTACTTCGTTCCGTTTATGAGGAAATGATGCCGATGTGCGCCGATATGGCTGCTGTGGCAAAAGGAGTCGCAGGATTAGGTGCTTTATTCTATGTAGCACTAAAAGTCTGGCAGTCCTTGAGCCGTGCAGAATCGATTGATTTGTTTCCCATGCTGAGACCTTTTGCCATAGGCATCTGCATTATGTTTTTTACCACATTGGTTTTAGGAAGCCTTAATGGAGTGATGAGCCCGATTGTTCAGGGCAGCCACTCCATGTGGGAGAATCAGGTCTTGGATATGAACGAGCTGCAACAGAAAAAAGATCTTTTAGAACGGGAAGCGATGCTGAGGAATCCGGAGATGGCTTACCTTATTTCAAACGAAGAATTTGACAAGAAGCTGGAAGAGCTCGGATGGTCACCATCGGATCTGGTCACGATGTCCGGAATGTATATTGAAAGAGAAATGTTTGCCATCAAGAAAGATATCAGAGATGGTTTCCGTGAGTTTCTTGAAATATTGTTTCAATCGGCAGCCTTAGTTATTGATACCATCAGAACCTTCTTTCTGATTGTCCTTTCAATATTAGGACCTATCGCATTTGCCATTTCTGTATGGGATGGATTTCAGACCACTTTAAGTCAATGGCTGACAAGATATATAAGTGTTTACCTATGGCTTCCTGTTGCTGATATATTCAGTGCTATTCTTGCCAAAATACAGACTTTGATTTTAGAACGGGATATAGAGATGCTCGCAGATCCCACTTTCATTCCCGATACCTCCAATACAGTATACATCATCTATATGGTAATCGGCATCATCGGTTATTTTACTGTACCGACGGTAACAGGCTGGGTGATTCAGGCTGGAGGAGCTGGCAATTTCATGCGCAATGTAAACCAAACTGCCACGAAATCAGGTAACGTTGCAGGAGCGGCAGTAGGTTCAGCAACAGGAAATATTTCGGGAAGATTATTAAAATAAAAATACAGTTCTATGGAATTTAAAACGTTAAGAAATATTGAGAGCAGCTTCAAGCAGATCCGTTTATTTACATTCGTTTTTGCGGTGTTGTGTTTTGGAGTCGTAGGGGTAGTTGTCTTTAAATCCTATCAATTTGCCGAGAAGCAGCGTCAGAAGATCTACGTGCTGGACAATGGCAAATCATTAATGGTCGCGCTATCTCAGGATATGTCGATCAACAGACCTGTGGAAGCAAGAGAGCATGTGAGACGATTTCATGAATTGTTCTTCACCATAGCACCTGATAAGAATGCTATTGAAAGTAATGTAAAAAGGGCTTTCAATTTGGCTGATCAATCTGCATTCAATTACTATAAAGACCTTCAGGAAAAAGGCTACTATAACAGAATAATTTCCGGTAATATCCAGCAGAGAGTTGAGGTAGATAGTGTCGTTGCCAACTTTGACACTTACCCTTATGATGTTAAAACATATGCACGACAGTTTATAATCAGGTCCAGCAATCTTACCATCAGGAATTTAATTACCAACTGTTCATTGGTTAATTCTGTACGGTCTGAAAGCAATCCTCAGGGATTTATCATTGAAAAATTCAACGTCCTTGAAAATAGAGATGTCGAAACTGTTGAACGCTAATAAGACCGATATGAAAAAACTAAGAGATACACTCGAAAATTATGTTGTAAAGATTGATACACACTGGAAATCTCTTCCGGTAGAGCGACAAAAATTCCTGACCAAGGTTTTCTTTGGTGGTTATGTTTTGATAACCGTCATCGTCATTGTCAATATCTGTATTTCTACAGGTCAAAGAAGTAATACCATTTCTATCAATCATATTGACGGCATTTCTAAGAAACCTACCGAAAAAGGATTGGAGCATAATGAAATAGTAAACTCATCCACTAAAAAATAGAATATGAAAGATTCAGAGAAAATTAGAGTGACAGAAAATGATCTCTCCCAAAATTATAGCGGAGTGAATGATCATCCCAAGGCTCAATGGGAAAGATTAAAGAAACCTTTGATCTACTTTTTGATGGCTGCTGTATGTGCATCTTGCTTTTATCTCATCTTTAAGCCCAATACCGATCATGCCATTATTGAAGAGGCTGGCTTTAATGCAGTTATTCCACAGGCAAAAGACGGTCAATTACAGTCTGATAAGCAAAAGGCTTATGAGCAGCAGTTATTAGAGCAAAAGAATGAAGAAAAGAGAAATTCAATAACAACTTTATCAAATTACTGGAATGACCAGAACGGTGTAAACTATAATAGCAACCCACCTTCTTCAACATCCACTAAAAGTGTACTTCAGCAATCCGATCAGAATGCCCTGAACAGTTATCGAAATGCACAGCAGACCTTAAGCTCTTTCTATAATCGGGATGATAAGGAGGTCAATAACTTAAGGAAAGAAATTTCAAGGCTAAAGAATGAGTCAATGCAAAATCATGCTGTTCCTGCGGGTTTGGGAATCAACGACCAGTTAGAGCTCATGGAAAAATCGTATCAAATGGCTGCTAAGTATCTTCCAACGATGCCAAAGCAGGAAAAACCAGCAGGAAAAGAAGAAATCGAAAAGTCAACGGAAAAGAAGGTTAAACTGACTTCAGCAATACCGGTACGTTCCAATGTTGTTTCTTCATTATATAGACAGCAATCGGATAGTGCCTTTATTGCAGGTTTGAATCATAATAGATTTTGTGGCAGTCAAAATGATTCAGAAAACGCAGTTCAGACAAAAAACGCAATAAAAGGAGTGGTCTATGAAACTAAGACTTTGGTAAACGAAAGTATTTTATCTATAAGGCTTTTAGAAGAGATGCAAGTCGGACGAACTGTAATTCCGGCGGGGAGCCTAATGATTGCAGTAAGCAAATTTCAGGGGGGTAGGCTTCAGTTAAAAATATCTTCCATTCAATCTCAAGGTAATATCTATCCTGTAGAAATCAATGTTTATGACACTGACGGTCAGATGGGATTGTGTGTTCCTTATTCTGCGGAGCAGAATGCGGTAAGCGATATTGTAGCGAATATGAGCCAGACTTCAGGTACTAATATTATGATGACCCAATCTGCAGGACAACAGATTGCAGCTGATCTGAGCAGGGGAGTAGTACAGGGACTGTCTGGTTATTTTCAGAAGAGAGTCAGACAATTGAAAGTAACTGTAAAAGCTGGCCATCAAGTTTTACTCTTACCCAAAAATAACTAATCAAAAAAAATAAAAATGAATACACAAAAGAGTCATTATATACTCATTATGCTATTACTTCTATTAATAAGCAAGGCATTTGGACAGGATTCTGTGGCTACCTATTATTCCTTGGAAGAAGGAAAATTAGAGCCTTTCAGGATACAGGTTACCTACAATAAAACCAGTCATCTGATATTTCCTACATCAATACGATATGTTGACCTGGGAAGTGATCTCTTGGTTGCCAATAAGGCAGAGCCTATAGGAAACGTCCTTAGGATTAAGTCAGCCGTCAGAGATTTTGAAGAGGAAACTAATTTTTCGGTCATTACCGAAGATGGAAAATTTTACAGTTTTGATGCATCTTACAGTTCTTATCCCGATATATTAAGCTATGATTTAGTAAGACTTCAAAGGGGTATTGAAAGGCAATATGCTACTGATGTATTATTTGAAGATCTTAAAGGAAGCTCAACTTCTCTCACCTGGCTCATTATGGAAAATCTTTACAGGAAAGACAACAGAACTATTAAGCATATTGTTTCGAAAAGCTATGGAATTGAGTTTTCAGTCCGGGCACTGCACGTTAATGACAGCAAGTTTTATTTCACATTGCAGGTTAAGAATCAAAGTAATGTAGGGTATGTTATTGAATGGGTCAATTTTAAAATTGTCGATAAAAAGAACTTAAAGCGAACGGTCGTTCAGGATAAGATTTTAGAGAAGGTTCGCACCTATTTCCCGGAAACGACCGTAGCTAATCATTCAGACAGTAAAGGGATTTATATGCTTGATCAGTTTACGCTCTTAAAAGATCAGGTGTTGGAGATTGAAATTCTGGAAAAGAATGGGGGAAGGCATCTGAAAGTACAGCTTGAAAATGAAGATCTGGTTCATGCAAGAGTGATACATAGTTTAACCATTAAAACGGAGTAAGATGCACAAAATATTTTTAACAGTCATCTTCATGATGATAATGAGTAGCAAAATATTTGCTCAACAGATGATTCCTAAGCAAATTGGTATTGAATTTACCTATTCGGTATTTCCAAAATCTCCAGAAAAACAAAATTATATGTTAAGTACTGGGCTTGTTTCTTATTCGAAGAATGGTAATTACTTTTTTGGACTGGCAGAATATGGTAGAAAATATTATAAATACACAAGCGGCGATATCCCGATAGATAGTTTCCTGCTGAGTGGTGGGTACAGTTTTTATGTTTGGGGAGACTTCATGCGAAATGTCAATTTTAATCTGGGAATTGGAGGTATTGTTGGTTATGAGCAGATTAATAGAGGTGATGAATTGTTGTATGATGGATCAAAGCTTAACTCTACAGGTAATTTTATTTATGGGACGAACGGTAAGCTGTCTATTGAAAGCTATCTGACTGAGCATTTAGTTTTCCTGGTCAACGGGCAACTTCGTTTTTTGAAAAATAGTCAAATGGTTAATTTTTACTTTCTGCTGGGGGTTGGAATAAGATATAATTTCTAAAAATAATGAAAAATGAAAAATATAATTAATACAGTTAAAATACAATTCAAGTGTTTCTTGCTACTATTTGTGATTGGACTATTTTTACAATCATGTGAGAAAGATGATTTGGAAATTCAGCAGAATTATCCTTTTAAGGTGTCGGTTATGCCTGTTCCCAAGGATATCGCTAAAGATGAGTATGTGGAGATCCGTATCAAAATTATTCCTGAAGGTAATTTTGCTGACACCAAATATTATCTTCGATATTTTCAATTTGAGGGAGTAGGAAAGCTGCAGTACTATAACACTCAACCTTACTTTCCTAATGATATTTATCCTCTGTATGAGAAAGAGTTCAGATTGTATTATACTTCAACCTCTGAAGTTTCACAATCATTTACGGTATGGATCTCAGACAGTTTTGGAAATGAGGAGAAAATTGAATTTCAATTCAACAACAAAAAGCTAAACGGATAAATACTATTTCTTTAGCTTACAAATATATATTTCCACTTCAAATAAAACCATCTAATTTGAGAAGCATTGTTTAGTATTTGCGGAAAGATGGTTGTTCCCCTAAAGGACAATCATCTTTCCGCGACGCCACAAGAATCCAGACCGGTAATCGGCTCTGGATTCTTATTTTTCAGAAATTTAAGTTTCTTATAAAATACCTTCATCGGAGAAAGAGTAGGAGTCTATTGAAGTTATTATACAATGATCAAGCAGTTTAATATTTAATAATTGTCCAGCCTCCTTTATTTTTTGTGTGATGCCTATGTCTTCGCGAGAAGGTGTAAGGTTGCCGGAAGGATGGTTATGGGCTATAATAATTGATACGGCATTACATAATAAGGCCCCCTGCATGATAATTCTGATGTCAACAAGAGAAGAGGTAATTCCAGATTCTGATATTTTTTGTATTCCTAAGACCTTGTTAGCCTGATTCATATACATTGAGTAAAATGACTCCCTGTAGTCGATCTGATCCGCATCAAAATGTTCCCGGAAAATATCTGTAGCATCCTGAGAGTTCAGTACCTTTTTTTCAGTATTTCCTTTCCTTGTGTAGATCAATTTGATCTCATTTACGATATTATATTTCATTGTTATTGCTCTGAGTACGGCAGAGCCTTTTGTTTCCCGTACTTAAGTTAAAACAGCATTTATTTAAAACATCTTTGAACTGTTAGGTGTCTTTTTTAGATCAAAAGCCTTTTCAATCCCTTCTCCGTCCTATTTCTTAAAAGCCTTTTAGGCTTCGTTGAATATTTTTCAAAAGAAAACCGGAAAAAAGAAAGCAGATATGAAGTGTTGACAATGAAAAAAAACAAAAGGAAACGGAATAATTGGAGGGTACCTTTAGGGAGGAAACCGTTTATGCCGTAGTCTTTTGGTTGGATTAGCATGACGGCTGGCAACAATACCTTAGCTGCCTTTTTACCGGTTTATTATGGAAAATGTTTCGTGTAATAACAGTCAATAACCTGTTTTTGTATATGAAATGAATGTTTAAATTAACAATGTTGATTTTATTTGTATTTTAGTTGAATCTAAGAATGATGAATTTCTTTGCATCAATTTTCTCTTGTTGCACCTAAAAAATAAATTTAAACGTAATCACATCTTTTATAAATAAAAATTTTTTCCGCCCGATGGTTGATGTTAAGTGTTTCGTTTGATTTTACATGTTTCAAGCGTTAAACATTTATATTTAAAAGCCAAATACATCGCATAAGTGTCTGGGTTTAATTTCAAAACAGTTGTCCAATACTTTTATTAAAAATGTATTGGTATGGAGAAGAAAGTTGAAATTAGTAACATTACCATAGAGGAGATTATCAAGATTTTTAAAGAAGAGGAGGGAATTGAATTAAGCATTGAGGAGGCGAAAGATATTTTAAGCTTTCTGACGATGCTCTTAAAAATTACCATTAAGAGTTTTCTAGAACAATAATATTTTCTAAGATTTATATATGAAAAAAGCCGATTTATATATCCGTGTGTCAACTGATGAGCAGGCAGATAAGGGATACTCGCAAAGAGATCAGGAGGAACGATTAAAACGTTATTGTGAAAACAATAACATTAAAGTAGGTCAAATCATTTATGAAGATTACTCAGCCAAGACTTTTATCAGGCCAGAGTGGATTAAATTACTGGATACGCTAAAGAAAAAAAGCTCAAAAACGGATCTGCTGCTTTTTACAAAATGGGATCGCTTCAGCAGGAACGCTGGCGATGCGTATCAAATGATTAACATACTTAGGAAAATTAGCGTTGAACCACAGGCCATTGAGCAACCTTTAGATCTTTCAATTCCTGAAAATAAAATGATGCTGGCTATATATCTTGCTGCACCAGAAGTTGAAAACGACAGGCGCGCTCTGAATACTTATTATGGAATGCGCCGTGCTAAAAAAGAAGGCAGATTAATGGGAAGGGCACCTTATGGCTACGCTAACAGAATAACGGAGAACGGGAAAAAGTATGTAATTCCGAAGGAACCGGAAGCTTCCAATATGAAATGGGCATTTAATGAAATGTCCAAAGGCGTTTATTCAGCGAGCCAAATCATGGATATGATGAACAGAAAAGAAGGAAAGTCAGTTAGGATAAGTGCCTTTCTTGCAAGTTTACGCAATACCGCATATTGCGGGAAAATTTACGTGGAGCAATTCAATGAAGAGGAGGCTCATTTTGTTAAAAGTATTCATGAACCTTTGATCAGTGAAGAACTATTCGAAAAAGTTCAATGTATAATGGATGGAAATGTGAATCCAGCCAGACCTAATGTAAAAGTACTGTCTGACGATAATTTGCCATTAAGAGGTTTCCTTGTGTGTCCGGAATGTGGTCATTTGATTACAGGCAGTGCCTCTACGGGACGTTCTGGAAATAAATATTATTACTATCATTGCCAGTCACCGTGTTCATACCGTTACAAATCTGAGATTATTAATTCTAAATTTTTAGAAATATTGCAGTCATTGGAAATGCGCGCATCTATAAAAAATTATTTGAAAAAGGTGTTGAGGCAAAATTTTGAAAAATTAATCAATAATCCCCAAAGAGAAAGGAAAGCAATTCTATTAGAAATAGATCGTTTAAATAGCAGATTGAAACAGGCAAGAAATAAACTGATGGAGGAGGTAATTGATGATGAAGATTATCTTGAAATTAAAACCGACTGTAAAGGACAAATTGAAAAGCTCGAAGCTAAATTAACTAAAGGAAAAGATAATAAGAAAATAGATTTTCAAAAACTACTAGACCAAGCACTATCGAACCTGGTAGACCTTGCAAAACTCTATACTGACGGGGATATCGAGGTAAAACGTAAGATAATTGGTTCGATATTCCCTGAAAAATTGCAATTTTCAGAAAATCATTATCGAACCACCCGACCCAATGTTTTGCTCTCTTATATATACCAGATAAACAATGAGTTAGGCATGAAAAAAAACCGGAAAGAAAGTGAATTATTACCTCTTTCCGGTCTTGTACCCAGGACCGGGATCGAACCGGTACTCCTAAGAACTGGTGTTTGAGACCAGCGCGTCTACCAATTCCGCCACCTGGGCTTGATGTTGAGTCCAAACGTGATGTTTGTTTCAAATTGGTGTGCAAATATAGGAACTTTTTTCAATGTTCAAAAGCTTTTTGAAGAAAATATTTTAAAAATTAAGTTCCAAACCATCGTAGGCAAGGTGTATTCCGGCCGGAAGCTGCTTATCCTCAATATCATGCAAACCTAAATGATGACTGATATGTGTTAAAAATAATTGCTTCGGTTTTAGCTCTTCAAACAGCTTAATAACATCCGGAAGGATAAAATGAGCAGGATGGGGATCAAATTTCCTGATGCAGTTTAAGATCAGAACGTCCAAATCCTTCAGTTTTTCCTTTTCCGTTTCAGAAATAAATCCGGCATCTGTAATGTAAGCCAGCTTTTTAAATTTATATCCGAAGACTGTAATTTTATAGTGAATCACTTCTATCGGAGTGATTTCTGTATTCAGTACCTGAAAAGGCTTATTTTCAATTTCGTGAAGTTCAAAAGCAGGTGCACCGGGATATCTTATATCTGCAAAAGCGTAAGGAAATCTGTTTTTTATTTCATGAGCAACCCTCGAATAGCAGTACAGCGGAACATCTTTTCCGCTTTTAAAAATCAGTGGACGCATATCATCCAGCCCGATCACATGGTCATTGTGTTCATGGGTAATCAACGCAATGTCTACGTTATGTTCGTGGTTAGTAAGCATTTGCTGCCTGAAATCCGGACCACAGTCGATCAGTATTTTTTTATTTTCTTCCGTAGTTACCATCACGGAAGAGCGTAAGCGTTTGTCTTTGGGATTTTCGGAAGTACACACTTCACATGTACAGCCTATAACGGGTACACCTTGAGAAGTACCAGTTCCTAAAAATTTCAACTTCATTTTCTTTTGAGGTTGGTTTAATTTTGGTAAATTTACGAAAAATTTCATGTCCTAATGTATCAGAAACTAACTCCTAAACAAAAAGCATTAACAATTAATCTAGATCCTACTATTTATGGTACTTTCGCAGAAATTGGAGCAGGGCAGGAGACTGTTCGCCACTTTTTTAGAGCAGGGGGAGCTTCCGGTACGATTGCTAAGGCGATGTCTGCTTATGACAAAGATTTTAGTGATGCCATCTACGGAAAGGAAGTAAAAAACAGGTATGTTACCCAAAACAGGCTTCGCAAAATGCTTCGATATGAAGTAGCTTTGATTGAAGAGAGAATTTCAAGAGATAATAATCCGGATAGAAAATTCTTTTCTTATGCCAATACGGTAACTACCATCAATTTTGACAAGACTGTAAGAGGCCACGGTTGGGTAGGGATTCGTTTTCAGACTAAAGAAAATGAAGATTACAATGAAATCGTAATTCACGTAAAATTCAAAGAAAATGATGCCACTCTTCAGCAGGAAACCTTAGGGAATCTTGGAGTGAACCTTATTTTCGGAGCCTTCCATTATTTTGACAATCCAAGAACTTTAGTAGAATCTCTTTACGATGATATTGCAAAAGATAATCTGGAAATTGACATGATCGACTTTAGCGGACCTGCTTTTGCCTATGTTGATAACAGACTGATGTCTCTTCAATTGGTAAAGAATGGAATGACTGATGCGGTAATCTTCAATTCTGAAGGGAACAACATGCTTCCGGCAGATGTATTATACAAGAAGAATATTTTCGCGGTGAGAGGAAGTTTCAGGCCGGTAACGAAAGTAAACATTGATATGCTGAAAAACGGTATGGATATGTTCTTCAAAGATGCCACCTGTACCCACGAAGAAACAGAAGTTCTTATCGAAATCACCATTTCCAATCTGAGAGCAGACGGAGATATTGATGAAAGAGATTTCCTTGATAGGGTAGATATTCTCGGAAAACTGGGATACACCGTTATTATCTCAAATTTCTCAGAATATTACAGACTGATAGATTATTTTGCGTCTTACACAAGTGGAGATATCGGTGTAGCAATGGGAGTAAATAATATGTTGATGGTATTTGATGAGAAATATTATCAAAACCTTTCGGGAGGAATTCTGGAAGCATTCGGTAAGTTTTTCAGAAATGGAATGAGAGTATATCTGTATCCTTATAAAGATCCTGAAACACATCAATTACTGGATTCTTCAAACCTTAAAGTGGAAGAAAACCTGAAAGAATTATACAAATATTTCAAACACAACAACCGTATTGTAGATATTACCAATTATAATCCGGAGTTTCTGGAAATCTACTCAAGAGAAATTTTGAGAAAAATAGCATGTTGTGTAAAAGGCTGGGAAACTCAGGTACCGGAAGGCGTAGCAGAAATGATCAAAGAGCGTGGAATGTTCGGATATAAAGAAGAACTTTCCCTAAAACAATTCTCTTAAAAAATAAATACAATGTCAGAATTAAAGAAAAGACTTTCCTCAATTCTTGAAAGTCCTAAACATAATACAGAAGAAAAACTTGAAAAAGTTTGTCACTTATTGGATCAGGAAATTCCTTACTTCAACTGGACGGGTTTCTATTTCAAAAACGGAGACAAGGACGAGTTGATTTTAGGGCCTTATGTAGGAGCTCCAACAGATCATACCATTATTCCTTACGGTAAAGGAATCTGCGGACAGGTAGCGGTTTCTAATGAAACATTTGTAGTTCCTGATGTACACGAAGAAAGCAACTATTTAAGCTGTTCTATCGATACAAAAGCAGAAATTGTTGTTCCGATTTTTAAAGACGGAAAAAATATCGGTCAGATTGATATTGATTCTCATACCATCGATCCTTTCACGAAAGAAGACCGCGAATTGTTAGAATGGCTTTGTAATGAAGTTTCTAAGGTTTTGTAATTGAAACTTAATACAAGTAAAATATAGACTCCGGCTAATCTAGCCGGAGTTTTTTATGGATTATTAGTGGTAATAACAAACATAATTAAAGGCTCATCACCTGTATTTTCAACAGAATGATATCCTATAGAACTTATAGCAGTAATATCTCCTTTCTGAAGCATTTTCTTACGTATGAGTCCATCTGTTCCGGTTCTTTCACGATATTCTCCGGTTCCATGAAAGACTACATACAATTCTTGTTCATTTCTGACACTGTGGGTGTGAAATCCGGATTCATCACCTTTGTTCAATAAAACCATGTACGCAGCCAAACGATTATTCGTCAGTTCTTTCTGGTCAAACATCTGTATCATGTACACCGTTCCGTTTCCACCATACATATTTTCACGTTTTTCCAGTCGTGTAATCGTTCTTTCCTCTTTTTCAAAGGCCATTACATAAAGATTGATGTATTTTGAAACTTCCTGTATAACGCGATCGAATTCTTCTCCTTCAGATAATATAACTGTACCAGACATGTGAATTGAATATTTAAAGTTTAATGTTTAGGGTTTAAAGTCTTTGTTGAAAAATTAACTTTGCTGCATCGAATGAATTTCTGTAAGAAGTTCTTTAAAATAATGCTCACACTTCGCAATATGAGTTCCATACCACGAAAATGCTTCTCCATCCACAATCATAATCTTTTTATCAGGATAGAAAGCCTGCAATTCCTCAATATGTTTTTCTTTAAAAGGAAACGGTTCTGAAGAAAGCATAATGACATCAACATCGGCCAAATCTTCTGTGGTAATCTGAGGATAACGGGTTTTATTCTTAAAAATATTTTCAAAACCAATTTCAGTTAAAATCCTATGGATAAAAGTATCTGAACCAATGGTCATATAAGGATTATTCCAGATAAGATAAGCGGCTTTAACAGGAGCATCCAGCTTAGCCTGATTCAGAATATCATAAATTTTAAGATTGAATAGCTGAGCTCTGTCTTCCTTTCCAAAGAGTTTTCCGAGATTTTTAAGCAAATAATAATTATCCTCAATCGTGTCAATATTGGTGACCATTACTTTATAATCATCCATTAAAGCTTCTACCTGTTCTTTTACATTCTCTTCCTTATTGGCAAGAATAAGATCCGGTTGTAATGCTTTAATTTTTTCAATATTGATATTCTTAGTTCCTCCGATTACAGCCACATTTTTTATTTTATCCTGAGGATGAATACAGAATTTTGTTCTGCCTACAACTTCATTTTCGGTAAGTCCAAGGTCAAATAAAGCCTCAGTAATAGAAGGTACAAGTGAAACGATTTTCATATTGGCATGTTAGATGATGCCTAAAATTACAAAAGTTTTCCGGTTAAGAAAAGTCCGGCTACAGAAAAGTAAATGATAAGTCCCGTAACGTCCACAAGAGTGGCTACAAAAGGAGCAGATGAAGTAGCAGGATCTAGTTTTAATTTCTTTAAGATAAATGGAACCATTGATCCTGAAAGAGTTCCCCAGAGAACGATCAATACTAAAGAAACGGCTACACTTAGTCCTACATAAACCCAGTGGGTACCATAACTGAAAAAGCCTGCTTCATGCCAGACCATGATTCTTAAGAAGCCAATAATTCCCAAAATCCCTCCTAAAAACAACCCGGTGAATATTTCTTTTTTCATGACATACCACCAGTCTTTTAAACCGATTTCTTGAAGTGCCATTGCTCTAATAATAAGCGTTGCGGCCTGTGAACCTGAGTTTCCGCCACTGGAAATAATTAGTGGAACAAAAAGTGCCAATACCACTGCTTTTTGGATTTCGTCTTCGAAATATCCCATGGCTGAAGCGGTGAGCATTTCGGAAAAGAATAATATAATCAGCCACATTCCTCTCTTTTTTACCATTTCGATAAGAGAAGTCTGGGTATATGGTAAATCTAAGGCTTCAAGACCCCCAAATTTCTGAATGTCTTCGGTATTTTGCTGTTCAATCTGGTCAAGGATATCATCAATCGTTACAATCCCTACAAGAACTCCCGCTTCTGTAATAATAGGAAGCGCTGAACGGTCATATTTTTCAAAATAAGTAACGGCGTCTTCTTTGGTAGTCATCGTGGTGATCGCCACAAAATGATTATCCATAAGATCGGACACTAAAGTATCTTCTTCGGCTAACAGTAAACTTCCTACAGCTAAATCATCAATCAGACGGTTTCTTTCATCTACTACATACAGGTAGTTCATGGTTTCCACTCTTTTCCCTACCTTTTTGATCTGCTGAAGACATCTTTTTACCGTCCATTCCTTACGGATCTGAATATAATAAGGAGTCATCAGACGGGCAATAGAATCCGAGTTGTATCCAAGAAGCTTTAAAGCAATTCTTCTTTCCTGTGGATTAAGGTGGTTGATGGAATACTTGATAAGCTCATCCGGAAAATCCTCAAAAAGAGCAGTTCTGTCATCCGGAGTCATCGCATTCAGGATTTCGGAAACTTCATCGCTTCCGATACTTCTGATGGTATCCTCCTGAAAGTCAGGATCAAGGTGCGAAAAAACTTCTGCTTTGTACTCTTTCGGAACCTTCAGGAACGCGAGAAGCCTCTCATCAGCATGAAGTTCGCTGAGAGTTTCGGCAATATCGGCAGGGTTGAAGATAAGTTCGTCTCTAGAATTCAAAACGTGAAATTTTTTGGATATGCAAAAATAATTCAAATTTTTAAGACTGGCCAATAAAGTGGCAAAATTAAGGATTAATTAAAGTTTAGTGCTTCAGTATAAGTACAAAAAAACACCCGCCGAAGCGGATGTTCAAAAATTAAATTTTAAATTCCAATATTCTTTACATTGGTTCGCATTCTGAAGTAGGAATGTATGTACAGACAGCGTTTGTACAACATTGATATGGTCCACAATCTGAGTTGTCACCACACTTTTTTATTCCGCTTCCTTTAATATTTTTTTGCTCTAGTCTGTTGAGCTTTTTAAGATTTGAATTTCTCATGATCATCAATATATTAAGATTAAGGTTCTATCATACAATCGTGATCAATACATTCTCCGTTACAGCAATATCCAACAGAGCAAGGTCTTGTTATACTGCATCTGAACAGCCCGATACCACCATTAATTTGTTTGGCAGCTTCTCTGCTGAGTTTCTTTAAGTTTTTCATATAGTTTTGATTTAATGTTCTACTAAAATAGTAAATATTTCTATGGTATTTAATTTTAAATGAAAATATTCTACTGTAAATCAATATTTTATTTAATATTTTAAATAAAAAACACCTACTAATGCAGGTGTCTGTAATGATCATATATTATTCCAGAGGACATGGGTTGACAACACAAGTGTTGTGACAGCATGATCCACCCGGACATTCGTAATGTTCTGTACATCTTTTGAAAGGTCCGCTGCCTTTGATTTCCTTTTGTACTTGTCTGCTGAGTTTTTTTAGATTTTTCATGAGATTTGATTTTTATAGTTTGTTTTATTTTTATTCAATACAGATGAATGGAGAACAGGCTCCAAAACAGCACCATCCAACGGAACATGGTCTTGTTTCACTGCATCTTTCAATAGATCCGCCATTGATCTGCTTTGCTTTTTCTCTGCTGAGTTTCTTTAAATTTTTCATGTGATTCAGGTTTTAATATTGAACTAAAATAGTAAAAAATATTTAATAATTCCTTATTTGGTGAAAATATTTAATTGTAAATCAGTTATTTGTGGCTATTATTTACGTGAAAAGCACCTGTTTATAATGTAAACAGGTGCTTTTTATATTATGAAAATCTTTTAAAGAATGATGAATGATGAATGACGAATGACGAATTTGTCTGATATATAAATTCATCATGGATAATGAAAATCCTATATTCCAACCTTAAACCTTAAACCTTAAACCTTAAACCTTAAACCTTAAACTCACAGTTCTGCCTCCGTTGGTTTCAGTTTTCTTAGTTTTTTGATGATTCCTTTGATAGCTCCTTCAGTTCCTATCTTGACAGAGTTGGTTGTAGAGCCTAGCAGACGCATATTTTTTCGATAGGTGTCGTGATCTGTTTCGGTGACAAGGTTTCCGTCAGCACCAAAAAGTTTCATACTCACAACCACCTGATTGGAGAAGACATATTTTCCAAATCCTACTTTGAAATATCTCACTTTGGAAACAATAGCAAAATCAGCATCATTATTGTGACAGTAATCCACAATCGTTTGTTTATCTATACTGTCAAAGGGAACCTGAACTTCAGCCCGGAGCATTTTATTTCTTCTACCGCTGAAATTATCGGTAACAGCATCAAAGAAAGCATTGTTGGTAGGGTCTTTTATTTCGTCAATATCAGGCTCTACCTCGGGATTGAAGTAAAGAACTTTTTTTATTTTATCATCATCATTTTTCTGAGCTTTTACAGAAGTAATGCCAATAAATAAAAAAGTAGTAACGGCTGTGAAGAATATAATTTTTTTCATTTGTAATTCGAATGCAAAATTACTGCCTTTTCATTTGATTACATAGAATTTATTAAGAAATTTTTAACATTTTTTTCTATCAAATTTGATATATGAAATCAATAATGTTTGCAGAATCAAAAAATAGTCGTAATTTTGCACCCGTTACATAATAATCATTAAACAATATTGGAATGTACTTAACAACAGACAAAAAGCAGGAAATTTTCGCAAAACACGGAAAATCTGCACAAGACACAGGGAGTGCTGAAGGACAAATCGCTCTTTTCACTTTCAGAATCAACCACTTATCTCAACACCTAAAGGCTAACCGTCACGATTTCAACACAGAGAGATCTCTAGTGAAATTGGTAGGTAAGAGAAAAAGTTTATTAGATTACCTTAAAAACAAAGATATCGCAAGATATAGAGCAATTATTGCTGAACTAGGTTTAAGAAAATAATCTATAAAGATTTTCAAAATAAAAAGCAACTTCGAAAGAGGTTGCTTTTTTGTTTATAACTGATAGATAATCTATCAGGAATACAATATTTTCATTGCCATTCATTATTCTGCCTTCTTCCCAATCTTCCCCAAATGCGTATTCTGAAAACTGTCTGGATATTTCAATCCATACCCTAAAATCCTGTCAAAAGCAGAATGGGAAAATAAAATTGCCCCAGCCACTTGTAAATAGGGTAGAGAAAGGGCTGTTCCTGTCAAATAAACTATGATTGCCAGCCCCAAATGATGGAAGAGATTATAACAAAAAGCCCCCAATTTAGTATTAATTGTATATCCCAGCATGGAAATGTCCGGCGCAAAGAAAAGCCCGGCAAACCACCACCAGGAGTATCCGGTTTGTGCAAAAGCATATGCTCCTAACAATAAAAATGCTGCGTATTCAAGCTTTAACTGTATTTTCATAATAATTGTGTTACTATATAAGATAAGTTCTTTTTTCTAATGAAAAGTTACATTTTAAAATCTGAAAAAAAGAAAGCGGAGCACCTTTGAGATATTCCGCTTTATATATTTTAAATAAGTTTTATTTTAATGACCAGATTTGGCCTCAGTGCTTTCCACATGACCCAGATATTTGGTACAGTAAGCTCCAAAGATCAGAATAACCAGATAGCAGAATACAGGAATAATAAATGAATGCTGTACCCCAAACTGATCTGCAAGATATCCCTGGAAAATAGGAACAATAGCACCTCCCAAAATAGCCATTACCACTAAAGAAGATCCCTGACTGGTATATTTACCCAGTCCTGAAATAGCCAGTGTATAAATGTTAGAGAACATAATAGAATTGAAAATTCCGATTCCTAGGATGCTGTACATCGCCAACTCACCATGATTCACCATTGCAGAAATCAGTAATACAACATTGATTGCGGCAAAGATGGATAATGTTCTTGCTGGAGCTGCTTTACCAACGAAAAAGGCAATGAAATTAAGAACAATAAACACAAGGAAAAAGCTGATCTGAGAAAAAGTAAGATTCACAATGCTGAAAATTACAAGAAAAACAGCTCCTGCTGCTCCCAGCATATAAACAGCCTTTTTACTCTGGCTTAAAGACTGGTTTAAAGAGATGGCTCCAAGAAAACGGCCGATCATTGCTCCTCCCCAATATAAAGAAAGATAATTCTTACTGATGATCTCGTTAAAGCCCATAATCTGTGGCTGTTCCAGGAAACTGATGATAAAACTTCCCACTGCAACTTCTCCGCCCACATAGCAGAACATAGCAAATACCCCGAATTTCAGGTGACTGAATTCGAGTGCTCCCCAGCCTTTTACAACTTCTTCTCCACCCGTCTGGAATGAAGGGAGTTTAACTCTTGAAATTAACAAGGCTACCAATAAAAGAATACCGGCAAAAATCAGGTAAGGAATTCTCGTTGCTACCGCACTGAATGATCCGTCCGGTGATGAGAAAAATTCAAAAATAAGGTGGCCTCCAAGCACAGGAGCAATCGTTGTTCCGAATGCATTGAATGCCTGAGTCATATTCAGTCGGCTGGATGCAGATTCTTCACTTCCCAGCAATGAAACATAAGCGTTGGCGGTAATCTGTAGTACTGTAAAACCCAGTCCTAAAATAAATAACGCTCCTAAAAATAAAGGATAATACGAAAACGTTGCTGCCGGATAGAACAGGACACAACCTAAAGCTGCCAGAAAAATTCCGAACAGAATTCCTTTTTTATAGCCTAATTTATTGATAGGATCTCCTTTCGTGATAGAGATCATAAAATAAATCAGTGATCCGATAAAGTAAGCTCCAAAAAAACAGAACTGTACCAGCATGGATTCGAAAAAGGTAAGATTGAAAAGTTGTTTCAGATAGGGGATCAGGATGTCATTCATACAGGTGATGAATCCCCACATAAAAAACAGCAGGGTGATGGTAATCAACGGAACCGTATAATTCCTGCTTTGAGGTTGTACTTCTTTATTAATCATAAACATTTATTTATCTGTATAAGGATAATTCCTTAACTCTTTTTAACCTACAGCATTGTAATTGGTGAAGTAGGGCAAATATAGGGATCCGCCTATTGGTTTGCAATAATTTTAATCATTTTTAGAATGAAAAATAGACTTTTTTTCAGATTAAAGTATTATTTTCATTTTTTGAGACAATAATACAAAAACGATAGGATTTTACAAGACATTATCTCCAAAAAACACTTTTTTATTTTCACAAATGATGAATAAATAGCAATTGCTGATACACATTTTTGAATCTTTCATCAATTGATAGCCAATTTTTTGTATTTTGACAGTCTATTTATGCAATTGAAAAATTTAATATATCATTATTATATAGTACCTTTGCACACGAAATTTAAAGAGTTTAAATATTAATTCATACTCAATACGGAGTATTAAGAAGACAAATTTATGAGTATACCTCAAGCGTTTACAGAGCTGATTACTCTTGCTGATGGCAGAGAAATCACTATTGAAACAGGTAAATTGGCCAAGCAGGCTGATGGATCTGTGGTAGTAAAAATGGGCGGAACAATGCTTTTAGCAACTGTTGTAGCCAATAAAGAAGCAAATCCTGGTGTAGATTTTTTACCTTTAACAGTAGATTATAGAGAAAAATTCTACGCAGGCGGAAGAATTCCTGGAAACTTTTTCCGTAGAGAAGCAAGACCTTCTGATCAGGAAATTCTAACGATGCGTTTAGTAGACAGAGTTCTACGTCCGCTTTTCCCTGAAGATTTCCATGCGGAAGTTCAGGTAATGATTTCATTAATTTCTTATGACGGGAAAACGATTCCTGATGATTTAGCAGGTTTGGCAGCTTCTGCAGCTATTGCTATTACTGATATCCCTTTCAACGGACCAATGTCTGAAGTAAGAGTTGTAAGATTTGACGGAGTGCTTTCTATCAATCCAAGCTATGAAGAATTGAAAAATTCTGAATTAGACATCATGGTCGGAGCTACTAAAGACTCCATCGTAATGGTAGAAGGAGAAATGAAAGAAATTTCTGAGCAGGAAATGTTAGAAGCTATTAATTTTGGTCATGCTGAAATTAAAAAGCAAATTGAAGCTCAGGAAAGATTAGCAGAAAAAGTAGGTAAGGCTTTCCCTAAGAGAGAATATTCTCACGAAACTCATGACGAAGAAATTCGTGAAAAAGTTTGGAAAGAAACTTACGATAAAGTATACGAAGTAGCAAGAACTCCATCTGGTAAAGAGGAGAGAGGAGATAAATTCAAGGCAGTTCGTGAAGAGTTTTTAGCTCAATATGCAGATAATGAAGAAGAGCTGGAAAGAGTAACTCCTTTCGTAAAAGTATACTACCATGATGTAGAGAAAGAAGCAATGCGTCAGATGATCCTTGAAGACAATATCCGTCTTGATGGTCGTGATCCTCAAACGATCCGTCCAATCTGGTCAGAAATTGACTATCTTCCGGGAGCTCACGGTTCTGCAATATTTACAAGAGGTGAAACTCAATCTCTAACAGCAGTAACTTTAGGTTCTGTAAAGGATGCCAATATGGTAGACAGCGTAATCACGCAACACGACGAAAAATTCTTTTTACATTATAACTTCCCTCCATTCTCTACAGGTGAAGCAAGACCTCTAAGAGGAACTTCAAGAAGAGAAGTAGGACACGGGAACCTTGCTCAGAGAGCATTGCAGGCAGTTATTCCTGAAGAAAATCCATATACAATCAGAATTGTTTCTGATATTCTGGAATCAAACGGTTCATCTTCAATGGCGACAGTTTGTGCAGGAACATTAGCATTGATGGATGCAGGGGTGAAAATTACAAAACCTGTTTCTGGTATTGCTATGGGATTGATCACAGATGCAAAATCCGGTAAATTCACTGTACTTTCTGATATCTTAGGAGATGAAGATCACCTTGGTGATATGGACTTCAAAGTAACAGGTACTGCAGATGGTATTACAGCTTGTCAGATGGATATTAAAATCCAGGGACTTTCTATGGATATCATGGAAAAAGCTTTGATGCAGGCTAGAGACGGAAGATTACACATCTTAAATAAAATTACTGAAACTATTTCTGAGCCAAGATCTGACGTGAAACCTCACGCACCGAAAATGGTGGTAATGGAGATCTCTAAAGACTTCATCGGTGCTGTAATCGGGCCTGGTGGAAAAATCATTCAGCAGATGCAGAAAGATACAGATACGGTTATTGCTATTGAAGAAGTAGGTGAAATCGGACGTATCGAAATTGCAGGAACAGACAGAGAGAAGATCAATGCTGCTGTTGCAAAAATCAATGAAATTACTTTCGTACCAGTTATAGGTGAAGTTTACAAAGGTAAAGTAGTGAAAGTAATGGACTTCGGTGCATTCGTAGCGATTGCTAAAGGAACAGAAGGACTTCTTCATATTTCTGAAATTGAATGGGCTCGTTTAGACAAAGTTCCTTATGCAGAAGGTGATGAAGTAGAAGTGAAGTTTATGGGTTACGATGACCGTAAGAAAATGAAACTTTCCCGTAAAGTTCTTTTACCAAGACCTCCAAGACCAGAAGGACAGGGTAGACCAGAAGGTCAAAGAAGACCGGAAGGACAAGGAAGACCTGAGGGACAAAGAAGACCAGAAGGACAAAAACCACAAGGTGAAAGACCAGTGGAAAACGAAACTCCTTCTAACGAAGCTTAATAAGATTCATTCTTAAACATAAAAAATCCCTCAATTTGAGGGATTTTTGCTTTTTGTGTCATTGCGAACCGAAGGTGAAGCAATCTCATAAATTTTCTTTAAATTTCTAAAAATGAAATTGCTTCAATGCTCAGCATTTCGCAATGACTATAGTTACTAACTTCCAATTCTCTGTTTCAGATCCTCAGCACCTCCTGTTTTTCTGGGCTGCCCGTTTTTAGAAGAACCAAAATTATAGGTATAAGAGATTGTAGCCACGCGTGTATCTCTTTTTACTGCAAAGTTTTCTAAATAATCATTATAAACTGTCTGCCCTTTGATATTACTGGTAAAAAATACATCGGTGAATGATAGCTTCAGAACACTGTTGTTCTTAAACTTCTTTTGAGCTCCGATGTTAAGATACCAGTTCGGGCTGACATTCAGATAAGCATAGATTTCTTTGGCTTTGTAATTTCCGGTAAGTTCGGCTGTGAAGCCATTCCCCAGTTTAAAAGAATTGATACTGTTGATGCTGTATGTAAAATTCCCTTTATTATTAATCTGAGTTCCGGAAACATTTCCAGTGTAGGAGCCATAATAGAAATTGGCGCTGTTATTCATGTCCCACCATTTGGTTACTTTCACCGGAGCGATTAGGTTTAAGCCAAAATAAGAAGCAGAACTCAGGTTTTCAATCGTCTGTACCGTTACTACCTGTCCGTTTTCTATGACAGGCTTTAAGATGTCTGTAATATTGTCAGAAGTCTTGCTGTAGCTTAGTGTGGCAAAATATTTATTACTCAGACTGTAGGTCAGTTCATAATTCATGGTGATTTGTGGGTTCAGATCAGGATTTCCGGCTTTCAGAGTTGTAGGATCAAGATAGAATTTAAAAGGATTCAGCTGGTTGTAGCTTGGTCTTGTAATCCTTCTGCTGAAATTGATTTCAAGGTTGCTTTTTTCCGTAAGATCATAACTAAAAACAGCGCTTGGAAATAATTGGGTATAATTTCTTTTATTGATCTGATTGGTGGTGATCTGGGTTCCTTTTACATTCGTATTTTCAAGTCTTAAACCACCCGTAGCCTTGAATTTTTCCCATTTTTTGGAAACATTTCCGTAAACGGCATTGATGTTTTCTTCATAAATAAAATGATTGGTTTTATTAAGATCAGGAATAAGAGTGCCAGAAGTAGCATTGAAGAACTTCAGGTCATTATCCGTCTTTACAAAACTCGTTTTCACACCGCTTTCCAGTTTCCAGTCGTTGCTGAAATTTTTCGTAAGATCAGATTTTAAAGAATAAATATTCAGTTTTCCGTCCATATCTCCTTTAATAATGTCAAGATTGTCTGTACCACTGGCTATATCATGCGTTCTTGTATCAAAGCTCTGCAAAGAAGAATTGGCATAATTGATATAGTCAAAATCCGTAGAAATATCAGAGCCCAGAGAATCAATCGTATATTTATGATTAAGGTTGAATGAAAGATTAGTCCATTTGTCATTCGATCTGTTGACTGTTGTGAATGAGCTTTCCGGAAGATAGTTGCTGCCGAGCGTTACGTTGGAATTATCTCCGTTCACATTGAATTTGTTGGAAACCAGTCCTACAGAAAATCCGAGTACATTTTTATCGTTCAGGTAATAATCCATCCCTGCTTTGGCCACATGACTGTTGAACTTGAATCTCAGATAATTGTCCTGTACATAAGCTTTTTTGAAGTTGTTAGCTTCATAGAAATTCCTGTCCAGTACCAAACCATTGTAAGCTTCCCTATACGCAAAGCTGTAATTTCCGAAAATATTGATCTTTTTGTTTCTATGATTAATGCTGAAACTATTGTTGTTTTTCACATATTTACCTGTTCCCAGAGACGTAGAAATACTTCCATTAGTGCCTTTTCTCTGCTCTTTTTTTAGTTTAATATTAATAATGGCAGATCCTGCAGCATCATATTTGGAAGAAGGATTAGTGATGAATTCTATCTTCTCAATGGTAGAAGAGGGGATTCCTTTCAGGTAATTGGCAAGATCAGCTCCGGTCATGGGTGTGTTTTTACCATCGATCTGGATCAGAAGATTTCCTTTTCCGCGAAGGCTGATATTATCATTGTTATCAATATTAACTCCCGGAGCTTTTTCCAACACTTCAAAAGCAGAATTTCCAGTGCTGGCAATACTGTTTTCAACATTCATGATCATTTTTCCGTCCTGTCTTTCGATAAGAGGTTTGGTTTTCGTAATCGTAACTCCTTCAATGGATTTTACATTCAGGTCAATAGGATTAAGTGTCTTATTTTCCGTCAGTGAAATATTTTCCGAATGATAGACTTCAGTACCATTTTTATTGATTTTTATCTGATAAGTTCCTTCTTTTAAATCATTGAAATTAAACTTACCATTACTATCAGCAATTTCGGTTTTGATCAATTTCTGTTCAGCATTAAAGAGGTTGATCTCCATCTGCTCTGCTTTGCCGGATTGTATATTTCCTGACAAAGACAAACTCTGTGTAGCCTGTTGTGCGGCCAGCCTGCTGTTGAACAGGATTAGCATCCAGACGAACAAGAGTAAAAATATTCTGGTCATAGCATTTTACTTTTTAGGGTTGAGACAGTTTTCTGAAATTTTCAGTAAAGCGGTATACATTACTTCCAGTTCCTTTTCGCTGATTCCCTTTAAAGCTATTTTGCGGTTCTTTTCTACAATATTCTGAACCTCTTTGATCACTTTTACCCCGGAATCTGTCACTTCCAATTGGGTCTTTCTTCGGTCTTCAGGATGAACTTTTCTGATAATGTATTCGGATTTTACCATTAAATCAATTATTCTGGTCACAGAAGCATTGTCCTTAAAAACAAGATCACCAATTTCATTCTGGGTAATTCCCGGGTTTTCCAGAATCGCTTTGATGATGAGCCACTGATCAATGGTGATCGTGAAACCATGGGCTTTCAGCTGGCGCTGGGCGTAGTTTCTGTAGGCTCGGATAGCTTTGTCTATGTTGTAGAAGATAATTGAATTTAATTTTTCCATAATTTCAGATTAAAAATGATGTATCAATTATTGATATGTCAATCAATTAGTAAATCATCATTTTACTTTGTTACAAATCCTGAAAAATATTTTCAAGAAAATTAAAAACTGTTGTTTGAAGTTTTTGTTTTTTCTTTTGTAGGAGGTGTTTTAGGCCTTGAAGTAAAATTTATATTTTCTATGGTTTTAAATAATCTGTCGATTTGCTTTCGGGTTGAAGCAGTAGGTGCAACGTTATAAAACTCATTGATCAGATCCAGAGATGTAGGTTTCTTGGGATATTGATTGTTATTGAGGAAATTCTTCAATGCTGTATTTACTCTTTCCTCACCCATTAAATTACTCAACTCTATCATCGCAGCAGCCCCTTTGGAATAGGAAATATGAGGAACATCTCCCGTAGCTTTATAGATTGGTACATTTTCAGATAATCCTTTTTCATTGTCGTAGATCTGTTGATGCACTTTGACTCTTTCCATCATTTTTTCTTTGCCGTGCATTTTTTTGTAGAGCATCATTTCGGTGTACATTGCAAGTGTTTCGGTGAGCATCACGGAACCTTTTCTGTCATCAGGATTGATCTGGCTGTTTCCCCACCAGAGATGCGAAAGCTCATGCCCAGCCAGTTCATTGATGACATCCTGCTTTTTGTCTGCTTGTATATTGGCGTGGAAAATCATGTCTTCCGGCATAAAAATCGAGGAAGGGTAAGCTGTAGCAGCAAAACCTTTGGTAAAAGAAGAAATCTCCGCAAAATTGATAGTTTTAAAAGGATATGGTCCAAAATTCTGCTGACAGTAATCTAAGGTAAGTTTGGCATTTTCAAGAAGGTGATTCACATTTTCAAAGTGTTTTTGATGATAAAAAATATTGAAGGTAATCCCTTTATAATTCAAAGTTTTTAACTCATATTCTGCTGATGAAACGGCAAAACGGAAAGGGATCTGATTGGCTTTATACTCGAAATAATTACGACCAGATTCTGACCATTTTTTGATAAGATCTCCTGTTCCGATAGCGCTCTGTCCCTTTTCAGTGGAAATAATCATTCTAAGATTGATAAAATCTTTTTTTGAAACTTCAGGAGCTTCAGGTTTATTCAGTTCAGTGAGTTTTCCAAGTTTGAATTGGCTGCGTTGTTTTTCATCCTGTATTTCATCATCCTTTTGATAGCCAATCATAGGATAATATCTGCTGATTCTCATAAAAGAACCGTTGTCAATAACAGCATTGAAAGACTGATGACCGTTTACGGCAAACCATTGATAAGAAAGTTTAAAATCAAGAGAAACTGTTTTGCCCGGCAGAAGAGGTTGTTGTAATGAAACTTCGGTGATATTTTTATGAATCTTTGTCGTTTCAGTACCTGATATCATAACAGCAGATTCCAGTTTTAAATCCTCATTAAAATTGATCAGAATCTTATGGATAGGCTGATCTGTTTGATTTTTAAGCGTATATTTTCCAACAATCCGATAAGCATTTTCCGAAGGATAGAGTTTAATTTCTGTGGTAATATCAGAGATATCAGGCTGTGGAAGGTTTTCATATTTCCGGTAGTTTTTTTCATATGCTGCGGAACTTAGAATTGCCTGATCTTTATCTTTAGGAATATAACCTTTCATAAACGATACTCCTGTAAAGATTCCTGAAATAAGCAGAAGAATACTGAATCCGGTTGCAATAACAGACATTTTTTTAAACTTTATAATATTGTTGAAGATCCACAAAATACTGATGATTCCTGTTCCGAATAAGAGTCTTTGAGCAAAAGCCTTTTCATAGATTCCATAGCCGTTGAAATCACTGTAAGTTCCCTTAAAATCGGAAAATATTCTGAAAAGAGGATAGGAAATCAATTTCCCCGAAACTGGCCCCGACAATACAAAAATAGCAAGTATGGAAACTCCAAGTGCAATGAATTTGTTGGGAACCCTGTCATTTATCAAAAGAATCAACCCGGAAAACAGCATTAATGGGAAAGTATTGAACAGAAAAACACCAAGATACGCCTTCCAGTCTATATGAAAATACTGATAGGCTGCCTGAAAAATAATCCCCTGAAAAATTAAAATTCCCGTAAAGAAAAACAGCAGAAAACAGATCGAAATAAAATGTCCGGTTAATCGATTCTTTGATAGATAAGTACTGTTTTCAATCAGGGAAAATCCGGAAGTTTTGCTTCTCCAGTACACATCGTTTAAAAAATAAGCGGAAACGAGAAGTCCAAGCAGGTGAAAATTCTCTGAAATGGTGGTTGCCATAAGTCCTGAACTGGCGTACTTTTGTGGAAGACGGATTCCTTTTTCAATTTCGGCATACATTTCCATTCCTACACAAAACAATAGTAGAATAGAAACTGCCGGAACAGCAACACTTTTGAAGAGATGTGTAAGATCCGTTTTAGCAAAAGAGAGTACAGACCTGAAAGAACTCCACCCATTAAATATTGGTGTAGCGGTGGAATATTCTGCTTCATTCGTTTCAGATAATGTGAGCAAATTTCCTATTGTTTTGACTTTCTGCCCGGAGCTATTGGAGAACGAAAAAAATCTGAGGGAAAGGAGAAGAATTCCCACGGAGATGAAGAAAAATAAAAGTCTGTTGAACAAAAGATATCCTGTAAAAGGAACCATTTGAATATTTTTCTGTTGAGCCGTAAGATCACGAGCTTCCATAAAATAAGAAGATAATCCAAAAGGATCAATTAAAGCAGAAAATTGCTGTGTTTCCAACGACTGCGGAAGGCTTCCCGCCATAAAGGGTGAATTGGAAAACAGCAGGATAATCATATAAAAAACATAGAGAAGAAGTCCACCAACGACAACCAGCAATTTTCTCTTTACAATAGCAGCAATGAAAAACAGAAAACTACAGACAACCAGACTGTTGATAAAACCAAAAATGAGTAAAGGATAAATATAATGAAGGATATTAAAACCTTCCTGCATTTCACTTCCGGTGCGCATCATCTGACCTTCGAGAAATCCTGTCATTAAGAAAGAAAAACTTAAAAAGGTCTGTAGAAAATAAGTGCAGAATCTTCCTTTCAGATAAGTGAATTTTGAAAAAGGAAATGAAAAAAGGATGCTGTCAAATTTTGAATCCTGATCTTTAAAAAGCAGCTGCAGTGCATAAACAGTAGCGAAAAAAATCACGGCAAGGCTCAGCATTCCGGTCATAAAACCGATGGTATAAGGTGAGTTTAAATAAATTCCTTCTCCTACAGAAAGGTTGAACTGACTGCCGCAAAATATGCCTATTCCTATTAAAAGTAAGGCCACAAGATAGGTGAGCCAGTGCTTGGAAGAGCGTCTGGCTTCGAATAAAAATAAAGTATTCATGATTAAGGTTTTTGGGTGAGGGTGTGGAAATAAACGTGCTCCAGCAAAGGTGTTACAGAAGTGAAGTTTTTCGGAGATTCTTCAGAAAATACAGTGATATGAAGTTCTCTCTCCAAAAGCTGCCTGCTGATAATTTGATAATTGGAATGATAACTTTCCAGTTCGTTTTTGTGAATAGGTTTGGACCAGATTCTGTTGTCAAGCTCTGCAATGAGTTTTCCAGGATTTCCTTTTCTGAGGATTTGTCCGTGGTTCATCACCGCCATTTCCGAGCAAAGATTTCTTACATCCTCAACAAGATGGGTAGACAGAATGACGATCACATCCTGGCTAATATCATTGAGCAGTGTATTGAAACGGTTACGTTCTTCCGGATCTAATCCTGCCGTAGGCTCGTCTACAATGATGATTTTCGGATTTCCTAACAAGGCTTGTGCTACCCCGAAACGCTGTTTCATTCCTCCTGAAAAAGTATGGACTTCTTTTTTAGCAAAATCAGAAAGGTTGACTTTTTCCAACAGACCCAGGATTTGATTTTTACGTTGATTTTTATCATTAATCCCTTTCAGAATGGCAATGTGTTCTAACAGATCATAGGCAGAAACTTTTGGATATACACCGAAGTCCTGGGGAAGAAACCCTAGATTCTGTTTAATATAATCCGGATTTTTAACAATGTCCACTTCATTGAAAAGCAGTGTTCCGGAAGTTGGTTTCTGAAGTCCGACAATGGTTTTCATCAAAGAAGACTTTCCGGCTCCGTTCGGACCAAGCAGTCCAAACATTCCGTTGTTGATGTCCAGTGAAATGTTTTTAATAGCCTGGAAACCATTCTTGTACGTAAGGCTGAGATTGTTGATGGTTAATGTATTCATAATGTTGTGTTTGGGGAATAGAAGGACAGGCGGCCTTTCGGCAGCTGACTTAGAAGTTAGAAGTTAGAAGTTAGAAGTTAGAAGTTAGAAGTTACTGGCTGGAAGCTGGAAGCATGAGGCTGGAAGTTAAAAATTAGAAGTTAGAAGTGGAAGTTTCACACACCACCCATCAACGCTCTCACTCTCAAACTCTCCAACGCTCAAACCCCGCAACTCGTTTACTCTTTAAATTCAAGAATATCTCCCGGCTGGCATTCCAGGATTTTACAGATGGCTTCCAGCGTATCGAAGCGGACTCCTTTGGCTTTGCCGGTTTTCAGGATAGAGAGGTTTACAGGGGTGATACCCAGTTTTTCTGCCAATTCTTTACTCTGCATTTTTCGTTTGGCAAGCATCACATCTAAGTTGACTATAATTGGCATTTTAAATAAATAAGTCTTGTTCGTTTTGCAAATGTAGTCCTTGCTTAAAGATATTCGCAAGAAACAGACAGAAAATTCCAAGCATAAAGTGAATAAACACCAGTCCCCATATCATACTTTCTACTTCCACAAAGAAACTCGCGATAATAACCAATGGAAGTGGGATGAAAATATTGTACAGGTAAAATTTCTTAAGCTGAATGATATTTTCCTGAGTAAACAGTTTCTGTTGGAAAAATACTTTGAAAACCCTGGCAGATAACCAGAAAAAGATTCCATAAGTAATAAGAACCAACATAAAAGAAAATATCATATAAGGGTAATTGTTTTCTATATTCAGAAACGGCTGTTCTGTAAACGGATAATTGATGTGAAGGAACTTTCCTTCATTATAAGGTGTCACCGAAAATCCTGTGATCAGGCAGAATAAGGCATACATAAAAGTGATTAAATATCCGGCCGAAAGTAAGGCACAGATATAAAATAAAATCCTTGAAATAATTTTGGTCTGGTTCATGGTTTGAACTTTAATTGATATTGCAAATGTATAATTAATTATCGTAAAACAATAATTAATTTAAATAAAATTTTATTTTATGAAATAAGAATCCATTAATAAACTGAAAGAAATAGTGTGATAATCGCTGTTTTTAATTAATTTTAGTAATAAAAAAGTTAACCAATTTATCCCTTTTAATTAATACTCGAACTTAATGATTAACAAAGGTTTTCTTATTGATAGCCCTTCGACAGATTCAGGGTGACAATTCGAATACCAACCGAAATTTTTAAGCATTGTCAGGCTGATGTTGTCGAAGCTATTATTACTAAAAGGAATAGATCAAAAAAATTGAAATCATGGCTTACAGTACTGAACTTGCCGACCGGGTGCGTGAACGGCTTTCAATGGAAAATAATATAGAGATCGAGGAAAAGAAAATGTTCAGCGGGCTGTCTTTTCTGGTGAACGGAAAGATGTGCATTAACATCAGTCATGACAATCTCATGTGCCGCTACAATCCCGAACTGGAAGATGAGGTTTCCGAGAAAAAAGGTTTTCTCCCGATGATTATGAAAGGGAAACAGTTAAATGGATATTGCTACGTTGAACCTATTGGTTTCCAAAAAGCGGATGATTTTGAATATTGGATTAAAATTTGTCTTGAGTATAACCCGTTGGCGAAGGCGGCGAAGAAGTGAGTTGTTGGGTTTTAGGGTTTGAGAGTGGGAGAGTTTGAGAGTGAGAGGATTTGAGGGTAAGAGAGTGGGAGTGTTGGAGTTTAACAATCCCACATTCATACTTTAATCATTTATAATTCATCATTATCTCCGTACAGTTTTTTCCTTATTTCAATCAGGATTTTTGTTGTTTTGTCCAGATCCGGATACTCAGGAAGATTGGATGTAGAATAATGTTTTTCTATTGATTCTATAAGGCTTTCCGCCTTTTTCATGACATTTTCATAAGATTGATTGCCAGCTTTGATATCTAAGAGTTCCTCACGGTTTTCTACGCGGATCGTCAGTGAATTGGTCTTAAAAATCTGTTCGCAGGACTGCAGCAGTCGGATGGTATGCATCATATTCTTGCTGTCGTAATTCTGCCCGTGGGTTTGATTGACATTGTAACGGTCTTCATTACGCTCAGCCACCCACTTCCAGTATTCTCTGTAGTCTTTGCAGTACACCGAGTAGGCATCAAGGTTGCAGAAAAGATAAGCTACCGGTTTTTCATCTTTGGGAACAGAGGATAAGGAAACCTGATTAGCCTCTTCATTCTGAATAATTCCTTTATATCCCAATGTCCCCAATTCATCATAAAATAAGGCATATATTCCCTTGGTATGGTTAATGCTTATTAATCCGCAATTTTTCTGTGAGAGACCACCCCGTCCTGCGGACACCCCTCCAGAGGAGGGGAATTTATCCAGCCATTTTTTCAACGGTACAGAACCCTGTCCATCAAGGATAAAGCAGAAATCCAGGATCGATTTTCTTTCTTTATCAATCGGATTTAAAATCTTTTTGTTGAGACCTTTTGCCTTTTTAATCTGGGAAACAGCGTAGCCTGCAAAGGTATCTTTACAGAGTTTTGACAGGAAATCCTCCGTTTTCAGAAGATCCATCAACGGATGTTTGTATTGAATACAATCTTCCGGACTTGCCAGAATTTCCAGAATATTAGGATTGTTTTTCTGAAGTAATTCTACAAATCTCCCAATTTCATAGTACGTAAGATCATTCGTCTCATTGGAAATCTGCGGAATATAATTCAGGCCAAAGAAATTTTCCTTCGACAGATAATACACCCCACGGATATCCGTATCAGAATTCTCCGTTGCCAGCCCAAAAGCCCGGCTTCCGGAAATGGCTTCGAAAAGGAGGAGGTTTTTGTTTTTTAGGTCTTGGATGGTCATGATTTTTTAAGTTTTATTATATAGTCTTTTGTGTTAATTGCTGTCTTCAAATAAATTTCAAAAAATTAAATCTTTTCAAAAATTTCTTTTAAAAATGTTCTATAACTCTCACGCGTTGGCAATTCATTTTCAACAAACAGTTCATTTCTCAAAAAAGTAACAGTTTCTTTAGTTATAGGATTGAAACCTTCCTTTTTCATCTCCTTATTTATAATTCCTACTCCTCGCTTTTGCCACAATGGAAGATTATTGTAATTAATTCCATACTCAAAAAGCAACTCATTCTTATCGGATTGTGACATTTTTTCAATTCTTTCTGTGGTTTGTTTAGCATTCAATCCATTTTTTCTCAATGTCCAGTAACAATGAGCAGAAAGTGAATTTCTGTGGGAGTCTTCCTGTCTCCAACAAAAATAGTCCAGTAGCATTTTCTGATTAGGAATGGGAATAGCTCTACAGTCGAAAACACAGATTTCCTGAAATTTCAGACTGAAAAAAGCACTTGCTTCTCCTGCTAAAACAGAATTGATCTTTCTGATTTTCCTATTAAAAGTATTATCATCCTTATGAATCAGAAGAGAGATTTCATCACTTTGGGTATAACCATATATTACCTTAAAACCAATATTAAAAAGATATTTTGTGGTATCAATCATGACCTGACTGAACTTTTGATCAAATGGTTTTTCAAGCGAAAGTTTTTCTTTTGTGAGTTTAGTAAATCCTTTTCCATCTAACCTTACGATGATAAAATTTTCCGGTAAAATATACTGTTCCGAAAGATTTTCATTTCTTCGCATTAAAGTTTCAATTTCTTCAAATTTCATAATCGTTGATTTCAAATTTTTGTTCCACAATTTTCACCCTGAATATTTTGTCAAAACCTTCTTCAGGTAGAGGTTTTTCCAGCTCTTTATATTTAGCTTTTATTCCAATTTCATTAATAGAATCTTTTCTGTTTTTATTGCGTTCCATACAATCCTGAATTGTGCAGTCAAAATAATATCCGATAATTTCAAATTTATTTTGCTGTGCGAGTTCAATGTATTTTTTCCGGGCTTCTTTGGTTACATTTGTATTATCAATCGCCATTTTCGATTGGGTTTCGAAACAATACTGAAGTAACTTTCCTTCTTTGCTTCGCGTATTCAGCAGATCCATGCTGATTCTTATATGTGAATTGAAAAAAAGCTCCTTGTAAAAGGAACTTTTTCCACTTGCCGGAATCCCGATGAAGATAATCATTTCCATAATCTCAATTTTTAATACAGCTTTTCACAATCACCTCTAAAGCTTTCTTTGCATCGCATGCATACAATCCGGAACACCATGCAGGGTTCGCCTCAATTAGCGCCCAGCCTTTTCCTTTTATAATTCCAAAATCCAGTACAATACCAATAGGAAGAGTAGAAGAGTACTTTTGGATAAAAAATTCAAAGAATTGAAACATTTCCATTTTTTCTTTTTCTGAAAGTTCATTAGTATTGAAAGTATCGTTTCGCCAATAAGAAGAATAGGTTTTAATTTGATTATTTAAAACGAAACATCTCACTTCGAGTTCCCATTCTACAACTTCCGAAGTGAAAACCATGCTTTCCAAATCCAATGTTTCAAAGCCTTTGATATTGGTTATTTTATCGAAAACTCCGGCTTTAAAGCTTTTAAAATCTGAACATTTGATAAAAATGTTTTCTTCATGTACAAAATTTTTCAGCATTCCGTAAACAATTTTACGCTTTGTAAATTCTTCTGAAATTTTTGAAAGCCAGTTATCATCAGGTTTTGTTAATGTCAGATTACATTGTTCTGCAACAATTTCGGCATAAATATCTTCACCATATACCGCTATCACATCCGCACGGAATTCTTCCGGAACATTCCATTTTGCATTGAAGCGGTTTAGCTCGTAAGAAGAATTGAGTGATGCTTTCTTCAAATTATTACTATCTTCCGTATACATAGGAGACAGAGCGATTATATTTCTCATTTGATTTTATTTAATAAGGTTAATAATGGTTTTGCTGACTGTCTAAAGTTTCTTTGATGACTTCCCGTAAAGGTCTGAATTGTGTAAGAAATTTATATTTTATTCCTGCAGTTGTTTTATAAGATGATAAATTATACCCCACATTGCCTTTTTCTTCTTTATTGAGAACGAGATTGTCATAATTTCCCAGATCCATGGTGATAGTCAGTTCTTGTCCAGACTTTTTGAACTCTTCATAACAATTGTTGATAAAGTCAAAAGCAGGATTTGTTCTGTCAAAACAATCTTCTTTTACATGAAATTCATAAACTGCATCATCAAGCTGCTGTAACAATATAGTCAAATCTGCATCCTTTCCGTGAATTTCTTTGTATCGGGTAACAACTAATTCAATAAAAGCTTCGGTATAGAAAATGATAAAACTATCATCATCAACATTCCAAAAGATACTATAAAAATAATTGTGTTTAGGAAGATTATATCTTTTGAAAGTTTCAATTACCGACAGAGGGACTTCAATTCCCATTTCTTCCTTTAAAAATTGACATCTTTCAATAAATTCATGTATTTTTTCTTTCTCTTTGGGAATCAATTTTTCAATCTCCTTTTGCAGGGGTTGAATATACTTCTTTTTGAAGGAGTTAAATATTTTCATGTTATCTTTCTTTAAAGTTTCAGTATTTCCCTAAAAACCCTCTCCATCTCACCTTTATCCACCTTTCCTCCTGATAAACCTTTCGATTTTTCTTCATTTTCCGCGATTGTTTTCTCAAGAAAATCAAAAAGTTCCCAATCGTTCGGGTGATAATAGGATTCTCCTTTGGTCGCTTTTAAGGCAACGAGATCTTCTATTTTTCGTCTGGTTGTATCATCTGTTAACACAAGCAGATCACTGAACAAAACAGGCGGAACCGTTCCTTTTTCTATGATCCATTTTCCTGTTAACGTGGTTCGTAAGCAATAAAAATAGCTTTTTAACTTTACTTCATCACTTCTGCAGGCTTCCAGATATTTCTTGCTCATGCTCAGATAATGGTAAGAAACCGCTACCGGAGAAAAACAGTTATCTGCCAAAGGCTTGAACAGTTCTACAAACTTATCATCCGCTTTATAAACGAGAGGAGAATAGAACCAGCTCAGTAAAGCTGCATTCGACTTCAGCAAAAGATGAAAAGTCTTTCGCAGATCCCAGCCGGAACCGTCAAGGTCATCTTCTGTCATAAATTCTATCGTTTCATCCTTATCCCAAGGGGAAAGATACCAATCTTTGTCGTGACGGTATATAAACCGTATATCATAATCACTGTCAGGGGATGCAAAACCCCAGGCTCTGCTCCCTGATTCTACTGCAAGAAGGACTTTTAAACCCTTTGTTGCTTCAACTTCTTTTATTTTTTCAAGTATTTTTGGTGTCATTGTTTGTTATTTATGATACAAAGTAAAAGATGAGATACGTAATGTACTTGCGTAGCTATTTTAAGTTTCGAGATCCGGGTTTCGTGTTGGGGAGTTTGAGAATAAATGAATACTGCAGGCTCAATTTTCCAGGTCTTGACTTTTTGTTTCTTTTGTGTCAAGACAAAAGAAAATACTATTGAAATTCACTAATATTGCACTTTTCCATTTAACATAACTATAAACATCCATGTTATCATCAGAATTACAGCATAAAATTGATTTTAAAACAAAACCTTTAGGCGCATTAGGACATCTTGAACATATTGCCCACAAAATTGGAATGGTTCAGAAAACCACTTCACCTAAGTTATTGAATCCTCATATGGTGGTTTTTGCTGCTGATCATGGAATTGCCACAGCAGGCGTAAGTGCTTATCCGCAGGAAGTAACCTACCAAATGGTGATGAATTTCCTGGGTGGAGGAGCAGCCATTAATGTTTTTTGCAGACAGCATAATATTAAGATTAAAGTTGTAGATGCCGGAGTTAATTTTGATTTTCCGGAAGGGTTGAATCTGGTGAATAAAAAGGTTAGAAAATCCAGCCGTAATATTCTGGAAGAACCAGCGATGAATCCCGAAGAATATAAACAGGCCCTTAAAAACGGAAAGTCTGTAGTTGCTGATATTGCAGGAAAAGGCTGTAATATTATTGGTTTTGGTGAGATGGGAATCGGGAATACTTCTGCTTCTTCATTAATGATGAGCAAACTGTTTGATATTCCTATTATTAATTGTATTGGCCGCGGAACAGGTTTGAATGACCATCAGCTTCAGAATAAGGTCCATATTTTAACGGAAGCCATAGGAAAATATCCAGCTGAAATGAGTGAGGATGAAATAGCCCAAACCTTTGGTGGATTAGAAATAGTTCAAATGATTGGGGCAATAGAAGAAGCTTTTCATCATAACATGCTGATCATGGTAGATGGATTTATTGCCACCGTAGCGGTAGCCACCGTTTGGAAAAAGAATCCTGAAGTCCTGAACAACTGTATTTTCTGTCATGTAAGCAATGAAAATGCCCATCCTCAATTGCTGGGATTAATGAGAGAACAAGCTATTTTAAATCTTAATCTGCGCCTTGGAGAAGGAACAGGTTGTGCATTAGCCTATCCGATTATTCAAAGTGCTGTTAATTTCCTGAATGAAATGTCAAGCTTTGAAGATGCCCATATTTCCAATAAATCATCTTAAATTTTACAAATCATAAAAGGGGCAATAAAGCCCCTTGTATGTTTCAATGCAGTCTGCTAGTAAGTTTTAGCAATATCTTTCCCTGTAAACATCATTCGTACAGGTTTTCTTTGAATGGCATCCTCATTAAAGTTATAGATTTTAAAAATGAGATCAGTAGGAATATATCTGTATAAACCATCATCTACCAAGTATATTTTACCGTCATTGGTGTTTTGTACCAATTGATTGGCTGAAGTGAAATCAGGTCCTCTCTCTCCGGTGTAATCGTTGATATTGTTAACTTTTAAAAGTTTCCATTCTTTAGATTTTCCGGTTCTTGGGTCCGGTTTAAAATCAAATAATCCGTTCACAACAGACCATGAGTCAATACGTCTTAAAGTACTTTCAAAGACAAGATATACTGCTCCCGTACTGGTATCCTGGAAAAACTCTCCGTCACGGATTCTGAAAGCTTTAGGTTCTGATTCTTTCAGGTAGAAAGAAATTCCTTCATAAACAAATCCATCCTTTCCGTCTCCCAGTTCATTCTTATCTCTTGTGTAGAAGTGGGTCTTTTTATCAGAATTAAAATACCTGTAAATCGGAAAACTTCCCGGCTCGTCACCGTTATAACTGGTTCCCAGATCTCTTTTCTCCCAGTAACTTTGTCCCGCAAACTCATTAGGATTGGTGGTTAATACCAGGTCATTGCTTCCTGTGTGAAACCAGCTTGAAATGACAGGGCCGGGTCCATCTGCAGATCCTAATAATCTTTCCTGAAAATAGTAGCTTAATCCGGGATAGGATTTAGGAAGTTCAGATGCTAAAGGGGAATTACTGTACAGGTGTTTTTTGGTAAGATCACTGTAGAAACCGTAAATAGGTTTCGTTAAGTAAAAGGATTTGGACCAGATTCCTGCTGGAGGAGGAGTTGGCGTGTCCGGATTATCTCTGAAGCCTCCTTTTGCTAATTTGTTTGGAGCAGATCCGTTAAGAATTTGTGACTCATTTAAACTTTCCAGTTCATCACCCGGAGCTGAACAGCTAGCCAGGGATATAGCACATAATGCAATGAAATAAGATTTTTTCATTTGATTTTTTTCGTGGTTATTAAAGGTGCAAAAGTATAAATACTCCCGAATTTAAAGAATAAATCTAAGGTGATAAGATTCATGTTTCTTATTTTTTTAATCAATCTCTTTATCATTGTTAAAAGCTTTCCTAATTTTACGGGAATTGATTAATCCAGTTTTTATATTAAAAAAGAACAGATGAAAGTCCTCAAAAATGAATTGATTTATTTTGCAACAGCCCTGATGTTCTTTACAAGAATTCCGGTTCCTTTTACCATTCCGTATTCCAGTGAGATTATGAATAAATCTCAAAAATACTTTGCATGGGTTGGGTTGGTAATAGGATTGATCAATGCGGTAATTCTTTATCTTTCCACAATGCTTTTTAACCTTGAAATCGGGATTGTTTTAATGATGATTTCCAGTGTTTTGCTCACTGGAGCTTTTCATGAAGATGGTTTTACAGATATGTGCGACAGTTTCGGAGGTGGATATGGAAAAGAGAAAATCCTGACCATTATAAAAGACAGCAGAGTAGGAGCATATGGAACGATCGGTATTATTCTTCTTTTTGCTTTAAAATTTTATAGCATTCAGACTTTGGGAGTGGTTGCACCAATGAAGGTTTTAGGGATTGTTATTGTAGCCCATACAGCAAGCCGGTTTATTTCAGGAACGATGATTTATACCCACCAATATGTCACTGATATTGATGTCAGCAAATCGAAACCTTTAGCGAATAAACCATTGGATAGAACGGCTTTAGTAGTAGGATTTATCAGCGTTTTAATTGCTTTTACTTTGATTCCGGACTGGCGTTTGATTTTCGCTTTTGTACTGGCTTATCTTGGGAAAATATATATGGGCTGGTATTTTAAAAAACATATCGGGGGCTACACAGGTGACTGTCTGGGATCTGTGCAGCAGGTTTGTGAAGTTTTATTTTATTTAGGAACAATCATCGTATGGAAATTCATTTAATTCGCCACACGGCTGTAGAAAATCCTGAAAACCTGTGCTACGGTTTTGCCGAAATGCCCTTAAGGAAAGATTATATTGAAGATTTTCAAACGTTGGACATAGATAAGGATTATAATGAAATTATTTCAAGCCCTTCCAAACGATGCCGCCTCTTAGCAGATTATTTTACATTTGATTATCAAACAGATGAAAGACTTCGTGAAATGAATTTCGGAGACTGGGAAATGAAAAAATGGACTGATATTCCTGAGGAAGAAATCAATCCGTGGTACAAAGATTTTGTCTATGTAAAGGCTTCAGGAGGAGAAAATCTTCTCGAAATGCAAACCCGCGTTCTCAGTTTTTGGCAAGAATTGATTCAGAAAAAAGAGATAGAAAAAGTACTCATTGTTACCCATGCCGGAGTTATTCGTCTGATCCTGCAGGCGGTGCTTCAATTTCCGTTGGAGAATATGTTTGCAGTTCAGATTGATTACGGGAAAAAAGTGATTATTGATGTAAATGAAGGAAATTTTTATGTTAAAAAGATGAATTTATAATTGCTGTAAAAGTTCTTTATTCAATAGGAACGGACTTTAGTCCGTTTAATAAAGATTAAATTTTCAATAGGCTTTTAGCTGAAACTTATGCCGTTGATAATAAGATACATAAGGTAATTCTAAACTTTGCAGACTGAATTCCTACGAAATGACATAATTGTAATAATAGTTTATCCGTTCACTTTGTTATTTCGCAGGAATCCACTCCTTGTTATAGTGAAATTACAATCCTGACCAACCTCCCAACTGAAGACGTAAAAATTCCCCTCTCTCGGAGGGGTGGCGAAAATTCAAAGAATTTTTGACGGGGTGGTTCTCCAACGTTTCCTCACCAGATTCCACAAAAAAATGCCACCCGATACCATCAGATGACGCCATAGAATTTATTTGAAAATCTTGATAAAACTATCTTTTTCCAGACTTTCCAGCGAGAAATCAAAATCAGCTTCCGCTTTTTCTGTGGTGATTTCTGCACCAAGCTCTTTGATAAGCTCATTGAAAGACATCGCTTCATACCATTGCTGATATAATGCAGTTGTTGCCATCATGGAAACCTGACTGTTTCCTGAAACATGAGAATGTCCGGCTCCGAAATTCAATAGTACGAAACATTGTTTTTCGTTCTTTGTCACCAGCATTCCCAGAATCATTTGCTTTTGAACAGAATTACATCTGGCTTCAGCAAAAAGATTGTTTGGATTCATCATATAATCATAGGAAATATTATCTCCTTTTCCGACTACGATTTTATATCCACAAGTAGCATCTCCACTGAAAACGTTATTCATGACAAGCGTTGGCGCACAATGCCCTTTATTGGCGTAAAGATATTCAACAGCACCGTTGGGAGCAGAAGTCATATCTCCTGAATACATCAATTGTCCGTCACCATGATTATAAGCTGCATTCCAACCTATTTTTCCGGCGATATTTAACCCCGAAAGGTCAAGGTCACGGGCACCCCATTGATCTTCCCAATAAATACCCACAGCCAGTCTTTCTCCATAAAAACGGGTTCCGGTAGGAATATTACCAACAAACATTTTTTCGGAAGTTGGCAATGCAAATTCTATATTCTCTGGGAAATAGAATTTCTTTCCGGAGATATTTTCATATTTCAGTTTCAAGAAATCCAGAATAAAATCATAGTTGAACTGATTCACGTAAGTTTCCTTACCTTTTTTAGTCCATGATTTTCCGTTTCTCACTCTATATACAAAAGTATCCTGACCATACATTCTTGAGTAACACGCTGACAATGCTTTGAATAACGCAAACGGTGTCGCATTTTCCAGCCAGTGCCAATCACTGTTTTCCAGTAAAGTGTTTGTAGCATCATTTAAAGGGTTTGATACCAGTGGTTTATGATGCACTTTAGACAGTTTTGATATTTTATTGATGACTTTCGATGCTCTGTTTTTATAAGCAAGGAATAACGGCTTAAATCTGTTAAAAATTTCTGCCAGTTTTTCCAATCCAAAACTTTCAAACAGATAGGTTGGGTTGAAGTTACTTTGTTTAATCAACTCAATTAAATCATCGTTTTTAATTAAAAGCGTTGTGTTGGTTGTTTTATAAATAACATAACGGAAAAACTCAACAGGATTTTCAGGATAGATATCATAAAGATCAGCTATTTTTATAACCGCTTCTTTATTTCTGATGTTTTCTTTTCCCGTAAAATCATATTCAAGCTCCGTATGTAAAATATAAAGCAAATCATCAATGGTTTCTTCTTTTAAAGCAATACCTGATCTTAAAAGTGAAAGACATTTTTCCTGCATTTCTTCTACAGAATAAGCTTTGATGACTTTAAAAACCATCTTCATATCAGGAACATTCAATACTTCATCAGGAATATAGATTTCACTTTGAAAATCGCTTCCATACGTTGAAATATAATGGCTGATCTGTTCAAAAAATAAATCAATTCTGGAAGTATTCTTTATTTTCGCCCATGATTTATGAAAGGTTTTATTCAAATCATTTCCATTCAGTTTTTCCTTTGCATAATAAGAAATGATCTCTTTTTTTGCCCATAAAGCATCCGGTTCGATGATGAAACCATCATTAGAAATAAATGGCTTTTCATCCGATTTTCTGGCGAGTACGGCATTGAATAATTGAAGTGCTTTCATTGTTTTAGTTTAAAAAATAAGTGAGGAGTATGTTCATTAAAAGTGAAGGGTATAGGAACTCCTTTTACCTATAGTTTATAAAAAGCGGGGAGTAATTTATCCAAAAAATATAGGAACTCCCTTTGCCTTATAATGTGTAAAAAAGCGGAAAGTAATTCTAACATATAGGAACTTTCTGTGCCTTAATTTTTTAACTAATGAAAATGAATAGGTTAATATAAGCATTTTCATTGTTCTGAGGAGCAGACAGGACTCGAACCTGTGACCCACAATCTTGGCGATTAATAGGAACTTTATCTGCCTGCAGCGAAAAGTAATTTTGTTGCTCTAACCATCTGAGCTACTGCCCCTGCCTTTATAAAAAAGTTTTCATGAACCTTGCAGGCTTCTACACCTGCAAGGCTGGTTATTGTTTTTTTGACAATCTTAAAGGTTTTTATGCCTCCAGGATTTATATTAAATTAAAAATTATGCTTTTCTGAATTTCTTCTTTTTCTTCCATGGAGCATTTTTCTGCACGTCTCCGGCCATAATACATCCGTAAGGCATCACTTCATCCAGAACTTCGCATAGCCCATATTCTTCTATTTGTGCTCTTACGTTCTTTGCACTTTTATAAGCGCTCGGAAGTTCAGAAATATCAATTTCATTGGAATAAAAACGGATATCCAATCCTTCTGTTTCCTCATTGAAAATCTCTTCAGTTGTTTTATGTGCCAAAGATCTTTTATGCTGACTTCTGCTGAAATTTCTTCCAGCTCCATGCGGCGCAAAACCTAAGTTTCTTTCGTTTGTTGTTCCCTGAACGATCAATACAGGTTCTGACATATTCAACGGAATCAATCTAGGTCCCGTAATATCCGGCATGAATTTATCATCCAGTGGAGTAGCTCCTTTTGCATGGTAGAACAGATCTCCATCTTTAAAAACGAAGTTATGTTCGTTCCAATATCTGTTTTCTTTCTCCATTTCCAGCTTGTTCAGCACAGCATCGTGAAGAGAAGTATGGTTTTCTTTTGTCCATTGTCTTATCAATTGCAACGCTTCCCAGTAAGATTTACCTTCTTCAGTATCATAAGGAATCCAGGCATTTTCTCTCAGCGTTTCAGGAGAGATTTCCTGTCTGAAACGGTTGGCAACCTTCATTCCTTTATCATATAAAGCTGCTCCGGGAGCTCTTGATCCGTGATGAGTTACCATCATGGTATTTCCTGTATTTTTGGAAATTCCAACAAAAAGGAAGTGGTTTCCGTCTCCCTGAGTTCCCATATGAGAACGGGCAATGCTGATCAGTTTTTCATCATTTAAGAATTCGTTTTCTCTGAAAGCATCCATCAGTTCCTGAGACATCGGCATCTGTTCTCCTCTTGGTCTTCCGCCATATCCGAAATGAGTAATTGCATGTGCCGCATCTAAAACATCTTTAGGATTGGTTTTTCCAAAGTCCGTCAACATCACGGAACAACAGATATCAGCACTATGGAATCCTGGGTGAATGGCATTTTGGGCAACCACCACACCTCCTACAGGAATCTGACCTTCGGGACCTGTTGGACAGGCATCCGGCATTAAGGCTCCTCCAATCAGAGTAGGTGTTTTCATCAGAACTTTCATCGTTTTGATTACTTTTTCTACATTATCAGTCTCACTTTCGTGTTCTGCACGTATGTTGATCATAAAATCTTTAGCAGTGTCGTGGAGCGGAATAAGATCCGGCTGTTTGAACTGTACCAGATATTCTGTGATCTGATGCTCATCCAGATTATTCTCGTTGATATAGCTAATGGCATCTTTAAACCATTTTGCTGGTCTATATCCTAATTCGATTAAATGATTTCCATTAAATTCCATTTTGTTTCATTTTGATGATGCAAAGTAATACCCTTATTGCGCAATAGTTTTGCGTAGGTAAAGAAATTTTAATTATTTTTACAAAAAGTTTGTGAAAAAGACGAAAAAGTAGATTTACTGATTCGTGAAAATAGTATATAATTTTAAAAAACAAGGCTCATGGTATTATTAGAACAATTAAAACATTTCCCGGAAACCATCCAGTTTAATGATGTGATCACTTATATTGATGAACATTATGAATTTACTCCTACCGCTTTTCAAAACGGTGATGCAACCAATCAGGCAGGGCAGAATAATGGTTCGTGTAAGCTTTTTAGCTTTGCAAGCATCCATGATCTGACACAAGAAGAAACTCTTTGGCTTTTTGGTGAGTTCTACAGAGAAGATGTTTTGAAAAATCCGGAAGGAACTGATCACCAGAATATCCGAAACTTTATGAAATTCGGTTGGGAAGGGATTACTTTTGACGATAATGCTTTGAAAGAGAAGTAATTTCAGAAACAAAAGTAAACCTGCCAATTAAAAACACCAAATCATTAAACACTAAGGAATGTCATCTAATAAAAATGCGCTCATCCGGTATAAAACACTAGATAAGTGCCTTAAAAACAAATACAGAAAATATACGCTGGAGGATCTCATTGATGAATGTTCGGAAGCATTATTTGAATTTGAAGGAAAAGAATCTTTTGTAAGCAAACGAACGGTTCAGCTTGATCTTCAGAATATGCGGAGTGAAAAATTCGGATATGAAGCTCCTATTGAAGTCTACGAAAGAAAATACTACCGTTACAGTGACCCGGAATACAGTATTCATAATATCTCTGTGAATGATAGTGATTTGAAGGCAATGAATAATGCGGTTCAGATTTTAAAACAATTCAAAGACTTCTCCATGTTTAAGGAGATGAATGGTGTCATTCAGAAACTGGAAGACTCTATCCATGCAACCAGTCAGAAATCGATTATTCATTTGGATAAGAATGAGCAACTGAAAGGACTGGAACATATTGATATCCTGTATGAAAGTATCGCGAATAAAAAAGTATTGAAGATTCTTTACAAAAGCTTTACAGCAAGGGAATCCAATATCTTTACAGTGCACCCGCAGCTGTTGAAGGAATTCAACAACCGTTGGTTTCTGATCTGTCTTTACAAACAGAAAATGTACAATCTGGCATTGGACAGAATGGAAAGTATTGAAACAGATGAAAAACTTCAATATATTGATAAGGATCTGGATGGTGATGAATATTTCAAAGATATTGTAGGCGTTACGGTTTCAGAATCAATAGATCCAAGAAATGTAGTTTTTTGGGTAGATGCGGGCAATGCTCCCTATGTAAAAACCAAACCGCTGCATAAAAGTCAAGAGATTATTAAAGAAGATCATGAAGGCACACTCTTTAAAATTTGTGTTCAGATTAATTTTGAATTAGAAAGATTGCTGCTTGGGTTTGGTGACTCTTTGATTGTTCATAAACCTCGGAAATTAAGAGTGAAAATGGAAGAGAAATTTCAAACAGGAAGTAAAAATTATCAGAATCTGATTATACCTGATGAAAACTAATTTGTTTTTATATTTTATCTTGGCTTGGAAATTGTACTAATAATCCAATAATACCAAGTTAATTATGAAATCAAGAATATTTAAGGCATTAATTGCCATCTTAGCACCCATAGCGATAGAATATATTGTTAAAAAAATATCTGAGAAACTTGATAAAAAAGAAGATCAGACAGAAAAAGAACCTAAGCAGATTACGGCTTAAATGTAAACGTAGTTAAAATTTAAAATTATTTAAAAAGAGACTGTCATAAGGATGTACAGTCTCTTTTTTTATGACTTCTGCAATTTCCCTATACAAAATCATAGATCCCGTCTTTCCATCCCAATACTTTGGAAGAATCTGCTTTAAGCCAGTTTTTTAGAATCGTAGCATATACTTTTCTGAAATCTTCCTTGTAAATAAGGTCGCCTTCATTCAGATTTTGTAGATCGGGTAGTGCATTCAATAACCCTTTTTTCTTAAGGTTTCCACTGATAAAGAACATCTGGTTGGCTGTTCCATGATCTGTTCCGTTGCTGGCATTCTGTGCAACACGACGTCCAAACTCCGAAAATGTCATCAGCAGTATATTTTTGAAAAGTCCATTACTTTTCATATCGGCCACAAATGATTTTACCGCTTCATTAATATCGTCAAATAATTTTTTCTGTCTGTCATTCTGGTTGACATGTGTATCAAAACTTCCTACAGACAGATAATAAACCTGAGTATTGATGTCCGATTTTATCAAAGAAGCTACAGTTTTGAAATCTTTTCCTAACTGAGAATTTGGGTAAACCTGTTCCGTCTTTTTAGCTTTGCTTTTTTCAAAAATATAATCAGCATTATTAATGGTTGAACCTAACGTCTGATAAAGATAAGACACTGTTTCGTCATCGTGATGATGATCATAGAGAGATTTAAAATATTTTTCCTGGCTGGTTTGGTAGAGTCTTTTAGGGTCTTTAAAGGCAAAAGCTTTATTATTTTCACCTTTTAAAGCAAGACTTAGCATATCATCTACCTCTAATGCTTGGGTAGGATGATCACAGCGATAGCATTCTTCATCCAAAAAGCGCCCAAGCCAGCCTGTTTCCAGAAACTGATCACTTCTGCTTGCTGATTGCCAGATATCCATGCTTCGGAAATGAGATTTGTCCGGATTGGGATAGCCTACGTTATTCATCACCGAAAGTTCTCCATTATCAAAAAGTTCTTTAAAATAGGAGAGTGACGGATTGATGCCTGCCTCGTCCGTAAGGGGCATGGAGTCCTGGATGGCCAGTGTTTTCCTTTCCCTGAAATAGATATCATTTTTTGCCGGAATAATGGTATTCAAACCGTCATTTCCCCCTGTAAACTGAAGAACTACCAAAATATTTTGATTAGGATTCAGCGCTTCATCCAGAGTCATGGCTTTTAAGAAATTAGGCATCAGCATAGAAGCAGTAGCCAGTGAACTTATTTTGAGGAATTCTCGTCTTTTGATTAACATAATTTTGCTTTTTAGGGTAAAGGTGGTTGATAGGCAATAGATGATAGGTTGCTGGTTGCAGAACTTGTCTATATTTTTACTACTGTTTGTTTTTATAAAAATTTTATAGCAGCAAATAATAAATAAATGGAAGCTAGGTTATACTGTAACAGCTATTGCCTGCTAGCTGCAACCTACAATCTTCTCCCTACATCAACTGGTATTCCGGAGTAGACATCAGATTGATGACATTCATTTTTATGCTTTTGTCGGAAAAGTTCTTCACAGAGCTCATATCAAGACTTTGAGTATTCTGAAGAAGATAATCTTCACAGTTTTTATTGGCGAAAAGCTTTTCAATACGACCCCAGTCAATAGTGATATTTGGGTTTTTAAAGCTTTTGTTTAAAGCTGTTTCACGGGATTTCATGCCCATGTCTATGTCATCATCCTGTCGGGGACTGTATTCCAAAGGACGAAGGCCGGACCAGATCTGCGGAACCTGAAGTCTCAGCATCAGAGTTGAGCTGTCGATCCACGATTTTCCATTCGGCCATCCTGAAACATTGGGTGGATAAAGAAGCATTTGTCCTAATAACTTCTGATAAACGATGAGGTTTTCAGGATTCTGGATTTGCATTGGAAGGATTCGCATGATACCTGCCATCAGTTCTACAGGAGATTTTATCCGGTTGCCAATGTTTTTTTGATCATAAAACCATGAACTGGAAAATATCTCAGTCATCAGTTTCTTGATGTCATATCCTGAATTGTAGAAATTGGTACTGAGTTTATTGACGATATCCTGATCTGGTTTCTCATTGACGAAGAATTTATAAATCTTTGTAGTAATAAAGAGTGCCGTTGCTTTCTGATCAAGAATAATATTCAGAACATCGCTTCCATCAAAGTTGCCTGTTTTTCCTAAAAAGGTTTTGCTGCCTTCATCATGAAGATTTTTTCTTTCTTTAAAATTTCCTTCTTTGTCATAGCTCCATCCGGTAAAAGCTCTTGCTCCTTCTCTTACATCTTTTTCAGTGTAGTTGCCTCTTCCCATGGTAAATAATTCCATGACTTCACGGGCAAAATTCTCATTAGGATGATCCTTTTTATTCTGCTGATTGTTAAGGAAATTGAGCATGGCTGGTGATTGGCTTACCTCAAAAAGGAGATCTTTAAAATTTCCCAGTGCATTTTTCCTGATCGTATTTAAAAGCTGTTTGTTGAACCTTGGATTTTGTACTCTTGATGCAAAATGCCCATGCCAGAAAAATGCCATCTTTTCTCTCGTCTGCTCCTTACTGTTCACGATAGAGTTCAGGAAATTCAGATTCAGTTCGTTGTTTTGCTCCCTGTTGATCCGCTGCATTTCTTTCTTCTTTTCTGCAGGAGCTGTACTGTTCATATAATCAGCTGCCAAATCAGGATCTGGAGTATCATAAGTAATTTCGGTGAAGCTGTCTTCTTTCAATAATTCATTCATTAACGTTTTAATGTTCTTATTTTTCAAATCGTCAATTTGATTAACTCCAACACCAAATCCTGCGCGCCAAAGAAGATGCTTGTTTTTTAATAATGAATCAGCCATCATGGGAGAATTTATTTTTTTGATGTATTTCGAAGATAAAGGTTAAAATAATAAACGGGTTAAGGTTTGTTAATATTGTAGAGAAGGAGTAGGCTGGAAGAAGGAAGCTTGAGGCTGGAAGCTTTGTATTGTATAAATAAAATTGGTTTTATGGATGTATATTTCTTCCAGCATTCAAACTCCAACTTCCATTCCCTTCTTAATTCACTTTTCGGGATCATTTTTTGATAATTTTTGTTAAACAAACATTTAAATTTTGTTAAAATTAATTCATTGATATTCATTGTTTTATGATTTATTTGAGTGTTAAAATCAAATAGATAGCCTTGCTTGGCATGATTTTTACATCCTCTTTTTTAGTAAAATTTAAAAATTAGAGTTATGAAAATGTTTAAACAAGCAATAGTACTGGCTGGTATTTTAACAGCAGGTATAGCAAGTGCCCAAAGTTCTCAAATGAATAATATGATCAAAGTAGGCGCAAATGTTGGTTTAGCAGTTCCCTCAGATAATCTTTCTGCTGCAGTAGGAGTGGATGTAGCTTACCAGAACCTTATTACACCAGGATTTGGATTAGGTATCGCATCAGGATATACTCACTATTTTGGAAAAGAGAACAACGGATATAAAAATAATGATGTAGGAGTAGTGCCTGTGGCAGCTTTAATCAGAATTTATCCAAAACAAACAGGTTTCTATTTCGGAACTGATTTAGGATACGGATTCCTGGTTGGAGATAAAACAGTTGCTTCAAACACCAATGTGGAAAGAGCAAACGGAGGTTTCTACATCAAACCGGAGATCGGATACCACAACAGAGACTGGAACTTCTTTGTACAATACCAAAAGGTTTTTGTAGGAACGAAGGGAGATTTACCAGGTCAGGACTATAATGTGGGGAATATCGGTGTAGGATTCGGTTACAATATTCCATTAGGAAAGTAGTTAGATTTAATATATAAACAATTATTAACCAAAACCTTTTCACGAAAGTGGAAAGGTTTTTTCGTTCTGTGCAGGATTTACAAAAACAATTATTATATTTGGTAAAATTTGAGGTTATGATTCTGAATCCAAAATTTCCACTTTATTTACCAGGAGTAGAGAACAGTAATAATGATAATGTTTCTATCATTGGGGCAAGTCTCCGTGAAGATATAACAATCTTAGGCTATTTTGTTTCCGGGAACGGAGGTCTTGAGATACAAGTACAAAATACATATGCAACCAAAGAATATGCTTCTTTTTCAGATATTTTAAAGAAGTTTATTCAGGATAATCAGCTGCAAAATGTAAAACGTCTTGGAATGGCTGTGCCAGGTCCTGTACTAGACGGAAAAAGTAGCCCCGCAAGATTAGGCTGGAATTTAGATGTTGAAGAATATGCCCGTGATTTCGGGTTTGGAAAAGTAGACATGCTGAATGACCTTGAAGCTTCTGCTTACGGAATGGCTCTTCTTGAAGACAATGATCTGGAAGCTATTTATACAAGCGGACATCTTGAAAAAGGAAATGTAGCCGTTCTTGCTCCCGGAAATGGTTTGGGGGAAGCCGGATATTTCTTTGACGGAAAATACCTGAGACCTTTCGCTACAGAAGGAGGACACTCAGAATTTTCACCAAGAACTAACGTGGAAGTTGAGTTTTACCAGTTTTTAAATAATATCTATGGTATTGTAAGCTGGGAAAATGTACTTTCCAAGTCCGGATTATTCAATATCTACCGATTCTTAAGAGATGTGAAAAGACATCCGGAACCGGAATGGTTGGGCGAGCGCCTTGCACAGGGAAATTTCGTAGAAGAATTATATAAAGCTGCTGTAGAAGAAAATGTTTTGATCTGCAGAATCGCTTTAGATACTTTCTTAGAGTTTCTGGCAAGAGAAGCAAACAACCTTACATTAAAAGTAAAAGCTACAGGAGGATTGTTCATTGCCGGAGATATTCCACAGACTATAAGAGAATATATCGACAAAGCGAAATTCTATGAAAAATTCAAGATCAGTGATAAAATGGAAGGAATGCTGAAAAATATTCCGATCTACCTGGTCAAGCAAAATCACACCGCATTAAATGGTATAGCACTTTATACAGCTTACTATCAATTATAAAACAGAGCTCCGGAGAAATCCGGAGTTTTTTTTTGAGATGATATTATTCATAAAAATAATAGATTTTATTGATATACATCAATGAAATCTATCGAATAAGATGCTACCTTTGTCTCGTTAAATAAGTAAACAACTCTATTCAATGAAAAAAATATTTTTATTAGCAGTTTTAGCTGGTGGATTAGCTTTCGGACAGTCAAAAAAAGTAGTAGCGTCTGATGTACACTGGTGGGGATACAAAGTAGCAAAATCTGAGGCAAGCTCTCACGAGGGTACTGTAAAAGTAAAGTCTGGAGACATGGTGATGAAAGGAAACCAATTGGTAGGAGGAAGCTTTGTTTTGGATATGACTTCAATCAGCTCTACTGACCTTACAGGTGAATATCAACAAAAGCTGAACGGGCACCTTAAGAATGGTGACTTCTTTGAAGTGGAAAAATTCCCTACTGCAAGCTTCAAAATTACAGGAGTAAAGAAAAACAACGATAAAGTGTATAACTCTCTTGTAACAGGAAACCTTACTGTGAAAGGAAAAACAAACCCAGTTTCTTTCCCTGCTAAGATTTCTTACAGCAAAGGAGTAGTAAGTTTAGTTTCAAACAAATTCTCTTTCGACAGACAAAAATTTGATGTAGCTTACAAGTCTACTATGCAGGATGTTTTTGTGAAAGATGATATTGAAATGCTTGTAAAAGTAACTGCTCAATAAATTAATCAAAAAAAGATTATTAAAAGTGTAGAAGTTCTACACTTTTTTTTATTTTTGTTGAATTGTAAATAAAAAAGAATGAAAAGATTACTATTGTTTGCTATGGTGTGCGCAAGTATATCATTTGTTTCTGCCCAAAAGAAATTTGATAAGGTTGCAAAAGTGACTTCATCAGAGATCAGATGGTGGGGGTATAAGGTGGTGAAAACCGAAGCTTCTTCCCACTCAGGAACAGTAAAGCTGAAAAGCGGAAAATTCAATTTTGACCATACGGTTCTGGTAGACGGAGAGTTTGTAATAGATATGAGAAGTATGATGGCGGGAGATGTTTCTGATGAAGATCAGATCAAGCTTACCAATGATCTGAAAAGTACAAACTTCTTTGAAGTAAAAAAATTCCCTGTTGCAAAATTCCATTTGACTAAAATTATTCCTTTAGCAAACAGTGAATACAATTCTACAGTATACGGTGACCTTACTCTTAAGGGTGTGAGAAAAACAATTTCTTTCCCTGCGAATGTATATGTTACTCAGTTTACAACCTCTATTGAGTCTGCAAAGTTCTCTCTGAACAGAAGAGACTTTAAAGTATTCTATCAGTCTTCATTGAAAGATTATTTCATTAAGAACGAAATGGACATTCAATTCAAAGTTACCACAGAAATGCTGGATAACGAGAATAGAATTCCAAAGAAGAAAAAATAAGATATATAATCAATATAGAAATGAGCCGTTCATCAGAATGGCTCATTTTTTTTATGACTTTATTCAATAAAGATTTGGAGAAGCCATTCCTTGTTTCTCTGTATTTTTTATAAATTAGTGGTATGAAAATTTATATCGTAAGCGGTCTGGGAGCAGACTTTAAAGTCCTTGAAAGAATAGAGTTTCCCGAACACTATGAATTGATTTTTATAGATTGGCTCATCCCCGAAAAAAATGAGCCCTTTGATGTATATGTTAAAAGAATGGCAGAAAAAGTAGACGATTCTGAACCATTCTGTCTGTTGGGGTATTCTTTTGGAGGAATTATGGTGCAGGAGATTAACCAATTGAAACCTGCGGAGAAAGTAGTGATTCTGGGAAGTATAAAATCGGACAAGGAAAAGTCTAAATTTATTAAGACCGGTGAGGTTACCAAAATTCCAAGAATATTGCCGGTGGGTTTGTTTAACGATAAAGCAGCCAATGTGTATGCTGTTGTCCGAAAACTTTTTGATCCCAAAAATCCCAAACTTTTACAATATTTTAAAGTCAGAGATCCTTATTATCTGAAATGGTCTGTAGAAAAGGTTTCCGAATGGAAGTTTGAAGAAAATCCCAATGTAATTCAGATTTTGGGAGATAAAGACATTGTTTTTCCAATTCGTTATTCGAATCCTGACTATGTGGTGAAAGGAGGAACTCATCTTTTCCCGGCTACTAAATCCAAAGAAGTTTCCAAAATACTGAAGGAGGTGTTTTCTTAAAAAAAATAACAAATATTAATAATTGAATATTTTTTTAAGGGGTGTCTGTTTTAAAAATGTAGTTTTTATGAAATTTATGTTTAAATTTGATAGGGTTAAATATAAAATTTATGAAAGTAGGATTAAAATGGATCGTTTCATTTTCTGTCATCACACTGGTTGCAGTAGGAGGTTTATTCTGGAACCCGGCTGCAGATATTCCTGATACGGGAGAATTTCTAAGTGAAGATAAAATTGTAGGTGCTGATGTAGCCTGGATTTTGGCTGCAGCAGGACTTGTTCTGCTCATGACACCGGGACTTTCCTTCTTTTACGGAGGAATGGTCGGAAAGAAGAATGTCATTTCTACCATGCTGCAGAGCTTTATTGCTTTAGGGGTTATCTCTATGGCCTGGGTAGTAGTAGGTTTTTCTCTGTCTTTTGGTGAATCTTTGGGAATTACCATCGCTGGAAAACATTATGGAATCATTGGAAATCCTCTCAGTTATCCCTTTTTTAACGGAGTAGGGAATCTGCCACATAAAATGATGGCTCCAACTATTCCTTTTATCCTTTTTGCTTTGTTTCAAATGAAATTTGCCGTTATTACCCCTGCGATTATTACCGGATCTTTTGCAGAAAGGGTTCGTTTTATTTCTTATTTATTATTTATCGTTCTTTTCAGCATCTTTATTTATACTCCGCTTTGTCATATGGTATGGCATCCTGACGGCCTTTTAAACAAATATTTTGGCGTAAAAGACTTCGCAGGTGGCACCGTGGTACATATGAGTGCTGGTTTTGCAGCCCTTGCCGGAGCTATGGTGGTTGGCAATAGAAAAAATCCGCATCATGAGCCTTCTAATATTCCGTATGTACTTCTGGGAACAGGAATGCTGTGGTTCGGATGGTTTGGTTTTAATGCAGGATCTGCACTGAGTGCTTCTGCCTCTGCTGCTACTGCTTTTGGAACAACTACTATTGCCTCTGCTTCAGCAATGATGACCTGGATCTTTTTTGACAGAATCAATGGGAGAAGTGTTTCGGCTCTGGGTGCGTGTATCGGAGCTGTGGTAGGACTGGTAGCGATTACTCCCGGATGTGGTTTTGTAAGCATTCAGGAAAGTCTTTTTATAGGTTTTATTACAGCGATTGTTTCTAATGTGATGGTCAATTGGAAAGGTTTAAAGAAAATAGATGATACGCTGGATGTTTTTGCATGCCATGGGGTAGGAGGAATTATGGGAATGATTCTTACCGCCATTTTTGCACATGGTGAAAAAGCGAGTCTGCTTCATGGAGGAATTGATGTTTTTCTTCATCATATGGCCGCATTGGTTTTGGTTTCTGTTTTTACATTCTTCGGTTCGCTGCTTTTATATAAAATTACGGATTCTATTATTACGCTCAGAGTTTCTGAAGAGTCCGAAAATAAAGGTCTCGATCTTTCTCAGCACGAGGAAAGTTTCAGCTGATAAAAAGGGCAAAAGTGTGACCTGATGCCCTGTATGATATTTATGATTTATTGAATGGATTCGATCGCTTCGAAGATTTTATTTTTAGAATTTTCAAAGACTTCACCGCCAAATTCTTCATTATCTAAGGAATGAATGGTGACATCGTTTACGCCCATGATCCCGAAAATATGTTTCAGGTAGGTCGTTTGAAAATTAATATGTCCGTTTTTTTCATTTTCTCCGTATCCGGTATCACCACGGGTTGAGAGAATAAAGAGCTTTTTGTTTTCAAGAAGTCCTACATAATCACCATCCGGAACTCCGGATCTGAATTTCCAGGTTTCATTAATCCGCATTACCTGATCGATATAAGCTTTTAATCCGGAAGGAATAGACCAGTTGTACATGGGAGTTCCGATTACATATACATCATGTTCTTTGAGCTCTTTGACGAGTTCATTACTGAGCTGTAAAGGCCTTTGGTTTTCTTCGGTTTTGCCTGCCGGCTTTTTGAACGCTCCTGCAATCCAGGATTCATTAATATTGGGAATAATATCAGTTCCTGCTTCTCTGTAGGTGAAGGTGTCAAGAGGATATTTCATTGTCCAGTTTTCAACGAAAAGCTGGGTCAGTTTTCTGCTGTAAGATCTCTCATGTCTTACACTGGCATTAATAATCAGTATTTTCATTTGTTAAGAATTTATACCAGCAAAATTCCTGATTATTTATTCCTGAAAAATTGATCTAGTTCAAGAGGATTTATTTTTTTTCCTGATCCGGCTGATAAATTCAGCGGAAACGCCAAGATAAGAAGCAATCAAGTATTGGGGAACTCTGGAGGAAATATCGGGGTAAGCTTCCAGGAAATCGTAATACTTTTGTTCCGCTTTATACATATGATTGAACACAACTCTTTTTTCCAGCGTTCCAAGATAGCTTTCCAGAATAATTCTAAAGTATTTTTCTAAGGATGGAATTTCCTTCAGCATTTTTTGGAAAGACTGATGGCTGATCTGTAAGAGTTTTGTCTTTTCTACCGCCTGTATATTATAAATGGAAGGTTTTTGTTTTGAGAAACTGGCAATATCTGTTGCCCACCAATGATCAATGGCTAAAAAGAGAATTTCTTCATTTCCGTTTTCCTCATTGATGCAGAAAGCTTTTAAAACCCCCGAAATAATATAACTGTCATGACGGCAGATTTCCCCATTTCTCAATAGAAAATCACCTTTCTCCAATGTTTTTTCTGTCCAGAAGTTTTTGCAGGCAGCTATTTCTTCAGGATTTAGTTGCACATGTTGCAGAATGCTTTTAATTAATGTTTCCATTTAAAAAATGATTAAAAAGAACAATGTAATGATAGATCAGATTGAAATTCATACAACCATCTCATTTACAAAAATACTTATTTTATGGACTGTCAAAACCAAATAAATCTGGGCTTTTGCTATGCATATATTAGGATTTATCATGTATCTTTGTTTTTGAGGAAAATGACGAATCATTTATGGAATCAATATCGGTTTTTGAGATTATTAAAGTAGGAATAGGTCCGTCCAGTTCGCATACGATGGGGCCTTGGAATGCAGCTGCTGCATTTATCAGGATTATAAAAAGAGAAAGATCAATAGAAGAAGTTAAAGAAGTTTTTCTTGAATTCTTTGGTTCACTCGCAAAAACGGGGATTGGACACGGAACTGATATTGCAGGGATGCTTGGGTTGAATGGAGAAGATTTTAAAACCATCAATACTTCAAAAATTGATGAGAAAATAGAATACATCAAAAGTACTCAAACCATTAATCTGGGAGGAGAAAAAATTATTCCATTTGTTTACGGACATCACTTGATTTTAAATATGAAAAAGAGCCTTGATTTTCATCCGAACGGAATGATCTTCAGAGCTGTTTTCGAAGACGGAACAGAACTTGTGCAGGATTTTTATTCTGTAGGAGGAGGTTTTATCGCCAGCCAGGAAAAAAACTCTATTCAAAAGCAGTGTGTACGTACATTATATCCTTGTCATAAGGCTTCGGATATTGCAAAATATTGTGAGAAACTTGGATTTGATAAAATATCAGATCTGATTTTCATGAACGAAGAAAGCTGGAGAACTCAGGAAGAAACAAGACAGGAAGCGCTTTACATCTGGCAGCAGATCAAAGAATGTATCTATAAAGGAGTAAACAAAGAAGGAATTCTTCCGGGCGGACTGAATGTTACCCGAAGAGCAGCAGGAATCAACAGAAAGCTGCTGGGAGATAAGATTTATAAGAATAAAGATGAATGGTTCCAACAGGTTGTAGACGCTGAGGAGAACTTTACCAATATCAACAAATGGATTGCCTGTTTTGCACTGGCAGTGAATGAGGAGAATGCAAGTTTCGGAAGAATTATTACGGCTCCTACCAATGGAGCGAGTGGGGTAATTCCGGCAGTATTGATGTATTCTCAGGCATTTACACCATTTATCAGTGAAGATGATATTGTAAGATTCTTACTTGTAGCAGGAGAAATCGGAACATTATTCAAAAAAAATGCGACTATTTCTGCAGCGATGGGAGGATGTCAGGCGGAAATCGGAGTATCTTCTGCAATGGCAGCAGCCGGACTTACAGAAATCTTAGGAGGAAGTGTAGGACAGGTATTGATGGCAGCAGAAATTGCTATGGAACATCATCTTGGGTTAACCTGTGACCCTATCAAAGGACTGGTACAGATTCCATGTATTGAAAGAAATACAATGGGTGCTATGAAAGCGATTACGGCAGCCAATATTGCATTGGAAAGTGATCCTACCAAAGCAAAAGTAACACTGGATGAGGTGATTTTGACGATGTGGGAAACCGCTCAGTCTATGAGTGACCGTTTTAAAGAGACTTCGGAGGGCGGATTAGCGATTGCAGTCAACGTTCCGGAATGTTAACAGAAATCATTCTTATTTAAAAATACAAATCCTTAGACATTGCTGTCTAAGGATTTTTAATAAAATAAAATAAAAGTAAAAACCGTTGGGCTTTTAGTATCGTATAAGAGAATTTTATCTTAAAATTCCTCTGATTCTGTTGGCGTTGGAAATCAGCTCTTCAAGGTATTCATAATTTTCTTTTTCCAGCGCGGATTTGAATTTTCTGAGCTGGGTAATATGTTCGTTCAGAACGTCAAGTACATTTTCTTTGTTTTGTTTAAAGATGGGAACCCACATTTCAGGATGCGATTTGGCAAGACGAACCGTACTTGAAAAACCGGAACTGGCAAGCTGGAAAATCGTTTCTTCCTCGCGTTCTTTTTCCAGTACAGTATTGGCAAGGGCGTAAGACGTAATATGGGAGATATGAGAAATATAAGCAGTATGAACATCATGATCTTCTGCATTCATATAGATCATGTGCATGTCAAGTGAATTGACTACTTTTTCAACGGTAGCCAGCGCATCTTCAGCAGATTCTTCTTTGTTGCAAATTACGCCTGCTTTTCCGGAAAAACTCTCTATAATAGCGGATTTTGGACCATTGTTTTCTGTTCCCCACATCGGGTGAAAAGCTACAAACCTTGAACGCTTCGGATGGTTTTTTACCGCATTTACAATTCCTGCTTTTGTGGAACCGGCATCCATTACAGTTTGCTGATCAGACACAAGATCCAAAACAGATGGCAGCAGTTTTCTGGCAGCATCTACAGGAATGGCAAGAATAATCAGATCCGAATTTTTAATTCCATGCTCAAGATCTACTCCGGCATCAATTATTTTAAGGTCTAATGCTTCACTGATATGCTGTGTATTGTTATCGATTCCGTAGATGAAGCTGGCCAGGTTTTTCTCTCTTAATTTCAAAGCCATCGAACCTCCGATCAATCCTACTCCAATAATACTTATTTTCATCTTTTTTAATTTTTTAAAATAAAAAAACCTCGTCCCTAGGACGAGGTTTTAAATTATATTCATAAGAATCCCTATCCCAGAGCTGAGGTAAAAATTCTATAATAATATGTTCCGTTGTTAAAAATCACAGAGCAAAGGTATAAATATTTTTTAAATGAAACGAAATTTCTTTTCTAAATTATTTATAGATGGGGTGAATTGGTGTGGAGTTTTTCTTCAGAACTAATGGTTTTCATTTATGAGGATAATTTCAGCAGCAAACTCTCTAAAAGAGTCTTGTGCATCGGGCATAAGATTACTTAGAACATTTTCATTTTTTCCTTCAATACTTATTTTTTCAATTTCTTTATTTTTATTATATGAAAAAAAATAAGTTTCATAGTAGGTATCGGATAACTGTTCATCAGTATACATCTCAACTTTGAACTTAACTTTTATTGAAGTAGCATCATTTTGTATAATATTTTCAGCAGTATAAGTCATTGCGCAACCCGAACCACAGCTAATAACAAAAGATCTATTGTTTTCAATTTTAGTCTTTTGAGGATTTGAAATGTTTTGAATCTGTTGAACTTCTGATGTATTTTTTTTCGTATTATTATTCTTTTTACAGTTAACAATAGCAAATGATGATAATATTAGGATTAAATAGTACTTCATTGTTTAATTCAAAGGTTTTAAAATTATTCAGAACATTTAATAAGGCTTGCAGGAACATTATGTTCTTTATTGAAAGGATTTTCAGTTTGTATATTTTTCTTAGTTTTTTTACTATAAAAACCAAACCAGGTTAAGTTTATTTTAGATTCATCAATTATTTGAAGATAGCCTACGGCCTTTTTGTTGTCTAAATTTTCCCAGTTTTGCATTTCATCAGGAAGAGGGATGATCGGAGGAAAATCGGTAAAATAAAATTCGTATTTATTATTGCCCACTTTTTTTAATTGAGCATTCATAGAAAATCTGGCAGGTATTGTAAACTGTATATTGTTAATGTCTATTTTAATACTAATGAATTTATCAGATTTACAGTCTGTTGCCCAAATAGAAGATTTGGGAATCGTTATAGAATCTGATTCTTTTACTACTATTGATGACTTATTTTCATTATGAGAAATTAAAGAGTCAGTTTTGTTTAATTCTGCCTTATTTATTGCGGTTATGCTTTTTTGCTCTTTTTTCTGCTCATATGAGTATGATAGAAATATGAGCGATAGTAAAATTAAACAGTTTTTCATCATTTGGTTTTAGTTATTCTTTTTCTAATTCCTGCCAATCTTTGTTTATAAATCTCTTACTTTTTATAAAATATTTTTTATTCTCATTTTTTAAGTAAAAATCATCGATATCATCTTGATCACATTTTCCTTTTGCATGTAAAATATTACCCTCCTTAATTAAATGGTATTCTCCTTCACACCAATAATCTTCTACATTCTCTGCTCCAATACTTAGAACTGCTTTTTGGTTCGATTCTACCGTTATTGAATAAAGAATATTTGTTTCATTATTATCATATTGACTAATAGCTTTGGTTGAAATTTTATAAGAACCTTTCCAATCATTATTGCTGGTTGTAACTTCTGTATTTTTAATACTTTGACTGTCATCTGTATTGCTATCAATCTTTTTTGTGAAAATAATAGGTTTATTTTTTTTGCTGCCAATTAAATTAATTACTATAGATTCATAATCAATATACATTCCTAAATCTTTTTCTATATCCAATGAGGCAATAGAATTCTTATTTATATTTTTGAGTTTGTTATAATTATTAAAGTCCGTAATACAGCAAGTTTTAAGTTCTTCGTTAGAAATATTAGAGTAATAATTTATATAATATTCATAAGCCTTTTCTTTTATTTTTGAATTATTTTTAGCAATGAAATTTTGTAATTCTTTATTATTCTTTAGTTTTGAAAATAATGGAATTGTAGAATTTTTATCTATAGTAAAAGGAATATTGAAGTTTAAGGGGATAAATTTATTAGCTTTCTCAGTTCCATTAAAAAAGAGAGATATTTTATAAATTAGATCAATTTTTTTTATTGAGGAATTACTTTTTTCAATAACAATCTTTTTACCATCAAAGTTATCTGACTCTAAAAAATTTTTATATACAAAAATAGAATCTTTAATATTCTTGATTTCGAAATCTTCACGTGGAGAATTGTTTATAGTATTCAATTTTCCAATGAAAATATTCTCGCCTTCAGACAATGTAATTTTTAGAAATTCATTTAAATTTTTTTGAATAGGAATATTTACTAAGTTATCTGGTTTTTTTTGACATGAAGTTACAGCCGAAAATGCTAAAATTGCTATGACTAATATATCTTTCATTATTTTAAAATTTTTACGTTTAGTGATTTTACAGTTTCCAAATTTATATTTGTTAAACCAAAATGTCCATGATCATAATGTCCTCCTACAGAGGGATTGACGCCATATTTTTTATATTGTATTAATCCTGATGCATAATTTTTTCTAAAACCATATTTGTGACCTAATTGGTATATAGTTTCATTTTTTTTCTCATCGAAATTACTTGATGTATTTAAGCCTTGGAAGCTAATACCATTTTTATTTAAATATCTAAAATCAAGATCTAGTCCTTTCCTATTTCCCATATGTCCATGTCCAGCATGATGATGTCCTCCACTTTGCCATGGATCACTTCCATTTTCTGAAGACATATCCCCTAAATGTATTTCCCAGCCTTTTTCACTTACTTCATAAATAATACCGAATAATGCAGCAGCCGTACTTGGCAATAAATAGTGATCTCCTTTACCCACTGTTTCTTTTCCAGAGACACCTCCTTTATCTTCAGTTCCATATCTATTAAATCCCTTACCCAAACTTGGAATTTTAACCATTCCATAAATATTCTTATTTAATGTTGCTATTTTTTTAAAATCGGTACTTTCTGATTTCGTTTGGATATAATAATTAATTACATCTTCACATTTAATATATTTAATTGAACCATCCAAATAAATATAATACCCTTCAGTAGTTAGTTTATCTTCAGTAGATGAGATATTATTGGAACATGAAAATGTTTTTACAGTAAATTGCTTTCCCTTTTTTATACTATCATGATATCTTTCCAAAATTTCAGATCTTTGAATTTTTCCATCGGACTTAGTATTTCCTTTACTTCCCGTATCAACACTTTCGTTAGCTTTATAATTTTTAGTACTAGTTTTTTCTGAATTCGTAGAAGGATTGTCATATTTTTGATAAAGTACATAATTATCAGATTTTCCTACCCCTGTTGGTGCAAAAACTGATAAATAAATATCTTCAGGAGATTTAATACTATTTTTTTGAGGCTCAAAATATTTTTTTACTTTATCAAGTTGTTTTATTTCTCCCATTTGAGCATATTCCAATTTTAGTTTATTTAGCTCATCAAAGCGTTCTTCAACAGATAATTTTGGATTACTTTTATATTCTTTAAGATTATTTTGTAAAGCATCTTGGGTGAATTGAATTAAGCCAATTGCTCTTGATGACTTTCTGCTCCCTTCTTTCCAAAAGTCTTTTATTGTCATATCTTCTGGCTCTTTTGTAGATCTCCATCCCTCTAATTGTTGGGCTTTAAAACTTCCCCTTGTTTCAACATTCATAACAGCCATTAATCCATTGGCCATTTCCATTTTCCTATTTTCTCCCCACAATTCAGCACATATTTGCACCACTTTTTTCCTAAACTCACAACTTACTTTTCCTCCCCAGACTAAATCTTTATACTGTTCCTGACATATACAACTTCCTGGTTTATCTGGTTTTTGTGTCTTCTGCACCCCCGCCGCACTCTTCACCTTCTCCACCTGCATCAGCCCCTCCGAATTTACCCCAAATTTTTGAGATTCTGCGGAAAGATCTTTTGAGATAATTTCTATAAAATAATTTTGTTTATCAGAATCCGGATCACCGATAGGGGAGTCTACTCCTTTTGCAAAAATATCTTTGGTAATGATAAACCCTGCGCTATCATATATATCATCTATAATTTTAATATTTGAGCTTCTAAATATTTCATCACTGGAAACAGCATCATACTCCCAGATAACATATTGAATATGTTTCCCCACCATATTTTTGGAGTGAATTCTTATTCTTACTTTATCTCCTACAGCTACTTTGGAAAGCTCTTTTCCTGTATCATCAATAAAAACAGCTTCTATAATATTTCCTTTGGGATCTGGCTGTTTGGGAGCTCCTCCTTGTCCGGCCGGGAATTTTGGTGTGTCTTTCTGCGGCTTAGGTTTAGGTTTGGGTTGTGGTTGATTTTGAGGCTGTCCTTTATAATCGGGATTAGCTACATCTACATTCACCTGGCTGGCTCCCTGAATTTTCCCGGAATAAGTGGCCGTAACATAATACTCATGATTGGCTCCTTCATTCCTGTCACCTTTCATCATAAACTGATTGGCCATCTGACGAAGAATTTTTTCATCAGACATCAGGGGAATTGGTACTTCTGCAATCCCTTTTTCATTGACCCGAGCTTTATAACTTCTTGTGTGACGGTTATTTTTATTGATGTTAGCATCGTGGCCTTTTCCAGGCGCATCATCTTCCCAAAGATGGAATTCGATCTCTTTATTAAACATAGCGATGCAGTGAGCCTGAGCGATAAGCGTATCACGATAACTGGCTTTGTTGACGTCTTTTGCACCTCTGTTGAAGAGAATTACTTTATCTATTTTTGAAACTTTATCACTGGCAGGAATCAATATAAGACTGGCCACCAATTCTTTGGTAGCAGGAAGTCCGGGTAAAATCCCTTTTTTAGTTTCATAGACTTTCATTTGAAATTCTATTCCCAGACCTATTTCTCCAAATCTGTAAGTGACCTTTTCACCAGTTTTAGGTCTTCCGGTGATGTCTTTCCAGCTTCCGTTTTTTTGTTTCTTGTAAAGATACCATTCATATTCACCTTTCAGCCCGAATGATAGGAGGGAAGGCTTTACTTCGTAGGAGTAGGTGGTTCCTACCATAGGATTCTGATTCCCAATAATATTTCCTGTCATGGCTTAGCTGTAATAAAGTTCGTCTGTACCTTTTGTATCTTCCTTGAATTCACCAAAATCCACAACAGGATTGTAAACCTGCTGTTCCTGGGTATTGGCTTTCTCAACCTGACTTTTGCCTACTTCGCTTTGCTGTCCGTGCTTGAGAATGGTTATTTTTCCTCCTGTACTGCACATCAGTTCTGAGATTTCAGTAAGACAGCTTTTTTCCATGACTTTTACTTTTTCATACGTTTTTTGCCATTTTCCGGCAGGAGCGTAAGCACAGGGAAGATAGCCTCCCGAGGTTGGTTTCAGTTTACACTGTCCGAATGGTTGTGCAGCAGGATTAAACTGAAGGTCATCTTCCGTTACAGCGAGATAATCAGCCTGCCCTTCTTCATCATTCCAATAATGCTTTTGGTGGCTGGTTACTTTAAATTTTGGAAATTTGAATCCCTGATTACACTGTACCGTTCCTTTCTGCACAATGAAATATTTTCCTTCATGAGGACTGGAACCACTGTCTTCTTTTTTATCTTTCTTTTCTTGTTTATTGGATGGCTGTTCAGTTTTTTCAGATGATTGTTCACTGTTTTGTGGAAGCTCTTCCGTTGAATTTTCTTCACCAGAAGCCATATCCTCTGAAGATTCTTCCTGAGGGGATGCCGTGGAATTTTGAAGTTCTGCTTCATCAGTCATAAGCTGTGGATCTTCCGGAATTAAAATGGTTTTTCCGGGAACGGGTTCCTGTATGACCTCTTCCGGCGGGCAGTGAAGATTATGATAGGTTTTTAAAATACCCTCATTTTTCAGCTTGAACTGCCGGGCTAACGAACTGAATGTATCGCCTTTCTGTGTGACATAATTTTTCATATTATCCTTGTGTTATATTGATGTGATGTTGGTGAATGAATTCTTCTTCATGACTCAGTAAAATCGAAGCTTTCGCCTGAAGAAGATTCTTGTTTTTGATATGAGTGGTGTATTCTAATGCGATATTTCCTGTTGCAGGTTCAGAAGCTGATTCCTGAAGTTGAATACCGCGCATGATCTCTTGCGAAGTGCATAATTCAATGATTTTGCCATTTAAAATGGTCGAAACAGAGTCTTCCTCTATATTTTCCTGTTCAATAGTAATTTCGCATTGTACAGGAAATGAGTTCTGTAAAAAATAAAACGATTCTTTCCATTTGGTTTTCTTTTGAAACCAGTCTGTTTTTGGAAATAGAGCCTGGAATAGAAGTGTACTGTGAAACTGCTTTAATAAAAACATTTCGTCATTGATGCTTCTTTCAAATGTATCCATATAGTTTTGAGCAACTTCTCCTACAAAGAAATCTTCCAGATCTTTACGTTGTTTGGAAAAAGTATCCGTAATTTTCTTATGGTCTGCAAATCCGGTTATCTTGCCTTGTTCATTAACAATAAACTCAAGAGGCATAATGCTTTGCATGCAGGCAATGGAAAGACTGCTTATCTTATCATCAGGAGTCTCTCCATTAGATTTGAAATCTTTCTGAACATAATTCAGGATATGCTGACCTGTATTTTTGTTTTTTCGAAGATTGATTTCAATGATGTAATTAATGTTAACCGGGGATTCGAACGGACTTTCAAAAGTTTCGTTAACCGTATATTTTGTGGTAAAAAAAGAAGCGGATAGTTGGTTGGGCAGGCTGTTTTTTCTTTCCTGCTCTTTTTGTTCTTTGGTTTTAAAATTTGTAGGAACAAAGATATTTTTAACATCATTAAGGTTTTCAAACCAAACCTTATTCATCTTTTGACAATGGGAATTATGAAACAGCTTCAGTTCCTCACTGGTCATACCCAGCCGGGAAGCGATAGAGGTCAGCGTGTCTCCATTTCGTACCTGATATTGTAAGAAATCAATTTCCATCCAATGTGAATTATCTGATAAAGCTATTAAAAAACTCTATTGGAAATGTTTTTTTTGGATTAAATTTTAAAAATTGTAGTAGAATTACGACATAGATTTGAATCGTAGTACAAAACCACCCCGTCAAAAATTCTTTGAATTTTCGCCACCCCTCCGGAGGATGGGAATTTTTACGTCTTCCGTTGATATTTTTGGTCTGGATTGGAATTTTTGTTGATGCTTTTGTTGTGAATAAATATTACTGGATTCCTACGGAATGACAAACTGTGTGGGTAAGACATCATTGCAATTGCGTCATTCCGTAGGAATCTTAGCTCTTATAATAGTTTTCCAAACTTGAGTTGTAACTTAAAACAAGCAAATAAGAAACTTTTGTGACTTTTGTGGTTTCATGATATACAATACAACCAAAAGTTATTATTAATTTTAAAGCTATAAAAAAGCAAATATGAAGAATAGATTCTTATGCGGAGTTTTCATAATATTGATCAGTTTGAGTTCTGTATATGCTCAGAAGTCCGGCAATCAAACGTCTGTTTTTTTCACCACTAAGGCACAAGATACTGTAAAGATTGGGGAAACATTTAAAGAGAAAGATACTACGGGCAGCAAAAGTTTAAAAAATAGGATAAAACCTATTCAGGCTAATTTTAAAAGAATCAATTCCATGACAAAATGGACTTCTGTCAAAAAGAAAGATATTGAAGGAGAATCAGCAGAAAGAGGAGAGGCTGCATTTTATTATACAGATAAAGGGCTGGAAAAAGTTATTGCCAGACATTATGGAGAAATGGGACAAATGCTGGTAGAATATTATCTTATGAACGGGCAGCTATCTTTTGTTTTCGAGAAAGAATACAGGTATAATCGTCCGCTTTTCTACGATACGAAAGCAATGAAAGATAATAATGATACGGAAGCCTTTGATTTCAAAAAGTCGGAGGTTATTACAACCAGGAATTACTTTGAAAATGGAAATATCATTATGATCAATAATACGACAGGACGCGGATTAAGTATCAGCGCTGATTATCTGTCTGACCAGGAGAAAAACTTAACAGAGAGTTTCAAAAAACTTCTGAAACTGGTAGAATAACGTCTGTTATTTCTGTTGATCAGCTTTGATAATATTCAGTCTTTCTTCAACCTCATTGATTCTTTTGAGCCAATAGTTGATACCTTCCTGATTAGTTACTGTTTCTTTAAAAGCATTGCGGTTAACGGTCCATAGATGGCCGCCGTGTTTTTGATAATCCAGTTCCCGTTCCTTTTTATTTTCAGGCTCTATCCGATATCTCCAGAATACCAGAGATTTCATATATTCTGAACGAACTTTTTCCAGATAATCAATAATAGCCTTTCTATCCTGCGGAATATATCCGGGACCAGAACATCCACACGAATGGAATGTGATTCCAACAGTATACAAATCTTTGATGTGATTCCACTGTTTGTCATCATTTTTTGCCGGAGATTTAAAGTCAAGTCCCATATTAGCCATCAGACTTCCACATTCCGGGCACTTGGCTTCCACAGAAACCTGAGCATCCCGGTCCACATCTTTCAGGTGGCGGCGTTTGAATGTTTTCTGGCAGTTGAAACAGGCATAATGACCTTTGTAAACCATCATGGAGTATCGGCACATATTAAATTCTTATTCTTTGGTTAAAAGTTATTTTTATTTGTTTTTTTCCTCTTCATTAAAGTTGATTCCCATAAAGCTACTGGCACTTCGCGGATCGTATACCGACCATATATTTCCCCAGGGAAACTTAAAGGTGCAGCTTGGGTAAGGTGTTTTCTTTTTTTGGTTTGGAGGTCTTTCCAGAATCTTGGTGAGAAATATGTTGTTCCGGTAGAAAACGTTCATTTCTTTTTCTTCTGTCCAGTCTTTCCAGTCTTTGGCATCAGTCTTTTCCCAGGTGCTCATATGGATGGTATTCAATCGATCTCTGAAAAAACACAAACTGAAAGATACCTGATAACCTGTTATTTCTATATTTTTAAAGTAATACCAAAAATACCCGGTTTTTACATCCCATGTATGATGATATTGTTTTTTATAAAAATCAGACTGCTTCAGCTGATCAAGACTCATTCCCTTATAAAGACTGGTAGTAAAGGTTTCCAGTTCTATAACTCCATTTTCACTGTTAATCAGCATGTCCCAAAAAATTGAAGCTATAAATATACCCGTTTTTTCTTTACAGACAACGAATAATATTTACAGCTTCTAGTAGAAATAGAAATATCGGTGTGTTATTTGGGACTATGGGTTTGAAATTATTAATGTAGAAGGGATATCAGAAAGCCAAAGACTTTTGGTATCTATCAGGTTTTTCCAACTCTTACTGCTGATCAGCATCAGATCCTGAGAGTTCAGAAATTCCTTCTCAATTTTTTTCTCATTATACAGCGTAATGTGATTAGGAGCCACCTGTTCAATGCTTCTGATCAGTTCCTTTACTTCAATATTGTTTCTGATCTGTCCTGCTGCATCCAGAATAATAACCTGCGAATTGTTGTTATTAATCAGTCTTTTCGCATATTCCAGAAGATAGAAATCACTTAGGTTAAAAATCGGAACAAAGATTTTGTCTGCTGTTTTAAATTCTTTATCAACAAGAATTCCTACAGGAATGGTTGATTTATCCAAAACCTGAAGCGTAAGGTCATCGAAAGGAGAGGTGTTGAAAATATTTCCTTTTCCTTTTACCGTGTTCAGAAGCTTTTCAGGATTAATGATCTTAGTTGTAAAACCTAGTAAACGTCCTAATAAACTTCCTTCATACATAGATTTTCCAAGCATGATCAGAAGAAGATCATAATTTCCTTTATTGGTAATATTAGTCAGGTCACTTTCAACATCGGTGGAAGCTTTGAAAAGAGTAGTCACTTCAAGTTGAAGCTCATGAGAGGTTTCAATGACATTTTTAAACTGTTCTTTTTCAAAATTTTCGATATCGAAGGCGTGAAGTTCATCTACAGGAGCAATATTCATCGCCGTTACGCTTTTGTTTCCATTCATTTTATGGGTAAAATTGTCTGCCAGTTTCAGTAGTTTACTTCCAGCTTTTGCGGTTTCGAAAGAGAGAAGAACCCTGTATTTCGTATCATTATCATCGTGGTCTTCCTCCTCAATCATTGATTTTTTTCCTTTAAAAAGATAATTGATAAAATCAAGGCATGGTCCCGTCATAAAGGTGGTAAATAAAGCCATAATTACAAGCATTGCGAAAAGCTCAGGACCTAATACTCCTAAATCATAACCGATATTAAGAACGATAAGTTCTGTAAGTCCACGGGTATTCATCAGGGCACCTATGGTGAGACTGTCTTTCCAGCTTATTCTTAAAAACCTTGCGGTAAGGGCACTTCCAACAAATTTCCCGGTAACAGCTGTTAAAATGATCAATCCGCCGATTTTCCAAAGGTGAGGATCATTCAATAGCCCGATCTGAGTTCTTAATCCTGTAAATACAAAGAAAAGAGGCAGCAATAAAACCAGTGCAACGTCTTCTACTTTTTCAATGAAAAGATTTCTGAACTTTACATTTTCCGGCATGATAGCTCCTGCCATAAATGCTCCGAAAAGTGCATGTATACCGATAACTTCAGTGGCATAAGAAGAGATGATCAGAATCAGGAAAAAGATGGCAACCAACGATTTGTTGATGAAGCCTTTTCCTTTTTGTGATTCAGCGATTCTGTTCAGAAATGGTCGTACCGCTTTGATCATAATGAATACATACAGAATAGCCATTAGGATAACGAATACTGATCCTGAGAAAGATCCTGCTTTTACCACAGCAATTACTGCTGCCAGAATACACCATGCAGTAATATCATCAGCGGCGGCACAGGTGATAACTACAGTTCCTATTTTTGTTTTGTGAAGGTTTCTTTCCTGAACGATTCTTGCCAGAACCGGAAATGCAGTAATACTCATCGCAATAGCTATGAATAAAGCAAATGAACTGAATTGAATTCCTTCCGGTGCAAATTCTTTATAAATGAAATAAGAAAGTCCGACTCCCAAAGCAAATGGAAAAATAATACTCGCGTGGCTGATCACTACAGCATCATGTGCTTTTTTTCTCAGAACGCTCAGGTCAAGTTCCATTCCTACAATATACATAAAGAGAATCAGACCTATCTGGCTTAAAAACTGCAGATTGGGAAGCGATTCTTTAGGAAAAATAAAGGCAGAAAGTTCCGGGAAATACAATCCGAAAAGTGATGGCCCCAAAACAATACCTGCAATCATTTCACCAATTACGGAAGGCTGTTTCAGTTTTATACAGATCCATCCGAAAAGTTTGGCTACCAGTATAATGGTTACGATTTGGGCAAGAAGAAGTGCTAAAGGATGATGAAGATTGGTTAGAAAAGAATCTGCGAAATTTTCCCACATCGTAGTTCCTGTAGCTTTGGCGGGAGTAATATTTTCCCCGATTTCCAGTGTTTTTCCCTGGATAAAAAACCAGTACATCAGGCAAGAAAAGAAAGCAATGGTACTGATGTAAAAAATAATATTTTTGTATTTCCCCAAATTCATGATTCCAATATTTTATGCAAATTTGATAAGAATATAGTTATGTTAAATATTCTTTTTTTTTAAATGTAATGAATGTTCTAAAAAATGTAATAAAATCTACCTGAAAGAATAGCCGAGCCCGATTCCTATTTTCCAGTTCCCATTCTGATCAGCTGTTTTGGTATTATAGTAAGCCGGGATCTGCAGGGCAATCTTTTTATAAACCATGGTAAGACCGGCGCCTAAAGTGGGCATAATAGAACTGTTTTTAGTTCCTGATGAATGATCTTCTTTAATTCTCAGTGAAGGAAGCATTCCCAATACGAATTTTATGTTTTGGCGGGTAAGGCTTACATTGGGTCCGGTGAAGTTGATAAAAGCACCATGATCTACATATCCGGCTACTGCTATTCCGTCAAAAAATGATACCTTAACTTTTGAAGGGATTTCCTGAGAAAAACACAAGCCGGATATGAGAAGTCCTGCAGCATAGAAACAGTTTTTCATTATAAAATCAATTAATTCTATGCAAAAATAAAAGGATTGTCCGTTGGAAAAGAGGAGTTGTAATAAAGGTCAGTAATTCTGTAACGAAACCTGAAAGATTTGAAAAAGACCTATTTTCCGAAGAGTTCCATCAGGGAACTTTTATAGGCATCTCCAATCTGAAGTTTCAGGAAAGTATGGTCTTCCGCAGGAATTGTTGTGATAATTTCGTTGGTTGAAAATACCTTAATGGAAGATAAAGCAATGATTTCTTTTTTGTTTACCTGTGCGAAATCTTTGGAGGGCAGCATTTCCAGAAGGTTTTTAAAGTTCAGGTTTTTGAGAACGATTGTAGTTCCGTCACTCAGGATGATATCTTTATCTCTGCTGTCAATCTCAGAGGTTTTAATATAAGAAATCTGTTCTGTGAAAATAACCGTTTTCCCAATATTGGTATTCCATTCGATAAAAGCTTTTTTAGGGGTGTTTTCCACCAGCTCTTTTGCTTTTTCGAAGGCTTGAATAAGTCTTTCTTTTTTAATAGGTTTTCTTACATAATCTACCACATTCAGGTCGAAAGCTTCGGCTGCATATTCTTTATAAGCCGTTGTAAAGATGATTTTTTTTGAACCTGAAATAATCTCGGCCACCTGAAGGCCCGTCATTCCAGGCATTTCAATATCCAGAATACACAGATTACAGTCGAGGCTGTCTATTTCGTTCAGAAAAATTTTAGGATCATTGAAGGCTTTTACCACCTCTACATTATCAATCTGTTCACATAGAAGTTTTAAATAACTGATAGCCAGTAATTCATCATCCAGAATAACGCATTTTATCATAGAATTCTCCTAAATTGATTTTTAATTCCGCTGTGAAAATTCCGTTTTTTGAACTTCTTTCCAGCTGATAATAAGTACTGTAGATCATTTTAAGCCTTTGATCAAAAGACTGGCTTCCAAAACCGCTTTTTTCCTTTTCAAGAATATTTTTTAATGAAGCTTTATTGCTTACTTTCATGGTGAACATACCGCTTTCAAGTTCCATATAAATGGATATGAAAGAATCCTGAGCGAGAAAATCCGTATGTTTAAAGGCATTTTCTATAAGATCCACAGAGATCAGCGGAGCAAATACCTTTTCTTCATACAGCGCATCAGATTTATTAATCCTTGATTTAATTCTGAAGTCAAAAAGTGGATTGATCTTAATTTTATTGATCTCAATAAGACTTAAAGCAAAGTTAAGCTCTTCTTTCGGGCTTACATACTTATTGTTGCTTTCATACAAAATATAATCCAGTACATTCGCCAGCTTATCAAGAGACATATAAGTTTGATAAGCATGAGACTGTACCGAATTAAGGATGTTTTTAAACAAATGCGGATTCAGCTTTGTCCCGATGTGTTCCAGACGAACCTCATTTAGACGCTGTTCAATAAGCTTGTTGGTCTCTGATAATTTGGTGTTTCTCTGTTTCAGCTTCTGATTCTGGCTGAAGAGATAAATGCTGGTGGTGAGAAACAGGAAAATGGCAAATACTCCGATGAATATCAGATAATCATGAATCATGTAGTAGTTGCCTTCCATGGTTTATTTTTGAAAACTATTTAAGTTTCTTAAGATCGTTTACCGTCACTGTTTCTTCACATTTTTCAAAAGTGATTTCGTAAGACGGATTTTTTTCAGGGTAGGTGATAACATAATCCGGGCAAGGTTTCTTTTGTGCATGGCTGCGGTCAAAATCTACTTTTCCGTTGGTAATGATGCTGTCTTTTATAAATTTCTCATCAATCTTATAGGTGGTCATCGCATTTTTGGCCTCTTCAGAATATTTGAATTCTTTGGAAAGACTTTCAGCAATTACACGGCTGTTGGGTAAATATCCGCTGCAGCTTGCCCCTTTTTTGTTTAAAATAAAAAAAACGAGTAAAAGCCCCGGAACGAAGCCTATTGCATAAAATTTCAGTTTCTTCATTAGAAAATTAAAAGATTGATATCGTGGTACGTAAGTCCGAAACGGTCGCAGATGATCTTTTTGGTATGTCTTCCTTTGTACATATATAAGCTCTGCTTCATTTCGTTTTTGCGGATCAGCATGTTTTCAAAACCGCCTTCTTCGTCATAATTTAAAATATAGGAAAGGAAGAAATTCGAGATTGCCTTTGTTGTCGTTCTTGGCATTCTTGAAGTAAGGTTAGGAAGTCCGCAGTGGATGACACCGTGTTTGATGACATAAGGATCTTCCATGGTAGTGAGTTCTGAAGTTTCAATCACTTTACCATTATCTATGGTGATATCAATGATCACACTGCCTTTTTTCATTTTCATGACCATATCTTCGGTAACGATAGGAGTCATATTCAATCTTGGCAGCGCTCCGATCACTACATCAGCACGTCGTAAGCTTTTGCTGAGTTCTTTAGGATCAATAATAGAAGTCGGTACACGGCTATCTACAATGGTATGAAGTCTTCTCAGTTTTGATAAAGAGTTGTCGAAAACTTTTACGCTGGCTCCCAGACCTATTGCTGCTTTCGTAGCAAATTCACCTACAATACCGGCACCCAGGACAACTACTTCAGCAGGTCTTACTCCTGTAATACCTCCAAGCATTAGCCCATTTGATAAGGCTAATAATTCCGAAGCGTATAAAATAGAAACGGTTCCTGCAATTTCCCCAATTAGTCTTACCAAAGCCAGCTGTTTGTATTCATCAACGATAAATTCAAAAGCGATGGCATTTATTTTTTTCTCTGCAAGTTTTAAGAAATATTCTTTGTCTCTAAGATTGATCTGAAGTGCTGAAACCAGATAAGTATTAGGTTTCATGTACTCAATTTCATCTTCTGTAGGAGGATTTACCTTCAGGATAAGATCCTGTCCGAAAGCTTCCTTAGGATCATTCGTGATTTTTGCTCCAGATTCTGAATATTGTAAATCTGTAAAAAATGAACCTTGTCCGGCACCTGATTCAATAATGATTTCATGGCCGTGCTCTACCAACACCTGTACGGCGTCAGGAGTGATGCAGGTTCTCCTTTCGTTGAGACAGGTTTCTTTGGGAATTCCAATACTGAATTGTTTCCCCTTTTTTATAACATCCAATTTTTCCTCTTTCGGCATTAATTCTTCTTCTGTGAAAGGAGTAAAAATATTTGTACTCATCCTTAAATTAAATTATGTCTTACAGATTGTTTTTTTACACTCAATTAATGAGCAAAGATACATAATATTTAATCGAATGAAATTTCTCTGTTTTCACCCGTATTCACAATACTCATTGTGTGGTAGTTAAGCCCGTAAAGCTCATCCTCATAAACTTCCGGCCACTCGATGATGCATAAGAAGGAATTGTCAAGGTATTCTTCAATTCCGATATCATAGACTTCTTCAATGTTTTTTAAGCGGTAAAGATCAAAATGATAGATTTTTCCTTTTTCTGTATTGTATTCATTCACAATAGAATAAGTAGGGGAGTTTACTTCATCTTTACTACCCATATTTTTAAGCAAAAATTGAGTAAATGTCGTTTTTCCTGCTCCCAGATTTCCTTTTAATAAAAGAATATTATGTTTTAGCTGGGGAATGATGCTGTCAACAACTTCCTGCCAGTCTTCGATTTTATGGATTGTATAATTCATTTATTTCTTTAAATTTTTAGAATATAAGTTGTAAAAATGTTCTGTCCTGTCTTTTGCTCTTTCAGGATTTCTGTAACGATTGTTTTTAACTGGATTTTCGTATAAAGCTAATATTTCTGCGATCTCCATTGGCTGTAAATCTTTAACTTCTTTATTAAATAATGATTTGGAAACATTTTCAATCCCTTTTCTATTTTCTAAAAAGTCAAAATTACGGAAATTAAAATTCAGGCAATCTTTCGGGCTGTAAGAATGTTCAATATATCTTGCTATAAGAAATTGATCAAAGGAAGATTTATTTTGATATTCTAATCTAGGAAAAATAGTATTTGTCATTTGATTACATGGACATTCTTTTTTTTGAGAATTTGGATGTATGATAATATTTCCTAAAAAAGACCAGGAGTTTTGTGAGAAAGATTTTGGATAGACTGTATTATAAAAACTGTTGAAATTTTCTGGAAGTTTATTACTAGATCTAATATACCATGTAATAACCCTTTTATCAGTTGTATTTAAAATATATCTACCACCTAATTCTACATATAAGACAAATAGAAAGGCAACAAAAATTATAAATAATAAGATTTTTTTTGAATACTTCATAAAGATAATTCGTTCTTCAAAAATAATGATTTATGAGTTTTTATGAGATGTTAGAAGCTAGAAATTAGAAATTAGTGGCTGGAAGTTATTAATTATGAATGATGAATGATGAATTATAAGTTATGAGTTTAATTCCTACACTTTCAAACTCTACTCCCTTAAATCTCGAATCTCGCCATCCCGAGCCCGAAATGTTCCCACTCTAACCCTAAAACCCTCTAACTCTCAAACTCTACCAACTCTGCATAAAAATACTTAATTTTACACCATGATTTCCAAGCAGACCATTGATAAGATATTCTCCACGATCCGCGTTGAAGAGATTGTGGGTGAATACGTGCAGTTGAAAAGAGCAGGGTCTAACTATAAAGGACTCAGTCCGTTTCATGAAGAGAAGTCTCCAAGTTTTGTAGTTTCACCAAGCAAGCAGATCTGGAAGGACTTTTCTACTGGAAAAGGTGGTACAGCCATCTCTTTCCTGATGGAAATTGAGAACTTTACTTATCCTGAGGCACTTCGCCACGCTGCGAAAAAGTATGGGATTGAAATTGAAGAGGATCAGCGTGAAATTTCTGAAGAAGCAAAAAATGCTCAGACGGAGAAAGATCTGCTATATAAGATTCATGAAGTAGCCAATACCTATTTTCAGGAGATACTTTGGGATGATCATGAGGGTAGAAGTATTGGGCTCTCTTATTTCAAAGAAAGAGAACTTAAGGATGATATTATTAAGAAATTCCAACTAGGATATTCTCCGGAAAAGAAAAACGCATTTACGGCTTATGCACTTGAAAAAGGATACACCAAAGAAATTCTGGAAAAATCTGGACTATCCATTTTTCCGGAAAATACTCCGGCAGGTGTTGACCGTTTCAGAGAAAGAGTTATTTTTCCTATTCACAGTTTTTCTGGGAGGGTTTTAGGATTTGGAGCAAGGATTCTTAAGAATAATGTCAAAACAGCGAAATATCTTAATTCACCGGAAACAGAGATCTATCATAAATCCAATGTTCTTTATGGATTAAATCAAAGTAAACAGGCTATTTCCAGAAAGAATGGCTGTCTTTTGGTGGAAGGATATATGGATGTGATTTCACTTCATATGTCTGGAATTGAAAATGTTGTTGCGAGTTCCGGAACGTCTCTGACTACAGAACAAATCAAACTGATCAAGAGGCTTACGGAAAATGTAACCATTCTTTTTGATGGTGATAATGCCGGTATCAAAGCCAGTTTCCGAAGTATTGATATGCTTTTGACGGAAGGAATGAACATCCGTGTTCTGCTTTTCCCAGATGGAGATGACCCGGATTCCTTTGCCAGAAAACATCCGCAGGAATATGTAGAAAAGTACATTGAGAATGAAGCGATGGATTTCATCGACTTTAAAGCGGAAATTCTGTTAAAAGATATCGGAAACGATCCTATTAAAAAGGCTGAGGCCATAAGGGATATCGTAAAATCGGTTTCCTTTGTACAGAATGCTCTGAAAAGAGAAGTTTATCTTAAAGAAGTTTCCAATAAATTCGGACTTTCTGAGCAGAGCCTTTTCAATGAACTGGATGTTCAGAAGCAGATTACGCAGAATCAGACGCATCATGTTCAGCAGCAACAGAAGGAAAAAGCAGCAGCTCCAAAGATGGAAGTTGTTCCTTTGGATAAGGAGAAAGAAGATCCTTTCCTGTATGATGTGTTGTTTATGGAGAGCAAACTTGTAGATCATATGCTGATGTTTGGGGATATTGTTCTGAAAAGAAAAAATGAACAGGGAGAAGAATATCAAATCACTGTTATTGAAGAAATTCTTCATCATTTTGAAGAAGAACAGTATATATTTTTAGTGAAAGAAAATGAGATCATTATCAGCCAGGTGAGGGAAGGTATTCAAAAGGATGAACTTAGAAGTGGAAACTTTTTTGTATCTTTTATGGATGAAGAGATTACTACAAAGGTTGTAGATGCTTTAATTCCTTTAGATGATCTTGAAAACTGGGCTTCCAGAAATATCTATCCCCCCAATTACGGGGATAAAGTGGCAGATCAGATCAAGGGAGATGTTTTATTGCATAAATACAGATATATAGATTATCTGATCAAAGAAACTGCTAAAGAACTTGATCAGTATAGCAGTACAGATGAAATGAAGTATTATGAGCTGATTAAAAAGATTACCCTATTAAAGCAGGCTTCTATACGATTGAGTAATATCATCGAATATTCACCTATCAAAGGAATTTATATAGATAGGAAAAGATAGTGGGAGTCAGATTTTTTGATATTCTATGACAAAAAGTCCTATAAAATTTTAGGAATAAATATTGTAATTTAAACTTCGAGAATATTATAAAAATAATACATAATAGAAATATGGACATTAAAAAAGAATTCAGAGATTTCTCTGTAAAGCATTTAGGAAACAACGGTTTGGTTACCGATCAGTATATGGGAATGTATGGCCCAACGAATCTTACTCCGTACATCATGGAAGAAAGAAGATTAAACGTTGCTCAAATGGACGTTTTCTCCCGTCTGATGATGGACAGAATTATCTTCCTTGGAACAGGTATTGATGATCAGGTAGCAAACATCGTTACGGCTCAGCTTTTATTCTTAGAAAGTGCAGATCCGTCAAAAGATATTCAGATCTATATCAACTCTCCTGGTGGTAGTGTATATGCAGGTTTAGGTATTTATGATACTATGCAGATCATTAAGCCGGATGTAGCAACTATCTGTACAGGTATGGCTGCTTCAATGGGGGCTGTATTATTGGTTGCCGGAGAAAAAGGAAAACGTTCTGCACTTAAGCACTCAAGAGTAATGATCCACCAGCCTTCAGGAGGTGCTCAAGGGGTTGCTTCTGATATGGAGATCAACTTAAGAGAGATGTTGAAACTGAAGCAGGAACTTTATGAAATCATCGGTCACCACTCAGGACAAACATATGAATGGGTAGAAAAATCTTCTGACAGAGATTACTGGATGACTTCTGAAGAAGCTAAAGGCTACGGAATGGTAGATGAGGTTTTACAAAGATCTACAGAGAAAAAATAATTTATTTTAAGAATATTTTAAAAAAAGAACACGTCACAAGATGTGTTCTTTTTTTATTTTTGAGGATTAAAAGAAACAAAAATATGAAAGAATTTATGTTTTATATCCGTAATGCAGGAGATGCGAAAATGGCTCTTTCTGCCGATGAACATCTGGCATTTATAAAAAAATGTGAGGCCTATATCGAACGGCTCAAAAATAAAAACCTGCTTATTGCAGCACAGCCGATCATCCGTGAAGGCTGTATACTTTCTAAAAATACTGAGGGTTGGATAAAGACACCCATAGATCCCCATAAGGAAGTTCAGGTGGGATATTATCATATTTGTGCTAATAATATTGATGAGGCGGTTGAAATAGCGAAAGAGAATCCAGAGTTTGAATATGTACCTTCTGCAACCATCGAAATCCGACCGATTAAAATGAAAGAAGAGGAAACCAATTTTACTTATCCATCCAATAATGGGTGATGATTATTTTGGTTTAAGGTCAATAGAATTACATCATTCCATCAATTTTTTATAAAATAAAATTTGCTTAGATTCCTTCGGAATGACACAATTACAATGATGGCTTTCCCATACAGTTTTTCATTCCGTAGGAATCCAGCCATATTTAGCTATAGAATATACACTTCTTACAGCTTCCTTTCCGGATTTTCCTTGGAACTCTGGTTTTATTGTTAAGAAACAATTATCATTACATTTAAGATCAGTTTACAATCAATTGATACATTCGCAGCCATAAAATAGCATATGAAAAAATTACTATGGTCTGTTGGAGTACTGGCAGTATTAGTTTCATGTAAAAGTGATGATGATACAACAGTAATAAACCAGGATATCAATTATTCCAAACTACCTCAGGAATTTCCGTTTACAAAATTAGCTACGATAAACGGAGTGGATGTTATCAACGGAGGTTTTGGGTCCGGAGCTGCTGCTCATCCTACAAGAAAAGGTGAGTTTTATGTTATTACAGACAGGGGACCTAATACTGACTTTCAGAATGGAAAAAAATTCCTTGCTCCTAACTTTACTCCAACCATTATGCATTTTAAAATCAATGCTGACGGGAATGTAGAGGTGATCAAATATATTAAACTTAAAAATCCATCCGGGCAGCCTATTACAGGTCTTCCAAACCCTGTAGGAATGGGAAGTACAGGAGAAATTGCTTATGATGCTTCCGGAAATGTCTTAGGGACTGATAACTATGGTCTAGACAGTGAAAGTATTGTTGCAGCTGCTGACGGTACATTCTGGGTTTCTGATGAATATGGTCCGCACATTGTGCATTACAGTGCAGACGGAGTAGAAATGGAGAGAATAAGTCCGATTGGCGTAAATACAGGACCAAGAAAATTACCTGCTGTTTTGGCAAAGAGAAGAGCCAACAGAGGAATGGAAGGACTTTGCATTACTCCTGATGGAAGGACGCTGGTAGGAACAATCCAGTCGATGATGCTTGTTCCAAGCAAAGCTTTGGCAACCAATACTACTTTAACGAGAATTGTGACATTTGATATTATTACAGGGCAAACCAAACAGTTTTTGTACAAACAGGATGGTGGCGCTTCTGACTCAGTTTGTGATATTACAGCATTAAGCAATAATGAATTTTTAGTGATTGAAAGAGATGGAAATTTCGGATCTCAGGGAGGAATCAAAAAGGTTTACAAAATCAACCTTAACAATGCTACAGATGTAAATGGTGCTGATATTGCAGCTGTAGATGGTATGAAAGTGAATGGAAAAGCTTTAGAACAGTGCTCATGGGATGAAATTACCAATGCAGGAATAAAAGCTGTTACCAAAACATTAGCCGTAGATCTTGTTGCAAAACTGGGTTATGAACACGATAAATTTGAGGGAATTGTTTATTTAGGAAATAATAAACTGGCCGTTTTCAATGATGATGACTTTGGAGTAGTGGATGATGGAAATGGAAACCCGAAAGCAAAGATTTTACCTAAAACAGGTAAAGTAGACAAAGGAACAATGTATGTAGTCGATATTCAATAATTAGATTTTTTTAACAACTTTAAACGATAAATCTTCGTTTGAAAATCATTCTAAAACCTTGAAATGAACTTCGTGTAAAGCGATTTCTTTCAAGGTTTTTTTGCTTTATAACTAGATTTTTCATCGATAAATTTCTAAATTTACAGATGAATTTTGGCTTAGCTGCTATTCATGTTAATAAATTGTTGTTTTATATGTACGTGAATATCAATTTATTTAATAATGTTTAAGTAGGTGTTTGGTTATTATAATCTGATGAAGCTTATGATTGATTTTATTTTAAATAAGTGTGTATTGCAGTGAGTGCATAAATGTGAATAATGATTTAATATATGGTGAGATTTTTTATTTTCTTTTTCCCTTTATTCCTTTTTTCCCAGCAAAAAATAACCCAGGAGAGCATTGATAAAAAGTTAAAAAATGCAGAAACACTTTTTGCTAAAGGTCAGACAGATGACTATATAAAGCTAAGTCTTTCAATACTGGAAGATTCTAAATCTATCAACTATTCAAATGGTAAAGTAATAGCATATTATAGCTTAGCGATAGCTTATAACTGGATGTATAAATACAGCCGAAGCAATTATTACTTAAAATTAATGGAGTCTGAACTTAAAAATGTAAATGAAGATGACGAAGAAATAGCGATGAATATATTATACAGTAATAATTATTACGGAATCAATATGTATGATGAGTCTTTAAAAAAGCTGAAAGAAAACCTACGTCTCGTTTATAAAGTTAAAATAGATTCCAACAGGTGCTATATAAAGAGCTTGGCTATGCTTGATATGGCTAAAAATTATTATAAAAAAGAAAATTACGATTCTGCTACTTATTATAACAAGAGAGCTATTGAAGAATTGAAAACCCAGAAAAAAATGAATTCAATTTTCGGGACGAATTTGAAAATAGGATTTTTAAATTTGGCTGAAGTGAAGTTCTCAGAGAATAAAGTGGATTCTACAGAATTTTATTTGAAGTCTGCCCAGGCTCTTCCTGTAAGATTAGGCAATCATGAATATCAGACATTTAAGATCTCAGGGCAAATTCATAAAGCTAAAAAAGAGTATGACCTGGCAATTGCAGATTATAAAAAATCTATAGACCTTGCCAGAAAATTACATGCTGTCAAAAGAGTATTAGAATTATATTCTCTGCTTTCTCAAACCTATGAAAAAGCAGGACAAATGGATGCCAGTGAAGAATACTTGTCTAAATATACCAGTCTTAATGATAGCTTAAACATAATAGAATCAAAGAATCTGGAAGATACTGTTGACCTTCTGGTAGAAGAAAAACAAAAATCTCTGAAGGATAAAAATAACTTCTTATTTTATGGGATACTGATAGGAATTATACTCGTAGCCAGCTCCATGTTATTGATCTTTATAAGGATACGTAATAAGGGTAAAGTATTGAATATAAAGGAGCAAGAATCAAAAGTATTAAATCAAAGATTGAATTTTGCCTTTGAAGAAGTCGTAGAATTAGCTAAAAATAATGACTCTGAATTTTATACCCGCTTTGAAGAAGTTTATCCCACATTCTTTCCCCGATTATTAGCAATAGAGCCAGATTTAAAGAGAAGCGAATTGAAGTTTTGTGCCTTATTATTCCTGAATTTTTCTACTAAAGATATTGCAGCTTATACTTTTATACAGCCTCAATCTGTACAAACCAGAAAAAACAGAATAAGAAAAAGATTGAATATTTGTTCTGATCAGGATATCTATACTTGGATGAAAAGTATTGCTGAGAAATAATTTTTCAAGGTATTTCATAATATACCAGAGGCGGCATCTTCGATGCCGTCATTTAAAATCGTAATGCGCCTATTCATCGTGCATTGCGATTTTTATTAATGAAAATTTTCCGACATATTTCCAACAACCAAAACTCAAACCCCTTTCAAAGAACTCTACTGCAAAGATACAAATACTATGCCCGAAAGGCAAAAATAACACTCTTTTTATGGTTGCAGAAAACCTTAAAAATTGCGGAATGTTATTATTTTGAAAAATCAACAGGTAACTAAATTAAGTACCAGATTAACTATATAGAATAATAGAAGTAACTACCTACACCCCGATAGCAAAATCAACTCGTTTTACCTCATTTCTGATTTGTCGATAGTGATAATTTTATATTCTTTGAGTGGTCTACCCTCGTTACATCAGATATTATTTTTAACTTTCTGAACAGTTCCGATGCTGACATTGCAGATTTTTGCCGTGTCTCTGATAGAGTTTCCTTTCTTTAGGTTCTTAATTACTTCTTTATACTTCAATAAAAAGTCTTCTATGCTCTCCGTAGAACCTTTCTCACGCCCTTTATAGACACCCTTAGCCTTTGCAAGTGCAATACCCTCACGCTGACGCTCCAAAATGGTTTCTCGTTCCATTTCGGCTATGTTTGCCATAACAGAGATAATAAGTTTGAACGCCTGATTCTCTTTTCCTTTGATTAAACTTTCTATTCCGAGATTATCTACTTTGAGAATAACGCCCTTTTCTTTGAAAAATTCCAAAGTCGTAAGAATATCATACAGGTTTCTTCCGAGCCTGTCAATAGAACTTACAGAAACGTAATTAATTTCACCCCCTTCAATAGCCTTTATCAGTTCTTTTCCCTGCGCTCTATCCTTAAAGGGAGTAGAACCGCTAACAATATCAGTAAATATCTTTTCGCCCTTCGCCTGTCTCTCTTCCTGTCTTGCCACGTTCTGAGATCCCGTTGAAACTCTAATATATCGTGCTTTCATATTGTAAATAGTTATAAAGCACCTCGCTATTAAGCAAGGTGCAAAAGATTGTTATTGTGATTAGTTTCGGAAGTAATATCCGTTAGAGCTCATATAATCATACATCAAATGTCTGGCGGTTGCTTCCCAATCAATGTAAATGTAAGAGGGCAAGTTTTCAGGAATTGAGCCGTGCTGCTCTAAAATTTCCTGCGCAAAATCTTCATCTGAACTGTACTCACCATAATAAGAATCTGAAAGGTTTTCTAATAGGTCGCTTACGTCCTTATGATAATAACTCATGCACTCTGCATAGGCTTCTATAACCTCAAAATCATAATCTGAGTTATTGATCTCTTCGGCTATTTCGTAAATTTTTGCTGAAAGATGGCATTCGCTGATTAGCTTTTGTTTGATAAAGAACTGACTACATTCATAGTCCTGAAACATAAATTCGGGTTCTTGCTCGTCTTGGTGTAGTTCCCGCATAGCTTCTAAAAGTTCGTCATAACTTGAATAGTTTGATAATTGAAGCCATTCTCCGTAAATGCTTCCAGAATTGTACTTGCCATAAGTACCGACATAGATTTGGAAGTCCTCCAAACAATTTTGTAACTTTGTCATTGTAGATAAGTTTTAATTACACGTTAAAATTTTACACATCCCCGCTCAATATTCTCAGTATTGACGGGGTTTTTTGTTGGTTTATAGTAGTCGAAAATTGTGCCAAATGTTATAAAAATAGGGTGATATTCAATGAAATAGCAATAATATTTTGAATCCGTAGAAAATCTCTTGAAACCTGTTCTAACTTTGGGTTACAGTCTAAAAATGTTCAAAAAAAGTGTTGAGGTTTTTAGACCGTCTGAAAACTTTTGCCCAAACTTTAACAGGTGGGGGTATGGCAAAAACTCGTCTTACACCCTCCCCCTAAGACTAATATGGGTACTCTTCCGATACATATAAAAGAAATTTTCAAAATCCGTAAGGATGTATCGGAATTTTTCATCATTTTTGCAGTTCATGAAATTTAAAACGGTTTAATTATTGATATAGAAAATTTTATCTAAAAAGCGAAAGCTATTTTAGAAGACATCAACGAGAAAATAAGTGTTAGACTTATTTGCTTTGCTAGTAAGAAATTTGGCGATTTTTAAGGCAAACCGAAGCAGATACAAGTAACACCCACCAATGGCGTGGGCGTTCTGCTTTGTGTTTGTCGGGTTACGCCAAATACCTTTACTACCAAAGCGTGAATTAGCTCACGCTTATTTTTTTGCTTAAAAATCAAGCATAAAAATTAATAGAAATGGGTATTTTATTTTCCACAGACACCGTAAGAAGCCTTAATAAATGGCAAAAATTATCAATTCCTCTTTTCTTCTTCTCATTCGCATTATTCAATGCGCAATATTCAGTAAAAACCTCTGAAAAAGACGGTTACATCGACCTTATTAAAGGACAACGCACGTATGAAAAATACTACGAACTTGATTATGATACAGGTAAGGTATTCAACGAACACGAATCGGATTGCGAAATCTACGTCAATTTCATAAGAAGGTACAGTAATGATACTGTCGGTGACGGTATGATAACTTATTACTATGGCAGTCGTTCAATAAAATTACCTTTCGACCAAGTTATATTCAAAAACAACACATTTCATTTCTTCTATAACGAAATCCTGTTTGCCTACTATTATGCAGACTACAAAACATTTATGCTTGTTGACAAGACCAAAAGAGTTTACAAGACATACAAAGATTTAGATTAAAACAATTCAAAATATATCATTATGAAAAAATTGATTTTTACACTTTCATTGGCGGTATTGCCATTATTTTCGTGTTCATCGTCCGATAATGACGAACAGACAACCAACCCTACAACTGTAAACAATAACAAAATCAACCCTCCTGCATGGATTATCGGGAAATGGACGAGTTATTTAGGCGGTACAGCCTATCAATCCTATACGTTTTCAAACGGAGATATTGTTATGTCTATGGGTGGCTATTCACAGAGCTACAAATACATTGCTGATAATGGAGGATATTCTCAAACATCAAGCGATACGGAATTTACTTTTACTCTTGCTAACGGAGGTGTTGCTCAAACTTTCAAATTCAAGAAAGTAACAGCAACAAAACTCAACTTTGATAACGGAAACAGTATTACAGAATTTATAAAAGAATAACAACATGAAAAAATTACTATTTACCCTTGCATTGGCGTTGCCAACACTTTATTTCGCACAGGACACACAGAAAGATAAAAAGTGTGATTTACCTGCAAATTATCAAGAACCAGCTCCCGACAAGAAAATCCAATCTTTTTTGAAAAAAGTTGATGCAACGATTGAAGACCTTAGAAAACACGTTGCAATAGATAATGATTGCGAGGAAAAAGATGTTGTTTTCTTGCGTATTTCGGAGCAGAAAGGAAACGGACTTTATGATTTGTGCGTAAAAGGTAAAAATCTCAAATATAAAAGGATGGGAAGCGTTTTTATGAAGGCAAATGAAAACCCTTTTGATACAGCAAAATGATGTTGCAATTTCAGAGAGTGTGTATTCCACCATTTGAATCATTTGAATTTAAACGATACAGTATTTGGGATGATGTATCGCTTATTTTGATACTGTCCGCATGTCTCATTTTGTATGTCGGAGTTTCTTATTTCCTAATACAAGGGTTGAAACTCACAATCAATTCACTAAAAAAGGATTTCAAGAAAGAAAAATAATAAATATTTCAAAACTGATTTATATCACGACATTCTTTGTCGTTAAGGTAAAATATATTTGTACCAGTTAAGATGAGAAAATGTGCTTCAATAAATCTTTTTAATGTGAAAAATTTGTCTCGAATAATTTAATTTTTAAATTTGCAAAAAAACAAAAATGATGAAACTCTTAAATTTAAGAGCAGATAATTTCGAGCTTGGTAATTATCTGCTAAAAAACATACAGGCTACAAATTTTAATAATAAAATTAACAATAAAAATTATATTAAAATTCTATTTGTATATAAAGTACAAATGGGATAAAGTTATTTTGAAAAAATGAAAAATTTAAATCTATTTAAAATAGCTATTTTTAGCCTATTAGCTTTTACAACTTCTTGTCGTGAAGAACTTACCGACACATTATCTGATAAAACTAATGTAATTGATCAAGCGACTGTAAAAAATGGAAGATTGTATTTCCCGAACAAAGAATCATTATCTGCTACTTACAAAAATTTAAAAAAAGAGAACCTTGAATCAGTTCAAAATTTTATTGACGAGAAAGGAATTGAATCTTTAGTTCCAGTCATTACTCAAAAAAATGAAAATAAAGTTATTTCTGAATTAAAATCTAGAAAGATAGAATATTTAGAAAAAAAATCATCTAGTGCCATGAAGACAGCTTCGGTTTCTGACGAAGACATTTATGATGATATAGATGATCTTGAAGAAATTGTAGGTGATGAAGTATACTCTGCTATGCTAAATGGAAAGGCTGAAATACAAGTTGCAGATAAAATATACAAATATACTGATGTTGGATTATTTGTTACAACAGAAGAAAATTATTCCAGGCTCGAAAATTATCTTGAAGTTAGAAAAATATCTTCTGATCTTCTAGTTCCAACTGAAACATCTACAAGAGATAGTTTCATCTCTGATAAAGCAAATGATGAATTGATCACTTTACCAAATACTGATAATAAAATTAGCTATTTTAGATCATCTGTACCTAGAAGAAGTGGAGGCACTGGTGGTTTTACTGGTGGCGGTAGCACAAGTGGTAATAATGGTGGTTTTAGACCTCCCACTGCTCCTCAAGAGCCTTCAATAGCTTCAATAGTTGAAAAACTGCCAATTGGTGAAGTTAAAAAGCCATGGTTAGGAAATATTTTTGGAAAAACATGGACAACATATGATAAGTATGAAAGCAGAAGAAGAGTTAAAGTTAAATTCTATTCACAGAATTTATATCTTGTTTATGCGATAGGTTGCAAGGTCAAACATCAATATAAAGGATGGACTGGATTATGGAGAAAAGAAAATGCAGATCAACTAGGTATAGGCGTTAATTCAGTTAAATGGACTTTTAATCATTCAATGAATATGAGTGCTCCTGCAGGAGTTCCTAAGCAAGCATACTGGTTTGGTAGCAATATGTACAGCACATCCGACGGTATTTCCTTTACTTTTTCAAAAAACCAAAACATTCCGTCGTTACCATTTGCTTCTAAATTAGATGGACTTATTCAGTTTACGGTCGATGTTACTGGTCTTACAGAAGAAAAATTGGATAAGTTGTTCTGGGAAACTGCATGGAAACAGGCAAATAATTTTATTGAAGGGCAAAACAAAAAGCTAAATAGAGTTCTTTTTGTTGTAGATTCATTTAGTGCATCATACGTACGCTATTACGATTTTAGCCAAATAGAAAACAACCAAGATGTTATTGAAAGAGTTTTCGATTTTGGAATTGCTTCTCCTCAGGTTACTTACACTTTTGGAGGAGGAACAGGGAATGGAGTTGCTGTAACAAGCTATAAGTGGAATTTTGCAAAACCTGATGCTGTAGCAGTTAGCATGTATGGAATAGCTAAGAAAAATGGAGCTTGGCACGGAGTAAAACTTAACGCTAATTAAAAAAGACTATGAAATATTTTTTTCTTGTATTTTTCCTTGCACTTACATCTTGTATTTCAGATGAGAATTTAAGATTACAATCGAACTCTAAATATCAAGGGAATTACGTCGGAAACTTTAATGGAGATTTATCTGGCGAAATAAAATTTTACGTATCTGATACAGGTAACATTGAAGGAACGATATATTATACTACTTCCAATATCTCTGAAAGTATATCAGGATACGTAATGATTAGTGGTAAATTTGATGCAAATACAAAAGCTGGATTAAGTTTTTCAGGATATTTAAATGATAAATCCATGAATGGTAAATGGACAAAAGGTAATCTCACTGGGAATTATGAATTTTATAAAAAATAGTATGATGAAAAAAATATTTCTAATTTTATTAGTATTTACTGTAACCCTAATGTATTCGCAAGAAAAATCATCAATAAAAAAATCATTCTTTGGAGTTCAAGCTGGACTTTTTGGTGCAAATGTCTATAATGAAGCCAATCTTTCTGAACAATTTATACTTAGAAGTGAGATTGATTTAACTGCGGGGATTTGGGGAGGAGATTTGTACTCTAAAACAGGTTTTGCATTAGTACCTGCTTTTTCCGTAACTCCGAAATGGTACTACAATATCAATCAAAGGAATAATGAAAACAAGAATACTAAGTATAATTCTGCAAACTATCTTTCTGCAAAATTTGGATTTGTCCCTGATTGGTTTGTTATTTCAAATGTTGACGGAATAGAAGTAAATCCTATGATTTCATTAATTCCCACATGGGGATTAAGAAGAAATTTTGCAAAAAATTTCAATTATGAACTTCAATTAGGATTAGGAGTGGGAAAAATTTTAAGATCTGACTATTCACTTCAGGTAGTTCCTAATTTAAGTTTTAGGATTGGGTATGATTTTTAAAATCTATAAAAAAGACAGGCTTTGATTAGCCTGTCTTTTTTATAGAAGTTAGTCCTTTAAAATCTTAAATACAACTAGGCTGTAAGACATAATACTGCTACATTATTCAATTCAAATAAATATATGCCATTCTATCTCCCCATTTGGACTCGTTTTCATCGGTTAGAGTAAGATTCATTAAATGTGGGATATGATTATTCCATACAGTATCATTTTCATTTTCTAGGAATTTTTCTAAAAATGTTTCTATATGTTCGGATTTGAAATCATACTCTGGATTAAAGTCTAACTCTAAGCAGTTTCCAAACGGATTATACACTTCACCCATTATTGAGCCGTCTTTTTTGTCATACAATACAATTGTATAGTCTGATTTTATGGTAAATCCAATCTCATTTTCAAAATCCTGTATTACTTTTTTATCTACAATATATTTCTTTCTCATATCTTCTATTTAATTAATCGTTTAGTTGCGGTTTCTTCTCCGGTGCAAGGTTCAAAATCCCAACTTTCTTTAGCTACTTTCGGTTTAAAACCTGTAAATTCTTCAACATACCTCACCATAAGCTCACCTAAAACCGCTTCAAAATCAATTGTTGTAGCAATTGAATCATGAATTGTAAAAAGTGGCATTTCAGGGTGCTCTTTTGCAATTTTTTTAGTCACATAATCAATGATGCAGTGCGATTCTATATTTTGAAGAAGTCTCGATAAATGTGCATTATCCTCACTTTTTAAAATTTCAAGTACAGCCATAAAGTTTGGTAGCTTCTCTTTTAATTTGAGATAATATTCGTCTGTTGAATCATTCTTACAGAAAAGGGCTCTTATAAAAACGGATTTTAGAAGTTCTCTTTCCGTACCAAAGGAAACGGGATGCTTACTTTTTAATTCCTTAATGAAAACAACATTTGTAAATCCGCCTGTAAAGCATTTTTCAGGTTTCAAAATCAATGCTAAATTCTCATATAATTTACCTTCAAGTACCCATTTTTGAAATTGAGAAAATTCTTCTGCAAACCCCTTACTGGAAAGGGTTTCTTTCAAAATCGGCAACATAAAGGTACATAGTCTAATTCCATATACCTTTCTACATAATCCAACTACATACCTACTCCTATTACTACTCAGATTAGATATGAGATAGACGAGAAAATACGGTTGTGAATTTTTCAAATCAAATGCAACCAATTTTTTGCTGTCATACGTTACAAAAGGCTTAAATATTTTCTTGAAATTCGTTAATACGGTATGCAATCTAAAATCACTTTCCTCATTTCGGGTTGCAGTAAAAACTTTATGATGAAGTTTTGAAATATGATTAATCCAATGCATTCGTTTACAGGCAACTTTTTCAGGTTCAATAATAGAAATTCTATAATCTCCACTTACATAAGTGTATTTCTCATTGATATAATCATCAATAAAATTCAACGCACCGTCAAAATCTATTTCTAATTTATCATTAAACCACTTCAAAAGATGTTGATTCTCCTTATAAATATCAGAATCCTGAATTGACCTTTCAACAATTATTTTATCAGATTCTAACACTTTCATTTCAACTTTTTCAAGTTCAGGCACTTTTTCAAAGGACATTAAAATAAAATCTGTGAAGCAATATTTATTTGAATGATGACCAACAGAATAATTTACAGCCAACTCAACAACCTCCATTTCAACAAGCCAATTTAAGTACCCGCTATAATCAGACACAATCCCTTTCAAAATATCGGTATAAAGAGCAACAGGAATATTTCTATCTGCTTTATTCTCAAAGGTATTTTGCCTTTTGATAATCGTTATAATGATATAGTAAAAAAATTCAATCTTGCATTTATATTTTAGTTTGGGAGGATAAACCTTTACCATTGTATCAATATAATTCCTTATAGATGAAGGTATTAAAGCAAGATTTTTAATCCTAACTCTGTCTTGTAAAGCTTTATTCGACTTTTTTGTTTTCTTTTTCTTTTTCATATAAATAGTTTTGCTCCCCAAGTCTATTGAAATGGGGAAAAGTTAATAATTGACTTCAAGCGAAAGCAACAACCGGCACAGGCGTTGCCAATGCTTAAAATCGTTCAATAAAATTCTTAGGTGTTTTGTTCAGTAGGGCAGAAAATCCTACTTTGCAGGTAGGTTAATTCGTTCTCACGAGACAGTCTACAATCTCATGCGGTTTAAAATACACTTGCGCTCCAAGCATATACTCTGGAATCAATCCCGCTTTTCTCATTCTCCAAAAAGTAGTTTCACCCACCCCTAAGAAATCAGCAGCTTCTTTGATTGATAAAAGTTCAGGCAACAATCTTTCTTCCAAAGAGTCTATTTTAACCGTTAAATCCACCGTTCTCTCGCCTACAATCCTTTCGATAACAGATAATAGTATTTCATCATTTGACACGTTAGAATCGCTTGAAAATGGCTCGGAATATTGTACACATAATTTATCCAAATGCTTAATTTCTTCATTGTATTGAGCTAAAAAGTAATCAATTACCTCTTTTTGGATTGGATTAAGGTTTTCAAGTGAAGATAAAATCTCACCAATACTAATAAAATGTAATTTTATTTCATAGGCAGTTTGTCGTTTTGTTTTTAAATCGTTAATAGTTAGTAAGTAATTTCTCAATTCTTCTCTAAAGCCATGCGCCAAATCTGAAAAAATGGGCGTAATAGCATTATAGAACATTCCGAAGTCAAAAATTGGTAGTACCTTATCATAATTGACAAAGTACACATGAAAAGGATTATTCCCGTCATATTCTTGTTCCAAAATTTCTACTTCTTCGTTGCAGTCAAAAAAGGTTATTTCTAAGCTCATTTTAGGGTGCAAAAATCCAAGATTTCCGCACCTGCACACAAACTTATCAATTGACAATAAATTGTGCTTTAAAAGCGGGTTTTCTAATAGTTTATTCATATTGTTTTTATATTAGTTAAAAAAATAATTGGCTAAGGCATGAGATTGTTGTTGGTCTACTTTTCCGATATATCTCAAAAACATAGCTTCACTTTTGTGTCCTGTTGCCACCATTAATAGTGGAGTTGGTATCTTACCGTAGTTATTACTCGCAAAACTCCTTCTTCCAATGTGGCTCGTTACAAGCTCGTGCTTCGGATAGTTAGCATAAACTTTCCTTCTCTTTTTTTCAATTCCTCCGTAACACATTTCGGTAATTCCAGCGTCTCTACAAACTGTTTTTACCAATTTATTGTAACTATCTTCGTCATATTTTGGTGGAAATTGAAAACCTCGTTTGTTAAGTATCTCCAAAATCTTTGGGTGAACAGGTAAATGTAGCACATGATCTGTTTTATCTTGAATAAAGTTCAAGAAATAACTTTCTTGCTCATTTTCAAGTTTTTCTTTATTGAGCATTTGTACATTAAACCTCATAAAATCTGAAATTCTTTGACCACTGTATGCTGAAATTAATAGCCAATCTCTGATATTATCTAATTCAGCATCTTCAAAATTGTGCTTTTCAATAACTTCTAGTTCCGCCGGAGTTAAAATTTGAAAAATTGTCTTTTCTTCTTTTGACTTGACTAGCTTAATTTGAGAATGAAGCCTAATCCCATTTCTTTCAGCATGGTAGGCAATAATACGTAGTAGTCTTAGGTTCGTCGAAGTATAGTTAACGGAATATCTCATCACTTCATAGCAGTACTTCTCAAAATCCACCTTGAATTTCAAATTAATTTCTCCGAATTTCAAAGTCTTCTTTTTACTATGCTTTAAAAATTCCACGATAATCCTTTTTAGACAGTTTACTTTAATAGTGTAACCTTTGGAGATTTCATGCTTCTTTTGCTCAATAAATACAGGACAGAATGAAACAAAATCATCAGGAATTGTATTTTCCTCTACAATGGCTGGGTTAATTACAGCTTTTAACCATTCTGTATTAAATTTAACTCCTTCCGCTTCCTTAAAGGCTTTATCAATCTTTTTAGCCAAGTCTTGAAGCCTTTCATTTACTTTCCTGTTCTCAACAAATAAAGCTCTTGCCTTAGCGTCTCTTTTCTCAACTAATTTACCTTTTTGCTCAACGAAAAATTTCTCCTTCATCATGCCATTATCACCATCCCAATGGGAAGCAATACAGGTTTCTTTAGTTGCAACTTTTAGGTCGAACGCTCGACCATTACTTACACGCACATAAATAGGCGTAATTACTTCGCCAGACTTGTGTCTGACAAAAAATTTTGTCTTTAGCATAAATTAAAATGATTTAAATGTTAGTATAACCTCATGCTTTTTGAGGGGTGCAAAGATACAAAAAATTTGAAAAATACGCAAATTATCATGCGTTAAAATTTGGTTAAATAAAATTAATTTCATAATATACGAGCAATTTCAAAAATTTATTATCGGATTTTGTTCCGACATCTTTCCGACATTTAAGAAATTCAGTGAAAAAAAAATGAAGTTTTGAGCTGTAATTATGAAGTATAACAAAACAGAAAACCCCTGAAAAGAGCCGTTATCACACGAAACTCATTTCAAGGGTTTTAATTTGATTTCCAGCGTACCAGTATCTTCGATGCCGCCTCTGGTATATTTATTTGTTTTGATCTTAGTTGAAACCCTCAATAATCTTAGAGAAATCCTCCAATTTCAAAGCAGCTCCTCCGATAAGACCTCCATCAATATCTGGCTGAGAGAAGATTTCCTTAGCATTATCCGGCTTCACAGAACCTCCGTAAAGGATAGAAATTTCATCCGCTACTTCCTGACCGTATTTAGCAGCAATGATGCTTCTGATATGTGCATGGATTTCCTGAGCCTGCTCAGGTGTTGCCGTTTCTCCTGTTCCAATAGCCCAAACCGGTTCATAAGCAATCACTACTTTTTTGATCTCTTCAGCAGAAAGGGTGAAAAGAGCTACTTCAGTCTGATTTTTTACCACTTCAAAGTGCTGTCCTGCTTTTCTTTGTTCAAGAGTTTCTCCGTTACAATAGATTGGAGTAAGACCTTTATCTAAAGCCAATTTTACTTTTCTGTTACAGTGAGAATCTGTTTCTCCATGATATTGTCTTCTTTCAGAGTGCCCGATTAAAGATCCGGTAGCATCAATAGATTCCAGCATATCTGCAGAAATCTCACCAGTATATGCACCACTTTCATGTTCGCTCATATCCTGAGAAAATACTCCAATTTCATCCTTTTCAAAGATGTCTTTTGCCATCATTAGATACAATGAAGGCGGAGCAATCCAAACCTCACAGTTGGTAGCATTGTTATTTTTATAGCTTAGTAACTGAATCATCAATTGTTGTGCATCAATTACATTTTTGTTCATTTTCCAGTTTCCTGCAACTATTTTTCTTCTCATAGTTCTAATTGTTTATTACATTAAATAAATTATCTTCTGTTGCTTGTACGAAAGTAAGTCTTTTTTGTTTCATTAGGCCTTCTATTTCATCTTTTCCTATGATGCTTAAAAGATTATTTAATAAATCAGCTTTGGATGAAATAGAATGATGAAAAATTATAATTCTTGTATCTATTATATAAGGTGCAAAAATTTTACTTTTGGATTGATCTAATTGATCAAAAACTTCTCTAATGTACTCCTTATCTGAGATATCTAGAGAATGGCCCCAAAAATAAAATGTATGAGAGGAAATCTCTCCAATATCATGTAGAAACTGGAAATCAGTCTGTTTATGAAGTTTTTGAAAGTATTTTGTAAAATTAAATAATTTATGTTTTTTGAGATTTTGGTCTAGATCATCTACTCCCAATACAATTTTTAAGTCATCTAAATTATTCCAATCTTCAACTACTTGACCATGTAGAAAATCAATCCCATTGTTTGAATATAATTTTTCAACAGTTTTAGTATAATTAAATGAATAAATTTTATCTACAGAGTTAAGTAAATTAACATCATTGTGCTTTAAAAATTTATCTTTTTTTTCTTCGCGAAATTTTTCATAGAATTTTGACACTATTAAATGAAAATAATCATTAAAAATTCCAGTAAATTCTTGTAAGGAGTAATAAAGATTATTCAATATTTTATTTTTATGAATTATTTGAACTTCATTCTCAATTTTAAAACAATATTTATCATTTAAAGAAAATCTACCACTATCATAAGGTAAAAATATTTCTAAATTAGTTAGTAAAATCCTTGTTAAAGAAGAATCAAAGTGATCTTCAGAATTGTAACGGTAATCATAATAATATATTCCATTAAAAGAGCTGTTAGAATTTTTAATCTTATTATCTAATTTATCAAACAAGTTAACTATATCTTCTAAAACTCTATTTATTTCAGTCTCAAAATCAATCCAAGTCTCAATATGAGAGTCATCAATTGATTTGAAATGTTTATACCAAAGATTTTGGCTTAATTTCGTTTTAATTTTATTCAGATCATCTTTTTTAAATTTTAAACCATCTATTTCATAAAATTCTTTAATCTTTTCATAAAAAAAAGAATCATACTTCTGAAATTGATTACTAAATAAATTTTCAAAATTAAAATCAGAAACAATGTTACTACTTTCAATCTCTCTAAGAATACAAATAAAATGATTGTATTTAGTAGGCAGAAAATGCCTTAAATCAAATCCGTTACCAATTATTAAAACTTTTTCCACCTAGTTATGATCTATAAAATTATTTACTAATTACCTTTAGTTCGAACATGAAAGCATTCACCAAGGCCCCTGAGTAAATTCTTTTCATGATATTTTTGATCTTATACTACAATCCCCAAAGATTTTTCAGCAGAACGTAGAATGTATGTTCTTCTTCAGTCACTTTATTATCAGCTTTGATCAGTGATTTTGCAAACTGAACAAACTTTACACGCTCGTCCTCTGTAGAATCTTCATGGAAACATCTTGCATGGAATTCAAAATGATCTTTCCATTCTTCAGGCTGCAGAAGAGCCAGTGTTTCAAGCTCATTATCAAGATTCATTCTGAATGGAAATTCATCCGCCATGTATTGCTGTACCAGCATTCCTTCCTCAGGAGCAAACTCTCCATCCACAGAAGAAAGAATCATTAATAAGTGATAACCGGCGATTGATTTATTTGATTTTTGCATGAGTTGTATGTTTAAGTTTAGTGTTTAAATTTGATAATTGATAATTGATAATTGATAATTGATAATTGGATACAAATATTTCTCGTAACCACAATCATTTATAATTCATCATTCATCATTTATAATTAATTAACGTAGTCCTTTGCAGGCTGCTTGTCTATAATTTTTCCTTTTTCAAGAATCAGTACAAATGGGTTGCTTCTCGCTATGGTTTTGATAGCCGTTGCGTCCATCATTGCATTTTTAATGGTTTTAAATGTATTAGGATAGGTAGAAATACCATAGATAAGTGCTCCTTTCTGAGTATTTACTTTAGCTTCCACTTTTTGAAGAAGATCAGCAGGAACATCTTTTGGATGGTAAGAGAATACCAAAACAGCTTTTGGAGCATTGATAATCTCATTCGTAATTTCCATTCCGGTTGTATCCTCAATCTTAAATTTTACAATCTCAGATTTATAGCCTTCTTTAGTCAATACAGATTCATTTTTTCCCTCTTCAATTTTCCATGGAGAACCCTCTGCCCAGTATTCTGTTTTTTTGATATAATCATCTTGATTTACTTTTACAACAGCTCCTGTTTTCTGATTTTTCAGAGCATAGAAAGTCTTATATTCAGAAGGATTTTTCTCAATTTTTCCTTTTTCAGCTTTAATATCTGTTCCTATTTTATAATCACGGAAATCAATGATGGGTTCATGCATGATTCCCTGTGCCATCACGTAGATCATTCCCAAAGAAAATACAGCCAAAAGAATGTATTTAAATGTGTTGGAAGACTCTTTCTGAGTAATTCCATACGCATCTTTTTTACGGAAATCTTTTCTGTATAAGACAAAAAGAATAATCAATCCTATCAGAAGCACAACATCTTTAAGGAAGCTTTGCCAAGGCGTAAATTTGATAGCATCTCCAAAGCATCCACAATCTGTTACCACATTGAAATAGGCTGAGTAAAAGGTTAGGAATCCAAAGAAAATACAAAGCGCAATTAATATGGATAAGGTAAATTTAAGCTTTAATTTAAGCAGCAGCATAAATCCTAAGAAAAGCTCCAGTACCACAACGATAATCGAAAACAGCAGAGCAAACTTTTCTAAAAATGGCATATTGAAAACCGGAGGAGCAAAATATTCTTCCATTTTGAAAGAAAAACCTACCAGATCCACGGCTTTCACAAAGCCTGAAAGGATGAAAATAACAGCAATAATAAAGCGTAATAAACCTTTGAGCATATTAAATAGTTTTGGGTTCGAATTGATTTTCTTTTTCCGAGAATTTGATCAGACAGAAGACAGCATAATTCAGCATATCGAAATAGTTGGCATCAAGCCCCTCTGAAACGATTGTTTTTCCCTGATTATCCTCAATCTGCTTAGTTCTTAATACTTTCTGATAAATAAGATCTGTAATCGAAGAGATTCTCATGTCTCTCCACGCCTCACCATAATCATGATTTTTCCTTTCCATCAAAGCCTTTGCTTCATTGGCATATTTGTCATACAGACCTAAAATTTCTTCTTTATTTTCGTTGAAATCATTGGAAAGACCCTTTTCCAGCTGGATAAGTCCTATGATAGAATAATTCACAATTGCGATAAATTCATCTTCTTCACTCTCATCCACCATCTTTTTATCAGTCATCTGCAGCGTACGGATTCTGTTCACTTTAATATAAATCTGGTCCGTAATGGAGCTTGGTCTTAAAACCCTCCATGCTGCACCATAATCCTGTAATTTTTTACCGAAAAGATCACGGCACTGACTGATAATTTTCTCGAACTGTACTGATGTTTTTAGCATAAATTTTCTTAATCTTCCAAATATACGAATTCGGTTTTAGATTTTTGAATTTGATGAGCTGAGTTTGTGAGTCAGAGGGTTTGAGAGTGGGAGAGTTTGAGAGTTTTGGGATGCGGGATTCGTGTTTTAGGGTTAGAGAGTTGGAAAGTAAGAGGGTTAGAGAGCGGGAACATTTCGGGCTCGGGATGGCGAGATTCGAGATTTAGGGGAGTAGAGTTTGAAAGTGTAGGAGTTAAACTCATAACTTATAATTCATCATTCATAATTAATAACTTGCCTATAATTTCTAGTTTCTTCTCATTAAAAACTCATAAATCACTAATTTTGCAGTACAGAAATCATTCATCAATTATCATTTATCAATCATCATCCAACTCATGCTCTACAACTCTCCAACTCTCCAACCCTCCAACGCTCTCACCTATTCAATCAACTGTAACGGTCGTTTAGTACAACTGGACACTCCAAAGATTATGGGAATCCTCAATATGACCCCGGATTCTTTCTCTGACGGTGGGAAATTCAATAATGAAAAATCAGCATTGAAACATGCTGAAAAACTATTGAAAGATGGAGCGGAAATATTAGATATCGGTCCCCAGTCTACACGTCCCAATGCAGAATTTTTAAGCGCCGAAGAAGAAATAAAGAGAATTGGAAATCTTATTTCTTTGATCAAAAAAGAATTCCCGGAATCTTTGATTTCTCTTGATACTTTTTATGCAGAAACTGTAAAATTTGGATTCAATGAAGGAATTGATCTGATCAATGATATCTCAGGCGGTCAGTATGATTCCAAAATGTTTGATACCGCTGCTGAAACGAAACTTCCTTACATTCTCATGCATGTAAATCCTTCCTACGAAACCATGCATGATAAAATAAAATTCGAAGATATTACACTGGAAGTGAATCAATATTTTTCCCAAAAAACAAAAGAACTGTTAGAAAAAGGAGTGAATGATATCATTCTTGATCCCGGTTTTGGTTTCGGAAAAACAGTAGAAGATCAGATGAAAATGATCCATGAAGTTGAATACCTCGGATTCGGAAAATTTCCTCTTTTGATAGGTATTTCGAGGAAGTCATTTATCTACAAACCCCTCGGGAAATCACCTCTGGATATCAATGAGGAAACACAGAAACTTCATAGAGAAGTTTTGGAGCAGGGGGCAAAAATTATAAGAGTTCATGATGTGGCTTCAGCAAAGGAAACATTGACTCATTTTTTACGAAAAAAATAAAAAGTATGAAAAAAACTTGTGAGTAATTAAAAAGTTTATACATTTGCAGTATGAATTTTACGAATCAGAAAAATATTATTGTCATTTCTATTATCGCTGTTGTCATTAGCAACAGTAAGGAAACGGCATTTTAAATAGATTTTAATTTAAATTATATATAAAACCGTTTCAAATTATGAAACGGTTTTTTTTTTGTTTTAATTTTTAAAGTACAAGAGTATGTATCAGTTATTATCAGTAATTATTATCGTCATTATTATTCCCTTGCGTCTGTGAGAAGGAAAGTGTATGACTGTACATATATTGAGCCCTCTCACAACGTGAGAGGGCTTTTTTTATTCCCTTTTTAATTTTTTTAAACCTTATAACATGTATTACAACGACGACACAACCATCTACTTTGACGGAAAATTTATGAAAGCGAAAGATGCAGGAACAGATCTGTATGGACAATCACTTCACTATGGTTACTCTGTTTTTGAAGGAATTAAATCCTACAGTACAGATCACGGAACGAAAGTCTTCAAAGCAAAAGAACATTATGAAAGATTGAAAAGATCAGCAGAACTGATGCATATTCCTTTCGATTATTCTGTAGAACAGCTTACAGATCTTACTTACGAGCTTTTGGAGCGCAACGGTTTCACAGATGCTTATATCCGTCCGTTGGTCACATGCTCACCCAATATGTCACTTTCAAAAGGACAAAAATCTTACCTTTCACTTCTTGCCTGGGAATGGAATAATGGCTATCTGGCAGATAAAATGAAAATCATGACTTCCCCTTTTCAACGTCCTAATCCTAAAGCATTCAAGGTTGAAGCCAAAGTAGGAGGGCATTATGTAAACTCAATACTGGCGTGTCAGGATGCTAAAGACAAAGGGTATGATGAAGCGCTGGTTCTGGATGAAAATGGAAACGTTGCCGAGAGCTCAGGTGCCAATGTTTTCTATGAGAAAGATGGAGTTTTATATACTCCGGGCAAAGGAAGCATCCTTCCGGGAATTACAAGACAAACGGTTATGGAGATCTGCGAAAAGCTTGATATCCCGGTAAAAGAAACCTTTTTCAAACCGGAAGAAATGAGAGGTGCAGATGCAGGCTTTTTCTGTGGTACGGCAGCTGAAATTGTTGCCTTGAATTCGCTTGATGATGTTCCCTTTACCAAAAACTGGGAAGACACGGCAAGCGGGAGAGTACAACAAGCATATTTGAAATTAGTAAGAGTTCTGTCATTGTAAATTTTTAAGATTTAAACGTTTGATTATCAGTTAAATGATTCTGTTTTCTTAATCGTTGAATATTGTAGATTTTAGGAAAACCGAAAATGAAAAGAATATTACAAAATGTAGTTTTGGGTCAAAATTTAGTAAAGAACTCCATTTTAAGAAGAGGAAAAGAATAGAAAATGTAGGAAAAATATGTTAAATAAATATTCAAAAACATTCACGCAGAACAGTGAGCAACCCGCAGCCAAGGCAATGTTGTACGGGATAGGATTTACAGAAGAAGATATGCACAAGGCTCAGGTCGGAATTGCCAGTATGGGCTATGACGGAAACACCTGTAATATGCATTTGAATGATCTGGCTCAGGTAGTAAAAAAGGGAACATGGAATCATGGATTAGCCGGATTGATTTTTAACACTATCGGAGTAAGTGATGGAATGAGCAACGGAACAGATGGAATGCGCTATTCCTTGGTAAGCCGTGACGTAATTGCAGACAGTATCGAAGCCATCTGCGGAGCACAATACTATGACGGATTGATCGCATTGCCAGGCTGCGACAAAAATATGCCGGGAACCATCATTGCAATGGGGAGATTAAACAGACCATCCATCATGGTGTACGGAGGAACAATTGCTCCCGGCTGCTACAAAGGAGAACAGCTTAACATCGTTTCTGCTTTTGAAGCGTTGGGGAAAAAGATTGCAGGAGAAATCACTGAAGAAGATTTTGATGGAGTTGTGAAAAATTCCTGTCCAGGAGCAGGTGCATGTGGCGGAATGTATACGGCCAATACAATGGCTTCTGCTATCGAAGCATTAGGAATGAGTCTTCCATATTCTTCTTCCAATCCGGCTTTAAGCAAAGAAAAACAGGAAGAATGTCTTGAAGCAGGAAAATATCTGAAAGTATTATTGGAAAAAGACATTAAACCTTCAGATATCATGACCCGTAAAGCTTTCGAAAATGCCCTTCGTATGATTGTTATTCTTGGAGGAAGTACCAATGCTGTCCTGCATTTTATAGCGATGGCAAAAAGTGTAGGAGTACCGCTTACTCAGGATGATTTTCAGATGATGAGTGACAAAACACCAGTATTGGCAGACCTGAAGCCAAGCGGAAAATATCTGATGCAGGATTTGTACGAGCATGGAGGAATACCATCCGTAATGAAATACCTTTTAAACCAGGGATTATTACACGGTGATTGCTTAACAGTAACCGGTAAAACATTAGCTGAAAATTTAGAACATGTTCCCGATTTGGATTTTAATACTCAGAAAATTATAAAACCTTTGTCAGAACCTGTAAAAGCTACAGGACACCTGAGAATACTATACGGAAATCTTGCGGAAAAAGGAAGCGTAGCCAAGATCACAGGAAAAGAAGGCGAACGTTTCGTAGGAAAAGCCCGTGTGTTTGATGGTGAAAAAAATCTGATCAGAGGAATTCAGGATGGAACTGTACAGCACGGCGATGTCATTGTTATCCGCCACGAAGGTCCGAAAGGTGCTCCCGGAATGCCAGAAATGCTGAAACCCACCAGCGCACTGATAGGAGCCGGACTGGGAAGTAGTGTTGCTTTAATTACAGATGGAAGATTCAGCGGAGGAACTCATGGTTTTGTAGTAGGACATATTACTCCCGAAGCACACGAAGGAGGTCTGATTGCCTTTGTAAACGATAATGACCTGATTGAAATTGATGCCGTAAACAACACCATACAGCTTAAAGTTTCAGAAGAAGAAATAGAAAGAAGAAAGAAAGGATGGCAAAAACCAGCCCTTAAAGTACAGAAAGGATTGCTTTATAAATATGCATTAACAGTATCATCAGCGGCAGAAGGCTGTGTAACAGACGAAATCACTCAATAAAAAATATGGAAAACCTGAATATATCAACAGAAATACAACTGAGCGGAAGCCGGATCATTCTTGAAGCCTTTCTTCAGGAAGGGGTGAAAACCGTTTTCGGATATCCGGGAGGTGCTATTATCCCTATTTATGATGCCCTTTATGACTATAAGGAAAACCTGAAACATATATTGGTACGCCACGAGCAGGCAGCAGTACATGCAGCTCAAGGATTGGCAAGAGTCTCTGGAGATGTCGGGGTTGTATTGGCTACCAGTGGTCCCGGGGCAACTAATCTTGTAACAGGTTTAGCAGATGCGCTATTGGATAATACCCCTTTGGTATGTATCACAGGACAGGTTTTTGAACACCTTTTAGGAACTGATGCCTTTCAGGAAATAGATGTAATGAACGTTACAAGTCCGGTTACCAAATGGAATTATCAGGTGACCGATGCCAATGAGCTTCCCGAAGTGTTAGCAAAAGCATTTTACATTGCAAAATCCGGTCGTCCGGGTCCTGTATTAATTGATGTGACCAAAAATGCTCAGCTGCAGTCTGTTGCTTATAAAGGATATTCGCCATGCAATTCATTGAGGAGTTATAAGCCGGATCCTGATCCATGTCTGGAGAATATTGAAAAAGCAGTACAGCTGATCAATAATGCAGAAAAGCCATTCATCATCGCAGGGCAGGGGATTATGCTGGGGAAAGCTGAAAAAGAATTTTTACAGTTTGCAGAAAAATCAGGAATTCCGGTAGCGTGGACTGTCTTAGGAATGAGTGCCATCCCGACTAATCACCCACAAGCAGTAGGAATGGTAGGAATGCACGGAAATTATGGCCCGAATATATTAACCAACGAATGCGATGTTTTAGTTGCTGTCGGAATGAGATTCGATGACCGTGTGACCGGAAGACTGGATCAGTATGCAAAACAGGCCAGAATTATTCACCTGGATATTGACAACGCAGAGATCAATAAAAATGTAAAAGTAGATGTTCCGGTTCTTGGGAACTGTAAACATACCCTTCCTCTCATTACGGAAAGGATTGCAAAAAAAGAACATCGTCATTGGCATGAAAGATTTAAAAAATGTCATGAAGTTGAAAGTATCAAGTTGATCAATACAGAGCTTTACCCCGAAGAAGGCGAAATTACCATGGGAGAAGTTATCCGTTACCTGAATGAGATGACAAAAGGTGAAGCGGTTATTGTAACGGATGTAGGACAGCATCAGATGGCAACATGCCGCTATTCGCAATTCAAACATTCCCGAACCAATGTAACAAGTGGAGGTTTAGGGACAATGGGATTCTGTCTTCCCGCAGCAATAGGAGCGTCTTATGCAGAAACCAATTACCCTGTTATTGCCGTAATGGGTGATGGTGGAGCTCAGATGAATATTCAGGAACTGGGAACCATCATGCAGTATCATCCGGAAGTAAAGATTTTAATCCTGAATAATTGCTATCTGGGAATGGTAAGGCAATGGCAGGAGTTGTTTCACGAAGAAAGATATTCCTCAGTAGATATCCAAAGCCCTGATTTTGTTCAGGTAGCAAAGGGATATAATATCTCAGGAAAGAAAGTATCAGATAGGGAAGACCTGAAATGGGCACTCCGTGAAATGCTTGATCACAAGGGATCTTTCCTCCTTGAAGTGATGACAGGAAAAGAACATAATGTATTTCCGATGATTCCTCAGGGAAAAAGTGTTTCGGAGATTGTATTAAATAATAAAGCTTAAAATAAAAAAGATGAAAACAGATCATAAAGAATACACCATTACGGCGTACACAGAAGATTATTTAGGATTGATCAGCCGCATCAATGCTATATTTTCAAGAAGAAGAATTTCTATGGTAACCTTCAATGTAGGTCCTTCAGAAATAGAAAAAGTAAAAAAGTTTGTCATCGTAATCAGAGAAACAGAAGATTCTGTTCAGAAGATCAGCAGACAAATGGAAAAGCAGGTAGATGTTCTGGAAGTACATTATCACAGAACTCCATACCTGACTGCAATAGAATATGCTAGCTAAGCACAAAAATTAAACATCATAATCAAATCAATAATAAATAAAATCAAAAAAAATGGCAAAATTGAATTTTGGAGGAGTAGAAGAGAACGTAGTAACTAGAGAAGAATTTCCGTTGGATAAAGCTCAGGAAGTATTAAAAGATGAAGTGGTAGCAGTGATCGGGTATGGAGTACAGGGGCCGGGACAGGCTTTGAACCAGAAAGATAACGGAATTAACGTAATTGTAGGACAGAGAAAGAACTCCAAATCATGGGATAAAGCAGTAGCAGACGGATTTGTGCCGGGAGAAACCTTATTCGAAATCGAAGAAGCATTAGAAAAAGGAACTATTATCTGCTATCTTCTGAGTGATGCCGCACAGATTGAATACTGGCCGAAAGTAAAACAACATCTTACCCCAGGAAAAGCATTGTATTTCTCTCATGGTTTCGGAATCACGTTCAGCGAGCGTACAGGAATTGTCCCTCCACCCGATGTAGATGTATTTTTGGTTGCCCCAAAAGGTTCGGGAACATCATTAAGAAGAATGTTTTTGCAGGACAGAGGACTGAACAGCAGTTTTGCCGTTTATCAGGACGCTACAGGAAAAGCCAGAGAAAGAGTAACCGCATTAGGTATCGCGATAGGAAGCGGATATCTTTTTGAAACCGACTTTAAAAAAGAAGTATACAGTGATCTTGCCGGAGAACGTGGAACATTGATGGGAGCTGTACAGGGAATATTTGCCGCTCAGTATGATGTATTAAGAAAAAATGGACACAGCCCTTCCGAAGCTTTTAACGAAACCGTAGAAGAACTAACTCAGTCACTAATGCCTTTAGTAGCAGAAAACGGAATGGACTGGATGTATGCCAACTGCAGTACAACTGCTCAAAGAGGAGCTTTAGACTGGTGGAAACGTTTCAGAGATGCTACTTCGCCTTTGTTTGAAGAATTGTATGATAACGTAGCCAAAGGAAACGAAGCACAACGTTCTATCGACAGCAACAGCAAACCGGATTATCGTGAAAAATTAGAGCTAGAACTTACTGAGCTTAGAGAAAGCGAAATGTGGAAAGCAGGTAAGACGGTGCGCAGCCTGAGACCCGAAAACAATTAATTACTGAACAGATGATGAAAGAGGAAATAAGTTCCTCCGTTTTAGAGAATGTCTATAAAGCGGAGGAACGATTAAAAAATGTAGTGGTAAAAACACCTTTGGCTGTCAATAATAATTTGTCAGCTATTTATGAGTCGAATATTTATTTTAAAAGAGAAGACCTTCAAAGGGTAAGATCCTATAAAATACGAGGAGCCTATAATAAGATGGCCACCATGTCTGAGGAAGAACTTTCAAAAGGGGTTGTTTGTGCCAGTGCCGGAAATCATGCTCAAGGCGTTGCTTTTGCATGTAAGACAATGAAGGTCAAAGGAACTATTTTCATGCCATTGCCTACACCCGGACAAAAGCTTGAGCAGGTGAAAATGTTCGGGGGAGAATACATCGATGTTATTTTGTTCGGAGATACTTTCGATGCGGCTAAAGATGCTGCGCTGAGGTTTTGTGAAGATCATAACAGCGCATTTATTCACCCTTTTGATGACCCTGCTATTATTGAAGGGCAGGCGACAACAGGGTTGGAGATTCTGGAACAGTCAGAAGGTATGGTAGATTATCTTTTTGTTCCGATAGGTGGTGGTGGGTTGGCCGCAGGAATTTGTTCCGTATTTCAGCATCTGTCTCCACATACAAAAATTATTGGTGTAGAACCCTCCGCAGCGGCAAGTATGAAAAAGGCCCTTGAAAAAGGACAACCTGTTCTTCTCGAAAAGATAAGCCGTTTTGTAGACGGAGCAGCAGTACAACAAGTAGGAGACCTCACTTTCGAATGCTGTAAAAATATCCTTTACGATATGGCTACGGTAGATGAAGGACTGGTCTGTGAAACCATCTTGTCATTGTACAACAAAGATGCTATTGTAGTAGAACCGGCGGGAGCACTTTCAGTAGCAGCTTTGGACAGATACAGAGAAGAAATAAAAGGGAAAAACGTAGTGTGTATCATCAGCGGAAGCAATAATGATATTACCCGTATGGAAGAAATCAAGGAAAAGGCATTGCTTCATGCTGGATTAAAGCATTATTTTCTGGTCAGATTTCCCCAGCGTCCGGGAGCATTGAAGGCTTTTGTAATGGATGTATTAGGCCCCGATGATGATATTACCTACTTTGAATACACTCAAAAAAACTCAAAAGAAAAAGGAATTGCAGTTGTGGGAATTGCTCTGAAGCAAAACAAAGACTTCACACCTTTAATCGATAAGATGAAGCAGTATGATTTCTTTGTTAACTATCTGAACAATGATCCTTCTCTGATGAATTTGCTTATTTAAAAGAATTTAGACTAAAAAAGAGATTTTTTTATGACATTAAAAACGACATAAGAAGCTGAAGCGTTAAGAAAATGAATTCTGTGAACGTTAAAAAGACTCTATTGTTTGAGTGCGGGGCGACTTGTGATTCTAAACATAGACTGTTTTCGCACGAGTTTAGAGTTTTTAGAGAACAGATTTCATTTTTAGCTGAAGTTTCTAAGTCTTGAATTTTTGTTTCTTTTGTTTCAAGACAAAAGAAATATGATTAAATAAAATTTTTTTTTTGAACCATTAAGATCGATTAAGTTTTTAAGAATAATGAAGGAGAAATATCTTCGGTATTTATTAAGCAAGCCGCTTCTTAACTTTCCTTAAATCCTGAATTTATCTTAATGTTTCCCAATCATATAATCATATCCAATATTAAATTATTTCGTATTTAAAGACAGATTCTAAAAACACAATGATGAAAAGAGCTTCACAATCTGTGAAGCTCTTTGTTTTTCGACAATATCAAATGACATAAGAACCTGAAGCGTTAAGAAAATGAATTCTGTGAACGTTAAAAAAACTCTATTGTTTGAGTGCGGGGCAACTAGTGATTCTAAACATAGACTGTTTCCGCACGAGTTTAGAGTTTTTAGAGAACAGATTTCATTTTTAACTGAAGTTTCTAAGTCTTGAATTTTTGTTTCTTTTGTTTCAAGACAAAAGAAGTATAATTATTTATATCAATTATCTTTCCAACGAAAAATTCGAAATTACTTTCGGACGTTCTGTTTCATTAGCAACTTTCCAGGATGTTCTGTACATCCATTCGGTCATTTTATACAGCTTTTTGTAATTGATATTTTCAGATTCATCCTGCGGAGTATGGTACTGATCATGCAATACGCTGGTAAAGAATATAGCAGGAATTCCGATTTTAGCATACGGAAGATGATCACTTCTGAAGTAGAAATACTCTGCATGGCTTGGAGAATCCCAATCTTTCAGATATTTGAATTTTGTACTTTCATTATTGGCATCTTCAGCCATTTTTACAAGCTCTTCAGAATTTTTGTGTGGAGCATTTCCTCCTAATAAAGCAGCTTCATTATTGTCATTTCTTCCGATCATATCACCATTTAGAACGGCTACAATTTTCTCTTTCGGAACTACAGGGTGAGCTGCATGCCATCTTGAACCCAACAAACCTCTTTCTTCAGCCCCATGGAAAACGAAAAGAATACTTCTTTTTCCCGGCTGTTTTTTGTAAGCTCTGGCCATAGCCAACATCGCAACACAGGTACTAGCATTATCATCAGCACCGTTGTAGATCGTGTCGTTCTTTACTGGATGTCTGATACCGTCATGATCCTGGTGTCCGCTTAGCAAAACATATTCGTTTTTAAGAACAGGATCTGTACCTTCTATTTTCCCGATAATATTCACTGATGGGTATTTGTAGGTTTCAGTGATCAGGTTCAGAGACGTTTTAGGATTGTTTTTTACCCAGCCTGCATTTTCTCTTTTGATCCATAAAACAGGAATATTATTTGTGATTTTTTCTCTTAATCCTTCTACGCCATAGCTTCCTCTTGTCATTTGAGGCAGTACTTCTACCCAGCTTTTTTCAGAGGTATCATCGGTAATGAAAATAATGGCTTTTGCTCCCAGTTGAAAAGCTTTATCGTAATATTTATTCCTTACAAATCCAGGATACCTTCTTACAAAAAGGGTCATATCTTTTGAGATATTTTTGTCAGAAGCGTTTACTGCAAGAACTTTTCCTTTGATATTCAGTTTGGCAAGATCTTCGGGCTCTGCATTTCCTGCGTATACTATTTCAGCATCTACAGAAGCATTGACAGGTTCAGCCACAAGAAAATCTTTCCATAGTTTCAGACTGGTATCTCCAATTTTCAGACTGCTTTGTGGAATTACCTGATGTCTGTATATATCAAAAAACTGGAAAAAGGTTTCGTTATCTCCGGCTGGTTTCATTCCTGCTTCTTTGGCTTTGTCTGCCAGCCACATAGAAACTTTTAATTCATCCAGCGTTCCTGCTTCACGTCCCAAGAACTGATCTGCAGCAAGCTGGTACATATCGGTACGAAGATCAGATTCTTTGATGGCGGAAACCAATGGTTTTTTATAGCTCTGAGCATTTCCAATAGTAAACAGGAAAAGGCTCAACAAAGAAAAAACGTAGTTTTTATTCATGGAAATTCTTAATTGAAGTTAGCTAATTTCTCTGAAAACTGTTTTGAAAATTCTTTTCTGTCTTCTTCCAGTTTTTCTTTCGTAGAAGGTAAAATATAAGTAAAAAGGATCTTGTCTTCATTGTCTAAAAAGATGATTTCCTTTTCATTTCCATCGATCATCTGTGAGAAGATTTCCCACATCGGAGTGTCTTTTAATTTTAATAATTCAAAAAACTGTTCTGCTTTGATTTCGATTTTCTGCATGTTCTTTTTTATATATTATCGTTGAATATTTCTGAATTTTCATTCAAAAATAAAGATTTTGTATTGTAAAGAGTATTAAAACTCAAGAAACTTAAGCTTAAACTGGATGGCAAAATTTTCTCTGAAATGTGGTGTGGCGTAATAACCCACTCTATAGAATAAACCTAAATTGAAATAACTGGAAAGGAAATTGTTCCATTCCAAACCTACTTCCTGATACAGGTGATCCAGTTTTCTGAACTTAAACTGATGGTATTCCGGATGTTTCATATCTCCGATCGTTCCTCTTAAGACGAAATCAAAACTGGAAATATTGTGCCCGAAACTTTTAAGATACCAAGGCAGTTTGTGTGTGAAATAGTAAGCGATGAACCTGTCATTATAATATTTTCCACCTTCAAGTGTTGCAAATCCGAGGTAAGAAGTAAGGTTAAAATTAAAGTCTTTACCCGGAGAAGCCAGTCCGTTCATCGTAAAATTCTTCCAAATAGGCGCTCCACCCAGAACAGCCCCTCCATACAGTCTGAAACCGGTAGTCCCGATTGGTGTTTTGAAATTATGTACAAACAGGGCATCAAAACGGGAATAACTAAAGTCTCCCTGAAGCATTTTGTAGCTCTGCTCATAATTGAAATAAAGCTCAGGATATCTCTGGTCAATCAGAGACTTTCCCTGTGGAGTCATAATATTGGTAGAATTCGGAGAATATTTTAATGTGAAAAGCGTGTTGAAATTTCGATAGGAAGTTCCTCTGTCTCTGAACTGATAATCAAACTCTGCTTGTTCTGTATTTCTTCTTACAGCAAGGGCAAGGGTAAGACCGTTTGTGACATCGTTCAGATAAGATAATGACATTCCTTTAAAATGAAAATACTTGTCATTGTTTAGATTATTTCCAAAGTTCATCGTTCTCATTTTGAAATTCCAAAACTTGCGGTTGAATTCCCCAGAGGCTGTTACATCATCATACACCTCAAATCTGAAAATTGAGTTTTTTTCCAGTGTGGTTTTCATGTCAAGCCCCATTCCATATTTCCATTTTCTGTCCTTCACCCCATAGGCAAAGTAGTAATCTGGTGAAAAATAAGGGTTGAAATTTTCATTCAGCTTGGCTTTTAAACCTAATCTGAAACCTTCATAGGAGTTATAATTGACAACTTCATCTACGGCAAAGTCTACAGATCCTACTCTGATCTGTCCGTTCAGTAATCCCGATAAAATCTGTGCTTTGGTATCAATTTTATATTTTTTACCTAAGCTGTCGATCGTTTTATAGGTATTTTTTTCCCTGTCGGTAAGAGGTTCTGTTCTGTATTGATCCAAAGAATGCCCGTCAATATTTTTTACAGAGAAAGTGTAGCCTTTGAAGTCTTTGGGGTTCTCTTCAATAGGAGCTTCGAAATCAAAATATTTTGAAGTGAGGAAAGCATAGGTGCCAAAGCTTTTTTTGTCTTTCTTATCATCAGAATGTACTTTGTCATCCATGGCCATTTTACCCATTTTAAGCTTGGTTTTCTCATGGGCAAGGAACCATTTGTTATTGTAAAATACCCAGGTACTGGTGATAATTCCTTCGTTTTTATTTTTACTGAAATTTTCAATTTTTTTGACTCCGTAAGTTTCAGTATCTACATAAATAGCACCATTATACTTACGTTTTCTGTCCAGCTTTTTGTAATTCACTTCGCGGAAACGGATCACAAAGTTTTTTCTCCCGTCCAGAGTAACGGTGTCTGAAAGGAAAAATCTGTACAATCCTCTGTTTTCTGGCTTCAACTGTTCCGGAACAACATCTCTGTTACTCTGCTGAAGAGCGATCATTTCGTAGATGGGCTGCTTAAGACCGGAGATTCTGTTATCCAGAATATTGATCTTTTCCCCATATTTTTTGGAGTATAAAAATTCCTGAGCCCTTTCCCAAAGGAAGAGCTTGCTTTTTGAAAATATTTTTCTTGCAGTGATGTTATTCAGAGAGTCTTTTTCTCTTTTTTTCTTGAAAATATTGAGATCATTGAAATACTGATTAAACTGAGAAAGACTGTCTTCATCAATATCCAAAGATATTTTTTCGTAGGATTTGTAGGAATAAGAGCCTAAGCTTTTTGGAGAATTTTCGTTAAATAATTTATTTACTTTTCTAAGAATTTCCAACGCTCGCGGGTCACTTTTATCTTCAATGACTACGGCTTCAATATTAGTAGTAGCTGATGTTTTTTTGAGCAAAGAAACCTCCATACTACTTTCTACGGTAATGTTTTCTTTCTGGTAAGAATCGGCATCAATATCAATATTCTTGCATCCTGTTTTGAATTCAAGAATCCCTTGTTCATTGGTATATCCGATGATTGCATTGTCACACGACACTTTGGCATTAAAAACAGGTTTTTGACTGGCGTCATCCACAACCTTAATTTTTGATTGCGAATACCCCAAAAAGCTGAGCAGAAAAAATAAAAACAGTAATTCCCTTTTCATGTAAAAAAACTAGGTCAAAATTAATAATATTTATTCTTGTAAAAAAGTTTTTAACAGAGTATAACATTGATTTAATCTAATGTTTTCATGGACTTCCCTCTGATCAAATTAAATAACAAAGCCCCTCAGATAGTCTTTTTGACTTTTCATTACATTTCGAATAAAAAAACTCCTGAACAAATGATTTTCAGGAGTTTTAATTGTTTGTTTCAAAATGGGATTATCGATCGTCCAGAGCTGTCATAAACTCAATGATATCATCTATTTCTTTGTCTGTAAGCTGTAATGGTGCATCAGAAAGGGTCTGGTTTTCTACTTTAAATCCAAAAGCCTTTCCTCCGCCTTTGTTATAGAAATTCATCACTTCTTTTAACGTTTTGTACCCTCCGTTGTGCATATAAGGAGCTGTTTTATTAATGTTTCTAAGGGTTGGTGTTTTGAAAGAATGCTGTAATGAAGGAACTGTTTCATGAAACTTTCCTCTTCCCAGATCATTGTCAAACACTCTGTTTTCTGCATTCACAGCTACTCCCAATATTTCCTGTTCGGTTTTCTTGAAATTCGGCGGAACAGTACCATTGAATAAAGGAACGAAATGGCAAATTGCACATTGGGCTTTTCCAACAAAAAGATTAAAACCACGTTTTTGATTTTCTGTCATTGCCGATTTATTTCCTCTCATGTATTCATCAAAATCAGAATTAAATTTTGCGAGAGAACGGATATAGGTCGCCAGTACATTCTGCAGCTGCCAAACCTCTGTTTTTTGAGAATGATAAATCTTTTTAAATGCCGCCTGATAGTTTTTATCCTGATTGATTTTGGCCAAAATCACATTCAGATCACCATGCATTTCTTCTTTATTAGAAATTACATCTGAGCTTTGGCCTTCCAGATCGTCTTTTCTCATATCCCAAAACTGACCATGCTGATATCCTGCATAGTTGAGAGAAGGTGTGTTTCTCGCCAGTTCCGAATTTTCAAGGGACATGGCTCTGGCAAGTCCGTCTGTAAATGCTTTCTCGGGAATATGACAGGTTGCACAGCTTCGGTTATTGCTGTTGGATAGAATTTTGTCATTAAAGAGTTGATATCCCAGAGCTGCCTTTTCTTCCGAATATGCATATTCTTTTCCGGGAGTGAAAGCGTTAGGGTTAAAAGCATTTTTAGTGAAAAAAGTAGTTGCATTTTTGTTTAAAGCAGTCGTTACTTCAACATCCGGAATGTTCTCCTGATTTTTAAAATCCAGCATCAAAGTGGTGATCTTATTCAGATGATCTGGAATAAAATTGACGTAATCAAATGTATTTTTGTCTGTATTTCTCTTCAGAAACTCAATAGTCGAGTTGATTTCTGCAATAATATTTTTTAAGGCTTTGTCTTTCGAACGGTCAGTGGAAATCTGCTCTAATGTTTCTTTGATTCCTTCCAGTGAAGAAGGCATTTCCTGTAAAAATGTTCCCGAAACAGGGGTGTCAAAACCTGAAATTCCCAGGCTGGAAATTCTGAACGCTTCCTGCCTCAACGCATCAAAAACCTGATCTTTACTAACGGTAATGACCTGAAAGTTGGTTTCTATAGTATTGCTTTTATTAATGAGCTTATTAAGCATTCTTGTGACTTCCTCTTTATTCCCTTTATCATAAGGGTAGAGCATTTCTTCCAAAACCTGAAGTCCTTCGGGTTCTATTTCGGTGTGTTCATCCATTTCAATTTCAGGAAGGGCAGGACCGTTGATAAATCTTGCGGAGTTCGGAAGGAAATATTCTACAGCCCATTCCATTTTTTTGTAGGTTTTTCTGATATCCTGAAATTTTTCCTGAAGAAGTTTTCCATCAGAATCTTTAGAGACCAGGGTTTTCAGTTCGTTGATTTGTTTTTCAAAATCAGCATTGGTTTTGAGAATTCTGTTTTTTACAGAACCAAGATCTTCATACACAGGCTGCTGCTTATCATTTTTACAATAATAAAGGGTAAAAAGTGCTGCTGCACAGTATAAGAAAAGGAGTATCGGGTATTTTGAAAGCTTACTCATAGGTATGAAAAAGTATCAACAGAGATTTCTATTGATACTTTAATTTGATATGAAGGAATTAAAACTATTTTTCTACGTTTCTGATGATTACAATCTGTCCACCTTCTTTATTGGTGTTGATTCCGGAACCGTCAGGGTTTTTGAATTTATCCAGCTGCCATGTGTGAGAGTGGATATTCACAGAGAATGTATTTGGAATTCCGATGATGTCTGAAATATCAACCATCGCTCCGAATTCCCATGAACCGAATTTCTGTAAATCTCCGGACTGGTTATAGGCGGTCTGCCATGCAGAATCACTTCTGTTGTGCTTCATATTCAGCCATGGTTTGTATTGTTTTGTAGCAATATTCAGCTGCCAGATATAAGAATCGTGGTTGGCATTTTTGTAATAAGAATCTCCGTCTTCCTGGATGTATACGAAGTTTTCAGTCACACATAAATTGTCAGGATTGATAAGGTTATTTCCTGGATTAGAATCTCCTTCAGCAACAACTTCTAACTTTCCTGTCATCATATTGTTGGTGTTCAAAACAAGTTTGTATACTCTTCCCCACATTGTTAATCCAGCTTTTGGATTCACACCGTCAGAAGATTCTCCTGTAGCGGTAAAATAGATTTCTCTTCCTTTTCCTGCTCCTTTTCTGTAATCTACATCTTCCACTCTTGAAAAACGGATAGCGTTATTATCAATGTTTTTCTGGTTGATCTGAGCTCCTGTAAGGTTTTTGGCGTTCGGAATTTCCACGAATTCTACATCATAGCTGCTTCCTTTCGTCATATCCGTTTCAGTATAGTTGTTGTTTGTTCTTTTTAAAGAATACAATTTACCGTTGTCAAGATCTCCCTGTGTATCGGCTACATACATGATCAACTGTCCTGCGGACTGGTGAGAAGAAGAATAAGACTGATCTTCACCAATGATGATATAGGATTTTCCATTAGAAACATCTTTAGGAAGCGGAACTGCATTTTCCATGGAAGCCTTTCCTAAAGCTGGCTTTACTCTTGTTTTGTCTGATGCCTGAGAAGCTGGTGCCAAAGGATTCAAAGCGTGAACCATACTTTCTTCACCTGATTCACCTGCTGTAAGGAATGCACTGAAACCATGAGTTTCAGGAGTTGCTAACGTAGCAGAGCATAATCTTGTCATTCCTCCGGTTCCGTTTAAGATATATTCTCCTTTTACAGGCTTAAATGTTTTGTCTAAATATACTCTGGATACAGACTGTTTGATCTCATGGTTGGTGATCATCAGGTACCCGTCTGAGTTAGGATCTTTCATTATTCCCATTCCGTCCGGCTGGCCTCCAAAAACGAAATCCGGAGAGCCTGAAAGAACATCAGAACTGGAGATAAGGGTTGTAATATTTAAGTTTTCAAAACCAGGCATTCCAAAAACGAAAGCAGGTTCTTTAGAAAAATTTTCAATCTTAATTTTGTCATTCACAGGGGTATTGGAATCCCCGTTATTGTCATCGTTACAGCCTTGAAAAACAATGGCTGCAAGGAATAGAGCTCCAATAGTTTGGTTAATTTTCATAATTATATTTTTTGAATTTCGATTATGGCAAAACTAAAGGTCTAGTGTTAACTATGTTTTAAGAAGACAAAACAAATAGTTTAATATTAAGTAATGATTTGTTAAGATAAGGTCAATAATTAGAACGGATATAAATAGAGTGACTTTGATGAATATCTGAGTAATAAGGAATGGTATATTATATCGCAGAGACGCTAAGGCTTTTATACATCTGCTTTTTTCGTTCGCAAAGGCCATTCCATTTAGCAAAAAAACGCAATCATTTTATAGCTGAGTGTAACGCCTTTGCGAACAGAAATATTTAAGATAAAATGGATATTTCTTTGCGATCTTTAGCGTTAAAAGGTATAACGGGCCTGTATCATCTTTCCTAAATTACTTTAGTTTCCCACAGATTTCACGAATTACACAGATATTTGAGGCGAAGTATGATTATTGCATGCGCTTGGTCAGAATTAATGAAGTTGATTCCCTTCTTTGCTTCCTGAAATTATAAAGTATTATAGAAAAAACTTTGCGTTAAAATAAGATGATATACTGTAAAAAACAACCCCGGCTGTCTCAATTCTGAGACAGCCGGGGCTAAAATTTATAATAGAAGTTTCTATTTTAGATATTCAACGCTTTTTGGTAAGCGTTTTCTAAACCTTCAAGGTTTTTACCACCAGCTGTTGCAAAACCAGGGTTTCCGCCACCACCGCCTTGGATTTCTTTTGCAAGATCCTTCACAATAGCGCCAGCCTGATAGTCTGCAGCAAGATCATCAGAAACTCCAACAGTAATCATTGGTTTTCCGTCTGCGTCAGAAAGAATAATCGTTACAGATGCTGGGATTTCTCTCTTCAGCTGGAATACGATGTCTTTTACAGAACCTGCATCCAAAGAAGTTTTCTTTACAAGAAGCTGCTTGTTGCCTTTCTGCTCATAAGCATTCTTCCATTCTCCGATTTCTCCTTTTGCTTTTTCCTTTTTAAGAGCATCTACTTCAGCTTTCAATGAAGTGTTTTCTTCGATCAGTTTTTCAATAGATCTTACCACATCTTTAGACTTTAATAACTGAGAAAGTTCAATGATCTGTTTTTCAAGATTGTTGAAATACTCCTCAGATTTGTCTCCTGAAATAGCCTCAATTCTTCTGATTCCCGCAGCAGCAGAACCTTCAGAAGTGATTTTGAAATGACCGATTTCGCTGGTGTTTTTTACGTGAGTTCCACCGCAAAGTTCTTTTGAACTTCCGAATTGAATCATTCTCACACTGTCACCATATTTTTCACCAAACAAAGCCATTGCTCCTTTTTCAAGAGCTTCCTGAATCGGAATATTTCTGAATTCCTGTAAAGCAATACTTTCTTTGATTTTTTTATTTACTTTTTCTTCAATTAATGCTAATTCTTCCTCCGTCATTTTGTTGAAGTGAGAGAAGTCAAAACGAAGATAATCCGGACCTACATAAGAACCTTTCTGTTCTACGTGAGTTCCTAAAACATCTCTTAAAGCTTCATGCAGAAGGTGAGTTACTGAGTGATTTGCCTGAGAATTTTTTCTTTCTGAAGCATTTACTTTAGCATAGAAAACAGCACCGGCATCTTTTGGAAGACCGTTGATCAGTGAAATAATCAATCCGTTTTCTTTTTTAGTTTCCAGAACTTCGAAGCTCTCAACTGCATTTTCAAGAACTCCTTTATCTCCAACCTGTCCACCTCCTTCAGGGTAGAAAGGAGAACTGCTTAATACTACCTGATAAAATTCTCCGTCTTTGTTTTCTACCTTTCTGTATCTTGTAATGTATGTTTCAGACTTAGTCTGATCATACCCTACAAATGTTTCAGGCTTTGATTCAAGATTTACCCAGTCGTATACTTTCTGAGCAGAATCCGCTTTTGAACGAAGCTTCTGTTTCTCCATTTCAGCTTTGAAACCTTCTTCATCAATTGTTAACCCTTTTTCTTCAGCAATGATTCTTGTTAAATCATCAGGGAAACCATATGTATCATACAGCTCAAAAACTTCTTCGCTTGGTAATACTTTCTGATTATCTGCAATAGTCTGCTGGATCAGCTTTTCTACTCTGATTAACCCGTTCTCAATTGTTTTTAAGAATGAATCTTCTTCACTTTTGATGACTTCAGAAACCAATTTTCCTTGCTTTTCAAGTTCTGGGAAGAAAGTTCCCATTTGTTCCTGCAGAACAGCAACCAATTTGTAAAGGAAAGGTTCTTTCATATCCAGGAATCTGTAAGAATAAGAAATTCCTCTTCTTAAAATTCTTCTGATGACATAACCTGCTCCTCCGTTGGATGGCAATTGTCCATCTGCAATAGCAAAAGAAACCGCTCTGATGTGGTCTACCACAACACGGATGGCAATATCTTTTTCGTTTTCTAAAATTCCGGTATATTTTTTACCTGAAAGTTCTTCAACTTTCGAAATAAGCGGAGTGAAAACATCAGTATCATAGTTGGAAGATTTCCCTTGAAGCGCCATACAAAGACGTTCAAAGCCCATTCCTGTATCTACGTGCTGAGCAGGAAGTTTCTCTAAAGATTTATCTGCCTTTCTGTTGAACTCCATGAAAACCAGGTTCCATACTTCAACTACTTGAGGGTGGTCATTATTCACCAGGTCAAGTCCTGAAACTTTTGCTTTCTCTTCTGGTGTTCTTAAGTCAACATGGATTTCTGAACACGGTCCGCACGGTCCGCTTTCACCCATTTCCCAGAAGTTATCTTTTTTATTTCCGTTGATGATTCTATCCTCTGAAATGTGAGACTTCCAGAAATCATAAGCATCCTGGTCTCTGTCCAGATTTTCTGAAGCATCACCTTCAAAAATCGTTACGTATAAATTTTCTTTTGGAATTCCGTATACTTCAGTCAGTAATTCCCAGGCAAAAGCAATAGCCTCTTTTTTGAAGTAATCCCCGAAAGACCAGTTTCCTAACATTTCAAACATGGTGTGGTGGTAAGTATCTCTACCTACATCATCCAAGTCATTGTGCTTCCCTGAAACTCTAAGACACTTTTGGGTATCGGCAATTCTAGGGGCGGTAGGGGTTTTGTAGCCAAGGAAGAAATCCTTGAACTGCGTCATTCCGGAGTTGGAAAACATAAGTGTAGGGTCGTCTTTCAGCACAATAGGAGCTGAAGGAACGATAAGGTGCCCTTTACTTTTAAAATAGTCTAAAAATTTTTGACGTATTTCTTGTGATGTCATAGTATTGCTTTTGCTTTTTTAACTATCAAATTTTTGATAAGATGCAAATTTAAGATTTTTAAGCGATTTGTAATAATTTTATGCTATGTTTTGAATGGGGATGGATTTGTTAATGGATGTGTGGTAAACCTATAAGGTTTGAGATGGCTATAATTAATAATAACCTATCTAGTTTTGCAATTTCCGTTTAACTTACTACCTTCGTTGTGATCTGAAATAAGATAAAAAATCCTTCCAATGACAAAAGATGAAGAACTGAAAAGCTGGATAGAACAATATTCGGGACCGCTTTTGAAGCGGGCACTATATGTGCTTTCGAATAAAGAAGATGCACAGGATATTGTTCAGGAAGTTTTTCTCGCTGCTTACTCAGTCTATGATTCTTTTGAAGGGAAAAGCCAGGCGCTTACGTGGCTGATGGCTATTCTTAATAGAAAAGTTGCCGATTTTTACAGGAAAAAATATAAATCCGAACCCAATATTAGACTTGATCATTTTTTTGATGAAACCGGATCATGGAAAAATAATGATGTTTTGAATGACTGGAATGTATCTGGAGAAGGTGATGAGCTTTTAGACAGTGCAGAGTTTAATAAAACATTGGAGGAATGCATTGAGGAATTACCCTCCAGATGGAAGATTCTGCTTAAAATGTATTATATAGAAGAAAAAAAAGCACCGGAAGTCAGTCAGGAATTAGAGGTTTCTACGACTAACCTTTGGAAGATTTTGCAAAGAAGCCGCATGCAGCTCAGAGAATGTCTGGAGTTTAACTGGTTTTCAAAATCATAAGTGATATGATAAGAAGAATACTACATATATTATTTTTACCATGCAGTGAAGCTACTTTACTAATGGAAAAAAGAAATGCCCAATCTATTTCTGCCAAAGAAAACAGGAAGTTAAGCATGCACCTGATGATCTGCAAATGGTGCAGAATGTACAATGAAAAGCTGGCTCTTCTGGATAAAGCATTTAAAAAGACTTTTTCTGAAAAAGAAACAGAAATAAATGAAGCTGAAATTCAGGATTTTAAAAATAAAATGATCGATAAGTTGAATTTCTAAGAAAATTTCTGTCAGGATTTTAAAAAAGCTCCGACTATACTTTCGAAAACGATAAAGTATTAATTAAAATCTTAAAAACATGGTCGGAACAGTACAGAAATCTAACAGTCAATTAACCCGAATCGGGTATTACATTTCGCTTTTCGGAGCAGCACTTATTTTGCTGTGGATTGGTATTTTCAAATTTACCCCCACAGAAGCTTCAGCAATAAAACCTTTGGTAGAAAACCATTTCTTAACTTTTTTCGTATATAAAATTATAAGCGTCCAGGCAGTGTCAAATCTTATCGGAACGATAGAAATTATCATTGCATTACTCCTGATATTTAGTGCGAAATTTGCTGTATTGAAAAAGTATGCAGGTATCGGAATGATAGTAACTTTTCTGGTGACATTAAGCTATTTATTTACAACACCGGGAATGTGGAAAATAGTGGACGGAGTGCCTGTGACGGATTTCTTTATTTTAAAAGATCTTATGCTTTTAGGATTTGGATTCATGATCGTTCAAAATAATAAGTAATGAATAAAAAGGTAAAAATGAAAAATATATTCATTGTACTCGGAATCATTCTGGGTATAGCAGTCTTTGCTGCAGGATCCGGGCTTTTCAAAAAAAATAAGCCTAATGTAGTGGAAATAAAAAAAGAAAATGAGAAAATTATGGATAACAAAAACGTTAGAGAGATTTATTTTGCAGGTGGATGTTTCTGGGGAACAGAACATTTTTTTCAACAAATTCGTGGAGTGGTAGGAACAGAAGTGGGCTATGCCAACGGAAATACTCAAAATCCTACTTATGAAGAAGTGGTAAGCCATACAACAGGTTTTGCAGAAACTGTAAAAGTAAAATATGATCCTGAACAGGTAGATTTGAAACTGTTGATTGATCTTTATTTTAAAACTATTGATCCTACAAGTAAAGATCAACAGGGAAATGACAGAGGAAACCAGTACAGAACCGGAATCTATTTTACCAATAAAACAGATGAAGCTTTGGTAAAAGATGAAGTTCAAAAGCTGGCCAAAAATTATAACAAACCATTACTCGTAGAAACCATTCCATTGAAAAATTTCTACAAAGCAGAAGATTATCATCAGGATTATCTGGATAAAAACCCAGGTGGGTATTGCCACATTGAGCCGGGACTTTTTGAGATGGCCAAAAAGGCGAATCCGCTTCCAAAACCAACGTATCAGAAACAGGATAAAAAAGTTTTAAAAGAAAAACTGACTGCTGAACAATATAATGTTACGCAGGAAAACGGAACAGAAAGACCTTTCCAGAATGAATACTGGAACGAAACCCGTGAAGGAATTTATGTAGATATTACCACAGGAGAACCCTTGTTTATCTCTACAGACAAATTTGAATCCGGCTGTGGATGGCCAAGTTTCTCAAAACCTATTACAAAGGCTTTAATTGATGAAAAAATGGACCGTACCCACGGAATGACCAGAGTGGAAGTAAGAAGTAAAACCGGTGATGCCCATTTGGGACACGTCTTCACAGATGGACCAGAGGATAAAGGTGGACTTCGTTACTGTATCAACAGTGCTTCTCTGAAATTTATTCCAAAAGCTGAAATGGAAACAAAAGGATACGGACAATATCTTCCGTTGTTAGATAAAAAGTAATGTGAAAGGAAGGCTGCCAGATGGCAGCCTTTTTATTTTTATGTCTTATCTCGTCCTAACCTAGTGTTACAAATAAAAAGTGATCCGAAACGAACCACTTAAAAATAATCTTTAAATATTTTAATGATTAAATCTTTAATTCTAATCATTGAAATCTACCAATCTCTTTTTCTCAGAATCCAATATGATCCGAAGATGAAAATAGCACACCAGATAAGACATGCAATAAGACTTTCGGTAGGGTAGTGGAATTCATATTTTAGGCCCATCATTTTAGCCATATTCAATCTCATCATCGGATTAGGAATAAGATTAGACATACTTTCCAGCGGTAAAAGATGGGTAATGAAAAAGTCATTCTGAAGGATTTCATTTCTTTGTGCTCCCTGCATTCCTTTTACTTTTGAGAATACTTCAATAGTGGTTAAAATTGCCTCACCAATCCATAAAACAAAAAGAGCAAGAAATACAAATACAGATTTTCTCAGCAAAATGGAAAGGAACATTAAGAAACAGAAGAACGTAAATAATTTTACCAGATAATTTCCAATAAAGAAAATCTCAGCAAAAACCTTTGTAGACTCAGTTGTATTTGAGTATTGATACCCTAAAAACAAAGTAATTCCCAATACAATTGCCGTTGAAACAAGAGTGAAAATACTTATTGTCAATAGCTTTGAAGTGATGAATTCCTTTCTGCTTAATCCATCAATGGTATTCTGCTTAAACATTCGGTTGCTGAATTCCTGTGAAATGGAGAAAACAATAATCAGTCCCAGGAAAATTTTCAGCAAAGCAACAATCCATGTGGTGAAATTCCAGATTTCCGGGAAATTATAAATGCCCTGTTCCTTTAAGTTAATTGTTCCTCCAAAAATATCAAAGTCAACCAATCCGATGAAAAGCAAGGCAATAAGAATGGCAAAATAAAGTATTGTGAAAACCTTAAACGGTTTGTAGTTCAGGTTTTTATAGTATTCCAGTTTTAATAATTTTATCATGACTAATTGGTGTTTTTTACAAGTTCAAGGAATTGAGATTCAAGAGAAAGTTTTTTCTTGGTCAAATGGGAAAGGTAAATTCCTTTCTCTGCCAGTTTCTGATTCATCGCCGAAGCTGAAATAGATGCATCATCACGAATCTGAGCCTTGATAAGATCTCCTTCCTGATTAATAGAAGTGAACCATTGTAGTTCGTTCAAAGCATTTAAAAGTAATGTATTATTATCAGCTTTCAGTTCAAAATATCCATTGTTGGAAGTCATTTCATCCACTCGTCCACAATAAATAGAATTTCCTTCTTTCAGGACAATGACATGGCTGCAGATTTTTTCAATTTCGTCCAAAAGGTGGCTTGCAATGATAATGGTGATTCCCTGCTTGGCAATATCATTGATGATTTCTCTGATCTGGATGATTCCTTCTGGATCTAATCCGTTGGTAGGCTCATCCAATATCATTACTTCAGGGTTGTTTAGCATGGCTGAAGCGATGGCAAGACGCTGTTTCATTCCCAAAGAAAAAGTTTTGAAAGTATCTTTTCTCCTTTCATACAGATTAACGGTTTTCAGAACTTCGTCAATTCTAGAATAGGGAGCTCTTTTAATTTCTGCTACAATTTTAAGGTTGGTTTCTGCACTTAAATAAGGATAAAAGTTGGGCTGTTCGATAATCGCTCCAATCTTTTTTAACGTTTCCGGATCAGTTCCTTTTTTTCCAAACCAAAACCAATCTCCGCTGGTAGGATTGATTGTTGAAAGAAGCATCCCAAAAGTTGTGGATTTCCCACTTCCATTCGGACCCAAAAGCCCATAAACATTTCCTTTTTCTACATCAAAAGAAATATTGTTGACCACAACTCTTTTGAATTTCTTTGTCAAATTTTTTACTGATAAAATCTTTTCCATGTAATTTGTTTTACATAGTAGTAGTCTATATAAATTAGATAATGTTACAGAATTATCATAAATCAATGTCAATTTATTGGTAAATAGATTAAATTTGATAGAATTAATCAACACTTATGAAGCTAATTGAACTGGCAGAAGAACTGAATGTATCTGCAGAAGCCATAAAACAGTTTATACAGGATTTTGATCTTGAATTGGTAGACTGTGTCAGTACGAATTTTGAAGTAAAAGAAGATTTTGAAAAATTTGCCCGGGAAAATATAGACTTTTTAAGGTTATATGAAAAAGATCTGGATAAAAATAAAACACTGGAGCAGATTGCCAAAGTCATCAATCAGCCTAAAGATAAGGTAGAAAAGGTGATTAAAGATAATGATCTTAATATTTTTGATAATGGTTTTTTTAAATCCTCCATTTCAAGCTACGGAATTGATAACAAACTGGGAGGAAATTATCAGTTTGTTTATGATTATTTCGGACATAAAACGAGCCTCCAGCAAAGAGATTTTATAGGATACAGAGACCTTTTCTTCTATACTTCTACTGTTCTGGAACCTTTCCTGAATCCACAGCAGATTAAAGACTGGGGAATCAATAAACCTGCGGGAATTATCCTGTACGGTCCACCGGGAAGTGGTAAAATATTTTGGGCTAATAAGATTGCTGAAATTATTGGATATCAATTTAAAGAAGTCAAAAAACATTATTTGGGAACTTCACTGGTTGACGGAAATGAAATTACTTTCAGTGATTTTCTGGTTAATATGATGAAGGAAAATAAGATGCTGCTTTTCATGGATGATTTTGATGAAATTATGATGCAGAGAAAAGCAGAAACAGATGTTGCTTCCTGTAATCTTGAGGTTCAGGAGCTTATTCTTCACTATATCGGAAAATTTGAAAAAGAAGGTGTTTTGATGGTAGGTTCTGCCAATTCTGTTTCAGAAATTGACGAAGAAATTCTGGCCCCTGGAAGGTTTGACGTTATGATTCCGATCTTTCCACCCAATGCTTCAGAGCGGTCAGAAATTATTCTGTATGCCATGACGAGAGGACTGGAAGAAGATTCTTTACTTTACAAAATACTTAAAAACAATAAAGCGGATAAGGTTCCTTTCTGGCATGAAATCTCTTCAAAAATGAAAGCATTCAGCAACACAATGCTGATTGATTTCACCCAAAGCTTAAAGAAAAGAATTAAAAATCTTTATCAAAGAACCAGAAACGAAAAACTGAAGATAGATCAGAACCTTTTGAGCGGAGCTTTAAGGGATGCCGGTTCCAAGCTTACTGAAGAATATCTTGATCAGGTAGCAAGATTCCTTGCAGATGCCATTATCAATAATTTTGATGATTTTAAGTTCAGAATTCAGGCATTAAAGAGTGAACTGGAAACCTACAGAGTTGTTGAAGAACCACAAAGAGCCATCGGATTTCAGCATAATGATGAAGGGGATAAAGGGTAAATCGTTCAAAGTTTAGGGTTTAAAGTTTAATGTTTTTCAAAAAATTACTCATCATTGATTACTAATTACTCATGAACAGCGTTTGGGAACTGGATACATTTTACAGAAAAAGGGATGTCATTATTATTGGCGCGGGATTTTCCGGGCTCTGGACTGCGATATCTATTAAAGAGAAATATCCTGAAAAATCTGTTCTGATTATTGAACGGAATTGTATTCCATTGGGTGCTTCAACGAGAAATGCCGGTTTTGCCTGTTTTGGAAGTCTTACCGAAGTGATCGCCGATTCTCAGAAAATGGGATGGGGAAAAACACTGGAGCTTGTTACAATGAGATTTGACGGACTTCAGAAAATCCAACATTATTTTAAAAATGATGAAATAGATTTTGAACTTACTGGCGGTTATGAAATTTTAAACAATGAAGAGCCTTTATTCCATATCGATTCCGTTAATGAAAAGCTGAAAGCGATCACTGGTCTGGATCAAACATATATTCTCAAACAGGACAAAATACAGGAATTCGGGTTAGGGAAATCTGAATTCCTGATTGAAAACCCTTGTGAAGGAAGTCTGCATTCCGGAAAACTGCTGCAGAAATTGTTGGAAAAGTGTCATGAGCTCAAGATTGAGTTTTTATTTGGAACAGAGGTTGAAAAAATTGATGAGACAGAAGAAAACGCTGAGGTTTACCTTTCTGCTGATTTTTCTATAAAAGCAGATCAACTCATTTATTGTACCAATGCATTTACTTCAAAATTTCTGGAAAAAGAAAATATTATTCTAGCCCGTGGGCAGATTCTTCTGACAGAGCCCATAGAAGGATTGAAGTTGAAAGGAACTTTTCACTATGATGAAGGGTATTATTATTTCAGGAATCTCGGAAACCGGGTGTTATTGGGTGGTGGAAGAAATCAGGATTTCAAGACAGAAGAAACAACAGCTTTCGAAACAACGGAATTTCTCCAGAATCATTTAGAAAACTTTTTAAAAGAAGTCATTCTGCCTCATCAACATATTAAAATTGCCCTCCGCTGGTCAGGAATTATGGCTATGGGTGAAGAAAAAACACCTATTGTAAAACAACTTTCGGAAAGACAGTTTTGTGCAGTAAGACTTTCAGGGATGGGCGTTGCTTTAGCTCCGAAAATTGGTGAAATGATTGCAGAAATGATTTGACAGGTAATAAAAATAAATTGGACTAAAAAATAATGAGTCGTTTTAAATATACAATATGGTTTTCTATATTAACACTGCCTCTTGCTTTTCTTGCCATCCTTGCAGCTGGTGGAGGTCACGGGACTTATTTTCCTATATTGGTGGTCTTTCCGTTTAGCTTGCTGGGAACCTTTTTTAATGAAGAGATTCCTCTATTTATTGGCATAATACAATTACCTGTCTATGGTTTTTTAATGGATAAATTTGGATCCAAAAAAGCACTCCCTCTTATAATTACATTGCATTTCATAGGTATATGCACTGCTTTTATGTTGAAAAAAGAGTATTTTTAAATTAATTATTTTCCCACCAGTTAAAAATTTCAGATGCCAATTCTTCTGAATTGAACTCAAAATCCTCCACTCTAAAAGAATTCCTTATTTTTGCAAAAAAGAAACATTCGTGATTAACAACGACCAGATAAAAGAAGTTCAATCCAGAATTGAAGACTTACACAGATACCTTCAGATTGAAAAAAAGAAGATTGAAATTGCCAATGATGATGAAAAAACAGCAGCCCCTGAATTTTGGGACAATCCAAAAACTGCTGAAGCATTTCTAAAACAGCTTCGTTCCAAGAAAAAATGGGTGGAAAGCTATGATGAAATTCAGACACAGTTTGAAGATCTGCAGGTTTTAGCTGATTTTGCCAAAGAAGATCCGGATTCTGAAAAAGAACTGGATGAAACATTCCCGCAATTGGTAGAAAAAATTGAAGACCTTGAATTCAAAAATATGCTTTCCAATGAAGGTGATGAGCTTTCTGCAGTATTGCAGATCACAGCAGGAGCAGGTGGAACAGAAAGTTGTGACTGGGCAGCTATGCTGATGAGAATGTATACGATGTGGGCAGACAAACAAGGCTATAAAATCCGTGAGCTGAATTTTCAGGAAGGCGACGTAGCAGGTGTGAAAACTGTTACCCTTGAAATTGAAGGAGAATTCGCTTTTGGATATTTAAGAGGGGAGAATGGTGTACACCGTTTAGTAAGAATTTCCCCTTTTGACAGTAATGCAAAGCGTCATACAAGTTTTGTTTCAGTATACGTTTATCCTTTGGTGGATGATACCATTGAAATCAATATCAACCCTGCCGATATCAGTTTTGAAACCATGAGATCTTCCGGAGCAGGAGGACAAAACGTAAACAAGGTAGAAACAGCTGTACGTCTTCGTCACGCACCAACCGGAATTATTATTGAAAACTCAGAATCCCGTTCCCAGCTTCAGAATAAAGAAAAAGCAATGCAGCTCCTTCGTTCAAGACTATACGAAATGGAATTGGAAGAGCGTATGAAAGCCAGAAACGAGATAGAAGCCAATAAAATGAAGATCGAATGGGGAAGCCAGATCAGAAACTACGTAATGCATCCTTACAAATTGGTAAAAGATGTACGTTCCGGTCATGAAACATCAGATGTAGATGCCGTAATGAACGGAAATCTTACTCCTTTCCTGAAAGCATTCTTAATGGCCGATGGGACGGCTATTTCGGATGATGATCTTGAATTGTAGAAATATGTTGATTTTTAGTTAAAATCTTATAATTAATTTTTGTTTCAGACATTTTAGACTTACTTTTGTTGTTCATCGATATTTATGGAAGATTTCAATAGCTGGAAGGATTTATTAAACCCTGAATTTTATATTAAAATGGGAGGGTTTTGGCTGATTTTGTTTATTGTTTTTGCTGAAACTGGCCTTTTCGTAGGATTTTTTCTACCTGGGGATTCACTACTTTTCGTTTCGGGAATTTATGCAGTTGAAATCATCAAAGAGACTTTTGGCTCTACAGGGAGCGATTTCTTAGATACAACACTTCTAGCTTCTGGAGTGGCTCTTGCTGCTATCATTGGAAATGAGGTAGGATATTATTTTGGAAGAAAAGCCGGACCTGCCTTATATAAAAGGCCTGATTCAATGCTTTTCAAGAAGAAGTACCTTTATCAGGCTCACGATTTCTTTGAAAAACACGGTGCATTAGCTGTTATTATGGCAAGATTCTTACCGGTTGTAAGAACTTTTACTCCCATTGTAGCAGGTATTGTAAAGATGGATAAAAAAGAGTTCTTAAGAGATAATGTTATTGGAGCTGTTTTATGGTCATTCATTTTGATCTTTGCAGGACATTACCTGGACAAGCTTTTTATGGATCAGTTTGGAATCAACTTAAAACAAAAGCTGGAATACATCATTATTGTCATCGTATTGGTAACTACACTTCCGGTCATCTTTAAGTTTGTTTTTGGAAAAAAGGAAGATCTTTCTAAAAAATACGAAGATCAGGATTTTGAATAAATAAGAAATTCAATCAAAAATATAGAGCCGTCTCATTGTTGAGATGGCTTTTTTAGTGCTTGTAAATAATTTTTTTTTAACGCAAAGATTAATTTCTATTGAATATTATTTTAAGAGAGCGAAGAAGGGAATCAATGAAATTGATTCTTTCTAAGCGGATGTATATTCATGAGCTTCACCGGTGACAAAGTCACACTTCTCTTTGCCTCCTTAAAAATGAAACGTTCGAATTAGTTATCCTTTGCGTTAAATAAGATAAAAGCCTGTAGGAGTTTTTACTTTTTAATCCATTCCAGAATATTCGGATAGATAATACTGTCTCTTTTTCTTTTACTGAAAAGCCTTGGCACATGCCCGGCACCTTTCATAAAAATGAACTTGTGGGGAATATTCATATGGGTAAGTGCTGAATCCATGGCGATGCCCTGATGTTGGTTAACCAAAAAGTCATTATTCCCCTGAAACAAAAGGGTAGGGATATTGGTTATATTGGCAATGGGACTGGCATCTTTAAAGGCATCAGACATATTTTTCCGGTCAAATTTAGTCCCAACTACCTTTTGAAAAGTAGGAGAACTGTATTTGGAATAAAAGGACTTAAGATACTCAGAGCTGTAAAAATCTGTAGGACCGCTTAAAGAAATAATTTTTTTAATCTGCTCAGGATGCTGATATCCGTAAAGCATAGACAAATGGCCACCGGCACTTTCCCCCAGAAGAATATAATTGTTGGGTTGAAGCTCTGCTTTTTCTGCTAAAGAATTGAATTTTTCAATGGCCAGAGCAATATCCTCAAGTTGTTGTTTGTAAGTAATTTTTTCTTTTGTAGAAACCAATCTATAATTCATGTTAATACTTGGAATCTTGTTTTCAAAGAGCATTTTCTGAACCTGAATCATATGTTCCTTTTTACCCAAAGTCCAGGCCCCACCGTGAACAAGAAGAACTACAGGAGCATCTTTAACATAATCTTTTGGCAGAAAAACATCCATTTTCTGTCTTTTATGCTCGCCGTATTTCAGGTTATAAATCTTCTGCTGGCCTCCGGGACCTACCCATACCCTGAATTTCGTATTGCAGGACTGCAAGAGGAAACCAATGCATCCCATGACGAAAAAATGATATCTGAGAACGAGTTTTTTCATTAATTAAATTTACGAAAAATTCTGTTGATTATGAGGCTGTCAAAGGTTATAATCAGAGCTTTTCCGCAGTTTTGGATGAAAGTCCTTTTTTGATTGTAACAACACCTTTTTCTCCGTCTTTGAAAATGAAAGAAATCTCGGAATCATCATCCTGTAAGAAAAATACATCCTCTTTTTCAGCAAGCATTCTTACTTTGAGATCCTTATTGTTCTGAATAAAAAGCTGACCGCTTTCCTCCAAAATATGAATAATACTGTTATCTGAGAGCTGATAATCACCCACATATTTTTTAAGGACATCAGTACTTAGCGTTATCTCTTTTTTGGGTTGTGGAAGTGCGTATGGCTGCCCCAACAAGGCTGCTAAAATGGTGTTTCCAGCTTTTTCCAGCTTCTTACTCGTAATATTGTTTAAGAGGATGATGCAAAGATCTTCATCAGGAAGCATGGCAAAATAACTTGTAGAACCCTCTATATTTCCACCATGGTTAATGAGTTTTTTCCCGTAAAGATCATCAATAAACCAACCGTAGCCATAGCCGCTCAGAAAAGGAGTGGTTGCTTTTTTAAAGGCTTCTTTGGAAACAATTTTATAATCTCTCAATCCTAAATAGTAGTTGTAAAGATCTTCAACAGTACTGTAGATTTGGCCGGCTGGTCCGGTTAATGTAGAATTCCAAACGTTTGTTTTTTCCTGTTTTGTTTTTGAAATATAGGAATAAGGAACTGTTTTATAAGGACTTTTCAGAGCCAGATAGTTAAAACCTGTATGTGACATCTTCAGAGGATCTAAGATGATTTTCCTTACTGCATTTTCATAAGAAAGTCCCGTTATTTTTTCAATGATAAATCCCAATAAGATATATCCAGAATTGGTATACGAAAATTGAGTACCCGGCTCAAAATCCAGTGGTTCATTTTTAAAAAATGAAAGCTCTTTACTTTTGGCTATAGATTTTCCGGTGTGAAGAAGGTTAAAATACTCTTTATTTCGCAGTACTTCATAAATTCCCGAAGTGTGGGTAAGGAGATGTTCAATAGTGATTTCATTGCCTCTCGGATAATCGGGAATGAACTTTGAGATAGGATCTTTGAAAGAAAGTTTTCCTTCTTCACTTAGCTTTACAATAACCAGTGCAGTGAATGATTTGGTTAAGGAAGCAATCTGATACACACTTTTATCCTGATTGGGAATTTTTTTTTCTGCATCCTGCCAGCCATATGATCTTTCGAAAATATTTTTATTCTGATAGTGAATCAAAGCTGTTCCGTTAAACTTATTAATTCCAGCAAATGCTTTTATAATGCTGTCAATTTCCTGTTTTTTCTTTTCCTGGTTGATGTTATTGGGATTAGTCTGAGCCTGAGCCTGGAAAGTGGAGCAGAATGTACTGAACAGGCAGAATAAACATTGTAAGGTTAAAATATGAAATTGAGGTCGCATAGTATCAGGTTTTAAAAACGGTTAAAATTATAGGTTTTCAGCGTAACGGCTCAAAGAATTATTGTATCTGGGCAAATGTTTTGATATTGCTTTCAACGCTAAAGATAAGGCTTCCTTGTGCTCTCCTGCTGAAGAAAGAGATAATGCTAAAAAAGAATCTACGGCATCATTCAGTTCATCAGAATAGTTGGCTTTTTCTTCCCTTAAAATTTGGATGCTTTCCTCTATTTTCCCATTATTTCTTAAGGTACTTGCCAGCTGAATTCTTGCTCTTCTTCTCCGCAAACCGGTTAATCCCTTATCCAGTGCAGATCTGTACAAAGGTTCCGCTTCCTTTTCATGTCCGGTGGAGTCAAAAGCACAGGCTCTTTCAAAATCGGCAATGGACTGTGAGTCTGCATCAGTAAGTAATTCTACATGTTCTTTAATCTGCTGAATAAACACATCATTGCTTATTGTTCCCAGTTTAAGCCATATACTTTGCAATTGGGTTTCCCAGTTTTGATCCATTGAATAGATTTTGAACAAAGATATAAAATATTGAAAGCGAAGCATTGCTTTACTATTCTCATATTTTTCAAAATAATTGTGATATTATGAATCCAAAAACGGAATTAAATATTTATTTTTGCTGGACTTAACAAAGATTAAAAAAAAATTAAAATATGGCATCAGGCTTTTTTGCTATTTTGGATGATATTGCAGCATTGATGGATGATGTAGCAGTAACCAGTAAAATTGCTACTCAAAAGACAGCAGGGATTTTAGGAGACGACCTGGCTGTAAATGCAGAAAAAGCTACGGGCTTTCTTTCTTCAAGGGAAATTCCGGTTTTATGGGCAATTACAAAAGGTTCTTTTATCAACAAACTGATCATTCTGCCTATCGTTTTTTTACTTAATTGGTTATATGCTCCGGCTATTAATTATATATTGATCCTTGGAGGATTGTATCTGGCTTTTGAAGGCGTTGAAAAAGTAATAGAATTTCTTTTTCACCGTGACAAAAAGGGTCATGAAGTCATAGAGGAAATTGAAGAAGACGAAAAAAGTTCTGAAGAAATTGAAAAAGAGAAAGTAAAATCAGCAATTACAACTGATTTTATTTTATCAATCGAGATCGTTATTATTGCTTTAGGAACCGTATTGGAAGAAAGTCATCCTTTCATTACGCAGATTTTAGTAACGAGCTTGGTTGCATTTATCGCTACTGTTGGGGTTTATGGAATTGTAGCGTTGATCGTAAGAATGGATGATGCGGGGTTTAAATTAATAAAGAAAAGTAACGATAAAGGTTTTTTCGGGAGACTTGGACATCTATTAGTGAAGGCTTTACCTATTGTTATTAAAATATTAGGAGTCGTAGGAACAATTGCTTTAATAATGGTTGCTGGTGGAATTTTTCTGCATAGGATTGAATTTTTCCATGGGATACTTCCAACCTGGCCAGATGTTTTGAAAGAGCTTACGCTTGGTGTTGTTGGCGGATTAGTAGCGGTTGCCGTATTTACTTTAGGAAAAGGAGTCTATTCTTTAGCAACAAAAAAATAAAACAGAATTAGAATTAAATAACCAGAAAAATCCTGTACCCGAAAGAGTGCAGGATTTTTTATGATCAGGCTCAAAGATAAATTTAAACCTTGAATATAAAACGTTGAACTTTAAACAAAAAAAGAGACTTTTTACAAGTCTCTTTTTCTATATTAATTGAATAAATCTTTTACTTTATCAAAAAAAGTTTTTTCCTTTCCGGATGGTTCTGCTACCATTTCTCCACTGGACATCTGCTTTTCGAAGAAGTCTTTCTGGTCTTTAGTAAGCTTCTGTGGTGTCCATACATTGATATGGATGAACATGTCTCCTTTGCCATAGCTGTCGATGCTCGGAAGTCCTTTTCCGGCTAATCTTAAGATCTTTCCAGACTGAGTTCCCGGATCAACAGTAATTTTCACTTTTCCACCTACCGTAGGAATTTCTTTCTTAGTTCCTAAAGCCGCTTCAGCAAATGAAACGTACAGTTCCTGGTGAAGATTATCGCCTTCTCTCTTGATTACCTGATCTATTTCCTCTTCAATAATAACGAGAAGGTCCCCCGGAATTCCTCCAAATGGGGCATCATTTCCTTTTCCTCTTACATTAAGCTGGATGCCGTCTCTTGCTCCTGCCGGAATATTAATTGTGATTTCCTCTTCATCTTTGATAAGACCTTGTGCGTTGGCTCCTGCAGGAATCTTATCAGCAACTTTTCCAATTCCCTGACAAGTACCACAAGTGGTTTGAGTCTGCATTTGACCAAACATAGTATTCATTACTTTTAACTGAACACCGGAACCATTACAGGTAGGACATGTTTTTGAAGTGGCACCTTCTGCCATCTTCATTTTTTTAACTTTGATGGTTTTTTGAGTACCGTTTACCATTTCCTCAAGGTTCAGCTTGATTCTGATTCTTAAATTAGAACCTTTTACCTGCTGACGGCCTCCACCGCCACCACCGAATCCTCCGAAACCACCACCGAAAATATCTCCAAACTGGCTGAAAATATCTTCCATGTTCATTCCGCCTCCGAAGCCTCCGCCTCCGAAACCACCGTTTCCGCCTACTCCCGCATGACCGAACTGGTCGTATCTTGCACGTTTCTGATCATCGCTCAGAACTTCGTAAGCCTCAGCAGCTTCTTTAAATTTTTCTTCAGCCTCTTTATCCCCTGGATTTTTATCCGGGTGAAATTTGATGGCCATTTTACGGTATGCTTTTTTTATTTCGTCGGCAGATGCAGATTTGTTGATCTCAAGAACCTCGTAATAATCTCTTTTTGACATGACAATTTTATAATTGATTATTGATAAATGATAAAAGATATTATAAAGTTAATAAGTGAAATATTCATCTATTATCACTCATCATTTATCATTTATGAATTTTAATTTCCTGTTACTACTTTTGCAAAACGGATTACTTTATCACCTAAAGTATATCCAGTTTCAATAACGTCTACGATTTTTCCTTTCAAATCTTCCGATGGAGCAGGGATCTGAGTAATCGCTTCATGGAAATCAACATTAAAGCTGTCACCAGCTCTTACTTCCATTGTTTGTAAGCCTTTTTCGGTAAGTTTATTTTTGAATTTCTGATAGATAAGCTCTACACCTTGCAGGTCAGCCGGGTTTCCGTTTTTAGCGATTTCCTTTAATGCTCTTTCAAAATCATCTAAAACCCCTAACATTGAAACCATCATCTCCTGGTTAGCATATTGGAAGAATTCCATCTTCTCCTTGCTTGTTCTTTTTTTATAGTTTTCGAATTCAGCATACAATCTGATGTAACGGTCTTTTTCTTCTGCCAAAAGTTCTTCTGGAGAAGGTGCTGCTGTCACATTGTCCTGAGACGTTGCGTCATTCTGAACGTTGTTTTCTTCCTGATTATTGATGCTTTCTTCGTTAATATCCTGGTTTTCCATAATTCAATATTTATTTAATGATTGTTTGACAAAGAGCCTGCCAAATCTAAAATCTGGACATTAAGGCAGATTTTGATAAATGGTGGTTGATTTCTGATAGTATACTAAAACACTAATGTTTCAATAGTGATGTATGAAAAGTTCTAGAGGTTAATAATCAACATTCATTTCTTCAAAAAAAATCACATATAACGTTTAAATATCAAACTAGCTATCAGTAACTATTTCCAGAAGTTTTATCACGTTATCTACTCATACTTCCAAGCTTTCTTTACGTACTGCAGGATAATCGGAATTGCCGATTAGGGAATTTATGTCTCATGATTTGTTAATTCAAATAAGAAATGGAATTGAATAGCAAATGTGAGAGTATATATAACTTGAATCCGGTACAAAGGTCATGGCTCAATGATTATAATTTATGGGTTAGAATTTTGTTGATTTAGTTTAAATATAGAAAAACCGACTCATTTCAAAGAGACGGTTTTTGTACATTCATTATGCAGAGTAAGTTTTTATTTAGTTACTGTGGTTGTGGTAGGAGTGTAAATACCAAAAGTAACTGCTGAAATAAGACCATTAAGGAAAGTTTGTCTGGTATGAACTGTGTAATTCTCAGAACCATTTGCCAGTTTATTTGAATCTGAAACAGATGCAGGAATTAAGCCTTCCACAAAGTAATGGTTCCATTTGGTTGTTTTCTCAACTCCTGTTGCTCCTTTTCCTACAACACTTGTATAGGAGTAACAAGATGTTAACAAAATTGACGCAGCGACAGCAACAGTCATAATTCTGAATGTTTTTTTCATTTTTTAAAATTTAAATATTATAGTTGAAGTGTGTGTGTTGGTTTATTGTAAAACCACTGATTTGATATCAATATCCATGCCTTTTTGATTATTTAATGAATAATAATTCGATTATAGGCTTTTTGTTTAAGATATTGATAATTTACATAAAACGTTAATTTTTAATTTTAACTATAATTTTTAAATTTAAATAATGAACATTGACTAAAAAAAAGTTTTATAAAGCAAATAGATATTTAAAATAATTATTACAAAAGAAATAATCCAAACACAGATTTTAAGGAAAGGTTTGTTGACAAATTCTCCCATTTTAGCTTTATCATTGGTAAACATCACCAGAGGAACAACAGCAAAACTAAGTTGCATTGATAAAATGACCTGGCTTAAAACCAATAATTCGGTTGTTCCCTGCTCGCCATAAAGAATAGCGACAATAAGTGCAGGAATTACAGCAATAAGTCTTGTAATCAATCTTCTTAGCCATGGTTTTAATCTGATATTCAAAAAACCTTCCATGACAATTTGCCCTGCAAGAGTGCCTGTCAATGTAGAGTTTTGTCCGGATGCTAATAGAGCAATAGCAAATGCAATACTCGCCATGGAAGCACCTAAGATTGGGGTCAGCATTTTATAGGCGTCATGAATGTCCGCCACATGTTCGTTCCCTGTAGTATGGAATGTAGCGGCAGCCAGAATAAGAATGGCTGCATTGATGAAGAAAGCCAGCATTAATGAAGCTGTACTGTCTATAGTTGCAAATTTTATCGCTTCTTTTTTTCCTTCTGTATCACGCGTGTAGTCTCTGGTCTGAACAATACTGCTGTGCAAATATAGGTTGTGTGGCATCACCGTAGCTCCTAAAATTCCGATAGCAATATAAAGCATCGCAGGATTCTGAATGATTTCCTTTTGTGGAACCAGTCCTCCCAGAATTTCATTGAAAGCAGGTTTTGAAATAACAATTTCATACACGAAACATGCTAGAATAATAAATATAAGTCCCCCTACAATACTTTCAATCCATCGGAAACCTTTGGCCTGAAGTAAAAGGATAATTAAGACATCCACTGTTGTAATGACAATTCCCCAGGTTAAAGGGATATGAAATAGGAGGTTTAATGCAATGGCAGAACCAATGACCTCGGCAAGATCACAGGCGGCAATGGCAATCTCACAGAATATCCACAGAATAAAATTGGTGGTAGGGCTAAAATGATCTCTGCATGCCTGTGCAAGATCTCTTTCTGCAACTACTCCCAGCTTTACTGATAAATGCTGCAAAACCATCGCAAAAATATTGGAGATAAGAATTACAGAAAGTAGAGTGTACCCAAACTGAGCTCCTCCTGCAATATCAGTTGCCCAGTTTCCAGGGTCCATATATCCTACGGCAATCATCAGACCTGGTCCTGCAAATGCAAGATATTTCCTCCAGAAAGTAGCATTTTTAGGAACTTTTATTGATGAGTAAACCTCTGATAAGGAATGAGTTGTTTTATCTTTACGCCAGGCGCTTTTTATATTGAAATTCATAAATGTTAGAAATGACTAACAAATTTAATTAAATAAATGTAAACAGAAGAATTAAGGCATAAAAAAATCCCGGAAATTACTTTCCGGGATCTAATTTTTATTAAGTCTAAAGATTATTTCGCAAATCTGATTGACATTTTTCTGTCAGCAGCTCTTTCAGCATCAGAAGCTTTTGCATCTACTTTAGCAAATTGGCTTCCGTAACCGTCAGCAGCAATTACCTGTGCACCAACGCCAGCTTTAGCTAAAGCAGCTTTGATGAATTCAGCTCTTGCTTTTGATAATTTTACGTTAGAAGCTTCGTTTCCTGTTTTATCAGTGTAACCTCCTACTTTGATCTTTGCTTCAGGGAAAGCTTTAAGGATAGCTACTAAGTTATCCAATTGTCCTTGTGAACCTGCTTCAAGCTCAGTAGAACTTCCCATTTTGAAATTTACGTGGTCAAAATCGTACCATTTATCTTTCAATGCAGAATCATCAGCCGCATTTTTATAACCGCCAGATTTCAGGAATGAAATCATCTGATCCTCCATACCACCTTTGTAACCTTTTAACATTACTCCGTTAAGATCAATGTTTTCATCGGTTTTAGCAGCAGCCGGAGCAGCTGTTGTTGTAGTTGTAGCAGCTGTATCTGTAGTAGAACTTACAGACGCTGAGTCAGACGTAGTGGTTGTAGTAGTGGTCGTCTGTTTTTTCTCACACTGTTTCCATAAGAAATAGGCGGCTGCGATCAATAATAAAAGCGGAAGCAACCATTTCCAGATTGAACCTCCGCCTTGATTATCGTTGTTGTTATTAAATTGTTCTCTTATTTCTCTTGCTCCTTCAGAAACATTTTCTCTTGCTGTAGCTACACCTTCTGCGATGTTATCTTTAGCTGTAGAAGTTACCGAAGAAACTGTTTCTTTCGCCTGACCAAACCAGTTTTCAGCTCCTAGTCCAAAGGATGCCAAAGAAAGACCTGCTGGCAATAATGAAGAAATAATACCTTTCTGATCGTTCAGTAAGCTGGAAATACCTGAAGCACCCAAATTATTGTCTGCTGCATATTTTCCAACTGTACCTGCCGTAGCTCCAGTCACCAGGTTTAACAAAGAACCTGCAGTGGTATTGCTGACTCCTGAAAAACTAGCAATGGAATTGACTAATCCACTTACTTTATCTCCAAAAATTGAAGATAACAAAGTTGAAATAATAGGATTGTTAGACGCTCCGCCTAATAAATTTCCTAAAATTCCACTTGAAGAGGCTTGTGTAATAGCATCCACAACGCCAGGCTTATCTGCACTATTGGCTAATCCACCTACTACAGCAGGTAATAATCCGCCAATTGCTTTAGAAATACCGGATTCACTTTCTCCAAACTGCGATGCAGCCTGTGAAACCAAAGCGGGACCTAATTGTCCTTTAATTAAATCAATGACATTTAAAGACATAATAAATAAATTTTTTTGATTAATGTTGACATAAATTTAAACAAAAATCTGTCCAAACGTCATTTTTTTTTGAATATTTCTTTAAATTTTAATGATTTTATTCTAAATAATTAAAATTTTTAATAAGCTTTTGCGAATAATACACGTCTGTTAGAAGGTTTACCAGAAATCAAAGAAATTCCTTCTTCTACATCATCATCAAGAGGAATACATCTGATCGTAGCCTTCGTTTCGTCCTTGATTTGTTCTTCTTCTTCAGCAGTTCCATCCCAGTGAGCATAGATGAAACCACCTTTCTCTTCCAATACTTTCTTGAATTCTTCATAAGTATCCACTTTGGTGATATTCTCTTTTCTGAATTCAAAAGCTTTGTTATAGATATCCTGCTGAATCGTTTTCAATAAATCTTCGATATAAGAATCCAGCCCTTCAATAGAACGAACTTCTTTTGTAAGGTTATCTCTTCTTGCAATTTCTACAGATTTGTTTTCCAGGTCTCTTGGTCCCATTGCAATTCTTACAGGAACTCCTTTTAATTCATATTCTGCGAATTTCCATCCCGGTTTGTTCTGAGTGTCATTGTCGAACTTCACAGAAATACCTTTTGCTTTCAGTTTAGCCTGAATATCCAAAGCCACTTCACTGATTTGCTCTAGCTGCTCTTCTCCTTTAAAGATAGGAACGATTACTACCTGAATAGGTGCTAAAGTAGGAGGCAGTACCAATCCGAAATCATCTGAGTGCGTCATAATCAAAGCACCCATCAAACGGGTTGAAGTACCCCATGAGGTAGCCCATGCATGCTCAATTTTCCCTTCTTTGTTGGTGAATTTTACATCAAATGCTTTTGCGAAATTCTGTCCTAAGAAGTGAGAGGTTCCAGCCTGTAAAGCTTTTCCATCCTGCATTAATGCTTCGATACAATACGTTTCATCGGCTCCTGCAAATCTTTCAGATGGAGTTTTCAATCCCTGAATTACCGGCATTGCCATAAAGTTTTCTGCAAAATCTGCATATACTTTATTCATTTTTTCTGCTTCTTCAATCGCTTCATCTTTTGTAGCATGAGCAGTGTGACCCTCCTGCCATAGGAATTCTGCCGTTCTTAAGAAAAGACGTGTTCTCATCTCCCAACGAACAACATTCGCCCATTGGTTGATCAATATCGGTAGGTCTCTGTAAGACTGAATCCAGTTTTTGTAGGTATTCCAGATAATAGCTTCTGAAGTAGGACGAACGATAAGTTCTTCTTCCAGTTTTGCATCCGGGTCAACAATCAGTTTTGATGGATTGTCCGGATCGGTTTTTAATCTGTAGTGGGTAACAACAGCGCATTCTTTTGCAAAACCTTCTGCATTCTTTTCCTCTGCCTCAAACAAGCTCTTGGGCACAAAAAGCGGGAAGTATGCGTTAACGTGACCTGTTTCCTTGAACTTTTTATCCATTTCATCACGCATTTTTTCCCAGATTGCATAGCCATACGGTTTGATTACCATACATCCACGAACGCCTGAGTTTTCAGCTAAATCAGCTTTTACAACCAGCTCATTATACCATTTGCTGTAATCTTCGCTTCTTGAGGTTAATTTTGCCATTATTCTTTAAAATTTTTTTAACTTTTGTACATTATTGTTATCTAAAAATAAAAATCTATTTTTGATAGATTTTTTTACCAGTGTTTGGTACATTTTTGGTACAGATTGCAAATATAATTTAAATTAAAAATTTTTACGTTATCATGAAAAGAAATATACATAAAAATTTGCTTGGTCTGCTAAGATCCAAAGGGATATTGGCTATATCGGGCGGATTATTACTTGTGTCTTGTGGTGCTCAGATGGGAGGGTATAGCGAGACAGACGGGGTGTATTACGACCCCAATAAGGATACGCTACCTGAAGGAGTTATCATTAATGATAGCGGAAACAGAGTAGGAGAATATTATGACTACTATCAGGATTCCAATGTGATTGAAAATGCACAGGCGAATTCCAGAGAGCAGCAAAACAGATATAATGACTGGGGTAATACCAATACCAATTGGAATACCAATGCCACAGATTCAGACTGGGGACTTTATGCAGGTTCTCAAACTAACTACTATGACAACTCATGGGGATGGGGATCTCCTTGGGGATGGTATGGTGGTTACAGCCCGTATTGGGGTTGGGGTATGAACCGCGGCTGGGGCTGGGGTGCTAGCATGTCCTGGGGTTGGGGCGGATCATTCGGCTGGGGCTGGGGAGGCTCTTTCGGATGGGGAAGTCCATACTGGGGATATGGCTATGGTGGCTATTATGATCCATTCTGGGGTGGAGGATACTACGGAAACCCTTATTGGGGATACGGAGGAGGCCACTGGGGTGGTGGTTACTACAACAGACCAGTTTACAGAAGAAGTGGCGTAAGTGGAGGCGGATTCCAGAACACGGGTGTAGCCAATGCGGTATACAGAACGAATACCAATAACTCAGGTTTCAGAAACAGTAATGGAAATGGAGGTTTCAGAAATACCAATAACGGTGGTTTCAGAGATTCTAACTCAAGCGGAGGTTTCAGAAACAGCAATGGTGGTTTCAGAGATGGTAATTCAGGAGGTTTCAGAAACAGTAATGGAAATGGAGGCTTCAGAAATACACAATCTAATGGTGGATTCCGTAATTCTGCACCACAAACAAGACCTAACTATAATTATCAACAATCACAGCCGAGATATAATAACAATAATGGGGGCTTCAGATCTAATGATTCCGGAGGTTTCAGATCTAGCGGAGGCTTCAACGGCGGTGGAGGCGGCGGCTTCAGAGGTGGTTCTTCTGGCGGTGGCGGCGGAATGAGATCCGGCGGCGGAGGCAGAGGTGGCTTCAGATAATTTTCAAACTAATAAACTATCAAAAAATAATGTTAAAAAAATCTTTAGTATTTATGAGTATTTCTGCTGCATTTTATGCGCAGGCTCAGGATGTTTCTGTGATAAGAAATACTGTGGATGTTTACTCAAGTACTCCTATGGTGGGATCAGCTAAATTTAATGCAATGGCTGGATCAAATGGTGCGCTAGGTGGTGATGCAAACTCTTTGCTTACGAACCCGGCAGGTTTAGGGGTTGCTATTTCAGGAGAGGTTTCGGGAACTTTATCTATTTTAGGAAATAAAAACAGCAGTTCTTTGGCTGGATCTACGATGGATTATAGCAAAACTAAGGGAGACCTTGGAAATGCAGGAGGGATCATCGCTTTTCCTCTGATGACAGAAACTAAATGGAAATTTATCAATATTGGTATTAATTTTTCTAATCAGCAACTTGATAATGTAATTCAGTCGCCAGGAAATAATAATATAGTATATGCTTTTGATAAAGCTGATATAACGAAAGATGCTGCAATGGCAGGTCACATGTATGAAAGATACGGTAATTTATCAAAAATGAGCTTTGGGGTAGGTGCTAATTATAACCATAACTTATATTTAGGAGCAGGTTTTAATTTCTTTAATGCTTCATTGGATCAATATGATACTTTATTTTACCGAAATCTAACTAATAATTCTACAGAAGGATTCAGTAAGCAGGATACTCCTTATTCAGAAAGATCTTCAGGTTTTTCTGCTTCATTAGGGGTAATCGGAAAACTAAGTCCGAATTTCAGATTGGGAGCATCTCTTGAAACGCCTACATTCTGGAATATAGACAGAAATTATTATTTCTATAATGATCCTACTTACGGAGATGATATGGGTGCTGAAAACAGAAAGTTCACTTCACCGCTTAAAGCAACTGTGAGTGCTGCATTTGTAGCAAGTAAAAACTTCTCATTGAACGTAGACTATACCCTTGGACTTACAAAACCTGACTATAAAGTTTATGGAGGTGCAGAAAGAGAGTTGAATGATTTCTTTAAAGAAAACTACAAAAACCTTTCAGAAGTAAGAGTAGGAGCAGAATACAGAGTGCAACAATTCAGATTGAGAGGTGGGTATTCTTACCAGTCTAGTCCTTTTGATGCGCTTACAATCAGCAGATTTAATGATGCGGGAACTGTAGGAGATCAGTCTTACAGCAACCTGATATTAAGTGACAGAAATACACTTTCATTCGGTATCGGGTATGATTTCAAATCATTCTATATAGATGCCTCTTATCAGAATATCTCATCTAAATATGCTAATCCTTTCATGAGAGGTTATATGGGGGATAATTTTGATTCATCTTATTACTCTTCGAATAAAATCTTCGAAAGTGATTCTTATGCAGTAAGTGATGTAAAAAGTAACAGAAACAATTTCTTCCTTACAGTAGGATGGAAATTCTAAGCTTATAAAACGTTATGCGATATACATAAAAAAGCTCCGGATTCCGGAGCTTTTTTGTTTTTTTAATCTGGATTCTGCACCAGATTCGGTTGGATCTGTATTTGCTGCTCAGGAATATATTCTACCACTCTGTTATGGGTATAAGGTACCGTATAAAAGGGGGTGTTCCCGCTTAAATGGGTGCCGGGATATTGTCTGTCGAGATCAAGTTTATTTCTGAAGATATCATATCTTCTATGTCCTTCAAAAGCCATTTCCAGTCTTCTTTCCTGTAGAACAGCATCCAGAATAGTCTGTCCTGCAGGCACTGAATTATATACCGGTATTCCGGCTCTTGTTCTGATGGTATTTACGTCTGCGAGTGCTGAAGCGGTATTTCCTTTTTTCGCATTGGCTTCGGCTTTGTTCAGATATATTTCTGCCAATCTTATAACAACCGGAGACCACAATTGCGGAACTCCTTCTTGTAATGAACATTTTAAAACATAAAATTTAGGATATCCGTTTCTTTTATCCATATCATTATCCAGATAAACATAAGTTTTTCCACCAGTTGCATTTACAAAATAATAGTTTGTTTTATTGGGTGTTACTTCGGATTGTACCTGATAATTGATATTATTCATGGTAAAATAAGTATTTCCATTCTGCTGGAAGGTCTTTTGAAATTGATAACTGTAGGTTGCGGCACCAGATGAGTTGGTACCTTTTTGTACCCAATAGGCTACAGGAACTGCGGGACTGCTGTATTTTGGAGAAATAAACTTCAACCTTGCATCCTGGGGATTCTGATTGATAAGGTCCAGGTAAGAGGAAGAAGCGTACATTTCACCCCAGCCGACGTTCTGTATGGTGGCATACATAGAGCCTATAGTATACCAGCCATCACTATAGTCTCCATCTTTATTATATTTAAATGCAAAAATAGTTTCTGTATTGGTTTCAGGAGTTTTGGTGGCATAAGCAGGTAATTCTGTTTTAGACAGAAGTGTATATTTCCCGGAATTGATGACTTTATCAGCATATTCTATCGCTTTATCATTGTTTTCCATGTATAAATAGACTCTGGAAAGTAAAGCCTGTGCTGCCTCTTTGGATGCATATATGTTATCTTTATTCAGGGTCATCAATTGTTCTGCTTTCAGAAGATCATTGACCACTTGATTGTATATTTCTCCCACAGTGGCTCTGCCAGGCAAATCATTGACATCATCAGATAGTTTTAAAGGGACTCCAGAATTGGCTGCCCCTTGATTGTATGGCCTTCCAAATACATTAACCATAGAAAAGTATACATAAGCTCTCAAGAAATAATTTTCACCTATGAGCTGATCTGTTTCTGTGTCTTTTCCTTCGGCAACCTTTGATATCACTCTGTTACATCCAATAATAGCCTTGTATCCGGAGTTCCAGATGGTATTGGTGCGGCCGTTGTTTTTAATACTTTTGTAATTATAATAGTAAAAGAATGAATCGGTGGTAGTTCCGCTGATATCGATATTATCTCCACCATATTCACTGATTCTGTACAGGTTGTTGTAAAAGCCACCGCCATCAGCATCACCTTTAAGTAATGCATAATTTCCTAAGGTTATAGTCTTCAATCCTGTTGCATCTGCAAGAATAACCTCAGATTCCATTGAATCATAGGGTGAACGGTCTATGTTACATGCCGTTAATGATATTATGAGAATGGGAATAAGTATTTTTTTCATAATAATTTTTTTTAAAAAGAAAAGTTTAAGCCTAAAGAAAATCTTCTCGGAATAGGGTAGATAGCTCCTGCATTGCCAGAATAAGAGGTTTGGTTATCTGCATTACCAACTTCCGGATCCACTCCGGAGAATTTGGTGATGGTAAATAAATTTTCACCCATAATATAAATATTCGCCGATTTTATTTTCATCTTTTCTGTTAGAGATGCTGGAAAATTATATCCTATTCTCAGGGATCTTAACTTGACAAAGCTTGCGTCCTCAAGATAACGGGATGAAGGCTTATTTGTTAATGAATTATTGTTGTATACTGCAGCCGGATGGGTTGCAATATCCCCCGGTTTCTCCCATCTTGTCCATCCATCTTTTAAAGCCATCTGGTTGTAATAAGGATAGGCACCGTCTGAATCAAAATATTCTCTGTAAAAGTTATATACTTGCCCACCTTGTGAGAAATAAACATTAGCAGCAAGATAGAAATTTTTGATATTAAGATTAGTGCTTACAGAACCATAGTAATCTGGTGTTGCAGCTCCTACCACCTGTACGGTAGCCAGGTTGTATTTTGAGGTGGCACTTCTGCTTCCGTCCGGATTAATTACCTCCCATTGTCCTTCACCATTGTCAGGATTTACACCCAGCCACTTTCTCATATAGAAAGAAGTAACATCATACCCCTGTATAGCTACATGATAATTGTCCAATACCTGTGTACTGTTGTTTCGGGTAGAAAGTACATTGTTTTTATAGGTGCTGATATTGAACCCCAGATCCCAGCTGATATCTTTTGAACGAATAATGGAATAATTTACATTGAACTCCCAGCCTTTGTTTTTGACGTCACCTATATTCAGGTATTGTCTGTCAACACCTGTCAGTGATGGCAGGGGAACAAGAACCAGTAAATCTTTCGTTTTATTGTTAAAATAATCAATATTTAAAGTCAGTCTGTTATTAAAAGCCCTGATATCTGTACCGATATTATTCTGATAGATAGATTCCCAGGTTAGTCCAGCGTTTCCGAGCTGGAACCATGTTGCTCCTATCTGTCCGTTATATTTCTCTGTAAGTCTATATAGGTCCTGCCATCCGTAATCAGGACTGGGTGTATTTCCCACAAGTCCTCGGCTTGCTCGTAATTTCCATTCGTTAACAGGTTTTACTTTGAAAAAATTTTCTTTATTAATATTCCATCCTACACTATACGCATAGAATAAACCATTTCTTTTGTTGGCACCGAATGCAGAAGACGATTCGCTTCTTAAGGATCCCTGGATAAAATATTTTTTATCATATACATACTCGGTATTAAAGAGGAGAGCATTATAGGCGCGGTCAAGCTTTCTCCCTGTTGGCTTTTGTCCTGTGGTTGCACCGGTATTAAAAATATCTGTACCAGGTACAACGCCATAAACACCTGCACGTGATTCTTTATAGAATCTGTCAGTATATTCATACGCTGCTAATGCATTGATGTTATGATTTCCAAAATCCTTATCAAACCTCAGCATCTGATTGAAAAATTTGCTAATATCTTTTTGATAATTTTCTGTTAGCTGTCCTTTATTACTTGTTCCGCTGATCGATCTGGGATCAGTATAGTACATGTTATCATAGTTTTTGTAGGTAACATTGTTTGTACTGATGAATTTGAGATAATCGGTAAACTTGATTTCAGCATCTAGATTTCCAATAAGGTCCAGCTGATTGCTTTTGCCATAGTTCCATTGAAGGTCATAAAGGTAATTGCTGTGATCCCGTCCGTACCAATCACCTGTGTAATTCTCATCAACCCTAATTAGGTTTCCATTGGAATCTCTGGGGTTATCCCACGGCATATTAAGGTACATTTCATAAAGGGAAGCCTGTGTATCTTTTCTCGTGGTATATGATAAACTGACTTTAGGTTTCAGTATCAACCATGGTTTTATGGTCTGTTCATGATTGATTCTGAATGAGAGCCTGTTAAATTCATCTCCTTTAACAGTTCCGGTTTCATTATAATAATTTCCTGAAATATAGGTTTTGGAATTGTTTGATCCGCCTCTGAAATCAATAGTATAATTTTGTACAACCCCTGTTTGCGTACCGTCTTTTAGCCAGTTGTAGCCATCGTTTCTAAGTGTTTCGGGGATTGCTGGGGCTCCTTTTAATGAGGTGAAATAATCATACAGCTGCGTTCCGTTCATAAGTTTGAAGCGCCCGTTATTAAACATATTAAAAGAATTAGTAAGAGAGGCACTTAATGTTCCTTTTCCAGAATTTCCAGATTTGGTAAACACCTGTACAATACCATTTGCAGCTTTGGAGCCATACAATGCTGTAGAAGCAGCATCCTTTAATATGTTGATACTTTCAATCTGATTAGGATCCAGGTTGGGAGCATAGGGCATTACTACACCATCCACGACCCAAAGAGCATTACTGGGGCCGTTAATAGTGGAAGTACCCCTGATTTTTACAGTAGCTACAGAACCTGCAGAACCTCCACCAGGTAAGATCTGAACCCCGGCAGCTTTTCCCTGCAGAAGACCGGATACACTGGAAGTGTTGGAATCCTGGAGTTTTTTGTCAGAAATAACAGAAACGGCAGCGGTAAGGCTGGACCTTTTTTGTGTCTTGTAACCGATAATTACAATGTCATCAATCTTTTTTTCTTCTAAAGAATCTGTTTTCTTCGTAGTCTGTGCCGCTATGAAACCGGTCATTAAAAAAAAACAGACTGATGTTGCTAAGCTATTTTGTCTTTTCATACATTTTTAAGTACTATTGGTGTAGCTAATGTACAAAAAACAATGTATTGTTGTTATTACCGTGTTAAAAAATGTTAAACAATATATTTTTTTTATTTTATGATGTAAATATTTAATTTTTATTTATTTTTTTATGTAAAATATTTTTTTAAAAACAAGTTTTAACTTATTTGTCGAAGGTGCTATGAGTAAAGATTAATGAGAATAGTTGCGGAAAACACGCATTGTTAATACAATAAAAAAGCCCTGGACTCCAGAGCTTTTTTGTTTTTTAATGAGAATGAGCAGTAGGATGTTGATGGAAAACATGCATCATCAATGCAAGTGAAACTCCTAAAACAACCAGCCCGATTTTTACCCAATCTATATTGTGGTTTTTATTGCTTTCAAAAATGATTACTGATGAAATGTGAAGGAAAATTCCTCCTACAATAGCCAGAAAATAAGGCTGAAGATCAGGATTGAAATAGTTTCCTAACAACATTCCCATAGGAGAAGCCAATGCAAATAAGGCTACAATGAGAATAGAAGGATAGGATGAAGAACTTTTGGATTCTCCTTTTCTGTTAAATAAGAATGCTCCCAGAATAAATGAAATGGGAAGATTGTGAAATACAATTCCCCAAAGGTAAGGAGATATCTCGTGCTGTTCATTGGCAAGAGGAATTCCTTCAATGAAAGCATGGATAAATAATCCTACCATTAAAGCAACGGGAAGAATATTGTGTTCACTATGATGATGGAAGTGCCCATGTTCAAAACCTTTGGTAAGCGCTTCCAGAATCATCTGCAGAAGAACTCCTCCGATTACAAATATCCCAAGACTACTGCTTCCGGAAGAGGTATAAACCTGAGGGAAGACTTCGTTGAGACAGATTGTAATCAAAAAACCGGCACTTAATATCAGCAGATTTTTGGCCAGTTTTTCTTTTTTACCAAAGTGTTTTCCCAAGAATACTCCTGTTACTACACTTAAAATCAGTAAAAGTACTGTTGTCATTATTTTTTCTTAAATAAATTGATGCAACGCGGAGAATTTTCTTTCTTAAATTCATTCAGCTGATAATCTCCCCAGATTTTTATTCTTTCAAAACCACATTCGGAAGCATAGTTGTGGATGGCTTCCAGCGTGTGAAGCTTTACCTTTTCAAAGAAATGAAACGGCTTACCGTCAGCCTCAAAACGGATATCTTTAATGATATGTCTGCCCTCGATCTTTTTTAGAATCTTAAAATCAATATCACCACGGGTTATTGTTGTTTCAGGAACTAAAGTATTTCTTACATATTCTTCGTTCAGATAATCAAGAACAAAATAGCCTCCGGGCTTTAATGCATTGTAAACCGATTGGAATACTTTTTTATCATCGCTTTCATTATCAAAATATCCAAAACTTGTAAATAAGTTGAAAACAGCATCCATTGGATCTGCGTCAATTGGGTTTCTCATGTCATGAACTTCAAAAATCAAGGTCTGATTTTCAAATTGTTTGTCGGATTCAATACTTTGTCTTGAAAGGTCAAGCCCCAAAACATCATACCCTAATTTATTAAGAAAAACCGAGTGTCTTCCTTTTCCACAGGCAAGATCTATGATTTTCGACTGAGGCGGCAACTGAAGGTCCGCAGTGAGCTTTGTAATGAAGTTTTCAGCTTCAGTATAGTCTCTGTTGCTATAAAGCAAATGATAATAAGGGGTATCAAACCAAGATTCAAACCATTCCATAATGCAAAAATAACTAAATTTGTGCGGTTAAAAGCAAAGTATTTTACAACATTAAGAGATTGAAAAATTCAATTGGACAATAAGTTGGATGGCTAATCTTTTAATTTTTAAAGCTTTAAATCTTTTAATTCAAACTTATGGATACAGAAAATATTAAAATACAGATAAAAACATTCTTCGGATTGGAGCAGATTCTGGCGGAAGAAATCAAAAAATTGGGCGGAAGGAATGTTGAAATTAAAAACAGAGCGGTAAATTGTGAAGGAGATCTTGGTTTTCTTTATAAAATCAATTACTCTGCAAGAACAGCATTGAAAATTCTGGTACCTATTCATGAGTTCAAAGCTTTTAATCAGCATCAGTTCTACGACAGACTGTTTAAGTTTGAATGGGAAAATTTCATGGATGTTGACCAGTCTTTTTCCATTGATGCTACTGTAAATTCTGAAACATTCAAGCATTCTCAGTTTGTAACTTTAAAAATGAAGGATGCTATCGTGGATTATTTCCAGGAAAAATTCAGAAGACGTCCGAATGTAGAAACCAGAAATCCGGATATCAAATTTCACCTTCATATTGACAGAGAATTGGTCATGATTTCCATGGATTCTTCTGGAGATCCTTTGTTTAAGAGAGGATACAGAAGAGAGCAGGGAGAAGCACCTATCAACGAAGTGTTGGCAAGCGGAATGCTTCAGCTTGCAGGCTGGGACGGAAAAGGAAATTTCCTTGATCCGATGTGTGGTTCAGGAACATTATTGATTGAAGCAGCAATGATCGCTATGGATCTTCCGGCTCAGATTTTCAGAAAGAGATTCGGGTTCCAGAATTGGAATAACTATGATGCGGATTTGTTTTCTAAAATCAAGGAATTCAGAATTAACAGAGTGAGACAATTTGATGGAAAAATTGTTGGGTATGATATTGACGCAAGAATGCTGAATGCTGCAAGAATGAATGTAGAGGCAGCGGAAATGGAAGATGTTATCGAGATTAAAAAACAAGACTTCTTTGAATCTAAAAAAGAACTTTTCCCATTATTAATGGTATTCAACCCTCCATACGACGAGAGAATTTCCATCAACGATGATGATTTCTACAAGAAAATAGGAGATACCTTTAAAACACATTATCCAAATACATTGGCTTGGCTAATCTCTTCAGATCTTGAAGCTGTTAAGAAAATCGGATTACGTCCTTCAAGAAAGATCAAACTTTTCAACGGAAAGCTGGAAACGAGATTCTTGCAGTATGAAATGTATGAAGGGACGAAGAAAGTACATAAACTGGAAGATAAATAAAAACTCAGATACAGCCCTTTCAAATCTGGAAGGGCTTCTTTATATCAATTATCTTTTAAATATCATTATCTGTGATGTTTTTTAGGTTATTTATTATATTTTTATCACAAATTTTTAAAACTAATACATGAAAAAAATCTACGCAGTTATTGCCTCGGTTATACTGCATTCTCAAATTTTTTCGCAAGTAACCACGGTTTCGACATTAGCGGGAAATGGAACAGAAGGATATGCGGACGGAAATGTAAACTCTGCAATGTTTAACCGTCCTGCTGGGGTTGCTGTAGACGATGCAGGGAATGTATATGTTGCTGATACAGGAAATTACCGGCTTCGCAAAATAACTCCATCAGGAAATGTATCTACTTTAGCTGGAGATGGCACGCAAGGGTTTGCAGATGGAAGCCCAAACAATGTTAAATTTAATGGTATTAATGATCTTATTGTTGATGCTTTTGGGAACATTTATGTATCAGATTTTTATAATAACAGAATCAGAAAAATAAGTCCATCAGGAGATGTTTCTACTTTTGCGGGGAACGGTACTGCTGGTTTTGTTGATGGTGACAATGCAACAGCGCAATTCAAAAATCCTGCTGGGATAGCAATCGACAAAGAAGGAATTATATATGTTGCCGATCAAAATAATAACAGAATAAGACGAATAACAGGAGGTCAGGTTACAACAATTGCTGGTGATGGAGTGGCTGGATATATAGATGGCAATGCATTATCAAGCAGGTTTGATTATCCAACAGACATAGAAGTAGTGGGGCAGGATCTATATGTAGTAGATAATTGGAATAATAAAATACGCAAAATATCGTCAGGTCAGGTTTCTACTGTTTCGGGAAGTAACTACGGATTTGCAGATGGAACATTGACTAATGCTAAGTTTTATAATCCGCTTAAATTGGTTTCAAATAAATCTGCTGATCTATTTATAACTGATACGATGAACAACAGAATTCGTAAAATCTCAGGAAATCAGGTTTCTACGTTGTCAGGAAGCATAGTAGGATTTGAAGATGGGATTGCCGGTAACGCAAAATTTTATAATCCAAATGGAATAACTATTGATAATCAGGGAAATTTATATATTGCAGATGTAGGTAATAATAGAATTCGTAAAATAATGATGAGTAGTGTACTTTCTACTAAGGAATTGATGAAAAATAGAGAGATGCTAATTTATCCCAATCCTGCAAAAAATGAATTCAGTTTACAATCTCTTACCAATGAATGGTTACTATTGACGGATATTTCAGGTAAAAAAATTCAAAATATCAATTTAAAATCCGGTAAAATTCAAAATGTGGACATATCTTCTTTGCCTAAGGGGGTTTATATTTTAACTGATGGAAAAACAAAATCTGCCAAAATTATTAAAGAATAATAGAATTAAGAAAATATAATATGATTGGGGATTTTTTAGATTTCATTTTTAATATATTCAGCATATTTCAGGGCGGTTCGGGATTATCACGATCAACTCCTGACAGAGAGAGTCTAAATTATGATGAGAAGCCTCAAAAGAAGGAATCAAAAAGATCCAGATATTTCACAGAGAAAGTAAGTACTGTAATACTGGCATTAGCTGCATTTTGGCTTTTTATTGTTTTTAAAGATCCTTTACCGGCCCAAAACTATACACCAACTTTAGTAGTAGCTTCTTTAATAGGAATCAGTATTTCGTTTTTAGTATTTTTTGTTCTGCATGTACTTGAACTTTATTATTTTAAAACCCTGTTTAAACTGATTCTTTTCAGCTGCTCAGTAATTACTTTTTTTATTTCTGCAGTATTATATATTTACTTTAAATCGGGATTGTTTATATAATGCGACAAACAGGTTTTAAAGTAAAAGTATAGAAACTGTATAGCCTGGATGATCTCTTTGGGCCTTGGAACGAAATTCTTGCAGTACGAAATGTATGAAGGAACGAAGAAAGTTCATAAATTGGAAGATAATAAATAATAAACTCTGAGATTAAAAATGTCCTGGAATTTTTTTGACATATTTGATGTTATTTTTGATTTACTAGATATGTTTGGTTCTGGATCAAAATCGTCACGGTCATCACAGTCAAAACCTGAAAGAAAAGCATTAAATCATAATGTAATATCTCAAAAGAAGAAGCCAGAAGATTTAAATACTTTAAAGAAAAAATAACTTCAGGAGTTATTAAAATCATAAAACAAAAAAGGTTGTACACTCGTTGGTACAACCTTTTTTGTTTTATCGTGTCAGTGAAGGAGCAAAACCATACTGTTTCTTAAAGGCATGTGAAAAATGTGACAAATCCTCAAAACCTACCTCCAGAAAGACGTCTGAAGGCTTTTTATTCTTTTCTGATAAATGATAATAGGCCAGTTCAAGACGTTTTTGGGTAAGCCATCGCTGTGGAGTCGTTTGGAAAATTCTTCTGAAATCACGGTTGAAAGTTGATAAGCTCCTTCCCGTCAGGTATCCGAACCTTTCTAATGGCATATTGAACATATAATTTTTTTCCATAAAATGAATCAGATCCACTTTTCCGGGTTCATCAAAATCTGAGAGTAAAGTATCGATATCGGGATCAATCTCCCTTAAAATACTGATTGCTTCTGTGATCTTTAAGTGGGCGATGTTTTCAGGAAATGGACCTTCAATCTCAAAATAAGGAATAAGAGAAGCAAGGCAGCTGTTCAGAAGCGGATGACTGCTGAAACGATGAATGCTGGACTCCCTATGTCCGTTTTTTCTTTCATAATCGACAGAACTGTAAAAATCTTTTAGCCTCTCCGTGGTAAGATGCATCACTACTGCTTTGTGTGGAAGCCCATCTTTAGGATAATTGATAATCGTGGCAAGATGATTTCTTGGGATCAGAAAAATATCTCCTGTTTTGAACAGATAGGTTTTATCTGCCTGAATAATTTTCGTTTCTCCTGATATGAACCATACCAGCATGTGATATTCAAAAACAGTTTCCGTTTTGAACAGCTTGTCGTCATAACTGGAAATTTTGATATCCGGTGTGAGGTATTGTATCTGGAAATCCATTGTCAAAAGTTTTCGTTACAAATGTATTTAAAAAAACAGTTATTGAGCATCAAAGCTGAATCCCAGCATTTCTTCACTTAATTTCCATAAGCGCTCAGCATTGTTTTTGTCAATAGAATAGGGCTGTACTCCGTGGATGGTTGCGGGCTCATCAAATCTATGCTCAATTTGTCCTCTGTCTATTTCCGCAATATCACAGTTTTCACAATACACACCACCTATTTCATTAAGTTGCGGACTTACAGCACACCAGACTGTTGTTGCAGCTCCTTGTGGAATGGTTTTTAATCGTGCCTCCACTTCAGGCTTGATATTTCCGTTTTCATCGTGGGTTCCGAGTTGTTTGTAAAGCTCAATAGGCTCTTCTCTGCCCAGATCCGTTCCATAGACAGACCCTGGATGAAGGGAATAAGCTCTGATATTGAATTCTTTTCCTCTTTCATCAAGTTCTACGGCAAACAGATTGCAGGCTGTTTTGGATTGACCGTAACCGGAAAGGGTATCGTAATCTCTTTTTTCAAAATTAGGATCTTCAAAATTAAAAGGTGCCATCTGATGCCCGTAGGAAGAAACACTGATAACCCTTGCTCCATTTGCTTTTTTAAGGGCTAGCCATAATTTCGACGTAAGATGAAATTGTCCAAGATAGTTTGTTGCTAGTTGAGATTCAAAGCCCCTGTTGTCTCTTCGAAGAGGAACCCACATGATTCCTGCATTATTAATCAGAAGATCCAGACTTTTACCAGATGAGATAAATCTTTCAGCAAAAGCATCAATAGAAGCCGGATCCATCAAATCCATTTTTTCAAGTTCAAAATTTTCAAGTCCTGCAAGGTTCTTTCCTGCTTTTTCAATATCTCTTGCGGGAATAATAACGTGGGCTCCGGCTGAAGTAAGGATCTTTGTGGTTTCAAGACCGATTCCTGCGTAACCGCCGGTTATGATCACCGTTTTTCCGGTAAGATCGACTCCTTGAATAACTTCCTGAGCTGTTGAAGAAGCATTAAAGCCTGATTGAATAGGTTGCTGCAATGAGCTGATAATAGGTTCCATTTTTTGTTGGTTTAAATTTCTATAGCAAAATTAGGAGGGATTTTCGGTCTTCATTTTGTTTAAAATGTCAAATAACTTGGCTCAGAATTTCATTGGTAATTTCCTTTGATTAAGATGAATATCATTTCACATCGTTAATTTCTCCGAATAAGCTGTTAAACTGTTTGTAGGTTGTCCTGCGAATAAGTAATTTTGAAAAATTTTCAATTTGAAGCCTACTATTTCCATTGTTGTTGCCATTTACAACCGAAAAGATGAACTTTTTGAGTTGCTGACCTCCCTTACCCAGCAGACGGATAAGGAGTTTGAGATCATTATCGTAGATGATGGCTCCTTGATTGATTTGAAACCGACCATCAAAAATTTTGATGAAATTCTGGATATCAAATATTTCAGAAAAGATAATTCAGGACCGGGATTGACGAGAAATTATGGAGCAGCAAGAGCAGCTAATGAATGGCTGGTATTTGTAGACAGTGATGTCATTGTTGAAAAAGATTATATCGAACATATTAAAAATGATATCCTGACCATTCCTTGTGATGCGTTTGGAGGGGCGGATAAAGCTCACAAAGGATTCAATCTGATGCAGAAGGCTATTTCCTATTCCATGACTTCTGTTTTTACAACCGGAGGAATCAGGGGAAGCAAGAAAGCGGTTTCTAAATTTCAACCCAGAAGTTTTAATATGGGTGTGAAAAAGGCTGTTTTTGAAAAAGTAAGTGGGTTTTCCGAAATGAGAATAGGTGAGGATCCGGATCTTTCCATGACCCTTTGGGAAAACGGATTTATCACTGCTTTTTTTGATGATATTGCCGTATATCATAAACGTAGAGTTGACTTTGGAAAATTCTCCAAGCAGGTCTATCAGTTTGGCTGTGCAAGACCAATTCTTAATCAGAGACACCCGAATTATGTAAAAATTTCTTTTGCATTTCCTACCTTATTTATGTTAGGATACATTATGGGCTTTCTTGAGTATTTTATGATGGGAAGAGGAATTATCCTTTCTTTCTATGGATTGTATACCTTTTTAGTGCTGTTTCATGCTTTATTACTGACTAAAAATATCAGCATTGCCGGTATGGCGGTTATTTCCACTTATATTCAGATGTTTTCTTACGGATATGGTTTCTTAAAATCCTGGATTTTGCTGAATATTTTCAGAATGAAACCTGAAGAAGCTTTTCCGCATCATTATTATAAGAAGTAACACGGGTAATTATCTGTAAAAGATATTTCAATAAAATAAAAAAAAGGCTGTTTCAAACGAAACAGCCTTTTACAATAAATTTAGATGATAGAAATGTTTTCATGGTGGTTGAGAACTCCTACTTTCAGCATACACTCCTTCATTTTTTGGTAAGTTCTTTTAATATCGTGGTCAAGACCAATGGAGAATCTGATCAGCCCGTCGGAAATACCTATAGAAGCTCTTTCTTCTTCAGGGATTTCAGATGAGGTAGATTTTCCTGAGCATGAGAATAAGGTTTTATAGAACCCTAAGCTCACGGCAAGATAACCCAGATTTTCTGTCTGCATCAGTTCCATCAGTTCGTTTGCTTTTTCTGTTGTTCCGGCATCCAGAGTCAGTAATCCTCCGTATCCGTATTCTTCATGAATCATGCTTTTCATTAATTCATGGTTTTTATGAGATGGCAATCCGGGATAAGATACCTTTAATCCGTCTTTTTCAAATCTTTCTGCTAGATACATTGCATTGTGACTATGCTGTTTGATTCGAATATGTAATGTTCTCAGGTTTTTTAGAATGCTTGACGATCTTAGGCTGTCCATCGTTGGCCCAAGAAGCATGCATGCTCCGGAATTGACATTTTTGGTATCATCAATAAATGCCTGGCTGGCACAATATACACCGCCTACTGTATCACTGCTTCCGTTGATGAATTTTGTTAAACTGTGAATCACAACATCGGCCCCAAATGATATTGGAGAGATAGAAAGAGGAGAGAAAGTGTTATCTACGATCAGTTTCAGATTGTGTTTTTTACAGATTTCAGAAAGTTTTCTAAGGTCAGCTACTTCAAGAAGCGGATTGCTTACACTTTCACAATAGATCACTTTCGTATTAGGAGTGATGGCCTTTTCTATAGATTCAAAATTGTTGATATCAACAAAGCTAGTTGCTACATTGAACTGAGGTAAAAAGTTTTTAAGGAAAGCATAAGTTCCTCCATAGATCGTTCTGCTTGAAATAATATGGTCTCCACTTTTACACACCTGCATCAAAACAGAAGTGATCGCTCCCATTCCGGATGCTGTAACGTTGGCAGATTCTGTATTTTCCAGCTTGGCAAGAGCCTGAGCCAGATAAAGATTCATCGGGGATGAATGTCTGGAATACAGGTAGCATCCTTCCGCATTTCCTTCGAAAGTATCAAACATAGTCTTTGCAGAAAGAAAGGTATAGGTAGAGCTGTCTGAGATAGAGGGATTCACTCCTCCGAATTCACCAAAATACTGAAGATCCTGGATCTCGTTGGCTGCGTTAAAGTTTTCCATAAATATTGTTTTTATTTTATTGTCCCAATTTGCATTAATTTGCTAATTATTACAATAGAAATTTGAATTTATAGAATATAAAACTGTAAAATATTGTTTATTTAGAAAAAATAATTAGTATCTTCGAAAATATTAAATTTTTACCAAAAAAATATCTAATGGAACTTGACGAAACTGATAAGAAACTCCTGTTTTTTTTGCAGGAAGACTGTAAACAAACAACCAAAGAGCTGTCCGGTAAGCTTGGATTATCTGTTACAGCTGTTTATGAGCGTGTGAAAAAGCTTGAAAATGCAGGCGTGATTTCAAAATATGTAGCCTTGCTGGACAGGAGTAAAGTTAAGAAAAATTTTATTGTTCTGTGTCATGTAAAACTAAGTCAGCACAAGAAGGAATTTGTACTGCAGTTTGAAAAAGAAGTGATGGATCTTCAGGAAGTTACGGAATGCTTTCATGTAAGCGGAGACTATGATTATATCCTTAAAATAGGGGTGAAAGATATTGAAGACTACCGCAGTTTTATGTTGACGAAGCTTACAACGCTTCAGCACATCGCAAGTACACACAGCTCATTTATGATTTCCGAAGTGAAAAATACAACAGCCATTGTTTTATAAATCTTGAAAAATTTATGATAAAAAGAGATTGGTTCAGATCGTTTTTTCGTTCGTGAAAAAAGTAACTATTTCTGGTTTCTGTATCAGCTGTTCTACATAAGACTTCAGTGTTTCAGAGGTCAGATCTGTTGTATTATTAATTTGCATGCTTCGAAGACTGCCGTCTTTTTGTGGAGCGATCAGAATAATATTACCATATTTTAGATGATAGAGCTTCATGTTTACAACCGCAAAATCTTCCTTTTCAAGAGTAGTAAAGGCGGAGAAGTCAATTCTGTTATTGGAAGTTTTTACAAATCCCTGTCCAATTACATCCGGGAAGTTTCGTGAAATAATATTCATTTTACTGGATGTATATTCTTTGTCATCAATAAAATCTGTAAGAACCAGAATTGTAAAAAATACTCTGTCTTTATTTTTAATTTTATGTGAATTTAAAGATCCCCAATTGTTTTCTACAAAACTTGTATATACGATTCTTTTGCCCTGAAGTTTGAGTCCGAAAAAATTTCCCAATGTTCCCACTCCTTTAAAGCCATTTTTCTGGATGCTATCATAAATAGGATAGGGAAAAATGCCATAGGTAAAAGGCCCTGAATCTTTATTTTCTACTTTGAGCTCTTCTCCCATTCTTTTAAAATCTAAATCTTCTTTTTGATTCTGGGCTCTCAGCTGTTTTTCTCTTATTATTTTTATTTCTTTACCAGATTGAGCAAAAGAAAGGCTTGCAATAAAGATTAAAATGAGAGTTAAATAGGGTTTCATGTTCTTAAAATTGTTATTAGTTTTTATAGATCTCCTTTAGTCATTTTATCAATGAAATAGTGAAGTCTTTTGATTTCGGTTCTACCTTTGTTTTTGTCATTCAGAAAGCAGGTGGTTACGATAACCATTTTTAAATCTGGAATGATACAGATAAGCTGTCCGCCATAACCTGTTGCTACAAAAGCCTGGTGTCCGTTGGTTTTTCTTCGCCACCAGTAATAGCCATATCCGTTGGCATTCGGCATTACATCCCATGAATCCAGCTTTACCTGTTCAGAAGTAGATTCCTGAATCCATTTTGAAGAGACGATCTGTTTGCCGCTAAATTTTCCGTTATTCAGAATCATAGTACTGAATTTCAATAAATCTTCAGGTTTCATAAAAAGCTCTGAACCTGCAAAATTTCTATCCATTGAATCCGTATCCCATCTGGGAATATTCATTTTTAAAGGTCTAAAAAGATTTTCTGTAGCAAATTGTTTCAGATTCGTTTTTACAATTTTTGCCAACGCAGCCCCAAAAAGATGGCTTTCACCGCTGTTATAATTAAAAACTGTTCCCGGATATTCTTCAAAAGGCAGATCCAGTACAAATTTTACGGGATCACCGGAAAAAGACATGGCTGTTGAAATTTTTGAATTTTCAACCCAGTCAAAACCACCTTGCATAGTCAACAGATTTTTTAATGTTAATGTATTTCTGATTGAATCATGATGTACTTTTCCTTCAATGTTGGAAATATTTTTAAATCTGCTTCTTGAAATGTTGTATTCCGGAAGAATTTTTAAAACCGGAGTATTGAGGTTGGGGAGTATGTTTTTATCTTTTGCAATCCCCGCCAGCACAGAGACAATACTTTTGGTAACCGATTTTATATTGAAAATGGTTTCTTTGTTGGCTCCATGGAAATATTGCTCATACATTACCTTATTGTTTTGCGAAATAATGAAAGATCCCAGAGATGGAATGCTGTCATTAATTTCTTTTGTAAATTTCTCTGTAAATTCCTTCGGTAATTCTTTGTTGAAGGCTGCCTGTGACTTCACTTTGGTGCAGAATAGGGTAAGACAAAGCATTGTCAAAGCCTGCAGGAGTTGCTTAGATCTCATTGTTTAAAAAAGAAGGGATAAATGATTAGCTGATGAAAAAGTAAAAGCTAAATCAATCGGGATAGATTAACATAGCTTATGTTTTCAATGCCTCTAAATTATGAAAAACAATGAACTTTTAAAATATATTTTATCGGATATTTTAAATTTTTTTAATGATTCTTAAATTCATTTTTTGCTTAAAATGATATCTTAGGAATTACACCAATACTCCATGTTTAGAAGCAATAGGATCTGGAAGATCAGTTTCTCCGCTCATCTGAAGAAGATCTATTTCAATCGTTCTGCAGATAGAAAGCATGGGAACGTCAAACATCAATCCTGCGAAAGGATTTTCAGAATAATCTCCTACCAGTTCCATAATGATGTAAATCCATCCAATGATGATACAGAAAGGAATAGAGGTCCAGATTCCCCAGTCTCCCAATTTTGCAAATTCGTTGACTAATCCCAACGGAAGCAGCATAATAAACAGGATATTAAAAACAAAAGCTGTACTCGCAAACTGTCTTGGAGAAGGGAACTTTTTAATTCTTTCTGCCTGTCCCTGGAAATTGTAGAATTCATTCAGAGCGTTCTGAAGCTGAGTCTGGTTGAATTCTGTAATGGCTCCCATGTTTTTAAGCTCATTGATATCTTTTGCCTGTTGAGCAGTCAGGTAGGTGGCAAAATTTTTATAATCATTCTTAAGATCATATTCTTCCTCCGAAAGATATTTGTGCAGGAAAATAGGGGCTCTTCCGTAATCCGGAAAACCTGCCTTAATCAGTCTGTTTCTTCTCAGGTTGATATTCCCGAATTTATTATTTTCCGTACTGATATGCTCCCATTCCGTAGGAACCAAAAGCTGTTCACGGAAAGTATAGAGCCATGCAATATGGCGGTAAACGATTCTTCTTTTACGGTCTTCAAGATCAAAAACGCCAATTTTTTCATTTTTGGTATCAAAAGCATACACCATTGATGCAAACGAACGGCTGGAATTCACAATTCCGCCCCAAATTTTTCTGGCTTCCCAAAGTCTGTCATAAGCCTGGTTGTTTTTGAAACCCACAAGGAAAGCCTCTGCTGTACCAATCAGTGCAACAGGAACCCATGGAATTGTCATCCAGTGCCAGTTGAAGAAATAAAAGAAAACAGCAATCAAGGTACACCAGATCGAGATTAGGATAAGATGTACACCAGCTAGATTAAGAACCTGTTTATAATTGACGTATTTGGTTGTGATCATAAAAATGGATGTGTTTTGCGTGTATAGACAAAATAAATACCAAACTGTGATTAATTTTGTTTTGTAATACCTGTCAGAGAATCTATAATTAAGCTTTCTTGGTTTATAATGTTCTAGAATTGAGATGGTAATCTTAAATAAAAGTAGTGAAAAAATTGCATAAAAAAACCTCTAAAATTTTTAGAGGTTTTAATTTTATATAAAATTAATATTTCAGCATTTCTTCAATCTTACTGCTGAGTTTTTCAGCATTGGGAAGCATTTCTTTTTCCAGAACCAGATTGATAGGGACAGCAGGTACATCCAGAGATCCCATTGTTTCTACAGGTGCGTCAAGATACTTGAAGCAGTTTTTGGAAATACGGTGTGCGAAAGCTTCTGCAAAAGAGTTGTTAAGCTGTTCTTCGGTTAGAACGATGCACTTTCCGTGTGCTTTTACTCTTTCGAAAACAAGTTCTTCATCCAGAGGAATCAATGTTCTTAAGTCAATTACCTCAACTTTTCCATTGAAATTCTTGGCTGCTTCTTTAGCCCAGTAAACACCCATTCCGTAAGTTACCACCAATAAAGTTCTGCCTTTTTCAGTTTCATTCTTATCAGCTTCGATGATTACTTTCCCTTTTCCAAACGGAAGAACATAGTCTTCAGCCGGTTCTATCGTTTTAGCATCTTCAGTTCCCGGAACTTTACTCCAGTACAATCCTTTGTGTTCCAGCATTATTACCGGGTTCGGGTCATAATAAGCTGCTTTTAATAACCCTTTAAAGTCGGCAGCATTACTTGGATATGCTATTTTGATCCCTTTGATATTGGCTAAAATACTTTCAACACTTCCACTATGGTAAGGGCCACCTCCTCCGTAAGCTCCGATAGGAACACGAATGATATTGCTTACAGGGAATTTTCCGCCACTTAAATAATTTGATTTTGAAATCTCTGTAATTAACTGGTTGATTCCCGGATAAATATAGTCAGCAAACTGAACTTCAACGATTGGTTTTAATCCAACAGCACTCATTCCGGCCGTAGATCCGATGATATAAGCTTCCTGAATGGCTGTATTGAATACTCTTTTGCTTCCGAATTTTTTTCCTAAAGTAACGGTTTCACGAAAAACCCCACCAATTCTTTCTCCAACATCCTGTCCGTAAAGAAGGGCTTCAGGGTGCTTCCACATCAATTCCTGTATCGCGTGGATGGCAGCATCTACCATTACAATTTTTTCTCCGTTAGCAGGTTCACGTGTTCCTGTTTCCTCTGTAATAGGAGTAGGAGCAAAGATGTGCTGCATTACGGTTTCTGGCTTCGGGTCTTCTGCGTTTTTAGCTTTTTCGAAAGCTTCCTCAGCTTCAAGGCGTGCCTTTTTAGTAATTTGCTTTAAAAGATCTTCATCAACACCTGCTTCCAGCAAATATTTTCTAAGGATTTCTCCCGGGTCTTTAGCTCTATGTTTGGTTAAATCTTCTTCGTCTCTATAGAATTCTCTTCTTACCCCGGAAGTATGATGGCCGATCAATACAGTCTTTGCGCAAACAACTAAAGGTTTTCTCTCTGTTCTTACAAAATCTACAGCCTTTTTCATAGCTTCGAAACTCTCCACGAAATCAGTTCCGTCTACTCTCATTCTGCTTAATCCTGTGAATCCAGCTACAAAATCATAAGCATCACAGGTTCTTGCTTCATCCTTGGTTACGGAAATTCCCCATTCATTATCCTGAACCAGGAAAATAATAGGAAGCTGGTGTAATGCTGCAAACTGTAATGCCTCACTTACTTCACCTTCTGTAACAGAATTATCTCCAAGGCTGCACACGACAACAGGATTATTCTCAAAATTCTGAAGATTGAAATCCTGGATATATTTGATTCCCTGTGCTACCCCAGTAGTAGGGATAGTCTGCATTCCAGTTGCGGAACTTTGGTGAACAATTTTAGGTTTGTTTTCATCCCTGCTTGAAGGATGGGAATAATAAGATCTTCCTCCTGAAAAAGGATCATCAGCTTTAGCCAGTAACTGAAGCATTAATTGATAAGGCTCAAAACCAATTCCCAGAAGAATACTTTCGTCTCTGTAATAAGGAGAAACCCAGTCTTCTTTCTTTAGCTGGTAGGCTGTTGCAAGCTGAATAGCTTCGTGGCCTCTTGATGTGCTATGAACATATTTACAGACATTTCTGTTTTCTTCGTAAATATCGGCCATGGCTTTGGCCAGCATCATATGATTATACGCTTTGAGTAATATATCCTGAGAAACTTTTTCGTGAAGTGCATTTTCCATAGGAAGCAAATATACACAAAAAAACAAAATACTAACAACTGTTAGTATTTTGTATAAAATCTTTGTAGATATAGGTTATTCCTTGATCACTTTTTTAGAAATAACATCTTTGTCTGTTTTTACTTCAATGATGTAAATTCCTTTTGTGTAAGCGGATAAATCGATCTGTTCTTTGTCATTATTGATGATACCGCTTTGTAATTTTTTACCGGTAAGATCATATACATTGAAGGTAGATTTTTTAGGAGCTTTCAGAATGTTTGTAATGTCCTTTGTAATAGTAGGAGAAATAGCAAGATTATTAAGAGGGTTGGAAATATCTTTAGTTCCTAATAGCTCAGTAAATCCTGTTACGATAACAGAGTAGTTTTGAGGAGAAGTAACACTCGGGGAAGCGTTATTTTTTAAAGTTCCCTTATGAGAAATTTCAATTCTATAAACAGCTCCCGGTGTCGGGTTGTCAATAACTACTTGCTCTACATTATCTACTGTGTTGTCACCTTTTGTTGCAGGTAACATAGGGTTATTTGCATCCAGTTTCCACGGAAGATAAACAGTATTGTTTGTGGTATTAATGATCTTTACATCTAAATCATTAATTAATCTTGATACTCTGTAATTGTATAAATTATCCCATTGATTAGTAATATTTGTATATTCCGGATCAATCCAGGATATAGTTACTTTTAACGGCTCAGATCCGGATGCTTTAACTGTTTTAGTACTAATAGTACCGTTATTTAATGTTTCATTATTAAATATAACTGTATTGTTGGATTTTCCTACAAGAAGTTCAGCTCCTTTTTTTGCATTGATATATCCCCAGCCATACCATGGATCTGGACCTATCTGCCCAGCTTCAAGAGCTGAGTGTACCATTAAAGTTTTTGAAGCAGAAGCAACAAGCTCTGTATTGTTGAATAAAGATTTATAAATCTGCATCCAAAGTCCAATAATTCCGGCTACCTGAGGAGCTGCCATTGAGGTTCCGCTATTAATTTGCCAGGTAATACTTCCTGTTGTATTTTCTGCAGTAGATGCCATCCAGACATCGGTGCCTGGAGCGGAAATATCTGGTTTAATACCTCCATCATCTCTTGGTCCTGCGCTGCTATAACTAGATTTTATAACATCTGTAGCTGCATTATACCTTTGATTATTTGTTGTAATGGGGTCTGTTGCTCCAACTACAATAATGTTTTTAGCTAATGAACCATAACCTATACAGTCGTAACCTTGTGAACAATTAGCAGGTGGTTCTGTACCTACTGTATAAGTAGAATATCCTGATCCGTTATAATAATAAGCAGTTGTAGTAGTACCTGAATATCCTGGTCCGAATCCGAAATAATTTCCCGCGGATTTTACTATAGTATAAGTTGGGTTGTTATACACGATAGCATCGTAAGATTGGTCATTTGTATAATAAGTTCCCATTAGATCATAGTTAGTTCCAGAAATATAATTTCCTCCCCAATACCATCCGTTGGCAGGATACCCGTTTGCAGTAGTTTTATAATCCCAGGCAGCGTTTATACCATAAGAATGATTTGAGATTTTAGGTTGAGCTAGTAAGATTTTATCAAATAAAGTGCTGGTTGTTGAATTACCCGGTAGTGTCGTTGTTGCAAATCTATAAGAATTCATTGTTGAGTTTAATGCGATTCCCATTGCATTTCCTGTGATTGGTACTCCATTGCTTGTGGCTGACAAAGGGGAAGATTTTGCACCAATAATACTTGCTACACCTGTGGAGTGGGCACTATAAGCATTAGTAGCTGCTTCTTTATTGGAAATTCTACCCGCAGCATTGTTAAAAGCGGTATGAGTTTCATAAATTCTGCCTCCATCAAAAATTGTATATACGATTCCTTCACCTTTAAATGATCCAGCTAACCCATTGACACCTCCGGCAGTTGTTAAGGCATCTACATTATTATTTAAAATTTGAGTTTGATCTTCTGACTGATAAAAGTTAGGAACATCCCCACTAAATCCTGCCAGATTTTCTCTCATTTCCTGAATTATTTTTTGAGTTTCAGGACTTCTATCACTGCCAAATCTTTTAGAAACATAAGAGTTAAACTTTTCGTTATTCTCTTTGTTTTGTCTTTCGAATTCTCTCTTTAAACCATCGTTATTTTGTGCACTTGTTAATGTAATAATTAATGTGCTAATTAAAAGTAATTGTTTTTTCATTTTGAGTAATAAATTGTAAAAATTATAGATGATCGAATTTATAGTAAAAAACTGATATTTAGTCCGTTTTGATAAATAATTCTAATTTTTTTAATGATATTTTAATATTTTATTTCATGTTCGTTTTAAATGTTTAAATTTTTAATAAAATTTACTGATTTTGTTCTGGTGAATAGAGTGGATTTTTGTGTTTAGTGTAAACTAATTGGAAAAAATGAAGTAACTTTACATTCTCTTTTATAAAAAAGTTAGAACATTATATGTATTTAATTTTTGACACAGAAACAACCGGTTTACCAAAAAATTTCAACGCTCCGCTTTCAGACTCGGATAACTGGCCAAGAATGGTTCAGATTGCATGGCAAGTGCATGATGATGACGGAAACTTGATTGAAAACCAGGATTATATAATAAAACCTGAAGGGTATGATATTCCCTTCAACGCAGCACGTATTCATGGAATTACCACAAAGATTGCTAATGAAGAAGGGCAGGATCTACAGGAGATTCTTGAAGAATTTTCTAAAGTTCTTGAAAGGATAAGAGTAGTTTCCGGACATAATGTAGAATTCGACTATAATATTGTAGGAGCAGAATTTTACAGAAAAAACCTGAAAGATAACCTTCAGGAAAAACCCAAAGCAGATACCATGATTTTGGGAACCGACTTCTGTCAACTTGGCGGAGGACGTGGGGGAAGATTTAAACCTCCGAAACTTGAAGAACTTTATGAAAAGCTATATGGGAACAAATTTGATGAAGCCCATAATGCTGCTGCCGACGTAAATGCTACAGCCAGAGCTTTCTTTGAAATGGTGAGAATTGGAGTAGTACCCGCTGATACCTTAAAGATTTCAGAAGATCAGCTTGCTTATTTCAGAAGTTTGTATCCGGATCCAATAAAGCCTTTCAATATTGTTATCAGAAGGCAGGTTGCTGATTTTCATAATAAAAAGAAGCAGCAGGATTTTGGAAGTATTGATGAAATTGATTTAGGTAAATATTTCAATTTTGATAACCATAGTGTCTTCTCTACACTTACTGCTACTTCTAGCATCAATGATTTGATTAAAAAAGCTTCTGATGAAAACTTCCCGGCTGTCGGTATGGTGGATCTCGGGAACATGATGGGAGCTTTTAAGTTCGTTTCAGCAGTGGAAGGAGCTAATGGTGACAGAGCAAAGAAACATAAAGAATACTTAGCTAGAAAGCAGGAAGCAGAAGAAAATGGAACAGAATTTAATGAAGCTGAACCAGTTTCCGAACCGCTTATTCCGGTTGTGGGCTGCGAATTTTATATTTCAGATCGTTATGAGCAAAAGCAATTTACCAAAGATGATCCGGACAGAAGGACGCAGGTGGTACTTTTAGCGAAAGATTTTAATGGATATAAAAACCTGGCCAAACTTTCCAGTATCGGTTTCCTGAAAGGATTCTATTTTGGAGTTCCGAGGATAAGCCGTGAACTGATTGCTGAATATAAAGAAGGAGTTATAGCTTTGACTTCAGGAATTATGGGGGACATTCCCGATGCAATCCTAAATACCGGTGAACAGAAAGGGGAAGAGTTATTCAAATGGTGGAAAGATACATTTGAAGATGATTTTTATGTACAGATTCAGAATCATAAACTGCCGGAAGAAGAGCATTTGAATGAAGTTCTCTTGTATCTGGCAGATAAATATAATGTTAAAATTTTAGCTCAGAACGAAACCTTTTACACCAATAAGGATGATTCTAATATTCAGGATATTGTAAGCTGTATCAAGGATGGTGAAAAGCTGACAACTCCTGTTGGAAAAGGATTTGGTAAAAGAAGAGGATTGGCGACAGGTGAATATTATATCAAAAATTCAGATGAAATAAAAGAAACCTTTTTAGCATACCCTGATGCTTTTGATGCTTATGAAGAATTCACGGCTAAGTTTAAACCTTATACCTTAAAAAGAGATGTTCTCCTTCCGAAGTTTGATATTCCGGAAGAATTTATCCATGCAGAAGATGAGGTAGACGGAGGAAAAAGAGGAGAGATGGCTTATCTTACCTATCTTACCTATGAAGGAGCAAAAAGAAGATATGTTGATTCAGGGCTAATGAATGAAATTTCTGCTGAAATCAAAGAACGTCTGGACTTCGAGCTTGAAGTAATTGCCAATACCGGTTATCCCGGGTACTTCCTTATTGTACAGGATTTCTGTAATGAAGCCCGTAATATGGGGGTTTGGGTAGGTCCCGGAAGGGGGTCTGCTGCCGGATCTGCGGTTGCTTACTGTATCGGAATTACCAATGTAGACCCAATTAAGTATGATCTCCTTTTTGAGAGATTCCTGAATCCTGAAAGGGTTTCGATGCCCGATATTGATATCGACTTTGATGATGAAGGTCGAGATAAAATTATCAAATGGGTAGTTGAAAAATACGGAAAAACTCAGGTAGCACAGATTATCACGTACTCGGTTTTGGGTGGAAAATCTGCGATTAAAGATGCCGGAAGGGTTTTAGATGTTCCAATTCCTGATACCAATAATATTGCTAAACTGATTCCTCCCAGTCCGGGGATGAACATTGCAAAAGCTCTAGCAAAATATGATAAATTAAAACCGGAAGAACAAATGCTTGTTGATGAGATGAGATATGTTCTTGACAGTCCTGATGATGCCCGACACGGAGTTTTGGCAAGTGCTAAAAAGATGGAAGGCTGTATCAGAAATACCGGAATTCACGCCTGTGGTGTAATCATTACGCCGGAAGATGTGAGTAACCTGGTTCCGGTGACCATTGCAGCGAAAGATGCTGATATCTTGGTATCGCAATTTGATAACTCCGTTGCAGAAAGTGCAGGTCTTTTGAAAATGGACTTCCTGGGGTTGAGAACTTTGACCATCATTAAAGATGCGTTGAAGCTGGTAAAAGCAAGATATGGACTGGATATTGATCCGGATCTTATTCCGCTTGATGATGCTAAAACGTATCAGCTATTTAAAGAAGGAAGAACGGTGGGGATTTTCCAGTATGAAAGTCCCGGGATGCAAAAATATATGAGGGAGCTTAAGCCGACGGTTTTTGCCGATCTTATTGCTATGAACGCATTATACCGTCCGGGTCCTATTAAATATATTCCAAATTTCATCAACAGAAAACACGGAATTGAAGAGATTGTTTACGACTTACCGGAAACAGAAGAATATTTAAAAGAAACCTACGGGATTACCGTTTATCAGGAGCAGGTAATGCTTTTGTCTCAGAAATTGGCCAATTTTACGAAAGGTGAAGCCGATACTTTGAGAAAAGCAATGGGTAAAAAGCAGATTGACGTTCTGAATAAAATGTACCCTAAATTCATTGAAGGAGGTAGAAAAAATAACCTCAATGAAGAAAGGTTAGAGAAAATATGGAATGACTGGAAGGCCTTTGCTGAATATGCCTTCAACAAGTCTCACTCAACATGTTATGCATTCATTGCTTATCAGACCGCATATCTAAAGGCGAATTATCCTGCAGAATATATGGCGAGTGTAATGAGTAATAACATTAACAATACGGATTCAATTACCATGTTCATGGAGGATTGTAAAAGTATGGGAGTGGATGTATTAGGACCAGACGTGAATGAATCCCAATACAAATTCTCGGTAAACGAAAAAGGCCAGATCCGTTTCGGTTTGGGAGCAATCAAAGGAATTGGTGAAGGACCAAGTGAGGGGATTACAAGAGAAAGAGTAAACGGAAGATTCAAAAATATTTACGATTTCTTTGAAAGAATTCTGCCTTCGCAAATGAATAAAAGAGTAGCGGAAAGTTTGGTTTTGGCTGGAGGTTTTGATGAATTGGATTCTTTCCACAGAGGTCAGTATTTTGATATCGATATGGCTGGAAGAACAAATCTGGAAAGATTAATCAGGTACGGGCAAAGCTTTCAGGAGAGTAAAAACGAGATGGAACATTCTCTGTTTGCTGATTTTGCGGAAGAAGTTCAGATTGAGCAGCCGAAATTGGCTCCTTGCCCGGAATGGCCAAACATGCATAAACTTAATAAAGAAAAAGAAACGATAGGGTTTTACCTTTCTGCACATCCTCTGGATGAATTTAAATATCAATATCAGTTTATGCAGGGGCAGCTTTCCAAAAAGGCCGTCTTGGAGAAGGATGAGGAAAAAATAGTTACTGATGAAACACCTATTCTGGAAAAAGATTCCGTAGATGAGGTTGCAGATCTTGTAGAAATTGTTTCAGATGATGTGGTGGCTGGTGAAGAGGAAGAGGTTATAGAAGAAGTTACAAAAAAAGCTGAACCGAAAGGTGTTTTTCATTTTTTGAATCTCGATGAAGTTGATGCCTATAAAGAACAGGCTTTTGCAAATAAACAGGAAGAATTATTTGAAGAGAAGAAGAAAGACTGGAAAACGTTGCAAAAAGAAAGAGAAAATGGCGGCGGTGGGAAAGAGTATACGGTTGCAGGCTTGATTACGGAATATGTGGTGAAAGATGGTTTCAGAAGTGGGGAGAAAGTAGCTTTTGTTACTTTGGAAGATTATTCGGGATCCTATTCATTCAGGTTGGGAGATAGGGATTATATGAGATTGAAGGAGAAGTTGGAGGTTCAGAGATTTGTTATTTTCAAAATAAAATTTGCTCAGGTCAAGGATGGAAGAGTTTTCGTTAATGTAAATGATGTGATAGAGCTTCAGGAAGCATTTGAAAGGTTTGCGAAAAGTATATCTTTGGTAATGGATGTGATGGATGTAAGACCGGAAGATCTAGACTTTTTCAGAACGATCCTTGATAGAAATAAAGGAAGTCAAAAGCTGAAATTCTTTATTAAAAATCTGGAGGATGGTTCTGATATTGAAGTGCAATCGATGAAACATTCGGTAGATTTGAATGGAGATTTGATTAAGGAAATTCAACTTCTTAATAAATATGAGTTTTATTTAAACTAAGAAAAAGATAGGATAATGTAAAGAGTGGCTTTTAGTCGCTCTTTTTTTGTTTATATATTGTTGATATAGATGAAAAAATTTATATAATTTTTTATGTTAAATAGATAAATTTTCTGAAGTCTATTTTAATTGTGTAGTATTTAATTTGTTGATTTGTAAGTAGTTGTTGTTTTTAAATGGATTGCGAATTAAATGTTAAAACTAAATAAACGTTTGATTATATTATGTTTTAATGTGTTTTTATTGTTTTTATTCAATATTTTATGATGTTTTTTAATGTTATTGTTAAAATATCAATTAATATTTATACATTTACCGCCCTAACTTTTTATTATTACTATTTATGAAGAGATTATTACTATTAAGTCTATTTTTAATAGCTTCCATTATGAATGCCCAGGTAACCCTCGGCAGTGGGACGTCCCAGGGAGGGTATGTCCCGGTTGATGTCAATTACGGATATAATTACACACAGCAGATTTTTACGAAAAGTGAAATTAATGCCACTGCTGCAGGTAATATTACCGGTATGAAGTTTTATCTTCCAAACAATGCTGATATTTCAAAATCACTGGATTGGGTAGTGTATGTAGCGCATACTACTAAAACTTCTTTTTCTAGTACAACGGATTGGATTCCGGTATCTGGTATGACTCAGGTTTTTGCCGGAACTGTAAGTGCTTCCGGAGGTGAGGTTATTGTAAATTTTACTACTCCTTTTGCTTATAACAATACAGATAACCTTGTATTTGCTATAGATGAGAATACAGCTGATTATACAGCAAGTGCAAATAGATTCTATACTTATACAGGTCCTTCCAATTCCCTGTTGTATTATAGAAGTGATACTACGAATCCTGATCCTGCATCACCTCCAACAGGAACAAGAACAACAACAAAATCAGTTACCGGTCTGTTAGGGCTTACTCCGGCAGCAGCTCCGGCATGTCCGGCTGTTTCTGCACCTGCGGCCGCAGCAACAAATGTTTCTGTAATGCCTACGATTACTTGGGCAGCTTCCAGCTATGCTTCATCATATAAGATTAGTATAGGAACAACGCCTGGAGGAACTAATATTATGAATATGCAGGATGTAGGGATTACAAATTCTTATACTTTAACAAGTTCTTTGAGTTTCAATACTCAATATTACTACACAGTATATGCAGTAAATGCTGCGGGGACTTCTACAGGATGTACAGAAAGATCTTTTACTACAATGGCTACATTGGGATGTCCGTCTGTAAGTGCTCCTTCGTCTGCTCAGACCGGGTTGCCTGTATTAACTACTTTCTCTTGGTCTGCAGTAAGCGGAGCATTAGGATATAGATTAAATATCGGAACATCTGCTGGTACTTCAAATGTTTTGAGCAATTTTGATCTGGGAAATGTTACTACTTATACACTTACTCCTGCACAGCAGTTGAGCCCTAATACGCAGTATTATTATACAATTACATCTTATAACGGTAGTGTAGTGTCAACAGGTTGTACTGAAAGAAACTTCACAACAACTGTGGCGCCTCCTGCAAATGATAATTGTTCAGGTGCTGTGGATTTAACAGTAAATCCTTCTTTAACTTGTACTACTACAACTCCTGGTAATACTTTGGGGGCTACCGAATCTATGGCTGCGGGTACTTGTTTCGGAGGTCCGAATGATGATGTTTGGTATAAATTTACTGCAACAGCAGCAACTCATGTAGTGGCAATATCTAATATGGTTTCTACGGGAACTACAACAGGAATTACTGATATGTACTTTCAGGTATTGTCCGGAAGTTGTGGTACTTTAACAAGTATATTGTGTTCTGATCCTGAAACAAATATTGTTACAGGTCTTACACCGGGACAGACTTATTATGTAAGAGTATATACTTACTCTACTACTGTTACGGCTAACGCAAGCTTCAATATTTGTGTAAGTACACCGCCGCCGCCGCCAGCAAATGATGACTGTGCTAATGCAGTGGCAATTACGATCAACCCAGATACGAATTGTGGAAGTATAACATCTGGAACAACATTAGGAGGAACCAGTTCAGGAGTTGCTCTTGGATCTTGTTCAGGAACGGCTGATGATGATGTTTGGTATAAATTTACAGCTACAGCAACAGGTCATACTTTCCAGTTGAAGAATATAGTTTCTGTTGGGACTGCTTCTACAACGTCTTTGTATGCTCAGGTATTCAGTGGTGCTTGTGGTGCTTTGGTGAGTGCTACATGTATCAGCTCAAATACAAACTTTACAAACTTAACAGGTCTTACAGTGGGGCAGACTTATTATGTAAGAGTGTATACATATGATGCTAACTCAGGAGGAAGTTTCTATGCTAACTCTTTTGATGTCTGTATGGGAACACTTCCTGCTGCTCCCGCCAATGATGAGTGTTCAGCTGCTGTTTCTTTATCGGTAAGTCCTACATTGACATGTGCTTCACCTGTATCCGGAACAACTTTAAGTGCAACTAACTCAGGATTGGCAGTTACTCCATGTACTGGAACGGCTGATGATGATGTTTGGTATAAATTTACAGCTACAGGTACTGATCATGTGGTAATGCTTTCAAACGTTACGGCAGTTGGTACTTCTACATCTACAAGCGTTTATACTCAGGTGTTTAGTGGTGCTTGTGGTACTTTGACAAGTATTAAATGTGGTACTGCGGTAAATACGCCGCTTACAGGTCTTACGGCAGGTCAGACTTATTATGTAAGAGTTTATAACTCAAATACGAATGGTACAACACTGTATGCTAATAGTTTCAATATTTGTATTGGTACACCTCCGCCACCGCCAGTAAATGACGATTGTGCAGGCGCTGTATCTCTTTCTGTAAGCAGTACAGATGCTTTTGTAAACCCTGTGAATGCTTCTACGGTAAGTGCTACTCAGAGTTCGGGGGTTACGGCTCCTACCTGTAGTGCAACGGGTATCAATGATGACGTTTGGTATTCATTTACTGCCACTGCAGCAACACACCTTGTACATGTTTTATACACTGATAATGCAACAAGTACTCAGGTTTATTCTGGAACGTGTGGAGCACTAACAGCTATGACTTGTTTTGATGGTGCTTATGGAAATTCCAACATATTGTTACAGAATCTTATAGTAGGTCAGACATATTTTGTGAGAGTATACTCTTCTACAAGTACAGCAACTACAACATCTAATTTCCAGATTGCTGTGACTACTCCTTCACCTGTGGCTAATGATACCTGTGATACAGCTATTGCTATAGCTTGTAACGGAACAGCTCAGGGAGTGAATGCACTGGCTGCTGATGAAACACTTCCTTCTTCAACATGTGGTGGTACGACTACTACTGCATCTTATAAAGGAGTTTGGTATACAGTAAAAGCTACTGAAAATGGACCTATTACTATTGATGCTTGTGGTACACAGTATGATGCGTATCTAAGAGTATATACAGGTACTTGTGGTTCACTTACTTGCTTCAGTAATACTTCTGGTGTGGGATATGCTGATGCCGGATGTACGGTAGCTCTTTATAATGCTCCAACATTAACCTTTACAGGAGTTGCGGGTACTACTTATTATATCTTGCTTACAGGATACGCTGCAACCAGAGTTGGTAACTATAGTATTTCAGTAACGCAGGGTTGTTCAGGCCTTGCAACAGCTGAAGTTGAAAAGAAAAATAATGAGATTAAAGCTTATCCTAATCCGTTTGTAGATGTTCTGAATATCTCAGATGCTGCTAAAGTAAAATCTGTTTCTGTAGTTGATACTGCGGGAAGAATAGTGAAAACTATTGATAATCCTTCTTCAGCTCTTCACTTAGGGGATATGAAACAAGGAATGTATTTAGTGGTACTGAATATGAAAGATGGATCTAAACAAACCATTAAAGCTATCAAAAGATAAAAAAATCTTTTAAAAGTATGAAAGAGAGACTACTCAAACTGAGTAGTCTCTTTTTTTTAATAAAAATTATCTATTATTAAAGGAAAAGATTGATATGTTGTCATATGTTGATAAAAATATTTTTTTTATTGTTGATTTTCACTAGATTTGAGTTACTAATAATATATTGCATGAAAAATATTTTACTTGTTGGTTTCTTAATGACTGGCTTTTTATCCTCCGCACAAACTTATTGTACGCCTGCATTTGCTAGTGGGTGTAGTGGAGGGGATGTGATTGATACTTTTAAAATTCCGGGTGCCGGATTTGATCATCAGAATACAGGCTGTTCTGTTGATGCGTATGGAGATTTTACTGCTATGACAATCAACCTGAATGCAGGGTTAAACTATGATTTTACTGTTAAACATGGCTACAGTGATCAGAATGTACGCATTTGGATCGATTTTAATAATGACGGAACCTTTGATGATACTGCACCGGAACTTGTAGCTTCTGCAAGCAGTGATTTCATTGGGGGTGCCAATATTACTGCAGGGCAGATAACCATTCCTTCCACTGTTACTCCGGGTACCTATAGAATGAGAGTAGGAGACAGGTTCTCCAGTGAGCCTATTCCTTGTAATATTGATGGGTATGGAGAAGCTCATGATTATACAGTAGTAATTGGAGCCGTTCCAACCTGTTTTGCTCCAACTGCTTTAACGGTGTCTGGAATTACTACCAATACAGCTCAGATTTCATGGACAGCTCCGGCTTCTGCTCCAGCTAGCGGTTATGAGTATTATTATTCAACTTCCAGTACATTTCCTACAGCTGCTACAGTAGTTTCTGGAACAAGTACTACGCTGAATGCCAACCTGCCTTCTACACTTACACCGGCTACCGTTTATTATGTTTGGGTACGTTCTGCATGTAGTGCATCTGACAAGAGTGCATGGTCTCCGGCAGCAACATTTATGACATCTTGCGTTTCAGTAGGGGTGCCATATGCATTGGATTTTGAATCTGTAACTACTCCAGATCTTCCGGGTTGTACTTCGGTAGTTAATGACGGATCAGGAAATATGTGGCAGACAGGTGATCTTGATGCCCAAGGATTTACGGGTAATGTTCTTCAATATTCATACGATTATGCCAATAATGCCAATACCTGGTTCTTTACTAATGGAATTAACCTTACCGCAGGTGTTGCCTACAGAATTAAATATAAATATGCAAATGCAGAAGGATTTGTATATGAAGAAAAATTAAAAGTAGCATATGGAACGTCAGCAACTGGTGCAGGAATGACTAATACTTTAGCAGACCATCCAAGTGTTGTTACAAGTACGGCAACAAGTGCTTTTGTGAACTTTACACCATCTACTACAGGAGTATATTATTTTGGATTCCAGGCATACTCTGATGCTAATATGAATCAATTATACGTTGATGATATTAATATAGATGTAGCCCCTTCTTGTAGTGAGCCTACAGCTGTCGTTGCTTCCAATGTTACAGCAAGTGGAGCTACAGTTTCATGGACAGCTGCAACGCCAGTACCGGCAAACGGATATGATATTTATTACAGTACAACCAATACAGCTCCTACAGCAACAAGTACTCCTAATTTTACAGGAGTTACGGCAACTACCTATAATATTCCTAGTTTAGCACCTGCTACTGCTTATTACGTTTGGGTAAGGTCAGCGTGTAGTGCTTCCAGTACAAGTGCGTGGAGTACTAATACTACGTTTACCACTCTTTGTACAAGTGCTGGTTTACCTTATACTGTTGACTTTGAAAATGTTTCTACACCGGATCTTCCTGGTTGTACAGCAGCCGTGAATGCAGGATCTGGAAATAATTGGGAAACAGCGGATCCGCCTTCAGATAGCCAAGGATTTACTACTAATGTATTGAGATATCATTATAATTCTTCTAGCGCTGCCGATGCATGGTTCTTTACTCAAGGGTTGAACCTGACAGCAGGAGTACAGTATACAATCAGCTATAAGTATGGAAATAACTCATCTACTTATGCAGAAAAATTAAAAGTAGCGTACGGAACCTCACCAGTTGCATCAGCTATGACTAGTTCAGTGGCAGATTATCCAGCAATCAACGATGAAATGGCACATACAGAAACGATCACCTTTACAGTTCCTACAACAGGAGTGTATTACTTTGGATTTAATGCCTATTCAGATGCGGATCAATACAATCTGTATGTTGATGATATTAGTGTTAACAATGCGAACCTTGCCGTATCTGAAGTTTCTGCAACGAAGAGCGGTATCAAAGTATATCCTAATCCATTCACTGATGTATTGAATATTTCTGATGTTAAAAACGTTAAAAATGTATCTGTAACAGATGCTTCAGGAAGGCTAGTGAAGACTATTGCAAACCCTGAATCTGTGATCCATTTAAGAGATTTAATGCAGGGTGTTTATTTAGTGACTTTAGAGATGAAAGATGGTTCTAAACAGACTATCAAAGCCATTAAGAAATAATTTATCATTTAAATAAAAAGAAAAGGCGGGTCATTGATGATCCGTCTTTTTTATTAAAATAGATTTTTACCTTGAAATTTAAGAGATCAAAAAAAGATGAACGATATATGTCGCTCATCTTTTTTATTTTATTATCATTACTTATCATTTATTGGGCACTGGTTGTATTTCTCCTTTGTTCATGAGGTCAAAAACGGTAGGGAAGAACATAGCTAATATAAAATAAACAATGATCATCAGTACGATGAGTGCAAAAAGAATGATCACTAAATTATTTGGTCTGTTTTTCTTTTGTGGTTCCATGATTTTGAGGTATTTGGTGAATAAATTTTACTTATACTCAATATCAAGCTAATTTCTTGCCACATTTCTTGCAGTACCTGGCATCGTCATCAATATCATCATTCCCACAGCGCTCACATATTAATTCCATGTTTTGTCTCTTATTTCTCATTTCTGCAGTTACAATACCTGTAGGAACCGCAATAATTGAATAACCGGCAAGCATCAGAACAACTGCAAAAAACTTTCCTAAAGGTGTAATAGGAGAGACATCACCGTATCCTACAGTGGTTACAGTAACTACCGCCCAATAGATAGATTGTGGGATAGTCTCAAACCCAGGACGCCCACCTTCCACCATAAACATAAGTGATCCTACAATAACCGAGAAAATAATCAGGAACAGAAGGAAAATATAAATTTTTCTTGAACTGTTCTTTAAAGCCCTTACAATAAGATAACCGTCATTCATAAAATCCAGCAAATTGAAAATTCTGAAGATTCTCAACATTCTCAGCATTCTGAAAATCAGGAAATATTTAGTGATAGGGAAGAAAAAGCTCAGGAAAAAAGGAACCAAAGCAAGAAAGTCTATAACCCCGAAAAAGCTAAAAATATAACTTTTTTTATTTTTTACCACGGCGATACGCATAGAATATTCCAGGGTAAAGAAAATGGAAATGATCCATTCCAGGATTAAAAATGTATAATGAAATCTTTTGTCAAGCTGAGGTACACTTTCCATCATAATGATAGCAGTACTTGCAAGAATTAACGATAATAATATAATATCGAACAGTTTTCCGAGTCTGGTATCAGAACGGTAAATGATTCGGTAAAGAAATCTTTTCCAAAGGGTGTCTTCAGGAATAAGATTGTGTTCTCTTTCCATTTGTATAGGATTATTTCAAGCTGAAATTAGCGTTTTTTATAAAGTAAAAGGTAAATATATGACTGTTAAAAGAATTGTACAACTATTAAAATATTCTTTAGATTTTTAACAAAATTAATATCTTCGCTGTAACCGTAAAATATAAATAAATGAAGCTAAAAACTGTAATTGGAAAGATTGAAGAGGAAATAAGTATCAGACAGGCAGAAGATTTTGATAATGTAGGGTTGTTGTGTGGTGTTTATGACCGTGATGTATCCGGGATTCTGGTGTGCCATGATGCGTTGGAAAATGTCGTAGATGAAGCAATTGAGAGAAATTGTAATCTGATTGTATGTTTTCATCCTATTATATTTTCCGGATTAAAATCTTTAACAGGGAAAAACTATGTAGAAAGGGCGGTTTTAAAGGCTATTGAAAATAAAGTAGCTATTTATGCTATTCACACAGCATTTGATAATGATTTCTTTGGAGTAAATCATGGAATATGCAGTCAGTTAGGATTAAAAAATATGAAAATTCTTCAGCCGAAAGAAAATAATTTAAAACAACTTACAGTTTTTGTACCCAAAGAATACTCAGAAAAAGTAAAAGAAGCCATGTTTTCAGCAGGAGCAGGAAATATAGGATTTTATGATGAATGTAGTTTTACGGTGAACGGAAACGGAACATTCAGACCTGTAGAAGGCTCAAATCCATTTTCAGGACAGCAGGGAACTCGTGAAAATGCGGATGAAGATATGATCTCTGTAATTTTTGAAGGCTTTAAACAGGGGCAGATTGTAGGAGCTATGAAAGCCGCTCATCCTTATGAAGAAGTGGCTCATCAGGTTTATAATCTAGATAATAAAAACCATCACGCCGGATTAGGAATGTACGGTGATCTGGAAGAGGAGATGGATGAAAAAGATTTCCTTGGTTTTGTAAAGGAAAAATTTGGCCTTGAAGTGATAAAACATTCTTCCTTTAATAATAAAAAAATCAAAAGAGTGGGGGTTCTTGGTGGTTCCGGAGCCAGTGGGATACGATCTGCAGCAGCCAAGAAGTGTGATGCTTATCTTACCGGAGACCTTAAATATCACGACTATTTTTTAGCAGAGTCTAAAATGCTGATCTGTGATATAGGACACTATGAGTCTGAACAATTTGTTGCTCAACAATTATTTGAAATTTTATCACAAAAATTTAGTACATTTGCAATTTCAAAATCTATTGAAAAAACAAACCCAGTAAATTATTTCATTTAAATATGGCAAAAACCAACGATATTTCAGTTGAAGAAAAATTAAGAGCTTTATACGATTTACAGATCATTGATTCAAGATTGGATGAAATCCGAAATACTAGAGGAGAATTGCCAATTGAAGTTGAAGATCTTGAAATCGAGATTGAAGGTCTTGAAAAAAGAGCTGAAAAATTTCATGCTGATATCAAAGATCAGGACGATCAGATTAAAACGAAGCATGAAGTAATTAACCATGCTAAAACTTTAATTGAGAAATACAAATCTCAGCAGGATAATGTAAGAAACAATAAAGAGTTTGAAGCATTAGGAAAAGAAATGGAATTCCAGGATCTGGAAATTCAGCTTGCTGAAAAAAGAATTAAAGAATTCGGAGTTAAAATCGCTCACAAAAATGAAACTTTAAGCGAACTTACTTCAAAGATCGACGATTTGAAAAATCACCTAAAATTCAAGAAAGAAGAATTGGATGGTTTGATCTCTGAAACTCAGAAAGAAGAAGAATACCTGATTGAGCAGTCTAAAGAATATGCAGGTAAAATTGACGAGAGATTACTGGCTTCTTACAACAGAATCAGAACAAACTCTATCAATGGTCTTGCAGTAGTAGGGTTAGAAAGAGGAGCTCCAAAAGGATCATTCTTCACTATTCCTCCTCAAAAGCAAATGGAAATTGCTCAGAGAAAGAAAATTATTATTGACGAACACTCTGGAAAAATCCTTGTAGATGATGAGTTGGTAATGGAAGAAAACGACAGAATGAAATCTGTAATTAAATTCTAATTATTGGTTTTACAACATACAAAAGCTGTTTCAGAAATGAAACAGCTTTTTTGTGTGCAATCAATAAAGGGCTTTAGCCCGTTTAATCAAAATAAGATATTCCATAGGCTTTACCTAAACCTATAAAAAAACCGCTTCATTTTGAAGCGGTTTATATATTTAATCCTGATGATCATACATCTTATTGTACAAAGCAATAAACTTCTCTTTTACCGCTTTTCTTTTCAGTTTTAATGTTGGAGTAAGCAATCCGCTTTCAATGCTCCATACTTCAGGAGTAAGCTCAATTTTTTTGATTTTCTCCCAGTTTCCGAGATGCTCATTAATACCATCAATTTCTTTTTCAATTCTTTGCTTCAGTTCAGTGCTTTTTGCAATCTCTTCCGGTGTAGAACCGATGTTAAGATTGTTTCTTAAAGCCCAGTTTTTAGCAAATTCAAAGTCTGGCTGTACCAAAGCGCATGGCATCTTCTCACCATCACCTACTACCATAATCTGCTCAATGAATTTGGAAGCTTTTGCTAAGTTTTCAATAGTCTGAGGAGCAATATATTTTCCGCCGGATGTCTTGAACATTTCTTTCTTACGGTCAGTGATCTGTAAAAAGCCGTCACTGTCGATATGTCCAATATCTCCGGTTTTGAAGAAACCATCTTCAGTAAAAGCTTCTTTCGTCATTTCTTCATTCTGAAAATACCCTTTGAATACGGATGGTCCTTTTACTGTAATTTCACCGTCTTCCTGAATTTTAACCTTTAAATTATCCAATGGAATTCCCACGGTTCCCACTTTCATTTTATCAAAGCTGTTTACAGAAATTACAGGGGATGTTTCTGTTAAACCATACCCTTCCAAAATAGGGATACCAGCATTTTGAAACATCAGGTTAAGTCTTGTAGACAAGGCCGCAGATCCTGAAACCAAAGTCACGATTTCACCACCTAAACCTTCTCTCCATTTAGAAAATACCAATTTATCGGCAATCATTTCCTGAAGTCCGGATGGCTTGGAGATTACTTTCTTTTTACTGATTAAGTTCAAAGCCCAGAAGAAGATTTTTGATTTTAATCCTCCGGCTGAAGATCCTGTATTATAGATTTTATCATATACTTTTTCTACCAATCTAGGTACAACAGTCATGTAATGCGGCTTCACTTCTTTTACGTTTTCACCCATTTTCTCAATGCTTTCGGCGAAATAAAGAGAAAAACCATTATACTGATACAGATAGAACAGCATTCTTTCGAAGATATGGCAGATAGGAAGGAAGCTTAATGCTCTTGTCTCCTTATAATCTAAACTCCTTTTCTTTGGAATCCTTGGGATGGCTCCTAACACATTAGAAACGATGTTGTTGTGGGTAAGCATTACTCCTTTAGGTCTTCCGGTGGTTCCGGAAGTATAAATAATAGTGGCAAGATCTTCAGTATTGATCGCGTTGGAAAGGTCATCCACTTCAATTTGTGTAGATTCATCTTTACCAAGATCCAGAATTTCTCTCCAGTTGGCAGCACCGCTGATATTATCAAAAGTAAAAATTCCCTGTAAAGTTGGGATATTATGCTTTACTTTCATTACTTTACTCAATAGTTCCTTGTCAGAAACAAAACAGTACTGAATCTCAGCATTATTGAAGATAAACTCATAATCTTCAGGAGAAATACTTGGATAAACCGGTACAGAAACAACCCCGATCTGAGAAATCCCAAAATCCATAATAGCCCATTCTGTACGGGAATTGGTCGTAATCAAAGCGATCTTATCACCCGGTTTTATGCCCAGCTTCAATAATCCTCTGGATATCTTATTTCCCTCATTAATAAACTCCTGGGTAGAAGTTTTTTTCCACTCACCCTGATACTTGGTTACAAACATATCCGTTTTAGGATATTTTTCTAAAGCATAGTGCGGAATATCGAATAATCTCTTGATCGTCATGATTTTTTACGTAATTTATAAAGAAACTTAAATATAAGCATTTTTTTTAATTGAAAACATCTGCATGCAATAATTAGAAATAAGTTAAATGCTTACCATAATATAAAGAATCAAAAAGGAGGCCGGAAGCCCTGAAAAAGGGATTTTATATTTTAAATTGATCTTTCGTGAATGGTTATTTTTTCTAATAACTCTAATATTGTTTTTATATATTATCACTCCTAATCCCAAAACGCGCACCCATTCTTATTAAACCTCCCTCAACTTCCTTTTTCTGTACGTTTTTTCTGCTTTCAATTTAATTTTTTCAGATTTGGTTAAAAAGTGTAAATTTACGGCTATCTAATTATTTTTTTTATGGACTTTAATTTATCGGAAGAACAGCTGATGATTCAGCAGGCAGCAAGAGATTTTGCACAAAACGAACTATTACCAGGAGTGATTGAAAGAGACCGTGACCAGAAATTCCCTGCAGAACAGGTGAAGAAAATGGGAGAAATGGGACTTTTAGGAATGATGGTAGATCCAAAATACGGAGGTGCAGGTATGGACAGCGTTTCTTACGTGCTGGCGATGGAGGAGATTGCAAAAATAGATGCTTCTGCAGCTGTTGTAATGTCTGTAAACAACTCATTGGTTTGTGCCGGTCTTGAAAAATTTGCTTCTGAAGAGCAAAAAGTAAAATATCTTACTCCACTGGCAAGCGGACAGGTAATCGGAGCATTTGCATTATCTGAGCCGGAAGCTGGTTCTGATGCTACTTCTCAGAAAACAACTGCTGAAGATAAAGGTGATTACTATCTTTTAAATGGGATCAAAAACTGGATCACCAATGGTGGTACGGCTACTTATTATATCGTAATTGCACAGACAGATCCTGAGAAAAAACATAAAGGAATCAATGCTTTCATCGTAGAAAGAGGATGGGAAGGTTTTGAAATCGGTCTGAAAGAAGACAAATTAGGAATCAGAGGAAGTGATACACACTCTTTGATCTTTAATAATGTAAAGGTTCCAAAAGAAAACAGAATTGGTGAAGACGGATTCGGGTTCAATTTTGCAATGGCGGTATTGAACGGAGGAAGAATCGGTATCGCTTCTCAGGCTTTAGGAATTGCTTCAGGTGCTTACGAATTGGCACTGAAATATGCTAAAACAAGAAAAGCTTTCAAAACTGAAATTATCAACCACCAGGCAATCGCATTCAAATTGGCTGATATGGCTACTCAGATTACTGCAGCAAGAATGCTTTGCTTCAAAGCAGCATGTGAAAAAGATGCAGGAAAAGATATCTCTGAGAGTGGAGCTATGGCAAAACTATACTCTTCTCAGGTGGCAATGGATACTACTATTGAAGCAGTACAGATCCACGGTGGATACGGATACGTAAAAGAATACCACGTAGAAAGATTAATGAGAGATGCAAAAATCACTCAGATCTACGAAGGAACTTCTGAAATTCAGAAAATCGTGATCTCAAGAAGTATCGCAAAATAACATTTTATAAAACACACTACCTATGAAAAAATCTTTGTGGATCATCCTCGGTGTTGTACTGCTGTTACTAGGCGTATTTGTCTGGTACAAGTATTATTTCGTTTTTGGAGAAGGTGTAAAATCCGGATACCTGAACTATGCTATGAAAAAAGGCTATGTCTTCAAAACTTATGAAGGCAAATTAATTCAGGAAGGCTTCGGAAGCGGAAAAACAGGAACTATTACAAGCTATGAGTTTGAATTTTCTGTAGATGACCCTGAAGTTTTCAAACAATTGGAAACCAACAGCGGGAAAACCTTCGATCTGCATTATAAAGAGTACAATGGTGCTCTTCCGTGGAGAGGAAATACAAAGTTTATCGTAGATAAAGTAGTGAATATGAAATAAAACAAATAAGGCTCTCATCTGAGGGCCTTATTTTACACCAAATCACAAAATATTAATATATGAAATAAAAATTTCCAAACTTATTTTGAACCTTGTCTTACAACGAAGATTCCTTACATTTTGCTTATACTTAAAGTTAAGAGGAATTTTCCAAATAAGCAAACACTTTTTTTAATCTTGGATAAAATTAAATATTAGTATTGAAGTTCAACTCTAAACCTCATTAAAAAAATATTAAAAATCCACCCTTGAGGATGGATTTGAATTTAATGAGAATCGTTATGAGGAATGTTTGTATTCTTCTTTTTATAAAAATAGTATCCAATACCGGCAATTAAGAACAACGGCCATAGCGGCAGAATAAAAAGGAAAATAGAGGTGATCACATCCCAGCCTGATTCAATGGCTGCCAGAGATTTTCCACCGAAACTTGTAGGTTCTGTTTCTGTTTTCGCTTGATCACTGATATTTACATTGATCGTACAAATGGTATTATCTGCATAGTTTCGCCCTGAAACCTGAATATCTTTCGTATCAATATCTCCTACGTTATCATTAATTGCATCCATTAAACCATCAAAATGCTGGATGGGAACCTTAATATCAAGGCTGTATACTTTTTGATCATCTCCACGAGGACTGGCAGATTCTACATAGGACAGATTTTCACTTTTGATATAGCCGTTATTTCTGTTAGCTTCTTCCCGGATGATTTCCTTCACGGTTTCTGCGTTTTCTGCTCTTATGACAAGATATCCTGATTTTACCATTTTATCTTTAGCCATATTCAGTTCATAGCTGTCATTTTTAGGCTTGTCTTTATAAATGATTTTGGTTTCTTTAATGACTTTTGGGGCCGGAGCTTTTACAGCAACCTTTTCAGATTTCTTCTCCGTTGAATCCCTGTTCTCGATCTTTGATTCCAGTTTTGTATTGGCGATTTTATCAGATAAAGAATCTACCATTTTGGAGGTGTTCTCTATTTTTTGTTGAATATCACCTTTAGTGTTTTCAAAGTCTTTTATTTTGATATTGGCAGAATCCATGATCTGGTTTGCTGCTTTACTGGCATTTTCGACAGTTTCTGTAGCAACAGTCGCTACGCTGTCTGCTGAATGGATAGCTTCATTTATTTTATCATGTGTAGCTTCTGCTTTTTTACACATAATGAAAGTGCTTGATACCACAATAAGTAATATGAACTTTTTCATAACATTAATTTTTTTGATGAAGTAAAATTAGAAGGGAAGTTCTTGTAAAGATTGTAAATGAAATGTATTGTGCTGGTAAAATAATAACTATATTATTTTCAGTGTTTTGTATTTGTTTTACAAAAGATTTACAAAGTATTTTTATTCATTGTTTATCATCAATTAGAAAAAATTCAAAGTATTTTCATTCTAAAGTTTGCTTGGCTTAATGATTTGCCTGTTATTTAAAATTTCAATTAATTTTTTGTTGAATATCCTTACTCCATTTTGATTCAAATGGTTTGTATCATAAAAATATAGTGAATCAGTAAGATTCATTATTTTATTAAAATTATAATACTCCGAATAACTTTTCATTTTTTCATCGAAGTATTTGTTATTAGAATAGCTTGAGTAGAAATCGTGAGTAACGGGGGCATATACCAATATCACTTTAATATTTCTTTTTTTAATTTTTAGTAAACATTTCTCAAAAGCTTCAATTTGTTTTTGAGGAATAGTAATTTTTTGAGTACCAGATTTTAATGGCTTATTGTAATAGGCTATTTCAGATTCTACAAAACCTCCATGAATATAAGTATCCTGAGCCTTTTTGATAGGTTCGATATATGATTTATTCAAATGAAACAAATCTTTGTACAGCGCATAAAACAGAGTGTTATATGTTTTTATATTGTTGACTTTTAATCCCATTTCAAGAGAATGTAAATCATTTGTGTCATTAGCAATGATGTCTAAGGAAGATTCCACTCCATCAGAACAAAGTGTGAGCGGATTGACTTCAAAAATTATTGATTTAGGATGTATTTTGTCTAGATACCTTTCCAGAAGAGTTAATGTTTGAATTGGAGTCTGAGCACTGGAGCCTAAATTAAAAGAAGTAAATCCTTTTTCTTTAAATATTCTATTGTCAAAACCTCTGTAAGCATGTGAAGAACCCAAAAACAGAATATCAATACTATCAATTTGCTTAATTTCTTTTAGCCGTGTATACATATGGCCATATGAACCAATTCTATAATTTATATTTGGTTTTAAAAATGCGGGAGCAAATTGTCCCCATAAGCTTACTGCAAAAAGATAAAAAAAGAAATTACATACAATAAATATTGTCAGACTATATAAAAAGTTTTTCATGTTATTTTTCTAAAATTGAAAATAAATAAAAGGTGTTTCCTCTGTTTGCATAAACATTCCAATTGCAAAAATTATAAGAACGTATACCAACCAACGAAGAGGTTTTCCAAGCTTTAAGTCAAGTTTTTCTAATGCATAATTTCCTTCTCTGCCAAGCCATTCAATTGTTATAAAAATTATTAATAAAAAAACAGTTGCATAAGGTATAGATGGGACAGAGAAAAAAGATTTGTTGAATATGCCACTTATGTATTCGAAAGCATGGCTGAGGGAATTTGCGCGAAAGAATATCCAGCAGAAAGTAGTCAATATAAAGGTAGAAACCAATTGAAATATTTCTTTAAAATTGGGGAAATACCTCCCTTTTGCTACGATTTCTATATTATTTCTATTGGTTTTCATAATAATCGAAGGCATTATAAACAAAGCATTAATGCCTCCCCAGAAGATGAATGTCCAATTAGCACCATGCCAAAATCCACTTACTAAAAAAATAATAAAAGTATTTCGGATTCTCATCCAATTTCCTCCTTTGCTTCCTCCAAGTGGAATGTACAGATAGTCTTTGAACCAGGATGATAGTGAGATATGCCATCTACGCCAAAACTCTGCCATATCTCTGGAAAAATATGGAAAATTGAAATTCTTCAATAATTCTATTCCTAATAACCTCGCAGAACCTAATGCAATATCTGAATACCCTGAAAAGTCTCCATATATTTGAAAAGTAAAAAAAATGGCTCCCAATACAAGATTGCTTCCACTTTGATGTGCACTATTATTAAAAATTTCATTAGCAAAAGCTGCACAATTATCTGCAATAACGATTTTTTTGAAAAGCCCCCATAATATTTGTCTTAGCCCATCAACTGCTTTTGTATAATTGAATTTTCGTGGTGTTTCTAACTGAGGGAGCAAATGGGTCGCACGTTCAATTGGACCTGCAACCAATAAAGGGAAAAAGCTGACAAACAAGGTATAATTTACCCAATTATAAGATGGCTTAATTTTATCATAATAAATATCTAATACATAAGATAATCCGTGAAATGTATAAAAAGAAATCCCAACCGGAAGTATTATTTGTAAGGTAGAATAATGTATTTGAAACCCAGAGTTTTTTAATAATTCACCAAAAGAATCTATGAAAAAATTATAGTATTTAAAAAAACCAAGAAATCCTAAATTGATTCCAATGCTCAAAAATAGCCAGATTTTTTTCTTTAATTTAGTTTTAGCTTCATAAATGATAATTCCCGAGAAATAATCAAGTCCTGTGGAAAATGCCAATAAAAAGACAAAACGCCAATCCCAACAACCATAAAAATAATAGCTGGCTGCCAGTAACATTATATTTTGCCATTTTAACGACTTATCATTAAGCCACCAGTAAAGCATAAAAATGATTGGAAAAAAGATGAGATAGTTTAAAGAATTAAAAAGCATTTTTTATTTGATATATTAAAATTTTTAGTTTTAATGGTTCTTACGTTTGTAATTAATTAAGATTGTTTAAATCAAAATAAAGAAGGAAAGGTTAAATGGTTTACATTTATACATAAGTATTCAATCTTTCAAGACTCCGGTTCTATTATTAGTGAGGTTTGAAGTATTGTGTAAGGTATTGGCTTCTTTATTTTAACCTTCTCCTCAAAAGAATTAGAATTAAATCAATTAAAAATGCCTTGGTTCTCTTTGTGTAAAATTGTGTTTTTTATTTAATGGAACAAAAAAACAAGATATTACACGTGTTTAACATGTGCAGCATCTATGTATTACATAGGTATTACATTATACATGTAAGGTGTTTGTAATCAGATATGATGAGTGTTTGTTATATGAAATAAGTTTTCTATAGAATAATGAAATGTGTTTTCAAAATGATAAAAAATGCTTTCCCTTAGAAAAAACACTGATGATTCCATAAAAAAATCCGCAGAAAATTTCTGCGGATCTATATAGTAAGCAATTTCGCTTTTTCGCGATTTTGTTTTTTACTTCTTAGTTTTCTCTGAATTCACTGATGAAGTGTAATTTCACATTCGGGAATTTTTCCTGCGTCATATGAATTGTGAAAGATGAATCTGCAAGGAATACCAGCTGATTGTATTTATCTCTCGCAAGGAATCTCTGCTTCAATCTTGCAAATTCTTTGAACTCCTCAGACTTTTCATCTGCTTCTACCCAACATGCTTTATGCATGGATAGAGGTTCATAAGTACATTTTGCACCATATTCATGTTCAAGACGATATTGGATAACTTCGTACTGAAGGGCTCCAACTGTTCCAATGATCTTTCTGTTATTCATTTCAAGGGTAAATAACTGAGCAACTCCTTCATCCATCAACTGATCAATACCTTTTGCCAATTGCTTAGCTTTTAAAGGATCATTGTTATTGATATAACGGAAATGTTCTGGAGAGAAGCTTGGAATACCTTTGAAGCTTAATTTTTCTCCACCAGTCAATGTATCTCCGATTCTGAAACTTCCTGTATCATGTAAACCAACGATATCTCCAGGGAAACTTTCTTCCACTACCTCTTTTTTATCTGCAAAGAATGCGTTAGGAGAGGAGAATTTCATTTTTTTACCTTCTCTTACCAATAAATAGTTCTCGTTTCTCTTGAATGTTCCTGAAACAATCTTTACGAAAGCAAGTCTGTCTCTATGCTTTGGATCCATATTCGCATGGATTTTGAAAACGAATCCTGTGAAAGTTTCTTCTTCAGGTTTTACCACACGGGTCTCACTTTCTTTAGGTTGTGGCATTGGAGCAATATCGATAAAAGCATTCAATAATTCGCGCACTCCAAAGTTATTCAAAGCAGAACCGAAGAATACAGGCTGAAGATCACCATTCATATAATCTTCACGATTAAACTCAGGATAGACGGATTGAATCAGATCAAGCTCTTCTCTTAAAGTTTTTGCCGCTTTTTCACCAATCACATCATCAATAGAAGTGTCGTTAATATCATCAAACTTAATAGAATCTCCAACTTTCTGTTTTTTCTCTTCTAAGAATAGCTGAATGTTGTCTTCCCAGATATTATAAATTCCCTGGAAGTCACTTCCCATACCAATTGGCAGAGAAAGCGGGCAAACTGTTAATCCCAGTTTCTGTTCTACTTCATCCAATAGATCGAAGGCATCTTTACCCTCACGGTCAAGCTTATTGATGAAAACCAACATCGGAATGTTTCTCATTCTACAAACCTGAACCAGTTTTTCTGTTTGTTCCTCAACCCCTTTTGCAACGTCAATAACTACAATTACAGAGTCTACAGCCGTTAAGGTTCTGTATGTATCCTCAGCAAAGTCTTTGTGACCGGGAGTATCGAGAATGTTGATTTTGTGGTCTCTATATTCAAAAGCCAATACGGATGTCGCTACAGAGATCCCTCTCTGTCTTTCGATTTCCATAAAGTCGGAGGTAGCTCCTTTTTTTATTTTGTTGGATTTTACCGCACCTGCTTCCTGAATAGCACCCCCGAAAAGAAGTAACTTTTCTGTAAGGGTTGTTTTTCCGGCATCCGGGTGGGAAATGATCCCGAAGGTCTTTCTTTTTTGTATTTCTTTGATTAAGTCTGACATATCGTATTTTGAAGTTGCAAAAATCGGGAATTTTTATGAGGTTTTCAAATTTAAATTAAAACAATACTTATTAGGTTGTGGAGTGAGGAGTTAGGAGAGGTTGGGGAATGAGTGACTTTATATCAATAATGCTAAAGCTGTTTATTTTTAGATTAAGCCATTTGTAATAGAAATTTTATGGTATTCATAGTAATGCACCGGAAATAAGAAATACCTTTTTTAGTTGCCTATAGCAGTCAAAAAAATTATCTTTGTTTCTAATAAACTTTTACAGAGATAAGGATGGAAAATAGCAAATATCCGAAGTTTACGTTTACATGGTTTGGCGGTGTTGTTTTGGTGGTTGGATTATTCGTGGGAACAATGGCCGTTTCTTTATTCAGCACTTTTTGGAAAGTTGTTTTCAAGGAAAATCTTGAGCTTAAAGATTGGTTTATTATGGTTGTGAATTCCATAGGATTCCTTACAGCTATTGCCTTCTTCGATTTTTTCATTGTAAGACGTACCACTCAAAAGAAGCTGAACTTCAATTTATCATCAGTTAATTTCTCCACCTATCTTCTCATTTTTCCCATGATGGTAGGGATGATGTTTATTGCTGAATTTATTGCTGCTCAGATTCCTACGACAGGTCCTTTTTTCGGTAAATTTTATGATTATTTTACTCAATTAATGAGTCAGCTGACTGATAATCCTGTTGTAATGATTATCATGACAGTGATTATGGCTCCGATTTTTGAGGAAATTATATTCAGAGGAATTATCCAGAAAGGATTGATTAATAAAGGAGTAGAACCTTGGAAAGCGATTTTGTACGCTTCTATCATTTTTGGAGTCGTTCACGGAAATCCATGGCAGTTTATAAGTGCAGTGATGCTGGGCTGTGTGCTTGGATTGGTATATCATAAAACGAAGTCTTTGCTGATGCCGATATTGCTGCATGCATTTAATAATTTAACCCTGTCTCTATTGGTTCTGTACGGTAAAGATGAAAGTTTTGCAAAAGTGATGAATGTTTCAGAATGGCTGGTTCTGGCCGTAGGAATTGTACTTTTCTCTTTATTCTACTATCTGTTTATGAAAAAGTATAAAGTACATTATGCTGAAATGTAATTAGCCTGAGCTAAAAAAGTAAAATTGAAAATGAATATAGAAATGGAATTATTAGTAGCTACACACAACGAACATAAAAAAGAAGAAATTCAACAGATCCTGGGAAGTGATTGTGTTGTAAAAAGTCTTACCGATTATAATATTCACGAAGAAATTGTGGAAGATGGAGACTCTTTTCATGCTAACGCCCTGATCAAAGCAAAATATTGTTTTGAAAAAACAGGAGTTCCAAGTTTGGGTGACGACAGTGGTCTTGTAGTGGAATCTTTAGACGGAAGACCGGGGATTTTCTCTGCCCGTTATGCCGGAGATCATGATTTTGCAAAAAATATCGAAAAGGTATTGGAAGAAATGCAGGGTGTTGAAAACAGAAAAGCTTATTTTGTGACTGTTCTGTGTTACTACGATGAAAACGGAGCGCAATATTTTGAAGGCAGAGTTCACGGAAATTTATTGACAGAAAATAAAGGATTCAAAGGATTTGGATATGATCCTATTTTTGTTCCTGTAGGATATGACAGAACCTTTGCAGAAATGGAACCTGCAGACAAAAATAAAATCAGTCACCGTAAACAGGCATTAGACCTATTTATGGATTTTTTAAAAGTGACTGATTAGGTTTAAATATGAAAGGTGAAACAACCATTTAGATTTTCTGTTGTACATTTGTTTTAATAAATTATTGATTTGAGTACTTATTTAACAATATTAGGCTTTAATTCTGCTATCCCAACCATCAACACATCACCCACAGCACAGCTGCTGGAAATGGAAGAAAGACTCTTTCTGATTGACTGTGGAGAAGGTACGCAGGTACAGCTGAGAAAAGCAAAAGCAAGATTTTCAAAAATCAATCATATTTTTATTTCCCATCTTCATGGGGATCACTGCTTCGGGCTTCCGGGGCTTATTGCTTCTTTCCGTCTTTTAGGAAGAGATATGCCTTTGCATGTTTATGGTCCTAAAGGGATTAAGAAGATGCTGGAAACCATTTTTCAGATCACAGAAACCCATCGTGGTTTTGAAGTGATTTATCATGAGCTGGATAAAGATTATTCTGAAAAAATATATGAGGATAACAGAATAGAAGTATATACTATTCCGTTGGATCACAGGATTTACTGCAATGGTTATCTTTTTAAAGAAAAACCGAAAGACAGGCATCTTAATATGAAAGAAATTGCCAAGTACAGCGAGATTGAAACCTGTGATTATCACAATATAAAAGCAGGAAAAGACTTTGTGCTGAGTGATGGTTATGTGCTTAAAAATGAAATTCTGACGCTTGAGCCAGTTCCGTCTGTATCTTACGCATTCTGTAGTGATACCCGTTATCTTGAAAGCGTCATTCCGATTATTAAAAATGTAACCGTTCTTTATCATGAAGCAACATTTTTACATGATCTGAAAGAAATGGCTGATTATACAGGTCATACCACAGCATTGGAGGCAGCAACTATTGCTCAGAAAGCTCAGGTTGAAAAATTGATTTTAGGACATTTTTCCAACAGATATGGAGATCTGACCGTATTTACAGATGAAGCCAGAGAAATTTTCCCCAATACATTTTTACCAAAAGCATTGGAAAGTGTAAAGATCTAGAATGAATATGCTGAAATTTGAAGAACTCAGAGATTTTCTCAACGAAAAAGCAGATCAGTACAATGCTCCCGATTTTATTGAAAATGATCCGATACAGATTCCGCATCGTTTTTCTTTAAAACAGGACATCGAAATTGCAGGATTTCTGGCAGCTACGATCTCTTGGGGAAACAGGAAATCGATCATAAATTCCGCAGATAAAATGCTGGATATTATGGGAAATTCTCCCTATGATTTTGTGATGAATTATTCAGAGAAGGATCTGGAAAGCATTCAGGATAAAAGTATTCACAGAACGTTTAATGGACAGGATTTTTCCTATTTCATCAGACAGTTCAACAGAATTTATAAAGAAAATGAAAGCCTGGAAAGTCTATTTAAAGTAAAAAAAGGAGAACATAATTTTCTCCACGCGATAGAACGATTCAGAAGCGGATTTCTGGAAACAGAAAAACACAGAAGCCATAAACACATCAGTTCGCCTTACAAAAATTCTTCTGCCAAAAGGATTATTATGTTTTTAAGATGGATGGTACGTCAAGATAAAAGAGGGGTAGATTTTGGAATCTGGGAGAATATAGATCAGAAAAATCTGTCTATTCCTTTGGATGTGCATACCGGAAATATCTCCAGAAAGCTTGGATTGATTTCCAGGACACAGAATGACTGGAAAACAGTAGAAGAACTGGATATTGCCATCAGAAGATTTGATGAAAAAGACCCCGCAAAGTACGATTTTGCATTGTTTGGATTAGGAGTAACCAAAGAACTGTTGTAAAAATAAAAAGGATGAAAAAATATAACGAAAAAACAGAAGTTCTTGAAAAAATAGCGGATGGTATTACATCATGGATAGGATCTATTCAGTCTTTGATTGTGCATACCCTGTTATTCCTTACTTCGTTTTTGCTTCCGATGCTGAATATTGTGGATTTTGATAAGATGCTTCTGATTCTGACGACAGTACTTTCTCTGGAAGCTATTTATCTGGCTATTTTTATTCAGATGTCTGTTAATAAAAGTCACGAGAAAATCGAAGATATCCAGGAAGATATTGAAGATATCCAGGAAGATATCGAAGAAATCAGTGAGGATATTGAAGAAATTAGTGAAGATATCGAAGAGATCAATGAAGATATAGAAGACATCCAGGAAGATATTGAGGAGATTAGCGAAGACATTGAAGAAATCAATGAAGACGAGGATGAGGAAGATCACAATGAAAGAGCAAAAAATGTAATACTGAAGAGTAATGTAAACTCTAACAAAAATGAAATTAAGGCCTTAAAAGATATTATATCTCAGCTTCAGGGTGAGATTGATCAGTTGAAAAAAGAGGATAAATAGCCAAAACATTGGCGATGTAAATATAAACCGGATCAATATTTTGATCTGGTTTTTTTATGAATGAATTTCTGTTTTAATAATTATGGAAAATGTAATGATAAGAAAAATTCATTGTGAATGTAGATGTTGAATGAGAAAATAGTGATGGGCGAGAGTGTTTTAGTACAATTATTTTTGCTACATTTGAACAAATGAAAACAAAATGTTAATCTATAGACTAAAAAACTATTTTTTCCTTTTTTCTTTTTTATTGATTTCTGTTTCTGCATTTTCTCAAACGAGGCCAGTCAGAAAATCAGAGAAGATAAAGCCTTCTGCCGCCGCTCTTAGGGCTGGCGCATTTATAGATGTGAATGTACCTCCCTATACACCATCAAACTACACTCCCGAGCAATTGGTGAAGAATATTTTGATCAATGGTGGTACCAACTGTACAACAGCCAACGTTACCAATGTTACCGTATCTCCAAATCACGATGTGACAAACAGCAACAGATTTTGGGGATATTTTCATAAAGGAACTACAAACTTTCCTTTTACTGATGGTATCGTTCTGACTACAGGATATGCCTCAGAAGCAGGTAATAGCTATGTAGCTGCTGTTGGGCAGTCAACAGGAACGGGAAGTGATGCAGATCTTGTAACAGCTACCGGAGCTACGGTGAGTTTAACAGATGCTGTAGCACTTGAATTTGATTTTGTCCCGAATTCCAACCAGGTAAAATTTAATTATATATTCGTTTCAGATGAATATACTTCCAATTATCCTTGTACCGGATATTCTGATGCATTTGCACTTTTGCTGAAGAAAGTGGGTGATCCTACGTATACTAACCTTGCCATATTGCCAGGAGGTGCAGGACCTGTAAGTGCCACCAATATTGTTCCTGCAGGAAACGGATTCAGCTGTGGACCTATTAATGCAGGGTATTTCGGGGCACTGGCCAATCCGCACCTGGTTATTAATTATTTTGGTAGAACAACACCGTTAACTGCAATTGCAGATGTAATTCCGGGACAAACCTATCATTTTAAAATGGTATTGGCAGATGCGAAAGACTCTTCCCATGATTCTGCAGTATTCCTGGAAGGTGGATCTTTTGACGTAGGAATCAAGATTGTAGATGAAACAGGAGTCGTTTTACCAGGCAGCATCAACATGTGTGACAATACACCAAAACAGTTGAAAGCTCAGGTAGCAGCAATTCCGGGTATGACTTACCAATGGTATAAAGATGGAGTAGCTATTCCGGGAGCAACCAATGCTGTTTATATTGCTAACCAGCCAGGAGTATATACTGTTAAAGTAATGGTTCCCGGGAATCAATGTCCTAGTGAGGCAACTATCACCATTATCGGTGGAACAAGTCCAACCGTACAGAATGCTGAACTTAAGCTTTGTACAACACCTACTGTTACTACCTTTAATTTAGAAACAGCAAAACCTCTGATCAGTACAACACAGGGAGCGGTATTCCGTTTCTATGCCAATCAGGCTGATGCACAGGCTCAGAATAATAGCTATATTACCAATCTGACTAATTATACGGGAACAGACGGGCAGATATTATATGTGCTGGTTTCCAATGGTGCGTTTTGTAGTAAAATAGCAACTTTAACATTAAGAAAAGAAGAAACACCAACAGCTTTAGTAACAGCTCCAAGATTAAAAATTTGTGCCGGAGAATCTGTATTGCTGACTGCTACTGGTGGAGTAACATACCAATGGGCTGATTCTGCAGGTACTACCGGAGGAATAAGAACGGTAAGCCCTACCCAAACCACTACCTATACAGTATATGCTATCGGAGCCCAGGGATGTAAATCTTTACAGCCTGCACGTATTACAATTGAAGTGGTACCAGCTATTGTTTCCAACTTAAAAGGTGGGCATATCTGTCAGGGTGATAAAATTATCTTAGATGCAGGTTCAGGACCCAATTATACTTACCAGTGGAGTAGTGGTGAAACAAGCCAGAGCATCACGGTAGGAACTCCGGGAGAATACTCAGTAATAATCAGCAATGGAGTATGTTCTAAAGAATTCAAAACACAGGTTATTAAAGCGGTAATCCCTGAAGTGATAAAAGTGGATTACAATGATAAAGGTACAATGATTATTACTGCAAGTAATCCAAGTAACGGTATCCTGGAATATTCAGTAGATAATGGCGTTACATGGCAGTCTTCCAATGTATTTAACAATGTGCCTAAAAATAAAGTTATTGCCATCAGGGTAAGAGTGAAATTTACAAGTTGTGTAGGCTTCCTTGAGTTCTTTACATTCGTGATGAAAAACGTTATTACGCCAAACGGAGATAATATTAATGATATTATTGATTTCAGCGGAGTGGTTAATTATAAAGACTTCAGTGGGCAAGTTTTCGACCGATACGGAAGAGAAGTGTTCAAAGCAACGAAGATAACACCATATTGGGATGGATATTTCCAAGGTAAAAAATTACCTACCTCCACGTATTGGTATCAGGTAACTTTCGAAGACCCTGCGAGTAAGGAAATTACAGTAAAAACCGGATGGATATTGCTTAAAAATATAGAATAATTTAAACCATATTAAACGATAATAGAAAGACTGGCTATTTTGTCAGTCTTTTTTTATTGTTTTAAAATAAACAAAGTTGATATTCTAACATAAATAAACTTGCGTTAGTAATAATGTAAATTGTGTTAACTTGAATTTCAATCAAAAAAAATAGTATTTTTGTTTAAAATAATATAAAATGTTAAATAGGAGGAGAGGAAATTTATTTTTAGCGTTATTTTTAGCTTTCTTAGGGAACTTTGTTTTGGGTCAAAATAAAGGAAGGGTAGAAATTGCTGCAAAACCTAAAGCTGCTTCTTTGAGAGCTGGTGTCTTTATAGATGTGAATGCACCAAGTTACCCGGAATCCGGCTATCCTATAACCCAACTGGTCAAAGATGTTCTTATATCAGGAGGTACCTGTACCAATTCAAGTGTAAGCAATGTAACTGTATCTCCCAATTTACCTGCTACCAATCAGAACCGGAGCTGGGGATATTTCAATAAATCAAACACCAATTTCCCATTTAGTAAAGGGATTATACTTTCAACCGGATATGCCAACAAAGCAGGAAATACTTTCCAGGGTGCTTTAAGTGATGATCTGGGAACAGGAGGAGATGTAGATTTGGCAAATGCATTGGGAATTGCTAATTCCAACCTGAATAATGCAACATCCATAGAGTTTGACTTTGTGGCAGCTTCCACCGAAATTACTTTCAGATATTTGTTTGCTTCAAAAGAATATCAGCAAAATTTCCCATGTACCATTACAGATGGTTTTGCTTTGCTGCTAAAAAAAGCAACTGATCCTACTTATACCAACCTTGCAGTACTTCCGGCGGGAGCTGGACCTGTAAGTGTTACCAATATTCACCCGCAGTATCAAAATTGCGGACCTAAAAATGAAGCCTATTATGGAGGAACCAATACCGCTCAGATAGAAACCAATTTTAATGGACGTACTATTCCTCTTACCGCAAAAGCAACTGTAATTCCTGGAGAAATCTACCACTTTAAAATTGTCCTTGCTGATTATCAGGATCCCAACTTTGATTCTGCTGTATTTTTAGAAGCTGGGTCATTCGATATTGGAGTGAAAATTCTCGATCCGGCAGGAGTGCAGCTTCCTGCATCTGTAAATATGTGTGATAATACTCCACAGACTTTTACGGCTTCAGTTCAGGGAGCTAATATAACCTATCAATGGTATTTGGGAGCCAATCCTATTCCGGGAGCTACCAATGCAAGTTATACAGCAACAGCGCCAGGGGTATATACCGTTAAAGTTTTTATTCAGGGAAATTCCTGCCCGGGAGAAGCAACTATTACAGTGGTTGGCGGAACATCTCCTACGGTACAGAATGCTACATTAACAGCTTGTTATGCTGCCGGAAATGCTACATTTAATTTAACATCAGCACAGGCTTCAATAAGTACCACTCCGGGAGCTGTGTTTTCATATTATACTCTATTGGCAGATGCTAATGCCGGAAATACAAATACAATTCCTAATCCAACAGCTTATCAAAGTGCAGGCGGAACAGTGTATGTAAGAGTAGCCAACGGTTTTTGTGCTAAAGTAGCTGAACTGCAGTTGGTAAAAGCTCCACAAATGATACCTACTATTGCTCCTCCGATAGTGCTAACTTGTGCCAATTCTCAGACTACACTGGATGCATCAGCTTCAGTTTATCCTACAGGTGCTACATTCAACTGGACCACTACAGGAGGAAATATTGTTTCAGGAGGTACTACCTTAAACCCTGTAATTAATGCGGCAGGAACTTATACATTAACGATAACAAAAGTTTACCAGCCCGGAAATCTTAGCTGTACAGCGGTAGGTACTGTAACTGTAACAGGAAACAGTGCACCGCCGGTTACCGGACTTGTAGCAAGTAAAATAAAAATCTGTAAAGGAGACTCTACAACACTTACGGCTTCAGGTGGGACTACCTATAACTGGGGTAATGGTCTTACCGGAAATGGAAATACACAGGTTGTTTCACCTACCGTTACAACTACTTATACAGTAACAGCAGTAGGAGCCAATGGCTGTGCTTCTCAAAACCCGGCAACCATAACAATTGAAGTATCAGAACCTTTTACAGCACAAAACGCAACATTGCATAAGTGTTATCAGCCAGGATTAGCTTTTAATCTTACAGAAGCGCAACCTCAGATTACAACTGCTGCAGGGGTTACCTTTACGTACTATATCAATCAGGCGGATGCCAATGCTGCCAACGGAAACTTTATCGCGAATCCTACAGCATATACACCACCTGCAAACCAGACAATTTATGTGTTGGTAAGCAATGGAGGGTGTAGTTATGTAGTCTCTCTTCAATTAATAAAAACAGCTGAAACTACTCTTACGATTGCTGCACCGCAAACAATTACCTGTACAACTCCTCAGATAACGATTAATGCTTCTGCATCTGTTGTGCCTGCAGGATCTACCATTACCTGGACAACAACAGGAGGAACGATTGTATCAGGAGGTAATACCCTTACGCCTGTAGTGAGTGCAGGAGGTACTTATACATTAACTGTTACGAATGTTTCACAACCTGGAAATTTAAGCTGTACTTTCACTTCAACAGTGACAGTTCAGGAAGATAAAGTAAAACCAGTGGCTGCTGTTGTTTCATCACAGCCTCGTATTTGTATAGGAGAATCTGTAACATTAACGGCTTCCGGAGGAGTAACCTATAACTGGGGGAATGGTCTTACCGGAAACGGAAATACTCAGGTTGTTTCGCCTACTGTGACTACAACCTATACGGTATTTGCAGTGGGAGCTAACGGTTGTATTTCTGCAACTGCAGCTAGCGTAACAGTTCAGGTAGGTCCACCTATTGCAGGACTTACCGCATCAAAATTAAAAATCTGTGAAGGAGAATCTGTGACATTGACTGCTTCGGGTGGAATTACTTATAATTGGATAGGTCTTACCGGAAATGGAAATACTCAGGTTGTTACACCTACAGCAACAACAGAATATTCAGTATATGCATTGGGAGGAAACGGATGTAGTTCCGTGGATCCTGCAAAAGTAACCATTCAAGTAGTTCCTGCAATTGTCTCTACTTTAAAAGATGTATTTGTATGTGCTGGAGATAAAGGAACTCTTGATGCAGGTTCAGGACTGAATTATACATATCTATGGAGTACGGGGGCAACCACTCAAACGATAACTACTAATATCCCGGGAACGTATTCTGTAACGATCAGTAATGGTACTTGTTCCAAAACGTTTTCTGCTCAGCTAATCAATCCTGATCTGCCGCAGTTTACCAATGTAGTTTATGACAATCATATTCTTACCCTTACGGCAAGCAATCCTACAGGAGGAGTTTTGGAATACTCATTAGACGGAGGATTAACCTGGCATTCATCTAATGTATTTACAGGTATTTTAAATAATACAATGTATACTTTGATGGTAAGAGTTGTAGGTGCTAAATGTGGTACTTCTCTGGATTATTTTACAATCGTTATCAGCAATGCCATTACCCCTAACATGGATGGTGTAAATGATACCATAGATTTCACAGGAATCAGCGGGTATAAAGATTTTGCAGCTTCTATCTTCGACAGATACGGAGCTGAAGTATTCAAGGCAAGTAAAGGGAATGTTATATGGACAGGATCTTTAAAAGGGATCAATCTTCCTACAGCTACTTATTGGTATAGAGTACAGTGGGAAAACCCAGCAAGTAAGAAATTGGAACAGCGCTCAGGCTGGATTCTTTTAAAGAATAGAAATTAGAAATTCTTGAAATAAAAAATAAACAACAAAATCTTTCAGCAATGAAAGATTTTGTTGTTTTTAAGAATATAAGTTATCGCGTTTTGTGAATTATTTAAAATTGATGATAAATATGCTAAAACAATTGATAATACAATGCTACCACATTGTGTAGGGTTTGAACGGATAGGGATTGATTAACGAAAATTGACCGTAAAAGGTACATATTTTGTTTTTTTGTTGTAAAAAATGCAAATATGTATATGAGATATTTAAAAAAAAATTAAATTTGTTGAAACAAAAATATTATGAGAAGATATCTACCGCTTTGTTTATTTTTTTTAGTCACCTCGACTTTTTTATTTTCACAAAATCTTACTCCAAGGAAACCGGTAAAGAAAACCAGTTCCACCCTGTCCAGAAGAGCAGGAGCTTTTATTGACGTGAATGCACCGTCATACCCAGAGTCCAGTTATACTATTGAGAAAATGGTAAAAGATGTATTGATTTCATCCGGAACCAATACCTGTCTGACTCCCAATGTATCGAATGTGAAGATTACTCCTAATCATGCTGCAAGTGATGCCAACAGAGCCTGGGGATATTTTCATAAAGCCACAACCAATTTCCCTTTTAAAGATGGGCTTATTCTTTCTACAGGATATGCAAGAAGAGCTGGTAATGCTTTTGAAGACGGTCTTAACGATACCAATGGTGGAGGATCAGATGCTGATCTTGCACAGGTAATTGGAGTAGTGGAAAGCAGACTGAATGATGCTGTTCTATTGGAATTTGACTTTGTACCTACGACCAGTCAAATTAAATTCAACTATCTTATCGCATCAGAAGAATATACTGGTTCATTCCCTTGTACCTTTGCAGATGCATTTGCAATCTTACTTAGACCTACTTCAGGAGGACCTTATGTGAATATGGCCGTACTTCCGGGAGGTGCAGGACCAGTAAGTATTACAAATATCCACCCAGCAATCGGATCTAGTTGTGGTGCAGTAAATGAACAATATTTTGCAGGTTACAACACAGGTAACGTTGAAACCAATTTTAATGGAAGAACAATTCCATTGACTGCTATAGCAACAGTAGTAGCAGGACAGCAATACCACTTTAAAATGGTAATTGCCGATTACAGTGACCACAGTTATGACTCTGCCGTATTTTTGGAAGGGGGATCTTTCAATATTGGTGTAGATCTTTTGGATCCTGCCGGAACAAAGTTACCTTCTGATATTAACGTTTGTGATAATGTACCTCAGGTAATTACTGCTTCAGTAAATGATCCAAACCTAGTCTATCAATGGTATTTTAACGGTGCTCCGGTACCTAATGCCACTACCAATACTATTACGGCCGTACAACCGGGTACTTATACGATTGAAGTAAGTGTTCCGGGAAATCCATGTCCTGGTAAAGCTACTATCCAGATTCACGGAGGAACAACTCCTCAGGCTCAGGATGCAACATTATTGCTTTGTACTACACCGGATATTACTACTTTTGATTTAAGTACCATTATGCCTACCATCAGCCCGACACCGGGAGCAATTTTTAAATTCTACGAAAATCAGGCAGATGCAGTTGCACAGAATGGTAATTATATTCAAACTCCATTAAACTATAACGGTAATGATGGCCAGATCCTTTATGTTCTTGTTTCCAATGGTGGTTTCTGTAGTAAAATAGTTGAACTTACATTGCAGAAAGAGGTAACCCCAACGGCTACAGTAAAATCTTCCAGAATAAAAATATGTCCGGGAGAATCTGTAACCCTCACCGCTGACGGAGGAGCTACTTATCAATGGAGCAACTTTATGGGAACGGGTAATACACAGACCGTTACCTTATATCAGACAACAACCTTTACCGTATATGCGCTTGGACCAAAAGGATGTAAATCTCTTAATCCGGCAACCATAAGAATTGAAGTTACACCGGAAATCACTTCACCATTACAAGATGTTGAAATGTGTATTGGTGATAAAGTGACTCTTGATGCAGGAGCTGGACAAGGTTATAAATACCTTTGGAGTACAGGAGCAACAACACAGAAAATTGTTGTAGACCAATGGGGTATTTATTCCGTAGAAATTGATAACGGTATCTGTAAGAAAGTTTTCGAGGCAAAAGTACTGGGTGCAGCTACTCCTTTCGTTACTGCTATAAGTTATGAAAGTATCAAGAAGACAGTAACAATTACGGCTGAAAACCCGCCTATGAACAATACACCAAGTACTTTAGAGTATTCTATTGATAATGGAATCACATGGCAGGCTTCAAACGTATTTGCTAATCTTTTAGATAATACAAACTATACTGTTTTAGTAAGAAGAGTAGGAACACATTGTGTCGGATCCCTTGAATTCTTTACATTACAGATTAATAACATTATTACTCCGAATGAAGACGGAATCAATGATGTACTGGATCTTAAAGCTCTTGGAGACTTTAAAAACTTTACAGGTTCTGTGTATGACAGATATGGAGTAGAGATGTTCAGATTCTCGAAAGAAAATCCTATCTGGGACGGAACAGTAGGAGGTAAGAGACTTCCAACAGCTACATACTGGTATAAGTTCAATTTTGAGTATCCAAAATCAAAAGCTCAAATGAACTGGTCAGGATGGATCATGCTGAAAAACAGAAACTAGAATTGATAATGTAATATAAAAGAAAGCCTTTCAAATTTTATTTTGAAAGGCTTTCTGCTTTTAATAAATAGTATTTTAAGCCAATAAAAAAGCTCCTAAGTTAGGAGCTTTTGTTTATTTCTATGGATGCTTATTGATTTTCTTTCCAAAGATTGGCAAAATGTATAAAATCTGTTACACTTAATTCTTCCGCTCTTTTGTCTAAAAATTCATGTCCTTTCAATGCTTCAGGAATGTTTAAGGATTTCAATGCATTAGAAAGTTTTTTTCTTCTTTGATTGAATCCTGTTTTTACAATCTGCTTAAAGAGAACTTCATTACCTGCAAGACCTTCTTTCGGGTTTCTTGTAAGCCTGATCACTCCGGATTTAACTTTTGGAGGAGGATTGAAGACGTTCTCGTGTACTGTAAACATATAGGACACATCATAATAGGCCTGTATCAGTACAGAAAGAATACCGTAATCTTTAGTTCTCGGAACGGCTGCTGTTCTTTCTGCTACTTCTTTCTGAAACATTCCTACCATTTCCGGGATCAGTTCATAATGATCTACAATCTTAAAAAGGATTTGTGATGAGATGTTATACGGGAAATTTCCAATAATGGCAATCTGATCATTTTTGAGAAAACTGAAGTCCTGCTTCAGGAAATCACCTACAAAAGTATCTTCAGTAACCTTTGTATAATTGTTTTTCAGGTATTCAATAGATTCTGTATCTATTTCTGCAAGGTAAATGTTCTGCTCCTTTTCAAGAAGATATTTGGTAAGAACTCCCATTCCGGGACCTACTTCCATGATATTGTTATAGTTCTCAAAACTAAGACCTTCTACGATTTTTCTTGCGATGTTTTCATCTGTCAGGAAGTGCTGTCCAAGATGTTTTTTTGCTTTTACACTCAAGGTTTTTTATGATTTTATTAACAGTGATTTTCTTTATTTCGTCCCAAATTTCGGAAGATTTTTTCTATTTTAGCCAAAAATTTTAATATTAATGGCTAAATCTGTAGATGAATTTAATAAGAAAAGGCTTCGGTCCAGCAATATTACAGTAGTGATAAGTATTGCCTTAGTGTTATTTTTGTTAGGATTAATGGGGCTTATTCTGATTAATGCCCAGAAGTATTCTGACTATATCAAAGAACAGTTGGTGGTGAACGCCTACTTTGATGAAAACTATGATGCTAAAGATTCTGTAAAAATTGCAAAACTGGAGGAAGAAACTTTTAAAAAAGTACAGTTATTAGCTCCTGTAAAAAAAGCAACCTATATTTCAAGGGATATGGCAGCTAAAGAAGCCAAAAAAACGATGGGAATAGACAGTGATGCATTGTTCGAAGAAAATATCTTCCCATCTTCAATTGAAGTTGCTTTAAAACCAGAATTCGTAGATCCGGCAAAAATTGATCAAGCAATTAAAGAGATAAAATCTGTTCCAGGGATTATAGATGTTAAAAATGACAGTACCTTGATGGTGGATGTTTATAATAACCTGAGCAGAATCTTAAAGTGGATCTTAGGATTTTCAATACTATTCCTGGTATTGGCGGTTGTATTGATTAATAACTCTATTCGTCTGAAAATATTCTCGAAGAGATTTATTATTAAAACAATGCAGCTTGTAGGAGCGAAAAGAAGATTTATCCTTAAACCTTTCATTGTAGAAGCTATTATTTTAGGAGCTATTGGTTCCGTAATTGGTCTTCTTGCATTAGGAGGAGTTTGGTATTACTTCACAAGTCAGATTGGTTCTGCTTTCGTGCAGGATAATAATCAGTACTTCTGGTTGATTATCTTAGTATTGGGAGTGGGTATCTTTATTTCTGTCTTAAGTACCATTTTCGCTACATGGAGATTCTTAAAATCAAACGTTGACGATTTATATTACTCTTAACAATGAGCAAAAAAACAAATAAAATTTCCGCTTCAGACTTTGGGCATGAAGCAGAAGTACCTCAGGAAAACGCTTTCTATTTTGGACAGCAGAATTTCAAATGGATGCTGATAGGATTGGCATTCATTGTAGTAGGATTTCTACTGATGATGGGTCCGGATGCCAATACGGTAGATGGTAAATTTGATCCAAACTCATGGAATGACGGTATCTTTTCTATCAGAAGAATCAGAATAGCACCTCTGTTTGTTGTTATAGGATTTGTAATAGAAGTGTACGCGATCTTAAAAAGAAAATAAATAAAATAATTTTATTTAAGGATTAAAAAATTTAAGAATTGAAAGATTCAAGCCAATAAGCCAATCTTTTTTAATTCTTAAATTTTTTAATCTTTTTAATTTTTTAAAAGAATATGGATTTAATCAAAGCAATTATTATTGCCATTGTAGAGGGGTTAACAGAATATCTTCCAATTTCTTCTACCGCACACATGGGATTTACTGCAAATCTTATGGGATTAGAGGAAACAGAATTTTTAAAAATGTTTCAGGTTTCTATTCAATTTGGAGCTATTTTATCTGTTGTTGTAGCATACTGGAAAAAGTTTTTTGACTTAAACAATATTCAGTTCTATTTTAAACTGGCTTTTGCTGTAGTTCCGGCATTGGTTCTAGGGTATTTATTTGACGATAAAATTGAAGCTGTACTTGGAAATCAGATTGCTATTTCTTCCGTATTGGTTTTAGGGGGTGTTGTTTTACTGTTTGCTGACAAATGGTTTAAGAACCCTAAAATTGACGATGAAAAGGGAATTACCATAAGAAAAGCTGTTACTATTGGTTTCTGGCAGTGTCTTGCAATGATGCCGGGGACGAGCCGTAGTGCCGCTTCTATTATTGGAGGGATGGCGCAGGGACTTACCAGAAAAGCTGCTGCAGAATTCTCTTTTTTCCTTGCAGTACCAACAATGCTTGCTGTAACGGTATACTCAGTTTTTGTGAAAACCTGGGGAAAAGAAACACCAAATCCACAAAAAGGATATGAAATGATTATGGCTTCACAGGATCATATTATGATCTTTGTGGTTGGGAATATTGTTGCATTTATTGTTGCACTTATTGCTATCAAGGCATTCATTGGAGTGCTTAATAAATATGGATTCAAACCTTGGGGCTGGTACCGTATTTTTGTTGGAGTTGCCTTGTTGATTTATTTTTATTTCTTTAAATAAGAAAGTACATTACACCCATTCATGACTGCTGAAGAACTGAAATCAGGATACATTTTTTTATTGGATAAGCCTTTGGACTGGACTTCCTTCCAGGCTGTCAATAAAATGAAATATAAACTTAAAAGGGAATTTGATCTTCCTAAAAAATTTAAAATAGGACATGCCGGGACCTTAGATCCCAGAGCTACAGGCCTTCTTATTGTCTGCTGTGGAAAATTCACAAAGAAAATTCCTGAGATTCAGGATGCTCCCAAAGAATATTGGACAGAGATCAAAATTGGAGTACAGACAGAATCCTATGATACAGAAAAACCTGAAATCCTTCAACAGGATATCTCTCATATTACTGAGGAACAGGTAAGAGATGTGCTGGAAAAATTTGTTGGAGAAATTGAACAAAAACCACCGGTTTACTCAGCCATTAAAATTGATGGTGAAAGGGCCTACAACCTTGCAAGAGCAGGAGAGGAAGTAGAAATGAAGGCAAGAAAAACAACCATTCATTATATTAAAGATATTAAAATTGATTTTCCTTTGATAAGCTTTATGGTAGGTTGTTCAAAAGGGACTTATATAAGAAGCCTGGCTCATGATATCGGACAGGAATTGGGAGTGGGAGCTTATCTGACCCAGTTAAGACGTACAAAAATTGGAGACTATGCTATTGAAGATGCTACAGATCAGTTCTTGAATAATGAGTACAGATTTGAAGGTCTATAAAATAAAATTATCCCGATTTTCAGCAATAAAAATTATCCCGGTTACGGAAAAGACTAATGGAAAAAACGCGTATCAATAAATATTTATCAGAAGTAGGATACTGTTCAAGAAGGGCGGCAGATAAGCTTTTGGAAGAAGGTAGAATCAAAATAAATGGGAAAGTTCCTGAGCTGGGAACGAAAGTTTCAGATGAAGATCTGGTAGAAGTAGACGGAAAACCAATCAGAGAACCGCAGGAAAAACCATTATATATTGCTTTTAATAAGCCGGTAGGAATCGTATGTACTACAGACACCAAACGCGAAAAAAATAATATTGTAGACTATATCAATCACCCGAAAAGAATTTTTCCTATCGGAAGACTGGATAAACCCAGTGAAGGCCTTATTCTCTTAACGAATGACGGAGATATTGTCAATAAAATTCTGAGAGCCCGAAACAATCACGAGAAAGAATATATTGTTCGTGTAGATAAACCTATCACTCCTAGATTTTTGGAAAAAATGAGAAACGGTGTTCCCATTCTGGATACTGTAACCAAAAAATGTGAAGTGGAGAAAATTGATGAAATGAATTTCAGAATTGTTCTTACTCAAGGGCTGAACAGACAAATCCGAAGAATGTGCGAATATCTTGGTTATGAAGTAAAAAAACTGAAAAGAATCCGTATCATGAACATTAAACTTGATCTCCCAGTCGGAAAATGGAGAGATCTTACTGAAGATGAAATGAATACCTTGAATACTTTGCTTTCAGATTCCAGTAAAACAATAGACTAGTTTAGTCAACAAATAATAATTGGAAGTTGAGGATTTTAAAATAATCCTCAACTTTTAATCCTCAATTATTTAATATATAATCTCATTCTTTCTTCATATTCAGGTTTCAATTTTAAAAGTTTCCATATTTTTTTATCATCGGGATTGCTAATTCTGTAGAAAATAATTTTGTCCGCGGAATATTTGAAATAGGGGTGATTCTTAAGCCAGTCTTCAGGAGCGTCTACCAAAGAATATTTTGGAACATCTGAAGTATTCAATGGTGCTATTGAAATTAGTTTTTGAACAAGATTCTGATCAATATTGTAAGTACTTAAAATTTGCTGTTTGTTCATAAAACCTCCCAGTTTCTTTCTGAAACCAATGATTGAACCCGCACTTCTTTCATCCAGACCGAATTCTATAAGCTGTTTGAAAGTAATTGTATTAAGATCTGTTTTCGAAAAATCAGTTTTTTCCTGCTGTTTTTCTTGAAGCTTAATATAAGGTTTCATTTCCTGGAATTTCTCTGATGAGATCACAAAGCATTTTTGAAGATCTTCTATACTTTTAAAACTTCCCCGCAAATTTCTATCCCGGTAATTGACGATGGTGTTACTCTGTTTTTCAGAAAAACCAAGGGCTTTCCATCCATCTAAATCCAATAGATTAGGATCAAAAGTATGATATTGAACCTTAGTTTTAGCCGTACTATTTTTTGCGAAATTTCTGAAATTTTCAGGAGTCTTTTCTGGTAACAATAAGTAAGACTGAAGTCTACTGTAATTTTCCGGTGAAATAATAAAACACTCTTTAAATTTTTCCTTACTGATAAAGCTTCCTCCTAAATAGTTTTTATACTTTAAAATGGCTTCCGCCTGTTTTTCACTGAAGCCTATTTTGAGCCAGTCGTTGACTGAAAATCGATCTGGATTGAATTTTCCTGCAACAGTAAGTTCTTTTTTACCAATTTTATTAAAATCTTTTGATTTATCTCCTCCAGTCATCTCAGGAAGTAATATAAACGATTTCAATTCACTGAATTTTTCATCAGAAATAGCATAACATTTTTTTAACTGCTCTTTGGATGTAAATTTTCCACCCAATATATCCTTGTAATTGAGAATAGTAGCAGTCTGTTTCTCTGAAAAGCCTAGTTTCTGCCATTGTTTTTTATCCAGTGTATTAGGATCAAAATCTGAGACATTAGTAAATGTAGAAGTGCTTGAAATGAATTTTACATCAGGGAAAGGTTCTTTTTCCCGACTGGTATATTTTTGATAGGCAAATAAAATAGTCAGCAATGTGATCATAAATGCCAATTTCCGGTAATAGTTTTTTCTCATCATGTTGTAAACATATTAATAAAAGAAAAGCATTACAATAGTAGATAATGAAATGATTAAAGATTATTTTAAAATTATCAGTTATGGTTTAAAAGTTAATATAAAATTCTCTTTCGTGTGATGTAATTTCTTGATTGAGAATGAATATTGTGATTTTGCTTTCTTTACTTTTTATTTTTAATACGACAGGTTTTGTCGTGATACATAGATAATTTTGCATTAGAATAAAATGAATTTAATATAAAATAAGGAAGATTTGATTATTAATAGTATGATTTAAAGCATACCACATTAATTTAATTTTTAAGTCTTAAATAGTGTTAAATTTGCGGAGCTTCAATAAGCTAATTATTAACTCAGAAAACGACATTAACATGAGAAAATTTTATCTCGGTGCATTTACTATGTGCGCAGTTTTGGGCTTATCTGCACAGGAATTGATCTGGCAGAAAGATATCAAATCCTTTACACAGGATTTTCTAAGCCAGGTCACGACAACTATCGACCAGCAATATTTGATCACAGGAAGTTCTATACAGTCAGGAAGCGGGAAGCGGGAGGCTGGAAGTAAGCAGAATAATGGTTATGATTTTCATCTGGTAAAATTAAATCAGCAAGGTGAAGAAGTATGGGGAAAATATTTCTCCGGTCAGAATCATGATTATTTATCAGCGACAGTAACCACTCAGGATGGTGGATTTCTATTAGCCGGGACCTCTTATTCAGGAAAGGGATTGGATAAAAAAGAGGATTCCAAAGGTGGATCAGATATCTGGCTGATCAGAATCAATGAATTTGGAGATGAGTTATGGCAGAAAACATTAGGAAGTTCTTCCGATGAAGAAGCAAGAGCTGTGATTCAAACTACAGATTTAGGATTCTTTGTTGCGGGCAACGTTCAAAGTTCTTTAAAAGGTTACGGTTCTAAAGATGTCTTGATCACAAAACTGGATAAAGACGGAAAAGAATTATCACAATTAATTTTAGGTGGAAAAGGTTTAGATGAAGTGGAAAAGATGATTCCAACAAAAGATGGCGGAGCATTACTGGGAATTTATTCCAGAAGTACATCTGTTAAAACAACTCATCAGCAATCAACGATCAATACAAATACTCCGTCTGACAGAACTGCAACTTATAACCTACTATCTGCAACTTCGAAACAAACTGAAAACTTCGGTGAAGGTGACTACTGGATCGTTAAGCTCGATAAAAACGGAAAAGTAGAATGGGAGAAGAACTTTGGAGGAAAAGGAGATGATCATATCAGAACCCTGGCATTAACTTCAAACGGATTCATCATTGGAGGAGAATCAAGATCAGAAAGATCAGGAAATAAAACGGTAGCTATTGAAGAAGGAACAGATCTTTGGCTGATTTCTTTAAATGAAAGAGGCGATGAACAGTGGCAGAAGTCCTACAATTTCAAAAACAGAGATATTCTGATGGGAATGAGCGTTCTGCATTCAGCA